>JBGSJR010000014.1:0-94699 GCA_041741755.1 Acidaminobacteraceae bacterium | reverse complement strand
GTGGTGTCAAGCAAATCGACTCAATGAGTCAAATTGCTTGACACCACCACTCACTCACACCACTCACCCACAAATAAAAGCCGCTGCGTGTGCAGCGGCTTTTTCTATGATTATTCTAATTCTGGCTTCTCAGCTTTTGGTCTGTATTTTACCATTGGTTTAACATCGCCCCATTTCAGCGGCGCATTTGGGTTGCTGTGTACAATATCACCTTCCCTGCTAAATCCAAGGATGTTTTCCAGACCTACTTGATACATCCAACCAGCAGCACCAGTGTACCATGACCACCCACCTCTACCAATGTGCGGATAGACGCTATAAACATCCGCTGCCATGACATAAGGTTCTGTCTTGTAAGTGAGCATTTCGCGATACGTGTTACTATGATTGATTGGGTTAATCAGCTCATAGAGTTCATGAGCTTTATCACCTTCGCCGAGCATGGCAAATGCCGCTATTACCCATGTCGCTGCATGTGTGTACTGGCCGCCGTTTTCTCTGACACCTGGTACATAGCCTTTAATGTAGCCTGGTTCCATATCGCTTTTGTCAAATGGAGGCGTCAACAGTTTGATGAGACCTTCTTCTCTATTGATGAGATAATCTTCAACGGATGCCATCGCTTTTATAGATTTTTGTGGGTCGCCAGCACCTGACATGACTGACCAGGCTTGTGCAATAGCGTCAATTTTACACTCTGAGCGACTTTCTGTACCAAGTATAGAGCTGTCATCGAAATAGGCACGTCTATACCATTTTCCATCCCAGCCATGTTCATCTAATGCAATCGCAAGCGTACTTGCTTCTGCCTGATACTTTTGAACAGAGCCTAGGTCCCCTCTATTCGTACAATGTGGTATAAACATTTTTAGTATTTTATATAAGAACCAGCCTAACCATACACTCTCGCCTTTGCCTTCATTGCCGACAGTATTCATACCATCATTCCAGTCACCACCACCCATAAGTGGCAAACCATGTTCACCAAAATTGAGTCCGTGATCTAAAGACCTTAGGCAATGTGCATAAAGTGTAGCGACTTCCTCTGACTCCACAGGGCTTGAATACCGTTCTTCTTCGTGTTCACCTAGCGGTGCATCTTCTAAGAATGGCACGATCTCATCGAGAATCGTTTGATCGCCCGTTACCTTAACATATTCTGATACGACATAAGGAAGCCATAAATAATCGTCCGAAATACGCGTTCTTGGTCCTTTTTCTGCAGGCTCATGCCACCAGTGAAGGACGTCACCTTCAACAAACTGATGCGCCGCATGTTTCAGGATCTGTTCTCTTGCAAGCTCAGGCCAAATGGTAAGAATTGCAAGGCAATCTTGTAACTGATCTCTAAATCCGAACGCACCACCTGCCTGGTAAAATGCCGTTCTAGCCCACATTCTACATGTGATGACTTGGTAAATCAACCATCCATTGAGCAAGATATTCATGGCAGGGTCTGGTGTTTCAACTTGAACTCTTGTCAACTTGTCATGCCAGAAAGCCTTGACTTCATGTAAGATTTGCTCAGCAATATCTACAGTTCTAAATTGGTTTGCTCGTTCTGCGAGACTATCAGCGTTCTCAGCAATACCTAATACTAATACGAGTTCAACGGTCTCAAGTGGTTTGATGCTTACAGTCACTTGCATAGCCATACATGAATCTAGGCCGCTTCCAACGTGATTATTAAGGATGTTCTTTCCTAACAGTTCAGGCGATTGAAGGCTTCCATTCCCAAAGAACTCACGTCTATCGCCGCAAACAAATCTCTCGGTTATCGAGGACTCCATGAAGAGAACTTGATTCGGATACTCTTGATTATAAGGGTTTCGAACTGTCAAAGTGCCACTATCTGTAATTTCACTATGCAAATGCATTGCTGTCTTACTTTCAAAATCACCTAATACAGGTTTAGCATAATACGTTACAGTTAAAGTACGCTCTATGTCGCTATCGTTTCTCAACGCTATTAAATTAATCTTAGCTGCACCTTCTAAAGGTACAAATTGTGTCAACTCTTGTGTAATGCCATGACTGGTATGATTAAACTTTGTATAGCCAAATCCATGCTCAATTGTATAGGGCTCGGACTCTCTAATCGGCAGCGCAGTCATCGTCCAAAGATCACCTTTGCTCGAAATGCCATCAACCAAGGTATCATCTCTTAAATAGATAATTTCACTAGGTGTATCACTTACAGCGTCATTGGACCATGGCGTCAACTTATTCTCTCTACTGTTTCCGTACCATGTGTATCCACCGCCTGACTCCGTCGTCAAGAAGCCAAAATCTTTGTTTGCTATAACATTTGACCATGGGAGAGGCGTCGTTTGATCGTTTTCAAGATGGATTTCATACGTTGTACCATCTGAGCTGAACCCGCCAATCCCATTGAAGAATTGAAGCGCATTTGGATCGAATGGGGCAGGCGCTTTAAAGCCTATCGATTCTATCAATGTTTCTTGTTTGATATAGTTGAGAGATTGGATCTCATTACCAACGATGATTTGTGGTTCATGTGCTGTCGCGACGATTTCGTAAGCAGTTGCATATTGAACTGCCATTGGACCATTTTGAGCTTCAAAACTCATCCGTGCTACAGCATATAATAAGTACAAGTCTTCTTTTGGAATATTATTCTCATTTAAGATAAAAATATCGCCTCTCATCTTGATTGCATCTAATGTCTGAACGGATTCAACGATCTCATTGACAATAGCCCTTAACGGATTGAAGTACGTGTTTTCTTCCTTGATGAGTATGACTAGATCCACCCTCAAATCTTTAAGACGCCAGTACTCATGTGCCTTGAGAAGTTCGTATAGAATCTCCACATCGTCCATTTTTTCCATTGAAAGCAACAGAATTGGTCGATCTCCTGAAATTCCATATGCCCATAAGCTAGATTGTCCCTTTGTATTTTGTCGCATGAGTGTATCATATCGTTTGCGAATTGGGCTCAAATAAATGATGTCAGATACCATGTTTTGGTATAGAATCATCTCTTCAGCCTTGATGTTCAGGTAGCGTGTCTCAACTTGGCTTCTGATGACAGCAAGCCAAAATGCTGCGTCACATGTTTCGACGTTATTATATTTTGCTAAAAGTTCCATAACTGCCTCACGCGTATCAGCAATCATAGTAACAAAAGATACCCGCATAGATTGTTTCGGATTGAGTTTTAAACTTAGCCTAAAGCTGAATATTGGGTCAATCACGATGCCAAGTGAATTTGAAAGTGGCTTATCTCTTTGCATAGATACAGGATTTTTCAAAGTATTACCACGTCCGATAAATTGCATTCGGTCTGTTTCATACTGATACTCACCAAAAATTTCTCCATCAATTACTGCAATTTGTGCGATCCACTGTTCCTTATCACCAGCTTTACGAGGCCTTCTTCGAGCCAAAAGGGCCTTATGTTCCGCGTTGAATTCCGTTTCCATAAATAGATTGCTAAATGCAGGATGTGCCATGTCGTTATTCTGATTGTTGATGACGAGTTCAAAGTAACTGGTGAGCTCAATCGTATTTGTTTCATCGCCATTGTTCTTAACTTTTATACGGCGGACTTCCGCATTATCACCTGAGGTAACAACGATTTCTGTCAATGTATCGATATCGCCATCTGTCCTTTTGTATGTGGTTTTTTCGCTTGTAAACACCACTTCATAATTCTGAGGTTGGACATTATATGGTGCAAATGCAGAAGACCATGTTTCATTGGCTTCGTTGTTTTTCAAATAGAAAAACATTCCGTATTGGTCTTGAACTGAATCTTCACGCCAACGGGTGACAGCAATATCTTTTGTTCGACTATAACCCGTTCCACGGTCAGTCGTTACAACTGAGTAATAACCATTTGATAAGACATGTGCTTTGGGCAGTATGTCATTTGGTACTTTGAAAGTTCGAAATGCATTGCTTTCTTTGTAAAGTATGCCCTTAAATGGCACTATTTTTTCTTTATTGTCTTTTGTGAAAATAACATGCATTGGCACTTTTTCTTGAAGTAACAATCGCGCAGCTTTGACATAAACATTTTCCGAAAATCTTCTCTGCAACACGTTACCGTTTAGATAGTTATTGAGAGACATCAGCGTCATCCCTTGATGGTGTGCCATATAACTTTTAATGACGACACTCTTTTCACCATCTTTCAATCGTTCAGGGGTATAATCTGCGGCTTCATAATAGCCATACGGTCCCTCTAAACCCTCTTTTTTCATACGTTCAATATTTATATACGCAGAAACCGGATCTACCATAAGTGCTAAAAAAGTCGCATAAGGAGCCACTACGGCATCATCAATTAATCCGCGTTTAAGACCTAACCATGGCACGCCAATCGCCTTATATTGGTAATCTAAGTTTAGATCAATAGAATTATAAGCCGACTCCGAAGCCCCCCAAGGCATGCTGCGTTGATTGCCGTATTTTATTTGACTTTTGATGACAAACGAATAGGTTTCATCAAGCAATGTGTTCTTATAGCTTCCCATGAGTATCAGAGGCATGAGGTATTCAAACATCGTACCACTCCATGATACGAGCCCTTTAAATCGATCGACCATAGTCAGAGAACGACCTAGCTTATTCCAATGCTTAGCAGGTATTTCTCCTCTAGCGATCGCAATATAGCTTGTTTGTCGCGCTTCAGAAGCCAACAAATCATAATATGAATTGGTCAGTCTCATGTCTTCAAGATTGTAACCAATTGAAAAAAGTTGCCTTCTTTCATCGTAAAGGTGGATAAATTTCGTATCGTCTGACAATTTATTGATACGCTCTATGAGTTGTCTGCATTCAGTAATAAATACCATGCTATTTTGTACGGCTACTTTTAGGGCATCACTCAATTTTCTTAGCCATTCAAAAGTGGTTTTATTCTCAGACTGCTCCAACTTAATTTTATTTGCATTGATGGCAAGTCTAATTTGATTGGTCGTCTTCACCATATCGTTTATAGTACAATTTTTACGTAATTTCATCATCAAATCATCATCGATTGAATCCGGTGCCGAATCGATTAATCCAATCCAAGGCATAAATGTCACAATTTCAGTTTTAAGTGATTCCAACATATGTCTTGTCTTTATCTTCCAGATGTCGTTATCCTGTTCTGAGAGCGATGCGTCTTCAAGCATTTTTTGTAACGTTACATACCATGAATATGCATCGATAGAGTCATCATTTCGAATAACGGATAGGTGTGATTTTATAGAAGTGAGTTCTTCTTTTGAGTTTGCAAAAGTGTCTTCAATACCACGCAGATATATTTTATCTACGACAGGCATCGTCTCAAATGCTTTGATGCCCTCAACAAGTGTCATGAGATAACATACAAAGTTGCCACTATCTACAGTCGAAATATATCTTGGTCTGAGTGGTAATAATGTTTTTGTATCATACCAGTTTAATAAATGCCCATGCCATTTATCTAGTTTTTCAACAGTTGTGATGGTTTTTTCGATGTTTTTCAACGACTCTTTGAGACCTTCATAGCCAAAATCTCTCGCTGCAAGCGAAGCCAATAAACCTAATCCAATATTCGTTGGAGAGGTTCTGTATGCAACGCCTCTATATGGTACCACCTGAACGTTATCAGGTGCCAGAAAGTTGTTTTTCACATTTGCATATTCTTCAAAATAACGCCATGTGCGTCTAGCTGTCTTACGAAGTTCAAGAAGCGCAACAGAATCGAGTCGTTCTGATACGTGGTCACTGCTTTTGCTTACAAAATAAGCGACAAAAGGACCAATGAGCCATAAAAACATAACGCCAATAGAAACTTCAATCATTTGAGGTTTGAATATTGAAGTAAGAAACACAAGTGGCAGACCTAAACAAGCGCTTAACCCCATGGTTGATAGGTAACCTTTCAAAGTGTTGACTTGCATCTTTTCAGCATCATCTGAAGTAATCCACTCTAATAAGTTCTTTTTAGTTATAAAGACTCTCACTAATGTGATTGAGATTGCTTTTATCGTCATCGTCGCTTGATATGGCAAGAACAATAGGTTCAATGCAATTTGGAAAAATGATGCTTTAAGGCCAAAGAAGCCAGTTAAATGTCTTTTTGAAGTATGACTCACTAAATTTTTAATGGATATTTGATCGATGGTTACTATGATAAATGGTAACCATAAAACCAATCCTGCAAATCCGATCCAAAAATAGCCACTTCCAGGCAATATCGTGAGGCCTAAGAATACGAGAAGTATTATAGACGGGGCAACCAAACTGCGTCTTAAATTATCAAAGATCTTCCAAATGGAAATATTGGATAGCGGGTTTAGAACCAATCGATTATTTTTGTTGTAGATGGTTCGATTTAGCCATGGTATCAACTGCCAATCGCCCCTTATCCAGCGCTGCAACCTCGTCATATATGAATTGTACCTAGTTGGGTAGGCATCGACGAGTTCTAAATCTGAAACAAGTGCCGCACGTACATAAGATCCTTCGAGCAAGTCATGACTCAATACGGCATTTTCCGGTACGACATCTTTAAGGACTGAATGGAAAACTTTCATATCAAAAATACCTTTTCCAGTAAAAATACCTTCTCCGAACAGATCTTGATATACATCTGAAACAGCACTTGCATAAGGATCCATACCGACTAAACCTGTAAAGATGCGTGCAAATGCAGATTTGTTTGAACTGTCCATATCAAATGTCACACGTGGTTGCATAAGTCCATACCCTTCTAAAACGATATGTCTTTGAGGATCAATGACTGGCAAGTTGAGCGGATGAGCCATAGTACCAATCATTTTTTTTGCCATATCAAAAGGCAAAACAGTATCTGCATCCAATGTAATGATGTATTTGATATCTTTTACATTAAAACTATTCTGTGCGTAGTGAATAAAACTTGTCGTTGCAGAACCTAGCAACATCTCATTGAATTCCATAAGTGCGCCACGTTTACGTTCCCAACCCGTCCAAATATCATCCTGCTTATTATAAACACTTTTTCTATGGTAAAAATAAAAGCGTTCTTCCTGTTCGAATCCGTATCTCTCATTTAGTGCTTTTATCCCTTCAATGGCGTGATTCAACAAGCCCTGATCAGAGTTGATATCAGGACTTCTCGAATCCTTAAATGCACCAATCAAGGCAAAATATAGATTTTTCTCTCGATTGGCCAGATAGTGATTTTCCATATTTTCTAACAACTCATCAACACGATGATTGTTGCTCAATATTGCAGGCACCACTACCATGGTTTTCATGTCATCTGGTATTCCAGATTTGAGTTCTAGTCTTGGAAAAACTGCGGGTTGCTTGATGGTTCCGATAATCCAATTGTTAAGTACAATGACAATTTCAGATGCTGGTATCACCAATGCGAAACATGATAAAATGGCCAATATAACAGTCTGGTAAACACCAACGGTCGACATTTCCGTCCTTATTGCAATATTGTAGGCTAAGAGAACAATTAAAGCAGTCGATATACCTATTGTTCCAAAATATAACGCGACTTTTTTTTGTGCAACCCAATGGATTAACTTCTGTGGCATGCCATTTTGTGGTGTTTTTTTCCCTTTGATGCCTTTAAGTAAAGTGTCAACCCCATTATCAATAAGATAATAGCCGACATGTGTGCGTCTAAGCTTGCTGTTGTCCACTGATCCATCTTCAAGTAATTCAGCTTCAGCATTTTTTGCAAGTGCAATTGCCTCTCTCGCTATATGAAGTTCAGATACACCATATTGCTTTGCCAATTTTTCAATTCGACTTACATAATAACTACATGAAGCGCTATCCATTGTGGCATAACTCCCCCTTGGGTCTTGGTCTAAGATTTTTTCTACAAAACTAAGTGAATCAAATAAACGTGACCAGTTGACACTCGCAATATATCTAAAACTCATAATATAATTGCCCATTGAAACCGTGCTTACTGCTTGTCTATTGTGTTCTATCTGTGCGACGCGTTCCGTGTCCGTCCCCAATGAGTCTAAGTGTTCATCAATATACTTCAGTACATTGGAATAGCTTCTGCCTGAACGCCTTAATCGATAAAATAAATGTTCAATAAACGATGGATTTACCTCATCGATGGATTCAATCGTATTTTTAAATAATTTAACAATTTTTTCAGGATCCGATATGTCGTCAGACCACCATTTGTCGACGATATCATTTGCTTTGTTCCACATGATTTGCGTTTCTCCGATATTTTCACACAGAGATCTCGTACTTTCTATCAATGCAATTCTAAGCATCATAGGAATCATGCGTATTTCTCGATCGAATAAAATGGTGTGTGATTGATAGGCTTCCAAATATCTGAGTAGAGTGCTTTCATCTATTTGGCCATCCACACTTTCTGTGAATTCCATAGCGATGGCAAATACGCGCGTATACCCCTTAAATGGACCTTTGCGTAAAACTGGAAGCCTATAGTAACTTTTTTTTGACATGTCAGCTCGGATACCTTTGACTTGTTCTTCAATTATGTAGAAGTTGTCTAAGAGCCATTCTGCTGCTGGAGGAACTGCTCGCTTGTGGTTGAGATTGTCGTTGAGTTCCGTATAAAGATCTAGAATTTTTTTATAGCTTTCATTGACATGTGTCACCGGCCAATTTAGCAATATGCGTTTAGAGGTTAGAACATGGTCTATGGCTGTGCGTTTAGCCCTTAGTTCCAGCTCTTCAACAGTGAGAGACGCATTTAAAATCCTGATACTGCGTCTCTTTCTAAGTTTGAAATAAATGAAAATGGCCACAATCACCAATACGAGCGATATACCTAGTTGAATGAATAAGTTGTACACGATAAACCTTCTTTCTTTTAGAAACAAAAAAACCACTTCTATCGAAGTGGCTTTGGCTATTAAGAACTATTCTTCTAAATGCACGCGTCACTAGTATGCATACTGCAATCATACCATTTTTTACCCATTTATACAAATATCAATCAACAAACCGCATACCAGTATACAAAATTCACATTATAGCGCATACTAGAAATATACATTCAATTTACATGACATTAATCAAAACCGCTATAAATAGGAGTATTGAACAAAATGAAATCGACTAAAAAAAACATTAGACGTTTTTTCGGGCTACTCATAATAGTGGGCATTCTCTTGGTAGGCTTTACAATAAAATCTATTCTTTTCAAACCAGACTATTCCATAAAAACAGATTATATAGGAAAGCTAAACTCTGTTACGCAAGCATTGGTAAACTCAGAGGGACTCGAAGGTGCAGACGTTTCAGAGGAAGTTTTTACAGTTGATCCCACAAAAGCCTCTTATAAACCCGGTGATCTCATCGGTCAACTTATCATCCCTTCACTGGACTATGAACTGCCCATCTATGAAGGCACTGAAGACGCTCAGCTAAAAAAAGGCGTCGGCAGATATATTGGCAGCGCTTACCCTGGTGTAACTGATAATTGCGTTCTATCTGGTCATCGTGATACGGTATTCACTAAGCTTGGCGATTTAAAAATAGGCGAGTCTATTCTCGTTAACACAGATATCGGATTATTCACATATGAGGTGACTGAGATTCGAATCGTTGAGGCAGATGACAAAACCGTCATTGTTCCCACCGATGTGGCGACTTTAACATTGACCACTTGCTACCCTTTTGTCTATATCGGCGCTGCACCACAGCGCTATATCGTTTCTGCAAAACTGAGTGAGTGAGTGAGTGTGTCAAGCAAATCGACTCATATAAGCAAAAAGACCTTTGCAAATCTAGTTTGTTCCTAGATTAGCAAAGGTCTTTTTTATATTTTATCTAATTACATTTGTATGGTTATCATCATATGGGGCATCCTGGCTACAGGTACGTAATGGTTTATTTTGTCATTTTTGTACCTGCGCGCAACGTGGCAAATCAAACCAGAAAGTCGTGCCTTGGCCTAACTCAGATTCTACGCCAAACGCAGCCTTGTGGTTCGTCAAGATGGCTTTTACGATTGCAAGTCCTAAACCTGATCCAGCAGGTTTGGAATCATCTGTATCCTTAACTTGGTAGAACCTGTCCCAAATGTGCTTTAAAGCGTCTTCAGGAATGCCATCCCCTTTGTCGGCAACTTCTACCCTTATAAGTTCATTGTTGAGGGTAATGGAAAGGACGACAGCAGCGCCAGACGGTGTGTGTTTCGTCGCATTGCCAATGAGGTTATAAAGCACTTGTTCAATCCTGTTCTCATCGCCTGATACATATACCTTTTCATCTTTACACTGGATGATGATTTCCTGAACAACATCAAAACGGCTTCGGATATCTTTCAATGTTTTGTGTAGATCAAAACATTTGACGTCCATAACAACTGACCCTGACTCGAGTTGAGACATGTTGAGTACATCTTCTATCAATCGTCCTAAACGCTCAGATTCGTGGATGATAATTTCGAGTTGTCTGTTTCTCTTCTCCGGATTGTCACCTGTTACATCGCGAAGTGTTTCTGCATAACCTCTTATTATACTTAATGGCGTCCTCAGTTCATGAGAAATATTGCCGATCAACTCTTTGCGCAATCGATCGATTTGGCCCAATGATACGCCTACATCCATCATGTCTTGCGCCAATTGACCAATTTCATCTTGGCTCTGAACCTCAAGGTGAATATCATAATTGCCTTTTGACAGTTCTTTTGCGGCATGGCTGATTTTAACGATTGGTTTGCTAAACTGCTTTGATACGCCAAAGGCAATTCCTGACGCTAACAAAAGTAAAATCGCCGTGATATAAATTAGTTGTACTTTTATGATATTTGTCGTCTCAGCTACAGATTCAATCGGTGACGTGATTACGATACAACCAATAACTCTACCAGATTCCAACAAAGGTTGAGCTAAAACCCAGTATTCGCTGTCAAATCTCATATGTGCAGCTGTCATCTCATAACGATTACCTGAAAGTGCCTCATCAACTGCTTCGCGAATCGTTTTTTTGAACTTTGGTTCAGCCACATCCGATTTACGATATAAAGTTTCCCCCGTTTCATCTAAAATCTCTATACCAACATGCATAGTTTCCGCGAGATAATCGATTTTAGAGAGAACCGATTCTGATTGAATGGCACGTTCAAGACGATCCTCTGACTCAAGAACTGTTATAATTTCGTCTGTGCGTGATTCAATGCTATTGAAGTGCATCGTTTCATAAAATTGTTCAAGAAAAACGACTTGAAACAGCCATAATAGCACTAAAATCGCTACGACGAGTAGCATTAACCAAGACCATAATTTAATGCGAATGCTCTTCATGTCGCCTCCTTATTCGATGACTGGCTCAAATTTATACCCTATGCCCCATACCGTAACGACCCAACTGCGATAATCTCCGAGGTGTTCTCGAATCATCTTTATATGGGTATCAACCGTACGGTCATCGCCATAGAAATCGAACCCCCAAACGGAGGTTAATAGCTGTTCCCTTGAAAAGACCATCTTAGGATTATCCATCAAAAACTGAAGAAGCTCATATTCTTTTGGCGTCAATGCCAATCGACTAATCCCTAATTCAACCGTTCGTGCATTTTTATCTAACTTTAGTGGACCATATGTGATCCACTCGTTTTTTTCTTCATCATGGCTTTGAGTTCTTGTAAGTACAGCTCTCATACGCGCCATTAACTCTTTTGGACTAAACGGTTTGACGACATAATCATCGACACCTAGTTCAAACCCAAGCAATTTATCATATTCTTCACCACGTGCGGAAAGCATGATGATCGGAATTTTAGAATTTGACCGGATTTCTCTGCAAACACTCCAGCCATCCATTTTCGGCATCATGACATCGAGTATGACCAGATCAATAGATAGTTCACGAATTAGTTTTAGCGCAATCAATCCATCTGAAGCATCATAAACTTTAAAATCGCCAACTGACATGTATTCCTTGATCAGTTCGCGAATTTCGCGTTCATCATCTACGATTAAAATATTCTTTGTCGCTGCCATATTAACACCCCTCCAACTTTATTGAAATATTTCTCTTTAAACCATTATACCCATTTGTACCCTTTTTTCCACTTTACACGACTTAGTCATAAGAAACACTCACTATATGTAACAAGGGCTCTGGATAACAGTTATTCCAGAAGCCCTTAAATCGTACGCTTTATTTAAATGCTAACTATTTATTACCACGTCCCATACCGCGACCAAAACCTGTTCCTGTTCCAACACCTGTCCCAGTACATGTACCATCACCGAGCATTGATCTTCTGTTGCCAGATTGTCCTTGTCTTAGACCAGTGCCATCTTGTAGCTGTGAACCCGTTTGAAGATAGTTTCTAAGAATATGTGTTTGTGTGCCATCACAATTTTCAAAAGCAGTGATAATCGCATCAGCTTCATCTTGCGTCAAATCACCTGATGCTACCAAGCTGTTCACATAATCAGTTTTTGCTGTCAAACTTGCAGCTACAAAGGCATCGTAGACGTTTGCATCTTTTGCGAGTTCGCCAAAAGTCTTACCTGAAGACACTTTTAAATCATACGCTTCTTGCTCAGTCATGTTCGTAAGTGACGCATAAATTGCTGCTGGACCAAATGCCGCATCGGCAAAGGACATCGCCATCGTGCCAATAATTAAAATACCAACCGTTAACATCAATAATATTTTTTTCATTTTCATACACTCCTTATTTTTTAATAGGTTTTCATTTGTCTTTCACTAAACCCATCTTAACGCCAAAAAGTGATGAAATTATGATAGAACTGTATTTGTTTATAAAAAGTTTGTTTTATCTTTTTTTATTTATGGAAATTGGAATTATGCAATTTCTTCATTTATTCAACCGCGTTTTTACCCGCAATTCTACCAAATACCACTGCATCGAGCAATGAATTGCCGCCAAGGCGATTCAATCCATGGATACCACCTGTCGCTTCACCAGATGCAAAAAGCCCTTCAAGCGGGTGTCCCGATTCTGTGATAGCACGTGCTTTCTCATCGATTAGTATCCCACCCATACAGTAGTGGACAGCAGGAACGACCTGTACGGCATAAAACGGACCTGATTCAAGTCCTACTTTCAGAGATTGTCTTTTGAAAGCTGCATCGACCCCCGATTTGACATATTGATTGTAATCCATAACGGTCGTCTCAAGCTGAAGCTGATCTAGTCTTAGTGCCGAAGCTAGCTCAGCGAGGGTAGTTCCCTTCACGATGATGTCCATATTGATATAATCGTCACTTGCTGCAAGCGACGTTCTCACTGCTTCATTGAAAATTAAATAGACCTCTTTATTATTTTGACTGAGTATATCCGTGCTCAATAAATCTCGGTTCTTCATTTCATCAGCGAATCGTTTGCCTGAATTGTTGACCAATATACCACCATTACCTCTTAATGCTTCAGTGATCAATAAGCCATACTGCGGTGAAACGGTCGGATGTGTTTGAATATAATTCATATCTACCAGTTTAATATCAAGATTTTTAACAAGTTCTATAAAATCGCCTGTTGCACTAGGGCTATTTGTCGTGTTATAACCTTTTAGCTTTTGATTATAATAGACGAAAACTTCAGGGCTACCTCCAAATCCACCAGTTGCAATGACGACTTTTTTAGTATTGATCGTATAGCTTTTACCCGATTTATCTTCAACAATCACACCAGAGACAGCACCCAATTTATCGGTGAGTATCTCGATCGCTTTATTTTCTAACCTTAAATCTATTTTAGATCCCTTTACTTTATCGTATAGCACTCTGACCAGCTCAGCTCCAACTGGCTGACCACCCGAGGGTCTATGCGTTCTAGCCACACTATGCCCTGCCAATATTCCAACATCTTCAAGGTCCATCCCCATTTCAGTTAGCCAATCAATGGACGATTTACTCTCAGAAGCGAGAATCTCGATCATCTGAATATTATTTTTATCATGACCCGATTCAAACGTGTCATTCTTAAAAAGTGGTATGTCATCCTCAATCTCAAGGCGTGCTTGTTGAGAAGTCCCTACGCCATTAATCCCTGCTGTCGCTCTTAGTGTATTACCACCAACATAAGGCATTTTTTCTAGGAGAATCACTTCTGCACCTTTATTATGTGCTTCGATAGAGGCTGACATACCGCTAGCGCCCGCGCCAATGATAACGACATCAACAGATTCTGTCGGTTCTAGTATAAACGTGACGCCCCATATCAACAGACATAGGATAAACGCCATGAAGGTGTAAAATATGCCTTTGACGTTCATGTTAGCCCTCCTTTTTTATCATATAATGCTTTTGTGGCCGTCCAATTTTACCATACGAAAGTGTCTCATTGGCAATACTAGCCTGCACCATCTGCTCCAAATAACGCCTCACCGTCACTCTTGCTAGATGTGTTTTATCAGCGACATCCTGAGCGGTCAAGGGCTCATCTGCATTTAGAAGCGCCTCTTCGACAGCTTGATAGGTCATCAAATTCAACCCCTTTTCATAAACCCCATCTTTATTATTGACCGTCTGCATCATGGCATCAATATCCGCTTGGCCAAATGTCGACTTGTCCTTTAAACGTTCAATGCGCACCGAAGCTTTCGTCACCGCTTCTTCAAAGCGTTTGAAACTAAATGGCTTTATTAAATAATCAATCGCACCAAGTTTAAAGCTCTCTTCGATGGTTTCAACACTATTGTCCGCTGTTATCAATATGACTTCAGATTTATGATGGGTTTCCCTTAGCCACTTGAGTAGCTCTGGTCCCTTCGCTTTGCCAAGGTAAACATCAAGTAAGATTAAATCTATCATTTCCTTTTCAAGAATCTTTATAGCACTCGGTACGTCCGATGATTCAAATATTCTATACTTTGTGCTTATTTTATGGATAAAACCAACATTGATACTTCTGACCATTGGATCATCTTCTACGATTAGTATTCTCATCGGTTATCAACCCCCTTCTCATACATTGGCAAAACAATTTTACAAAGTAGCCCACCATTATTTTCAAAGGATAGTGAACCCCCAAGCTGCGCGACTTTTTTTTGAACAATTGGCAAGCCATAGCCTCTGTTGTCGCCTTTTGTACTAAAGCCTGTGGACATATAGTCGGAAAGTTGCGACGCCTGCATGCCTGGTCCGTTGTCTTTGACTTCTATTAACATGAAAGCATCTTCTTCAATTATTTTAACTTCAATAACCGGTGTTTCTGTATCGGAAAGTGCTTCGATCGCATTGTCGATGAGATTGCCCAATATCGAGGTGATGTCATCTTCAATTGCATGCTTTGGAAGCTGTGACACATCAGTTTCACTATGAATTTTCAATTTTACTTTTTGCTCAGCTGCTTTTGAATATTTAGCGAGGAGTAGTCCCGATATCGCTGGAATCTTTACTTGTCGCCCCAGCGCACCGATGATCTCTTGTTGTAAGAGCGTCGTCTGTTCGATAAACTCAAGTGCCTTATCAGAAGCATCCAATTGGATGAGACCAGATATGGTATGCAGCTTGTTCATGAATTCATGATTTTGAGCTCTAAGTGCTTGAGTAAGCTGCACCATGTTGGTCAACTCTTCCGCTTTTTTTCTAACAAGGCTCATGTCCTCGAGTTTAAACAAATAGCCAAGTCTTGAATCGACTGAATTGAGCGCTTTGATCTGAAGTTTTAAGAGGATGCCGTTTTCTAGCCGCACTTCTGTTTCATATAGATTCAATGTTTCAGCTTGCATCATGGCCATATATTTTTCCATCTGATGGCCATGGATGCTGTCGTTTACATTCAGCGTTGGTGTATTCAATAAGAGCTTTGCATTGACATTGATCATTAAAATATTGCCGATATGATCGGTAGCCATAATGCCTTCACCTATATTTTCAAGGATGAGTGCTTTTTGATTGAGTAAAATCGCAATTTCTTCTGGCTCGAGATCGAAGATTTCTCGTTTGATATTGCTCGCCAGTTTATAAGCAATTAAAATACCAAGTCCGATTGCCATGAGCGCAAATACTATTGTAAACAATATGACCGTTCGAAGTGTCTGAAATATCCTGCCATTATATACCCCAACGACGACAACACCACTGTGTATCCCTTCAGTAAATATGGGGGCATACCCTTCAACGGTTGCATCTCTGGACATATCAAAGTAGTATGCCGGCGCTTTTATAAGCAGCGATTGTTTGAGTTCATTCGGGATTGCCTCTGTGTTCACGCGTGAAGGAAGCGGGTGTGAGAAATAAACACCAGCCTCGTCAATAACATAAAGATACTGTATTTTAGTTTTTAACTGAATATTTTTCAGAGCATTGGTAATATTGATGTACCCATTTTCAAGAACGATATTTTTTTGAACGACTTCATTTTCTGAAATGATAATCGCCTGATCCATCGCATCCATGGCAACCTGTTTTTGCATGGCATTCGTCCATGTCCAGTAGATTACACCCGTTAAAACGATAATAATCAACGTGATGACCATAGAGAGAATCAATGTAATTTTCTGCCTGAGCTTCATAGTGCTCCTTTCACAGATTGTTGTGTTTTTTATAAATATTGCATTTTGTTACCATTCTAACATATTGAGTATGTAAGCTAAAGACACTTTCATAGAGAAAGCAGAAGAGCACGTTGGGGCGGCTCTTCTGCTTTCTATTGAATATAGGGGTAACACTTCTATATTGAGGAAATCTAGTAGGATTATTTAGTATACCTATTTGTTTATTTTGTAGATGTCGCTGCATTCATACCAGCTACGCGGCCAAATGTCGTTATATCCGCTAGCGCGTTGCCGCCAAGTCTGTTGTTGCCGTGAATGCCTCCGGTGACTTCACCAGCAGCGTATAAGCCCTTGATTACTTCGCCTGCATTGTTTACAACTTCTGCATTTGTATTAATTACGAGACCGCCCATCGTATGGTGGATGGCTGGTGTTACTTCTACTGCATAGTAAGGTCCAGTTGACAAATCTCTCGGCATATCTTCTCTACCAAATGCAGTATCTGTTCCTGCAGCAACTGAGTCATTGTATGTTTCAATCGTCGTTTTTAAAGTTGCCGCATCCATTTCGATAATTTTTGCGAGTTCTTCAATAGTTGCCCCTTCAATTAAGAAACCTTTTTTGTAGTAACCATCAATCGCACTTAAACTCTCTCTGACGCCTTGATCAAAGACGAGGAAACTCGATGCACCTTTTTGAGCAAGTTGTGCTTCTGACACAACAGCACGTGTTTCAAGTTCATTAACAAATCTTAACGCTTCTCTATTAACTAAGATGGCACCGTTGCCTCTAACCGCTTCAGTAATCATATAGTTGTTTGATGGCATAACTGTTGGATGCGTTTGGATTTGTTCCATATCCACATAAGCCATATCGAGATTTTTACCAAACTCTATAACATCACCCGTTGCACCAGGATGATTTGTCGTGCCGTAACCTTTTAATGCTGGATCGAAACTTGCAACGAGGTCGTTGTTAGCACCAAATCCACCGCTCGCAATAATAACCGCTTTAGCTTCGATTGTGAAGTCACCATCAGCAGTAGATACTTTGACGCCTGATACAGCTTTGCTATCGCCGATGACTTCGACAACTTCGCTTTCAAGTAGAATTTCGATACCGAGTGCTTGTGCCTCAGCATATAAAACGTCTACGATGTGATTGCCAACCGGTGCACCACCCGTTGGTCTATGGGCTCTATCGACACTTGCACCAGCAAGTCTACCTACATCTGTCAAATCTGCACCGATGCCAATTAACCATTCAACCGTTTCAGCAGAGTGATCTGCAAGAAATCTGACGAGCTCAGGGTTATTGATCTCGCCGCCGCCTTTCATCGTATCTTCAAAGAACAAATCTGCGCTATCTTCAATAGCAAGGCCCTTTTGAACCGATGTATTAGCCGCATTTAAGCCACCTGTTGCATATTTTGTATTACCACCGATTAATGGCATCTTTTCTACAACGATGACTTTTGCCCCATTGTTGACGGCTTCGATTGCAGCAGTAAGACCTGCGCCGCCCGCACCGACGATCACTACATCTGTCGTCTTGTTTTCAAGGACTGTTGTCGCTTGCGTCGTTTCGTTACTAACCGCAACATTTGTACCATCGACATAAGCCAATGCTAGGGCTGAATTTACGGCTTCTAACACACCTGAAGATGTTAAACTCGCACCTGCTACCACGTCGACATCTCCGCTATTCGCTTCTATTATTCTCTCAATCAGGGTCTTAGCAGGTTCATCTGCAAAGTCTGATTCACTAAATTCGATCAGTTCAATACTTTCGATTTTTTGTTCAGATACTGTAACCGCTACTTTTATTGGACCTGCATGGCCTTTTCCTTCACCTTCATAAGTGCCTGCTACAAATATGGCACTGTCTTTGTTTGCTTCGTCCTTGTTACCAGTACAACCTATCAATGCAAGCATTAAAACAAGCATTGCAATCACTATTAATGACACTTTTCTATTCATAATTTCCTCCTAAAGCTTTTGTGGATTCTAAGTGAACCGCTCTCAATTAGGAGTATAATTTATTGATAAATATTTAGCAATCTTATGGTCATATTGTTTCCTTTTGGTCTTTTTGGTCTTTCATCTCCGCTTTATTAAGATACATAGCGGCGTCTGCATCCTTGAAACATTGTTCATACGTTTTGGAATCATCTATTCGGTTACTATATCCGACCGCAACCTGCAAATTTTCTAGAAGTTGTTTGTTTTGCTCATATAGAGTTGTTGCTTTGAATGCATCCTTTAAGTGCTTTAAGATAACCGTCATCTTTTCATTTTGTGAACCAAAGAAACACAAAATAAATTCATCGCCACCCATGCGAATAGCCGTGCCATCGTAAGTACACGCAATTTGCATGATAATGTCCGAAACGGCATCAATTAACCGATCGCCATTAATATGTCCAAATTGGTCATTCACTTGTTTTAAATTGTTGATATCCATTATAAAAATATTTTGTGGAAATGGTTTTTGATCTACATCCTTTTCAATCAAATTAAAGTAATTTCTATTGTAAATACCTGTCAATGGATCTACATAAATTAGTTTTTCACGTGCTTTCGTTAAAAAGAGATCTCGTTGCAGCTTCAAAAATAAAATCATCAGTATGACAATCACGCAACTAACGCCAAAGAGCATCATCCCAAGCTTTTTATTCGTCACATTTGCAACTTCTGGGAGATTGAGTACACCGATATATTTTGACGTATCGTAGTCAATTAATAACTTTGTTCGATTAAAGAGGCTAACCAAAGGTGCATGTTCTTTGAGCATACCAAAATAAAGAAATGAATCTGAAGACGTTTCACCCTTTTTTATGATATCCGTATACCCCATGCCAGAAATATAATACTCTGCAACTGCAGGGGTTTCAATAATATAATCTGCCATTCCAGTTTCTACAGCTTCTATCGCCTCTTGGATATCAGACACAATGATCAGTTGAGGATTTCTAAGATTCATTTTGAGGTGATCAATATGCCAAAAACCCTCTATCACAGCAACGCGCTTTCCTTCTAAACCATAGATGTCATGTACATATGCCGTATCGCGATGGCCATATATTTGATCTCTTTCATTGCTAAAAGCGTTTGTGAAAACAAATGAGCTTAAGCGATCTTCTGTTTTTGCCATATTGAGTACATCAATTTCGCCCTTTTTTATCATCTCATAGACTGAGTCAAAACTACCTGGCACCGCAACAATCTCGATGCCGACTAAATCGGCAAAAGTATTTAAAAAATGACCTGCAATACCATTATATTTTCCATCTAAAAAATAGTCGATTGGCATATAATCGGTGGGCACACCCACTGTTATCGTTGGATGTAACTTTAGCCAATCTTTTTCTTCCGCAGTCAAATTAAGTATTTTCCTTATGTACTGTTTGCGTGCATCATCTATCATCTCATTTATATTCCCATTATAAGTTTCAATGGCTTTTGATAGAATCGCAATAAGTGTTTCATTTGATTTCAAGCCGGAAAAGGTCATCAAAGAACGTATCTCTTCCAAATTTGCAACCACTTTGAATTTAGGGTAGCCAAACAGATAGTCGTAAACGACATCGCCACCTGATGTAATAAAAGCATCGATTGCGTTTCGATTTAGAGCAGATAACGCTTCTCCTTGGCTCTCAAAATATTTAGCCGTACTAATTAAGTTGGGATAAGCTTCTTTAAAAAGCGACACAACAGCATCACCTTCTAAATAGCCAATCCGTTTGCCGCTCATATCACCGATATTTTGAACAGTCCCATCAATTCGACTTAAAACGGTGTATGGCACACTATATATTGGATTGGTAAACGCCATCGTTTTTAACCGCTCTTCAGTGGGATTTGCCCCAAAAAGAACTTGAATATCTCCAGATGCTAGACCATCCACAGACTGATTCCAAGATAATTCTGGCATAATTTTCAATTCTACCCCGAGCTTATCTGATAGCAGATTGGCGACATTAATTAGATAGCCTTGTTCAACACCATCAGATTTGAAATACTCCATACCTGCTATTGGATCGAGACCAATGGTAAACGTTTCGCCCTGATGCGCTTCAAGCCATCGAATGTCTCCCGGTGAGAGTAGTGATTCAAATTTTGGGTCAATAGCCGATGCAAATGTGTATTTAGTCAAACTAAGAACCAAAATTGTAAGCATGCAAATACTCACTATAAAACTTATTTTATTGAATCGAAAGGTAGTAATCTCCATTTTTGAGCTACTTTTAGCTAATGATAGTTTTTTCATTCACACATCCTATTTTATCGATTTTATTCCATAAAATGTTCAACCATTCAATTTTGTTGCAATTTGTAGCCTGGTAATACTTTGATTGTTCAGTACCGTATAAATTTTATATTATCGTATTTTGACTATTAATCAATAACTTTTGAACTTTTTTTTAAGAATCCTTATTCTAATGTTCGTGATCTCAAGATATGCTGTCCGGATACTATCAAAAAACAAAATAAACCACCAAGTGAAGGTGGTTTATCATAATATTTTTAATTGCCTTGTGACGCACTTAAAGCATTTGTTTAGCAGACTTAACGGTTATTTCCAATACTCTTGTCAAGAAAGAGAATTTTTCTTTCATCCTATCAAATTCTATGCCCGAATCAATAAATCTGCCTTCACCTTCGATGACAAAGCCAGTTCCCTGATAGTCATTGAATCCCTTAACCTCTTTGCTGCCAAGCGCCATTTTAATGTGCGTATTTTGAAGTGTATTTTTTTCCGTTTTTCTCATAGCATAAGCTGGAATGAGTATTCTCTCATCTTCTGTAACGACAAGATATGCGTTCCAAGTGTTTACAATATGCGGTTCTTCAGTTCCCCAAGATACGATAGAAACGACGCCCTCATTGTTTATAACCTCATAAAATTTTTCAGTCAACATACTATTTCCTCCTAATTTATTGATGTATTAAAACACATCTATTAAAGATATGTATTATCTACGATTACTATATCAGTAAGCAATACTTGTTGTCAACACTAAAGTGTCTATTATAGATACTTTTTATCCACATTTATTTTGAAACGGTTGACTTATAAAATAGTTTCCTTTACTATTGAGATAATTCACGATTTGAGAGGTAAATTTATGCAATTTTCTGTAGGCGTTGAATATGCCTTACATTGTTTACTATATATGGTAGACATGCCGTCAGGCAAAACAGTAGGTATCAAAGATCTGGCAACTTATCAAGGCGTCTCTGAAACTTACTTATCAAAAGTATATACAAAACTAAGAAAATCTGGCATTGTGACTTCCATTCCAGGTGTAAAAGGTGGTTATGAACTCGCTAAACGTCCTGAAAACATCAGTTTTTGGGATGTCGTCGAAGCTGTTGAAGGCACAACGCCTTTTTTCCAATG
Source organism: Acidaminobacteraceae bacterium (assembly GCA_041741755.1). Classification (GTDB taxonomy): domain Bacteria; phylum Bacillota; class Clostridia; order Peptostreptococcales; family Acidaminobacteraceae; genus Fusibacter_C. Next base: position 72,872 of record JBGSJR010000014.1, on the reverse strand, counting down.
CGTCGAAATTAGGCAAAAGGAAATCTTACTTGATAAAGACAACTTACCTGATACTTATACAAAGTGTCCATGCTTGATCAAGGTCGTTATGGTCGAAGCAGAGGATCAAATGCGAAACTACCTTAAAGATAAATCACTTGGCTGGTTACATGGTATGGTCAAGGATAAAATTCCCACAGAGCATGGTCAAGCCACTATTGACTGGTTTTTGAGCGCGCGACAAAAAAAAGAAAGCGAGACTTAAAATGAGTGATCATTTTAAGTCCCGCTCTTTTTTTATTGGTAGATAGTATGACATAAGTCACAAAATCAACGATTAAATTTTAAATCGACTTGCTACCTCTTCCAATCGTTCAGCATTGGCGATAAGCTCTTTTGTCTGAGCCCGGAGATGGAAGACGAGTGCATCTTGTGTTTCAGTGGTCGCAGACACCTCTTGAGAAGAAGCTGCAATTTCTTCAGCAACAGCTGCGATATTACCAGTTGAACCTTCCAAACCTTTAATCTGATTGAACAGACCTTGAATCGCATCTGTCGATAATTTGATGGATCCGATCGTTTCAGTCGCATTGGATTCGATGTTAGTGTACCCAGATGCGAGGTCATTTTGTGCAATTTCCTGTCTGCCTGTATTGGATGATAATACTTTCATCTCGTTGTTTGTATTGGCAACTGAATTGAGTGTATTATTAACAGCATCTTTGATATGACTTACAGTCGTACTTGATTCATCTGCTAGCTTTCGTATTTCTTCAGCTACAACGGCAAAACCTCTTCCCGCTTCACCAGCACGAGCCGCTTCAATAGAAGCATTGAGTGCTAATAGATTTGTCTGTGACGCGATTTGATCAATAGCACCCGTCTTCTCAAGAACTAGGTTTGTATTGTTACTTACAACATGCACTAAATTGTCTATTTTCTTGATAATATTAATATTTTCATTGGCAATAGCAACCAATAATTGTAACTTTTCGCGTCCATCGTCGATAACGGATTTTGTTTTACCAGATACTGCTGAAAGTGCATCGTACCTTTCGAGAGTGACATTGAGCTCGTCTGATAAACTATGCGTAACACTGGAAATATTCGTGATATCCGTTGCTAAATCCGTTGCCCCCTTAGCTACATCCCCAGTAGCAGTTGTTATACCCCTTGAGGCATCTGAAAGCGAATTACTTGAATCATCCAGTATCTGCGTTTCCTTAGTAACACTCTCAACAACATCGTTGATTGTGCCAAGCATTAAGCGCATATTTTCCTGCAACAACTCAAAGGTCTTACCCAATATTCCGATTTCATCTTTCCGTTTGATAATTGATTCGTTTTTCGAAAGATCAACTTTTGTAAAGTCACCCGATGCAAGTCTTTGAGCTGTAGTGGTGATTGCTATGATTGGATTGCTAATATTTCTAGCAAGAAATACCGATATGATGGCACATACGATGATTAATGCCAATGCAATCAAACCAACGCGGATTAGCATACTATATAATGCACTTAGTTGCTCACTTTTTGGAAGTACCGTAACTAAATAAAATTGATTATTGATGATTGGCATCGAATATATAGAGGCCTTACCCGTTTCAGTAACTGTTTTTGCCGTTTTATCAAATGCAAGATCAGCTGTTTCAGATAGATAGACCGGTTCACTGCCTAATAATTTAGCGCCAATCGGCATTAAATCAGCAATCGTCTTCGTCTCATCATACGCGTAGATCGGATGCGCCATGATATGTCCTGATGCATCCATTAAAAAAGCATATCCTGTTTCGCCGACTTTCATGGCATTCGTAATCTCGATCATATTGTCAAGTGCAACGTCTGCACCGATTGCGCCTTTGGACATTGAACGCGTAATCGTCGTAACCATCAGACCAGTTGCGGCATCTACATAAGGTTGTGTCACGATAAATTCACCATTTGCAGCCAATGCAGCTTTATACCAACCTCTTTCATTTGCCTTCCACGTTGGAATGTCAACTTCTGGAATCGTTCCATCACTAAATCTACCCGTTCCGTTAGGTAAACCTACATAGATATTCATGATATTGTCGTCGGCAACTTGTTTACCAAGTCGCTTTAGATACGAGAAAAGGTCATCATTTGTCAACAAATTTGGATTTTGTAACAAATATGCTTCTAAGGAAACTGAGGTTACATCTAGATTGCCTTGAACCATTCTAAAAAAGCTACTGATTTCTTGATTACTGATTTGAGTGATATTTTCCATATCAGTCGCAAACTTTTTTTCAAATTCCCCTGAAACGATAACCGAAACTGCAATCATAATCAGTAGTGCCATAACTAGTGCTGGCAATACAGTCGTTGCCGTTATCTTTCCTTTGATCCCAAATGTTCTCTTCATAGAATAATTTTCCCCTTTAAGTTTCAATTGTCTTTTTCTAATATCATGATTTTATATCAATTGTTACTTTTTGTACATTATTATATTGCGAAAAAATCACAGGTTGTGCGTTATTTGTTGCGTTATTTACCGTATGAAAAATTGCATGACAATGAATGGAATTTGCATCCAATTAAATAACGTTATATACTTAAAGAAATCGCAAAATTCTATATTTTTTGCAATTTACTATTTTAAGGAGGGTCAAATATGCATTTAAGTGGTCAAACGCCTCTTCTCAGGGCGAAAAATCTCGAGAAACATTTAGGCATAGATGCCATCTATCTAAAGCTTGAGGGAAGCAATCCAACAGGACATAAGAATGACAGGATTGCGGAGTCGCTGGTTCAATTTGCTTTCGATCACGGCTATAAAAAGATTTTCGTACACGGTACTGAGCGGTATATGCGCTCAATCATATATTTTGCGGAAGGAAAAGAACTAGATATATACTCTCCCAAAACTAAAGAAACAACTGGCCAACAAAAGAGCTACCAACATGTCAATTGGTTAAGTCTCAAAGTCACACCCTCTGTACTAGCGCAAGATTTTTATGAAAAATATGCGTTAGATAACGACATGTATTTTATGTCTGAATGGGAACATAAACCGTTCATCAGAAGTCTGGCTATTCAAAAAATAACCGAAGAAATTTATGAAAGATTACCTGAACCGACAGATTTATGGACACAAATCAACGGTGGTTATACACTTAAGAGTATTTATCACGAATCCATGCGGTGTTGGGTCAATGGTACTTTGCTAAAACTTCCAAAAATCCACTGTGGCGTTACCCAAAAAGTCATGGACCGCATAGCAGAAGATGAAAAGCTTCAAGAAATCACCTCGACAACGAAAGCAAAATTATTTGTCATTGATCTACCCATGATCAAAGAGACGATAAAGCTCATAAAGCGCCTTGAACATATTACAATCAGCGCAGAAGAAGCCTATTCACTTGCCGCTTTCATCTATTCTGAAGATAAGCACAAAGGCACACATACCATCATTTTAAATGATGGTAAAAATGAAATCGATATTAAAGAAATTTCAAAAGATCCTAATTTGAATAAGGAGGAACTCGTAACCGTCATTCAAAAACTTTTGGAACCTTACGATGACAGCGATGAAGAAACTATCGATGCCGTTCAAAAGGCAATAGAAGTTGGCTTTATATTCAAAGCGACTCGAGGGGATGAAGTACATGGCATATGTGTCATCGTCCATATGGGCTTTTCAGATTTTATTCCATCATACCATCTTGCCTATATAGGCGTACTAAAAGGCAATAAGGGCCGTGGTGTCGCTACGGAGCTGATCAATCAAGCTATCGAAAAAACAGGTGGCAATCTCTCACTTCATGTAGACATCCCAAATAGTCGTGCAAAAAAACTGTACGAAAAAATGGGCTTTGTGCATACTTATGATCGGATGCTTTATAAAGGTTAAAGAATAAAAAAATAAGCGCTCATTTAAAGTGCACCTCAAATGCTAGATATAATCTAATACTTGAGGTGCACTTCATTTTAGCGCGTCTCTTTTGCTTATGTGTCGATTCCGAAAAAGTGTTTTGGATCTCCCTTGCTTAAAATTAAAGCTCATAAAACATACAAACTACCTGCGAAGAAATCGAGCAACAACACGAGTATCACCCATTTAAATTTGTAACGATACTATTATTTCAAAAAAAAACGCCATAATACCTGATTCATGTCGAATCGGCATTTGACGTTTGTTGATTGCATAATATATATACTCATAATTTTAATAGCTGCATGCCTTCTTTCAAATAACTGGCTAGTGGCCTCTTTGAAACGATGGTACCAATCTCAATTTCAATATCATTGGTCCATATGAGTCGTTTCATTTTTTCATCAAATATAGCTTCAGGTGACTTATCAGAAATCTCAATATCACGGTCACGTCCCAAATACATTATCGTTTGTAGTGTTTGAATCTGTTCATAGCTAAACGTTCTAAGAAATCCACCAATCAACTTGTCCTCTGAAAGTTGTGGGTCATCTTTGCGTACCCATTCCGTAAAAGCAGGGCTGCTACTAATAATCGTCTTAGAAGGTATTTGCTCTCTACGCAATGCCATTTCCATTAGTTTTTCAATATCCCTTTTCTTGACGTTATATAACATACTATCCCTCCAATCCATTCTATCTAGCAATCAAATTGTATAGTCTTATATTATATTAAAGGCAAAATAAAAAATGCTAATATATTAGCATTTAGTGTGTGTGACTTCTCAATGAATGGCACTTATTATTAAAATCAGTTTTATAAGTCTTTCGCTAGATGGTGGTCTATGCCATAATAATCTTTAATTACTCTTATAATATTTTTCTTTCTTTCGCCATACGAATTTAATATGGCTACTGTAAAAAGATCGTAACTATCCTTATTACCAAGTTTATGTAGTGCTGTAGCTTTTCTGAGCAATAAATCTATATACAAAGTATTCGTAAAGGCTAGATGATGATTACCAAATGCAGCATCAACAATCTCAATGACTTTTTCTTGTTCATCTTTTCTATGATATACATAGGCTAAAGCTTGATACAAGGCTCCAAGCTGATCCACTCCACGATCATTTAAGTATGGGTAGTTTTCTAGTTTCCGCATCATCTCTTCACAGGTAGATATGGCAATACCATATTGACCCGATTCTCTATATAGAGAAATCAAATATATCGCTGCCATTACTTCAAATGGGTACAAATAGGGCTCATTAATCAGGAATTTTTGATTTCTTGCGAGGATAAGTAGTATGTTCTCAATCACTATTACGTTCATTTTCAAATCTTTAGTTTCGTTTATTTTTACCGATTTTAAGGCATTAAAGAAATCAGAATAGTATTTACTATTTGATTCTTCGGTATCTTTTGATTGCATCAAATCCATCAAAGCACTATCGATGACACCTCTTAAGCCTTCGAAATCTAGTTGATTAATTTTATCAGTCGTTTTTTTTATCAATTCTTCTGAAAAAAAACTTAGTTGCGACCTAGATTTTGAAAGTAGTTCGATCAAATCATACCGATATAAAGTCGATAGTTTCTCAAGTGTATTTATCCTCGGTTCTGGAACCCCAGTTTCTAAACGCCTCAATGTTTCGATAGAGATTCCGGTAATTTCCTTTACAGTCTCTCTGGTAAAACCACAATTTTTTCGTATTTTTAGTGCTTTATTTCCAAATTCGATATAATTCATACAATCACCCAATATATTAGTAGTTTTCCTAGATAGTTTTATTGTATCCTATGAAGGAATAAATTCCAAGGAGGCATTTAAATGAAAAATAAAACGATGATAATTTTACTTTTATTAACAATACTTACAGTGGGTATAGCTAGTGAAACAGCCAGCAGCAAAAATTATGTAGCCGGTGAAAATGATTTTCCAATCTACATAGGCAGATCAATAAGAGTATAGTCGCCCATTTCCTTCTTATAAAAAATGACCCCTTACATGTGCTTGCGTATGTTCGAGGTTATTTTTTTTGTTCAAAACGTCACATTGTGTTATTATGTAATCACATCACAACTGGAACTAATCCACTAATCCTGACGTCTAACTGTTATAACTCTAAAATTATTTCCTATAAAGGAGAACGCTTATGTTGCCAGTAAAAAAATCAAATAAATGGCTCTACGTTTTTTTCATATACGCTGCGATTGTATTCATAGGTTTCATAGCTACAAGACTAATTCTTGGAAGCGAAATCAACGGTCGTATGATTATCATGTTCACTTTGACATCTTTTGCATCCGCACTCTTGCCAGTTCTTGCAGGCTATTATGGTAAAATGTTATTTTTTATGATCTATACCAGTGCCAATCTCATCGGCCTACTCTATATGTTCAAACTCGTCATCATGGACAACGCAACTGGATGGGCTGATTTGACAAGTGTCGTCGTCTATATTTACTTGCTGCCAATCGGGGCGATTTTAGCACTTTTAGCCGAGATTATAAGCTATTTTAGAAGTCAAAAAAACTAAATGGCTATCTGCATTTATGATTTAATGGTAAAATAGGATTGGAAAATCGTAAAGGAGACCAATCATATGATGAGTATGTTTATCAAATCCATTCAGTTGGATGATGCAAATCGCATCGTCGTACAAGTGCAAGACATGATGGCAGAATACCTGTCAAAAGAAGAATCAAAAAAAATGTTGAAAGATATGGCCGTCAAAACGTTGGATGCTGATTTTATCAAGCTTGAAGTTGCTAAGACGAGTTTTAGAATCACTGTAGCCGAAGGTACTGAAGCAGCTTCTAAAGAAAAAGTTGAAACTGAAATCATAAAAGCAATCGAGATGGCAATGTCTTTTATGTCACAAATGGATAAAAAAGAATAATTATAGAAAAAAGGAACCATCATTTAATTGGATGGTCCCTTTTTTTTGCTACTATAATATAATTTTACCACTTATCATAATGAACGCGTGATTCGTCATAACGTTCCTCGACTTCGCGATGCTCATCTGCGACACCTAAAGCGATAATCGCCGCCGGGACTATGTTCGAAGGTAAGCTGAGTAACATAGAAAGATTTTCAACAAGTACTGGGTTTGGATATACACCACACCAACAGGACCCAAGGTTCATCGAAGTCGCTTCTAGGAGCATATTTTGAACGGCTGCTGCCATATCTTGAATCCAAAAATTGCCCTCATACTTGACGTTTGTTAGATCGGCACAGGCGATGATGGCGACAGGTGCTGTTTTGAGCATCTGTGTATAAGGATGAAATGCAGTGATCGCCTCTAAAGTCTCGCGCTTCGTGATGACTATGAAATGCCAAGGCTTTTCATTGCCAGCGGATGGCGCATAAGATCCAGCCCTAATGACTTGTTTGATTTGATGCGCGTCTATGGCTTCGGCTTTATATTTTCGAATACTGCGTCTCGAATATATTTCTTTCATGGTTGACCTCCTTGTTTTTGCTTCAATTTTGGCATGCTTTAATAAAAATCTATTATATCATTTTATTGAAAGATGTGCGATGTTCACTTATTTTATTCATTCAATAAGGTAGATAATACTGCACACTCCACTTACTATTTTGGAGGCTTTTGACTTGTATTTGACCAGTGGGTATGCGCATCAGGAAGCGACTATCAAAACTATGGTTTCAGAGGCGGAGAGCTTTATTCTCAAGAAAAATCTTTTTAGGTCGGTAACCATAGGCGAAATCATCAACCCCGATTTTATTAAATTTCATTATCCGATGCGTTGGAAATACGAAGCATTTCGTGCACTTGAATACTTTACGGTTGCAGGGCGACCATATGACCCACGCATGCAAGAAGCTATCGACCTGGTCATTGATGACATGCGCAAGGGTTACATCAACAAAGGGTCTCAATATTCTGGACGGCTACACTTTCAACTTGAGCCGACAAAAGCAGGGCGTTTCAACACCTTAAGAGCGCTAATTATCCTTAAGGCCTATGCACCTGATCAGTACATGGACCTAATTCTCAACACATCAAGAATAGACTATAGTGTTTTATAGAATGGTTACACATCGGTGAGTGCTTTCTTTCAGATGGCACTCTATTCTTTTAGGATGCTCTCGCGTTTCAAAGCATCGACCTTAATCTTAATCTTGATCAATCCGATGGTCAACAAGAGAGAAAGCGATCCAGAGACTGTGCCCAATATCATAGAAGTGCTATTCGCATAGGCTGCATACTGTCCAAACATGTTAAAAGTAGAGATTACATTTACAGGTAAAACCGCAATCAATAAAAACATGATCCGTTTATAATGCGTGATTCTCGACTGCACATCTGAAAACAATTCAAAATGGCCGTCTTCAGTCGTTTTCTTGAAATAAGCCCATCTAAATATCGACCCAACATACTGAGCGCCTGTCTCTTCCAAAAATGAAATATAGGCTTGGCTTTCTCTGTTTGTCGGCAAATTGTTCAAAAGTTCCAGCCGATATTCGAAGCGATTGCTGCGATTTTCTCTAAATACATAGCGGCAAAACGCTACCTCAACAAGCTCATAACCATCCATCGACATACTATTTAACCACGCTTCTTCTTTCTCGAAATCATAAGCTAAGAATACTCTAAATTTAGTGATTGTCATTACATATCCCCCCTCACTATCATTTCACCATTTTTTATCAGTTCACGTAGGCGATCTATTTCGCCATTTACGATATCTTTTCCAGCAACTGTGATGATGTATTCTTTTTTGCGTGCGCCTTTATCACCTTGCAGTGCTTTGATATACCCCTTATCTAACAGTGTATTAATCGCGCCATATAAAGTACCCGCAGCAAGATTGACGCGTTGATTGCTAAGTGCCAACACATTTTGCATAATGCCATAACCGTGTAGTGGCTCATATAATGATAATAGTATGTAGTACACGCCTTCTGTTAATACGATGCGATCATTTGACTTATCCATGTTTCACCTCTGAATTCTATATGTATCGGCAGACTGTATATCGTCTTATGATACATACTATATCGCCACCCGATATAAAAGTCAATATAAAAAATCATTTTCATACTGATGCAAAAAAGATGAGTATCTATTCATATTTTATTGTAAAATAATTAATGACTATGGAAATTGCATAATACCTAATAAGTTATAAAATCATAGTTTAACATGGCGAAAATGGCTTGATTACGTCATTTTAATGCGAAATATATCTTGAAAATGAAATTATGCAATTTCCTCAACTATTATAAGGAGGACTTATCATTTGAAATTTACTATTAAAAGGAAACTCGTACTTATCTCGAGCTTATTGCTCATCGTACCAATCTTGGTTTTAGGCAGTGTCAGCTATTTTTTTGCTAAAAATCAACTTGAATCAAAAGGTGAAACCATCTTAAAAAATGGTGTCAAGCAATCCTTACAGTTGATGAAAGCAAAACAACTCGATGTCGATAATGGCGACATAACGTTGGAAGAAGCGCAAGAATCAGTCAGAGTTGAACTGCTTGGACCAAAAGATGCTGAAAACAAAAGACCAATTAGTAAAAATATCGATTTGGGTGACAATGGCTATTTTATCGCATATACTGGTAGCGGTATCGAAGCCATGCATCCAAGTTTGGAAGGCAAGGATGTTTGGACTGTAGAAGACAAGAGTGGCAACGGTTTTTTATTTGTACAAAAACAAATTGAGATAGCAAAAAATGGTGGTGGTGCTTTAGAATACACTTGGACACTACCAAATTCTGAAAAGACGGCAACCAAAATATCCTATCAAGAATATTATGAGCCATGGGACTGGGTCGTGTCAGCTAGCGCCTACGAAATGGACTTTAACAAATCTGCAAATACAATTCTAATCGTCATTTTGATTATACTTCTGCTTTCTATGGTAGTCGGCGCAGTAGTTATTTTACTTTTTGCAGGACATATTGCAAAACCAATTCACGCAATCTCAGAATCACTCTTTGAAATGTCCAACAATAACTTGACTGGCCATCCAATCAATATTAAGAACAAGGATGAAATTGGCATCCTCGCAGAAGCTTACAATAAGTTGCTTATCAACTTACACAACCTGATTGAAGCGATGCAAAAATCATCAAGTACCGTTACCGGTCTTTCTGAATCACTTGTAGAAATAACAGATCAAACGACAACAGCAATCAACGAAGTCACGCAAACAATTCAAGAAGTCGCTAAGGCTGTACATGACGAAGCTGAAGTGACTGAAGGCGCTGTCACAAAAGTATCTGAACTTTCCAAGAGTATCGATACTGTAACTGAAGGTACTTCAAGGGGTGAACAGCTTTCAACTCTTGCAACTCAATTGAGTGTAGAAGGTCTCAAAGCGGTAGACAAACTCCTCGAAGCGACGACAAAAACAAATGCGTCAACTGCGCGTATCGAATCCGTTATTAACAAAGTTACAGAAAGCACTAGTAAAATACACGTGTTCACTGATACGATCAAGGGCATTTCTGGTCAAACAAACTTACTCGCTTTAAACGCTTCAATAGAAGCAGCTAGAGCTGGAGAAGCTGGCAGAGGCTTTGCTGTTGTGGCCGACGAGATTCGAAAACTCGCTGAAGAATCTGCAAATGCCGTTTCACAAATAGGCACATTGATCACAGAAATCGATAGCCATTCTACTTTATCTATCGAAACGATGGATGAACTTAAATCGGTTACAATTGATCAATCGACATCCGTCGACCTGACCCAAAAGACATTTAAGGATATTGCAACTGGTGTAGAAAAGTTGAATGCAGTCTTGCATGCCATCCAGAAAGAAACGATAAAAATGAATGCGTATAAAGAAGATATTGTGGATGCTATGACAGGCATTTCAGCATCCACAGAAGAGACTTCAGCAAGTACTGAAGAAGTTTCTGCTTCGACAGAAGAGCAGCTTGCTGGAATGACTGAAATCAATCATCAAACGGAACGATTGAGCACGCTTGCTAAAGAGCTTGAAGCTATTATTAGTAATTTCAAGATATAATATGCATTAAAAGGCTATAGTGACTAAAATAAGTATAAAAAAAGAAAGTATGCCTTTGATGGTATACTTTCTTTTTTTAATTCAATTTTGATGTTTACATACTGGTTCAACCTTACAAAACCACATGAAAAAGGTTATAATAATTTTAAGATTCTCTGGAGGTGTTTTGTGCATTTATCAAATGAAGACGCATTAAAACTGATCCATGCACTCAGGAGCGGCACAACGCCGCGTCATCATGCTGAAGCGCTTGCCACAGGTAGAAAAGAAGAAATCGAAGAATTCCGAAAATGCTTGGATCTATTAGATAAAGGTTCTGGGCTCGTAAAGATTATTACGGGTAAATTTGGCGTGGGCAAATCCTTTCTAATCAACACGTATAAGCGAATCGCCCTCGAAGAAGATTATGTGATCGCCGATTTTCAAATCAACAACGGTTTTAGACTTAACAAACTTGAAGACCTGTATTATGCCATCATGCACAATCTCTATTTGAAAGATAAACCCAATATGAAAGCTTCATTTGACGATATATTCGACTGGTGGGTAAAAAACCTTCAAAACGCACCTTTTGTCGATCGAAAACGCTATGAGGTCAACACCGTCTGCCAAGAACTCGCAAAATACAACAGGAACTACGCACGGGCATTTTTGAACTTTATGCGTGGTCGTATCCAACGCAACTATGAGATGATGAACGTCTCAGGCGCTTGGATCACTGGCGAGCGCAATATTCCCTCTGCACTTAAGCAAAAGTACGATTTAGTCGGTGGTGTGGATAAGACCAATACACTCGATTTTTTGAAAGCATTTACCAAGCTGGTAACATTACTCGACTATAAAGGACTTATTGTCTTCATCGATGAAATAGACCTCGTATTGAACGATCGAAATGACATCAGACAAACAGCTTATAATAACTTGAAGCAATTAATTGATTTATCGACTTCTGGAGATATGCCAAATATCATGTTCGTATTCTCTGGCACACAAGAAATAATTGAAGACAAAGAACGCGGTATCGTCTCAAACGAGGCCTTAGCTCAGCGTCTCAACTTATCAGCGACTTTCAATGCATCCTATGCTATATCTAGCAGCCCAAATACTGGACGTCAAAATATAATTAGGCTAAAAGCTCTAGATTCTGAAGCTCTAATGACTTTGACGCATAAAATAGTGCGTCTTTATGGACAAAATACGAGGTTGCCATTGACCGTAGATCCCCACGATCTTTTTAGCAACATTATGAAACAGATGGATCCAACGCACATGGTGACTAGACACTATATCACTAAACTCATAGAGCATCTAGACTTGCTTCCCGTTCCCCAACATGAGCACAGTACCGCCGACAACCAATGGTAGATAATAGGTATAAAGTCGCCACAATAACAGTGCAGTAATGATAATCTGGGATGGGAAAAATATTTGGTAGATTAAGTAAAAACTACCTTCAGCGCCAATCGCCGCACCAGGTATCGGTATAAAAGCAGTCACCATGGACACAAAAGCAGCTGCGCCAATCATATAAAAAATCGATAAATGCGTCATATGAAACCCATAGCCAATCACGAGTGGAATGCTGAAGAAAAATGTCAATTGAATCATCGATAAGAATCCTACAATCAACCATGTTTCCAAGCCTTTATGTGTTTCTTCCATCTTAGTATGAAATAAATCAATCTGTCTGAGTATTTTTTGCGTTGAAACATCTACACGCGACGGATTAAATTTCCTCTTAAGCAATCGTGAGAATCCCAGTACAAAGCCTCTAGTAAATTTATAGTTATACGCAATCATCAATAAACTGCCAACAACCGTCGCGTTCACAAAAAATCCAATTGCCCCTAGATAGACAAAGTTTGGAATTTGACCTAAAAAGAACTTAGCTTCAAAAATCAACACTAGAAGACTGTAAACAACGAGTGCCACCTGATATACGATGAACTTCTTAGTCAAAACAGAAGCCCCTGTTCCTAATGGCACATTTTGACGATGTAACATATAGAGTTGCGCAGGTTGACCACCCGATGCAAATGGCGTAATCCCATTAAAAAATTGGCCTGCGAGTGTGATTCTCAAAGACTTCCAAAAACTCAGTCTCTCCTTTGCATGACCTAATAAACGATGTAAGATAATCGCTTCAAATAACCAATAACCACAAATCAACAAAAATCCGAATATCAGAAAAAATGGTTGGACAGCCTTTAATGCTGTACCAATATTTTTAAATTCTCCCTTTACTGCTATACAACCTAAAATGAAAATCATCCCTACAAGGGGAAAGGCCATATTAATTAAATGCTTTTGATTTTTTATCATAAGTCTCACTGCTCTCAAGTTCGAGCATCCTTTTATAGAACACTTCCCACATTTTACCGACAGATTCTTTACAATAAAAGTCGCCACCTTTACTGGATTGATTTGCCCAGCTCATATAAAAAGCATCATCCTGTGACAACTTCCTTATCAGACTCGCAAATGATCGATTGTCTTCTGCCTGTAGGTAATAATCAAATAGAATATTTTTATATAAATCTAAGTCTCTCAATACAATTGGGATCCCAACGTTCATCGATTCAAGAACCGTCATGGGAAACAATTCGCTGTATGAAGGTAAAAACAAGACATCTGCCATATTGTAGATGGCATTCATCTCGGATCTGTCTACGATACCAAAAAAACGAACGTTATCTGGGGGATTGTCCACAATCTCACTCAACACTTCAAAACCATCCGTTATTTTTCCAAAAGAAAAACCACCTGCCCATACAAATTTTATTGCTGGACACGCTTTTGCTACTTCGACAAAATCTATGATACCTTTTCTAGTTTGAATCTGGCCAACACCTAAAACGACAAAATCATGTTCGGATAGATGATTCGATTGTCTAATCCGTTTTTTTTCATCAACAGGCACTTTATGGAATTGATCATGTGACACAAAATTAGGAATATAACTGATGTTATTTCTGTCAAATCCTAAATGTTCCATTTTATCTATAAAAATCGGATTGACGGTGACAAGTTGATCCATGCTCTTATAAAATTCTAAAATATACCAGTAAAATATTTTTTTCATCCATGCTGGCAAAGTAATGCTGCCCTCGATCGTCTCTGGTATGAAATGGACCGATCCTACTCTTATCGTTTTTTTTCGATTCATAAATGCATGTATAAAGAATCGAAAGTTAATTGAATGATAATGTGTAATTTCACCACTTTTTATCGTATTTTTCATGATTACATAGGAATCATCCAATCGTTCTTCAATTAAGCATAACTGTTCAGAATAAGCTGAACCGACACCTTGTCCCTTGACGTTATCGGCTAGAGACATTACGGATATTGTTGGTTTACCTTGTTTCATGATTTCACCCTCGCTAAAAATTCACTTTTGTTCATGTTTCATTATTACCTATACCCTAATAATACATGAACATTGTTAAGTTTTAATTAAAATGAAATTAAGCTGTCATTAGATATGGAATTCTGCCATTTTCTCAATATATAACGGTTCCTCTCATCCTAAATTCACTTGGCGACATACCGACTGTCTTTTTAAAGAGATTTGTATAATAGGAAGGGTTACAATAATTAAAAAGAAAGGCAATTTCTGAGATGGACATATTGGTGTATTTTGTGAAATATTTAGATTCTTCTATTTTATTCATGTTGATATAATCGGTAAGGTTCATCCCCACTTCACTTTTAAACGTATAACTGATATATGACTTGGATCGGTTTAGTATAACTGATAGTTGATCTAAAGTAATTTGATCGGTAATATTTTCATGTATATATTGAATGGCTTTTAAAGTGAGTGTTGAATAGTCTTCCTGTCTATAGTGCTCTATCAATTTGAAATAGTCTTCAAGCATGGTGTATTCATATTTTTGAAGGCCTTTGACTTGATTGATGAGTTCTATTTCTCTAATATGGACATCAGAATGTGAAAAAGCTTCCTCAGTAGGAACGTTTGCGTCTATTGCGGCCCTTGCAAACAAAGTGCAAGATGCAATAAGAGAATTCTTCATTGATCGCATAGGCGAGTCTGCCAACCTAGCGCGTTCAAGTCGATTGATGACCATCATTGTCTCATTTGCTTCGATACGACTACCTCGCTTTAGTGCATTTAACAACTTGCGCTCAAGATAGTAAGATGGGTGCTTATAATAGGATGCACAATTCTCGATTTTACTTAAGATCATCTTTTCACTCATAAATAGCTCCTAATTGTGGTGTTCTTAAAATTATTTTGGCACAAATCTAAAAATATTACAAGAAATCAATATATTTTGCAAGTGTAATATTTTTCCCATCATATACTATCACTAGGTAACACATTAATTTAATGGGTTTTATATTTAAGGAATTTCCATACTTAAAGGGGGATCACAATGAAAAAAATATTTTCAATTTTATTGGTGGCAATTATGATATTGTCACTAGCAGCAGGCTGTCAAAATGAACCAGCTGAAGAAACAACTGAAACAACAGCAGTAGCATCAACTGTAGCGGAAACAACGGCAGCACCTATGGAAAAAACGGCTGTGAAATTTGCAGTACAAGCGGATTCAACAGATGCACTTAACCAACTTGTCTCAGCCTTCAACGCTTCAAGTGATCTTTATGCCGTTGAAGCTATCGTCATGACAAACGATTCAGGTAGCATGCACGATCAACTACTTAACTCACTCTCAAGCAAATCAGGCGAATATGATGTCATCTCAATGGACGTTGTTTGGGCAGGCGAATTCGCCGCTGCTGGATACCTTCAACCAGTAGATGAACTCATCCAAACAAATGGCTGGTTGCCAACGGATTTTAATGCAGGCTCTATGGCATCTGGTAAATACAAAGGCAAAAATTATGTTCTACCATACTTTCCTGACTTAGGCTTCTTATATTACAGAACGGACATTGTAAGTGCTGAAGATGCTGCAAAGCTTCAATCAGGCGATTACACTTGGGCTGATCTACTCGAGATGGCTAAAACTTACAAAGGTGAAATGGATACAAAATATGGTCATGTTTATCAATCAAGCCAATACGAAGGCTTAACATGTAACCTCAACGAATTTACTGCAAACTGGACCGATATCAAAGGTGGCCTTGAAATGATGAACGCCTTTGCAACTTCTGGCGTGACACCAAGTGATATTCTCGTTTATACAGAAGGCGAAACACACAATGCCTTCTTGAATGGCGAATCCGTATTTGCTAGAAACTGGCCATATATGAACGGCATGGCAGCAAGTGGCGATTATACTGTCAAAGGCGAACAAGTTGGATACGCACCACTTCCGACGGGTGGAACTGTTGGCGGATGGATCATCGGCATCAACGCAAATAGCACAAATCAAGCTGGCGCAGAAGCATTCTTAACTTTCGTTTCTGGCCCAGAAGGCCAAAAAATCAACGCAACAGTCGGTAGCTACTTACCAGGTTTTAACGCATTGCTAGAAGATGCTGACGTCCTCGCTTCAAATGCACTATTAACGAATGAAGGCTTTGCAAACGCTCTTGCAAAAACAATCGCAAGACCTGTTGTTGCAAACTATTCAGAGATTTCTGATACGATCCAAATCAAAGCACATGAATACTTGTCAGGCAATGGTGAACTTGATGCTGCTGCAGAAGCCATCACAAATGCCCTCAAATAATCGCACATAATAACGAATCATAGAAAGATGACATAGAAGCTTTAGTCCTAGCGACGCCTGGTACTAAAGCTTCTTTTCTAAGAGGTGACTATGAATAAGATCAAGAACTTAATCGATTCAAAGACGGCATATATTTTGATACTGCCTGCAGTACTGCTTATATTGCTATTTTCCATCATTCCTATTTTCGAGTCCTTGAGATATGCCTTTTACGATTTTCAGTTAAATGACCAAGCAAAATCAGGTCTTTATACAAGTGGCAATTACAATATGACGTTGTACGATGAGACCTTTGACTATATTCGCTACTTTCTCGATATTGAAGAGAGCATCGTTATTGGTGACGAATCAAAGGTGCAGATCGCAAACCTGCGTCAAATGCTGGACACCTATGACGCCTATATGCTTAAAAATGTTGCATCTTCAGACATGCAGAGCATCGTCTCTCTCGATGGCGATTCATTGAAGTACGTTACGGACATGAAGGACACTTTGATTCTTGAACTAGAAAAACTCTATAACTATGATGAAGCCTTCTATTCAAAAGAGGACATGTTCGCCGTCGTTTCAGAACTTGAAACGGCTATTATCCAATCCAATTTCTCTGGACTTGACAATTTTAAGGATATCTTAACAGATAAAAGGGTTAGAGCAACGATTTCGTTCACACTGATTTTCACGTTTGTTTCCGTCTTTTTTGAACTTTGTTTAGGTATGATGCTTGCACTTATTATGAATAAAGCACTTATGGGCAGAGGCCTCATCCGAACGATTTCGCTGATTCCATGGGCGATACCTACTTCCGTTGCCGCACTCATGTGGTCGTATCTTTATGATGGATCAAGTGGCATAGTCGCACATACTTTTGCCACAGTTGGTCTGATCTCCGAACCGACGCAACTATTGCTTAGCGCAAAAGGCGCTCTAGGTGCTATCATACTCGCCGACGTCTGGAAGACGACACCTTATATGGCGCTACTCCTTCTAGCTGGACTTCAAGTTATTTCGACTTCTCTTTACGAATCTTCGTCTCTTGATGGCGCATCAAAGCTTCAGCAGTTTAGATACATTACACTACCTTTACTCAAACCCTCTATATTTATCGCATTGTTATTCAGAACGCTCGATGCATTTAGAGTATTTGACTTGATTTATGTACTCACGGGCGGTGGTCCAGGTGGTACAACAGAGTCAATATCGCTTTACGCATACAAAGTCATGTTTGCACAAACCAGGTTTGGTTATGGCTCCGCGATGGTTCTCATCATGGCAATCGCCGTGGGATTAATTACACTTGCATACATTAAGATTCTTAATGTAAAAATTATAGGAGATTAGGGGGGCTTATGAAAACGAAAAAGACTGAAAAGCTACTTCTAATGGCAATATTCTTATATTTATTGATTATCATCTTTCCATTTATTTGGGTGACGTTTACATCATTTAAACCTGAGAGCGAAATTTGGGGGAGTGGCGCACTCAAGTTATTTGCCGATCAATCGACGCTCGAACATTATGAAGCCCTTTTCAAAGCTCAAATCTTAAATGCGCTCAAGAACAGCTTGATCATCTCATCAATCACAACACTTTATGTAACATTTGTCGCTTCCTTTTGTGCCTATGCCATCGCGCGACTTGAATTCAAATTCAAAAAAGTGCTTTTGGCCGTAATCCTAGCGACGAGTATGTTCCCACAGATGATCGTTGTTGGGCCAATCTATCGCGTTTTCGTCAATCTCGGTTGGACGAATTCTTATTTCATCACACTGCCCTACTCTATGATTACATTGCCAGTGGCAATCTTCATACTCATCACACACTTTTCTAAAGTGCCGAAGGAGATGGAAGAATCTGCAAAAATCGATGGGGCCTCAAAAATGACCACGTTTTTTAAAATTATACTTCCACTCGCATTACCTGGTATCTTTACAGCTGCTATCATGACATTTATCGGTGTATGGAACGAATTCTTACTTTCCCTCACACTGAATAGTGACGCTCAGTTTAGAACCGCTACCGTTGCGATATCGTTCTTGCGCGGACAGTTTCAAATATTCTGGGGTCAAGTGACAGCCGCAACTGTTGTCGTGACGATTCCGACCTTAATCATCGTCATACTCTTTCAAAAACAAATCATCTCAGGGCTTACATCTGGCGCTGTTAAAGAATAGGAGCATAACATGTGGCGTTTGGAACGCAACGCATTTATAAAAGACAATTTATTGGTTGAGGAGAGCTTGTTTACCTCTGCAAATGGGTATTTGGGCGTAAGAGGTTGCTTCGAAGAAGGTTACGGTTTACCTGATATTAGCAGCATACGTGGCTCTTACATCAATGGCCTTTATGACCGAGTACCAATAACGCATGCTGAGAGTGCATTCGGTTTTCCACATATTGGTGATAAGCAGCCGCGCATTCTTGATACCCAACAATGTGAAGTTTACTTGGATGGCGAGAAAGTCCTGCTTTCTACAGAACAATTCTCAAATTATTCTCGAACCTTAGATTATAAAACGGGTGTGAGCATGCGCACATTCGATTTTTACACGAGCAATGGAAAAAGAGCAAAGCTATCATTTGAACGGCTAGCATCCTTTTGGATAAAAAACCACTTTCTCTATCGAATCTCCGTCGAATACGACGGTTTGATACAACTTGGAGTATTTGTCGATGCTGGGATAGAAAACTTCACGGATAAGGACGATCCTCGCGTCGCAACCTCACATGCTAAACTGATGCAATGTAAAGAGCTTAAATTTGAAGGCAATCGCGTCAGCTGTCTCATGGAAACATCCAGTAGTAAGATTGCCCAAGCAACCGTCGTGGATTATAGGGTCACAGGTACAGACAACTATCAAATAACACACACTCGAATCGACAATCAAATTATGACAGCAATAAAAGCGAATAGCTCTATAGTGCTTGAGAAAGTGTGTACCTATACGGATCAACTACGATTTGAAAATTGTTACGAATCGGCAATTTTGCTTGCGGATAAAGCAGTTAACTATTCATTTGATACATTTTTATTGCACCAAGCTGCCTATCTCGATGCCTTTTGGGAGCATTCTGATATTATGATAGAAGGCAATGCCAAGCACCAATCTGCTATACGATTTATGCTTTTCCAGCTACTTCAATCCACTGGTTCAGATGAATTTTCCAACGTATCGGCTAAAGGGTTATCAGGTGAAGGCTATGAAGGCCACTATTTTTGGGATACTGAAATCTATATCTTACCACTCTTACAAATGACAGAACCCGTTCTTGCCAAAAATCTATTGACGTATAGGTATCATATTTTACCTTTTGCAAAACAAAGAGCCTTTGAACTTGGCCATAAGAAAGGTGCTGCTTACCCTTGGCGGACGATTTCAGGCATTGAATGCTCAGGCTATTTTCCTGCTGGCACTGCTCAATATCACATCAACGCTGATATAGCTTATGCATTTATTCAATATTATTTATTCAACAACGACATTGATTTTTTAGCAGAAATGGGCGCAGAAGTCATCTATGAAACAGCACGTATCTGGCTAGAAATCGGCAATTACCATGATGGTGTCTTTATGATTAACAGCGTCACTGGTCCAGATGAGTATACGGCTATCGTCAACAACAATTATTACACCAATGCCATGGCAAAATATCACCTACATTGGGCAGAAGCTTTTTACCGCATTTTATCTGCCTCTGACAAACCAGATATCGTCGCGATGCACACCCGTCTCTGTGAGAGAATCGGCCTCGATGAACATGAAATACTGGCGATGCGCGACGTTTCTGAAGCGATGTTTTTACCGTTTGATGCGACACATATGATCAATCCACAAGATGATGCTTTCTTACAGAAGCCCATTTGGCCATTTGAGGATTCTAAGTATCCACTACTACTTTATTATCACCCACTCACCATCTATCGCCATCAAGTACTCAAACAGGCAGATACTGTATTGGCACACTTTTTACTAGAAGCCTATACGACAGAAACCGTCATTAAGAATTCCTATCATTACTATGAAGCGTTGACGACGCACGATAGTTCTCTTTCCGCTTGTGTACATGGCATTATGGCCTCTCGAATCGGTGAAACAGATAAAGCATTTCACTATTTTGAAGAATCTATTGAACTCGATTTAGAAAATACACATGGCAATACAAAAGACGGTCTTCATATGGCAAATATAGCTGGTACAGCACTCAGCGTAATTAGTGGGTTCAGCGGTTTTAGAATCTCCGAAACTGGCATCTCATTTAGACCAGAATGTCCTAGTCAATGGCAGAGTTACCAATATAGAATTAGGTATAGAGACCGAGAGATTGAAGTGACAGTTGGTGCAAAAACAACTATCAGATTATTAAGTGGTATGCCATTTGATCTGAAAGTATGGGATCTCAATTACACGCTTGTTGACGTGCTCGTTTTTTCCAATGATAGGCGGTGCCTATTATGAATGGTGCTATACTTGAAACTTCAATAAAAGCTGTCATATTCGATATGGATGGTGTATTAACTGAGACGAGTAAGCAACACTTTTTAGCATGGCACCGATTGGCACAAGACTTAGGGTGTGATCTCCCTCAGTCCGTCATGGATGAAGTGAGAGGGATTTCGAGACTCGAATCACTCAATATCGTCTTGGAAACCTGTGGCATCACATCGCCGTTCGATGAAGCAGAAAAAATAGCGCTAGCAAATCAAAAGAATGCGTATTATCTAGAAAGCATCAACTCATTTTCTGAGGCAGATCTCTCTATCGGTGCACTTGAACTCTTACGTGAACTCAAGCGCAGAGGCCTTCTTATCGCTCTCGCTTCAGCCAGTAAAAATGCACCACAGCTTCTCAAAGCGATGGCTATTGAACACTTTTTTGACGCAGTTGTCGATCCAAAATCCATAAATGAAGGCAAACCAGCGCCTGATATTTTTATCAAAGCCGCTGAGCTGCTCAATGTGAATCCTGAGAACTGCATCGGCATCGAAGATGCCTTTGCTGGTATAGAAAGCATTAAAGCAGCTGGTATGTCTGCATATGGCATCGGTAGCAAAGAGGTTCTGACAAACTGTGAACATGTCTATCAGGACTTAAAAGCTTTGTTTGACGATTGGTTTGACGCTCTACAACACACTAATGAAAATCCCCTTATTTGATAAAGAATCAAAATCCTCCATATTCAATTAAAACAAGAAGACGCCGAGTAGTTGTTGGCGTCTTCTTGTTTTTTATGTTTGTTTGATTTGGTATTGCTTTATCTCTTTACAGCGTTTTGTCCAGCTCTTTGATTGGAATTAGTATTGTAAAGGTGCTACCTAATCCAATGGTACTCTCCACTAATATTTGACCAGCGTGCTTCTCCATGATATTTTGACTGATGGCAAGTCCAAGTCCACTCCCTTTACCTAATGCCTTTGTCGTAAATCCCTGTTCAAAAATCAAGTCCATGTTTTCTGGATTGATACCCGAACCTGTGTCTTTGATGGCAATAAAAGCGGCAGATTCGCGTATACCTGTTGTGATGTGAATGTCTCCTTCATTTTCTATGGCATCGATGGCATTTACAATTAAATTCATAATAACTTGGTTAATCAAACTGATATAGCAATTGACGGGTGGGAGACTACCGTAGGCTTTGACAATAGTGATGCGGCTCTTCCACATGTTCGAAGTCAATAAGAGAATACTGTCAATAGCCTCGTGCAAATCAGCGTCCTTAAATGCTGACTGATCGATTCTAGAGAAATTTTTAATGCTCTTCACGATCTGGATGACGCGGTCTGATGCATCCACAATCATATCGTTTGTGGGTTTCATTATACCTACTTTTTTCTTGATCTTTTCGAGGTCCTCTTCTGTGGCTAACTGCGCTATGAGCAAATCTAAAATCTGCGCATTGCTTTTGATTGCGCCAATTGGTGTATTGATTTCATGCACGACCGCAGCGGATATTTGACCGACTGAAGCCATTTTTTCACTCTGTATCAACTGATTTTGTTGATTTTCTATGACGATTCGATTGTGAATCAGTTCATCATTTTGCATATGCAGTTCTTCGTTTTGATTTTCAAGCAAATCGCTGAAATTCTTGAAATTGCCAATGATCGCATTCGAATGATCGATCATTTCTGCGACTTCAATAGGTGGTTTCTTTAGTTGTAACTTAAATTCTGACACTTGATCGATTTCATTGATGGCCATGAGTTTAAGTTGGTTGTTAACTTGATTAATTGGTCGCATAATCCCTTTGGTCATAATCTTACTTACCAGTTTAACGATTAATATGGAAACGACACTTAAAAGAATCCATAGGATAAATGTCATTATATAGATGGCTACTATTAAATCGGGGTTCATGCGAATCGTAATTGAACCTATTTGATTTCCAACTTCATCGACGATCTGAATCACCTTTGACATCATATGTGCAATACCTACAAAGCCTTCAGTTTCTTGATTGCGTTGTGTCGGAATATAGAGTGTCCAATCGTTGATGACGACATCCATTTCTATCAATTTGAATTCTATTTCAAAACGGTTTGACGACTCGTATACATCTTTTGAAATAACAAAAATACGCTTAAAATCAGATTCGTTCTGTGCGACAATTTCCAAATCGATTGCTTGATTCATATCAGCAATCATCTCAGATGGCAATTTTTCTTCTTTTTTAATGAGGTTGTTAAGGTTTGCGATGACCTGGTTGACGCTTAAATCCGCCATGTAAACGTTTAATTCTTCTTTTTTTATGACGCCGGCATTGCCTGATGAATCGTACTTCTTCATAAAATCACCAGCAACGGATTCGGTGATGTAGTAAGAGATAGGCATCAAACTCATCTGTATGCCTGCATAAATCACAAGTGTAACAATCAGTAACGTCAGCACATTGGCTAAGACCATCGAATTTTGTATTTTTCTTTTAATTGAACGCTTCATTAATTTTTACCGAAACTAAATGTTTCTCCCTCTCATTATGATTCCATTTTATGTTACAATAAGCATGTTCTTATTATACATGTTTTATACTACAGGATATACCACTAGGAGACGATATGAGTAAAATTTTAATAATAGACGATGAAATCATGATTACATCCACACTTTCAACTTTAATCCAAATAATGCTAGACTACGAAGTCTTTACTTTCAACGACCCTAAAGTATTAATAGAAAGTGGCCTCCTAGACAATGTGAAAATCGATCTTGTCATCTCAGATTTCATCATGCCGAATATGAACGGTCTTGATTTATTATCACTAATCAAACAGAAACAACCACACATCGTACCAATACTTTTAACTGGATACTCCGATAAAGATAGCGCCATCAAGAGTATCAACGAACTCGGACTCTATTACTATTTAGAAAAGCCCTGGGATAACAATGAGCTCATCAAAGTCATCCAAAATGGCATTGAAAAGGCGACGCTTGAATCTGAAATAAAGAGCAATATCGTCGTCATAGAAAAGAAAAACCACGAAATCACCAGATTATATGATCTTTTAAGACGCGATTATGACCGTGAAATGGACAATGTCTTAGAATTTGTCATTAGTTTATCAAATCTCGTCGAAGCAAAAGACGCCTACACGGATAATCACACGCGTCGCGTTGCCGATCTAGCTTTGGAACTTGGCAAAGGCATGGGACTTGACGCAGATAATCTCAGAACGTTAGAAATTGGCGCTATGATTCACGATATTGGCAAAGTATCAACGCCAGAGTCTATACTCAATAAACCTGGAGCACTGACTAAAGAAGAATTTGAAATTATAAAAGGCCATCCAGAAGCAGGTGCAAGGATTATTAAACCGATTTTTGCGCTTGAGAAACCTGCTCAGCTTGTTCTTTTACATCATGAGAAACTCGATGGCAGTGGTTACCCATTTGGCTTAAAAGGCGATGCCATCACTATTGAAACGCGAATCGTCACGATTGCAGATATTTTCGATGCCTTATATACGGATAGACCCTACCGAAAAGGCATGACTATGGACACTGCGCTTGATATCTTAGACAAAGATGCTGCCGCTGGAAAACTAGATCAATCCATAGTGGATTTATTAAAAAAACTCGCCGAATCAGGTGTCATCCATAAAATTTATGCGTGACTCTCATTTTGATTATTTGATGATTCGCAAAGCTTTTATGCTTCAATTTCATGAAGGAACAAGCATAAGTGCACCACTTTTAATCGAAATTTAAAAAGCCATCCAACATGTTTGTAATACTACATGTTTTGGATGGCTTTTTTTGTGTGTCAATCTTCAGTCTTGATGAGATGTGACAGCTTCATTTTATCCTCAGAAGACAAGGCTTCTGAAAGCGCATTTTGGCTATCTTTAGACCTCATCTGCAATTCCAACCGAATGCGTTCATCCGATAGATCGATGGCTTCTTTCAGCTCTCTCGCAGACAGTAAGTCGCATCCTGCCCCTCTTATGATCATCTGCTGTAAACCGTCAGATGTAGCAACCGTAATATGGTATTTGGGTCCATTTTGATGGGCGAATTTCTCGATGTATAGATCTGCTGTCTGTGCTTCACTTGTATAGACGACAAGAAGATTTTTATATCGTTCCATCTCCTGCCTGCGCCCCGCTACGCGATAGGCATCGAACACAACGATGGTCTTCCCGCTGCGACTTCCTTGATAATTGCTGAGGATATCAAGGAGTTTAGCCCTTGCTGCATCCAAATTATCCGCAGCTAAATCAGACAGTTCAGGCCAATCGAAAACGATGTTATATCCGTCTACGATGAGGTAATCCTCTTTATTTTCATGCCTTCTGTCAACATATGTTATTGAGTCATAGAAACTGTCTCGTATTGATTTAGGCTGTTTCCATGTCGATTTCTTTCCTTGGTTGGAATAATAAGTGCTATTGATAATTGCATCGATTTCATCAATGCTCATGGCAATTGTGCCTGAATGACCCGCTTGGTACGGCGCCTCAATCTCCGTGCCGCCTCGATCTGCTTTAAGATAACGCGCGACGTGCATATGGTCCTTCACTGCATCCCAAGGCACAGTAAAGCCCATGCCTTGCGTACAGAAAACTGAACCCGTTGGATTTTCAATGTCTCTGTCCACCTCATATCCACAACTCTCAATCACTTCTGCAGCGTCATAACAACGATCATAGCCGCTAAACGTCGTAAATAGCTTGCCATGACCTTTGGTATAGGCAATCACTTCAGTATGATAATGTCGCATTGCCACAACGGGAGCACGTCCTGAGAGCGTTGCAGTCACCCCATCAGTCTTTGTGATTTCACAAGACCCGTTCATTTTTTCTATATCGGTCATGGCGCGTCCTACCATTTTTTCTGGCAATTCAAGTTGAAACGCATAATAGGGCTCAAGCAGTACAGATACAGCCTCCATCAACCCTTGTCTAACCGCTCGATAGGTCGCTTCTCTAAAATCGCCACCTACAGTATGTTTACTGCTAGCACGTCCAGCGACTAAAGTTATTTTAACATCCGTTAATTCCGAACCCGTCAATACGCCAATATGGGTCTTCTCGTGTAAATGGTTTAGCACAAGATTTTGCCAATTTTTCCCGAGTTGCTCCTCGCTGCAAATCGACTCGAAAACTAGGCCACTGCCTCGTTCACCTGGTTCGAGTAACAGATGCACTTCCGCATAATGTCTTAGAGGTTCAAAATGACCAACACCTTCCACTGTTTCAGCAATGGTCTCTTTATAAACAATACGGCCTGCATCAAAGGTTACAGCTACGTCAAATCGGCTTTGAATTAGACTCTGAAGAATCTCTATCTGTACCTCGCCCATGATTTGAACCTGTATCTCACCCAAGGCTTCATGCCAAACAAATTTAAGCTGTGGCTCTTCTTCTTCGATTTGATTTAACTTAGGCATCATCATGCGCACCTCAACGCCTTCAGGCAGAATGAGTTGATAGGATAACACAGGCTCTAAAATCGGCACATCTGATGCCAGTTCTATGCCCAAACCTTCACCTGATTGTGTTGTGCTAGGTCCTGTCACAGCACAGATAGAACCAGCTGCAATCTCACTGACTGACTCAAATTTTTGACCTGAATAAATTCTGATTTGATTGACTTTGTCTTCGCTTTCCATGTGTTTTATGACATCTTTAACTTTGAGTGTTCCACCTGTCACTTTGAGGTGCGTGAGACGATTTCCCTGTTCATCTCTAGATATTTTATAGACTTTTGCGCCAAAGTCACTTGGGTAGTTTGGTTGCTCTGTATAGCTTGTTAACCCCTTCATAAACGTCTCGATGCCAACCAGTTTTAGTGCAGATCCGAAGTAGCATGGAAATATTTTGCGTGCGCTTATCGCACGCTTAATCTGGTTCGTCGTGATATGCTCACTTTCAAGATAAGTCGCCATCATCGCGTCGTCACACATAGCAAGTGCCTCTAAGCCCATCACGTTATCAATCGTTTCAAAATCAACACAGCGCTCGTCTAATTGACTTCTGATGCTTTGCATAAGGGCTATCTTATCCGTGCCATTTTGATCCATCTTGTTGATGAAAATATAAACGGGAATGCCATAACTTTCAAGCAGTCGCCATAAGGTCTTTGTATGACCCTGAATGCCATCCGCTCCGCTAATTACCAATATGGCATAATCCAACACTTGAAGCGTACGCTCCATCTCTGCAGAAAAATCCACATGTCCAGGCGTGTCCAGTAAAGTGACCTGTTTGTTTTCTATCTCAAGGATTGCCTGCTTTGAAAAAATAGTGATACCTCTTGCCTTTTCAAGTTCAAATGTATCTAAAAAGGCATCTTTGTTGTCAACGCGGCCCATCTTTTTTATTTTACCACTCAAGTAGAGCATGCTCTCCGAGAGCGTCGTCTTTCCAGCATCGACGTGTGCTAAAATGCCAATAATCAATTTATCCATATCCAATATATTTCCTCGACTTAGTATTCGTGAATGCGTGATTGTATCGTTTCGCGCGCTTGTTGATAATCATGTCTGTTCTATGCGTTCCGTGTACTTATAATATCAGTTTCAATCGATTCTGACAAATTATACCCATTTGTGACCTTTTAACAAAAATAGGTCAATTTTGTTTGTGATTGTGAAAAAAATACTTGACTCTAATTGAGAATGATAATAGTATTCATTTAGGCCTGTGTTTACAAAATACAATGTACAGCACTTAAACTAATAAAACATACAGAAAGGAATTCTCATGACATTTAAACACGTTCAAAAAATTCTCTCAGTAGCAATCGTATCAACTATTGTATTAACGGGGTGTGCGAAGGCACCATCAAGTGTGGCAACAACAGAAGACACAACAATCACAGAATCAACCGAGGCAGCCTCTATCGAATCAGAGACGACCTACCCGATCATTATAAAGCACGCTTTTGGCGAAACGATTATCGCGAGCAAACCTGAGCGCGTCGCGACGATTTCTTGGGGTAACCAAGATTTACCACTTGCCCTTGGCGTCGTACCCGTTGGTATTTCTAAAGCTAACTATGGCGTCCTCGACGACAGCGGTTTGCTCCCATGGACGGCAGCAAAATTCGATGCACTCGGCGTGACAGATCCTGTGCTATTTGACGATGCTGCTGGTTTAGATTTCGAAGCCATCGCAGATGTCAAACCAGATGTCATCTTAGCCGCTTATTCAGGTATCACACAAGAAGAATACGACTTACTCAGTGAAATTGCACCGGTTGTCGCTTACCCAACTTTAGCATGGCAAACATTTTGGCGTGATCAAATCCTCTTAGATGCCACTGGTATGGGCATGCAAGCGGAAGGTGAAGCACTCGTAAAATCCCTTGAAACACTCATCGCTGAAAAAGTCAGTGCCTATCCACAAATCGAAGGAAAAAAAGCGGCGTTTTTCTACTTCAACCCTGCTGACCTTGGCAAATTTTACGTCTATCTCCCAAGCGATCCAAGAGCGGCTTATTTGACCGACCTCGGTATGACTTTCCCAGATAGTGTCCTCGCACTCACAGAGGATACGTCAAGCTTTGCAATCGAGCTAAGTGCTGAAAATGCAGATCTACTCACCGATATTGACATTATGATCACCTACGGCGATGAAACGCTTCTCGCTGCTATGCAAGCGGATCCCCTTATCAGTACCATCCCAGCTGTACAGAGAGGTTCTGTTGCCGTAATTAAAGATGGCACACCACTTGCTGCTTCTGGCACGCCAAGTGCGTTATCTATTGAAGCGACGATTGATGACTATCTCAAAATTATCGGAGAGGCAGCTGATAAAGCAAAATGAAATCTTCAAAAGTAATCACCTTGATCGTAGGGAGCCTATGTATATTAGTTCTTTGCGTAATAGCTTCTCTCGCCTTTGGCGCTAGAATTGTCCGTTTTCAAGAGGTTTTAGAGACGCTCATAACTGGTAGTCATGCAACCATGAACGCCCTCGTCGTTCAGGAGAGAATCCCAAGGACGGTTTTCGGCTTATTAGCCGGAGCCGCTCTTGGCGTTTCTGGTACCCTGATGCAAGCCGTCACGCGCAATCCCATCGCTGATCCGAGCATCCTCGGCGTCAATACAGGTGCTTCTCTGTTTGTCGTATGCGGCATTGCGTTCTTTAATATTGGCACCGCAAGTCAATACATTTGGTTCGCCCTCATAGGTGCGGCATTGACTTCCATTTTCGTCTATGGCATCGGATCCTTGGGCTATGGTGGTGCAACACCTATCAAGCTTGCGCTTGCAGGTGCAGCCACAAGTGCCGCCCTATCATCTATCGTCAGTGCGGTCATACTTCCAAGGACTGAAGTTATGAATGCGTTTCGCTTTTGGCAGGTCGGCAGCATCAGCGGTGCCACTTGGGAAGGCATTTTGGCCGTTTTGCCCTTTTTAGCTGTGGGGCTCTTACTTGGCATCTTTTCCAGCCCAGGCCTCGACGCCCTCGCACTAGGTGATGACGTCGCCACGGGTCTAGGCGTACGAACTGGAACTTTGAGATTTATAAGTGCCTTCTCAGGTGTACTTCTTTGCGGGGCTACTACAGCCATTGCAGGTCCTATCGGATTTGTCGGATTGATGGTACCCCATGCTCTGCGCATGATATTTGGTTCAAGCCTCAAATTGATTATTCCTATGTCAGCTATCGGCGGAGCCATTCTGTTGACAGCCTCAGATGTCATCGGTCGGCTCATCGGCAGTCCGAGCGAACTTGAAGCGGGCATCGTCACAGCCTTTATCGGCGCGCCGATCCTCATCGTAATCGCTATGAAAGCAAAGGTGCGCGCCTTATGAAAACACTGGAAACGCAACATGATATAAGACATATCCGCGCGGGATTCAAACAAAGACAGATTCGGTTTATTTTTGTCACCTGTCTACTATCTTTACTGACTTTGGCTTTATGTATCGCTGCACTACTACTTGGAAATACGCTATATTCACTTGATAGTGTCGTGAGAGTCCTCTTAGGTGAGTCGATTGAAGGCGCAACCTTTACCATTGGAACACTGAGATTGCCGCGCATGCTCGCTGGACTGCTAGTAGGTTTCGCGTTTGGTATGGCGGGGAGTACCTTTCAGACCATGCTTGGCAACCCGCTAGCAAGTCCCGATATCATTGGAGTCACCTCCGGTTCAAGTGTCGCAGCGGTATTCTGCCTACTCGTTCTCAGAACCAGTAGCTATGTGGTTTCCCTCGCAGCCGTCCTATGTGGCCTTTTAGTGGCCACATTGATCTATGTCCTTTCAAGAGGTGGCAGTTTTTCTGGTGGCCGTTTAATCTTGATCGGCATCGGTGTACAGGCAATGCTAAATGCAGTTGTTTCATTTTTATTGCAAAAAGCCTCTCAATACGACGTTCCTGGTGCACTTAGATGGTTGAGTGGTAGTCTCAGTGGCATTCGTATGACTCAAATTCCAACTCTATTAACCATCGTCGTCCTCTTTGGTTGTCTATTGCTTATATTGGGACGCTCATTAAGACTTTTTGAACTCGGGGAACAATCCGCTGTAGCCTTAGGTGTCAGAACGGATCGCATCAGGATGCTGCTCATCGTGAGCGCGGTTTTCTTACTAGCGTTCTCTACGGCTGTTACAGGTCCTATCGCTTTTGTCGCTTTTCTAGCTGGCCCCATAGCAACCAGACTCGTTGGTAAAGGCGCTTCAAATCAATTGCCAGCTGGCCTAGTTGGTGCCGTTCTTGTACTCGGTGCAGATCTCATGGGTCAATTTGCTTTTGATACCCGTTTTCCTGTTGGTATCATAACAGGTATCCTCGGTGCACCCTATCTCCTCTTTCTACTCATTCAGATGAATCGCAAAGGTGGTGCCGCATGACAAACACACACTCTACACAAACGCATAAGCACACACTTACTGCTCAGAACATAGTTGCGGGTTACGACAAAAAAATCATCCTTGACGATGTGAGTATCAAAGTGCCCAATCATAAAATCAGCGTGATCATAGGCGCCAATGCTTGTGGTAAATCGACACTACTTAAAACTTTAGCGCGATTGATTACACCCATGTCGGGTGACGTCCGTCTGGATAACGCATTGATTAAGCATATACCACCTAAGCAGTTGGCACGTACGCTTGGCCTCTTACCTCAATCGCCCATTGTACCAGAAGGGATTACTGTCGCTGATCTTGTCGCCAGGGGACGCTATCCCTATCAATCATTCTTTAAGGGTTTAGGACATCGTGATTTCGAAGCGGTCGAAGAGGCTCTAGAAATCATGGGCATCACTGAACTCGCCAATCGATGTGTCGACGAACTCTCTGGTGGTCAGCGCCAACGCGTGTGGATCGCATTGGCACTCGCTCAACAAACGGATATACTGCTCCTTGACGAGCCAACGACTTTCCTCGATATCGCTTATCAAGTGGAAATCTTGGATCTGCTTACGGATCTCAACCGTAGACGCGGCACCACTATCGTCATGGTGCTTCACGATATCAACCTCTCCGCACGATATGCTGACTATCTTTTCGCCCTTCAAAATGGCAAGTTAATCGCAGAAGGCAAACCGGCTGAAATCATCAGTGAAGACTTGATACGGCGCGTCTTTGACCTCGATAGTTCAATCATCATTGACCCTGTGTCGGGCACACCGCTTGTCGTACCTAAAGGCAGGCACCATGACACTTTATCTTTTTCCACTTCCAGCCTATAAGATTTGGCTCTACATGTCGAACGTTAAAAAAAGCTTGATAACATTGTATAATCAATGTCTTCAAGCTTTTTTAACGCTCATTAATTTATCTTCTAACGCACTTAGTTGATCTTCTAAAGCATCTAGTGACTCTAAATACATATCAGCACCTAAGGTTTGCAAAGCAATCGCTTCATTTTCAATAGCGCTACCACCAATTAAAATGCGTGGCATGTTTGATAGTTTCATACCCTTTATTAACTGAATCAAATTCTCACAACTATTGAGATGCGCCTTAAGTGTGATTGATAGCACGAATACGTCAATTTTATTTCTCTCAAGAAACTGTTGTAAGCTAAAAAGCGGTATGCTTTTTCCAATATAGTTGACTGTCCATCCTGCACCTTTAAAGATTTCAACTGTCATCTTGAGTGGTAGTTCATGCATCTCAGCACCTGGTAACATAAAGGCCGCTTTTAGGTTTTTTGAAGATCCAAGTCCTTTCTGTGTCGATTCACTTAAGGTTATCATGGCTCGCTCGATGAGATCGGAGATAATGTGTTCATCTGCAATGCTTATAATTCCAATCTCCCATAGATGGCCAATTTCTTTCAATGTCGGTTGAAAGACACGTTGGTATAGGTCGAGAAGACCTATACCAACGTGTGAAACTTCTCTAATGCATTCATATGCCTCTGTAAAGCGCTTTTGGATCAAATCTTCTAGAAACTCAGTTTGAACTTTATTTAGGTCTATTTGTCCCGTTTCTGCATCAGAGGTTACCATTAATTCAAAGGGCTCTATGTCTTGTTCCCCGCCGAGTAAATAGTCAACACTCACATCAAGCTGATTTGCCATTTCCATAAGGGCCGATGCAGCGGGAAGTCTGAAATTTATTTCATAATTTGATATGGCTGACTGCTTCACACCGAGTCGCTCAGCGAGTTCTCTTTGAGTAATGTGTTTTTGCTTTCTAGCGCGCTTTAGGCGATTTCCAAAGTCAGTCATGTAACACCTCTTTTCAATTACTAATTCTAATTCTATCTATTTTATTCTATTTTATTTCATTTTATATTTAGCCAATCCAGCACCAGCTAATGTCAAAATACTTGCGAATGCGATAGGGATTAAACCAACTGTTCCTGTCTTAGGAACTGAAGTATTTTCTTCCATAGCTTGGTAAACGAAGTTTGTTGGGACTAAAACGGCATCAATAACATGGACAACACCGTTGCCTGCTTCAATATCTGCGCTAACAACATTGCTTTGGTTCACTAATACGCCACTGCTTAAATCAAAGGCAACACTTTCACCATTTAAGGTAGGTGCTTCTAGGCCATCTGATAAATCTGTGCTCATGACTTTTCCAGAGACAACATGATAAAGAAGAACTTTGGCAAGATCTGGTTGATTCATCAAATCGGATGCACTAATGTTAAGGGCTGCAAGTAATTTTTCAAAAGCTGCATTGGTTGGTGCAAAGACTGTAAATGGTCCATCTCCTTGTAGAGCGCCTACGAGATCAGCTTTTTGCAACAATGAAACCAACATGCTGAAATCAGGATTTGAAAGGGCGATGTCGACTACAGTTGCAGGGGCCTCAGGAGCTGAGTTTAATACAAATGTAGAAGGGACTAATACAGTGTCAATGATGTGAATGACACCGTTTGTTGCCAATACATCCGCTGAAGTTACAGCTGAATCGTTGATTTTAACACCACTCATTAAATCAACTTTAATCGTTTCACCAGTTAAAGTCGCTGGCATCATACCATTTTGTAAATCTGAACTAAGGACTTGACCTGAGACCACATGGTATAAAAGGACTTCTTTTAGTTGTGGATGGTTGAGAAGGTCATCTGCTGTTATACCTAGTGAGGCTAATAGTTTTTCAAAAGCTGCATTGGTTGGTGCAAAGACTGTGAAAGGTCCGTCTGCTTGTAATGCACTTACGAGATCTGCCTTTTGAAGTGCTGCGACTAAGATGCTAAAATCCGAATTGCCAACCGCTATCTCTACGATATCTTGATCTGCTGCAAATGTTGGAATGCCCATCAATAAAACTAAACTTAATATTAAACTCATAATCTTTTTCATTTTCACTACCTCCTATTGGGTTATATGTGATATTTCTATTTGTTTTTTTGCATGTAATCTAGTTGATAGCGATAATTTATCACGATACGTGTTATGTGTCAATAGTTATTTTGAAAATAATTCTCATTTAGTTGATTTTTATCACCAATCGTGATATATTCTAATTGAGGTGATCTTTATGACTTTTTTTAATAAGAAGATAATGATAAATGTGGTACTCCTTTTTTCTAGCCTACTACTCGTTAGCACAGCTTTTATCGGTTGGCGACGCATCCAAAGTCAACAAACCTATGAAACACTGGCCGTTTTAAGAGCGCAGCAAGAAGTTAATGAAGTAAATGATTCTATTATAGAGTCAAAACTAGACATAATAGATTCAACTACAAATATCACAGTCAAATCAAATGACCAATACGCTTATGAACCCAATGAAAATAACAAATGGCTCGCCATAAACACAGACTACTTCGGTTGGATCAAAATTGCAGGTTCTAACATCGATTATCCTTTTGTAAGGAGCCATGACAATAAAGACTATCTTACTTTGGACTTCAACAAAAATTTCAGCGACGCTGGGACGCTCTTCATGGACTATCGAAATTTAGGTAACTTTAACGATCAGCATACGATCATATACGGCCATTATATGAAGAATCAAACACTTTTTCACAATCTTACCCTATATCACGAGAAAGCCTATTTTGAAAAAAACCAGATCATCGAACTCTCTGGTTTATATGAAACAAAAACGTATAAAATTTTCTCGGTATATGAGATTTCTGCTGATGACTACGTCTTTACTTTAGATTTCAATGATGATCAAGTTTATCAAAGCTATCTCGATTCATTGTTAAAACAATCCCTTCATCCTGCCAGTTTTGAGATAGATCCAACACGCAAGCTATTGTCTTTAGTAACTTGCAGTTATGGTGTGAATAATGGGCGTACGATCATCCATGCTATTGAACTATAATTTGCTATGATGAAAAGTATAAATTTAAACGACAAAAAATCGTTCATAAGAGGCTCTCTCTCAATGAACGATTTTTACGTTTTAGGCTAAATCTTTTTATGCTGCCATTTTCCTTTACTAAACCATGCTGCTACAATCAGTGATTCGACAATAACAGAAAGACCAATTGCTATCCACACGCCATCGGCATCCATTTTAAACACCGACGTAAGCAGATAAGCGAGTGGAATCTTCACAACCCAATTACCAACGAGAGATGCCAACATAGGTGGAAATGTATCGCCAACGCCGGAGAACGCTGCCCCCATAACTGTACTGAATATCGAAAACAAAACACCAGTGTACGTTATTCTAAGATAGTTGACACCTATACGGACGACTTCAGGATCATCGACAAAGAAACGCATAAATGCATCTGGGAAGAAATAAAAGGGTATCGCAAAGACGATCATATTCAGAGTTGCTAGGAATAAGCCCTGCTTAATGAGGATTTTAGCCCCTTCTACATCTTTACGACCTATACTCTGACCCACCATGACGGACATCGCCGTGCCGAGGCCAGCTAAAAATATGAATACGAAATTGAACATCCTGCCACCTACACCAAATGCTGCACCAGAAGCAACGCCTTGTGCAAGAACAAGTCTATACATAATGAGCCCGGTAAATGGACGTGTGATCATCTGCATAACGGCGTACCCACCGATTTTTAATATCCGAGCAGCGGATTCCGCTTTTAAGGACATGTTTGATGAAAGTGTCTTAAAGCTCGATTCAAAAATATTTCTGAAAGTCAAAACGGACATGAGAATAAATGCCAGAACTTCTGAAATAACGGTTGCTATCGCCGCACCTTCAATGCCTTTGTGCATAAGATTAATAAAAACGTAGTCGAGCAAGATATTTGCAAGATTGGCGAAGATAAATATTTTAACTGGATTACGCGTATCACCAGTCGCTTGAACGATGGACCTTGACGTTGCATTATAGAAAAAAAATGGCATGCCGACAAGTCCGATGGCGACATAGGCTCTGGACATCCTCATAACTTCACCATCTGCATCACCAAAGATCCAAAGCAATTGATCCAGTGAAGTCAACGAGATAGCCGTGACTACGGCGCCAATAATTAAAGACAAAATCAAACCATTTGAAGAAATTTTTCGGATCATGCGCATGTCATTTGCACCAGAATATCTGGCAACCAACGCGACAACCCCCGCGGAAACTAGTGTTGGTAAAACTTGTATAACCCCCAATAGAGAGGTGCCTGTGCCTGCTGCAGCTGCTTCAATACTGCCTAGCCTTGCCACAAACCACATATCCGTTATGACGAGCACCGTATGAAGGGCCTGTCCCAACATGACTGGCCAAGCGAGTGTCCAGATGAGGCGAATAACTTTTTTATCAAATGCGAATGTCATATGTGTCGTTTCCTCTCAATAGTCGTATTCAGTTATATATAGGTTCTATATAAAGTGCAAAAATCCTCTATTATTTATTGGCTATTTATGATAGATTAGAGAATATCCCTGGAGGCGTACAATGAAAAAAGGATTTGATTCAGAAAAATATCTTGAGGAACAGTCAAAGTTCATCCTCGAGCGCGTCAATAATTTTGACAAACTCTATTTGGAGTTTGGTGGCAAATTGATTTACGATATGCATGCCAAGCGCGTATTACCTGGTTTTGACGAAAATGCAAAAATTAAACTCTTACAAAAACTGAAGGATAAGCTGGAAGTCATCGTTTGCTTTTATGCAGGCGACATCGAACGCAACAAGATTCGTGGCGACTTCGGCATCTCATACGACATCGACGTGTTAAAGCTCATCGACGACCTTAGAGGCAATGGCCTTGAAGTTAACAGCGTTGTCATCACGCGTTATGAAAGCCAACCTGCTGCGAAGATCTTCATCAGCAAACTTGAGCACATGGGCATCAAAGTCTACAAGCACCGCCCGACAAAAGGCTATCCAACGGATGTCGATACCATCGTCAGCGACGAAGGATATGGCAAAAATCCATATATCGAAACGACGAAACCGATCGTCGTCGTCACAGCACCTGGTCCAGGAAGTGGCAAGCTCGCGACGTGCCTCAGCCAACTCTATCACGAAAACAAACAAGGTCGTAAGGCTGGCTATTCCAAATTCGAGACGTTTCCAGTTTGGAACATGCCGCTTAAGCACCCATTAAATATCGCTTATGAAGCGGCAACAGTGGATTTAAAGGACGTCAATATGGTAGATTCCTATCACCTGGAAGCCTATGGTGAAGTGGCAGTCAACTATAACCGCGACTTAGAAACGTTCCCTGTTTTGAGACGCATCATTGAAAAGATCACAGGCAAAGAATCGATGTACAAATCGCCAACTGATATGGGCGTAAACCGTATTGCATTTGGCATCATCGACGATGAATCGGTCAAAGAAGCATCACGTCAAGAAATTATCCGCCGTTACTTTAAAACGGGGTGTGAACATAAAAAAGGACTCTGCGATATTGATACGTACAATCGAGCAAAGATGATCATGGAAGAACTCGACCTCAAACCGACACATCGCGTCGTTGTCGAACCAGCAAGACTGTATGCAGAATCTCTAAAAGAAAAATACGGTGAGGATGCTATCATACCAACGATGGCGCTTGCGCTTCACAACGGCGATATCGTGACAGGTAAAAATGGTCAGGCTATGGACGCTGCAGCAGCATGCGTAATCAATGCGCTCAAACACTATGCTGGCATATCGGATGACGTGCATCTTTTATCACCAGCCATATTAAACCCGATCATCAAACTCAAGACAGAATCTCTTGGTGATAAAACGGCACTACTCGACCTCGAAGAAGTATTGATTGCCCTTTCCATCAGTGCGGCGTTCAATCCAAGTGCACAAGTTGCTCTCGATGCATTATCAAGTATCAGAGATTGTCAGGCTCACGCTACAGTCATCTTGCATGCAAACAACGAGACGACGCTAAGAAACCTAGGCATCGATATCACAAGTGATCCGCAGTTTTCATCAACAAATTTATTCTACGGAAAATAAATAAGGAAAATGCATAATTACTATACGTTTTTTCCAAAAAAAGTTTTGACGACAGTTTCAAAATATGTTATATTCTAATACAATATACAAAAAACCGAATTTTTATACAATGCGATAAAGGGGTGCGATGTGTCAAGAGTACTTGGGGAAACCTAAGGAAAGGGGCAGTCGCCGAAATACTGAACAGTATTGGGGCACTATTTAAGAGATATTGCCTTGTCACAGGAAGATTGCCCAATTTTCCCGTGGAGCACTTTAACGCGTTGGGGCAAAAGGAAGCTATATGTCCTAATATAGCCACGAGCCTTTTGCTCGTGGCTTTTTTTGTACCCAAAATTTGACATATGGAGGTCCAAATGCACACACTCGTTCAAAAATATGGCGGTTCATCTGTTGAATCCATCGAAAAAATGCAGCTGATCGCCGATAAAATCATCCTGGAAAAAGAAAAAGGCACTCGGCTTGTGGTTGTAGTATCTGCTATGGGTAAAACGACCAATCAATTAATCGAGATTGCCAATCAAGCATCAAGTACACCTTCAAAAAGAGAGCTGGATTTGCTCATGTCCACAGGCGAACAAGTCTCTATCGCACTTCTTACGATGATTTTGAAGGAAAAAGGCTGTCTGGCAATCGCCTTAACTGGTCTTCAAGCAGGCATCTTAACTGGGGGGCTTCATACGAAGAACAAAATTCTCGATATTGAAATTAAAAAAGTTGAAAAGTACCTTTCAGATGACTATGTCGTCGTCGTAGCCGGTTTTCAGGGTTACAATGAAGAGGGTGACATCACCACATTAGGTAGAGGTGGCAGTGACACGACAGCCGTCGCACTAGCAGCCAAACTTAAATGCACCTGTGAAATTTACACGGATGTAGACGGCATCTACAGCGTTGATCCTCGCGTTTACCCTGAAGCGAAAAAATTGGACGTCATTAGTTACGAAGAAATGAAGGAGATGGCCAGCCTTGGCGCAAAAGTCATGGAAACCAGATCCGTCGAAATCGGACATCGCTTCGGCGTCCCAATCTATGTCGCATCTAGCACAGGCAATACGCCTGGAACTTATATAAAGGAGTATGACAAAACTATGGAACAACGCAGTATCACAGGATTATCCATCAGCGAAAACGTGTTGATGATCACACTCAATCACGTTCCGTATACATCGGCCAATATCGCACACGTCTTCACTGAGCTCGCTAAAGCCGAAGTCATGGTCGACATGATCAGTCAAACGTCGCCAATCAAAGGCTACGCCAACATTTCATTCACAACTTCCACAGATGATAAGGCGACGGTCGATAAAATATTGAAAGCGCTACAAGCAAAGTTTCCTGAAGTCGAAATACAAGAAGAATCGTCTATCTCAAAAGTATCCGTCGTCGGCATGGGCATGCGCACCCAATCCGGTGTCGCCGCTAAAATCTTTGAACTATTCGCTGAAAACGGCATCGACTTCAAGCAAGTCACCACATCAGAAATCAGCATTTCCTATACCATAGATTCGTCGTTTAAATTAAAAATTGTAGACGTCATCACAAAAGCGTTTGACTTATAGGAGGCTATCCATGTTGCATTTTGAAAAATACCACGGCACGGGAAACGACTTTATCATCTTTGAACATGAAGCGCTCAAAGGCCTTAAGACGATTAGCCCAACGGAGCTAGCACGTAAAGTATGTGACCGACATTTCGGTATAGGCGCAGATGGCATGATGATTGTAAAACCTTCAACGCAGGCAGACGTCAAAATGGAATTCTATAACGCTGATGGTAGCCTTGCACCTATGTGTGGCAATGGCATAAGGTGCTTTGCTAAATACGTCTACGACCACAAACTCGTTGATCAACCAATCTTCAACGTAGAAACCCTTGCTGGCATCATGAAAGTGACGCTAACCAATAAAGGGGATCATGAGACTTTGGTCACTATAGATATGGGAAGTCCAAACTTTGATAACGCGTTTGGAGAGAAGACGATTGAGGTACATGGCCAAACGTTTCATTTAAGTACATTGACGATGGGTACGCTACATGCGGTCATACAAGTTGAATCCATCGACGACATTGATATCTCAGTTTATGGCAAAGCCCTTGAAAGTCACAGTCTCTTTCCGCATAAAATCAACGTTAACTTCCTCGAAGTCGTCGATCGTGAACACATCAAAGTCAGTACTTTTGAACGCGGCGTTGGCATGACACTCTCATGTGGCACAGGCTCAGCCGCTTCAGCCGTCGTTTCCGCTTTGAAGGGTTTGACAGAAAATCGCGTGCAGGTCAAGGTACCAGGTGGCATACTCTGTATCGATATTAAAAATGAGGGTGTCCTCATGACAGGTCCAGCCACGCTGATCTGTTCTGGCAGTTACAATTACAAATAAGGAGAACAATATGGCGCATGACATTTTATTTAGTGGATCTGGTGTTGCTTTAGTCACACCATTTGATAATAATAATCAAGTTAACTTTACAGAGCTCGAGAGGCTCATCGAATGGCATATAGCCAATCATACAGATGCCATCATCGTGTGCGGCACCACTGGCGA
This sequence comes from Acidaminobacteraceae bacterium, assembly GCA_041741755.1. Taxonomy (GTDB): domain Bacteria; phylum Bacillota; class Clostridia; order Peptostreptococcales; family Acidaminobacteraceae; genus Fusibacter_C. The sequence continues at coordinate 32,518 of JBGSJR010000014.1, read as the reverse complement.
AGCCTCTACCCTTTCAGAATCAGAAAAAAAAGCAATCTTCACATTTTCTGTTCAAATCGCTAACGGCAGAATCCCTATCATTGCAGGGACGGGATGCAATGACACCGCAGATACCATCGCAAGAAGTCAACTTGCCCAAGAAGCCGGCGCAGATGGCCTGCTCATCGTGACACCTTATTACAATAAATGCACACAGAAGGGCTTAATCGCACATTATACAGCCATCGCAAACGCCGTCAACATTCCGATAATATTATACAACGTCCCAGGAAGAACAGGCGTCAATATCGCCCCCGACACAGCGGAAGTCTTAGCTGAACATGCAAATATCGTCGGTATCAAAGAAGCGAGTGGCGACTTGTCTCAAGTGGCCAAAATAGCGAGTCAATGCCCAAAGTCATTTGCAATCTACTCTGGCAATGACGATCAAATCATTCCGACGCTGTCACTTGGTGGAATTGGTGTCATCTCCGTTTTGGCAAACATCATGCCAAAGGAAACGCATGATATGGTTCAGTATTATTTGGACGGTCAACATCAAGCGGCACTGGATCTTCAACTGAATCTGCTAAGCCTTATCAACAATCTGTTCATTGAAGTCAACCCGATTCCAGTTAAGGCAGCAATGCAACTGATGGGCATGCCTGTTGGTAGCCTCAGGTTACCACTCACAGATATGGAAGATGCCACAAAGCAGCGATTGGCAAACGACATGTCTCATGTGGGATTATTGTAATAAACTGGGTAAATATCAATAGGACTAAAATATTACTAGGACTAGCATACAAAATGGGAGGTTCAAATGGGTGCAATAAAAACCGCCGTATATGGCGCAAATGGTAAAATGGGCCAACTGCTCTGCAAGACCATCCTCGCTTCTGAAGATTTCGAACTGTCCTTTGGCGTAGATCGAGCACCTGACAGATTCGATTATCCCTATCCGATTTATGAAAATGCATATGCTTATGAAGGCAAGATCGACTTATTGATAGATTTTTCTCATACGTCCAATATCGAATCCATATTGGATTTCACAACTTCAAGAGGCCTTCACACATTGATTGCAACAACTGGACTTACCGATGATCATATGGTGAAGATTCGCGAAGCATCCAAAAAGATACCCATTTTATGCGCTTCGAATTTATCGTTTGGCATCAACGTCATCACACGGCTTTTATCTCAAGTCGCTAAGTCCCTAAATGAGGGTTTCGATATTGAAATCATCGAAAAACATCACAACAAAAAAATTGATGCCCCAAGTGGCACGGCTTATCTCCTCGCAAATACCATCAATCATGCCTTGGGCGACACTATGACGCTGACTTATGGCAGACATGGGTTAGATTGTCCAAGAAAATCGAACGAAATCGGCATCCACACAGTAAGAGGTGGCAGCATTTCTGGAGAGCATACCATCCTATTTGCAGGCGAACAAGAGCTTATAGAAATCAAACACACAGCACTATCTAAAGACCTATTTGCTCAAGATGCCCTCAAAGCTGGCAAACTGTTGTTGAGCAAACCCGCTGGCCTATATACCATGCAAGATCTACTATAATAGAGAGGAGCACACCATGACACAAGAGAATCTAACCGATGCCTACGCCATCGCGCGTTTCATAAAAGATTCAAAGAAAGTCACACCCGTAAAACTTTATATCAAGGGCGACCTAGATCAAATCGATTTCACGGGGCTTCAGGTCTTTGGCGAAGGACGATCGAGAACCGTATTTGGTGAAATGAGTCTGGTGCAACAACTCATTGAACAGTATGCAGTATGGATTGAGGACTACGTCCTTGAAAATGACCGGAGAAATTCTGCCATTCCCCTACTCGACCTTACCAACATTGAAGCCAGAATCGAACCAGGCGCTATCATAAGAGATCGCGTCAGCATAGGCAAAAATGCGGTAATTATGATGGGTGCCGTCATCAATATTGGCGCAGAAATTGGTGAAGGCACCATGATTGATATGAATGCCGTGGTTGGCGCAAGAGGCACAATCGGCAAAAATGCACATATTGGCGCAGGTGCAGTCATTGCTGGCGTCCTTGAACCACCGAGCAAAACACCCGTCATCATCGAAGACGATGTACTCATTGGCGCTAACGCAGTTGTCCTTGAAGGTGTTCGCGTTGGCAAAGGCGCCGTCGTCGCAGCAGGTTCAGTCGTCACGAAAGACGTACCGCCCAACACGGTGGTTGCTGGATCACCTGCTAGAGTCATTAAAGAAAAAGACGCTCAAACGATAGAAAAAACTTTGATCCTAGATGATTTAAGAAAATAAGGAAGTGGCCATATGACCTCACTCTATGAACAAGACAAAGACGTCGTCCTCAATCTCTATCAAAGGTTGGATCTCACTATCGTTAGAGGCGAAGGGTCTTATCTCTATGATGACAAAGGAAACGCCTACCTTGACATGTTCAGCGGCATCGCCGTAAACAGCCTCGGACATGGCAATGAGAAAGTTAAAGCGGCAATACTCACGCAGATGGATCGCTACATGCACTTGTCGAATTATTTCCCAAGTGAGCCTGTCGTCACACTTGCAAAGCATCTTGTCGATAATAGCTTTGCCTCTAAAGTGTTTTTTACCAATTCCGGCACGGAAGCCAATGAAGCGGCCATCAAACTCGCTAGAAAGTACGGTCGCTCCCGAAATGCGGATAAAATCGAACTCCTATCGTTTCATGGCTCATTCCACGGCAGAACTATCGGAGGCATGTCTCTTACTGGGCAATCCAAATATAAAGAGAGCTTCGGTCAGACACTTCCGTATGTAAACCATGTAATCTTTAATGACATCTCAGATCTTAACAACAAAGTGTCCGATATGACCTGCGCTTTTTTTCTCGAGATGGTCCAAGGTGAAGGTGGCATTCAAACAGTCTCAGAAGCCTTCATCAAACAGCTTGTCTTTCTCGCTGAAAAGCACGATTTCTTGATTGTCGTAGACGAAATTCAAACTGGGTTAGGCCGTACTGGCGACTTATTTGCCTATCAACACGATTCATTCACCCCCCATATTGTCACTTTGGCAAAATCACTGGGCGGCGGCTTGCCTCTAGGCGCTATGCTCGTCGCACCATCCCTTGAAACAGTACTCGTTCCAGGTGATCACGGCACGACTTTTGGTGGCAATCCCGTCGCATGTGCAGCAGGCACTGCAGTACTAGAAATTATGACAACAAATGGGTTTTTAGATAAAGTGAAAGCCAAAGGCGTCTATTTGATAGAACATTTAAGGTGGCTCGCCCAAGCTCATCCAAACATCCTCTTAGACATTCGTGGCCGAGGCCTGATGATCGGTGTTGAAATGGCTGATAACCTTGCAAATGAAATCAAGAACCATGCATTGAAAGAAGGTTTATTGCTTAATGTCACAAGCGGTAATGTCATACGGCTATTGCCACCACTGACCATCAGTTATGCTGAAATCGATGCCTTCTTGGCCATTTTCGAGAGACTCTTGAATCGTGATTATTGAATAGTGTCTATGAATTATGATTATGTATAGTGTTTATGTATACATTTTAAGGGATGCGCTTTGTCATTGACATCGCGCATCCCTTAATTTATAGTATTTGGATTGTTTTTACGTGCGTCTCATCGTCGGATAACCAAAGTCTACATCTGATTCTAGCGCAAAGCGTTCCAAGAGCTCTTCCCATATTTTTTCGTCGATTGTCCGTCTTTGCTTCGGTTTACAGATAAAGCGCATCGTGAGTCTTACGCCACTATCTGTAACATCGGTATAGATAATTGGCGTAAGGTTGTTAAAATAAACCATATACTTTCTCGAAGTTCTCTTGATCTGTTGTTGCATATCTATGGATAGATCGTCAGTCAGTTCATGAAGCACTTCATACATAATTTTTTTTGCTTTTTTCCAATCGCTTTCGAAAGGCACTAATACACCGATTTCGTTCCATATATAGTCAAAACCAAGCGTGTAATTGGCAAGGGGTTCAGTGAATATTTTATAGTTTGGAATGTGGATGATTCTGCCTGTACTTTGCTCGGCATGAACCCAATTGCCGATCTCAACCACTCTAAATTTAAAGATATTCTGATCGATGACATCGCCTTTGATCCCAGATATTTCGATACGATCACCAATGTAAAAGGGCTGTCTAAGCATGATGTAAAGCCATCCTGCAATATTGAGCAGAATATCTTTAAGGGCCAATGCCAAACCTGCTGAAAACAAACCAATAACCGTTATAAAGCTTCCACTCGTTTCAATCCATATGAAAACGATGCCAAATAGAACAATGAGAAAACTAACCCCATTGATAGCGCGTTTTGTTTTAAAATAGATTTCCTGGCTTTCTATGCGTTTATGCAACCCTCTTAAAACCATATTTTTTATCACGATAACCACTGTGATAACCGCTAATGTCCACAGAAGATTCTGTAGCAAAACTTCATTAAGACCCTTCATAACCATCACCCTTTTTTATCTATACCCGCATAATTATGAAAATAGCATAATTTGACGCAAAAAATCTATCTTAGTATTATGCGGGTGTTTCATGGTCACTTTTATGATATCTTGCTCGATATAGGGTATAAATGTTAAAGACATGCTAATCCATTTATCTGAGGAAATTGCATAATTCCAATTTTACGATACTTCTCATATGAAAATGGCGTATATAAGCCATTGTTGCCGTGTGAAATATGCTTTTGTGACTTATTAGGTAATTATGCAATTTCCATATATGAGGAGGTTCTCATGACTTATAAAAGACCGATTCCAATGTTAGGGCTTATTTTCATAACCCTTTCACTTGTAGCGACGGGTTGCTCGCCATCTGGAGACTCAACAATACTTCCTTCTGTTGAAAGTGAAGCTGATATTGAAAGCACGACAACAGATGTGACCACTGAAACGACTGAATCGACAACCGAAACGACTGCTACACCAACAACTGAAGCCTTAATTTACGACAGCCCCTTTGTGCCTAAGGCTTACGAAGTCGTACGCGCTTATCCAAATTTGTCATTTGAACAACCGCTCTTTTTGAACCATCAAAATAATATGATTTACGTCGTCGAAAAGACCGGGAAAATCAAATTTTTCAGTAACGACCCCAACGTCTCGGAAACAAAGGTTTTTATCGATCTGAGTTCACGCATTGATAAGCGCGCAAATGAAAAGGGCTTGTTAGGGTTTGCGTTTCATCCAAACTATGGAGAGAATGGACAGTTTTTTGTCTATTACACCAACAGAGAAGGCAGTGTTATCGCACGTTATTCGCGTGATACCGAAAATCCTGAGGTTGGAAATCTTGACAGTGAAGAAATCCTACTAACTTATGCACAACCATATGACAATCACAATGGTGGTCATATTGAATTTGGTCCAGATGGCTATCTTTACATCGCAAGTGGCGATGGCGGTTCCGGCGGTGACCCTCAAAATAATGCACAGAACAAGGCCTCGTTCTTAGGCAAGATTTTGAGAATTGACGTCAATCAAACCAGTGGTGACAAAGTCTATGGTATACCACCAGATAATCCATTTGTGGGCAATTCAGACGGGTATAAAGAAGAAATCTTTGCCTATGGCCTGCGCAACCCATGGCGTTTCAATTTTGACTCAAAACGCGATTTGCTGATTGCTGCAGATGTCGGTCAAGATCAAATGGAAGAAATCGATCTGATCGTTAATGGTGGCAACTACGGTTGGAATGTCTTCGAAGGCTCACAGTCCTATAAGTCAAATAAAGCAATAGATAAAGCCACCCTTATCGCCCCAATATGGACATACAATCATCCAACAGGTGAGTCAATAACAGGTGGCTATACGTATTATGGATCTGAAAATCCTAGTTTGTTTGGCACTTACCTCTATGCAGACTTTATTACTGGTCGCATTTGGGGGCTCTGGATCGATGCAGATAACGCTTCACAAAACTATGAGCTTATCAACTCTGATTTGATGGTCTCATCCTTTGGTATAGCACCTGAAAATGAAGTCATCATCATCGACTATCGTGGTGGCCTTTATAAGCTTAAAGAAGTTAAGTAAAATCTAAACGCGTTTAAGCAATTTTGTGATTTCGATTAGCACCTTACGTTTTTGCGTTTGAATCCCAATCTGCCTTTGTTCGTTTCTTTCTGGATGCTCTCATAGGCTGAGGCATCCACTTTTTGTGCTACCAGCAGTGCTGCTTCATGCAGAGGGATATAAGAGACGCCAACTGCCACCAGGAAACCCATCATAGCGCGTTTTGTAAGTCTTGGCATCGACTGAAACGTTTCTTCAACAACATCTAACATACCCTGCAATTTTTCTTTATCAAAATAATCGTCTTTTCTCGATCCCAATAGCCACTCATAACAGCTCCAACCAGTTGCCATGACTAGGTCATCCCCATCCGAAATAAAAAGGTCCGCTACCTCTTGCGCATAATCTGATTCAGCTAGTGTCACAGAGATGATAAAGTTAGAGACATTTGGAAAATAAGCTTTCTTCATCCAACGCTCATAATCGGCTGGCTGCATCTGCTTGACATCGGCAATCATCCCAGCCAAATACATGGCGTCGTAATTGCCCGTTTCATAAAGTGCTTCGGCCATGGCCTGATCATTTTTATGCATTTTGGCTAAGGGTTTCATAGCACCCGTTGCAACGCCGAATACAGGTTCAACTGCTCCTTGACTCATATAAATCTTTTTTGTTCTTTCAGTGCCCATTGCTTCTAGTTCTGATAGGATTTGTTGTAGTGTCATTTAGGCCTCCTAAACTTACACAATTCGGTTCAACTAAATTCTTTATTTCAAGTTGTCAATTTATTAGTCTAAAATAGCATCAAGTACAAACTTTACATCAGAAGCTGAATAAAACGAATAAATGGCATAGTCCTTGCCACCAAAAAACTGATAGATTGAGACGGACCATTCATACCATAGTGACGCTTTCTTCATCTCATTGTAGTTTACAGTGACATAGCCCTTATATGGCCCCACATAAAGTGTGCGCCATGGCTTATCAAGTGTAACGGTGTAGGTATATTCTAGCATGCGATCTTCTGAAGCAATATCATCAAAGATGACATCCCCTTCAGAATAGGTGTTCAAATATCGCAATGACTCATAAAACAATGCAATATCCGATAGCTTATCTATTTCAATAAGTTCGTGCTGCTTCTCATCAGTAATACGTCTGTCAAGTCGCGTTACCATCAGTTTTTCAGGTAATGGTCCCTCGTAGTTAAGCTCAATTTTGTAAGGGTTAATAATCAATGCGTTACCATACAACAAAATAAGTAAAACCAATGCAATCGTCAATCCTTTTTCTACGTTCTTAGTCCAAGTCTTTTGAGGGATTGGCGTGTGTTGCTCAAGAGCGGTTCTTATGTGTGACAAAACCGATTTTCTCGATTTAGAATGCATCCACTTTTTGAAACTCAATAGGTAATATGTTTGGCCAGAAACAAAGCTTTGCTTTGTTTCTATCGTCAGAACTTTATTTGAACCCAGTACTTCTACAGTGATGATTTTGCCATCTTCTGAACTGTCGTGCTTATAGTTATGTAACTCAGAGGCATCTAGTGCAGCTAAAATGAGAGGCAGCATTGTAACATCTGGATAATCAGCCACTCGATAAATTAAACCTTTAAAATAGTTCAGAAATATGATGACTAATAAAAATAGACCAACGCTCATTATCGAACTGAACGCTTTAAATGTCACTCGATCAAACATACCAAATGACAGATAAATAAGTAGCATAACGTTTGCTTGCGCATAAGTTACATTTTTAACGACTTTCGCATATTTGGACCAATTGATATGACTGAAAGCGATACAAGCAAATCCTATCAAACCAATCAAAATGGCAAATCGATGGTTCATACGATCATCTCCTTTATATGTATGGTTCCGTGTATGGTTCTATTGATGTGCTCTACTCTTTCATTATATAGATTCCATTGACAATGTCCAAATAGAAATGAAATAATGAAATTTTCACAAAAAAGCGATCTTATCAAGACCGCTTCACTTTGAATTATTTTTTTGATGGGGTTTTTCATTTACTCGCCTCTTTTGCTTAAATCGTACCAAGTTGCACATAGATCCTTTTGCGTCATCAGTTTGTTATTCAAGAGCAATCGAGCAAACAATACCATATCCGTTAACGTCATCACATTAAATTTTCGTGCAGACGTCACAACAAATCCGTCATAGATATTTTTAAATTGTTTACCGACTTTTTTACCTTCTTTTTTGAGTCTGAAAATGAATTTAAGATCTTCACCAGCATAGTATCTTTCATCAAACCCACCCAGCTTTTCAAAGGTTTCTTTTTTTGTATAAATTAAAACAGCACTTATGCCAGTGATAAAAGACATAATTTGAGAACCCAGTGCGATGCCTTTAAAGAATATACCTGGTTGATCAAGCATCATTTTTGCGCCGCCACCGATGTAGTTTTCAGATTGCATCGCTTCATAAACGAGTGTGAAAATGTTTTCGCTCACTTCGCTATCGGCATCTAAAAAACAAAGTATTTCGCTTTTAGCTGCTTTTGCACCAGCATTTCTTACAGCGGAAATCATATGGCGCTCTTCACGAACGATTGTCACATCAAATCTATTGGCTATTTCGACGGTTCGATCCGTTGAGTCATTGTCAACGACGATAAGCTCTATCGTTTCATTTGTATCAAGTTCAAACTGTCTAACCGCCTTTGAGACTGACAATAAAGTTCTATATATGAGTTTTTCTTCGTTATATGCAGGTATGATTAATGAAATCGCTGTTTTTTTCATAATTTTCTCTCCTTCACCATGTTCACAAGTTACTGTTTCTATAGTCTTATCTTAAGCTCACCTTGTGAAGATGATGTGAAAGGAAAATTGATGTTTTAATTTATCTGATTTTTTTTTATAATCTTTTAGGTAGCGTCACTATGACTTCTGTACCCTGACCCGGAGAACTTTCAATTGCAATTCTTCCTCCATGTGCTTCGACTATTTCTTTTGTAATGGTCAACCCGATACCTGCTCCACCAGTTTCTTTATCACGAGATTGGTCCACACGATAAAATCGTTCGAAAATATATGGCAAATCTTCTATTGGTATACCAATGCCTTCATCTTTTACACGGATAATGATGTCCTCTTCTTTTTCATACGATGACAAAAGAATGGTTCCACCTTTCTCGCTATACTTTATGCTGTTGGAAACGAGGTTCACAAGGACTTGGCTTAATTTATCTGAGTCGCCAATCACGTCCTGAACCGTGCTGTCAACAAGCATCGTGATTTCTCGATTTTTTGCTTTGGATTCAAGAGAGACTTTGATGGTATGAATAATCTCTGATAGGTTAAACGTTGATAAATTAAGCTTTTCAGATTTGTTTTCATATTTAGTTAATTGTGTCAAATCACCAACCAAGCGATTGACTCTAAGGACTTCTTTGTAAATACCAGTCAAACGTTCCTGTGTTGGTTGGATGATGCCATCTACCAGCGCCTCTAAATTTATTTGAAGTGCAGCTAATGGTGTGCGAAGTTCATGAGAGACGTCGGACACGATTCTTTTTCGGATTGTATCATGTTTTTGCAAATTTTTTGCCAATAAGTTAACTGATTCTGACAAATCATTGATTTCACTCATATGCGTATTTAACGACACACTTTCACTTAAGTTCCCTTTTGCAAGTTCGTGTGTTGCTTTGATCGTTCGTGTAATGGGAATACTTATTTGCCTTGAAATGATAACGCCAATAATAATCGCACCAATTAATGAGAATATGCGCGTTATATTCAAAACGTCATGTACCGATGTAATTAATTCTGATTCCATTTCAGTAAAAAAGTATGGACTATAATAAGTGATGACTAATTCGCCAAAGTTGCTACTACCATGACTTAAAGGAATCGACATTGAAACGAGTTCACCATCCCAATTATTATAATGATGCTTCATATTTAGATCAATAGATTCTAATACGGCGTCCGTTTCTGCCTTGAAAAGGGTGTCAACGGAATAAATACTATTCCCATCGTTATCAAAAATATTTAAAATCAAACCATCTTCTAATCCTCTTAAACTTGTCTCTTCAAGCTTTTGTAAGTTCCACCCTTCTTGATACTGATGTGTCACATCACTTATCATGCTATCCATTCGCTGCTGGTTGTTGTCGATGACGAAATTTACTAATTGCTTATCAATCATAGTGCTAAGTAAAACAATAAAACCAATAGTGATAAGAGCCGTCATGCTATGTGAGATGGATAAAATCGTCCTTAATTTAAGTGTCACTTTTTCCACCTCCAAACTTATAACCAATGCCGAAGACAGTAATTATATAGCGCGGGTTCTTAATATCGTCTTCAACTTTTTGTCTTAATGTCTTGATGTGTGTGTCAATGATGCGATCATACCCATCAAAATCTTCTCCTAAAGCGATAAAAATCAACTCTTCTCTCGAAAAAGTCTTATTGGGGTACTTCATGAGTGACAACAAAATATGATATTCACTTGGCGTGAGCTTTACGAGTTTTCCAAATTTCTTAATTTCACTGCTCGTAAGATCGATTTCAAGTGCGTTATTGTTAAATGACATATTGTTAAATAGTGGTAATGGATCACTTTGCATTCTTCTTAATACCGCCTTGATTCTTCCAACAAGCTGTTTGCCACTAAAAGGTTTCGTCATATAATCGTCAGCCCCAATATCCAAGCCGTTTAAGATGTTTTCTTCTTCAACTTTTGCCGTGAGCATGATGATCGGTGTACGTGCATTTCTTCTAATTTCTTTACATATTTCTTCGCCCTTTAAATCAGGAAGCATTAGATCTAGAACCACCAAATCGGGTTTATATTCAAAAAATGCTTTTAATCCTTGTATGCCGTTGTGCTCAATTCTTACGGAAAACTTACTATGCTCTAAGTAACTTTTCACAACGTCTGTTATCATTGGCTCATCATCGATGACTAAAATTTTTTTTGAAAATTCCATACAACCTCCAAAGTAGTTGCTCTATATTTTTAATCATCTTACTATAATTACAGAATGGATATATATAGGCGTTCATTTATTTTCTAGATAAAATCTTCTCAAAATTATCATTATGCATGATATCTTGAAAAGACTTAACATTGAATTGCTCTAATATCTTCATTACATTTAAATTATCAAAAGGCGTCAGTATAAACGAATCTTCTCCAAATTCATTCACCAATTTTGTTGCCTTTTCGACATCAATATTTGTCTTTGGTCCGCCTACACAGCCACCTACACAACCCATACCTTCAATAAAGTTCGCATCACCTTTTTTTCTACTGTAGAGTTCATCCAATACTTTTTTACAGTCTTTGATGCCATTCACTTTTTGGGCTTTGAGTTTAATGACTCTAGTTGGCTCCAATCGATTCACAACTGTTTTGACCGAAAAACTTACGCCACCTGTTCTGCCATACAACCGACCTCCAAATGAAGCCTGGTCTTTATCATCATCTTGTAGTTCCTGTAGATTGACATTGAGCGCATCGAAAATCTCTTTGAGTTCCTTAAAATTTAAAACAAAGTCTATAGCACCTTCTAATCCGGGTTCTTTAATTTCAGCCTTTTTAGCGACACAAGGTGCAATAAAAACAACCTTAGCCCCTTCATAGAGGGTTTTCAATATCCTTCCGGACGCGATCATAGGTGACACCGAAGGTGATAAGTAGTCATAAATATTTGGGTAAATTTTTTTGATCATATTAAACCAAATCGGACAGCAACAACTCGTTAAAAAGAAATCCTCTTCACTTTTTACGAGATGATTAAATTCATAAGCTTCCTTGATGGTTAAAATATCCGCAAATAAAGCGACTTCAATCATATCTTTGAATCCCAATAATTTAAAAGCACTTCTCAACTGTCCCATGCTGATGTCATCACCAAATTGTCCAACAATAGCGGGCGCAACAGTGACATAAACTGGCGTTTCTTTGTCTTTTAATAATTCAATCATAGGCATAAACTCTATCTTGTCAGCCAAAGCCCCAAAATCACATTTTGAAACACCGTAGCCACAACTTATTGTTTCATTTAATCTTCTATATACATCTGTTTCATACTTACCGATTTCACAACACTCACAGTGCGCATTTGTACAATGCTTGCACGGACCATCCAATTTCGAAACGACTGGTTGCAGAACGCTATTCGACCTTTTGAGAATGTCTAATTCATCTTTGAACGCCTCATCGCCTTTAGGGTCTTGACCCATGGCGATTCTAATGTGATCCCTAATAAACGGCAGATCAGAATCGTTGAAGCCATATTCAATTTTTATATAATCTGCCAATTCATTTAGGTCGTTTACATCCTTCAAATTTCCATTCCAATATCTCTTTACTAACTCATTAAATAGTGTCATGCGCTTTTCATCAAAATTCAAATATTTGTCATCCATTATTTACTCCATTCATTGCGTTATTTAATGAGGAAATTGCATAATTCCAATTTTTATTTTACTTCTAATTGTCCCATCATGCCAGCTTCTTCATGTTCGAGTATATGACAATGATACATGTATAGTCCTTCATAATCAAATCTCACGATGATTCTGACCGTCTCATTTGCCCTGACATACACAGTGTCTTTCCAGCCCTGTTCATTAAGATAAGGCGCCATGCCATCTCTACTGAGTACTTGAAACTGAGTGCCATGAATATGAAATGGATGTCCATGACTTCCCATCATCATCATAGCGCCGGTTGTCGATATTTCCCAAATTTCGATATCTCCTAGTGTCACATTATCATCCACTCGGTCAATATCAAATTTTCTGCCATTCAAACTTACCATATGGCCCATGCCATCTAGAACGATTGTTTTTAAACCAGTGGCTAAATTTTCATCCATTTTTTCAATAACTGCCAATGAATCAGGAATTTCAGTCAGATCATCTGAATCATCACCCACGATAAACGCCATAACAAGTTCATTGTCGTTTAATAGTTTGATAACATCACCTTTGCTGTACATGGAAAAATCAATTACAATCTCAGCACGTTCTCCAGGTGTGATATACAAGCTCTCAGTTAAAATGGGCGCTTCAAGTAATCCTCCGTCAGAGGCAATCTGGTGAAAAGCATTATTGTCATCAAGTCTTAAATTGAAATTTCTAGCATTGGCACCGTTTAAAACCCTAAATCTCATTTTTACTTGTTGAACCACTAAATCTGGTGTGATTGCACCATTGACGAGTACATAATCGCCAAAAGCGCCATCCATCATGTTATCAAGATAGACAAAGGATCCATCTGTATTAAAATTTCTATCTTGAATGATCAAAGGAATATCGTTTATGCCATAGTCATCAGGAAGGTTTAATGCTTTTGAGTTTTCGTCTTCAACGATGATCATGCCTGCCAACCCAAAATATACCTGAGTGGCTGTCGTCCCAATCACATGAGGATGAAACCACAGCGTCGATGCGGGTTGATTAATCGTGAAACTTGGTTCCCAAATGGATTGAGGTTGAATGAGTTGATGTGGGCCACCATCAGCAGTGCCAGGAACAACGAGTCCGTGCCAATGGACCGATGTTGCCATATCTAGTTCATTTTTAACGTGCATGCGCACTTCTTCACCATTGCTTACTTTGATGACTGGTCCAAGATAATTACCATTATACCCCATAGTAGGTGTCTGTTTGCCTTCTATAAAATTTGAAAGGCCATATTGAGCACTTAAAGAATAATCTGCGACCAGTTCCTCTGGATTAGAGTCAACTAGTAGCTGTGGTATTGGCAACAAGCCGTTATTGCTTTCCTCCGATTGTTTTTCTGGAGGTGTTTGTATTGGCATTTCAAATGATTGGTTGTTCATATACATGTAAATGCCACTTAGAATAATCAGTGTGATCGCAATGATTATTAATGCCCATTTCACTTTCATACCTTCACCTCCAAGAAAAATCGAAATCAAAATTATTCAATTTTTAAAAACTTAGCATTAATTGCCACAATCACTGTGCTTAACGACATAAGAACTGCGCCTAGTGCTGGACTAATAAGGATACCTTGATTGTAGAGCACACCCGCAGCTAGTGGCAGTGCAATTGCGTTATATCCAGTTGCCCAAATTAAATTTTGAATCATTTTTTTGTACGTTGCTTTTGAAAGTTTGATAATGTTGACAACATCTAATGGGTTGCTCTTTACCAATATAATATCTGCGGTCTCAATGGCAACATCTGTACCTGCACCAATTGCAATACCAAGGTCTGCTTTCGCTAAAGATGGGGCATCATTGACACCGTCGCCAGTCATAGCTACTATTTTGCCTTGTCTGATCAAATCATCAATTTTTTCTGATTTTTCTTGAGGTAACACTTCTGCTATCACTGTATCTATATTTAAGATCTTGCCTACATATGACGCAACTTTATGATTGTCACCTGTCAACATGATGGATTCGATGTGCATCTCTCGCAATGTATTGATCGCTTCCTTAGCCGTCTCTCTTATGATGTCCGAAAGGGCTATATAACCGATCAATTTGTCATCTTCAAGGACAAAGACCACTGTCTTTCCTTGCTGTGCCAATTCTTCGTAATCTTCAAAATCAAAATCAAAATTTTGAAGCTTCATATAACCTGGACTTACGACCATGACCTTTTTATCATTGACTGTTGCCTGCAAACCTTTTCCAGGCAAATTAAGGTAGTCGCTTACTTCAAACAGCTTTAGATTTCTTTGTTGTCCCTCTTTTACAATTCCTTTGGCAATTGGGTGTTCCGAGTTGGACTCAACTGAATAGGCGATAGCAAGTAACTCGTCTTCCGTTTTATCAATTGCTCTAATATCTGTAATTCCAAATGCCCCTTCAGTTAAAGTGCCAGTTTTATCGAATACAACTGAGTTCACTTTTCTAGCATTCTCAAAAGCATTCCTGTTTCTAATCAACAGTCCATTCTTAGCACCTATACTAGTAGAAACAGCTGTTACTAGTGGTGTCGCCAATCCTAGCGCATGAGGACAAGAAATAATGATGACTGTGACCGCTCTTTCAATAGAAAAAGCGACGCCTTTACCCAACAACATCCATGATGTAAATGTGATCGTTCCAGCCGAAACTGCAATATAAAACAACCACTTAGCAGCAATATCCGCTAATCTTTGTGTCTGTGATTTTGATTTTTGGGCTTCTCTTACCAAGCGAACAACTTGTGATAAAAAAGTTGCATCGCCAACTTTACTTACTTTGAATTTGAGAATACCTTCTCCATTTATTGAACCCCCGATGACTTCGTCACCGCTTGCTTTGACGACTGGAACAGACTCACCAGTAATCATTGATTCATCAACTTCAGAATTTCCATCAAATATATCACCATCAATCGGTATTTTTTCACCAGGCTTGACCAAAATAGCATCTCCAGTTTTCAAACTATTTACTAGTACATCTTTTTGGTTTCCGTTTTCATCTAAGAGATGCGCTTCTTCTGGCATTAGTTTAAGTAATTCGTCAAGTGCCCTAGAAGCACCTAAAACCGATTTCATTTCGATCCAATGTCCCAATAGCATGATGACAATCAGCGTTGCGAGTTCCCAGAAAAAGTCACTCCCCATCTTCGTGAAAACAGCAATCGAACTATAGCTGTATGCAACGAAAATTGCAAAGGCTATCAGTGTCATCATTCCGGGATTTTTACTTTTCAATTCATCAACAGCGCCTTTTAAAAAAGGTTTACCGCCATAGATAAATAGAATAGTTGACAAGACAAACAATAAATACGAGTCCCCCGTAAAACGCCAATCTACACCTAGAAACATTTGTATCATCGGTGAAAGGACAAGAATTGGTACCATAATAAATAAAGAAACAAAGAATCTTCTTTTAAAATCCTCAACCATCATTGCATGATGGTCATGATGGCTCTCGCCATGTTTATTTTGATTCTGTTGACTAAGATCTTCATGTTGAGATTGATCTTCATGTTGACTATGATCTTCATGTTGAGATTGATGACCTTTATGCCTATTATTATCGCTCAATTGTTTCACTCCTTTTCAATGTGGAAATTATGCAATTTCCATAAACAAATAATTTGAATGACAGTCTTATTTAGGATGTACCCATTGATTGCAATGTAAAACAATAGAGAGTTGTAAAACAATACTGACCCTCCTTCGGAAATACCTTGAAAGAGGGTCAGTATGTTATGTTTTTAATTATGCGTAATTATTGGATCGCTTCCACAGTATAGCCAACATCATCGATAGCATCTTTTAAAAGTTGATCCTCAATATTGTCATCGGCTTCAATCGTTGCTCTTTTTTCTTCGAGACTAACGACAACTGAATGAACACCATCAATACCATTTAATACATTTTCTACTCTTTTCACACAATGACCACAAGTCATCCCAGATATTAAAATCTCTTTTTTCATACATTTACCTCTTTCTTTTTATTAGTTTCTTATGAAAGTTGCATTATTACGCAACTTCCTCACTTCACTTAAATAGCTTCTTTTACTGAAATAATTTTGACATTTTCATAGTCATGAAGATTTGAATTTTGAACATATTTATCTTCTTCTTTTGTAAACGGTTTAAATTTCTTTAGTCTTAATGCATTGGTTAGAACCGAAACAGAGCTTAAAGACATGGCTGCTGCCGCAATAATTGGATTGAGTTTTGGCCCACCAAAGGCGTAAAGAAGACCAGCTGCGACAGGAATACCTGCAACGTTGTAGGCAAAAGCCCAGAAAAGATTCTGTTTAATATTTCGAATTGTACTTTTGCTTAACTGAAGGGCCGTAGGAACGTCCATAAGATCACTTCGCATCAACACAATATCTGCTGATTCCATTGCTACATCTGTTCCGCTGCCAATTGCAATACCAATATCTGCTTGAGCAAGTGCGGGTGCATCATTGATGCCATCGCCAACCATTGCAACTTTTTTTCCTTCTGACTGAAGCTTTTTAACTTCGTTGGCTTTGTCCTGTGGCAGGACTTCAGCAAGAACACGATCAATACCCACTTGCTTAGCTATCGCTTCAGCCGTTTTTCGGTTGTCACCTGTTATCATAGCCACTTCAATGCCCATTTTATGAAGCGTCTTGATCGCTGCTAAACTCGATGGTTTTACAACGTCTGCAACCGCAATTAGACCTTTGAGTTTTGAGTCTATGGAAACATACATTGGCGTCTTACCCTCTTCTGCCAATCGATCTGCATGATCTGTGTAGCCACTTAAGTCAATACCTTTTTCGTTCATAAGCTTCTTATTTCCCAAATAGAGCATTTGATCATTGATTGTCACTTGAATGCCATGTCCAGGTATTGCTTGAAATTGATCTACTTTGTATAATGAAAGATTTAATTTTTCAGCACCTTTAACTATAGCATCTCCGAGTGGATGTTCAGAGCCCTTTTCTGCAGACGCAGCGAGTCTTAAAAGTTCATTGCTGTCAATGCTATCTGAAACGATGATATCGGTGACTTGAGGTTTACCTTCCGTTATTGTTCCAGTTTTGTCAAACACAATTGTCTTTATTTTATGAGCAACTTCGAGGGCTTCTCCACCTTTAATAAGAACACCATTCTCTGCACCTTTGCCAGTTCCGACCATAATCGCTGTCGGTGTTGCAAGTCCAAGTGCACAAGGACAAGCAATAACGAGTACCGCGATAAATATTGTGAGTGAAAAGACTTCTGACTCTCCACTTAGATACCAAAGTAAAGCTGACAAGGTTGCTATGACAAATACAACTGGAACAAAGTAACCTGAAACGACATCTGCTAAATGAGCGATTGGTGCTTTTGAGCCTTGAGCATCTTCAACGAGTTTAATAATCTGAGCTAACGCGGTATCACTTCCAACCCGTGTCGCTCGAAATCTAACGGAACCGTTTTTATTGATACTTGCACCGATGACTTTATCACCTTTAAATTTTTCAACAGGCATGCTTTCACCTGTAAGCATGGACTCATCTACTGAAGTATGGCCTTCGACAATTTCTCCATCCACAGGTATTTTTGAACCAGGTTTTACAATGATGATATCGCCTACTTCGACTTCCTCTATTGGTATCTCTATTTCTTGATCCCCTTGAAGGACAATTGCCGTTTTAGGTGCTAAACCCATGAGTTTTTTGATGGCTTCTGAGGTACGGCCTTTAGAAACTGCCTCTAAAGCTTTTCCGAGCAAAATAAGTGTAATGATGACGCCGGCAGTTTCGAAATATAGATCTTCTACAAAATGAAGATCACCTTGTGAAATTTTATAAGTTGAATAAACACTATACAAAACTGCAGCCGTTGTTCCCATAGCGATTAAAGAATCCATATTGGGTTGTCTTCGCCATATTGCAGTGAATCCAACGACATAAAATCGATAACCAGCAATGACAATCGGGATGGTAAGAACTAATTCTACCAATGCATAGACGAGTGGGTATTGCATTGGAGATAAGAATGAAGGTAATGGCCAACCTAACATGCCACCCATTGCAATGTAAAGAAGTGGTACTGAAAAAATGAGCGAAACGGTAAACTTTCTCCACAAAACTTTGATTTCTTTTTCTTTACGAAGTTTATCGCCATCTATTTGCTGCGTGTTATCAATTTCTAGAGGTTGATACCCCGCTTTAACGATTGCTTGTTTAATTTCTGAAATTCTCAGTTTACTGGGGTCATACTTGATTTTTAGTTTTTCTGTGGCAAAGTTAACCGAAGCCAATTCAACGCCCGGTAGTTTTCCAGTTGCTTTTTCAATAGCTACCGCACATGCAGAACAGGTCATACCGCCTATTGGAATAGTGATTTCTTTTCCTGTCTCCGCTTCAATAACTTCATAACCTGCTTTTATAACTGCTTTCTTGACCTCATCTAGTGCTAATTTCTGTTCATCATATGAAACACTCAATTTCTCCGTTGCATAATTTACAGAAACATCTTTAGTGCTCGGCAATTTTCCGACGGCTCTTTCGATGGCTTTCGCACATGCTGAGCAAGTCATACCACCTATCTTTAATTGTACAGAATTCATCATTCTTCACTCCGATCATTTATAAATTATACCCCCAGGGGGTATTTGATATTTTTATTATTGCATGCTTATGTGTGGATTTTATGAAGATTGAAAAAAAAAAAGCGATCTTATCAAGACCGCTTCTCGTTGAATTATAACCGCATGAATTTTTTGATGACAAATCGTGCTGGCTTGTAGTAAAAGCCTTCCATCGCCTTTGTAACTTTGGCAAGTTCGAGACGAATTGGTATATTTTGCGGACAATGTGATTCGCATTTACCACAATTGATACATAGCGACGCATTATGGGCATTGGACTTAAGGCTCGTCTGCATGATGTATTTAGTAATCGCACCGATTTTACCTTCAATCTCTATATTGTTATAACATGAAAAGCAAGTTGGAATGTCGACACCTACTGGACATGGTATACAGTAATTGCAACCTGTACATGGGATCTTTATCGTTTCCATTAAAATTTTACTTACTTTTTCAAACAAACCATAATCCAGTTCAGTAAAAGATTCAGCTTCTGTATCAGAGGCGACGCGAATATTTTCTTCTACCATCTCCTGTGAATTCATGCCAGAAAGCACGACCATGACCTCAGGATGGTTCCAAATCCACCTAAATGCCCACTCTGCTGGAGACCGTTTGACGTAGGCGTTGTCCCAAACCTGATAGACTTCTTTTGGTAAATTCGTGACGAGCTTACCGCCGCGAAGCGGTTCCATGACCATGACAGGAATGCCTTTTGACGCGGCATATTGTAGCCCACTTTTACCTGCTTGATTATGTTCATCGAGGTAATTGTATTGGATCATGCAAAAGTCCCAATCAAAGATGTCGACTAATTTGACAAATTCATCGCGTCCACCGTGATAGGAAAACCCTAAATTTCTGATTTGCCCACTCTTTTTCTTTTCATCGATCCATTCTAAGATGCCAAGTTCAATTAACCTTGTCCAAATGTTCACATCAGTGATCATGTGAATAAAATAATAGTCGATATAGTTCGTTTGAAGTCGTGATAATTCTTCGTTAAATATCTTATCAAGATCCTCGCGTTTTTTTACAAGATAAGGCGGCAATTTTGTTGCAATCTTAACACGCTCTCTATAACCCTTTGATAAAACGCGTCCAAGGACAGCTTCACTGTTTGGGTAAATATAAGCCGTATCAAAATAGTTAACGCCATTTTCAATTGCATAGATAATCTGCTTTTCAACTTCTTTTTCATCCTTTGAAAAACGCATACAACCAAATCCAAGAATGGATAATTGATCGCCGTTTTTTGGATTTTCTCTATATTTCATCTGTTTACCATGCCCTTATACTTTATATATTATAAGTTTAACTATTTTTATAGAATCTACAATGTTTTTCGGCTTAAAGCTCAAAAAAAGCTTGCGAAGTCGCGCAAGCTCTTATAATTACTCGTAGTGAACATCCCCCATAATCGTCGTTTCCATGAACACTTTAATATCACTCTGTTTTTCAAAATTGCCTAGTGCCCACATCAATTTCATGACGATTGCTTCTGTGTTCATATCACCAGCACTTATGATTTCTGCTGATAAATTCTGTCCGACTGCATACACGCCGAGCTCTGTGCCATCTTCCACGCACTGCGTCGTTATGACCACGGATAAACCAGCTTCGATGAGCTCATCTAGCTTCTTGCTGACATTCGTCGTTTCATTTGGGACCCCGCCGACACCGAAACTCTCAATGACAACGCCTTTATAGTTGTTTTTTATGAAGTCAAATAACTCGGTCTTGATGCCTGGGTGTAGCTTAACGACGGCGACATCCTCACAAAACTTTGTATTAAGTTCTAATTTTTCAGTTAGATCAATCGAGTATGTTTTCGAATAAATACCGTGATACATAAGGTTATTGTATTTCGCCATGCCGAGCTTCATCTCTGCAAGCACTGGAAAGTTTATACTTGAAAAAGCATCCCGGCTTTTGGATTTGAACTTCATCGCTCTCGAGCCATTTATGATGATGCCATCGAATGCTATGAATACACCTGGTAACCCTTCACGTGCAAATAAAAATGCATCCGATAAGTTCTTTCTAACATCGGAGAACAGTGCGCCGACAACGACTTGTGAGCCAGTAAGCACAACGGGTTTTCCTAAATTTTTCAGCATGTAAACAAGTGCAGCTGATGTATACGCCATAGTATCCGTACCATGCGTGATGACAAAGCCATCGTAAGTCTCATAATTCTTATAGACAGTTTCAGCAATTTTACCAATCAACGTCAATGTCATATTTGTACTGTCTTTTGACATAAGCGTCAATGTATCAATTGTCGTTTTCTCGCGAATCTCAGGCATGAACATCAAGAGTTCATCTGCATTGAAAGTCGGTGCCAATCCATTTTCAGTCGCAGCGGACGCGATTGTGCCACCGGTGGTTATCATAAGAATTTTCTTCATCTTTCCCCCATTAATCGTGCATGACATACTAATCCCATATTAACAACAAAGTACTATGAAATAAATACGAAAAATTAACCATTGGTCCCGTATATTTTAGAATATAAAGTTAATCGCCTTTTGACTTTAACTTTATTATATCTTAAAAAAAGAGCGCCCTGTAGTCTTTTTTTATTCTTGCGCTTTGGGGTCGAATGCAACGCGGAGCCCTTCACTGAGAAGCCTCAAACTAATAGTAGTGACAGCGACAATGCCGATGGGATATAACCAAGTCCAATAGTACTCCTTGAATGCATTGGGACCGCTGATGTTTGGGATTAGATTGCCCCACGTGGGTTGAATCGCTTCATTGTTGTTGCCAGAAAATCCAATGCCTATAAAACTAAGCATCAACTCGATTATGAGAATCTGTGCCATAAATTGTATCGAGGATACAATCACATGGCTTCTTAAATTAGGGAACAAATGCTTAAACAAGATTGCCGAACGGCTCACACCAGAAACTTCAGCGGCTAATAAATAATCTTCTGAACGAATGCGCATCGTCTCAGCACGTACCACTTTAAAGAGTGTTGGGGTACTAAGAAAGCTGTAGGTGACAATGCTGGTTAAAAGCACTTGAAATGTTGTGAAATTAAGTTGACGCAGAAAAATGCCCATCATCATAATTAGTGGCAGTAGTGGCAAGGCTTGAACAAAGGTCATGAACTGCGACAGTGCAAAATTCACGCGTCTGTTGCCATAGCCACAGATGAGTCCAAATAGCGTGCCAAAAAGTGTATAAGGTATGACTGCCACACTAGCGAGCAAGAGAGAGAGTCGTCCACCTTCGCAAATGTTGACGAGTAGATCTTGACCAATCCGATTTGTTCCAAATAAGTGCTGAGCCGATGGGGCTTTAAACTTCATGGTACCATCGAAGTCTGACCAATGATACGGCGAGATGATTGGGCCAAAGATCACAGCTAATAAAATGACACTTAGCATTATTATTCCAGCTAGAATCATTGGATTTTTAACGAGTCGCTTACCTGTCATCACGCACCCCCTTTAAGTCTAGCATCGGCTTTTGCATATAGGCCATCGGCAATCATATTGCCAATAATGACCATAATCGCGTAACACAATACGATGGCAACCATCATATCCGTCTCACCATATCTTATTGACTCTATAAACAACATGCCTATGCCTGGCCAACTAAAGATCTCTTCTACAAAGATATTGCTCATGATGAGGGTCGGAATGAGCATCGCCATTAATGAAATGAGCGGCAGCAGTGCATTCCGTAAGGTATGCTTGAAAAAAACGCTATAGGGTGCAAGCCCCTTTGCCTTAGCAGTGCGTATGTAATCTTGATGAATCACTTCAAGCATGGCGTTTCGGATGTATGGCACTAGCGTCCCAATCCATACGAGTGCAATCGATGCAACTGGCAAAACCATATGATGGGCTATATCTGTGGCTTGTGACCAAAGCGACGGATAGCCCCTTGCGATCAGGCGCACATCACCCATGCCACTTATCGGAAGCACACCTGGCATTTTACGTGCCACCCACAAAATCGTCAGTAGACCAAAATAGAAACTCGGCACTGAAGTTAAAACCATCGTAAGCACCATAATGATGTGATCACGCCATTTGCGCTCTTTTGCAGCAGCCAAAACACCCATGGGCAATGCAATCGATAGGGCCACTATAAAAGCGACTGCATTTAGTAAAAATGAGTCCGCCATATACATAAATAAAAGATAACTAACGGGTTTTTTATCGGTATAATAGGTACCTAAATCACCAGATAATGTCTTACTAAGCCAAGTCAAATAGCGTTCATGAACGGGCGTGTTCAAACCAAGCAATTCTTTCTCCACTTCCTTTTCTGCTTGCGTTATGTCGAGCCAGCGAACCTGTGCATTGTTTGGATGTTGATCGGCTAAAAAATAGGCTATAAATGTGACACTAAGTATGATGATTCCTGAAAATATCGCTTTCAAGATAATTTTCTTCATCATTTCCCCTTTCTTCAAATGTCATACATGATTCAATTACTATAAAATTTGTGATACAAAGCGGCTTTCCTTTATCCTAACATATCAAATATATTAAACTTATGATAAAACTCTTAAAATTGTCTGAAAATCGACGTAATACGGTCTTGCATTATGCATCAAAACCTGCGTACAATAAAAGAAATTGTATTGGAGAAGCCTATGAAAATATATCTCGTAAGACATGGCGAACCGAGTTATACGCCCTGTACCGTTCGAAAATTGAAAGGTCAAGGCCGAGATCTTGCAGCACTCAATGACGATGGCATCAAACAAATACTGGCTATCACAATCCCAAAACTCGTAGATTGCGATGCTCAGATTATCTTGTCTTCGCCATATACGCGGTCTTTACAGACTGCTGCACTCATAGCCAGCAAAGTTGGTCTTGTGACTAAAGTCGTACATGATTTACACGAATGGGTACCCGATATGACGTTCAATTATGAGTCCTATAAAGAACTCATGGCCATCTACTTAGATTTTTATAACAACAAAGGCATTTTACCATCTGATGAAGTACGTACGGCGCACACACTTTGGGAGCCTTTAGACGTATTTAGACAACGTGTCTTAAATGCATTGATCCATGTATCAGAAAGTTACTCAAGCGTCATCGTCACTGCACACGGCATGGTCATCCAGTCTCTAACAGGCAAACACATCGATTATGGTGACGTAATCGAGATCACTCTTGACGGTAATTATGAACTGCCTACATGGACTTTCAACGCACCAAGAAAACAAGACTAACGGAGGGCTAACTTATGAAACAAATCAATCTTGGCAATTCGGAACTCAGAGCCTCCGAAATCATCATGGGCTGCATGCGTATAGATACCATGCAGGTCAAAGAACTTTCAGCCTTTGTGGACCACGCACTCGATGAAGGCATCAATTTATTCGACCATGCTGACATCTATGGTAACGGCACCTGCGAAACTCTATTTGGCGAGATGCTGCATGCTAGACCAGGTCTTAGAGAAAAAATAAAGCTGCAAACCAAATGTTCGATTCGCAGCGGCTATTATGATCTCTCAAAAGACCATATTTTAAATTCAGTTGATGAGAGCTTGAAACGCCTTCAAACGGATTATATCGATTTATTTATTTTGCATAGACCTGATACGCTTATGGAGCCAGATGAAATTGCACGGGCGTTTGATAGCCTTATCTACAGTGGTAAAGTTCTGAACTTCGGAGTCAGCAACTTTGGCAGTATGCAAATCGAAATGCTTGAAAAATATGTATCACAGCCAATTCTCGTCAATCAAATGCAATTTGGTATCATGCACACTGGAATGATAGATAAAGGGCTTCAAGTCAACACGACATTTGATGGTTCCTATGACCGCGATGGCAGTACTTTGGAATACTGTCGCATCAATAACATCACCTTACAAGCCTGGTCGCCATTTCAATACGGGTTCTTCGAAGGTCATTTTATTGATAATCCTAAATTCCCACAGCTAAATGCCACACTTGAAAGTATTGCAAAGCAAAAAAACGCGACAAAATCAGCGGTCGCGCTGGCTTGGATATTGAGACATCCGGCTAAAATGCAAGCCATCTTAGGAACGACCAATGCCAAACGTCTCCATGAAATCTGTATCGGTACAAACTTCGAACTCTCGCGTGAAGAATGGTATGCCATTTATCGTGTGGCTGGCAATTTATTGCCATAGTTTTCTATGATCATTGCCTCTTTGTCTCGTAAATTCATAGTGCATGCTACTTATTAAGTAGCATGCACTATTTTTATGCTCATCATATAGTCCCGACTTTTTGATGCACTTAAAGTACCACGTTCACTTTTTAGAAAGTGATACACAACCTGATCCATTTCTAGTCTTAGTGCCATATGGTATAACACAATACCAATATCAATTTGATTCATACGTTCATACAAAAATGCCTTGAGAAAACTCGGCTTATTGCGATACACATGCATCATGTCGCCATCATTTACAAAAAACCAAGGTTGTGTGTTGCTAGCTGAAGGTGCCACTCTGGCCGCTTCAACGACCCATTGGAATTGTTCATCGTTGATATTGTGCGCAATTTCTCCGAGTGATTTACGCTTAAAAGCTTCTAAATTGAGTCGATGTACGGTCTCAAGTGGGCTGCCAAACGCAAGGACGATGACAAAGTCGAGATCTGACTGATTCTTAGCCACTTGTGTCGGTTGCGCCATACCAAGATAACAACTGCCAATCCGATTCATCGATAAAAACAAATCGATTTGTTGTAGCATGTAGCCTGCATTCATCAAATAGCCTTCACTTTTCTCAGAATAAAACATCAAATAATGGGGTGCTTTAATTGGCAACACTAATTTAATTTCATCTCTCGATACAAACCTGATTTCCGTTTTAATATCGGAGTTAAGTCGCTTTACAGAACTTGCAAATTCTTGAATCTCACTAAGTGTCTCATTCTCTAAAAATTCAAGTGTATAATTTCTAACTGATTTTCTTTTAAATATCGCTTCATAAAAATTTGTCTGAATCATATTCTTACCTCACATTTTAAAATTATATAACAGGTCCTTTATACATACCACCCTATCATGTCAATAGTTTGTTAACATTCATGGAAATTTCAAAATCAACTATAAAAAATGGATCTGCTCAGAATTTTCGAGCAAATCCACATTTCTTACAAAGTTCTTCCGTTACTTGACGATCTGTAAAGCCCTTGTACATTTTTTTTGCACGATCCGAATCGATGATCGATTCAATGGGACTCTCAAATATATTACCAAGTGGGATATTGCCTTCACTGTCTAGACAACATGGCACAACGGTGCCATCAACTAATATGCCTATTTGATCCCTAAGACCATAGCAAAATACACGGTCTGACATATCCGCTTGCTCAATATCTGGCCATTCAAATTTGTGTGCGATATTCACATAGATGTTATTGCTGAGTTTGCCACTTCTATAAGCCATGCACTTTTCTTTGATGCTAAAATCGAGTTTTAAATGGTCTTCTAGAAAGGCCATGATTTCCTCATTCCAAGAGTTAGCACCTTTAGTCGTCTCACCGTCCAAGTTCCATAGTCTAAGCGAACTGACTATATTTGTCTTTGCTTGTGCCTCTAAAATGAATGCCGTTATTTGCTCAATATAATGTTCTAATGCAAGGGATCCGTTGTTTGCTTCAAAGCTACTCAATGAAAAATTAACTTGTTTTACAGCAGGTGCTTTGAGTAGAATCTCTTTCGCTGACTGAATCAAGACCCCATTTGTTGTGACGTTGACCCTTAGTCCATGTGTATGACATATCTCTAAAAAAACTTGAAGTTGTGGATGAAGCAATGGCTCACCCATCACGTGCAAATAGATTTGATCGGTAAGGCCTTTAATTTTTATCACGATTTCCTCAAACGCAACCTCAGACATAAACTGAGGTGGCCTTTTGGTCAACGGGCAAAAATCGCACTTCAAATTGCACACATTGGTTATTTCAACATATATTTTTTTGTACCTTGGCATGTCGTTTTATGTTCTCCTTGTAATCTTGCATTTTTACTTGATGTTACGCTCTTTCAATTCATACAAATCTGGTCGTCTATTTTTGAGCAAAGTAACCGTTCCAGATTTTCTAGATCGCTTCAAAAGTTCAAGGTCGACATCGCCGACTATGACCATTTCTAGATTTGGCGTACATTCTGCCATGATACCATCTCTTGGAAACGAAAAATCTGAAGGGGTAAATATTGCCGACTGCGCATATTGAATATCCATATTTTCTACGTGAGTCAAGTTGCCGACCGTACCAGCAATAACCGTATACACTTGGTTTTCCACTGCTCTTGCTTGTGCGCAATATCTGATACGCATATAACCTTGGCGTTCATCCGTGCAAAATGGCGTAAATATGATATTGGCACCTTTTTCTGTCACTATACGAGACAATTCTGGGAATTCAATATCGTAACAAATTAGAATCGCGATTTTTCCACAATCCGTATCAAACACGCGAATTGAATCACCCGTAGATATCCCCCACCATTGTTGTTCATTTGGTGTGATATGAAGCTTATATTGTTTTTCAATCGTCCCATCACGTCTGAAGAGATAGGCGATATTATAAATGCGCCCGGCTTCTTCTACAAAGTGTGAGCCACCGATGATATTGACGTTATACTTAATAGCGAAGCTCGTAAAGATCTCAATATAGCGCTCTGTAAAAGTGGTCAACATGCGTACAGATTGACTTGGTGATTCTTGGTCGACAAACGACAAAAGTTGGGTCGTAAATATCTCCGGAAATACGACGAAGTCCGATTTATAATTTGAGGACACGTCCACATAATATTCACACTGATGGGCAAATTCCTCAAAAGATTCGATTTTCTTCATCATGTATTGGATAACACATATTCTGACAGGGAACGCTGTCTTGAAATGGTGTGTATTGTTGGATTGATATTCGATGTTATTCCATTCCATCAAGGTTGCATACTGTAAAGACGCCTTATCATCGGGCAAATATTTTTTGATAATTCTCTTGAGAACGAAACCACTCATGAGCTGAAACGTCAAAATAGGATCGTAGATGTTGAGTGCTGAAACTTCCTGAGCATATTGTTTAGCCGTCATTTTATCGGCATATTGGTTATAACCAGGTAATCGTCCACCTATGATTATGCTCTTCAAGTTAAGCTTCTGAGCAAGTTCTTTTCGCGCTTCATATAAACGCTTTCCAATTTTCATATTTCTAAAATCTGGATGAACCATGACTTCTATGCCGTACAGATTATAACCGTCCTGGTCATGATTTGTGATAAAACCATTGGCAGTTATTTCTGCCCAGCTGTGTTGATCATTGTACTCATCAAAGTTTAAAATCAAGCTGGAGCTCGATCCTATAATCTGGTCATTGTATGACACGCAAATCTGCCCTTCTGGGAAAATACGATGATGACTTTCCAGTTGTGCCAAAGTCCAGGGTTCCATGTTTTGAAAACAGATCTTCTGTAGCGCAATTATCTCTTCAAAATCTTCTCTTTCAATGGGTCTGACGATTAACTTATTTTCGAATTTTGATAAATCTATGTTTGGCATTTCACGACTCCTTTGGGATAGTATAAAATATACCTCTATCCACTTTCATACATGCCTCCGTTAAAGCTCAATACTATATTATACTCTATTTTATGTAAACTAGAAAGGGTTGGCACAGATGATTTGTCTGAAACACTTCCAATTGCTAATAAAAAGCCCACACAAACGTGTGGGCTTTGATCGTTACTTTATAAGACCCTTCTTGAGCTTTTTGTCATAGAAGTAGAACATAATATAGGCAACTAATGCAAATACTACTGGACCTACTACGCTCCACATAGTCGTTGTGAAGTCTCCTGCTAAAGCTGGTTGAATGATGCTGAAAAAGTTTGCCAATCCGACTGTCAATACGACGATCACAGTCCAAATCACCGAACTTAATTGCGATTTGAACACGACGAAAGGCTTCTCAATTTCAGTTTTCTTCTTAAAGTAAGGGAATGCGATCGCGATGAACATGTAAGGCAGTGTCATTGCAACATTGGTCATTGATACTAAAATGTTGAAGAAGTTTGCCATAGATTCGCCACCAAATGCAACAAGTGCGATCATGACACATACAACTGTCGCTTGAATCCACATGGCATTGATTGGCAACCCATTTTTTGTCTCACCCATTTTACCTGGCCAGAGTTCTTTTGGTGTGCCTTCGATCATTTGTTTAAGTGGAGAATACATAAGTGTGAAGAATGCGCCTGAAAGAGCTAAGAACATCGAAACGCCGAAGAATCTTGCCACTGCAAAGCCCATGGCATCTGCCGTTGCTTGGCTTGCACCAAATGCCGCGCCAAGCGAGTTGCCGAGGTTGGCCATAACGATGTAGCTTGCGTTGCCGAGGTTTACATTTTCATTACTCATAACAGTTGTCCAGTTTGTGAAGACACCAATCAAGAGGATGCCAAGTGAGTAACCCACTGCGATAATCCCTGAAGAAATGAGGATACCTTTAGGAAATGTTTTTTCTGGATTTTCTGTTTCGTCTACCAAACCACCAACTGCTTCAATACCACCAAATGCAAACAATGCATAAACGACGAATGCGAGTGATGCGATGATATCCCCAGCAAAGAGAGGGTTAGGTGTTTGTGTAAATGAGCTAAGTCCGACGATTGGTTGTGCGAGTTCACCCTTGTTTCCGATAAATACAGCAATTGCGCCGATCCAAAGGAATACATTTGTGAGAAGAACTGCCGTACCACCAACAGATGTTACTTTTTTTATTTTATCCATGCCTTTAGTCGAGATAAACGTGACGGCCAATATCCAGCATATGCCGAGTACGCCAAGAACCTGCGGCCCTTGAAGGCCAAGTAGCGTCCAAGTTTGTGTCGTATCTTTTCCAAACAGCGCATTTGAAACGGGAACCCACATACCTGATGCAACGTTGACCATCCATGTGATGTAAGAAAAATACCACATAAATGTGCCCATAAAGGCAAATCTAGGTCCTATGGATTTTGCCATCCAGGAATAGATGCCACCTTTTTCATTTTTAAAAGCGGAACCGTATTCGGCAACCATCAAAGCAAATGGCACAAAGAAAGTGATTGCAGCGATGATGTACCACGGAATTGCCGCGTAACCCATTTTGTAGAACGATCTTGGGATGTTGTTAAATCCGTATACCGAAGTAAAAATCATAAGCGCAAGTGGTATTAAGGTTAACTTCTTTTTTGACTTAACATTAGATGACATATCAGTTCTCCTTATTGTAAAATTGGGAAAATTGCAACATTTGCAAATTCCATAGCAAATATAAGAAATTGGAATTATGCCATTTTCTCAACGTTCTGCTTGTTAATAATTTTACAATAACCACTGTGAATATACCATTAAGTAACTTACATACTCATGAACTAACGTACATATTTAAATTAATAATTGATAACAATTATCGTTTCACAATTCACAATGTTCTCACAACTCAGATGGTTGAGCCGGTCGTTTTCTTTGACGTGTCATAGCCTAGCTCATAATAGTGGTTGTCGTTAAACGTAAAGCTCTTAATGACATCGAGTCCAAGTTTGCGCGTGTGCGCATCGTATGATCTCGGATTGATATAGTTGATGAACGTAATCAATATTGGAAATCTTGGCTGCATCTGTGTTCTTGAAAATTCAAAGAGATTAGGTAAGACACTTGTGCCTCTATAATCCTTATGAATACAGATTGGTCCATATTGATAGGAGTTTTCGATATTAAGTGTCTGATCTAAATATTTGGTACTTGGCAGATCTTTAATCATATGCTGAAAGAGTGGCCAAGTTGCCCAGTACGACCACGAAGCAGCCATTGCGTAACCGACGACAGCATCACCGTCACAGGCTATAGAAAGCCCATTCTCCCTTTCGATAATCTCTCTAAATTGTCCTTCTGAAAACAACGTCGTCACAAACCCGTTTGGCTTATCCACCTCGCTGATCGTCGACACATGATAGATCGATTGCAATTCAGCAATTTTAGGTATATCCGCCAGTGTGGCATTTCTATAGTTCATAAAAGCCTCCCATCCATAAGATCATTAAAAGTAGTCATAAATTTAGTCGCTATGTACTAGTTCTACATAGCGACTAAAAGTCCTTCTTATTCAAATGTAAACCGAGCGCTTTGGTACCACGTCGTTCACAGCACGTTCAGTTTTGATGGCTGTAAGCCCAGATGTCATGATGGCCCCACGTACTTTGGGCCAATACATCGCTGGGCTTTTGAGATGCTTCATCATCAAATTGCGCCTCACACTATTACAGGCGAGATCGTACCGTTTCTCAGCATGCTTGAGGCCACCTTCTAATGCTTTGAAAAGTTTAAGTGAAGTTGTCAACCCATAACTAAACCCTTCTGCTGAAGTTGGGCTCGTAGCGCCTGCCGCTTCACCAATTAAGGCAAGTGGAAGCTTGCTACCATTTATCACTTTAACCGAGGCAGAAAAACATAGGTCGCTTTGTAGCTGCGACCGTTCGATGAATGCCCCTTCCGACTTATCGGGGGCATCAAGGGCGATTCCAAGATGTTTTGAAACCTTGTCTTGTAACCTTCTAAACGCTGCATCAGCAGAAGGCCCAAAGTCGTCATCGCAAGGGATCGCTGTACCAAGGATCAAATGCGTGCCCTTTTGTATCGTCCATGAATAATAATCGGTAATAGAGCTATCAAAAATCCCAGTAAAATAAGGGAGCGTTTCGTCGATTGGATACCATTTTTGGATACTGAAATATTTTTTAGAACTACGCTTTGCCCCTTCTGAAGTCGTTGGCAAACACCTTCTTTTCACTAGAGAGTTTGCGCCATCAGCGGCTACAAGAAACTTGGTTTGAACAATTTGCATATTTCCTTCAAGATCTTTATAATGCACTTCCCAAAAGCCATCCATCGCATAGAGGTCCTTTACCACCATACCACACCGCTTGTCGACTGTTTCCGGAATCAACTCAAAGAGGTATCTGTCAAATCGCTCTCGGTTCATGTTTAAATAATGCCTAGGATAATAACGTTCAAGGCCATTGTCAAAATCGATCGTACGCACTTTGAAGATCTGTGGGTCTTCGAGTACTGAAGATGGCAGTGACAACTCTAGTTTAGCCATGATTTTTTGTGCATCTGGCGATAATAGGCCACCACAAGCCTTTTGTCTCAAAGGATCTTCAGATAAATCAAGCCTTCTTTTCTCTATAAGGCACACAGAATATTTAGCTGTGTTACCAAGCAATCTCGCTAGATTGGATCCAGCTGGTCCTGCACCGATGATGAGTATGTCAAACATATACGCCTCCTTTATTTGTCACAATATTACCTCTATATTTATCGTTTGTCAATAACAATATAGCGAATAAAAATAAATAAACATCGTTTTACATTGACATCAGACCGTTAAAATGATATGTTTAGGGTGAGTGGTAGTGTCAAGCAATTCGACTCATGATCATGAGTCGAATTGCT
>JBGSJR010000013.1:0-72905 GCA_041741755.1 Acidaminobacteraceae bacterium | reverse complement strand
AATCCCTCCCTTGGAGCCAATCAATTTTATGTGTTAGCAATAAGCCGTGGTGGCGGAACTGGCAGACGCACAGGACTTAAAATCCTGCGGTGGCAACACCGTACCGGTTCGATTCCGGTCCTCGGCACCAACAAAATTTCGATTCTGAAATTTTGCCCGACACAAGCAACGAAGTTGCTAGGAGGGTACTCAGTATCTTTTACGAGATGCTGGTTGAAAAAGTTGAAACATTGAATTGTAATTTAAAGCTTTAAGTAACATTTTAACATCGCGGAGTGGAGCAGTGGCAGCTCGTTGGGCTCATAACCCAAAGGCCGTAGGTTCGAATCCTGCCTCCGCAACCATGTATACAACATTTAAATATGAGTACTTATAATATGGCGGCGTAGCTTAGTTGGCTAGAGCGTCCGGTTCATACCCGGAAGGTCGGTGGTTCGAATCCGCCCGCCGCTACCATTTTCACCATTGCATGGCCCCTTGGTCAAGCGGTCAAGACACCGCCCTTTCACGGCGGTAACAGGGGTTCGATTCCCCTAGGGGTCACCATTTATGGAAGTTTAGCTCAGCTGGGAGAGCATCTGCCTTACAAGCAGAGGGTCATAGGTTCGATCCCTATAACTTCCACCAACAATTTTTTACTTTGTAAAAAATTGCCCGACATAAGCAACAACAAGTTTGCATCGCAAACTTGCCCAACATAAGCAACGAATGTTGCTAGGAGGGTGCTAGGAGGGTACTCTGTATCTTTTACGAGATGCGGGAGTAAAAAGTGTTTTATGATAAAATGCGGGTATGGCGGAATTGGCAGACGCGCTAGACTTAGGATCTAGTGACTAGTTCGTGGGGGTTCAAGTCCCTCTACCCGCACCAATATTTTTTGCTTCGTAAAAAATGAACTCAGTAATTAAAAACATTTAAAACATATAAAAAGATTTAGAACAGCCCCTCCTAGAAAACTTTGTTTTCCTATGTCGGGTGAGACAAAAAGCGTTGCTTTTTGCTCATATATGCGGAAGTGGCTCAGTGGTAGAGCATCGCCTTGCCAAGGCGAGGGTCGCGAGTTCGAATCTCGTCTTCCGCTCCAATTAAAGATTTAGCGAACATATTGACATATGTTCGCTTTTTTTATTTAATAAGTATATAGATTAGGTAACATACTCTCAAAGCAGGTAGAAAAAGACGAATTAAGGAGAAATTTATATGACTGAACTCAAGAAGTACTTTCCTTTGGTGGCATTTTCAATTTTACTTTTCTTAGGTTTATCTAATCTTGGTAAAGTATTCGGGTTTTTATCAAGTATCATATCAGTTTTTATGCCATTGATTCTAGGCATAGCTATAGCATTCGTATTGAATCTTCTTCTAAAAATAATTGAAAATAAAGTGTTAACTAAGAGGAAACAACTTAAAAACAATAAATTGATTCAGAAGAATAAACGTCTGATATCAATTCTAATTACGTATTTATTCACGATATCTGTTATCACACTCATTATTTTATTTATAGTTCCCCAAGTCGTAGCAAGTGCAAAAACTTTAGTTGAAAAACTACCAGAATATGGTGAAAATATAATGGTTTTAGGAACAAAAGCCTATAATTATTTTGGACTATCTGAAGACACATTGAAACAATTGTTTGAAAATTTCAAAGACATGTTCGTTAGCCTATCTGAGTTTACAGCAAATACTTTGCTAAAGGTATTAAGCGTAACGTTAAACATCACATCTGGCGCTTTGAGTTTATTCTTAGGATTAGTTTTCTCAATTTATATTTTGGCACAAAAAGAAAAATTGATTGAAATTGTTAGTAAGATTAATCGTGCAATGAACAGTAAGAAAGTTGCTGCATACTTATCTGATCTAGGTGTGGAAAGTACGATGATTTTTTCGAAATTTGTCGGTGGTCAAATTACTGAAGCTATCATATTAGGTTCACTATGCTTTATTGGTCTTTTGATATTTAATATTCCATATGCACCATTAGTAAGTGTTTTGATAGCCATTACAAGTTTAATACCCGTTGTGGGTGCATTTATTGGTACTGTGCCATCAGTATTGATTATCGCGATGGAAAGTCCAACTAAAGCATTGTTCTTTATTATCTTTATTTTAATCTTGCAACAACTTGAAGGAAATATTATTTATCCTAGAGTCGTTGGCGGCGCTATTGGCATCGGTGGATTTTGGGTTTTTCTGGCAATAACAGTTGGTGGCGGATTGTTTGGTATTGTGGGCATGCTATTGGGCGTACCTGCGATGGCAATTATATATTCAGTCATTAGAAAAGCTGTAAATACAAAGTTGAATATTGCTGAAACGCCTGCAAATAATAACAATAAGCATGGTGCAGTCCATAAATCGAAGTAGAAGTAGAATAAGAATAATAAGGGACATTAGTAATAGTTAAGTTGCTTTCAAAACGTAAATGCGGGTATAGGTTTTATGTCTAAACTAAAGCGGCTAAAGGTGATGTTATGAAAGATTTAATTGATGAAGTTAAATACATCGTAGCGAATGCGTTAAAAACAAACATTAAAGAGATTGTACCTTGCGGTAATCACGATTTAAACAGAAATCTAGTGTATAGGGTCTTTGTCGAAGAGACGAGCTATATCGTCAAGGTATTCTATAAAATGCATAAGGTAGACCGTGAGCTTCAAGTGATTCCTCTGTTTGATAATGACAATCCACTTAGGATTCTCGCTAAAGGTGTCATGGATAACGGTTATGAATGGCTTTTGTACAATTACATTGATGGATGGCTTTTTGACCATATTATTGATGACCTTGATTTAGATCAGCTTCGATTGCTCTTTTATCAAATTGGCAAGAAAACCGCTAGACTTCATACTATTAAGACGTTTGACTTTTTTGGAGACTGGCAAGCTGACAAACAAAGTCCATTGAGTGACTATAAGGCGTTTATTATCAATGATTGTGAACGGATGGCAGAAAATATCTCATCTCAGGATTTGTCTAAGTTTAAGTGTCTCGTTGATTCCATAGGAAAAATGCGAAGTGAGTATGAGAATATTAGAGATTTAAAAGTAGGAAGGCTCTGTCATAGAGACTTGGATGGTAGAAACATACTCATAAAAGTGAGTTTGACTGATGGCTTGAAGCTCGAGGCGTTTTTAGACTTCGAAAAATGCGTTGTATTTAACGAATACGTAGACATCATAGGTTTTTATAGACGGTATTTTATAGATCAACCTAAGCTCATTGAGCCCTTTTTCAGAGGGTATCGTGAAGTGCTTGACATAGATGATAGCTTTAACAGTGAACTTAAATTTAATTTATATCGAGCTGGGATTGATATATGCAGTTGGGCAAGGGATGTCTCGGAAGAATTTTTTAAAGATACGTTGAAATATCTAGAAAAATTGGAAGCGTTTGATCAAAATATGGATCAACTTTTTATGAAATAAAAAAAAGCTTAAGTATAGAAATTTGCCTGATGTTGGCGTGATTTCATACTTAAGCTTTTCTTTTGTGGTTAATTAATTTCTATTTGATACATTGCAATCAAACGTCGAGCAATCCGTTTAAATTAAAATAATTGTGTACTTCTTCGAGTGCGCGTTTAGCCTGAGCTTGATCGATGATACATGAAATCTTAATTTCAGAAGTTGAAATCATTTCAATGTTAATACCTAACTCATAAATTTTGCCAAATAATCCAGACGCGATTTTAACATCAGATGTTATGCCTGTACCAACAATCGACAATTTAGCGACATCTTTTTTTATGACTACTGGGGAAGCACCAACTTCATCAACATAGGCATTGATTGTCGGAAGGATGCGTTCGATATCTTCATTAGGCACTGTAAAAGATATGTCGTTAAAACCGTCATGATTCAAGTTCTGCAATATCATATCGATGTGAACATTGAGATTGATCAGTGATGAGAACAACTTGTACGCGATACCAGGCCTGTCTGGTACGTTAGGTACAGATATTCTCACGATATCCTCATCTAAAGTGACACCTCTTACTTGTGCTTTTTCCATTTCTTTCACCTCAATAATTTCTGTCCCACTAGATGTAAAATCAAAAGCAGATCTTACGACCAAGGGCATTTTGTTTTTTCTGGCCAATTCGACGGATCGAGGGTGCATAACACCTGCTCCTAGCTTTGCCATTTCTAACAGCTCGTCATAGCTTATCGTTTCTAATAGACTAGCATCTTTGACGATTCTTGGATCGGTTGTATAGATCCCTAGAACATCAGTATAAATCTCACATTTAACAGAGTCAAGTGCAACAGCAAGCGCAACTGCCGTCGTATCAGATCCACCACGTCCGAGTGTCGTTATATCCCCAATTAGGTTACGTCCTTGAAAGCCTGCAACAATAACGACTTTGTCTAATTGCAATTCACTTTTTATACGGTCAGTATCAATAAAATCGATTTTTGCTTTTGAATAATAATCATCGGTTTTTATCCCACCTTGAGAACCTGTTAACGATACTGCTTGATAACCCAATGCATCAATGGCCATAGCGAGGAGTGCGATAGTAGTTTGCTCACCAGTAGCTAACAACATGTCCATTTCCCGAGTTGAGGGAGACAGGTTAATCTCTTTTGCAAGTGCAATAAGCTTGTCCGTTTGATCGCCCATTGCTGAAACGACAATTACTGGTTTATAGCCACTTAACTTTGTTTCTACGACGCGTTGTGCAACATTTTTTATTCGCTCTACTGTCGCCACGGAAGTACCACCATATTTTTGTACGATAATTTTCATATTGCCTCACTTATGGAAATTGTATAATTACCTTTTAAGTTGCAAAATTCCGTTTATCAAATTTGACAATGGCACGATCAAGCCGTTTTGACAAATGAAATTCATACAATTTGGAATTATGTAATTTCCTTGACTATTTCATAGATTGCGCCACTTTTATTGACTTCAAGGGTGATACTATGCCATCGATGTTTAAAGTGTTCAGTGTTTAAGCGAAGATTTAATTCTTGACCTCTTTTAGTAAGTGCCATCAGAGTTGGACCAGCACCACTTATGAAAAAGCCAAAGGTGTCGCTGGATGTGAGCTGTTCTGTTATTAGATTGCTATCTTCTATCAAAGGATACCGAAATGGTTCATGAATTTCATCTGAGAATGCCAATTTTAGATTTTCATAGTTCTCGGTCAGCATAGAATGAATCAAAAAGCTTACCCGAGAGATATTGTGAATACATTGTGCACGCGTGTAGGACGCTGGCAACACTTTTCGTGCATAGGCAGTATTGAGCTTGAAGTCCGGAATAAAGACGTGTAGAGCCAAGTTTTGAGGGAAATCGATACTGGAATAATGTGTGACCCCCTCGATAGTCGTTGCGATGATCATATTACCGAGCATAGCGGGTACGACATTGTCAGGATGACCTTCTAGTT
Organism: Acidaminobacteraceae bacterium; assembly: GCA_041741755.1. Lineage (GTDB taxonomy): Bacteria > Bacillota > Clostridia > Peptostreptococcales > Acidaminobacteraceae > Fusibacter_C. The sequence continues at coordinate 67,504 of JBGSJR010000013.1, read as the reverse complement.
TTGTTGCGAGATCAAGCATAATTTGTTTGCTCATCGAATAATCCATTAAATAATTTGCTGCATAGATGCCTGCAACAATAGCAGCGGCAGAGCTTCCTAACCCTCTAGATATTGGAATATCACTTTTTAACATCGTGAGTGTATAGCCAATTGTTTGTCGATCATATAATGATAACGCGCGTTCAAGTGCAATCAAAACAAAATTATCAGCAAGTTCCAAAATGGTTTCACCATGCCAAATGACTTTTTTCTCATTTGATTCAGATTTTTCAATACTTATCTCTTGAAAAAGATTGAGTGCTAAACCAAGTGTATCAAACCCTGGACCGAGGTTAGCGGTCGTTGCGGGAACTCTTATGATTACCATTTAACCCTCCTGTACTTTTACATACAATATTACATTGCAAGGTAATGTTTACTGTCTTTATGGCCAATTAATACTTTAAGTTCTACGAGTTCAGGTTCAGTTAGTTTGCGGAACTCTATATAAACAGGTGCATCATCTGATAAAAATGTGATTGAATAATCATCGGCGTGCAGCGTTTTAAAAAGTGTATCTTTTAATGCATCTAGGTCGAATTGAGAAATTCTCAGAATCCAATTTGCTTTAAATGGATAGAGAAGCAAGGGTGTTACAGAAGTATGATTTACATTGATTTTTTGTTTCTTATTTTGTAGCAAGCCAACTAAATCGCCTAAAACGGCAGTAGCAGTAGGAAACTTGCCGGCACCTTTTCCAGAGAAAAATAATTCTCCAACGTATTGTCCGATTATGCTAACCGCATTAAATTCGTTGTTGATACTTGCAAACTTCGAACTTTTAGAGAGGATGACAGGTCTAACAGCGGCATAAATTGATGAATCAAACAATTTAGTCATGCCAATAAGTTTAATGGCTTTTCCAGTTTTTTTTAAGTAGGCTACATCTTCTGAAGAAATATGAGTGATACCTTCAACAGGAAGAGTCTTCCAATCGAGAGCACAATTTAGACCTAGACGCGACAGTATGGTTATTTTTCTGATTGCATCAAAACCTTCCACATCAGAGGTAGGGTCCGCTTCAGCAAAGCCAAGTTCTTGAGCCATTGAGACTGCCTCAGAATAATCTAATCCCTCCTCATTCATCTTTGTGAGGATGAAATTGGTGGTACCATTCACAATACCTAATATCTCCAAAATATTGTCTGCAACCAGACACTCTCTAATTGGTTTTAGCAGTGGGATACCACCACATACGCTCGCTTCATAGCTTAGCTGAGCACCACTTTTAGCAGCAATCTCATGAAGTTCAACACCTTTCTCGGCGATGAGATCTTTGTTAGACGAGATTACGGATTTACCCGCTTCAAGAAGACTTTTAACATAATCAAAAGCTGGGTGAATACCGCCAACTGTTTCTATAGCGACATCGAATTGCAATTCTGAAAGTGACGCAAATGAGTTTGTGAAGAGGTGTGAATGTGCAAGATGCGCATATTTATCTAAGTGGTTAACCAAAATACCGACTATTTCAACATCGCGTTCATAAAGGTCTTTAAATTTTGATTTATTTGCTTCTAATAGTTCATAGACGCCTGAGCCGACGACGCCATATCCAAGTAACGCGATTTTCATAAGTGCCTCCCAATTAACGGTCTGTAGATTCTATAGCGTCTAATGTAAATTTATAAACGCCTTCTATGCTTTTTAACTCCTGTGTAAGTTGTGAAAAAGTCGTCGCCATATCGGTTATGTCCAGAGTGATCGTGACATTAGCTTTTCTATCTATGGGGGTGCTTTGACTGATCGTCAAAATATTGCCCTTATTTGCAGCAATTGTCTCGAGGACATGCGATAAAATGCCTGAATGATGATCAAGAGTCATTGAAATCGTTGCCTTTTTGCCTAAAAAACCATCTGCCAATGTAAAGACGTATTCATTATATTTGTAGAAAGTGCTTCTGCTTATGCCAACTTGTTTAACTGCTTCTGCTACAGAGTCCACTTTGCCACTATTTACGAGTTTTTTTGCTTCTACAACCTTTAAAAAAACTTCAGGCAAGACATCGATATGAATCATCAAAAAATTATTATTTTCCATAACGCCTCCTTGTTTGTCCATCGCGGACACGTGTGCGCGAAAGTGATAAATGGATTATAGCACACCGTAACTGGGGATACAATAAACTTTATTTTTTTTGGAATGTTTTTTTTTGTGAACATGGGATATCTATGATAATAATTATGGGAATTGCGTAATTGCTTAATTTCATATTGCAAGGGGGATTAATGAGCTATTTTATTGATGATTTTACATTGAAAGCTACAGATGGAAAAGTGGTAACACTTGAAAAACTCAAAACGCAAAATTTCATTTTGTTTTTCTATCCAAAAGATGATACAACAGCTTGTACTTTAGAAGCTTTAGATTTTTCGGATTTATATGATGACTTTAGAGCGTTGGGTTATCACGTCTATGGCATAAGCAAAGACTCGATTGGTTCACATGAAAAATTCAAACAAAAATATACCCTTCCGTTTACTTTAATAAGTGATGTTGACAAGGTGCTCTTGTCCCAGTTTAATGTGATTAAAGATAAAAAAATGTACGGTAAAGACGTAAAGGGAACCGTTAGATCAACTTTTATCTTTCAAGAGGATTTGAAGCTTATCAAGGAATTTCGCGATGTAAATGCGGTGGGGCATGCTCAAGTAGTTCTTGATTTTATTCAAGGATTTATTTATAAGTAACTTGAAATTGATGTAAGTAAAACATGCAGATTAACCTCTGATTGAAAATTTATGCCTTGACAGCTACAAACTGTCTCGATATAATGAACAAGAATTGAATAGAAATTAAGGTGCTTAGTCTAAAAGCTAAGAGGGAAAGAGGTTAGAATCCTCTGCAGCCCCCGCTACTGTAAATAGTGATGAAATCCTAAAGAATCCACTGAGAAAATCGGGAAGGATAGGAAAGTAAAGTGAACTATGAGCCAGGAAACCTGCCTTGATTTTATGTTTTTTTATCGACTTCGGAGGGAAGTAGGGTGACCAAGGTACAAATCTATCTTTGTATTTTAAGCACACGTCTTCGGCGTGTGCTTTTTTTTATGCAATTTCCATAGTTGTCTAAATAGTAGGAGAAAAAAATGGCGAAGAAAATAATGTTTCAAGGTACTGGATCTTCTGTTGGAAAGAGTTTGATTGTTGCAGCAGTATGTAGAATTTTAAATAATCGTGGCTATCATGTTGCGCCTTTTAAGTCGCAAAATATGTCTCTTAATTCTTTTATTACTGAAGATGGCAAAGAAATGGGGCGTGCACAAGTTGTACAGGCTGAGGCAGCCAGGATCAAACCAATGGTTGAGATGAACCCTATTTTACTTAAGCCGACAAGCGACGTTGGCAGTCAAGTCATTTTAAATGGTGAAGTATTTAAAAATATGGAAGCGATGACGTATTTTTCATCAAAAGATTACTTAATACCACATATAGAAAAAGCCTTTAAGACATTATCAGACGCGTATGAAGTTATCGTCATTGAAGGTGCCGGGTCTCCAGCTGAAATTAATCTTAGAAGCCGCGACGTCGTCAACATGGGACTAGCGGAAATCGTTGACACAGATGTACTATTGATCGGTGATGTAGATAAAGGCGGCGTTTTCGCGTCACTTTATGGGACGTTTCTATTACTTAGTGAAGCTGAACAAGTACGTGTCAAAGGGTTTGTCATCAACAAGTTTAGAGGCGATGTCGAACTGCTCATGCCAGGTGTCAAAATGCTGGAAGATTTGATTCATAGACCTTGTTTTGGGGTCATCCCCTTTATTAACGATCTCAAAATCGATGATGAAGACAGTGTCACAGAGCGTTTTGATCAAACAGCGAATAAGCTAATAAAGATAGGCGTAGTCAAGTTACCTTATATGTCGAATTTTACGGATTTTACAGTGTTCGATCTTGAAGCTGATGTAAGTTTAGAATACTTAACGCATGGTAGCGCTTTACAGAGCTGTGATTTGATTATTATTCCAGGCAGTAAAAATACGATACACGATATGCGATATTTAATGGAATCCGGATTGAACCATGCGATTTATAAAGCACATAGAACTCAAATTCCTATCATAGGTATATGTGGCGGCTATCAAATATTGGGTCAAACGATAGAAGACATATATGGCGTAGAATCCGTTGATTGTAGAATTAATGGTCTTGGATTGCTGGAAGTTAAAACTCAGATGGCACAAGATAAAACGACTAGACAGGCAATGGGCAAAGTAGTGGCGTCATTTTTCGATCTGCCTATTATCAACCAAGAATTGACTGGGTACGAAATTCACATGGGTGAGACTCAGTTTATGAATGAAAGCGTCAAGCCCTTCTTAGAGACAGACTTAGGCGCGATTGATGGCGCTGTGAGTGATTCCGGGAATGTCCTCGGTACTTACTTTCATGGGATCTTCGACAATGACGCATTTAGGCATGCAATTCTTGATCGATTAAGACTTGAAAAAGGCATCTTAGGAACCCATGAGTCAGTTAATTTCGAAGCTTTAAAAGATAAAGAATACGACCGATTAGCTAAACATGTTGCATCTAGTTTAGATATGGATGCGATTCTTAATCTGCTTGAGGAATCTCGATAAACAATTTCATCTTCGCAAGGGGACAGGATGCTTATAAATATTGGAATTGCAATTTTACTTGATCTATTAATTGGTGATCCTCCTGATTGGCCGCATCCAATTAGGTACTTCGGATGGATTATAGGCAACATTGAAAAATGGGTTAGAGGACACATTAAGAACCTATATCTTGGTGGATTTTTACTTCTATTTGGATCTATAATAGGTGCTTTGATACCCGTTCTTTTTATGAAAACTATAATCCCTCCATTTCTTTACACATTCATAGAAATCTATTTGTTATATACCTTCTTAGCATCAAGATGCCTTTCAGATGAAGCGAGGAAGGTTAAATACGCACTTGATTCTGAAGATATTCAGTCCGCACGGCAAAAACTTTCTTACCTCGTCGGTCGCGATACGAAATCACTATCACAAAGTGAGGTGACGCGAGGCGTTATCGAAACAGTGGCTGAGAATACTATTGACGGCGTTTTAGCACCTTTGTTTTTCATGATCTTAGGAATTGCTTTTGGGCTTTCACTTGAATTTGCACTTATATACAAAGTCGTCAATACGCTTGACTCTATGGTGGGGTATATCCATCCGCCTTATAAGGAAATTGGTTATGCGTCTGCTAAAATGGATGATGTTTTAAATTTTATCCCTGCTAGACTTGGCGCTCTTGTGATGCTTCTTATGGGCATGTTACTCGGCAAAAATACTGAAAATGGATTTAAAATAGTTGTAAGAGATAGAAACAATCATAAAAGTCCAAATTCTGGGCATCCCGAATCTGCTATTGCCGGTTTACTGGGCATCCAGCTTGGTGGTTCAAATGTTTATTTTGGCAATCTCGTTGAGAAACCAACGATAGGCGATGCAATAAATGAAATCGCATCACATCATATTACTGAGACTATCCATGTGATGATTGGGTCAGAACTTATAATCTATGCGATATGTTGGCTAGTGGCTATTCTTATATGATTAAAAATGGAATTATTAGATTTTCTTAAACAAAAATAATTGATCAGGAGGTATCATGAATTTTCACGGTGGACAATTCAAAAGAGACGGTCTAAGTGACTTTAGTGTCAATATTCCATATCTTCCTCTTGAAGAAACCTATAAGAATTTGTTGATTCGCTCAATAGATAAGTTAGGCAATTATCCCGAAATTGATGGTAAGCAAGCGAGAGAAGCACTCTCTTACTATCTAAATTGGCCTGTGGACCAAATCGTTTTGGGTAATGGTGCAACAGATCTCATCTATCTAGTATCAAGAGCACTGAAATTCAAAAGCGCCATGGTACTCGAACCGACATTTACAGAATACAGACGTGCGCTTGCGCAGAGTGGCACGACCGTTTATGACTATGTTTTGGAAAGCGATACGGGTTTTTATTTGAATTGTGAAAAACTCGCTGAAGCGATCAATACTACGGGATGCAATGCACTATTTATCTGCAACCCAAACAACCCAACGGGGCAGTTGTTCACGCCTTCAGAAATCGAATCGATTTTGCAGTCTGTGATGATTGAACCTTTTTTACTGGTCATCGATGAGTCTTTTATTGAATTTAAAGAAAGACCAGAGCATCATGAAGCAATGAGACAATTAATGGCACGCTACAATATCTTGGTCATACGATCGATGACAAAGACATTTTGCGTACCTGGACTTAGAATTGGTTATTTATTTGGCAATGAAGTATGTATTGAACTTGTCAAAAGTTTTAGAGACCCTTGGGCATTGAATCGCTTTGCGCTTGAGAGCATCCCCTATTTTTTGGCAGACAAACGTCACCTAGAGCAGCTGCAAAACTGGTGTGACGTTGAATCTACTTATATGTCGGCGACGCTCTCTAAATTTGAACGAATTGAGGTCTTTGATGGAAAGGCAAATTTTGTCCTCATCAAACTCAACCACCCGAATCCTATAAAATGGCATGAAGCGCTTATCCAAAAAGGCTTTTATTTACGGACATGTTTAGATTTTAGTGGACTCGGTGCAAGTTATTTTAGAATCGCAATAAAAGATAGACTATCAAATGACGCATTAATTGATGCTATGAAGGAGACCTTGTTATGACAATCAAAAATGAACAGACAATCAAAACGCCTATGCGTTCAAAACTGTTAACACAACCCAAAAAAATCATCTCAATACTTATGATTATGGTGTTACTCTTAACTTCGCTGCCAATGTCATTTGGCGCATCCGTTGATTTTAACGGTGTAGTAAAAAAATCGACGACAGAGAGCCACTATGATAGAACGATGATTTCTACCGCTTCATTAAAAGACTATGGCTTGAATACAACGCTTTCAGAAAATACAATTAAAGTGTCAAACGGGAGTGTCACGTTTACATTTACACTTGATTCAAACGTTGTTAAAGTTAATACGGCGACAATGACACTTGATTCTAAGCCATATTTTAAGGATAAAGTTGCCTATGTACCTATGAAGTTTATTTTCGAAACGCTTAACAATACTGTGGGATACAGTAACGCCACAAAAAAAATTGCGGTTAAGTACAATGGTAATTTCATATTTCCAATTACGATAAAGGATGGCTCAAAATCGTATAAGTTCTCAAAACCTGCAAAACGCATCGTATCATTGGCACCTTCTATTACTGAAATACTCTTTGCAATTGGTGCTGGAGATATGGTTGTCGGCCGTACGAAATATTGCACATACCCTGCTCAAGTATCTGCCGTCAAATCAGTAGGAACGCTTTACGAACCTGATCTTGAGTCGGTTATCAACCTCGATCCAGATGTCGTTATTGCTGCGACGCACATGAATGAAGATGTCATGAACGCACTTACAAAAGCAAAAATATCGACTTTGACACAAGAGTCACCAGCGAAAATCGATCAAATTTACACGCTCATTGAGCAATTGGGGCGATTGACAAATAAAACGTATGAATCACGCGCATTGATTTCATCGATGAAGAGCAAAGAAGATCGCATTAACAATATTATGAAGTCAATTCCGGCATCGAAACGTAAAGAAGTCTATTACGTGGTAGGAACAGGAAAAAGTGAATTTACTGCGGGTAAACAAACTTTTATTCATGAGATTTTAGTAGGCGCGGGTTTAATCAATGTTGGTTCTGATGTAGATAAGTGGGCTTATAGTCTTGAAAAACTCATTGAGCATAATCCGAATTATCTGATTGGCGCTGATTATAGCTTTACAACGATGAAAAATAGCAACAATTATTCTAGTTTATCTGCTTTAAAAACTGGCAAAGTGATAGAGGTTGATACAAATGTTTTTTCAATACCAGGACCACGCATTATGGACTACAGCATGAAGACACTCATAGAAAAACTATATCCAGAATATGCTTACCAACTTAGATTCTAGGAGACTTTATGGAATATGGTATTAAACGAAAATCTAACTTAATCAAAATTGTACTACTTATCATTTCTTTGATTGGATTTGCAACATTTTCAGTGACTCAGGGATCTGTAAAGATCCCTGTTTCAAATGTTGTCAGTATCCTCTTCTCAAGTGAAGCTGCCGACTCAATCAAACCAGCTCACATCTTTATCGTTGAGAATGTCAGGTTGCCTAGAATATTATTATCAGCGAGTGTCGGTGGGATGCTAGCTGTTATAGGAACGGTGTTTCAAGCACTATTTAAGAATCCGATGGCAGATCCTTATGTTATGGGGGTTTCTTCTGGTGCCGCTTTTGGTGCAACACTTGGCATTGTTTTTGGTCTAGGCGTTACATTTACGGGCATGAGTTTAGTTTCAATGATGGCATTTATTGGTGCTCTGATCACGATGCTTGTTGTTTACACACTCGCTTCAGTGGGTGGCAAAATATCAACGACAGGTATTCTATTGGCAGGTATTGTCGTTAATGCTCTATTGTCTTCATTGATTTCTCTCATCATGATCATCTATCATAATGAAATTGACAGAATCGTAACTTGGACGATGGGAAGTTTTAATGCGGCATCATGGGACCATATCAAATTAATCCTCATCCCGATGATTTTTGGCGTGGCATACATGATTAGCCTATCGCGGGAGCTCAACACGCTTAATTTAAGCGATGAGGATGCAAAGAATATGGGGGTTGATGTAGAGCGGTTAAAGAAAACAGCTTTAGTTGTCGCTTCTATGCTTGCCGCCTTTTCAGTTTCAGTTAGCGGTATTATTGGATTTGTTGGACTTATAGTTCCTCATTTTTTTAGAATGATATTTGGATCAGATCACAGAATCCTATTACCCGTTTCATTTATTGGTGGTGCATTGTTCATGTTGATTTGCGACACAATCGCTCGCAGCGTGCTGCCTAATATGGAAATACCAGTTGGTATTATAACATCGATAATCGGAGGACCATTCTTCTTGATGTTGCTACATAAACATAAAAAGAGGATGGAGAATTGAAAACGATTGAAAGTGAGAGTCATATAAATAGGGAGATGAGAAAGATGATTCAAGTGGACACGCTTAAATTCAGTTATGGCAAAGAAGAAGTTTTGAAACAAATAACTTTTGCAGTGAACAAAGGCAGTTTTGTCAGCGTGATTGGCCCGAATGGGTCTGGAAAAACCACACTTCTTAAAAATCTCTGCAAATTACTGAACCCAGAAGAAGGTCATATTAAAATCGACCAAAAGAGTTTGATGCAATACAAAGCGAAACCTCTAGCTAAGACAGTGGCTGTTGTTCATCAAGGTGCAAACAGTACCTTCGATTTTAACGTAGGGGAAGTTGTTCTAATGGGACGGTATCCTTATTTGAAGCGTTTTCAAAGTGAAACTTCGGAGGATCTTGAAATTGCAAAATTGGCGATGCATCAAACGGAGACGTTCCATTTAAAGGATAAGAATCTTCATGGCATCAGTGGTGGTGAACGTCAACGCGTGATGATCGCACGAGCACTGACCCAACAACCTGATTTACTTTTACTCGATGAACCAATTTCACACCTCGATATTAAATTTCAACTTGAAATAATGAAATTATGTAAATCACTCAATCAGACAAAAGCACTGACCATATTTACTACGCTTCATGATATCAATTTAGCAAGTCGTTTTTCGGACGTCATTATTATGATGAAAGAAGGCAAGATTGTCAATATTGGGACACCTAAAGAGGTCATCACAGTCGAGAATATCAAATATGTATATGATGTTGATGTAGAAATCGTCTTGAGACCGTATCCATTGATTGAAGCAATATAGACTAGCGAAAGGAGTCTGAAATGGGAAAGATACATTTGATAATAGGCGGTGCGAGAAGTGGAAAATCTACTTACGCTGAGAAATGTGCCAAAGAAGCCTCGCAACATGTATTATACTTAGCAACTGCAACAGTAACCGATTCAGATATGGCAGCACGTATTCAAAGACACCGTGAAAGCAGACCACAAACTTGGGAGACAATTGAGCAATTTAAACGTTTTGAATCAATTGTTGAAGATGAACGTTTCATAAAATCAGAGGTCATTTTACTTGACTGTTTAACGATTATGATGACTAATCTTATGTTTGATGAACCAATCGACTATGATCAGACAACACAAGAAGTGATAAACGTGGTTGAACAAAAGATATGGCAAGAAGTTAAAATGCTTTTAGATTTGACAAAAGCTTATGACAAAACGTTGATGGTCGTTTCAAATGAGGTAGGAATGGGGCTGGTACCACCATATAAACTCGGAAATTATTTTAGGGATATCTCAGGTCGCATGAACCAACGTGTTGCGGAAATTGCCGATGAAGTCACATTTGTTGCTGTTGGACTTCCACTTAGATTGAAAGGCGGTTACTAATATGTCTGGATTCTTGCTGATGCTGTCATTTTTCACTAGACTTCCTTTTGGAAAATATGTCGAATATACAGAAAAGAGATACCTTGAAGGCCTTGCGACGTTCCCATTAACAGGAATTGTCATTGGGGCTTTTTTGACGTTACCCTATATATTTGTAGACATGGATGTAGCCTTGAAAGGATTATTTGTTATTTTAATCTACTTATTTTTGACAGGCGGTATTCATCTAGACGGTTTGGCTGACAGTTGTGACGGTTTATTTAGCAATAGACCAAGGGCGCGCGTTCTTGAGATTATGAAGGATTCGCATATTGGAACCTTTGGCGTCATTGTTTTAATACTCTACTTTTTATGCTTCTATGTAAGCGCCACAAGGGTGGGGTGGTTGTGGTTACTTTTAATGCCATTAGTAGGTAAAACACTAGGTTTTGTTTCAGCGGGTTTTAGTGTTTACGCGCGTGAAGATGAAGGCATGGGATTTTTATTCATCAATAAGATTACGAAAAGGCATAGTCTACTTTATATAACGTTTCTTACTCTTATTATTGGAGGTTTTTTAGAGGCAGACGGTGTTCTTGCTTTATGTGGTGCAATATCGGCAACTATGTATGTTATGTATATGACAAAGAAAGTGATTGGTGGGCAAACAGGGGATACAATTGGAATGACAATAGAAGTCAGTCAAATTGTTTTTCTCCTCTGTGGCGCATTTCTTGGTAAATGAGGAAATTGCATAATTCCAATTTGAAGATATTTTCTTATACAAATGACGTAAAAAAGCCATTGTTGCCATGTTAAACTATGATTTTGTGACTTATTCGGTAATTATGCAATTTCCATAAATAATTAAAGGGGTGAACTCAAATGGGATTAATGATTGCAGGGGTATCAAGTGGTTCAGGAAAGACAACGCTAACGATTGGTTTGATGCGTGCCCTTAAAAATAGAGGAAACAGTGTGGCAGCATTTAAGGCTGGCCCGGATTATATCGATCCGATGTTTCATAGGTTGGCCATAAATGGGGCATCTTACAATTTGCCGCCTTGGATGGTTGAAGAGGACACACTTAAATACCTCTATGCTAAAAGGTCGTTTGGGCATGATATCAGCATCGTTGAAGGTGTGATGGGCTATTTCGATGGGCACAGTTTCAAGACGACCTACGGCAGTTCAGCGCATTTGGCTGATATTCTAGGTATTGGCGTTGTGATTATCATGGATGCAAGTAGCATGGCGCTAACTGCGGCTGCACTGATTGAAGGTTTAATGCGCTTTCATGAACCCACACGAATTAAAGGGGTCATATTCAATAAAGTTAGGACTCAAGGTCATTATGATTTGCTAAAAAATGCTGTTGAAGCGCATTTGTCAATTACTTGTTACGGTTATATAAAACCGTGTACTGGTGTAGGGCTAGAAAGCCGTCACTTGGGCCTCGTTCAAGCACAAGAAGATTTAGAAATTGAAGCCAAAATAGAAAAGATGGCAGCGCTTGTGGAAGAAACTGTCGATTTGAAACGACTTTTCAACGATTTTAAAAATGCGGTTGACCAAAGTAGAATAGTTGCGTATGATGGTAGCGGAAGTCCTTTCATTCAGGCATCACTATCTAAATTGAAGTCAGCAATTGGTAAAAAAAGCGGTCTTCGAGTTGGTTTTGCCTATGATGATGCTTTTTCCTTTTATTATGATGAAAATATTGAGACGCTACGTGAAGTTGGTGTATCTTTGATACCGTTTTCACCCCTGAAAGATGAATCTGTTCCGAGTTCAATAGACGCCCTCTATATTGGCGGTGGTTATCCTGAGGTTTTTGCCAAAGCGCTTATGGAAAATCGACTTATGAGAAAAGCGATTAAAGCATGTTCAGACGCGGGTATGCCGATTTATGCTGAATGTGGCGGCCTTATGTACCTCATGCGGACTCTAGAAAATAGTGACGGTGAAGTGTACGAAATGGTTGGTATCTTTGATGGTGTTTCAAAAATGACAGACCGACTGCAGCATTTTGGTCATGTAGATGCGACTTTGCAGCAACCTTTAGAGGGAGAAGACGCTGCAATTCTGTATCGCGGCCATGAGTTTCACCATTCTGTTGTAACCGTTAACGATATCGAAACAATAATCACTGTTAATGGGAAAAGTGATACATGGCAATGTGGTTACCATGTTCATAATGTTATAGGCACTTATGTACATAACCATTTTTATAGCAATTTGTCATTCTTAGAGTGGTTAATAACGTTTTTTAGTCAAAATAAATGAGGTGAATTTTGGGATCATTGATTCTTGCGACATTTTGCAGTGCATCCATTGCACTATTATTCAAATATGCGGGGATGCATCATTTGAATCAGTACCTTATTACAGTATCAAATTATGCGACGGCAACTTTCATCAGTACAGTTTTGATTGTTCAAAATCAAAATATTGCATTGATAGACATTAATAACTCACTTTTTGTATTGACGTTAGTTATCGGCATTGCGACCGGTGTTTTTTTCTTATTGAGTTTTAGTATTTATCAGAAGAGTGTCAAACAAAACGGCGCAAGTATCTCAGGTATGTTCGCAAAACTAGGTATACTGATACCTATGATCATCTCAATCATTATTTGGAATGAAATGCCAAGCAAAATTCAAAGCCTTGGAATAATATTAGCGATGATAGCAATCATCATTGCCAATAAAGCACCTAAGAAAGTGACTACTATTTCTAGGGAGGTAGATTCTAGAAATGTTCAAGGCAGAGGTTTTTCAATGTTGATCATCCTATTTGTTGTAGGTGGTTTTGCAGAGTTTTTGAATAAAATATTTCAACGATTGGTATCCCTTGATTATAAACCAATTTTTTTATTTGTTGTTTTTGCAACGGCACTAATACTAAGTTTAATTCAATATTTGAGAAGCGATAATAAACCACTTAAAAAAGGTCATACGCTGATAGTGGGCATAATGATAGGCATTCCAAATTTATTTGCATCTTTCTTCTTATTAAATGCACTTGACGTTTTTCCTGCTTCTATAGTTTTTCCAGCTTATAGTGCCGGTTCAATTTTATTGATATCGATATTAAGTGTGATTCTATTTAGAGAAAAGTTGTTCAAGAAGGATTTTATAGCTATTGGTTTAACGATGATCAGTTTGATTTTTCTTAATCTATAAAAGGCGTTATTTGCCAATTTTAAAACGCATATCCATTAAATGGAAAAATGTCCATTAAATATCTAATTGAGAATTGTTTTTAATAAATTAATCAATTCGTATTGTATTTCATAGATATTTCATTTATTATAAGTAAGAAATTGAAATGAAAATTGCATATTTAGGTAAACGAAATAAATTGAGGTGAAAAGATGAAACTTTCAAATTTATATATGCCGACATTGAGAGAAGTTCCAAGCGATGCCGATATCATGAGTGCACAATTATTACTAAGAGCAGGTATGATCCGCAAACTCGTATCGGGTGTCTATTCGTTTTTACCCCTTGGATTTAGAGCGATGAAGAAAATCGAAGCCATCGTTCGTGAAGAGATGGATGCCCATGATGCTCAAGAAGTTTTGATGAGCGCTATTCAACCAAGAGAAATCTGGGATGCAAGCAACAGATGGGAGAATTTTGGTCCTGAAATGTTCAAATTGCGCGATCGTCATGACCGCGAATTTTGCCTTGGACCAACACATGAAGAATATTTTACGTTCATGATCAACAATGAACTAAAATCGTATAAACAATTACCACTCAACTTGTATCAAATCCAGACCAAATATAGAGATGAGAGAAGACCGCGTTTTGGTCTTGTCAGAGCGCGTGAATTCATCATGAAAGATGCTTACACTTTTGATGCGGATTATGAAGGCATGCTTAAGTCTTATGATAATATGGCAGTTGCCTATTCAAAGGCATTTGATCGCATGGGCTTTAAATACAAAGTGGTTCAAGGTGATTCAGGTAATATGGGTGGTAGCATCTCACATGAGTATATCGCTATCACACCAAGTGGTGAAAGTACAATTGCCTATTGTGATCAGTGCAGTTATGCTGCTACAGATGAAGTGGCCGATTCTATCTACAAAGCTGTAGAAAATGAAGAATCACCAGTTGAAATGGAACGCGTTCACACGCCGAACATTAAAACAATTGCAGAACTTGAGCATTTTTTTGACTGTGAGCCTTCTAGGTTCATTAAGACCTTGTTAGTAAAAAAAGAGGATGAATCAAGGGTATTTGCAGTCATGATCCCAGGAAATCGCACAATGAGCTTGATTAAGGTGGCAAAATGTGTCGGTGAATCTGAAGATGAACTCGTCATGCTTACAGAAGATGAAATTGGTAGATTGGCAGGTACTGTACTTGGCTTTGCGGGTCCAATTGGATTGAGTGATAATGTAGAAATTATCGCCGACGCAAGAGTGTTTAATATGACGAATGCCATTTGTGGTGCAAATCAAATCGATTATCACTTTATAAATGTTAATTTAAATCCATCAGATTATAAAGTAAGTGCAGATCTTTTATTAGTTGAAGCAGGTGATAGTTGTCCAAAATGTGGCGCACCACTTGCGCTTGACAAAGGAACTGAAGTCGGGAATATATTCCAATTAGGCGATAAATACTCAAGAGCCATGCAGGCAACGTTCCTTGACAAAGACGGAAAAGCCAAGCATTTCATGATGGGCTCTTATGGCATCGGAATTTCAAGATGCGTTTCGGCTGTTGTCGAACAATTTCACGATGAACATGGTATTTGTTGGCCGCTTGCGATTGCACCATACCAAGTGCTTATTACGATAGTCAATACAAAAGTTGAGACACAGGTTAATGCAGGGTTTGAGCTATATGAACAATTGAAAAAAAGTGGCGTGGAAGTCCTTATCGATGATAGAAATGAACGCGCTGGTGTGAAGTTTGCAGATGCTGATTTAATAGGTATTCCAATTCGAGTGACCATTGGCAAGGGAATCGAGGATGGTCTAGTTGAATTTTCTCTTAGAAGCAATCGTGAAAAAACGGAAGTAACGATGGCGGATGCAATAGAAAGTATTAATTTATTAATAGCCAAAGCTTATATTTAGAAATATTGATGAGGAAATTGCTTACTAATCGTTAATTTCCCTCAAGATATTAAATTTTTATTTCTATTTTGAAGGTTTTTGGTATAATATTAAAGAGGAATTATAGAAATTATAGAAAGAGGGATAATATGGCAGAAAAGAAACAAATATTGATCCTTGGCGGTGGTTATGCCGGTGTAGCAGCTGGTAAAAAATTGCACAAGTTGTTCAAAAATGATGACTCTGTTGAAATTACTTTAATTGACAGAAAACCGTACCACACATTGATGACGGAGCTTCATGAAGTTGCTGGTCACCGTACAAATCCAGATGCGATTCAAATCGACCTCAGAACCATTTTTGCGGAGAGAAAAGTTAAAGTTGTAACAGACTCGATCACAAATGTTGATTTCGAAGGCAAGCAATTGGTTTCAGACAAGAAAACTTACAAGTTCGATTACCTTGTTTTAGCTTGTGGTTCGGATTCAAACTCGTTTGGTATCGAAGGCATCGATCAACATGCCTTTACACTTTGGTCATATGAAGATGCAGTAAAGCTCCGTGCACATATTGAAAATATGTTCCAACTTGCTGCAATAGAAGAAAATGTAGAAGTTAGAAAACAACTTTTGACATTCGCAGTTGTCGGTGGTGGATTTACAGGCGTTGAGATGGTTGGTGAACTTGGCGAAGCAAAAGATCACTTATCTGTTAAATACGGCATAGATAAAAAAGAAGTTACTATTTATAATATCGAAGCGACACCGAGAATTCTCAATACGCTAAAAGATGAAAAACAAATTACTAAAGTAGAAAATAGATATAAAAAAATTGGCGTTCAGCTTCTTAAAAATGCAGCACTTGTCAAAGCGACAGAAGATGGCTTCGAACTTAAAGACGGTCGCGTGATCAAGACTAAAACACTCGTTTGGGGTGCTGGTATCAAAGTTAGCAACTTCGTTGGCAAACTTGGTCTTGATGCAGGTAGAGCTGGTAGAGTTGTCGTTAACAAATATATGCAATCACCAAAATATGAAAATGTATTCTTAGCGGGCGACAACGTTCACTATGAAGATAAAGATGGCTTCTTGCCACAAATCGTTGAAGCGGCTGAGCAATCAGGCCACACAGCTGCAATTAATATCGCAGCGATGATCAATAAAACTGAAATGCACGAACACAAACAAAACTACCATGGTTTCATGGTTTCTATCGGCGCTAAATATGCCGTATCAGACAACAATGGCTTAAAATTCAATGGTTTCTTAGCTGTTATGGTTAAGCACATGGTCAACTTCTACTACTTATTCTTAGTAAGTGGTGTTGCTCAACTTTCTGAATATATTATGAATGAATTCTTCCACATTAAAAACAGACGCTCTGTATTTGGTGGTCATTTCTCTAAAGCATCTCCTAACTTCTGGCTCGTACCACTTAGAATGTTCCTTGGTGTTATGTGGTTAATCGAAGGTTACAAAAAAATCGGTGAAGGCTGGTTAGCTGAACCTAAAATGTATGCTTCAGACGCTGTTGCACAAGCTTCAGAATGGGTTGAAGAAGGCGCAGTTGCTATCAAGCCACTTGTTGAAAACATCCCTGGTGTTGTTCAATGGTCAATTGACAATATCGTTGCTCCAAATGCGGTTATGTTCCAAACTGGTATGGTTTTGATGGAAATCATCTTCGGTTTATGCTTAATCGCTGGTTTATTCACATTCATCTCTTCAGTGATGACAACTGTTATGACAGTCGGTATCACATTGACAGGTATGTCTGATGCGTCTATCCTTTGGTTCTTCTTTGGCGGTATTGCGATGATCGGTGGATCAGGTAGCACATTCGGCATGGATTACTATGTATTGCCATTCCTTAAAAAATGGTGGAAAGGCACGAAGTTCGCAAAGAAATCCTATTTATTCTTCCACTAATAACGCGACTCAAAACTGAAAAATCGTATCTGCAAATGCAGATACGATTTTTAAATGATTATGGAAATTGTATTTAGATTTGAATTATATAATTTCCTCGATTTTAGAAAGATAGGTAATAATGAAAAAAAACGATATGATTCTCATTGGAATAGTTCTAATAATTAGCCTCATTGCGCTTGGGACAATCAAATGGTTTCAAAGTCAAAATGATGACGCACAGCAGGTCTTGATCAAACACGATGGCGTCATTATCAAGTCGTTCAAATTGACAGATAATACAAACGAAGAATTTCTTTTTGAAGAAAATGGAGAAATGAATCGCATTATCGTGAAAGATGGCGTCGTTTCAATGTCTGATGCAAATTGTAGAGATCAAATATGTGTAAAAACGCAAGCAATTGCTCAAAACGGTGGCATTATTGTTTGTCTACCGCATAAAGTTACTGTTGAGATTTTCTCGGAGAATGCCGAGGAAGATGGCCTTGACAGCATTGCAGATTAACAATGTCTCAAAGGAGTTTTTATGAGCGAAAATCCTAAAAGAAAAAATACTGCCTCAAAGACTAGGATGCTCGTTTTCATATCCGTTTTAGTCGCACAAGGCATGATTTTATCTTTTATTGAAAGTATGTTGCCTATTCCTTTTATTGCACCAGGTGCTAAATTGGGACTAGCAAATATTATTACTTTGTCGGCTATTTATTTACTGACGTTTAAACAAGCATCTGCCGTAGTTCTTTTACGTGTTCTTCTAACGGCAACCACATTTGGATCGCTATCAAGTTTCTTGTATAGTTTTGCAGGCGGTGTTTTAAGCTTGTTGGTAATGGCCGCTATTTTGAAAGTTTTTAAAGGTGAAATCAGTTTGATTGGAGTCAGTATTGCTGGTTCCGTTGCGCACAATTTAGGTCAACTCTTTGTCGCAGCGATCATCATACACAACGTATTGATTTTGACCTATCTTCCGATCTTGCTAATTGTTGCGATTCCAACCGGAATTTTTGTCGGAATCGTTGCAAAAATCTTAATTAAATATCTTGAGCGTGTCAATTTCAATCGATAAGCAGCAAGATGTATTGGAGAAAAATTATGGCACTTACTGTAAGTAACAAACAAACGAATCTTGAAATACAGGAAGCGCTTCAGAATGAATTGGATAAAGTGAAATTGGTAATTAAAGCGTATTCCAAGACGAAGTTTAGTGGGATCAAGGAAGTTATCGAGGATGTCATCGATCTGAACGGTAAAATGCTCCGTCCTCAAATGACGGTACTTGCTGCTCAATTTGGCAACTATGATTCAGAAAAGGTAGTCAAATTAGCTGCTGCTATCGAGATGCTTCATATGGCAACGCTCATTCACGACGATATTATCGACGATTCTAAGTTGAGACGCAATAAAGAGAGTGCACAAAGCAAATACGGTAAAGATATGGCCGTTTATGCGGGTGATTATCTGCTCTCAAAAGCCATGTCTATTTTAAATGGCAAAGACTATGATGCGGACCACATGTCTAAACTTGCAAAAGCGATTGAACGTATTTGTGAGAGTGAATTGCTACAGTATAATAGCAAGTTTCATCATATGACTGTTAGAAGTTATTTGAGAATTGTGAGTGGTAAAACAGCTGCACTTTTTGCCACGAGTATGTATGCTGGCGCATCCGAGAGTGATTGTACGGAAGCTTTTTCTAAAAATCTTGGACATATTGGATTTGATTTGGGTATTGCGTTCCAAATTATCGACGATATTTTGGATTTTTCGGATGATCAAGAAGTTGTTGGAAAATCTGTCAGAAACGATCTTAAAAAGGGTTATTATACATTGCCCGTCATCTATTCCATTCAAGGCGAAGCAGAAAGTGTTTTAAGTTATTCAGAAGAAGAGCTTATGAAGCTTATCATCAAAAATAACGGTATAGAGAAATCAAGGGTTCTAGCTAGAAAGTTCACAAAACGCGCCTATAAGCGCATTGACAAACTTCCAGACAGTGTATATAAAGTCGCTATCGAAAATATGGCAAGGACGTTACTTGACCGTTCATATTAAATATAAATTAAGGCGTGCTAAAAAAATGATGTGATTATTTTTAGCACGCCTTTCTTATTCTGTTACAGGATTACGTTATTCGCGAACGGGAAATCCTATGGTTTCAATCAACAACTGTACTATTTCTTCTAATCCTACGCGATCTGATTCTGTGAAGCGTTCTACTTCAGGACTGTCTATATCTAAAACGCCAATCAATTTACCATCTTTGACAAGTGGGAGGACAATCTCGCTGTTAGATAAGAGATCACATGCAATATGACCAGGATATTGGTGGACATCCGGAACAACGATCGTCTTCCTAGAGGCCGCACTGTCGCCGCAGACGCCTTTTCCAATACTAATTCTCGTTACTGCTGGTCTACCCCAAAATGGGCCTAAAACGAGTTCTTGACCGTTATAGAGGTAAAAACCTGCCCAATTGAGCTGAGGCATTAAAAAACCAAGCGTTGAGGCAGCGTTTGCCGCATTTGCCACCCAATCTGTTTCAGAGTCAAACAACTTAGTCAGTTCTTTTTTTATATACGGGTACAACACCTCAGGTGCGTTATTTGGTGAGGGATACATACAAGCCATAAAAACCTCCAGCATTTTTAAATTAGTATAACGTAATTCAAAGCTTTCAACAATCCTTATCACTAGAAAATTATGATTAAAAAAAAATAACATTTCGGATGGCGAAAAAATATATTTCGAACGGCGAAATATATGGTATAATAATTTTTGGTGATTATATGAAAGCAGCTATGAATGTTTATGCGGATTTTTTTAAAAACATCTCAAATAATCTTAAATATTATTTAGGGATCATATTTTTTGTTACGATTGTTAGTTCAGCTTATAACGTCTTGTTTAGTATCTATTTAAAAAACCTCGGATTTAATGAAGCGTTTGTCGGACAAATTCTATCTATCAATACGTTAGGGGTTGCACTTGGTGCGATACCAGTGGCGATATTTGCCGACCGATTAAACAAAAAAACGACGGTGATTTTAGGCCTTATTTTGATGATTATCAGCAATCTCATCGTACTTAATATTCAAATTCCTCTGATTATGCAGATTTTTGCCTTTGTATTTGGTGTTGGAAATGCGACAATCATGGTATTACAAGCGCCAATTATATTTGAAAACACACCAGAGGCACATCGTGTGACAGCCTTTAGTATGGCTTTTGTTTTGATGAATATCGCATTTGTTATAGGTAGTCTTTCATTGGGGTATTTATCTCAGATACTTACTGAAGTATCTGGCGCTATTTTAGCAAACAGGATTGTTCTAAATAGTGCAAATTCTTTGATTGTTATCGGCATCATTCTCGCCTTTAAATTTCAAGGGAAACATATGCAAGATCGCCGTAGGGAAGAGTCAATATTGAAAACACTACACAATTTATTGAACGGTTATAAAAAACTATCTTCTGGAAGTACTTTGCTCTATTTGGTACAGGTTTCATTGATAGGCCTCGGAGCAGGAATGGTCGTTCCATTTTTTAGTATGTATTTGAAATATAGTCTTGATGTCAATGATGGTGTAGTTGGAACTATTATGGCGATTAGTCAAGTGGGCACGGTTATAGGGGGATTAATTGTCCCGCCACTCGCAAAAAGGTTAGGACCAGTCAAAACGGTCTTAATGTGTCAATTGTTATCGATTCCATTCTTACTTTCAATCTCATTTCCACAGGGAATCATTGTAATCACTATTTCGTTCTTTTTCAGATCGTCTTTGATGAATATGGCCAGCCCGATTATAGGAAACCTTGCAATGGAAATCGTTGATGACGATGCACGTACTTACATGAGCAGTATGATCTCTATGGTCAGCAACCTGTTCAGAGCGCTTGGTATCTATATTGGTGGCGTCTTGATGTTTAAGTTTAGCTATAATACGCCCTATTACTTTACGATACTCTGTTACTTGATTGGAACCTTTATATTATATAAAGTCTTTAAAGATGTCGATAAACGTCGAGCCGCTCAAATATAAATTAATCAAAAAAACCCCCTTTTTCACAATGTGAACAGGGGGTTTGATTTTAGTTGTGATAAAGCAGTTACAGAATCTCAAGTACTTCTAATAATACGATGCCATTTGGTGAATTTGCTTCGATTCTATCACCTTTTTTCTTACCCATTAAAGCACTTCCAATAGGTGATTCGTTTGAAATCATATTGTTAAGTGGATCAGACTCAATTTTGGTTACGACGGAGATCACTTCGACGTCTTTAGTATCCAAATACATGACTTTGACCTTTGAACTGATAGTGATGCTGTTTTTATCACTCGGCTCTTGGACCAATTCATAACTTTCCAAGATTTCTTTCAATTTCAATATGTCAGTCTCATTATGCGATTGTGCTTCTCTTGCTGCATGATATTCGGCGTTTTCGGATAAATCACCAAAGCCGCGTGCGCGTTTTATCTCTTCTGAGATCTGGTGTCTCTTTTCTATAAGTTCATCGTATTCCACTTGTAATTTGGTCAGTGCTGCTTCAGTCATTAAAGTTTTCTTCATTCCTGACAACTCCTTCTGTGTTATGAATATGTAACATATACTATACTACCAAATTAATGATTGTTTGTAAATAAGGAATAAAATGCAATGTATAAAATATAGTGCACAAGAATAAAGCATCACAATTACACTTGAAGTTTGGTGCTTTTATTTTTGTAGGACCCTGTTATAATGGTTAATGAAACTAAATTAATGAGGTGAAAGATGCAGTCGCTATTAGATGAGTTAGTTGAACAATATAAGACGAGTACAACGGACGGAAAAGTCGCCAATTATATTCCCGAGCTTGGGAAAACAGACCCATCATTTTTAGGTGTTTCAGTGTTAGATAGTGAAGGAAAATTATATCATTCAGGAGATTATCAACAGCTGTTTACTATGCAAAGTATCTCAAAACCAATTGTCCTATTGCTGGCACTTATGGATAGTGGCGAAGAACGTGTATTTTCTAAAGTTGGCAAGGAGCCTACTGGTGATCCTTTTAATTCTATTGTTAGACTTGAGACCTTTAATGAACATAAACCTTTGAACCCGATGATCAATGCAGGTGCAATTTCAGTATCTGGGCTTGTCGCAGGAAAGACCGCCGATGAAAAGGTTGAACGCATCCTTGCATTCATTCAAAAAATCGCGCATAATTCTTCAATAAGTATAAACCATGAGGTCTACCAATCTGAACTCAAAACAGGTCATCGAAATCGATCCATGGCCTATTTTCTGAAGGATTTTGGAAATATTGAAGGTGAAGTGGATGAAACTTTGGAAGTATACTTTAAGCAATGTTCTATTGAAGTAACGACTATAGATTTAGCATACATCGGGTCGCTACTTGCAAACAATGGCAAGGACGTGATAACTAAAGAACAAATTTTTCCGATACGTTATGGTCATATTGTTAAGTCATATATGGCTACTTGTGGCATGTACGATGGCTCAGGTGAATTTGCAATCAACGTTGGAATTCCAGCCAAGAGTGGCGTTGGTGGTGGTATTATGTGTAGCGTTCTTAATCGCATGGGTATTGGTGTGTTTGGTCCAGCGCTCGATCGAAAAGGTAATAGCTATGCTGGACTTAAAATACTAGAAAGTCTTTCAAATAAGTTGGATTTGAGTATTTATTAGCGCGAACCTGCGCTATTTATTAGCGCGAACCTGCGTTATATATAGATAGTCTTTATTGAAAGGGGGTATTTTATGATTAAGAACATATTTATTAGTATAATCTTCGTTTTACTTCTACTTATTTTTGTTGGCTGTGCTAATGAGAATCAGATGAATTTACCTCCAGATAGGAGTCTCCTTGAATTTTTACCTTCTGTTAGTGAGCGTTATTTAGGTGATAGCGATTATTTTCACATCATTGATAATATTGAACGAGAATCAAAAGGCGACGAAGAAATTGCCATACTAAAAGGCGAAGTTAAAGATAATGAGGCTGCTATCACAAAAGATAATTTTAATTTTGAAATTATTTTAACCGTTGATGCGGACAAAATCGTACAAACTTATAATGGTTCACGGTTAAATGAATCTAATTTTGAACATCTTGTACTTCTAAAACTGCCACTAGAAGTGGGCAATATATGGACATTTACTTCAAAAGATTTTTATGGTAGCAAATGGAAAGTCACAGGTGAAATAACCGACATAAATGAGACTGGGGATAAAATCACCGTCAAATATAGCACAAAAGATGGTTACTATGAAGAGCGTGTATTGCAAAAGGGTAGAGGCGTCACAGACTTTTTGAGATTACTCGTTTTTAAGAATGAAAGTACTTTAACAGGTTATCACGTGGAGAATGAAACAATGATAACAACAGAGAAGCGTTCATCACCGGTTGATGCCTTAAAGATACCAGTCGCTTATTACAATCTCATTTTAGGATTCGATCAGGCTTGGTCTGGATACGTCAAACAAGAAAATGATGATTTGCTAAAGTTTATCTCTGAAGGATCCCCAGCCTATGAAAAAATTAAGGCAGTGCCGCGAGATGCAAACACTGCCATAGAATTTATACGTTTTTATCCATATGAATTGACTGAAAAAGGTTCAATTTTATCCATTAAAGTCGTAGAAGTTTTTAAATCAAACGATGAAGAGACATTTGAAAACAAAGTACTCTATCAAATCACTATTGAAAAAGGCGTTGCAAAAATTGTCGATTTCGAAACAATCCAATAGTCTACTTTTTTAAAATAGGCACGAAACCCAAATAAGAGACACGATTTCTCCCTTGTTCTTTAGAGTGATATAATCCCTTATCAGCAACTTCAACTAGCTCTGTGAAAGTTCGGCCATCATAGGGATAGGAAGCTATACCCACAGAAATTGAAAATTTTGGTACGGATTTGATAGCTATTTCTTTCTTGATGCGCTCGCAGATTTCTAATGCTGCAGGTGCGTTGACATGTGGCATCAATAAGATGAACTCGTCGCCACCGTAACGTCCAAAAAAGTCAGTTTTACGATTATGACTCATAAACGTATAGGATAGAAACTTGATGCATTCATCGCCAACAATGTGTCCTTTGGAGTCGTTGATTGCTTTGAAGAAGTCAATATCAAGAATTGCAATTGAAAAAATCTTGATGTTTGAGTCGATGATAGCGGCATTTACTTCACTTACGATACCATGACGATTAAGCGCTTTCGACAATGGATCCTTTTGAGATTTTTCTCTAATGTACTCAACTTTATCCGCCATATGAGCCGTTCTTTTTTTTGCTTCGAATTCTACAGTTCTTTCAAATTTTTGCTCTAAACTGTTGAGCCTTATATCTGTGTTGTCAGAAGCGCTTCGATAATATTTAAGTGCAACTGTAAGTTCTGATATTTGATAGAGAACAATAATTGCAATTCCCATAAATAGATTGAAAGGTGTATTGCCGATACCAAGTGTAATCATGCCAATATAGCCCAAGAAACCTATTTCAACCACTTCTTTATTGTGCTTATTATTTAATACAGTCAGTACTTTGAGCTTAATGATGAT
The DNA here is from genome assembly GCA_041741755.1 of Acidaminobacteraceae bacterium. Classification (GTDB taxonomy): domain Bacteria; phylum Bacillota; class Clostridia; order Peptostreptococcales; family Acidaminobacteraceae; genus Fusibacter_C. The sequence continues at coordinate 42,526 of JBGSJR010000013.1, read as the reverse complement.
GATAGAAGTCGCAGATACGATGAGGCTTGTATTTATTAAAATAAGAGGTATGATCGTTTTTGATACAAGTATAATCATGATACCAATCGAGATAACAACATCAGTAAGCAGGATTGTACTGTTCTGAACGCGACTGCCAATCAGGTAGAGCACTGCTTTATACAGCAAACAAGCAATCAACGCTATTTTAAAAATCGAATAGTCCGTATAAAGCACATCAAGTTTTGAGGTGGCCACAAGAACGACAAAGGGAATTAAGTCGGTCAAATTAGCTGAATCACTATTTTTTGTAATGTAAAAATGATATAAAAAATTGACAAGAAATAGAGAAGCACTGATGGTGATTAAGTCGAGTTTTTCCATTTTACCTCCGATTAAACACATTACAATATTACTTACATACTATAAGAAACCACTTAAATTGGCAATGTAATATTTTGACTAAATGCACGGCATGTATTATAATTTAATAGAATTTATTTGAAATTATATTGATATAAAAAAATGGGAGGCCATTCATGAAAAATACAGTGATTAGAGAATTATTTTTAAAACCTGAAATGTATATAGAAACTGAAATACAAGTTTCAGGCTGGATTAGAACATCGAGAAGCTCCAAGGCTTTTGGCTTCATTGAACTCAACGATGGCACGTATTTCAACAACTTACAAATTGTGTTTGACGATTCGCTAAGCAATTTTTCGGATATTGAGAAATGCGCAATAGCATCATCGCTTATTATAAAGGGAATCTTAGTAGCGACCCCTGATGCAAAACAACCTTTTGAACTCAAAGCAAATGAAATCATCGTAGAAGGTTATTCCTCACCGGATTTCCCACTACAGAAAAAGAGACATAGCATGGAGTACCTTAGGACCATTGCACATTTGAGACCTAGAAGCAACACTTTCTCAGCTGTATTCAGAGTGCGATCAGCTGCGGCGTTTGCCATCCACAAGTTCTTCCAGGATAGGGGTTTTGTATATGTTCATACCCCAATCATCACGGGTAGTGATGCCGAAGGTGCAGGCCAAATGTTTAGAGTGACAACGCTTGATATGAACGACTTACCTAAGACGGAAGATGGAAAGCTGGATACGGAACTAGATTTCTTTGGCAAAGAAACCAACTTAACTGTAAGTGGGCAACTTGAAGCTGAAACATTTGCTTTAGCATTCAGAGATGTTTATACATTTGGACCAACATTTAGAGCGGAGAACTCCAATACGAAACGTCATGCCGCAGAATTTTGGATGATAGAACCTGAAATTGCTTTTGCTGATTTAAATGATAATATGGCACTCGCTGAAGATATGGTTAAATACATCATCGCTTATGTTATGGAGACTTGTCCTGAAGAAATGAAATTCTTCCATGAACGCATCGATCCAGGTTTACTTGATAGATTGGCACATGTTCTAAACGCTGACTTCGGAAAAGTTACTTACACTGAAGCGGTTGAGGCTTTATTAGCATCAGGTGAAACATTTGAGTACCCTGTATTTTGGGGCGCTGACCTTCAAACGGAGCACGAGCGTTACCTTACCGAGGTTATTTATAAAAAACCTGTGTTTGTCATAAATTACCCTAAAGAAATCAAGTCTTTCTATATGAGAATGAATGAAGATCAAAAGACGGTTGCAGCTATGGATCTACTCGTTCCAGGCGTAGGCGAACTCATAGGTGGATCGCAAAGAGAAGAAAGATACGACCTTTTGTTGAACCGTATCAAAGAGATGGGCTTAAAGGAAGAGGATTACTGGTGGTACTTAGAGCTTAGAAAGTTTGGCACGACACGTCATGCAGGATATGGATTGGGCTTTGAGCGCATGATTATGTACTTAACAGGAATGGGCAATATCAGAGATGTGGTTCCATTTCCAAGAACCGTTAAAAACGCTGAATTTTAAGTTGTTTATAGCTATAATGAAGCATCAATGCAAAATTGCGTTGATGCTTTTTTTGGTTCTATTTGATAGTTTGGGGTATTAAAATGATATCTATGGTTTATTTTTAAGGAGGGTTTATGAATATACTAATCGTTGATGACAGTAAACTAAACACAAAAATTGCCTGTGATGCTCTATTAGAATATCAGCTTACAGATGAGATCACTACTTGCTTAAGTGGGGAAGAAGCATTAGAAATATTGGATAGTCATCCTGTAGATCTCGTACTATTAGATATAATAATGCCAGGATTAACCGGCGTTGATTTCTTAAAAATTTTAGTTGAAAGAGAGTTGCAAAAAAAGATTAAAGTGATCATGCTAACGACCATTGATGATCTTCAGATTTTGAAAGAATGTTTTGAACTTGGAGCGGTCGACTATATTCATAAACCGTTCAATAAAATTGAATTCGCAGTACGAATTAAGTCGGTTTTGGATGAAATTGAGACACGTAATCATCTAGTGCATGAGAAAGAATTATTGATTTTACAAAATCATCATTTGATACAAGAGAACGAACAATTAAAAAGCATCAATCATATACTTAGAGAAAAACAGCTCAGTGAATCATAATCACTGAGCTGTTTATGAGCTATTTTCTTTTGTTTTTTGAATACTTCATCTCAAGTTGATTGATGGTCTTCAATGTGATTAACATAATCAAAGCTGCAAAAGCGGCCAGTAAATACTGACCAGAACCTATTACCAATCCAAGACATGCTACAGACCATAGGCCTGCAGCAGTCGTCAATCCTCTGACATTAGGGCCTTCCTTAATGATTGTACCTGCTCCAAGGAATCCCATACCACTGATAACCTGTGCGCCAAGACGCATAGGGTCCGCATATATGTTCGACTGAGCAATCAATAAATTCATATCCATGACTAGTGCACTTGCAACACAAACCAAAATGTGAGTTCTTAAACCTGCAGGTCTACTAGCTGATTCTCTTTCAAGTCCTATAAATCCGCCTACTAGAACGGCTATAAGTATTTTTATGATACTATCAAGTTGAAGTTCCATCATTTATCCCCTTTATCTTCTATTTGAGCTTATAGTCTCTGCCTTGTGCTGAGTTCAAAAATACTATAGTATGAATTATACCCAATTTAAGAACGAATATATATGATAATGTAAACAATTTATTTTGGAGGGGTTATGGATTTGAAATTATTGTCAAGTATTTTTATTCTAATCAATTTCGTGGCTTGCTTTATGATGATGTTAGACAAATCTTATGCGGTCAAAAACAAATGGAGGCTATCTGAGAATTTTTTGTTGAGTTTTTCAATAATTGGGGGTGGAGTTGGGCTCGCAATAGGTATGGTTGTCTTTAGGCATAAGCTTTCTAAATTGAAATTTAGAATTGTTGCGCCTCTTGGTATTTTTGTCTACACAGCTGTTATTTTTTATTTTATATGGATTGATAAAATCAGGTTGCTCTAATTTATTGTTGGTGCAAATAAATGGGTTTGAATTGTGTCAAAAATGTCAAAAGATTAATAAATGTTAAAATCTTTTGTAAAAAGAGTTGTTTACTCTTATCCTCTATCATGTAAAATAGATATGACTAAACGTTTTTAAGGATTCAAATAATTTTATAAGGGGAGCGCTAAATGAAAAAAATACTAATAACTGGGGCTTGTGGACAAATTGGTACAGAACTCACTGAGACCTTGCGAAGAATTTATGGTGTAGAGAACGTAGTAGCGACAAATATCCGTCATTGTAAAAATGGACCAGTTGAAGATGTGGGTATATTTGAACTCCTCGATGTAAAAGACTACGACCGATTGATGGAACTCGTCGTGAAATACGAGATCGATACAATCATGAATTTAGCAGCATTGTTATCAGCTGTTGGTGAAGCAAATCCACAGCTATTATGGGATGTTAACATGAACGGCTTATACAATTGCCTTGAAGTTGCAAGACTTACTGGTGCAATGGTATTTACACCTAGCTCTATCGCAGCATTTGGACCGACTACGCCTGCAGACTTCACGCCACAAGATACAATTCAAAGACCAACGACGATCTATGGTGTCTCAAAAGTTGCTGGCGAATTGTTATGTGACTATTACTTCAAAAAATATGGCGTGGATACAAGAGGCGTACGTTTTCCTGGCCTAATTTCTTATAAAGCACTTCCAGGTGGCGGCACGACTGACTATGCGGTACACATCTACTATGAAGCGCTTAAAAACAAAAAATTTACTTGCAACCTTGCAGCAGATACCTATATGGATATGATGTATATGCCTGATGCAATTGATGCCATGATTCAAATGTGCGAAGCGGACCCAGCTAAACTCATTCATAGAAATGCATTCAATATCACAGCGATGAGTTTTTGTCCTGAAGACATTAAAAAGGAAATTCAAAAACACATTCCAGAATTTGAAATGGATTACAGCGTAGATCTTATCAAACAAGACATCGCAAATTCATGGCCAAATTCTTTAGATGACACTTGTGCGCGTAAAGAGTGGAACTGGAATCCAAAATATGACCTTGCAAAAATGACAGAAGACATGTTGACACAGTTACGCATAAAACTCGAATTATAATGATTTCTCATATGGTCGAAAAATAGACGATTCAGTCTTATACTGGTACTGAATTTTTATAAATTGGAGGTTGCCATGCATCAGATTATTCAATGTGTCCCTAACTTTAGCGAGGGCAGAGATTTAGAGAAAATCGAGCAAATCATTTCACCATTTAGAGGCAAAGAAGGCGTCAAACTATTAGATTATAGCAACGATGAAGATCATAACCGTGTTGTTGTCACGGTTGTTGGTGAAAAAGAAGCATTGAAAGCTGCAGTAATCGAAGCAGTTGGACTTGCTGCAAAACTCATCGATATGACGAAACATGAAGGCCAACATCCACGCATGGGTGCAACAGATGTTATTCCATTTATCCCAATTAAAAATGCAACAATGGAAGAATGCATCGCGCTATCTAAAGAAGTTGCAGAAGCCGTTTATACAAAGCATGGTGTACCAAGCTTTTTATATGAAAAATCAGCTTCTTCGTCAGATCGTGAGAATTTGGCGAACATCAGAAAAGGTCAATTCGAAGGTATGAGTGAAAAGGTGAAAACCTCAGAGTGGAAGCCTGATTTTGGTGCAGAGATCCATCCTACGGCTGGTATTACAGCAATCGGCGCTAGAATGCCACTAGTTGCATTCAATGTAAACTTGAATACAAACGATTTAGAACTTGCAAATAAAATCGCTAAAAACGTGAGACATTTAAGTGGCGGTTTGAGATATTGTAAAGCTCTAGGTATTGCGCTTGAAGAAAGAGGCATCGTGCAAATTTCTATGAATATGACTGACTTTACGAAAACGCCCTTATATAGAGCCTTCGAACTCGTTCGAATAGAAGCGCAAAGATATGGTGTATCTATCGTAGGTAGTGAAATTGTTGGACTTGTGCCAATGGATGCTCTAATTGGTACAGCTGAATATTATTTAGGCATTGAGAATTTTTCTTATGATCAAGTGTTAGAAAAAAGAATAATGGAGTAGATAATGAAAAAAAGAAGCTTAGTCATCTATAACGCATCTGAAGTCGTAACATGCAGTGGTTTTAAAGGAAAAGCAGGCGCGCAAATGCAAGATTTAAGAATCGTGCCAAACGCATCTGTTATTGTCGAGGATGGCATTATCACGAAAATCACCTCGGATCCATTAGATCTAGATGAGTATGCCTCAAAAGGATTTAATATTATCGACGCAACGAATAAATGTGTTTTACCTGGCTTTGTCGATTCTCATACGCATTTCGTCTTCGGTGGTTATCGTGAAGAAGAGTATAACTGGCGCTTAAATGGCGTCGCTTATATGGACATCATGGCTAAAGGGGGCGGAATTATCAATTCTGTTAAAGGTACCATGTCTACGGCAAAGGAAGATTTGATTAAAGTAGGCATTAAACGCTTGAATTCCATGACGGGATTTGGTGTGACGACAGTAGAAGGTAAGAGCGGATATGGCTTAGACCTAGATACTGAGATTAAGCAACTTGAAGTCATGAAAGAACTTAACAAACTACATTCACTAGATATTATCACGACATTTCTTGGGCCACATGCACGTCCGGCAGCATACAAAGAAGATCCAGAAGCTTTCATCGATTTCATGATTGAAAAAGTACTTCCAATTGTGGATGAAAGAGGGCTAGCAGAATTTGCAGATATTTTCTGCGAAGCCAATATCTTTTCAATTGAGCAGTCGCGTCGTTTTTTAATCGCTGCAAGTAAATTAGGATTTAAGATTAAAATACATGCAGATGAAATTGTACAACTTGGTGGTGCAGAGCTTGCAGCAGAACTTGGTGCCATTTCTGCCGATCATTTGTTACAAGCATCAGATGCTGGCATAGCAGCTATGAAAGAGGCTGGGGTCGTCGCGACGTTATTGCCATGTACAGCGTTTTCACTTAAAGAACATTATGCACGCGCTCGATATATGATAGACAATGGTCTAATCGTTGCACTTTCAACGGATTTCAATCCGGGGAGTTGCTTCACTGAGTCCATTCCTCTATTGATTGCACTCGCAACCAATCAAATGGGTATGACTATAGAAGAAACAATCACAGCGCTTACAATTAATGGGGCTGCAGCACTTGATAGAGCAGATCAGATTGGTAGTATCGACATCGGTAAGAAAGCGGATTTAGTCATTCATGAGTTTCCGTCTTATAAGTTTTTACCCTATCATATCGCTGTGAGCACAGTCGAAAAAGTAATTAAGAACGGCGTCTTGATTCTCGATAAAGAGAACAATCTGCCTTTATAATGCTTCAACCATAAAATTGGGAGGTCGGTATGTTAAAAGATTTAGGATTACAAGCATTTATCAATCAACTTGAATCAAGCGAACCTGTTCCAGGTGGTGGTAGTGTTGCTGCGCTGTCTTCAGCACTTGCATCTGCACTTTCTGGCATGGTGGCAAACTTAACCGTTGGCAAAAAAAACTATGAAGAAGTCTCAGAACAAATGATAGCTGTTGCAGCTAAAATGGCAGCTCACAAGCAAACTTTCGTCGACTTGATCGATAAGGATGCCAATTCATTTGATAGCGTTATGAAAGCCTACAAGCTCCCAAAAGAAACAGATGATGAAAAGGCAAATCGTAGTCAATTAATTCAAGACGGCATGAAATATGCGGCTTCGGTACCGCTTGAAGTGGCAGAAAAAACAGCTGTTTTATTTGATGATATTGCTTTCCTTGTCAAATCCGGAAATGCAAACGCACAAACAGATGCACTAGTAGCAGCCATGATGGCTAGAACGGCTATTTTATCAGCTTTATACAATGTAAAGATCAACCTTGGATCTATTAAGGATGAAGCGTATGTCGATGCTATGAAGATACGAGTTAAAGCGTTAGAAATAATGGCCATTAAGCGAGAAGCTGAAATTCTCAAAATGTCTGACTTATAAACTGCCTTTCGGCAGTTTTTTTTATTTCAATTTGTAAAACATTTTGAACTAAAGTATAATATTCTTATAATAATATAGGAGATGATACTATGTATAAAGTAGTTGGTGATAGCAGTACAGAGGTTGATGCTTCTTTCTTGGCACAATATCCAACCGAATTGGTTCCATTTAAATTATATCTTGATGGTAAAGAATTTATAGACGATCCGCAACTTGATGTCGATCAATTTGTAGAGGAAATGAAACGCGCAACGTCAACACCAAAAACAGCATGTCCATCTCCAAATGATTTTTTAGAAAGCTTCAAAGGAGAAGAAGATGAAATCTATATAGTGACGATTTCTTCGAAATTAAGCGGCACTTACAATAGTGCGATACTCGCGAAAAATATTTACGATTCTGAAAATCCAGGAAAAAAAGCTATTCATGTTTTTGATTCTTTGGGAGCCGCTGCGGGTCAGACGTTAGTTGCACGCAAAATTCACGATTATAAGAGACAAGGTTTTACAAGTGAAGAAATAGTAAAAACCGTGACTACGTTTATCAGTGAAATAACAGTGTTATTTATTTCTGAATCATTGGATAATTTAATTAAGAATGGTAGAATTTCCAAGTGGAAGGGTTTAATCGCATCAACACTTAACATATTACCAATCATGGGTGCGGATGGTCGTGGTGAAATAAAACTTTTCGAAAAAGTGAGAAATACAAATAAAGCTTATCTTAGATTGATTGAACTTATGCAAGAAGGCTTGTCGAGAAATGGCCGAGATATAGTCGTAATTACACATGTTGGCAATCCGGAACGCGCTAATCAGATTGAGGAAGGCGTTAGAAAATTAGATACAGTTAAAGAAGTCGTTAATCTAAAGTGTGCGGGTTTGTCTTCGCTATATGCAGACAAAAAAGGCATTATCATAGCATTTTAAAAAGCTACACCTATATGGTGTAGCTTTTTTGTGATTTATTAGGTAATTATGCGAATTCAATAGGTAATTATGCTGCATCCAAATTTACAAAAAAATTTGAATATATGAAATTAATTTAAAGAATTTGGACAAAACTTACTGGGACAAATATTGTTATTCATCGTTTAAAATGATATGATAAACATGATTAAAAAAATAATTTTGAGGTGATTTGAATGCATAAGAAATTGTTTATTCCAGGTCCTGTAGATGTTAGAGAAGATGTTCTTTTAAAGATGGCAACTCCCCAAATCAGCCATAGAGGCAAAGAGGCATCTGCATTACAAAGAGGTATTTCAGAAAAACTTAAAAAAGTGATGTACACTGAAAACGAAATCTTGTTATCGACTTCATCGGGTAGTGGTCTTATGGAAGGTGCTATCAGATCTTGTACGCGCAAGAGAGCAGCTGTTTTTTCAGTTGGCGCATTTGGAGACAGATGGTTTAAAATGGCTCAAGCGAACAACGTGCCTGCTGACATTTTCAAGTCTGAACTCGGCAAGCCAACAACGCCTGAAATGGTTGAAGAAGCCTTGGCGACTGGAAAATACGATTTAATCACAATCACTCATAACGAAACTTCAACGGCAATTATGAACCCTGTTGATGAAATTGCAGCAGTTATTAAAAAATACCCTGATGTTATATTCTGTATGGACACAGTAAGCTCAATGGGCGGAACAAAAATTGAAGTGGACAAATTAGGGGTTGATATCTGTATTACATCGACTCAAAAATGCTTGGGTTTACCAGCTGGTCTATCAATCTGTTCGATTTCTGAAAAAGCAATCGAAGCAGCGAAACAAGTTGAATTCAGAGGGTTGTACTTTGACTTGCTTGAAATTTACCAATACATTAAAGACAAAGATTATCAATACCCTTCAACACCTTCATTGGCACATATGTTTGCGCTTGATTATCAACTTGATAACATACTAGCTGAAGGCCTTGAAAACAGATTTGCAAGACATTTAGAGATGGCGAAAGTTACTAGAGAATGGGCAAATAAGCATTTTGAAATGTTAGCAGAAGAAAAATATGCTTCAAATACGTTGACTACGATTAGAAATACTAAAGAAATCAACGTTTCAGATCTTAATAAGGAACTTGGAAAACGCGGTTACCTTATTTCAAATGGTTATGGCAAATTGAAAGATGTTACATTCCGTATTGCACATATGGCAGACACGTCTATGGACGAACTTAAAACACTATTATCAGTAATAGAAGAAATTCTTGGATTATAATAACAATCAAGGCAATTGCTAGCAATTGCCTTAGTTTTTGAATCGGAGGGATATAAAGATGCAGTTAAAAATTTTAGCTAATGACGGAATGGATAAAAGTGCTGTTGATCAATTAGTTGCTCAAGGCCATGTGGTTGACACGACGCACTATGATGGTGATGCGCTTATCGAACAACTTAGAGATTCAGATGTTGTCGTTATCAGATCTGCGACGAAACTGCGTAAGGATTTAATCGATCAAGTAAAAGGCAGCCGACTTAAGCTCATGATTAGAGCTGGCGTAGGTATCGACAACATAGATCATGTCTATGCAACTGAGCACGGTTTTATGGTTAAAAACACACCTAATTCAAGCAGTGCTGCCGTTGCTGAACTTGCTATCGGCCATATGTTTGCATTAGCACGTTTCATTCACATTTCGAACTTTACTATGAGAAATGGCGAATGGAATAAAAGCAAATATAATGGTATTGAACTTTCAGGAAAAACACTTGGCTTAATTGGTATGGGTAGAATTTCATATGAAGTGGCTATTAGAGCAAAAGCACTCGGGATGAAAGTCGTTTACACGAATAGAAGAGGTAAGCTTGAAGAGTATGGCCAATTTGAATACCTTCCAATGAATGACCTTTTAAAAGTTTCCGATTTTATATCGCTTCATATTCCTTTTGATAAAAACGTTGGCGCTACTCTAAAAAAAGAGCAGTTTGACATGATGAAAGACGGCGTTTATATCATCAACACGGCTAGAGGCGGTGTAGTGAATGAGGCAGATCTACTTGATGCGTTAAACACTAACAAAGTAGCGGGTGCTGGTATTGATGTATTTGAAGAAGAACCAACTAAGAATCTGGAATTGATCAATCATCCTAAAGTTTCTGCGACACCGCATATTGGAGCATCCACAGGTGAAGCTCAAGAACGTATTGGCGATGAAACAATCGCTGTTATTAAAGCGCATTTCAACTTATAAGATTTGGATATGATGGAGGTATATTGTGGCAATAGTAAAACCGTTTAAAGGTGTAATTCCTAAGCAAGAACTTGCTGAACAAGTAGCATGTCTGCCTTACGATGTAATGAACAGAATAGAAGCCAAACAAATGGCGGAAGGCAACCCAAACTCTTACTTGCATATCGTGCGTTCTGAAATCGATTTGCCGGATTCAGTGGGCGATTATGACAAGTTAGTTTATGAAACCGCTAGAAAAAATTTAGACAAATTCATTGCTGATGGTATCATGAGTCAAGATCAAGAACCAATCTATTATATTTATAGACAATTGATGAATGGCCGTGTCCAAACAGGTATTGTCGCTTGTACATCAATTGACGATTATATGAACGACATCATTAAAAAGCATGAGTTTACTAGACCTGCAAAAGAAATTGATAGAATCAATAATTTCGATTACTGTGATGCAAACACAGAACCAGTATTTTTAACATATAGAAAAAATGATGAAATCAACAGAATTGTTAATGACTGGATCAAATTCCACATGCCAATCTACAACTTTACATCTGATGATGCAATCACGCATATATTCTGGAAACTTGATGATTTAAGCTTAGTTAGTAGAGTGGCTGAGATTTTTGATGGCATCGAGTACCTTTATATTGCAGATGGTCACCACAGATCAGCCTCATCAGTAAAAGTTGGCTTAAAACGTAGAGAAGAATTCCCTAACTATGATGGTTCTGAAGAGTTCAACTACTTCATGGCTGTTATATTTCCTGATGAAGACCTGTTTATCATGGACTACAACCGTGTTGTCAAAGACCTCTTTGGTCATACAAAAGAAGCATTTTTGACAGCTGTTTCAGAAAAATTTGACGTTGAGAAATTGACTCAAGATGAACCGTTTAAACCTATGAAACGTGCGACTTTTGGTATGTACCTCGATAAAGCTTGGTTCCAAATTACAGCCAAACAAGGTACTTTCAATGAGCAAGATCCCGTAGATAGACTTGATGTATCGATTCTTCAAAAAAATCTTCTTCATCCAATTTTGGGTATAGAAGATCCAAGAACTGATAATCGCATCGACTTTGTTGGTGGTATCAGAGGATTAAAGGAACTTGAGAGAAGAGTAGATGATGGATTTGCTGTTGCATTCTCTATGTACCCAACGACGATGGACGATTTGATCGACATTGCAAATGCGGGGGAAGTAATGCCGCCAAAATCAACTTGGTTTGAACCTAAACTTAGAAGTGGTCTATTTGTTCACAAATTAAACGATTAACTATGGAAATTGCATAATTACCTTTTAAGTTGCAAAATTCCGTTTATCGAATTTGACAATGGCTCAATCATGCCGTTTTGACAAGTGAAATTCATACAATTTGGAATTATGCTATTTCTTCAACTAATTATATTAACAAAGAGGCCGTCTCAAAATGATTATGAATCATTTTGAGACGGCCTCTTCTTCTTTTATGAGTAGGAGTGAATGGTGGGCTATTGGTTAATGACGATCAAATTTCTTCTGTAATCTAAATACATTTTAGTTAAAAGAGTCATTTGAGCGTTCATTTCGATTTGAAGCAACGATGCCAAAGAATAGTTTTCATCGTATAGCGCTTCCTTGATTCTCGTAAAAAGTGATTTTGATGATAGAGAATCTTTCATGAGATGATGCTTGATCATTTTGATTTTTTCCCAGTTGACTATGTCTAAATCTGTAATTTCTTCTTCTGTATGGAGCTTGGAAAAACGTCTTATAGTGCTAACATGTTCTGGAATGATGCGATCTTTGAGTTCTATAGACCATTCACTCAACATATATGACTTATATGATGCGATGATGCGATCAGTAAAAACATTGTTGCCAAGAAGTATTTTAGATTTTTCGCTAAAATGGTCAAACGCAAGTAAGTTTTCATAAACTGTTTTTGGTGGTATACCAAATAGTTTGTCGCGTTCTTCTGGTGAATAATCATCAAAGACATCCTCTTCAGTTCTGTAGATGCGATTTTCTTCTAAATAGAAGTGTTTTTCACCAAAACCTTTATTAAATCCGCTTTCGATGGTGTCAATATCAAGACCGCTATTTAAAACGGCTTTGATGCCGTCTATGCTAGATTGGCAAACTGCAGCTAATAACAGATAAGAGTTTGAGTTTGGATTTGGCGCACGCAGTTCAAATCGTGTTGCATATTTGTTTTTCATGTCACGAATTAAACCGATTAGAACAGTTCTGTTTCGAGATGGTATACTCGGTGAATGACCAAGCGAGGATACAATACACACTGGCGCTTCAAAGCCTGGTTTAAGTCTATTTAAACTATCATTAGTTGAAGAGACAAATGGATTAATTATCTCATAATTTTTCAATATTCCCATCATAGAACCGTAAGCTATTTTGGTCATGAAGTTTTTATCCATATCTATAGGAGAGAAGAGATTAATCATCTTTCCATTTTTTAATTTGATTGCAGCGCCGATATGATGATGTTCACCACTTCCAGCCACGCCCTCTAAGGGTTTAGCTTGGAATGTTACCGATAAGCCATTAGCTTCGAATACATCTTTTATGATGTCCTTAGCAAGAAGTTCTTTATCTGCAGCAAGTAATGTTTTATCGTATTTCCAGTCTATTTCTAATTGTTCCATAACATGCGTATGAATGTTAGTACCAGATAATTTTGAAGTGACACCGCCTACTTCTTTATGACCCATTTCAGGTTCGAATCCATAATTTTCAAGCGCCATCAACGATTTTTCTAGAGATGTTCTCACTTGACCGTATGTGCGTTTCCAATATTGTTCCTTTAAGTTTTGTGATGTCGTTAGTTTTTCAATGTCAGTTTTGGAATCAGGTGTTTTTACCCAAAACTCAAGTTCGGTTGCACTTGTTAATATAACATCCTCTATATCATCAGCTGATTTGATGCCTTCATATTCATCCAATAACATAGGATTGGTTTTGAACATAGATATAATTTCACTTTTAAAGTTCTCAACAGCATTTTTTAAAACGCTTCTTGAGCAAACTTCTTTGCCTTCGTGAATTAAGAAGGCTGGAATAATTAAAGAACCGCATAAATTGCCGTCTTCAAGCGTATGTGCCATATTGTAATCGACAATCCAGTTTGCATTGAGATCTGGAATTAAATCGATTTTTCCGTTGTTGATAGAAGCGATTTCAGGTAAATATACTGAAGAACCATCCGTTTGTATACCGTGTATAAAAAAGTCTTCAAGATCGTCTATAACGAGATTGACTGGAATTTTTTCATCCGTGTGATTATTGCCAAAATCGACTGCAAGTAGTGATAAAAATTGGATTTCTGGGTGTTTTTTTAAAAGTGCCGCTAAGCGACTGGGTGATTTGTCTTCTTGTTCGATAATATACAGCATCTTCGAGCCTCCTTAGATTGTGTGATAACACGTCATATAATGAATGATTATATCATATTATAAAAAAATGTAAAGATTATATTTTGATAAAAAAAGCTTGAAAATGTTGTGTTTAGATATTTATACAGCTTTATACACGAAAGTGATTGGATACACAAAATGTATTAATGTTCGTGTTTTTGCTTTAATTCTTTATAGATATTCCATACAATGAGGCCAATCATGACCAGAATCGCCCCTAAAATAAAGCCCATAACACCAAAGATTCTATAGCATGTATACATTGAAATGATAGTGATTAAAGGGTGTGTTCCAATTTTGCTGCTGACGATTTTAGGTTCGATTGTTTGTCTAGTTAAAGTGGTTACTAAATAAGCGACAAGTAGTCCAATTCCTGTTGAATATTCGGAAATTAGGAGCGCAAATACGATCCATGGCATGTAGATGAATGCAGGGCCAACCATTGGAATTAAATCGACGAAGGCTATTCCAAATGCGACGAGTGGCGAAAATGGAATTTTCAGAATTGTTAGTGCGACAAGTGAGATGATAAAGGTAATACTCACTAAAATCAGTTGAGCTTTTATATAACTTTTTAACGTATTAAAAGTTTTCTCTTTTAATAGTTTGAAAAAAGGTGATGTAATTTTTTGATCGATTTTAATAAAAAAAACTTTTACTCTATCTTGATCGAACACAAAAAAGTATAGTGAAATAAAGAGGAAAAAGAAAAAGAATGCAATTGTAGGGATTGTCTTAAGCATGTTTAACAATGTATCCACGATTGTATTTGCGAATTTGGTCATCGAATTGAGTATCAAGTCATAAAATTGAAGCAAAATGACATTTATATCAACAGGTGCATCAAACCAAGGCAATTCGATTTCTATGCCACCAATCCTTGTGGTGAAATTTTGGACAGTCTTGATGATCGCGCTCAAATAGTCTGAAAAACCACTTAATGCGATGGCAACTTTATAAACAACAAATGAAACACTTGTAACAAAAATGGACACAAATAAAATGACGACTATAAAAGTCAATATACTGTAAGGAATAGGTATTTTCTTGTGAAGCGTTTTCGTAAGTTTGCTGATAGGTTTTGATAGCCCATAGGCAATCATAAAGGGAATCAATATGAAAAACAGACGCATTCCAATCCATAATCCGAACAAAACGAGCGCAATAAAAACGACAATGAAAGATAATTTTGAAACGAAGATGTTCATAATCTTAGCCTCCTAAATTACAATTATGCAATTTCCACAAATAGTTATCCTATGATATAATTACATTATACCCAAAAGGTTCAGACTAACTATGTGAAGGTGAAGAATATGAAATATTTTGATTTCAGAAGTGATACGGTCACGATGCCAACGGATAATATGCGACTAGCAATGTTTAATGCTGAAGTTGGAGACGATGTTTATGGAGACGATCCGACAATTATAGAACTTGAAGAAAAAAGTGCGAAGTTGCTTGGAAAGGAAGCGGCCTTGTTTGTACCAAGTGGGACTTTTGGCAATCAATTAGCGGTTCTTACACATACAAAAAGAGGTGATGAAGTCCTTTTAGGTGACGCATGCCATATACTTATGCACGAGGTTGGCGCTGCAGCTTTGATTTCGGGTGTACAACTTAGACAAATACCGACACATAATGGATCGATGCTAATCAAAGATGTTTCAAGAATGATACGAACTGATGATATTCACTATCCCGATACAGGGCTTATTTGTATAGAAAATGCACATTCCAGTGGTGCTGTTATCAAAATCAGTGAAATGAAGGCGATTTATGAACTCGCTGAGAGACATGGCATTCCTGTTCATCTCGATGGTGCAAGGGTATTTAATGCCGCACATGCGTTGGGTGTTGATGTAAAAGAGATCGCTAGTTATGCGGATACAATTATGTTCTGTCTTAGTAAGGGATTGTGTGCGCCTGTGGGTTCTATGTTAGTGGGTTCTACAGCATTCATAGGGCGTGCTAGGAAAAATAGAAAATTGATGGGTGGAGGATTGAGGCAAGCCGGATTTTTAGCTGCGGCTGGTATCATCGCTTTAGACGAGATGGTAGATCGACTTGGAATGGATCACGAGTTAGCTAAGTATTTGGCTGAGAAATTATCTGAAATAGATGCCATTACTGTTATGGAAGATCGTTTAGATATCAATATGGTATTTTGCAAAATTAAAATGAAACATTCAGAGGAGACATTCGTGGAGAAGCTACAACAAGCTGGAATTAAGATCAATGGCTCTGAGGATGGCGAGTTTAGATTTGTAACTAATTACTGGACACCGATCGAAGCGGTAGACAAATTATGCAAAGTCATTAAGGACATTTTGGGGGAATAATGAACTATCAAATTGACGATTTGAAGGAAGCTGTTAATAGATTAAGCGATTCTCTTATTAAAGAAGATGCCGAAGAAGTCGACATGTATGTTAGAATGATCAAAAATATAGCCACTCAGATTAAGAATGACTATTGGGCGGAGAATGTAAACGAAGCATCAATTATCATCCAACCAGTAAAGAGTAAAGGAAATGAATTTAAGACAATCAATACACTGGAGTTTTTATATAAACCCATGTATTTTCAAAATGTATTTGAGGGCAATGAGATCGAATACTATTCTAAGGATAGGACCGAAGAACTTGTTGAGTCTGGAACCATCGAAATTCACAATGATTTTTGGCAGTCGCATGAAATCGTCTATGGTAACGTCTACGGGTCGATGCCGCTTGAGCTTGCTTCTAAAGAAGGCGTTGGGAAATTAATAAAATGTGGATGGAAGAAAACTACCGTGGACATCATAGAGTTTTCTAAAAAATTAAACATAGATGAAATTCGTGCTTTGGCAGAGAAAAAATATAGACATTATATTTTGCTTAAAGAAATTGAAACACGTAGTATTTTATTGCTAAGATACAATTTTTAAAAGACATGGGAAGGCTGTAATAACAGTAAGGTGAGGTATGTTTATAAATAAGGAATCTTTGCGTCTTGATTTTGAAGTTGAAACGCAAGATGCTGGACTTAAGATCATTGATGTGCTTGCAACATCGATGAATATATCTAGTCGATTAATCAGGAAATGTAAGAACAACAACAATATTTTTCTCAACAAAAAGAGTGGCTCAGTGAATAGGATCGTTCAAACTGGAGATATTATCTCCATGATGTTAGATCACGATGAAAATACATTTGAGCCTAACGATATAAATGTAACCGTTCTATATGAAGATGGAGATATACTCGTAGTAGATAAACCACCTTTTTTGGTGGTTCACCCAACAAAAGGACATCCGGAAGGTACTTTAGCAAATGCGCTGTCACATCATCAATATCAAATCGGACAAAACTATAAAATACGGTTCATCAATCGATTGGATCGAGACACGTCTGGGATTGTGTTGATCGCAAAAAACGCATTTGCTCAACAAATTGTCTCTGAACAGATGCAGGCAAATGATGTCGACAAGTTTTATTTGGCTATCGTTGAGGGTGAAATGAAAGATGATAAAGGGACGATTGACTTACCTATAGATCGTGAAGCAGAACTTGATATTAAAAGGATTGTCATAGAAACAGGTCTAGCATCGATAACGCATTATGAAGTGTTGGAACGATATAAAGGTTATACGTATGTGAAGCTTTCGCTTGAAACGGGAAGAACGCATCAGATTCGCGTTCACTTATCGCATATTGGTCATCCGATACTCGGTGATCATCTATATGGTCATAAATCCGATATGATTGATCGACAAGCACTACATTGTCATGTGATGTCATTTAAACCACCTCGCGAGAATGATAAAGTTTCTGTAATCTGCAATTTGCCAACTGATATCGAAAATGTTCTGGCGATTCTTAAGGAAAGATATGCCTATTGATTGATATTTTGACCTAAAAGGGTTATAATAAACTTAAGTTCTGGGATGTTGGTTATCTTTTTAAATTTTACCACTGATTATTTATAGGGAGAACGTGTTCTGCTGCGTATGACGAGCTGCTTTAGGTAGAAGTCAGAAACAATAGATAGTCCACCCACCTGGATTAGGTGTGGTGTGAGATTTTTGGGATGACGGCATTCTGGATCTCAATAAACTTTTTTCGTCAAACCACGCTCATGCGTGGTTTTTAATTTTACTTATAGAAACAGTACAATCCACTTATGTTACTAGCCACAAATTGTGAAAATAATGTTACATTTGAACTGTTGTAATCTTCATAATCAGGGCATATAATGAACTTTATGGAGGCAAAAACAATGCATTTTTTGAAAGAGTTTTTTAGGAATATTAAGTTTACAAATGAATATTTTAAATATGCAATTATACTTATATTTACGTTTATCATAAAAGTAAGCTATTTTAACTTTTCGACGGGTATGCCATTTAACAAGATCAAATATATTTTAGTGACGGTATGCGTATTTTTTCTCGTGCTTACACTCTTATATCGCGCTAAAAAATGGTACCTAGGTGTTAGTGGTTTAATTACGTTGATCATGTTTGGCGATTTGCTTTATTTCCGTTATTTCAACGATTTTCTTTCCATTAAGTTGATGAATCAAGCGACATTTGTCGGTTCAGTCACATCAATTATATTTTCAATCATTAAAGCGACTGATATTCTTTTGTTTGTTGACTTGATTGCCTTTGTGTTCATAACGAAAGCTAAAGGACCACTTCAACTTTATACACATAAGATTTCATTTATCATGATGATTATCATATTGCCATCAATTATTTTAAGTATTTCATTTTCCTCAATTTATACGGGGATCAAGAAGTATGAGTTCTTTAACTACCATGTTTACGACATCATTTCCTTAGATACTGAAAACAACCAATTGTCTTCAAGTGAACGAAATGCTCTAGTGGATTCACTTCGTACGGTACACCGTGAAAGTGCATCGGGTAATTATTTTGGTATTGCTAAAGATAGAAACGTTATCGTCGTACAGGTTGAGTCCCTTCAAAATGAATTGATTGGTAAGTTTTACAATGGGCAAGAGATTACACCGAACATCAATAAAATTTTAGGTAAAGACTCTATCTACTTCTCAAACTATTATCAACAGTTAGGCAAAGGCAACACGTCAGATGCTGAATTTACCACGCTCAATTCACTTTATCCCATCACTTCTGGCAACACATACAATGTCTATGAAAAAAATGGTTTTTATGGCTTGCCTTGGATTATGAGAGAGCATGGCTATAGCGCATCATCCTATCACGGATATACGGCTAGCTTTTGGAATCGCATGAACATTTACCCGCAAATTGGTTTCGAGAATAGTTATTTTTCAGATGATTATGTCATGGGCGAGAAAATCGTATTCGGTCTCGATGATCATGACTTCTTTGATCAGACCATCCCTTATATGAAAGAAAAAGGTGAGAAGAGCTTTTCATTCCTAGTGACGCTTTCTTCGCACAAACCATTTGAGTTACCAGAAGATAAAAGATGGATTGCTCTTCAACCGGAAGATGATAATTTCTTTGGACATTATTTACAGTCAGTAAACTATGCAGATGATGCATTTGGTAAATTTATCGAATCGCTTAAGGCAGAAGGCATGTATGACAACTCGGTTATTATCTTCTATGGAGACCATTTTGGAATAGGTATGGAAGATGAAGTGGCACTTGAAAGAATGGAAGCGTTCATGGGCTCTGACTATACGCACGAAGACATGTTTAATATACCACTGGTGGTTCACATACCAAACTCGGGGGTTCAAGAAACTGTTGACATAACAGGCGGTCAAATCGATTTCTTGCCAACGACACTCAATTTATTGGGGATCAAAAATGAGTACCTCATTCTTGGTCAAGACCTCTTAAATACAGAAGATGGTTTTGTAGCATCACAGACGTTTATGGAAAAAGGATCCTTTATAGACAACGATGTCGTCTTTAAAATTGCCAGAGATGGCGTATTTGAAAATTCGACGGCATATGATCGAGATACGCACGAACCAGTAAGTCTTGAACTTTGTAGAGAAGGGTACGAAAGGGCAATTTTTGAAATCAATCTCAGTAAAAAGATCACAGAGAGTGATTCTGTGTTTAGCATCGTGACAGAGCTTCAAAATAAGGACGGCAAGTATGAACTAGAATAAAGTTGACTGTTAAACGATAAAACGGACTCTAACAAATCTAATATGATTTGCTAAAGTCCGTTTTTTAGTTTTAGTTAAGGAAATAGTTATGGAATTATGCAATTTCCTCAGTGATTATGCTTTTTTACTATCTAATTCTTTTTCTTTATCATTTTTGTTTTTGTTGCGATCATTTGAATTAGATTTTGTGAAATCAACGAGATTCGTTTCACTTTGTGTTGGTCCTAATAAAGCATCAATAGTAATAATGAGTTCTTCTTCAGGATCAACAACGCAATTGCCTTTAAAGAGTGAACCTTCTTTAGTATTGAAACTCTTGGCGATTATATCGCCTATAAGTGAGGAGTTTTGGTGAATGTTGATTTTGCCTTTTACTTGAACATTGCCCTCGCATTTGCCATATATTTCTGCATTCATGCTAAATACATCGCCTTTGACATAGGCATTTTCACTGATGATGACATTGCCAAGTGATTTGATATTTCCAAATATTTTTCCGTCAACTCTTATGCTGCCTTCACTCTCAATATCACCTTTTATAAGAGAGCCTGAACCGATGATGATGTCATAATTTGATTCTGTATCTTTTTTTTGAAACATGTCGTCCTCCTAATTATATAGAAATTGTATAATTCCAATTTATATTATTGAATAAATTTAAGTGGATTGATTGGTGTCGTATTATACCTGATTTCAAAATGTAGGTGAGGACCTGTGGTGCGGCCTGTTGTGCCCATGGTTGCAACTTGGTCGCCCTTGGTCACTTCGTCTCCTGGAGAGTATAGTAGGGTCTTACAGTGCGCGTAAACGGATTCGTACCCATATCCATGGTCGATGATCATGACATTTCCGAAGTTGCCGTCATAACCTGAATATGTGACGATGCCAGTACCTGCGGCAAAAATGGGTGTTCCAGCCTTATTACTGATATCGATACCGTTATGGAGTTTAGACCGTCCAGTGATTGGGTCTTTTCGATATCCAAAAGGCGAGCTATATGTGCCACTCGTTGGATAGAAGTCAGGACGACTATCAAGATAACTTATTTGAGTTGCCATCTTTGATACGAGTTCAGTGTAAGCATCCGTTTGCTCTGTGATAATTTGGGAAATTTCATCGTTTGATATCAAAGATTCAATCTCTGATAACAGTATTTCATCAGGAGACAATGTTTCAACGGTTGAAGTTGCTGAAACTTCTGTTAATCGACTGAATGAACGACTGACAGGTGCTTCCACATTTGATTTAGTCTCATCGTTGAATAAGGCGACGAGTTGCGTCACATAAGTTTGCGTTTGTTCCATTTCTAAAAGTCTCGCAACCAGGAAATCATTTGAATTTTCAAGTGACGCTTTCAACGTTTTTATTTCTTCAGTTTTGTTGGCATTAATATTTTGAAGCATATCGATTTTATCTTGTGTCATCAATAGATTCTCTGATAGTTCTGTATTTTCAGATGTTAAAGAATCGGAAACGACTTTTGAACTGATGGTGTTGATCAATAGAGTTACATTTATTATGATGAGTGCTACTAGAACTAAAAAAGCGACTGCCATGTTGATTTTCCACTGTTTGATAGATTTTTCAGCGCTAGGAATGACCATGATGGTTACTTTATTCTTCATAAAATAGTTTTTTATGTGATTCATGTTATTCCCCCATTTGTAATAAAAACTTAATATATTCTACCATAGAAACGATTAAAATAACAATGTAATTATAAAATTTAGTTTACCTAAGCATTTATATTCTGTAAAATAGAGTTTAAGAGAATGTATTGGAGGAAAAAATATGAGTGATAGAACGATTAGAATAGAAGAAAATTTAAGACGTGTGTGCTATAAGATAAAGAAAAAAGGCCGTGAAATATTAAATGATGTCGATATTACACCACCTCAGTTTGAGGCTTTGCAATATTTGAGGAATGAAGAAAATTTGACCATTGGAGAATTGAGTTCAAGAATGTACTTGGCGTGTAGCACGGTAACGGATCTTCTTGATCGTATGGAAAGAAATGAACTCGTCAGACGCGTAAAAGACGAAAATGACCGTCGAATCGTAAGGATTGTAGTCCTTCAAAAAGGCCACGATCTTATTAAACTCGTCATGGAAAATCGAATCAACTATGTTGAGAGTATTTTAACCCAATTGGATGAGAACGTGATAGATGCAATAGATGATGGCTTTAGAATATTTAATGAAAAAGTTGAATTATAGAAGTGTAGAAGTGTACTTTCATAGGGGGAAACATTCAGTTGAAAACGATAAATGAACGATATGATGTCATAGGACTAATAAGTCGAGATAATAGTTTCGTGGAATACCTAGTTTCCGATAAAAAGAAAAATGCTGAAATCAAGCGAATTCGTATTTTTGATACCGAATTGTCCAACTATGACTTCATTAAACAAATGGAAGATGTTTTCGTAGAAATCAAGACACTAATTCACGAAAATCTTCTCTCTGCCTATGAATTTCAGCCCATACTTACCATTAATGGAAACAGAGTTAATAGAAAACAATATTTCTATACCTATGAACATTTTGACGACGACAGCAGAGTCCAATACTCTGATTTAAATAAATCTGAAATTAACAGCGTTATCGTACAGCTTTGTAAAGCTGTACGCTTCTTACATTTTAGAGGTATTATCTACAAATACCTAAATTTCGATCAAATGGTTATTTATAGACAAAATGGACAAGTTGTTCTAAAACTTAAGGACGTTGCAGGAAACTACATCAACGACTACTACTTTAAAATGGATCATGAACGGTTCAGTCAGTTCATCGCACCTGAGATAATATGGGGGGAAGAAACGGATGAACAAGCTGATATCTATTCTATGGGTGTGATCATCTATTATTTGTATTTTAGAGTCGATTATCGCTTAAAATCACTTCAGAATGTTCTCAGTTCAGGTCATACAAACGAAATCCATAGATTTATTTTAAAAGCCACAAGCCATATTAGAGATGAACGGCATGAAACAATTCAGACTTTTATAAGAGAACTATGCGCACTAATTTGGATTGAAGTTGATAGCAGCGATGTTAAATTTTATGATAAGATCCATGATAGTACAAAAATAATAGGTAGAGATGCCATTTTAAAAGAAATTAAAAACCTGATGGATATGAAATCTAAAAAGGCACTTACACAACATGGCCTATTCATTCAGGGTGAAAATGGCAGTGGCAAATCTAGAACACTGAATGAAATTTATTATATTGCAAAATTCAACCGTTACAACTACATCTATTTGAGACCGTCTGAATTTTCGGACGATTTTTATACGATAAAATCATTAATTAAATTTGTTGCCAATCAAGGAGATGTTTCGCCGATACTTATTCAGAAATATGGGCAGGAACTGGCTTGTCTTGTACCAGATTTAATTGGAAAGTGGAATATCAAAGAGTCTAAAGACCTTGATCCAAATCAATATAATCTTAGGTTATTAAACCGCGTGTTCAACTTTTTCCTGGATTATACAAGCAATAAATTCTTCGTACTTTTTATCGATGATTTTGAGAAAATAAGCACGATTGAACGTTCCTTTTATGATTTGATGTTGGACTATAAAGGTTCTGCAAATTATTATATCATTTGCACATGCAATGATGCCGACCAGTATGTCCAACGTTATTTGGAGACTTCTCAACAAATTAAGTTGTCATCATTGAACCTTGAAGAAACGGGCCAAATTGTGAAGACTTCACTTGGTCTTAACTATATCCCTTACAAGCTGACACATCGTCTCATGCTTGAAAATCAAGGTAAAGCAAGTTTGACAAAACGCATGATCAAAAAACTTTGGTATGATGGAATCATCTTCTTTGATGATAAAAAGATGACTTGGAATCTAGACGAAGTCGATGATAATTTCACTTTTGATTATGTTGACCAAAAGCGAGAAGATTATGATAGCATTATTAACGGTATAATCAGAACCTACTACGAGATATTGAGAAAATTATCCGTTCTAAAAGGTTCATTTAGCGTGCAAACAATTAATAGTATCACTGAAATAAATGCGGATGATGTACCTGATTTCTTGGTTGAAATGGAAGAAAAACATATTTTAAATAAGCGCATCAGCGATATTGAATACGTTTATGTTTTTAATACAAACGAACTTAAAAAAGTGTTTTATGATACATTGTCCAATGAAGAGATGATTAGTCTTTCAAAAAAAGCAGCTATACTATTTGAAAATGGCTATATTAGCAAAGGCGAAATCAATGAAAGTTTGATTGACTACCTCATAGCGAGTCATGACATACAAAGAGCAGCTGAATATTGTGTCATTTTTTCGGATGATTATCTATCCAAGGCCAATAGTCATAAGGCGATAGATTTGCTCGATCAAGGGGTAGAGCTCTATATTAAATGTGAAGTTAAGGATAAAATAGTTGAAATATCAATGCAGTTAATTAAATTGTTGATTAAGTCTGGACGACTTGATCGCGCCATGGTACGTATTCAATATCTATATGAATCAATTGATGATACAAATGTTAAAGCGAAAGTTGACGTTCAAATTGAACATGCATCAATTTTATACTATAAAAACGACATTCACAAATCAGAAGAGATTGCAGATGAAGCGCTTACATTATCACATGAGTGTGGATATATGGATGGAGAATTCAGATCGGCCTACATGAAGTGTAAATGTTTGATTAGTAATGGTGATTTAGAAACGCACGAAATATTAGTTCAGCACTATTTAGTAGAAAGTAAACGCCTTGAGTCGATAGAACAACAAGCTGTTTTTGAAAATGAGATGGGCATCAACTATCTCTATAACAATCGATTCGACGAGAGTATTGAAGCCTTTACTGAAAGTTTAAATCACTACAAAATGGTGGAGAATGACGAAAAAATAGTAAAAGCTTATAATAATTTTGGCGTTATCTATCTTGATGGATACGGGGACTATATTATCGCAAGAGACTACTTTAGAAAAGCCTATACACGTGCAAATAACCGCAACTATTCAGTGAGTTTGCCTGTTTACCTCAATAATTTGGGTGAAACATATAGAATCGAAGGTCGCTATGAAATGGCGAATAAATATTTTGAAGAATCCTACGAAATGGCTGAAACCGTTGGTGACAAAAACATGACAATCCTTGCACTACTCAATCTTTGTCATGGTCAGATTTTAAACGAAACATACGGAAAGGCGCATAAATTAATTACGAGACTTGAACATGAAGTTCAGATCATTAAAAAAAGAGATTATGATAAGTTCGACTATTATTTGCTACATTTTGAGTACTATCTTGCCATGAACAGTATTATGAAGGTCAACCAGTGGCGTTATGATTTCAATGCTGATGAAGTTCTGGATGATTATCGGAAATATCGTTTAAAAATGATTGATATAAAATTGAATTACAAACAGGAAAATATTGTACTCAATAATAAGGGGGAAAGACGTTTCGAGAAGAAATTACCTATGGAGGAACTTGAAGCGTTGTTTGAAATCACTCAAAATCCAGCTGAATCTAAACTTCTACGTGAATTTGTGCTAGAATTAATCGTTGATACAATTGAAGAAAATGACTATCTAAACTCAGAGCGTTTGCTTCAAATGGATTTCGAACTTATGAAAAAATACAATACAAAAGTGGTCAGATTAAAAAGAGATTTTATCGATGCTTGTTTTTCAGACTATGCCATTGAGAGAATTACCGCTTTAATAGAGACTATCAAGGAACAATCAGCGGAATTCTTATGGCGTGTATATTATATACTTGGCAACGAATATTTCGAAAAGAGAAATACGTATGAATCGCTAAGATACTATTTGATGTCGCTTGATGTATTAGCGGATTTGGCGACTGAAATTCCTCATGATTTTAAAGAAACGTACATTTTGCATGACGATACTAAGATGGCGTTGAAGAGTAAAATCAATAAGATAATTCGCATTCTGCTGAATTTTGAAGGTTCAAAGTATGGCAATGTTGTGGAAGGGCGTATTGATACAGTTGAAGATTTTTTTGACCTCAATCAGTTCAATCTATTATATAATAACAGTGAGTTCCTAAATCTTGTCTATAAGAATTATCATATTGAGGAAAATGAAAAATTTGACAGTGCCACAGATTTGATTAAAAATTTAGAAAAGGACGAGATAGCCAATCTTAAACTCATATTAAAATATCTTCAACAAGTGACTATTGGCGAACGTGCATTTATCTACTTACTCGATGAAAATGACAATATCAGCGAGGTTATCAAAGCGGATGACATAAGTTCTAATTATGATATTATGCGCCTTATCAACAGTTTTGGTAATGATATAGATGGCATCCACATTTCAAAGCTCAATCCTCATACTAACATTCAATTGTTGACAGAAGATCAAAAGGGTATGATTTGCTTTCCGATATACGAAGCGTCAAATCATAAATTGGCTGGTGCTAAAAGAAGAGATGATATTTTCAATGCAAAAAAGAAGATCATAGGCTATGTATTCCTCGATTCTACCAATGTCATCAATCGATTCAACGCGCTTACTTTTAATCAGGCAAAATCATTTATTAATTTAATTTACGTTTTCATCGATAATTATAACTTGAAAAAATTGTCGACTATTGATAAACTCACTGGAGTGTATCTTCGCAAGCATATTGAACAACAATTTGCGATTCAAATGAGCATTTCTAGGCAGCAAAACTTTAGTTTATCTGTCATCATGCTGGATATCGATAAATTTAAAAATGTCAACGACACATATGGCCATAGAAAAGGTGATGAAATTTTGTCTCAAATTGGCGATCGCTTGTTGAAATCTGTAAGGGCAACGGATTATGTCGCAAGATATGGTGGAGAAGAGTTTATAATTTTGCTTCCAGAAACGGATGCTATGAGTGGTCATAAAGTTGCAGAAAAAATACGCACTTTGATTGAACAGAGTAAGTTGCTTGGTGAAGAAATGCCATTGACGGTTAGCTTGGGTGTTTCCACCTATCCAGATGATGGTGCAAACGAAGAAGAACTTATCGAAAAAGCTGATCAAGCGCTCTATTATAGTAAGAATAATGGGAGAAACAAATCCACCAGTTGGGATGACAAACTCATTAAAGAAGGCCATCGATATGATCGTTTGACAGGTATCTTGACGGGCAATATTTCATCTGATACAAGAAATATGCAAGCATTACTCGATATCATTAATCAGTTAAACAATGGTCACTTGAATCATGAAGGTATCAGGAATACCTTTATTTCTCTTTTGGATATAACTGAAGGAGATGAGGTTCAATTTATTAGATTTGGAGAGAATGCATCTATCGAAGAAGTTCTCTTTAAGAAAAAAGGACAAGAGTCAATCAGTGATGAATGCGTTCTCAACAAACGCATTATTGAGACTTATCAAAATACCAATCAGAGTATTTACTTCATCGATTGGGATGAACTCAATGAAATAGACCTGTCTTCAAACGAGTCCTCATTGATGCCCGACTGGAAATCCTATATTATTATGAGTTTCAATAATGGTTCAAAAAAGGGTCTCTTGTCAATATCAGTCAGTATTAAAGTTAAAGAATTTGATTTTAGCAATTTCAATTTTGTTGAATCACTGAGACCAGTTCTCGAACATATTTTGTTTCAGGTATAAAGCCCGTTGATGGGTAAGAAAGGGAAAAAATGATATTAAACGATTTTCTTCCAATGAATCAGGAAGACTTAAAAAAACTTGAATGGGAAGGTGTAGACTTTGTTCTAGTTTCTGGAGACGCCTATGTCGATCATCCAACGTTTGGTCCGACGATCATCGGAAGGGTTTTATTGGATGCCGGTTATAAAGTCGGTATCATCGCACAACCGGATTGGAATGATCCAGAGAGCATCGTAGTATTAGGTAAACCAAGACTTGGTTTTCTTGTTACAGCAGGTAATATGGATTCAATGGTCAATCATTATTATGTTTCAAAACGCCATCGAACGACAGATAGCTTTTCTCCGGGTGGTCAAATGGGCCTTCGTCCGGATCGTGCAACAATCGTATATACAAATTTGATACGAAAAACATTTAAAGAAGATACAATCATCATCGGTGGCATCGAAGCATCATTACGTCGTTTTGCCCACTATGATTATTGGGATGATACGGTGCGTCGTTCGATCTTGTTCGATAGTGGTGCTGATCTTCTCGTTTATGGCATGGGAGAAAATCAGATTGTCGAGATCGCAGAGTATTTGAACAACGGCATCGATGTTCAGTATATTCAACATATTCCAGGTACGTGTTTCATCACCGATCACCTTGACATGTTACCTTCATATGTTGAAATCGATCCATTTGAAACTGTAAACCAAGATAAAATTGCTTATGCAAAGAGTTTTAAAATAATCTATGACGAACAGGACCCAATTAGAGGGAAGACACTCGTTCAAAAACATAAAGACCGATATGTCGTACAGAATCCACCAACGCGTCCACTTGAAAGAGAAAATCTAGATTGGACGTTCAAACTTGGTTACCAGAGGGAGATACATCCGTCATATGTGGCAAAGGGTGGCATTCCGGCGATACAGGAAGTCAAACTCAGCATCATCAGTGAACGTGGATGCTTCGGAAACTGCTCGTTTTGCGCACTGGCATTCCACCAAGGTAGAATTGTCAGCTCAAGATCTCATGAATCCATCGTTGAGGAAGCACAGCAAATCATCGCGGATAAAGATTTCAAAGGCTATATCAACGACGTCGGTGGCCCAACAGCTAACTTCAGAAACCCTGCATGTGATAGGCAATTAAAATACGGTGCGTGTAAGCACAGACAATGTTTGTATCCCGAGCCTTGTGAACATCTAAACGTCGATCACAAAGATTACAACGACATGCTGAAGAAACTCAGAAAGCTTGAAGGTGTTAAGAAAGTATTCATCAGAAGTGGTATCAGATATGACTATCTCATGCACGATCCAGATAAAACGTTTTTCGTCGACTTATGTCAGCATCACGTCAGCGGTCAGTTAAAAGTGGCACCTGAACACATTGATGAAGTCGTACTCGACTATATGGGAAAACCAAGCGGCAAACTGTATAGTCAATTTGTAAAAGAATTTGATGACATCAACAAGTCACTAGGTAAAGATCAATATATCATCCCGTATTTGATGAGCTCTCATCCAGGCAGTACACTTAAATCAGCGGTTAGACTTGCCGAATACCTCAGAGACATCAATTACACGCCAGAGCAGGTTCAAGATTTTTATCCGACACCAGGTACATTGAGTACTTGCATGTATCATACGGGTATTGATCCTAGAACCATGAAACCCGTCTATGTGCCAAAAACTAAGCAAGAAAAGGCGATGCAACGCGCATTGCTTCAATATAAGAATCCGAAAAACTACGACCTCGTCTATGAAGCCTTGATCTTAGCAAATCGTCAAGATTTGATTGGTATGCATGACAAAGCGTTGATACGCCCGAGGGTTAATCATGCAAATAAGCAGAAAACTGATACACAACATAAAACTGGTACGCATCAGAAAGCAGGAACAACGCAAAAGACTCAAAAAAGACGCTAATCGGTTACAGTTTAACTAAAACTTTTTTTAAAAGGGGAAAAGCTATGAAAAATGTTGTTATTATTGATGGACAAAGCTTAACGATTGATCAAGTACTTGAAGTTGCTAGATTTGGCTATAAAGTAGAAATTTCTGAAGAGGCAAAGGCGAAAGTCGTCGTTGCTAGAAAATTCGTAGATGAACTCGTAGATTCTAAAAAAGTGGTTTACGGTATAACAACAGGCTTTGGTAAATTCTCTGATGTTTTGATTTCAAAAGAAGAGAGTCAGGATCTCCAAACGAATCTCATTATTAGTCATTCATGTGGCGTTGGCAATCCTTTTTCAGAAGAGATTGCAAGAGCAATTATGCTCCTTCGCGTCAATAACTTGGCAAAAGGACACAGTGGTATTCATCCTGTGACGATCCAAACGCTTGTTGATATGTTAAATGAAGGTGTTCATCCGATTATCCCTGAAAAAGGTTCTTTGGGCGCAAGTGGTGATTTAGCGCCACTTTCACATATGGTACTCGTAATGCTCGGTTTAGGAGAAGCAACTTACAAAGGTGAGAGATTTGAAGGGGCTGAGGCAATGAATCGCGCAGGCATTCCTATCATTAAGCTCACATCAAAAGAAGGCCTTGCACTGATCAATGGCACGCAAGTTATGACTGCGGTTGGAACAATTGCAGCTTACGAAGCGATTCAGTTACTCAAATTAAGTGATATCTCAGCAGCATTGACCGTCGAGGCATTAAATGGCATCACTGATGCTTATGATCCTAGACTTCATGCTGTTAGACCACATAAAGGTCAAATTGATACGGCTGCAAACATGCTGAAATTGCTTGAAGATAGTGGCCTTACAACGCATCAAGGCGATATTCGCGTACAAGATGCCTACACACTACGTTGTATCCCACAAATTCACGGTGCATCTAAAGATGCAATCAATTATGTGGTTGAAAGAATCAATATAGAAATCAATGCAGTAACAGACAACCCAATTCTCTTTCCTGAAGATGGCGTCGTGTTTTCAGGTGGTAATTTCCATGGACAACCTATGGCATTGCCATTTGATTTTCTAGGAATCGCACTCGCAGAAGTGGCAAATGTAGCTGAAAGACGCATTGAAAGATTGGTCAATCCACAACTTAGCGGACTACCTGCCTTTTTAACGCCAAACGGCGGTTTACATTCTGGCTTCATGATTGCACAATATGCTGCAGCAGCACTTGTATCTGAGAATAAAGTATTGGCACATCCAGCGAGCGTGGATTCGATTTCATCATCTGCAAACCAAGAAGACCATGTAAGCATGGGAACTATTGCCGCTAGAAAAGCGATGGAAATCCTATTCAATGCACAAAATGTCATCGCTATTGAGCTTTTAAGTGCTGCCCAAGCTATCGACTTCGGTGATGCTTCCAAGCTCGGCAAAGGCACTGGCGCTGCATATGGCGTCGTGCGCTCACACGTCACGAAAATTGTCGAGGATCGCGTAATGAATATAGATTTTAATAAAATTTATGATATAATTAAAACGAATGAAATTGTTGAAGCTGTTGAAAAAGTGCTCGGACCATTGAAAGCATAGTTTAACAGCAAGGTACCGTATGATTGGAATTAGAAAGGAAATACCGTGTTAGGACAAGAAAAGTTAGATAGAATCAACGAATTGGCAAAAAAGAAAAAACTGGAAGGTTTGACTGAAGCTGAGCAAGTTGAACAAACAGAATTAAGAGAAGCGTATTTAAAGGCTTTTAGAAATAACTTCAAGCAACAACTCGATAATGTAGAGATCGTTTATAAAGACTAGTGGGGGGCGCTTTTATGGCTGATAAACAGTATATTATTTTTAAATTGAACGAAGAGAAATTTGCAGCCAATATCAATCATATTGCATCAATTACAGAGTATTCTTCGATTACACCTCTTCCAAATGGTCCTGCTTATGTCGATGGGCTATTGAATTTGCGTGGCGATATTATTCCTGTAGTCAATCTCAAGAAGCGCTTTAAAATGGTTGAACAAAAGATGAATGAAAAACGGATTCTTATCGCGAGAAAAAACAATGTACAAATTGGTTTTTTAGTAGATGATGCTTCGCAGTCGATGACGGTTGAAGAATCAAAAATTTTACCGCCACCACAGATTGCTATAAAAAAAGAAAATGACTATATTTCTGAGGTTTGTATCTACAATAATGAACTCATTATCGTCGTCGATTTAGATAAAGTCTTATCTGATAATGAAGTAAATGACCTCGTTTTGTTATAATTCTAGAATTAATGCCTAGTTTACTAGGACTCAAGATTCAAAAAAGCCCACGTTATTTATACACGTGGGCTTTTATGATATAATACTCTTTAGACTGAAGGTGGGGGTTGCGGGTGAAAAATCTTATTGATGTAAGTGCACTAGATCAAATCATACAAAAGACCGCGTTTGCACTCGAAGATGGCAAAAAAGAGATCTTTGAAATATCGGAACAATCTAGACATGACTACACTTCCTATGAACAGGAACTACTGAGCATAAAGGCAAAACTCACCATCATGATTAACGATGTCGACAGACTGGAAATACGGTCAAAAATGGCAAGAAATATGATCAAAACTATAAACGCGCATTTTGATGAGTTTTCTGAAACCGATATAAAAGAAGCCTATGCGCTTTCACAAACAGTTGCGCTCATGTTGACTTCAAAACGACAGGAAGAGCTAGCACTCAATGAACGAAGAAATGAACTTGAACGTCTGATGAGAAACAGTATTGACGTTCTAAAGAAATCAGAAATATTAGAAACCAAAGTAAGCGTCGCATTAGAATATCTGACTAGCGGAATTTTCGAACAAATTGAAGACATTAAACAGAAAAAAGACCTCAGCATAAAGATCATAGAAGCACAAGAAAATGAAAAAAAACGTATTTCTAGAGATATACACGATGGTCCAGCACAATCGCTTGCAAATGTCATCTTTAAGGCGGAATATGCCTCTAAGATTATCGATACGTCACCAGTTAAAGCAAAACGAGAAATTGCAGAGCTTCAAGAAGATGTTCGCAATACACTTAAAGACATCAGAAAGATTATTTATGATCTTATGCCAATGTCACTGGATGATTTGGGACTTGTACCGACTTTAAAAAAACTCATATCTAATATTATGGATAATTATTCGATCGAAGTTGATTTTCATGTCACACAAAGTTCAATAATAGATAACCAACTTACTAATCTTATGGTATTTAGGGTAATTCAAGAAGCGTTCAACAATATCGTAAAACACGCAAAATGTGAAAATGTCAAAATGAGACTTCATGTAAGCGACATAGAAATTGATGTTATGATTGTAGATGACGGCGTTGGTTTCGATGTACTTCAAAATATTGAAAAACCTCTTGGATATGGACTTTATAATATGAAAGAGAGAATTGAAATCGTCAATGGTACAATTGATATCAGTTCAACAATAAATAAAGGATCGACAATAAAAATTAGAATTCCTAATAGGTGATGGAGGAAAGTATGAAAAAAATCAAAGTGGCCATAGTCGATGATCACGCATTAATCCGTGAAGGCATAAAAAAATTATTGGAACTCGAAGAATCCTTCGAAATTGTTGCTCTAGCAGGTGACGGTCATGACGCTTTGGAAGTCATCCAGTCGACGAGACCAGATGTTGTATTGCTTGATATCAATATGCCAAACATGAACGGTATCGATTGTTTGAAACAGATCAAGCTTCGATTTCCAGACATAAAAGTTATCATGCTCACGATTCATGAAGATGCAGAATACTTAATTGAAACCATCAATATTGGTGCAGAAGGCTACGTTTTAAAAGATGCAGATGTTTCTTCGCTCATAAAAGCCATTCAAAAAGTTGTTCAAGGGGAAGTCTATATACATCCAACACTTTCCGGAATATTAGTTCGTGAATACAAGCGAAAAGATAGAAATATGGAAGATGTTATCGGTAACAATTTGACAAAACGCGAATACGAAGTTATTCGATTGATATCAAAGGGTTTCAATAATAAAGAAATCGCAATAGAGTTATTTATCAGTGAAAAGACTGTTAAAAACCACGTTTCAAATATCTTTAAGAAAATCAAGGTGACTGACCGTACACAAGCTGCACTCTATGCAATTAAACATAATATTACGAAAATTTAATTCACTTGAATACATCGAATTATTTCGGTATCCTATATATATTAGAATTGCATGATAATTTGAACAATTCAAATTTTTGAGGGGGCTTTATGGAAAAATCA
Organism: Acidaminobacteraceae bacterium; assembly: GCA_041741755.1. GTDB lineage: Bacteria > Bacillota > Clostridia > Peptostreptococcales > Acidaminobacteraceae > Fusibacter_C. Next base: position 8,567 of record JBGSJR010000013.1, on the reverse strand, counting down.
ACAAATTTCGAAGATTTATCAAAATCTTTATCGCACAATTTTAAAAATGCATGGGAAGCATTGAGTGAATCAGAAATAAAAGCATGTTTTGATTTTAGTGAAAACTACAAAAAATTTCTTGATGCGGGTAAGACTGAACGTGAAAGTGCCAATGAAATATTGAGACTAGCTGAGAGCAATGGCTATAAAAATATTGATGCCTTTCTAAATGGTAAAGAGAAACTACAAACAGGTTCAAAAATCTATGCGATGAACAGAGATAAATCCATCGTCATGTTTATCATCGGTTCAAAACCATTAAAAGAGGGAATGAACATTGTTGGCGCACATATCGATGTGCCTAGACTTGATTTAAAACCTTTTCCTTTATATGAAGATAACGATATGGCATTCTTCAAAACACACTATTATGGTGGTATCAAAAAGTATCAATGGACAGCAACGCCTCTTGCTTTACACGGCGTCGTATTCAATAAAAACAACGAAAAAATCGAAGTCGTTATTGGTGAAGATGAAAGTGACCCAATCCTTGCAATCACAGATTTATTGCCACATCTTGCAAAAGATCAAACAGGTAAGACACTTGCAGAAGGCATTGATGGCGAGACGCTTAACGTCTTAGTTGGCAATATGCCAATCGGTGACGATAAAACAAAAGATAAAGTTAAACTAAACGTCCTCAAAATATTGGGTGAAAAATATGGCATCACTGAAGAAGACTTTTTATCAGCAGAATTTGAAATCGTACCAGCTGGAAAAGCGAAAGATCTTGGCTTTGATAGAAGCATGATTTCAGCATACGGACATGACGATAGAGTATGTTCTTATGCGGGCCTTGCTGCGTTATTTGAACTCAAAGATGTTCAAACAACTGCTTGTGGTATGTTTATGGACAAAGAAGAGGTTGGCAGCCAAGGCAATACTGGTTCTCAATCACGTTATTTTGAAAATGTCGTAGCAGAACTCATTGCGCTTCAAGAAGAGAACTACAATGACCTTTATTTGAGACGTTGTATTTCAAATACAAAAGTACTTTCAGGTGATGTTGGTGCAGCTTACGATCCAAATTACGCGGGTGCATATGACAAAAAGAATTCAGCGCATATTGGAAAAGGTGTTCAACTCGTTAAATATACTGGCTCAAGAGGCAAAGGCGGCTGTAACGATGCAAATGCAGAATTCTTAGGTGAAGTACGCAAGCTGTTTAACGACAATAATGTCGTATGGCAAATTGGCGAACTTGGCAAAGTGGACCAGGGAGGCGGCGGAACAATCGCTTACATCTTGGCAAATTCTAATGCCGAAGTTGTGGATTGTGGCGTTCCAGTTTTAAGCATGCATGCACCATATGAGATTGTCAGCAAAGTAGACGTGTTCATGACCTTTAAAGCTTACAAGGCTTTCCTTGATAGATAGACACAAATTGTTTACATCCTATGCTATTTCTCAATTGGAAGTTGTATAAAAAATAATGTATAATAGAATATAAGTATTAATGAGCATTATTATACTAAATAATGCTCATTTTTTTTTAAGGAGGCCGCTATTATGAATAAGAGGATTTTTGTTATTGACGATGATGAAAACATTAGAGAACTGATCACACTATATTTGACAAAGGAAGGCTACTCCGTCGAGCAATTTGAAAGTGGGGAGAAAGGTGTTGAAGCATGTAAAGCAAATGCGCCTGATCTTATATTACTCGATATCATGATGCCAGGTATGGACGGTTATGATACATTAAAAGCCGTTAGAAAGATGGGCTCAGTACCTGTGATTATGGTAACTGCAAAAGATGAAACATTTGATAAAGTTTTGGGTCTTGAACTTGGTGCGGATGATTACATTGTCAAACCTTTTGAACCTAAAGAGATGACTGCACGAGTCAAAGCTGTTATTAGACGATTCCAAATGGCTGATAAAATGGAACAAGATGGTGTCGTTAGCGTCGCCAATTTAACGATAAATATGACAGATTATAACGTTACTTATTTTGGTGAGATTTTAGAACTACCTCCTAAAGAAATAGAATTGTTAAATTATCTTGTAAGCCATCCAAATAGGGTGTTTACGAGAGAGCAGTTACTAGATCATATTTGGGGTTATGATTTTTTTGGCGAAACACGAACAGTGGACGTACATATCAAACGCTTGAGAGAAAAGTTTGAACGCGAAAACAATGGCTGGGAAATCAAAACTGTTTGGGGTGTTGGATATAAATTCAAAATTGAATAGTGACTAAGAAAGAAAGCGGTTGAATCGATAGAGGTATTCTATGAAGACAATTTTCCACAAATTTGCATTTGTCTATATCATGATTTTCTTGATCTCCTTTATTCTAATTATCATAGGTGTCAGAACGGTTCTGGACATCTATTTTGTCAATCATGAAACAGAGTTAATCATAAAGAGAGTGACTAACTATGAAGAGCTTATAAGTAGTCGATATGTGAATACGATTAGCTTAACCGTTTTACAAGAACAGGTCATGCTGCTGGATGGTTATACAGGTGCAAATATATGGCTTTTTACCGAAAGCGGCGTACTTTATTCAACGGAAAGTGAAAATAATACATTAGACGATATAACCCTTTACCCTGATTTAGCTGCCGATATGGCACTCGTTTTTTCAGGGGAGACGACAAGTCGAGAAGTTCTGTATAAAGGCCTTTACAAAGAGCGTATGCTTCGCGTTGGTTATCCATTTAACGTGGGTGAAGACACTTATGCTATGTTTGTAAATGTCCCTATGCCTGAAATTGAAGACACAATTTCCAAAGTTTCAATTATAATATTTATTTCGATTGCAAGTTCAGGCGTACTTGCTGTTATACTGATATTCCTTATGACAAGGCGCATGGGATATGAAATCAATGTCATCAACGAGTCGGCAAAGTATATATCAGAAGGCAATTTCGATAAAAAGATCATCATCAACCGAAAGGACGAACTTGGTGAACTTGCCGAGAGCTTTAATATCATGGCGGATGAATTGAACGAGCAAGAAAATACGAAACGCATGTTCATATCAAGCTTATCGCATGACCTTAGAACACCTTTGACCACTATTAAGGGATACACTCAGGGCATACTGGATGGTACGATTGAAAGTGACAAGCAAGAGCGTTATTTGAAAATTGTACTGACTGAGAGTGATCGATTGATTAAGATGATCAACGATTTGCTTGACTTGTCAAAAATGGAAAGTGGCGCTTTAGTGCTTAACAAAACCGATTTTGATATGAATGAGATGATTCTTAACGTATTAGATAATTTTGAACAAAAAATCATTGGCAAGAAGGTAAGATTGACTATAGATTTGATGAAGGATAAAGTACTCGCTCATGGCGATTATACGTCCATTCATCGCGTAATTTACAATCTACTTGACAATGCAACTAAATTTGTTGAAGAAGAAGGTTCAATCAGTATACGCACGGAACTAAAAGGTGACAAGTTGTTCATCGGTATTAGTAATACTGGACGTGTACTTTCACCGAAAGAGCTCGAGCTTATATGGGATCGGTTTACTAAACTTGACAAATCACGTGGTCTTGAGAAAAAATCTTCAGGTCTCGGATTATCGATTGTAAAGGAGATCATTAAAGCCCATCACGAGAAAATTGATGTGTTTTCGAATGAAGATATTGGTGTTGCATTTATCTTTACTGTTTCGACACAGATTTTTAAATCTTAAAAAAGATTTTAAAAATGTTTATATTATTATTCATAAAATGTTCAAAAATTTACCTTATTGTATAGTCTAGGAGGTGTGTAAAATTGTTGAAGTCAAATAATGGATCAAAACATAGACAGGCACTGGATCAACTGTTTTACGATGTCATGGAGGAGAAAGTCAGCTGTGCTATCAAAAAAGGTGAAAATGTCATCAACACATTTGATGTGGACGTGCGTGAAACTGAAACCTGCTTTTTTGTAGAAGCAGAGTTACCAGGATTCACGATTGACAATATTACCATCGTTTACGAAAACAGTTATTTGAGCATTATTGCGCAGAAGCATGAAATGAACCAGGAAAAAGACTATGATTTTATACGCCGTGAGAGAAGATTTGGCGTTTTCAGACGCAATTTTTTAGTTCAAAATGTCGACAAGGAGAATATCCGCGCAACGCTTAAGAATGGCGTATTAAAAATAGAACTGCCAAAATCTTCCCATACGATGTTTTAATACTTCAGGTGAGGTGATTCAAGATGGATGAGAACGAAGGAAACGACAAGGCAATAGACAATGATATCGAGAATATTGAGGAAACAAAATTTGACACAGATGATGTGCTAAATGAAAGTTTGCATAGTGATCCAGATATTCAAAAGGATAATAGCGATGAGATTGACGATTTAAAAAATCTTTTCGAGGATGCTGAAAATTCACCGGGTACTATTGCAATTTCTGAAGAACACGTAGAACCTTTGGTTGTCCCAGTGAAGAAATCTGGAAAGATTAAAATGAGCACAGTGTTGATGGTTCTCTTATCAGTAGTTTTGATTGGCGGAAGTGCGTATACAATCGGTTACTTCAACGGTCAGATTAATTTAAATGATGCCGAAATCAACGAAAAAGTAGAGGCTTTATTAGAAAGCAATTATAAATCAGAAATATACAAATCAGTAAAAGAATATATTGAAGAATCAGGTATTAATAGCAGTATTTCAGAAACTGACGTTACAGAAATATTTAAAAATGTCAGCAATTCTATTGTTGGCATTACAAGCAAAACGTATATATACGATTGGTTTAACAGCCAGCAAGAGTCACAGGTTACTGGATCAGGTGTCATATTTGACCAGACACCAGACTTATTATATGTTGTCACGAATTATCATGTTATAAGTGATGCGACGGATGTCATCGTTGAAATCGCTAAAGATCAGATTGTTAATTCAAAAGTTGTTGGTTTTGATGAAAGTACAGATTTAGCGGTATTGGCAGTACAAAAAAAAGATATCGATGCAGATTTATTAAAAGAAATTAAACCGATTTCTATTGGTGATTCAGAAAAAATACAGATCGGTGAAATTGCAATTGCGATAGGTAACCCACTTGGTTACAATAACACGGTTACTCAGGGTATTATCAGTGCAGTTGATCGACAAGTGGATGAAGATACCACTGTGATGTACATTCAAACAGATGCAGCGATCAATCCTGGTAATTCAGGTGGTGCACTCGTCAACAGCAAAGGTGAACTCATCGGCATAAACTCAGCTAAAATCGCTGAAACAGATGTTGAAGGGATGGGTTTCGCCATTCCAACTGAAAAGATGATGACGATTGTCACTGAACTTATGGCAAACGGGTATGTATCCCGTCCATATATCGGAATTGGCGGCGTTGATATCGATGAAAGCACTGCAAAACTCTATGATATTCCTATGGGCGTACTTGTACGCTATGTTTACGAAAATTCACCAGCACAAACCGCAGGCGTAAAAGTGACGGACCTCGTCATCGGTATAAACGATGAAAACGTCTATAATATGAGTGATTTGACGAGTATTCTTAGCAAATACAAACCAGGGGATACCATCCAACTTAAAATCGTAAGAGATGAAAAGACAGAAATGGTCATACCGGTCGTGTTAGGTAATAAAGGGGATCAAAAATAATACAAATGTTAGTAAGAATAATGTTTGTAAATATTAATTTTTATATTTAATTGGGCTTGACCTGTAAAGGTACAAGCCTTTATTTATGTTTCATGATATACTTGAGATAATTATGCAAATTCCATAGGTTTGATTATATATGGGTGTTACCGAATATTGGAGGAAATTATGAAGTTCGAAAAGAAGAAAGACCAAGCTGGCACTAAAACTGGCGGCAAAACTGGAAATAAAACAAATACCAAATCTGGGAGTAAAACTAAAAACAACGCAGCTTACGCGAAGGATAAAAACGCATTTTCAGGTGATAAATTAGAAAAAACGGTTAAGACTGAGCGACCGGTTAAAGCGGAACGCTCTGAGCGTCCTGCAAGATCTGAAAGACCTGACAAGCCTGCAAGAGCAGTCAAACCAGGACAGACGAATAGACCTGCAAGACCTATCAATCCAAATCAAGTGGAGAAACCTGTTAAATCAGTGAAAGCGGCTAGAGCAGAGAAGCCAGCGAAAGGCAGAGATGAAGATCAAGATAGTGCAGCAGATCAAGCAGATGTGATGATCACCAATCGATTCCTAGAGATAGAGATTGTAGACATCGGTGACGAAGGCGAAGGCATTGGTAGATCTGAAGGTATGACTGTTTTTGTCGAGGGTGGCTTGCCTGGTGATATCGTGACCTGTCAAATTGAAACGCAAAAGAAAAGCTATGCAAAAGCGAAACTCAAAAAAATCATCAAGCCATCTGCGGATCGTGTTGTTGCGCCATGTAGCGTTTATCAATCATGCGGTGGTTGTCAGATTCAAGATTTTGATTATAATGCACAGCTTAAATTTAAAGAGAATATGGTTCTCAACGCTCTAAAACGCGTTGGTCAGTTTTCAGACATCGAAATCAAACCGATCATTGGCATGAAAGACTCTTTCAGATACAGAAACAAAGGCTTGTATCCGGTTCAAGGATCAATCTCACAACCGATTATCGGATTTTACAAAAAAAATTCGCACAACGTCGTCGACGTGCGCGATTGTTTGCTTCAAGACGAGAAAAATGCCATCATCATCGAGATGATCAGAAAATACATGAGGGACTTCAAGGTAGCGCCATACGATCAAAAATCGCATGAGGGTACACTCAAGAGCGTCATGATTCGTAAGTCAGAAAAAACAGGCGAAATCATGGTCGTACTCATCACAAGTGGTCGAAAACTTGCTATGACTAAAACGCTTGTGAATTTGCTTACAAATGCAGTACCAGGTATTGTATCTATCGTTCAAAACGTACATGCGTCACATAGCATCAAAGGTCTTGGCGAGGAAAACAAAATCTTGTTTGGAAAAGATACGATAACGGATGAAATTGCAGATCTGAAATTTGAAATTTCACCACAGTCGTTCTATCAAGTGAACGCGAAACAGACAGAAGTGCTTTATAAAAAAGCCATGGACTTCGCAAAGCTCACTGGTGAAGAAACGGTTTATGAACTGTATTCTGGAACAGGTACCATCTCATTGTTCCTCGCTCAAAAAGCAAAGAAAGTCTATGGCATCGAAAATGTTGAGGAAGCAGTACTGAATGCACGTAAAAATGCCGAGCTTAACAACCTTACAAACGTTGAGTTTATCCTTGGCGATGCTGAGACGGAATTTGAAAAACTCTATGAGCAAGGCCATCGTGCAGATGTTGTCGTTGTAGATCCACCGAGATCAGGTTGTGAGGCAACGGTCATCGAAACGATCTTAAAAATGGCCCCTGAGCGTATCGTTTATGTTTCTTGTAAACCGTCGACACTAGCGAGAGATATGAAGTTACTTTGTGAGAATGACCTTTACAAAGTGGCAGAAGTTCAGCCGGTTGACGTGTTTGGTCATACGGCGCACGTTGAAGTGGTGGCAACGATCGTGAAGAAAAAAGAATGAGAATCATGAGCATGGAAGGACAATAAGAAAAGATATAAAAGCAGATACAAAGGTTAGAGTTGTACTAATTTAAGAATCTTATTTAGAGGTTGCCGTAATATAGGTTATGAGTTGTTTAGAATAACTCATAACCTATATTACGGCAACCTTTCGCTTATAACTATTCGCAGAAATAATCAATAATTATCTTTTGTAGTTCGTCAGCTTTTTTAACAGGATGTTCATGCCCAACTTTCTGTATATATTTAACGTTACAATTGTTATTTATCTCTTGCATCTTTTGAATAGTTTGGTTAATTATTTTAGGTTCATTTGTTCCCGAAATACAAAGAATAGGAAGTGTTAGATTTTTAAACAGCGGACACATTTCAAAAGTTATTCTGTCTGAAAAATAATTTTGCCATGTCTTTTTACTGATTTTAGTCCAATAACTAAGAAAGAACTTTGTACGTTCCTTATCATTGATACCGATAAGTTTCGCAAAGGCTTTTCCCATCCATTTTGTTTTCAATATTCCAGACATCACTGAAAAATAAATAGATTTCATCTTGGCTATTCTATCTGATTTGTCTATCATTGGACTGCTGATAATAGCCTTATAAAACAATTCAGGGTAATGAGAAATTATAGCAAAAGCAAGGTTTGCTCCCTCAGAATGTCCGATTATATAGACCTTATCTTTTTTGGTACTTTTTATAATATCAACAATTGCCTTTTCACTTTTTTCAAAATTAAAATCCGTTTCTACTTCCTTACCACTCCCATAAATATGTGGAATAACAATATGATACCTTTCTGCAAGAGAATATTGCTTTAAATAAATTTCAACAACTCCAGCACAATGTAAAAATATTATTGTTTGTTTATTGCTATCTCCATATTGTGTATTTGGCAATATAAAAGTACAACTTTTGGCAAACAAAAATACAATTGCCAGTACATTGGATAACTATTTCATTAATGCTCGTTCTTTTCGCCAGCTTTCTCTATCGAGAATGATGAGATGAGAATAATGGATGATCC
>JBGSJR010000012.1:0-352218 GCA_041741755.1 Acidaminobacteraceae bacterium | reverse complement strand
TTATCCTTAAGACAAAACCTTGTCATTCTGCAGATTGATACCTCTGGTTTTGGCTTTATACAGAACACCACCACTCACTACCACTCAACATAACCCACTACTTAACTTTTTCTTCCAACTCCAAGATCAGCATTTCAAGCTCATTTAATGACTCTTGTGTCATATCAAACTTTTCGCTAATTTTATCGAGTAGCTCACGAAGCGTCTGTTCCAGCGTATCAGCGGGGACTTCCTTGCCAAAGAGTCGATCAAGTCCAGCCTGCAACGTTTGCTCCATGACGATTTTATCTGAGTAGGCTATGATGACGCGCTTCATTTCTGGCAGACTGTTCTCATTGTCGGACTGTATATAGATGGGTTCCACATATAGAAGGGAATCTTCAATCGGTACAACGATGACATTGCCCCTAAGGATAGTTGACCCTTCTTGACCCCACAATGTAAACTGCGGAGAAATTACCGAGTCTTGGTCGATGCGCGATTCAATCATGATTGGTCCTTGGATGGTCTTATCCTTTGGAAAACGATATAGGAAGATTTCTCCATAGTGCTCACCATCGTTTCGGGCGACGAGCAAAGAAGTCATGTTTGGCTTGCCTTTCGGCGTGTATGGCAATATCAAAGCGAACTCAGCGAGTTCATCAATTTTGAACATAACGTAATTCGATTGAACTGTTTGCACATCTGCCATGTACTTTTCAGTGGCGATGTCCCAGACATCTTCGCCATTATAAAATACGACAGGATTGACCACATGATATTTTTGATAGGCGTTTGCCTGAAGGTCAAAATATTGTTTTGGATATCTTGTATGAGCAATCAAACCAGTAGGGAAGGCTTCCTTTTCTTTGAACAGATCTGGATAAATGGATTGATAGGTTTGAATGAGTGGATCCTCAGTATCGTAAATGTAAAAATCGGTACTGCCTTCATAAGCGTCAATAACCACCTTGACTGAATTTCTGATATAATTCACCTCACTCCCTTTGAAGTCAAAAGCTTGTGAGTATGGGTAATGAGATGACACCGTATAGGCATCCAAAATCCAATAGAGTTTGCCATCTTCTTCATTTAGGACGATGTAAGGATCATCTTCGTAGGTCAAAAATGGTGCAATTGCGTGAGCGCGCTGCAAAATATTTCGTCGGATGATGATTTTGCTATCATCACTAATGTTGTTGGATACAAAGAGCTTCATACTCTTTTCTCTCAATGCAAATAGCAATTTGTTGAAGCCCGTCAATTTGATGCCTGATTCACCTGAATAGACTGTTTCAACATTGTCTGAACCACTAGGGTAGTCAAATTCCTTTTCATCCGTATTGACGATGATATAATTATTTGTCATCTCGCCAAAATATATTTCAGGTCTGTTTATTTTGAGATTTGTCGCGGAAACAGGCGGTATGTTTTTAAATAACAAAACGGGTTGTCCTTCTTCAGTGACTTGATTGACAGGAGACATGACGATGCCATAACCATGTGTATATTTTAAGAACTGATTGAGCCAGGTCATCGCTTTATTATCTAGTTTGAATTGATCGAGCTCTCGAGTTGAGACAAATACCTGTGTATAAGCACCATCTAGATAGTATCTGTCCACATCGATATCTTGAAAATCATAGTAGAGTCTGATACTTTGAATTTGATTGAATGTTTGATTTAAAGGTCTCTCATCATTTATTCTGATATTGCTGATGGTCTCCAAATTGTCTTCGAGAACATCAAGTGTCAGGTTCTCGGTGTATGGGAATTCTACCAAGGCGACTTTTGACAAGTTGAATGCTTCTTGAGTAAACTCAATGTTGTAGCTTAGATACTTGGTCTCTTTTGAAATTTCATCTGGCTCTACGACCAACTTCTGAACAAATTCGCCTGTAAGGAAGAATATGATAGCCACTGAGACAAGCAATAATGGTCCTATAGCAAAAATTTTGATCTGTTTCTTATATGAGGAAACGATGGTCAATACACCACAGGCCAAGGCAATAACAGCATAGACGCGATACGCTAAAAGTGTAATCGTGACATCGGTGTAACTGGCGCCATATGCGACACCGCGAGTTGAATAAAGTAGGTCATACGTGTGAAGATAAAATAGTGATCCGAGTAATATGAAAAAGGGTAGCGCAAGCCATCTGATTTTTTTTAAGAGATCAAATAGAAATGTCGCATTGAAGTCCTTATATTGAAAGGCATTGGTAGGTTCTGAGGATGGTAGCAGTTCATTTTTATAGGTCATAACGTCTAAAACGGCGATGCCAACAATCAATGCACCTACAAAAAGCATAAGAATTTGCAAAATAGATTTTAAGAGTGGTAAAACAAACATGTAAAAACTGATGTTAAGGTTAAATAAAGGATCGCTCTGCTCGAATGATGCAGCATTTACAAATTTCAAGTAATCCATCCAGAGTAGATTGACGACAATTAAGCTAATTAATCCGCCAATTGAGAATCCGATGAATAATGTATACTTTAATAAGCGCTTATTTGATATAATGGTTTTGCTCCCAATAGTATGCTTGAAGAAATTTGCATAAAGTCCTTTAAGATATACTGTCAGAATTGATCCGAAAAACAACCATATCGGTAAAAACAGTAATAATTTGGTGATAATCTTTACCATGAACACACTTTCCAGATTCAATGATTGGAACCACATAAAATCTGTGAGCAGATCTACACCACTGCTAAAACTCAGAACCAAGAAGAGAATGATCACAGCGGCAATAACAACCAGTTTTGTTTTAATATTTTTCATAAAAGCCTCCTATAAGACGCTGAAACGACTAGACGCTGAAACGAATAAAATTGATCCATCAATATATTGATACCCTTTTATAGGAAAATTGCGTCAATATAACGTTAATTTATCAAAAGACATAAGGAGGTATTTGATGCAACCGTTTAAAAGCAAGATATTTATAAAATGTAATGTATTGATCGTTTGTGTGCTGTTGACTTTAGCACTGAGTGCTTGTGCCAAAGGCACACCAGAGCCGAACTTGACAATCACGATTGGCGATCAATCAATAAAACCGATATACTATGGGGACAGATACAATGAAAGCCGTGAAGATATTGAACGCTTTCTAGATTTTCCGTTTGAAAATGCTACATGGGAAGAGTTGCCTTACGTTGTTCTTGGCGAGGAAGTCGTCATAGAGGCAACCAATTTTGATACAGATCTTTTTACAGTTGAAGATGCCATACTCAAACAAGACGGGACATTTAAATACAATGAAAAATCAACAGTTGTTTATGATGTGGAAGTCGTAGATGGCATCGCTAAATTCGATATACCCGGCCATGCTGCAGCCCATCTTAGTTCGAATTCAGAGGATTATGAACCAGGACATACCATTCGAGCCTTTGTTTTAAGGACGAAAATAGACAAAGCTGATTTTGCGTTTGCTTTTGTGATTCGAACCAATGCAGACTGATTCAATGAAATGAGGCTAATATGTATAAAATATTGATTGTTGAAGATGATTTGACCATCGCGCGCAGTTTGAAGAATATCCTTGAAGAATGGGGGTACGAGGTACGCATCATTGAAGATTTTAAAGATATCATGACACCGTTTGTGGCATTTGAACCGCATATGGTCTTGCTCGACATCTCACTGCCCTATTACAACGGTTATCATTGGTGCGCAGCCATCAGAACACTTTCAAAGGTGCCAATACTCTTCATTTCATCTGCCTCAGATAACCTAAACATCGTAATGGCTATGAACATGGGCGGGGATGATTTCGTAGCAAAACCCTTCGATTCCAGTGTTCTTGTGGCAAAAATACAAGCTTTGATGCGTCGTGCCTATAGCTTTATCGGTCAGACGCATTTAATACAACATAAAGACGTCATTCTCAATCTAAACGATACGTCTCTAAATTATAAACAGCACAAACTTGAGCTGACAAAAAATGATTTTAGAATTATACAAACACTCATGGAAAACGCGGGTAAGATCGTCAGCCGCGATGATCTGATGACCCGTCTATGGGAAGGGGATCATTTTATTGATGACAATACACTTACTGTCAATATCACGAGATTACGCAAAAAACTTGAAGAAATTGAACTCAGTGATTATATTGTGACAAAAAAAGGCGTTGGTTATTTAATTGAGTCTTAAAAAACCAATCGTGTTCGGAGGAACTGATGGCAAAAATATTAAACGCCTATCTAAAAAGGCATATAAAAGTAGCGCTACTCGTTACGATGTACGCTATGATTTTTGCCGTGATTTTCAAACTTCATAATTTACCCGCCGATGCGGTGCTTTATGCGTTTGTGTTATCCTTATTTGTTACTGTTTTGCTCTTTGGATATGGCTTTACGCGATTCTACAAAAATCACAAACATCTAATGGAACTTTCAAATCATGTGACGCTTTCTATCGCAGAACTTCCGGAAACGGGGGACCTCATCGTCTCAGACTATCAAAATCTTATCGAGATTCTTTATGAGGCACTACATAAGCTCGAGACGGATTCAGATTATGCTAGATCTGAGATGATCGATTATTATACCCTTTGGGCGCATCAAATCAAAACGCCGATCTCTGCCTTGTCGCTTCTCGTTGAAAGTGAACCGAGTGAACGCAACTTGATGATGAAATCAGAACTTTTTAAAATAGGTCAGTACGTAGAAATGGTTCTTCAATACTTGAGGCTAGAGAGTGAGACCTCTGATATTCGCATTGAAAAACAGGATTTGGCAACGATGCTTAAGGCTTCTATTAGAAAATATCGCACGATTTTTATCGAAAAAAGTATCAAACTGAGTTTTGAAGTTGAACCGATGCAAGTACTAACAGATGAAAAGTGGTTTTGTTTCGCCTTTGAACAGATACTATCAAACGCTTTAAAATACACGCACACAGGTGAAATAGTTATAGAGATATCCAAGGATAAACCAATGAAACTGATGATCCGCGATACTGGAATTGGCATTCAAAAAGAAGACTTACCTAGAGTATTTGAAAGAGGTTTTACAGGCTATAACGGTCGTATGGATAAAAAGTCAACGGGCATTGGCCTTTATTTATGTAAAAAAGCACTTAACAAGTTAGCGCATACACTGACCATCCAATCAGAAGTTGGCGTTGGAACGACTGTGTTTATTGATTTGAGCAGGACGGAAATGTTTATAGAGTAGTGCTAACTTACAAAACTGTAAGATACCAAAGCGAAATGTAAGCCAATATTATGGCAGCACATTTCGTTTTTTATTAAACTAGTCATATAAACATGATAATTGGTGCAGCTTTACAGTACCTGACTTGGAGGGCATATGGCTTTATTAGAAGTTAACAATCTTAAAAAAATTTATGTGACGCGCTTTGGTGGCAATCAAGTAACGGCGTTGTCAAACGTTTCATTCTCAGTAGAAAATGGCGAATATGTCGCCATTATGGGCGAATCTGGTTCTGGAAAAACAACGCTACTAAACATTCTTGCGTCATTAGACAAAGCGACGAGCGGCGAAGTGCTACTAAACAACAAATCGTTTTCTGCAATAAAAGAGCGAGATTTGTCACGATTCAGAAGAGACCACCTAGGATTTGTCTTTCAGGATTTCAATCTACTTGACAATTTTTCTGTACAGGATAACATCTTTTTACCACTTGTTCTCTCTGGAAAAGGGTATCAAGAAATGTCGGCAAAGCTGAAACCAATCGCTAAAAAACTTGGCATTGATGACATCTTAGCCAAATTTCCTTATGAAATTTCAGGGGGACAAAAACAACGTTCGGCTGTTGCAAGAGCGCTTATTACATCGCCAGAAATCATACTCGCCGACGAACCAACGGGTGCGCTTGATTCAAAGTCGACAGATCATCTTCTTAAAATGTTCACTGAGATCAACGATGAAGGTCAGACAATCCTCATGGTGACACATAGTACAAAAGCAGCGAGTCACGCAAACAGGGTCTTATTCATCAAAGATGGCGAAGTTTTTCATCAACTCTATCGAGGCGCGATGTCAAACGATGCGCTTTATCAAAAAATATCGGATACATTGACGGTGTTGGCAACGGGAGGGGATCAAATTGAGTAGACTCTTTTATCCCAAACTGGCAGTGAGCAATATCAAGAAGAACGGGCGAATTTTTTTGCCTTACATCTTGATGAATATAGGGATTATCACACTGTTCTTCATCATGCATGCCATATCGGAAAATCCTGCATTAAGCCAAATGAGTGGCGGCGGCGATTTAAAGCTGATCTTAAGATTTGGCAATTGGGTCATCGGCATATTTTCTGCAATTTTCATATTTTACACGAACAGCTTTTTAATGAAACGACGCAAGAAAGAAATTGGGCTCTACAATATTTTGGGTATGGGCAAACGCCACTTAGGCATCATGATGGGACTTGAAACGGCTTTTCTTTCTGTCATATGTATTGGACTTGGCATAATCACTGGGTTGGTCTTAAGTAAGCTCATGTTTTTAGTGATGTTAAAGATTCTTGCATTTTCAGTGCCTCTAACCTTTGATTTGTCTATAAGCAGCGTTGCTTTGACAACGTTCATATTTGGTATTGTATTTCTTGTGACGCTCCTTTATAATTTGGGACATATCCACCTAAGCAAACCCATCGAACTTTTAAAAGGGGCCAATGTCGGAGAACGTGAACCAAAGACAAAATGGATCATGACACTGCTTGGCATCATATCGCTTGGTTTAGGCTATTACATTGCACAAACAGTAGAATCACCACTGCAAGCGCTTCAAATGTTTTTCATTGCCGTGATACTCGTCATGATTGGGACCTATCTTCTGTTTACATCTGGAAGTATTGCAGGGCTAAAGCTATTAAAGAAAAATAAAAACTTCTATTACAAACTCAATCATTTTACGTCGGTTTCCGGCATGATTTATCGCATGAAGCAAAATGCTGTTGGACTAGCAAATATCTGCATCCTAAGTACGGCTGTTCTAGTGACATTATCAACGACATTCTCCATGTATGCAGGTATGAGTGATGTGCTCAAAGAACGCTATCCACAAGAGGTGATGATTCGAACCTACGATGTGACTGAAACAAATATTCAAGCGATTCATACAGAAATAGATGAAGCGGCGAATAAACACAAGGTCAAAGTTGATCAAATGCTGA
Source organism: Acidaminobacteraceae bacterium (assembly GCA_041741755.1). GTDB lineage: Bacteria > Bacillota > Clostridia > Peptostreptococcales > Acidaminobacteraceae > Fusibacter_C. The sequence goes on along the minus strand of JBGSJR010000012.1, from coordinate 345,085 downwards.
ACTATAAATTTGTAAGTCTCTTTTCCACCCGCAAGGCGGATACTTTTACAGTCGATCAAGCATTCAATATGTCTTCGAGTGATTATTTTTTCATTTTAGTTTCTCAAGAGGATTATAATAGGATGTATGGCGACACGATTGCTTTAAACGAGGATGAAGCCGTACTGTTTAGCAATACGACCAACTATGGAAAGTCAGAACTCAAGCTTGGCAACAAGGCATTCAAAATCATCAAAGAATTGGAAACGTTTGCAGATATTAAGAAGAAACAAATTCCTATGTCAAAAGATTACTTCCTCATCGTAAAGGACCCGATTGCGCTGTATAATACCTTATTGCCTGATGGAGATTCAGACATAACTTATATTGCAACGTTTGATACGAGTAGCATTGATGATAGTCTTACTGAAAAGGACTATTTGATTTTTGAAAATGAATTAGCGGGTAGTATCGAGCGCAATACTTCCGATGCCTTTATGGAGAGCAGGCTATTGTCGAGAGACAGCTTTTATATGCTATACGGCGGTATGTTTTTCATTGGCTTGTTTTTGGGCACACTGTTTTTGATGGCGACAGTGATGATTATCTATTATAAGCAAATTTCTGAGGGGTACGATGATAAGGAAAGGTTTGAAATCATGCAGAAAGTTGGCATGAGTATGGCAGAAATAAAGAGCACGATAAAAACGCAGATAGTCATGGTGTTTTTTCTACCGCTCATTTTCTCGATTATTCATATTGGCTTTGCATTTAACGTGATTACGCGATTGCTTGCCGTATTCAACTTTGTTAATATTTCACTCTTTTTTCTCTGTACGGTCGGCATCATTCTAGCATTTGCTATAATCTACTTCATCGTATACTTCATAACGGCGAGAGCTTATTTAAAAATCGTCAAATAATTAAGGGAGGTTCAGATGCAAGAGCTATTACTAAAAAAAGGTACGGACAAATACGAAGTTTTTTTAACAGCTGTTTTTATGGGGAACGACGTATCTGTACACCTATTTGGTGGTGAAACGCCACATATTGGCGCAATGGCAATTGCGATTCCTCGTAAGAGCTTAAAAGGCGACGGGAGCGATTCAGCAAGTGTCAGTGTCATTTGTATTCCAGGTCATAAAGAAGATGCCCTCGCCCAAAGCGTAGCCAAAAGACTTAGCACCCTTTGGGGGTGTCATGTAACGGTTGTGGCTGGTATTCATATTGATAGAGCAACTAAATCGGATCTTGAACAACTTAATGCAAATGTTGAAGCGCTCATCGATGAGCTGATTGAAAGAATTTCTGAAAAATAAGGTACAAAATAAGTCACAAAATAAGGTGTAAAAAAAATGAGGTATAGGATGAAAATCCTAACCTCATTTTGACTTTTAGTACACATAACGCCATATACAATTACTATAATTAGGCGCTTTCTCAACTATGACAGATAGGGTTTAAAGCACTCTGGTATTTCTTCAGAGATACTGATGCTAATTTCGAATCTAACATTATGTTTTTCAGAAAGCATTTCAACTTTTGTGAGCCATTCACAGAGTTCTCTAGACGTCATAATAAATAAGTTGAACACGCCATCGAGGAAGATGCATTCAATGTCATAATTGCTGCTGACGAGTCCATGTAAAAATGCGATGAGTTCGTCAGAGGAGTTGATTGGAAACTCAGATATATTGATATAGCGGACGTCGTGGTGGATTTCAAGAATGCTCTCATTCGATTCCCCGATAAATACGATGTTGCCTTTGCAAGTACCAATTGCGGCATTTGATTTGGCAATCATATCTTTCGTTTTACCTTCACCTGGTTTTCCAACAAGCAGTTTAATCATAAGTGCCTCCTGTCATATCTTTATTAGGTTGATTCTACTACTAGTTTACTCTGTATTTACATTTCAGACCATACTTAAATTACAAATTAGTTGAGGAAATTGCATAATTCCAATTTGAAGATATTCTTCTCGTGTAAATGACGCAATCAAGCCAATGTTGCCATGTGAAACTTTGATATATTGACTTATTAGGTAATTATGCAATTTCCATAGTTATATTTTTAAGTCGTGGTCATTTGCTCTGCGTTCAAACGCTGCTTTGTAATAAGCTTTATGTGCGTACATGGCGTCATCCGCTCTTGAGAATGCCGTATAAATCGTCTCGCTTGAATGATAATCGTACTGGCCATACCCATAAGCCAATTCCAGTTTATGGGTTGTATCAGTATTAAATGCATCAATTAATTGGTTGAGCTTTAAGAGTGTCAACTCGGCACGTTCATCACTTAAATCCAAACAAATAGCACAAAACTCATCGCCACCAATACGAAAAACTTCACCAACTGAAGAGAAAGAATTCCTTAGAAGTGTTGCAGCCGATTTAATCAAGATGTCACCTTGACTATGTCCATACAAATCATTTATTTTTTTTAGATTATTAAGATCAAAGACAAAGAGTGTTACATTTTTACGCGACTGGAACCGAGCCATTTTCTTGTCGAAAGCCGTTCGATTTTTAATTTGCGACTGTATATCAAAATCGTACTGTAACTCTAAAGAATAGACATAATACAAAAGTAAACTCAATGAGACACTTGGCCATATTAGCAACAGGTGAGAGAAGGCAATTTGTGTGAATGTTGACACGATGGGTAGTGTAAACATAAGGAAGAGCATTGTCGTATCAGGCCGAGCAACCTTAGCGCGGTTTTTTAGAATTTCATAAATGACAAGGCCATAATAAAACATACTGATTGCTGTTGGAATGAAGAATATGCTTCCTCGAATATATTGATTGAGGGGGTCAATGTTAAATATGAACCCGGTCCAGTAACTGGACACACAAAGAATCATATTAATGTATAGTGGGATAATCCATGGTTTACGTCTACCGTACAAATTTTCAGATGTACTTATAAATTGTAAAAACACGAAAGGGACAACTGGACTTAATGTGAATCCCAAAATATTAACAATCTTGTGCATGAAAACAAAATGTGTATCACTAGGGATGATAATTAAATTGGCGACCATTTCTAGGATGAGTAGAACAATAGTCAACCATGCAGCAGCAATATAGTAGGAGTTTTTTCTATTTTGAAGTATATGGCGTTTGGCTAGACTAATCGTGAAGAGAAGTGGAATAATTGAAAATAGATCGAGTGCGAATAATGTAGACATGTAAATTTTACCGCCTTCTAAAATATGTGATTTCGTGTTTTATATAGTCATAACATTATAACATATAATTAAAAATGTAACATACGACTTCAATTTGATTTGAATTATTTCTGCTATCATTTTAAAGACGGTTATGATAAGGTAAATGCATAGTAAAATTTAGATAACGCGGGGAAATTCTATGAACGATGCACTACTAAGTCTGATATTACAAGTCATTTTGGGTTGTGTTATATTACCATATGTACTTTGGCAGTTGACGCACGAATCACATAAAATAGATGACAAAGCAGGTCTTTTCAAATTCATATTAGTATTTGAAGGGCTATATGCACTCTATTTTGTGTTGCCGGATTTTTTGAAACTCATATATTTGGTTGGGATGACTTTTATCATCAATCATAAATTCTTCAAATTGAATCTACTACAATCTTTTTTAACTTGTTTTATTTTTATAGTTATTTTTATAACTTCAGAAATAGTAAGTGAGATGGTTGGTCAAATTGCCAATATTATCATCGATTATTTCACTTCAGAAGTTGACTTTTTAGATAGCATCAAATGGGCACTACAATCTATGGTTTGCTACTGGATGATTCATTCATTTCAACAAGAATTTAGTACGTTAATTGTAAATCGTGGCACACAAAATTAAATTGAAGTTACTAACTATAAGCAACATTTGACAGCTTGCAAATCTAATCAAAAGGCTATAAAATATAAAAAGTCATTTATAAGCGATCAAGGGGACAGACCCCCTTGATTTTTTTGAGAAAAATTGAATGTAAAATAGGGAGCAAACATGAATGAAAGTGTAATGGGAAGTGGTTGCGAGCTCATATTTTCTGATGAGCCGCTAAAGACAGTAGAAACTATCGAGAGAAGTCTCATCACAAAGTATAGAAAAACGATATGGACGCGTTTCATCAAAGCGGTAAAAGAGTTTAAGTTGGTTGAAGAAGGCGATCGAATCGCTGTAGGCGTTTCAGGCGGTAAGGACAGCTTGTTACTCTGTAAGTTGTTACAAGAACTTCAAAAGCATGGTGATGTCAAGTTTGAAATAGAGTATCTCGCAATGAATCCGGGCTATATACCAGCAAACGAAGCCCTCATAAAAGATAATTGTAATCATCTCAATATACCGATTACTTACTTTGACGCAAAAATCTTTGAGGTGGTAGATAAAATCTCAAACGATTATCCTTGTTACTTATGCGCCAAGATGAGAAGGGGCACACTCTACTCGAAGGCACAGTCACTTGGATGCAATAAATTGGCACTGGGTCATCATTTTGACGATGTCATTGAGACACAGCTTATGAATATCTTCTATGCAGGTATGACAAAAACGATGATGCCTAGACTCAAATCTGACAACTATGAAGGGCTTGAACTCATCAGACCCCTTTATTATGTACACGAAGAACACATCAAGCAATTTATAGGGTATACAGGACTAACACCAATGAACTGTGGGTGCGTTGTCGCAGCTAAAAAAACGTCAAGTAAACGACGTGAAATGAAAGAATTGATAGCCGTTTTAAAAAAGGGTCATCCTGATGTCGACAAATGCATCATGAAGTCTGCGCACAACGTTCAAATGGACTGTGTCGTGGGTTGGCAAAAGGGTGGCGATAAATTTAACTTTTTGGATAACTACAATAAAATTGACGCGTAAATCGCGTCGTGGAAAAGTCGCCGAGGATTGGTATCTGGCGACTTTTCGTTGTTTTATCGCTAAAAAGGGTATAAATAGGGCATATGGAGGTACCTATTATGAATGCTTTTACTCGATCGATTAACCAAATTTTTACAAGGGCGATTAAAGCGTTTGAAACTTACCCAGCCACCATCGCTTTTGCATTAGCTTTCTCAGTGGTTACGATGGTTCGCATACAGCTCGACTGGCCAGAGCAAGAAGCCTATAATTTTCTATTCAATTGTCTGCATTGGACATTTGCCTTTGGCGCTATCTTTAGTTTAGCAACTATTACTGCTGCAAAAAGTAGATTTGACGGTAAAAATCCATTTTTGATCGCCAATATATTGAGTCTAATCATTGCATTGATAACGTTTCTTTTACTATATATGTTTGGTTTATATTCTGAAGGTTTGGATGTCGCGCGCAGCACAAGGTTGTCCAACCTTGCAGTAGCACGTGTCACAGCGGCAATCGTCGTCAGTTTTGTAGCTTTCATCTTACTTGCTGGACAGAAGAAGGACCAGTCGGATTTTTCGCATGCATTTTTCATGACGCATAAGGCTTTCTTTACCGCTTGGTTATACGGCATGGTCATCATGGGTGGTGCATCTGCAGTGGCAGGCGCTATTCAGGCACTTTTATATAATGACATGAGTGTGAAAGTGTATGAATATATTGGAACACTGACAGGTTTCTTTGCATTTACGATTTTTGTCGGTTATTTTCCGGACTTCACCAAAGACCGTGTGGATGAAAGACGTGAGATTGTTCAAAAGCAACCGAGATTTGCTGAAATATTGTTTAGTTACATCATGGTGCCGATTGCATTAGCCATGACAGCGGTATTGTTATTATGGGTCGGAAGGACTGTTTTTTCTGGACTCAGTGTTCCGTTTAGTCAGTTGTCTGGCATTGCTACCGGCTATGCAGCTGGTGGTCTTTGGTTATATATCATGGTGACGCATCATGAAAATGGTCTCGCAAAATTTTACAGAAATTTCTTTCCAATTGCAGCATTGATCATTCTTGCAATTGAAGCGTGGGCAATCTTTGTTCAAATCGACAAATTTGGCATCAAGACTATGGAATATTCATTTTTAATTATGTGGCTAATAGCAGTTTCGGCGGCAGCTTTGTTGATACTCAAAAAAGCAAAAGCGGAGCCCATCATCGCAATGATACTTTGTTTGATGGCTATTGTGGCGGTCATGCCAGTTGTGGGTTATCATGCGCTACCAGTTACCTCACAAAGCAACCGTTTGGAGACACTTCTAATTGAAGAAGGCATGTTGGTGGATGGGCAAATCGTACCTGCAGCCATTGCCCCGACAATTGATAAAAAAGAGGCGATAACCGATTCGGTGATGTTCTTGGCGAATGCACAAGATGCAAAATTGCCGATGTGGTTTGATAGGGATTTAAATTCTCAAGTGACATTCTTATCAAGATTAGGATTTGAGCAAGTTTGGCCAACTAACAATTGGGGCATCAATGAACCTTATATGGGGACCTATTTAACCCTGCCAAATGCAACGCTTAATATCGAGGATTACACTTGGTCAATAAAAATGCAAATATTTAAAGAAGGCGATCAAATGTCGGCCACGATTGATGGGGAACAGGGCAAATACCTGATAAACTGGATCGTAGGAAAAGGCGATAGCGTACCCGCTCTGAAGATTGAACGAGATGGCGCAATCCTAATCGAGCAAGATCTAAACGCTTATCTTGATGCCATACGCATCAAATACCCACCAGGCAGACAAGGTCAGGTTCAAGCGACACAAGACGATATGACCCTAGTCATAGATACTCCGGATATACGCGTCATGCTGGTATTCAGTCAGGTGGACATCAATATAGACAACCAACAAGATCGAATGAATTATTGGATAGGTCTTAACGACATCTACCTATATGAAAAGCCATAAACATCTATGAAAAGCCATAAACATCAAAAAACCAACCTCAGATGCATGCGCATTTAGGGTTGGTTTTTTGATTGGAATTATGCAATTTCCTCATTTACTCGATGGTTTCTAGTTGAGCAGGTTCATAGCCGTTAAGCTCAATCGCAATACTTTTGATCACAATCGGTTCGAGAGGTTTGTCGTTCCTATCCACTTTAACAAGTGCGATTCTATCGACGATCTCGATGCCTTCTGTTATAAAGCCAAAGCTGGCATATTTGCCATCAAGTGTATCTGAATCCTGGTGCATGATAAAAAACTGTGATCCAGCCGAATCCATATCGCGCGTTCTGGCCATGGAAATAACGCCACGCGTATGTTTTAAGCCATTTGAAAAACCGTTTTCATTAAATTCGCCTTTTATTGTATAGCCAGGACCACCCATACCCGTTCCAAGTGGGTCACCGCCTTGGATCATAAATCCTTCAATGACGCGATGGAAAATCAGACCATCATAAAACCCTTCTTCACTGAGAGCTATGAAGTTGTTGACTGTATTAGAGGCAATATCTGGTAGTAATGACACTTTGATCACTTCGCCAGTATCGAGTGTGATGATAGCGACTGGCGATTTCGCCGTATCAATCACGGAAGCATCCACTTCTACAGAAGTGGCTACCGGTGTACAGCTTACTGTGATGATCATGACGATCATGAGCAATGACAAAGCAATTAGTTTTGATTTGATAAACGCGTTCTGATGCATGTGCTGGGCCTCCATTAAAGTGTTTTTTCTATGATCTTTTTGTAATTGATTGGATCAGTATCACCTTCTGTACTGATCAGTAGAATTCTAGAATTTGAACCTAGTTTCAACAGTTGCGCAAGATCGTGATACTTTGAATCTTTTATAAGTAGGTCCAAAACGCCCATGCCAACAGCTCCAGATTCACCAGAGATGATTTTTGGATCTGAACCAATAGGGTTTGCGAGGCGTCGCATGCCAAGTTCTGTGACATAATCATCGCATGAAAGGTACATATCGGCATAGTCTCTCAGGATATCCCAAGAAACCATGCTTGGTTCACCACATGCAAGACCTGCCATAATAGTAGGCATAAAACCTGTTACGTTATGAGCCAAACCATCGCCGATTTGTGCTGACTTAAAAATACAAGCAGCCTCATTTGGTTCTACGATGACTGAAATGGGTCTTTCCGCACCGTATAGTGCAGTAAAATACCCGAGGACGCTGCTGGCAAAAGAACCAACACCTGCTTGCAGGATGATATGCGTCGGTCTATTAAGTTTGAGTTTCTCGAGCTGTTCCATCACTTCATCAGTCAATGTCGCATAACCTTGGATGATCCACTTTGGAATTTCTTCGTAACCAGGCCAAGAGCTGTCTTGAATCAAAATGGCACCAGTGTCCTCAGCATATTGATTTGCGAGACGCACCGCATCGTCGTAGTTGAGATCAGTAATCGATGCCTCCGCGCCCTCAGCAAGGATGTTTTCAAGTCTCAACTGTGAAGAGCCTTTAGGCATGTAAACGACAGATTTATGGCCTAGTTCTCGAGCAGCCCACGCGATGCCGCGGCCGTGGTTGCCATCGGTTGCCGTGACAAAAGTTAAAGTGCCAAGTTTCTCTTTGACAGCATCGGATTTTAAATAATCTAAAGATAAGTCTTCAATAGGCAGATCAAGACGTCCCGCCAAATACTTGCCGATGGCATAAGCGCCACCGAGTACTTTAAAGGCATTGAGTCCAAATCTATGAGATTCATCTTTGACATAAATCGCCTTAACGCCATACAAAGTTGCCAATGCGTTTAAATTTTGGAGTGGCGTCTCTTTATATTGTGTAAAACGTTTATGAAAATTTCTCACAGCATCAATAGTCGTTTTATCTAAGAAGCTTACATCGGTACTTAAGTCCGACCTCTTCACGTTCTGATTCTGTTGATAGTCAATCATTTTCATGATAACTCCTTTTTAACAATGGTTTATGTGACTATTGTAGTGCAAAACCAGCGATGCGTCTAGCCCGTTATCAACGATGCGAGAATATGTTATACTTATAACACAGATGAGGAAAATGCATAATTTCAATTTTGAATTATTCTCACATAAAAACAGCGTAAATTCGCCATTGTTGCCATCAGAAAATATGATATTGTGACTTGTTAGGTGAGGAAATTGCATAATTCCAAATTGTATGAATTTCAATTATCAAAACGGCTTGATTAAGCCATTTTTAAATTCGATAAACGGAATTTCGCAACTTAAAAGGTAATTATGCAATTTCCATAGGTAATTATGCAATTTCCTTAGATAACAAAATGGATGCAAAGTAGGTGCAAAATGGATAAAGATACACTCAAAAGAAAGATTCGCGATCTTAAAAAGCGAGAGATAGAGATTCGAACAGAATATGGCCAAATGCCCAAGCGCACTTTCGCACTTGTATGGGAAACTTTTTTCACTGAAAAAGGAGCCTATAGCCTTGAATCACTAAGTCACATGAGTGCATTTGAAAGAAAATCAGTCTTTGAGGATTTCTTTTTTTCAGTCTATATCAAGCACTATAAAGAACTAGGATTACCAGTTTCCAACTTATTTGATCCAAGTCTGTTACAGCTGTTTGGACTCCCTCAGGGGGCGACACTACAGGATGTCAAAGAGCGATTTCACGTTTTAGCACAAAAGTACCATCCGGATAAAGGCGGCGATATTGACGTCTTTAGAGCCTATTTAGAAATCTATGAAAAATTAAAAAGCGACTAAAACCTCATTCAAAAAGGACTGATGTCATCTCAAGTTTTAGATGCACATCAGTCCCTTATTTATACCACTTCTGCAGTCCCGCACTCTCTTTCACGCGCTTTTTGCATTAAGCTAGCATAGTCTACTATACTTCTAGAATGTTTGCCTTCGGCGATTTGTCCGAATTCGTCAAAAGCCACCATATCAATCAGATATTTGTCATTTTCATATCCAACGACTTTTACCTCTATGGTTACAGTCGATCCAATTAATGTCGGTTTAAAGTGGTCTACCTCAAGACTGTTTCCTACTGAGACAAATCCATCGGCCAACTTCACATCCATGAGTTGCGAGCTTGCTTCAACCATAAGGGCAACGAGTTTAGGTGTTGCAAATAAATCAAGTATTTTACCACTGCCATAATTCAAAGCCGTATCATCAATGGTTATTTTTTTTTGTAATGTCTTCGTCATGCCTATAAAAAATTTCTCAAATGGGCTCATTTATTTTCCTCCAAATACTAATACCGTTATTTTAGACTTTTTCATATTTAAATCAAGTCTAAAACAAATAGCTTTATATAAATGTTATAATAAATTCATATTCAAAGAAAACAAGCTTTTTAAATATTATAAAAGTAAATACTGTGATAAACTTAGAGTTTGGGTATACATATCGCTATCATAAGATAGCTGATGCATAGAGAAGAGGGTATAAAATGGATACAAAGAAAACAACTGCAAAGAAAGCAATCACAAAAAAACAGACGTTAAAAAAACAGACGATAAATAAGACTAGTGAATCGATCATAGAGGATCCCGCTTTGCAAAGGGAGAAATTTAAAGAATATTCACTTGATAATCAGATTAAGAGAGCGCTCAGTGAATTGGGGTTTATAACGCCTCTAGAAGTTCAGCATAAGACTTTCCCCCTTATCATGGCGGATAAAGATTTGATCGTCCAGTCGCAAACTGGTAGTGGAAAAACGGCCGCCTTTGGAATCCCACTCATCGAAAAAATCGATAATGCGCTTGAAAAACCTCAAGTTTTGGTATTGACACCAACTAGAGAATTGGCCATGCAGGTTAAAGAAGATCTATACGACATTGGTAAATACATGTCATTAAATTTCTGTGTTCTTTACGGTAAACAGCCAATGGAAGTACAGAGAAAGGAACTCAAAAAGAATCCACAAGTCATCGTGGCGACACCAGGTCGTATGATGGATCACATTCAAAATAAAAATGTTAAACTCGATGACATCAAGTATTTGGTCATCGATGAAGCTGACGAGATGTTTATCATGGGATTTAAGGAACAACTTGAAGCCATCATCTCGAAATTGCCTCAAAAGGATCGAGTAACCTTGCTATTTTCTGCAACGATGCCAGAGGAAGTGAAAACACTTAGTCAAATGTACATGAAAAATCCAGAGAGCATTGAAATCGAATCCGATGTGCTCACTGTGGATAAAATAGATCAGATCTATTATGCGGTAGATGGCCTTAAAAAAGTCGATTTTATGAAAAAGATGATCAAGCATGAAATGCCTAAAAAGACGATAATTTTTTGTAACACGCAAGAACAGGTTGATAATTTATTTGAAATCCTCAGAAAATGGGATCGCATGACATGTGCGGTTCATGGCGGTATGGATCAAGGCCTTCGTACAGATACCTTAAAAGCATTTAAAAAAGGCGCATACAAAATTCTCATAGCTACAGACCTTGCCGCTAGAGGGTTACATGTTAGGGATATATCTCATGTCATCAATTATGGTGTGCCATTTGAACCAGAGAACTACGTCCATAGAATCGGTCGTACTGGTCGCGTCGATCAACATGGTATCGCCATCACACTTGTAATACCAAGTGAGATGGAGCGTTTCCTCGAGCTTGAAAAATACTTGGGCTACAAAATTCCGTGCAAAGGTGGTCACGTCGCAAGACGCTCTAAAGAGTCCGATGCACAAACGGGAAAACGTCGATTTAAAGAAGTGGCTCGCAAGGGCCAGGATGCTACCATTCAGATCAACGCAGGCATAAATAATAGCAGTTTAAAACGCGGTGATATCCTTGCGGCCATCAGATGTATTCCAGGCGTTACGAGTGCCGACATAGGCAAGATCGAAATGCGTGAAACGGTGACAAAAGTGACCATACTCAATGGTAAAGAAGGCATGATCATGAAGGCTTTCGAAACAAAAAAAATCAAAGGAAAACCTTATCGTGCGAAACGAGGCTAATTTAGCTTGATTTTGGGTATAAATGCAAAAAAGGAGGTGCACGATGAGCGAATCATTAAACAAAGCTTTTTGTGAACCATGTTCTCTAGGAACGCCACCCTTAGAAGGTGATGCATTAGACGTACTATATGCTGATATTGATAAGGCATGGCAACTCGAAAACAATTTGGTTTTAGTTAGAAAATTCAAATTCAAAGATTTTAAAGAAGCGCTTGACTTTGTGAATAGAGTCGGCGAAATTGCTGAAGCACAAGGACATCATCCAGATATAGAACTTGGATGGGGGCGTGTGATCGTAAAATTGACAACACATAAAATTAAGGGATTATCTAGAAATGATTTTATTATGGCAGCAAGACTAGATGCCATTTGAAGTGAAGTATGGATTGGCAAGAGTATTAGGGGGAAAAATGAGGATTCTGATTGTTGACGACTCAAAATATATGCGGTATGTAATTAAAACGATCGTAACGGCTGAAGGTTATGAAGTCGTCGGTGAGGCATCAAATGGGCAGATGGGCATAGAATACTATGATGCCTTACGTCCTGATGTCGTTTTCATGGATGTTACTATGCCCATACTATCAGGGTTTGAATCACTTAAGGGCATACGAGCGCTAGATTCGAAATCAATCGTCATTATGTGCTCTGCAATGGGACAACAATGGCTAGTCCGTGATTCGATACTTGAAGGTGCCTTTGATTATATTACGAAACCTTTTAAGCCTGAAAAAGTCATATATATTCTTAAACGCCTTGAAAAATATGTGACATCCATCGAAAATCAACCTGCTAAATGACGATAAAAGAGGCTAACCCAGAATGATGGATTAGCCTTTGTTCATGCCATTGTTTATACGCTTATAATGACGTTATTTGTGAATTATCACCTGTAGCGGCCTGCTTTAATGCCGTAAGGAATACTTCACTAGATTGTGCGCCTGATATGATATGCTTGCCGTCTATGAGGAAAAATGGTACGCCACGAACGCCTAGTTTATGCGCATCTTGTTCATCTAAACGAACATTTTCAGCAAATTGATCCTCTTCAATAACTTTTAAAGCATCTTTTTTCGGAATGCCTACTTCTTCTGCTAGAAGAATCAGCGTTTTGGGGTCACCGATATGGAGGCCATTTGTAAAGTGCGCTTTAAAGAGCCGTTCTGTTAATGCCTCTGCCAACCCTAAAGTTTTAGCATAGTGCGTAAGACGATGCGCATCAAATGTGTTTGTCTGAATCGTGATGTCCATATTGTAGTTGAGACCAATTTGTTTAGCTTGTCTTGTGATATCTTCCAGTGTTTGTGTGACGCGTTCACGACTGAGACTATATTTTTTTTCAAGCAAAGAATAGACGCTTTGATTCTCATCAACTTTAGCTTGGGGGTCTAGTTCAAAGCTTCTGAATACAACCTCTATAGAATCTTTGCCTTCAAACTGATTCAAGGCATCTTCAAATCTTTTTTTGCCCATATAACAATATGGACATACATAATCTGACCATATTTCAATTTTCATTGGATTACCTGACCTTTCTTGTTTATAATATAGATTATAGAGTTCGAATGTTAACTCTTATAAGGTAAGTTGTAAATAAAAAATGGAGTGTGAATAATTCATGGGATATATTTCAATTGCACTAGGTGTGTATGTTCTACTGTGTACGCTAATTAAGCCAAAGTTTTTTTGGAGTAGCAAGAAAGCGACACGACTCCGAAATTCCATTGGTGACGACAAAGCAGCGCTCGTCTATTACGTTATTGCTGCTATAGCCTTATTAGTGGGGATATTGGGTATACTTGGTATTATTAACTTTGATTAATCTTCGAATCAGGACTATCATATAGTTGGCACTAAACAATTTCATCAATTGACAGCGAAAAAGAAAATAAACTTTTATCTATATGAAATATTGGGTATGATAATTACTGGGGAAATTGCATAATTCCAATTTGAAGGATTTTCATTTATCATAACGGCTTGATAGAGCCATTTTCAAATTCGATAAACGGAATTTTGCAACTTAAAAGGTAATTATGTAATTTCCATAATTATCAACGATAATTTTGTGGATGAAAGGATCGCCCAGATGAAAAAAATTTTAATTTTAATTAGTTTGCTAGTTTTTACACTATCAATCTTAGCTGGTTGTTCATCAGAGGACACTTCCAACGTAGAAACCACAGAAGTGGGTACTGAAGCGACAACAATAGCCGATGAAGCTTTGCCAGTCTTTACACTTGAGGAACTTGCAAAATACGATGGACAAAATGGCAACCCTGTCTATGTTGGCTATGAAGGCAAAGTCTATGACGTTTCAAATATTGAAGCTTGGAAAACGGGAACACATCAAGGTAGAGTCAAAGCAGGACAAGATCTAACAGATGTCTTAAACAACGAAGCACCACATAGTTCCAAAAATCTTACAGATAATGCCCCAATAGTGGGTCTTCTAGAATAACATTTAGAGAAAAAATAAATTTTCATCTATTTGTTTTCTAGAATTATTCAGAAATTTTTAAAAACAAGATAACATGTAAGTGTTGATATTAAGCCATAGTTTACGATAATTGTACATTTCCATTTGATGTTGAAAATAATTTAAAAATAAAATTTGACAAATCGCGATATTCGCGGTATCATTAGTAGTTGTTTAAATTAAAAACAATAACTGGAAATACATAAGTAAATTAGTGCTTTGAATAAAAGTATCGACCTAATTTAAAATGTACTTGTTATCAGTTTTGAAGATTTAAAGATAAAAAAATTAGGAGGTACACATTATGATGAATGGTACAGTAAAATGGTTTAACTCAGACAAAGGTTTTGGTTTTATTACAGGGGAAGACGGCAAAGATGTATTTGCTCACTTTTCACAAATCAATTCAGACGGTTACAGAACTCTTGACGAAGGTCAAGCAGTAAGCTACGAAGTTGCTCAAGGCCCTAAAGGTCCTCAAGCAGAAAACATCACAATCGTTAGATAGTATGTTTAAAGCCCTCAACATTGCGTTGAGGGCTTTTTTTAGTTATACTATAAGTATCTGAGACTAGGAGGATTACATAATGAGGCGCATTGTTGCGATACTTTTGATTGGACTTATAATTTTAGCATCTTCGACGGTTGCTTTTGCTGCGACAAATGTAACGTTGAATGGTACGCCTTCTAGTTATGCGCTAAAAGGAATGGAACAGCTCGCTAAATATGGTCATCTAAGGCAAGATGCTTTTTCGGGGTATCAATCCGCTATATCACGTCAGAATTTCATCTACTTGGCAGTTAGACTGTACGAGTCACTTAATAGCTTAGAAATCGAAGTGAATCCCGCCATAAGTTTTAGTGATACGGATGACCTCTATGCGCTGAAAGGTGCAACGATTGGCATCACATCTGGCATTGGGAATGGCAACTTTGGTCCCAATATTTTATTGACGCGTGAACAGATGGCAACCATGATGGTGAAAGTACTAGAGTTATCAGGTATTAACCTTAAACCCACATCAACGCCGTTCTTGGATGATGCTCAGATAAGCGCCTATGCAAAACTAGCAATTTATAAAGCGGCAAATTATAAGATAATTAATGGCTATAACAATTCGGTAACGCCTAAGGGCGATGCTAAAACAGAGCAAGTCTTATTAATCTACAAAAACATGTTTGATACGTTTGGGTCATCAGTTGACTCGGGGTTGACCTTTAACACGATTGGAGAAATGGAGAATTATCTGATTAAAACGTACCCAACGCACACTTTAAATGGCTATGTGTTAGCATTTGACAGCTTCAAAGTCATAGAAAAATCAGATGGAACGCTTGCAGTAAACGCAACTTTTGAAAAGAGCAATCTGACGACTTATATAGATGCCGAAAAAGCTGGACTTAGTACGCTTGCAGACGCTGCAAGGATTAGATGCCAAGAGATCTCAAAGCTGTTTGGGAAAAAAGTGACGCTCAGCTACATTTACTCATATTATCAAGCGACAATTCCAGAAGCTTTTGATACGAATTTTCTCTATGACGAACCGATATTTTACGATTACGAAGTTTACAAATGGGGCATTTACTATCCGATGCTTGCCGTTTGGAGCGATATAGATATTTTTTATACATGGAAAGCGGCTTATATGTTCGATTGATTAATCGCGCAAGCACGATATTAGATCGACCTGATTAAGGGCGATCTTTTTGTTTATTGACATGATTTTTGTGTATGCAACGACTAACAGGTATAGTATAATCGGTTACCCGATAAGGAAGGTAGAATGGAAAGCCAATCAGTCGGAGGTTCCTTAAGATGCTTCAAAAATACGATAAAGCGATTATTATAACCCATGCAAATGAAGGCAATCTAAAAAACATTTCACTGGAAATTCCCAAAGACAAGCTCGTGGTGTTTACAGGGCTTTCCGGCTCTGGAAAATCAACACTTGCCATAGATACCATCTATCAAGAATGCCAGAGACAATACCTTGAAGCCATTGGGTATCAAGGCATACAAAAACCTGATGTCGAATCGATCATCAATTTATCTCCAGCCATTCGCATCTCACAAAGTGAATATAGTAAAAATCCAAGATCATCTGTAGGGACGATTACCAATATCTATACGGATTTGAGAATGCTTTATGAAAAGTTGCATCATCGTCAATGCCCAAACTGTAACAGTGAGATCATCTCGGCGGATTGCAAGGAAGAGTTTGAAAAAAATGATAGTGGCTTCAAGGTCTATATGACCTGCAACCAGTGTGGTCACAAGATGGATAAACTTACGCGTACTTATTTTTCCTATAATACGAGGGAAGGCGCTTGTGAAACGTGTCACGGTCTTGGAGAAATATTGACGATCAAAGCGGAAAATGTCATTCGCGACTCGTTGTCGCTTGAAGAGGGGGCAGTGGATTATTGGGGACTAGGTTATGGTGAGTATCAAATCAACCTACTTTACAAAACGTTTAAAAATTATGGCATTCCCTATGTTGCCAATACAAAAGTGTGTGATTTTAATGAGAACCAAAGAAATATGCTGCTTTACGGCTATGATAGTGATGCCATCAAACAAGCATTTCCTAATGTAATCCCACCCAAAACGGTCACTGAAGGCAAATTTGAAGGCGTCTATACCAATCTATGGCGACGCTTGTCAGATAAAGGTGGCTTGGCAAAACAACTTGAGGATTACTTTGAGTCAGATACATGTCCGATTTGCTTGGGAGAACGCCTCTCGCAGCTCAGCCGGTCCGCAATCGTCATGGGAACAAGACTTCCAGAACTAGTGAAGCGTTCGCTTGATGAACTGGTAGATTGGATAACGGCCATCGAGACGAACCTTGAAGGTCGGAATCTGGATCTAGTCATGCCGTACATCTTGGACTTAAAAACAAAGATAAAGCGCATCATAAATGTCGGGCTTGGTTATTTGACGTTAAATCGTCAAACGATGACCCTATCAGGGGGTGAGGCGCAGCGCATCAAATTATCCGCAGTGTTGGATTCAACGTTGACTGGGATCATCTATATCATGGATGAACCGACGATTGGCCTACATCCAAAGGATACACATGGCATCATACAAATCCTAAAAGAGCTTAGAGACCTGGGCAATACGGTCCTAATCATAGAGCACGATACAGATGTGATGCAAATGGCTGACTATATCGTAGACATCGGGCCAGGATCTGGCAAGTTCGGTGGTGAGATCATCGGAAAAGGAACGCTCGAACAGTTGATGGCGTCTGAGACATCAGTGACGGGTAACTATTTGAAGCGAGAAATACCGATTCGGGATACCTTTAGAACGGGGATCGGCACAAGGATTGAGATAAAGCAGGCCAATCTATTTAATCTGCAGAACATCGATGTCAGTTTTCCAGTAGGGTGTCTGGTCAGTGTAACAGGCGTTTCCGGTTCTGGAAAATCCACATTGATCTTTGAAGTATTGGCTAAAGCGAAAGGCGTGCGAGGTCTTGAACAGTTTGACGGGATCATCACGGTGGAACAATCGCCACTCACCCGCATGAAGCGTTCTAATGTCGCAACATATTCTGGCGTCTACACCGAAATTCGCAACATCTTTGGCGCGCTAAAAGCGGCAAAAGAACAAGGACTCAGTTCCAAGTCATTTTCTTTTAACTCAAAAGGTGGTCGCTGTGAAAACTGCGAGGGTCTTGGCTTTGTATCGAGCAATATGCTGTTCTTTGAAGATTTGGAGGTCGTATGCCCCGTCTGTGGTGGCAATCAATTTATCGATGAAGTGCTTTCTGTAAAATACAGATCCTTCTCCATCAAAGACATTTTGATGATGTCTGTTGAAGAAGCCATAACCGCCTTCGATAATTATCCGAAGATCCACAAGTATTTGAAACTGTTAGAAGATGTTGGCCTCAGCTATTTGGAACTTGGCCAGACGCTCACTACATTATCTGGTGGTGAAGGACAGCGCTTAAAACTCGCCAAGGAGCTGATGACAAATGAAGGGAAACACAATCTCTACTTGATTGATGAGCCGACGACAGGGCTTCATCCTCTTGATGTCGAAAATTTTCTCGTTTTGCTTAACCGCATGGTCGACTCCGGGAATACGGTCATCGTTGTTGAGCACAACCAGCAACTCATCGCTGCATCGGATTGGATCGTGGATTTGGGACCTGAAGGGGGCATACATGGTGGACGCGTCATTGCAGAAGGCACGCCAATTGATCTTTTAGGTAACGAGCATTCGGTTACCGGAAAGTATTTATCTGGTTATATAAAGGGAGCGTGTTAACATGAATAACAATAACAAGGTTGTCAAAAATGTCGAAAATGTCAAAAATATCAAAGATACAAAAGAAATGGTATCATCCTTGATTGAGATGGAGCGTACATTTTGTAAAGCAGCAGCTAAAGATGGGGCAGCAGGTTGGGCGCGTTTCTTCTCAGAGTCGGGGGTGATGCTAAGCAAGAACGGAAAGCCTATTCAAGGAACTAAAACCATCGAAAACGCTATTGAGCCACTTTTTCGGTTGCCAGAATTGAAATTCGTATGGGAACCTATGGTGGCAGATGTGTCAGATGATGGCACACTTGGGTACACTTATGGCAACTATGAGCGGACATATTTGGATGAAAATGGTGAAAAAGTCGAAGAAAAGGGTATGTATATGACCATCTGGAAGAGGCAAGACGATGGTACATGGCGTATTGCAGCAGATGTCGGAAACTAATAAATCTTAAAGGAGCATACTATGTGGTCAAGAGCAGATATCAAAGAAAAAGCGAAAGCAAAACTTAAAACATCCTATTGGATGCCATTTTTGGCCAGTCTCGTCATTGCACTTACAGCAGGTGGGATTGGAAGTGGTTCACGATATACCGTTAGTCACGAAGAATGGACCTATACAACGATCAATCCACTTGTCATTTTGCCAATTATCATATTTGGTCTCATTTTTATGTTTATTGCAATTGCAATATTTGTGTTTCTTTTTTCACCACTTGAGATGGGGGCAAGAAAATTCTATATTGAGTATCTAAACAATAATGAGAATTTATCTGAAATCGCATTTCCATTCAAAAGCAAATCGTATTTCAATATCGTTAAAGTATTGTTTATAACGAGACTGTTCATTTTTCTGTGGTCGCTTTTGTTGATCATTCCGGGGATTATTAAGGCGTATCAATACAAGTTTGTATCCTATATTTTAGCTGAAAATCCTGAGCTTACTGCTTCAGAAGCGCTAGATCTTAGCACAGAGATGACACAAGGTCACAAAATGGACATGTTTGTTATGGACCTTTCATTTATTGGCTGGTATATTTTAGGCGCAATTTGTTTCGGTGTCGGCGTGTTCTTTGTCAATCCATATAGAGACACATCGTTTGCTATGCTCTATATGCAATTAACCCGTAATCATTTACTGGATCATCAAATCGAATATAATTGAAAAAATCGCACAATTCCAAACTAGGAGCCTATAATAATGATGGATTATATCATAGTCATTGCAATTGGCTATATACTTGGGAACATTCAGACGGCTTATTTTTTAGGTAAGATTGTTAAGAAGGTTGATATTAGAGCGATGGGCCATGGAAATTCTGGTACTTCAAACGCCGTTGAATCACTGGGATGGCGCACTGTTGTTGTACCTAAACGGTTTCAGTGTCATACTAGGTCATAATTTTCCGTTTTTTATGGGGTTTAAAGGTGAAAAAAGCCGCGTCAGAAATGTATTGCGAAAAAGGAGCGACAAATGACAGCATTACTAGATAAAATAAACATAACAACGCATGAATATTTGACAGATCAAATGGTTGCTCAGATTTCTACGCTAGAAAAGTCTTGTATGGACTATGACGGAACGGCTTTAAAACTTGAACTCGATTACAAACTGGCATGTGCCCGCGAAGCTAAGTCAATAACGGATGATAAAAATGAGTTTTTAGCATGGTATGGCGAGCGGTTGATAGGGTTCATCGGCATATGTAGTTTTGGTGGATCAACGATGGAAGTGAATGGTATGGTTGACCCTGATTTCAGAAAACATGGCATTTTCACTTCGCTTTTTGACAAGGTAAAAGTGGAATGGCTCAGACGATCTTCTCTACCCATGTTACTCTTGACCGATAGAAAATCTTTATCTGGTCAAGCTTTCGTCAAGAAGATCGGGGCAGTTCACGAACACTCTGAATATGAAATGATCTTGGATGTCAATAAACATGTGGTGTCATTAAACAGCGAGTCAATTAGTTTACGTAAAGCGTCTAATGAAGATGCAAATCAAATTAGGTATCAAAATTCAATCTATTTTGGTGAAACTATGGAACATACGCCGTTGATTATGCCAGAGGAAGAGGATAAAAGGGGATTGACGATCTATATCGCAGAAGTGGCACACAATATTGTCGGCAAAGTAAACCTTCATAAAACAGGCAATTTGGGTGCGATTTATGGTCTTGGCATCCTTCCTGAATTTAGAGGGAGAGGACTTGGAAGGGCCTTATTGTTAAAATCTGTTGACGTATTCAATTCAGATGGTTTTGAAAACGTGATGCTCCAAGTAGAAGCGATGAACGATACGGCTCTCAGTCTCTATTTAAGCTGCGGGTTCGAAATGACATCAACAATGGATTACTATGAGCTCAAAAAAGATTAAATGAAATTAAAAATGCCGCCATCAAATGATTTGATTTGATGGCGGCATTTTTTTATGACTTAGATTAATACGTGATTTATCGGATAGCTTTTAATGCGCCGCTCCATAAAACAACTTGATCGAGCATTGCGTCCACGCTAGCGAGATGTCTATCATTTGGTTTAAATACGCTAAAGTTTTCAAAATCAGTGAATAGTGAGAGCATAACTTGAGCTCTAACGTCTGCTACTTGCAGTTCACCCATAATCTGTCTCAGTTGTTCAACTGATCTGACGCCAAGGGCTGAACCATAGCTTACAAAACCTGCTGCTTTATTATTCCATTCACCATAAACAAAGTCGATAGCATTTTTTAATGAAGCTGGAATTGAGTGGTTATATTCAGGTGTGACGAACACAAAACCGTCCATCTCAGCCACTTTAGCTGCCCATTTTATTGTATGTGGTTTACTATAGACACCGGCAGATGCAGGGATCGGTTCATCCAGTATCGGCAGGTCGTAATCTACCAAATCTATAAGTTCAAACTGAGCATCGCTTCTGTTTTGAGCAATACCGTCTACCCATTTTGCAACATTGATTGCGTTTCTACCTGGACGTGTGCTACCAACTATAATACCAATTTTCAACATGATGTTTCCTCCTATTATCTCTAATTAGTGATATTGTAATAAAAAAAATCGACTTTCGATTTTCTTTTGAGTTTCTATAATAAAATAATATCACTAATTAGAGATATGTGTCAAGCTTTTTTCAAAATTAAATCTATTTATAATAGCAAAAGAAAGATGTTCTTTTAAGTAGGAGAGGTCAACGTCATGACCTAATATTTGCGCAATCGAAGTAACCGTTCTATTTGAGAGGCCACAGGGTACAATTGCTGAGAAGTCAGAAAGAGTAGTGTTTGCGTTAAGGGCGAAACCGTGCATGGTTACCCCTTTGCTTACGGATAAACCAATAGCTGCTATTTTGGCGTGTCCAACAAAGACACCTGCATTGATGGGATCTCTATGCGATTTAATACCATAAGTCTGTTCGAGAAAATCGATAAGTGTTTGTTCAAGTAGATCAACAAAAGTTCTAATACTACCACCGTGGTTCTTCTTTAAGTTAAAAATCATGTATCCAACGATTTGCCCAGGACCGTGATAGGTGACATCGCCGCCACGTCGGATATGTTTTACAGCGTATCCGCGTGCAAAAAGTTCGTCATTACTCAGTAAAATATTGTCAAGATTGGCATTGAGGCCTATGGTGATTACTTTAGGGTGCTCTAAAAGAAGTAAGTGATCAGATGCACCATTTTGC
This sequence comes from Acidaminobacteraceae bacterium, assembly GCA_041741755.1. Taxonomy (GTDB): domain Bacteria; phylum Bacillota; class Clostridia; order Peptostreptococcales; family Acidaminobacteraceae; genus Fusibacter_C. The sequence continues at coordinate 322,848 of JBGSJR010000012.1, read as the reverse complement.
ACTTTTTCTTGTATGTCCTGTTGCAATTCAAGTGCATCTACGTAGTCTATCTGGTTAAAATCTCTGTATATTAATGTTTTCATAGGGTTCAAATCAACCTTTCAAAAATATGTTACTACTATTATACAATGAATCAATGAAATACCCGTTATTTTTTTGCTGTGTGGGTATATGAATGGTTAAGAAAGAATAATAACAAATAAGGGGTGCCATATGGTCAGAGAAATACTTTTGCTTGGAAATCCAAAGTTATATGAAGTGAGTCTCCCTGTTACAAGTGATAAACTACCAACATTAAAATCTATCGTTGAAGATCTTCACGATACGTTACTTGACTTCAGAAGTAAATATGGTGTGGGCCGTGCGATTGCGGCACCACAAATCGGTGAAAAGCTCAGGCTCATCTACATGAATATCGACGAACCCGTTATTTTCATCAATCCAAAGTTGATTGTCGATGAGACATCAATGATGGAGGTTCTTGATGATTGCATGAGTTTTCCAAACCTACTTGTTAAAGTGATGCGTTATAAAAAATGCAGCATTCAATATTTGGACATGAACTGGATATCGCAGACTATGGTCCTTGAGGGTGATCTTTCAGAATTAATACAACATGAATATGACCATCTCGATGGTATATTAGCGACAATGAGGGCCATTGACAACCAATCATTTATCATAAAAACATAAAATGGATGTTCTTATTCAGAACACCCATTTACAATGATTCGTTTAAAGAATACTATCTTTTGTTAAAAACAATAACAACCCACCGCTTTGTAATTTTCGGGTATAGGGTAATCAGTCTGAAAATCAGAAAAATTCCATCGGCCCTTGATCCCAGAGTCGTGAAGACCGACTTCGAAGTAAAGCATAGCGATACCTGCATCGATGCCCTGAATTATTTTTGAAATACGGTCTGATTTTTCAACGACTAGGTCAATTGCATCTTTTTTAAGGACGAAATACCATGGTTGACGGTTTTCGAATGAGGGTGCCAACCGCATATAGAATAATGCTTCATGAATCCCCAATCTCTCTAGCTCTTCAATTGTTGTTTGCTTATTCCAGGAGTCTAGGTAGACGAACTCCGTAATAGATTTGCGCATACTAACAGGAGCTTTAGTTTCATAAGCGTTGATATTTGGGTAACCCAAATCAGTTAAAACCGATAAACTGCCACCTTTTGTGGCATTATATAGATGAGATTGTTGAAGTTCTTTTTTGCTGTATCCAACCGCAATTAATGCTGCGACGTTTTTGGGGTTATCAATTCTAAGTATGGATTTAACGGCATCACTATCTTTGACTTCAATCCAACATGTACCAATACCTTGTTTTAGTGCGTTCAGCACGAACCATTCACCGAGATATCCAGTCACTTTATGACAAACGACATTATCGTTGCAAAGGAGAGCAATATAGTGAGGTGCGTAGATCATATTTCCAAAATAGCCAGCTAGTCCCTCTAAATGATGCGCTACTTCAGCGCCATCTGAAATGAAGCGGAACTCAATGCTGCCATTGTCACCAAGCATAGGCAATGATTCCAATTGATCAAATACATATTGTTGATCTTTCTCACTTAACTTTTTCTGCTTGTATTCTCTTGTTGAATGTCTTTTTTCGGCAAGTCTTAAAGAATTCATACGATACCTCCTTGTGAAACATTCTCGTTTATATAGATTTACCCTAAATTGTTATATGTTAATCAAAGTTTATTCCTTTAGATATTGCATAAATCCAATTTCCAATGTTATTAGTTGAGGAAATTGCATAATTCCAATTTGAATGATTTTCATTTATCATAACGGCTTGATAGAGCCATTTTCAAATTCGATAAACGGAATTTTACAACTTAAAAGGTAATTATGCAATTTCCATAGTTATTAGCTTGGGAAGAGCCAATATGGTATAATAAAGGTATAATTTTGTTGGAATAACCTTCATAGGTGTATTAAGTCGTCTAATTATAGATTGGAGGCAAATAATCATGAAATCTAGATCACATTTGCCTAGCTGGCATCGACTTGACAATGCTGCCAATGTATTCCCCTTAATATCACACAAGAATTTTAGCAATGTATTTCGATTGGCAGTTGAAATGAAAACGCTTGTAGATCCGAAAGTACTGCAAAACGCACTGGACATAACACTACCTAACTTCGGAAATTTTAACTTTAAAATACGAAGTGGTTTTTTTTGGTACTATTTCGAACCAACCAGTACGCGATTGTTGATTCAAAAAGAAACGCTTAGACCATGTTCATATGTCGATACTAAAATCAGACATCATCATCTTTTCCGAATACTGTATTATAGAAATAGAATCAGCTTGGAAGTGTTCCATGCCATCACAGATGGTACAGGTGCGACGAATTTTTTAAAAGCGCTTACAGTCAACTATCTAAAGCTTTTGAGTGGTGAGTCTATTCCAGAACAAGTGCCACGCATAAAAGTTAAATCTGAATTGGAAGATAGTTATAAAAAATATTACAAAAAGATGAAACACACGCAAGAGCATATCCCACGTGCGTTTAAATTTAAAGGAAAGCGATTGCCAATCAATACTTTAGGTGTCTTGCATGGTTTCCTAGACGTCGATGCCGTCATAGCATACAGTCGCTCCTTAGATGTAACACTCACTGAGTATATTGCTAGTGCCTATTTGTGGGCGATTTACTCAGCCTGCCAAGGAGAAGATAAGAAAAAACGACCAATTCATCTTGCTGTACCTGTAAATTTGAGACGTTTTTTTGAGTCGACCACCAATATGAATTTCTTCTCTCATATCACGATTGCCATAGACAAACCTATTGAACCCCTTACTTTTGAAGATGTCCTCGCACGTGTAAAAGAACAGTTTCGAATGGGTATTACAAAAGAAAATATGCTCAAAAACATATCAAAAGAAGTCGCTCTGAGCCGTAATCCAATTACGCGTATTGTCCCACTTTTTCTTAAAAATATCTTTGTCAAACTCGTTCACATAAAAACGATTCAATCCTATACGACGACACTTTCAAATGTTGGAAAAATTGATATGCCAGAAAAGTGGGCTGACGAGATTGCTCATTTTGAACTTGTTATGAACGCTACCGGTGTAGACCCTATGAAATGCACAATTTGCGCGTATCAGAATAATTTAGTGGTTACGATTTCCTCACAACTTGAAGAGACGTATATACAAAAGGCATTTTTTAGAAAGCTGTCTTCGGATGGTTTAAACGTCAAGATTGAAAGTAATGGTGCCTATTATGAAATATTGTAAGCAATGCAAAGTGAGTTGCCTAGATCATAGTGATCGATGTCCGTTATGCGATGCGCCATTCGATTCGGAAACTATAGATACTGAAGAACCTAGATATCCCGATCTCGATTTGAATCCCAAAAGTTATAACTTAGTAAAGCGTATCTTTTATTTTGTGACGGCCGTTATCGTCGTATTATCAATTGGCCTCGATTTTTGGATTGATGATGAAATCACATGGTCACTCATATCATTGGCTGTAGTACTTTATAGCTGGACGGTTGTCTATCATGCGATTAGAAATAACATTCACATCGCTTCTAAAATATTTGTTCAAGCGCTTTCGGGTTCGATATTCATTTTTTTCATTGACCGTCTTACTGGTTTTGATGGCTGGTCCGTGAATTATGTCATCCCTCAAATATTAATACTTGCAAATGTTGGAATTTTTATTTTAATGATGATCAATCGCATGGTCTTAAGAGAATTTTTATTCTATCAATTGGCGATGACATTAATTGGTTTGATTCCCATCTTATTAATATTAGGAGACGTCGTTACAAGGCCTTTGGCGAGCTATGTCTCAATCACCATATCAGCAGTGATTCTCCTAGGTACAATCATTTTCGGTGATAAAACGGTAAAAAGTGAATTAATTCGGAGATTCCACGTATAAAGAAGAATAATTAGCACTCAGGAGGATTTATGAAACAAACTATTTGGAAAAACGAGAAAAATTTAGGGCTTCTAGTCGATTTTTATGAGATTACCATGACCAATGGTTATATGGTAAATGGCGACACAGATGTTCGCGTTTACTTCGACTATTTTTTTAGAAAAGTGCCCGATGGCGGTGGATTTGCTATAACGGCTGGTTTGGAACAGTTTATTGATTATGTAATGAACATTGATTTCTCAACAGAAGATATCAATCTATTACGAGATATGGGCATATTCTGCGAACCCTTTTTAGAATTCCTCGGCGATTTTAAATTTTCAGGAGATATTTGGGCGATTCCCGAAGGCACGCCTGTATTTCCGAATACCCCAATTGTAACGATAGGTGCACCAATACTTGAAGCACAATTAATCGAGACGATGCTTTTACTCACGATTAATCACCAGAGTCTAATTGCTACAAAAGCGAGCAGAATTGTGCGTTCAGCGGGTGCTAAACCCGTTGTCGATTTCGGGCCGAGACGTGGACATGGTGCAGATGCCACCATATATGGCGCACGTGCGATGTATATTAGTGGTTGTGTCGGTACGTCCAATTTATTGGCACATAAAATGTTCGATATCCCTGTCATTGGCACAATGGCACATAGCTGGGTCCAATTTTATGGAGAAGATCAAAGTTCTTTTGAAAAATATGCAAAGGCTTATCCAGATAAAGCGGTGTTTCTGGTAGATACCTACAACGTACTAAGCTCAGGTGTACCAGCAGCTATTGAAACCTTTAAAATGATGAAGCCAACTGCATATAAAGGTATTCGACTCGATAGTGGCGATTTGAAATACCTTGCGCAAGAATCGAGAAAAATGCTTGATGCCGCAGGATTTAAGGATGCTTTAATTACGGTATCCAATTCCTTAGACGAATACAAAATCAGAGAACTCGAGATGCAAGGAACACCAATAGACTCTTATGGTGTCGGTGAACGCATGATGACTGCTTCGTCTGAACCGGTTTATGGTGGCGTTTATAAACTAGTGGCAGTAGAGGTAAACGGACAAATTGACCCGAGAATCAAACTCTCTGAAGATCTCATAAAAGTAACCAACCCAGGTCTAAAGGAAGTTTGGCGTCTTTATGATAACTTGACTGGTAAGGCTTTCGCTGATTTACTTACTTTAAAAGGTGAGACAGTGGGTGAGACCTATGTCCTTTTCGATGAAGCAATGCCATGGAAAAAGAAAACAGCAAAAAATTATACGGCAAAAAAATTACAGGCACACATCGTCAAAAGCGGCGTATTAGTTTATGATAAACCATCACTACCTGAGATCCGCAAGCATAACAAAAATGAAATTGACAAATTATGGGATGGGTTACTGAGATTCGAGACCCCGGACCAATACTATGTCAATTTATCCTTTGATTTATGGACCGAGAAAAGACGATTGATTGAGGAAAATTATTCTAAATTAACTTGATAAAAGATGCTATTATTTTGAGAAACTAAAGCAAACGGAGAAAACATGAGCATGACTAATCGCTTTATGGAAAAGGAAAAATTGCTAAAGCAATTTGATAAGAAGACAGTGACCCTAAATACGTCATGTGAAAATACGTTTGAATATGTCATAAAAGGAAAGTGCGGTCCAACAGTTGTTTTCATAAACGGTGCGGGTGGACCAATAGAAGGCTGGATGAAAATGTGGCCACTTTTTGATGAAGCGATAACGCTGTTTGCCTATAATAGGCCAGGTATAGATAAAAGTAGCGAACCTGTAGACCCCCAAAATGCTGAAAATATGGTCGATGAGTTGAAAATGCTTTTATTGGCACTTAACTTAACCCCCCCATATATTCTAGTTGGTCACTCATTGGGAGGCTTTATTGTACACCTATTTGCCGCAATTTATCCAAATGAAGTGACAGGTGTTTTATTTCTTGAAGCATCAACCGTAGATGATGTTACTAACGCACGACAAAATCCAAAGAAAATTAAAGGTAATCCTCTAAGTGAAATCAATTGTGTTTGGGAAACCGTTGCACAGATTAAAGCGCAAACATCCTTTCCTCAAATACCGATAACGGTTATCGCTGGATTTCATCCGATTTCCAGAATGTGGCTGCCAAAAGGGCAAATATTTAAGCGGTTTGAACATCAAAAAAAGCTACTTGAATTATCTATTCATAGTAGCTTGATCATCGCAACAAAAAGTGGTCATTTTCCACAGATGAACGAACCTAGGCTCGTTGTTGAATCCATCTATAATTTGATGAATCGTTAGGACGTTCTCGTTTTAACGATTTCTTCTTCTAAGTGCTTAAGTTTTTCTATACTGTCGTTACTGAGTTTGCTTATGATTTCTTCACGATATTTAAGGCCCATAAGGTGACGTGTTGTAGGGTCTTTTTTCTCTCTTTGATCGGCCCAATACAGTTTCTTCTGGTTGTAATAGACATCAAAGTCTACAATTCGTGTGCCATCGGACAAATATTCCATACCAAGTAACATGTTCTTGATTCTTGAAGGCTCATTAAATGTAAAAAAACGGATGCGATACACGACAACTGACATGAAGAGTCTAGGGTAATCTTTAGACCATGATTCACCTAAAACATAGCCAAGTTCAAGACTTTCTATAACCTCAAGTAGTCGATCATAATGAAGTTTATAAGCGCTATATCGATCGAAAATACGAATTTCTATTTCAAACCAGTCTTTATTTGAAATACCAACGTTTAAGTATTGTAAACCATGCATTCTCAGTTGTTTGAAATGTTCAAAATGATTGCCTTCCAGTTGCAGAAATACAGGGTGGAAATCGTTTAATCCAACACTGTGATTCAATGGTTTTTCAGTGACCGCTACTAGGGTAGTGTTATCGTTGCCACTATCTAATATATCTTTAAATGTATCAAGCTTACCACCAAAATCTCTCTGGATCTGGTGAATAACGTTCTCTAAGTTCCCACTTGCGCGCATGATTAGGATATGTGGCGCTGTTCTAACCGCTTCAATAAGGTAGCGTTTCGAACAATTATAAAATTTACATAGTAAGATATCTGGCGCCTCATCTATGATCATGATATTTCGATCGTATGTGAAGTGAATGGTATCTTTTATTTCGTCGGTAATATAGATAATCGTACTAGCTTCCGTTGATTTTTCAAATGCGGTATCCATATCGTATGAAATGGCATTAAAATATTCTTGTAGATAGTGCTCAAGTGATTCTGGCTCTGAGGTTTTTAGTAATAAGATGCGTGGGCCGTGTCTGATCAATGATACCATTGTAGCCTCCTTTATATGCCGATAAGATTTTTATTTAACCGTGCGTCATCGATGCCCCAAGGATATTGGAAATAATGAACATCATGTGCACTAAGTTCGATTAAATTAATAGTGGATATCCCATTAAGATAAACACGACCATCATCCAAATGGCTTTTGATAATTAAGTCGTGACCAAATAAATAGTAATCAGAATCGTGACTAAGGAGTCCACCTGCGTAATGGCACATTGAAATATCTAATCCTTCAATTTTACATATCGCATCATACTCGTAGACCATGATACGTCCGGCGTGTTTTTTTACATATTCGGGACTGTCATGGTTGCCAAGTGTAATGTAAACCGCTTTTGCATCACTTGAATCGAGAATTTTTAATAGTGAAAGCACTTCACGCTCGTATCGCCTTATTGACCCCGGTTGTAGTTGAAGTTTTATGTTGTCAACTAGATCGCCAGTATGAACGATATAGTCTGGTTTCAAGCGTTTGATCAACCGTGACAGTTCAGGAAAAAAAAGACTTGGCGTATCAGAAATATGCAGCAGACGTGGTCCTTTTTTTTCGAGTTCGTGTGGGTACAAATATATTTTTCCAAAGAGATAATAAAGCGTTTGACGCAATTTGTGCATTGACTATCACCTCCATTATTTTACCAATATAAAAGTCATTAAAATGTGATTATGTTTTTTATGGTATGCCTTATTCTATCATTTTGAAGGACGATGTGAAAGCTCAGAAGTATTTGGCGTACATCCTTTTAAACATGTCGTGAATCCGATATAATTGTAACAAATCCTCAAACAAGCAAAACTATGTAATAGGAGGTTATATGATTGATTCTGCGCGATGGATAACTATATGGTTATTAAATATCATATACTTAGAGACCGTTTTAAGAATATCGACAGAAGGGCGGTTAATAGAATGGGGACTGTTGTTTGGTGCTCTTTTTGGATGTGTAATTATATTATTGGTTAACAGTTTGATCTTTGCCATTAAAAATGCAAAGACTAAGCGCATTATAAATAGTGTCTCACTTTTTATTTTTTGTTTCGTATATGCTTCACAAGCCGTTTACTTTCATATGATGCGAACTTTCTATACAGTTTACTCAGCAGGAAATGCTGTGGAAGTTATAGAGTTTTTCAAAGAGGCGATGCAAGGTGTGACGAATAACTGGTTAGTAGTTCTTTTCATGTTTATCCCGTTTTTTGCATCTTTGACAAAAATACTTCCGAGACATGGTGATGGTCGACTCACATTGAAACAAACCTTGTTGATTGTTCTAGTAGCAGTTGTATTACAAATCTCGACAATAGGTTTAGTCAACACTGGAGAACGTGTAGAAAATTCGCCATATTCACTTTACTATACGATGCATTACCCAGAATTTTCAGTGCGCAATCTTGGTTTATTGACTTATATGCGGCTTGATGCTCAACGAGTCGTTCTGGGTTGGTCACCTGAGCTCGAATACATTTCTGTCCATGAGACGGTAGAGATTTTAGAACTTACATCTGAAGATACTGGGATATCTTCAGCAGATATTCAGACAGAGACGCCCTCTGAACCTAAAACAGAACCTATAGCAGAACCAACGACTGTTAAGCCAACTTATAACGTTTTACCTATTGATTTTGATACTTTGATTAAAGGTGAAACAGATGAAACGCTTCTTGACATGCATCAATATTTCAAATCGGTTGAACCTACCACAAAGAACGCTTATACAGGCAAATATAAAGATTACAATCTTATATTCATCACCGCAGAAGGTCTTTCACATTTGGCGATCAGACCGGATGTAACGCCAACACTCTACAAAATGGCTCATGAGGGGATTCGATTTACAAATTTCTATACGGCTTTATGGGGTGTCAGCACGACAGATGGTGAGTATGTTGCCACAACAGGTCTAATTCCCAAAAGTGGCGTATGGAGTTATAGGCAATCGCGAAATAATGCCATGCCGTTTGCTTTAGGCAACCAATTGAAAAACTTAGGGTATTTGACTAAAGCCTATCACAATCACACTTATACCTATTATGATCGCGATTTGACACATCCCAATATGGGGTATGATTATAAAGGGGTTGGAAATGGTCTTGAAATCACTGAAACTTGGCCAGAATCAGACTTGGAAATGATACAAGTAACGACGCCGGAGTACATAAATGCCCAGCGCTTTCACACTTATTACATGACAGTAAGTGGGCATATGTACTATAATTTTAAAGATAACTTCATCGCATCAAAGAATCATCAAGACGTTGCAGAGTTACCATATTCGAATGAAGTTAGAGCTTATCTTGCCACTCAAATCGAACTCGATCGTGCAATGTCGCATTTGCTCACTAGGCTTGAATTGGCCGGTCAACTTGATAATACGCTGATCGCAATTAGTGCTGACCATTATCCCTATGGTTTAAGTCAGGAAGCACTTGAAGCACTAAATGGAGGCGTGATAGAAAAGAATTTTGAATTATACCGAAATGCGTTTATACTATATACACCTGGTATGATTCCCGAAATAGTCGACAAACCAGCATCAAGCTTAGATATTCTGCCGACTTTGTCAAATCTACTTGGACTTGAATTTGATTCGAGGCTTATGATGGGAAGAGATCTCTTTTCAGATAATGAGCCACTTGTCATCCTTGGAAACAGAAGTTTCATAACTGATATAGGAAAATATAATTCAGCAACAACTGAATTTATTCCGACTGAACGAGCAAAAGTTATGGACACAGAAGCACTGAATGCATACCGTAGAGAAATTTCAAATGAAATAAATGCCAAATTCTATTACGCAGCAAAGATTTTAGAACAAAACTACTATGAGAAGGTGCTAGAATGATCACGATTTACCGCGTACATTCAAGACAGGACTTAAAAAAATACGTCTCTTTTCCTAACGAATTATATCAAACGAACCCTTATTACGTTCCGGAGCTCGTCTCAGACAGTGTCAAAATGTTGACACCTTCATACAATCCAGCATATGACTTTTGCGAAGCAGCGTTTTTTTTAGCCTATGATTCAGGCACTCTTGTCGGTCGCATCGGTGTCATCATCAATCAGAAGAGCAACAAAAAATGGAATCAGCGATATGCGAGATTTACTGGATTTGATTTTATCGATAGACGTGATGTCTCTGAAGCACTGGTTCGAACAGCAAAAGATTGGGCAAAAGAGCGCGGCATGGAAGTGATTCATGGACCTCTTGGATTTACGGATCTTGACCATCAAGGCATGCTTGTGGAGGGCTTTGATGAAATGGATATGTTTATTACCATTTACAATGCATCCTATTATATGGACCATATGATCGCTTTAGGTTTTGAAAAGGATATCGACTGGATAGAATGTCAATTGAGGTTAGATGCCGAGAAAACTGAGCGGTTGATGAGAGTTTCAAACTATATAAGTAAAAATAGTGTTTTTAGATTGCTTGAATTTAAGCGAAAAAGAGACATGTTGATTTGGGCTGACGACGTTTTCAATCTATATAATACCGCATATGCTCCACTTTATGGCATGACAGAACTCACAGAAAAACAGATAAGAATGTACATCAAGACATTTTTAGGATTTGTAAATCCAGACTTTGTAAAAGTTGTCGTTGATGCGGATAACAAAATGGCCGCTTTTTCGTTGGCGATGCCATCTTTATCGAAGGCGATGCAAAAATCAAAAGGTAAGTTATTTCCTTTCGGTTTTTTACACGTTTTAAAGGCAATCCATCAAAATGACGTGCTCGATTTATATTTAATCGCAGTAAAACCAGAATATCAAAATACCGGAATCAATGGATTGATGCTAAATAGTGTTATGCAGACGGCAAAAAAGTATGGCATGACTTATGCAGAAACTGGCCCAATGCTCGAAAGCAATCTGAAAGTACAAGCACAATGGAAGTTTTTCGATGTTAAGCAGCATAGAAGAAGGCGCATTTGGAAGTCCAGTCTTTAAGAGTCAATATCTACAATAAAATCAATTAGTGATAAAAGCTATGATAGGAAAAAATGAGGGAGACTATAAATGATTAATTTGAACCATGCAGATAAGAAAAAAAAGAGTTTTATGTATCAAAATCTTCAAAAGAGCAAATGTTATAATACAGATTTTTCAAGCTCAAATTTTGATTATACGTGTTTTAGAGGGGCACATATGAAGTCTTGTCTATTCAACGCGTGTACTTTCAAAGGTGCTGAATTCATAGGCTCAAACTTAAAAGATAGCCAATTTAAAGATGCGATATTCGAGTATACTGTATTCGAAGGTGCCAAACTTGAAGGCGTTGATTTTAAAGGGGCAAAATTTACGCATACATTTATAGTTGGATCTGATGTCGATAAGGCATTGAATTTGAATGTATCTGATGACGGTTTAAGGATTATGCCTGCAATGCCAGTGCTTGAGATCAATGAAAATCTACAATTAGCTTTTGAAAAATTGATGGTTAATCCATTTGTTAAAAAAGCGCGTGTTTTGGATACGAAAGAAAAGAAGTTAAATACAGTAAGCGTGATGATTTTACTAGAGTTTTTTTCTGAAGAGACTCTAATTAGTGCTTTTAAAGAAATTCATTCGCATCTTGACCGAGATTTTTATACATTGAGTTATTTAATAAAGATAATTGAAAAAATAGCCAAATAGCCGCATATATCGAGATAAAAAGGGTATTCTGTATAACGTGTTTTTATTTTGAGGAGGATTTTTATGAGAATTATATTAGGTATTCAAATTGGCGATCGTGAGCACGAGGCACTTAAAGTTCAAGAACTTTTGACAAAACATGGTTGTATCATCAAGACGCGTCTTGGGCTCCATGAATCAGGCGAGGGTTTATGTAGTTCAAAAGGGTTGGTTATTCTAGAATTTTTACCGAATAAAGAAGATGAAATTGCTGCGATGGAAAGTGAACTTTCCAAACTTGAATCGGTTATTGTAAGAAAAATGGCATTCTAGGTAAAAAGAATGTAAAGCCGATCTGTTGATAGATGAAATCGGGAGGTTTTTATATGAACATGATCTATAAGCAAAAGACAGGTAAAGGATTTGAAGAAGCGCTTGATAGTCTAAAGTCAAATTTATCTGAAGTTGAATTTGGCGTTTTATGGCAACTTAATTTTAAAGATAAATTACGTGAAAAGGGCTTAGAATTTGAGAATAATTTTATGATTCTTGAAGTTTGTAATCCTTTGAAAGCACAACACGTATTAAATGAACAGATGGAGATGGGATTCTTTCTGCCATGTAAAGTTGCCGTCTATGAAGAGAGTGGCGTCACGTATATTGGAATGCCAAACCCTACAGCACTTATGGCCACTGCAATGGCTGGAAATCATGCCCTTCAAGCAATGGCCGAAGAAGTAGAATCAACACTCAAACAAGCGATTGATCGTTCAATATAATAAAAGGAAATAGGCAGAGGTGAAAGCATTGACAAGTGAAAATGACAAAATGCATCAACTATCTAAAAAAACAGAAAAAGAGCAAGAGCTTCTAAAGAAAATTGCCTACCATGAAGCTTATAGCGCCGCATATAAGCTTAACCTCGCAAAAATTCTCTTAGTAAAAGGTGCAAAAGCCGCTTCAAGAGCTGCGGTTAAGGGCGGAAAATTTGTAAAGACAAAATTTGATGAGGCACAGGAAAAAAAAGCGGATAAACGCGACAATCTATAATAATTGCTTGTGCGAACATACTATTTACCAATAAATTGAGTAAGCTGATTAAATTCTAACCTAAATTTAATGTAGCTTATTTTTTTATGTGTTAAGCTATTAACGGAAATAGATATGAAATTGGGAGGCATTTAATGGTAGTGGGTAAGATAAAAGGAAAAATAAGCACAAGGATTGTCCGAACGACCCTAGTTGCAATTCTAGTATTGGTAGCAATCATCATGGGGATTACCTATTACTTTGTTTCAAAGGATCTTAAATCTCGAACGAATGATATGGCAGAAGGTGTGTGGAAATCAGTAAGTGAAAGTGTATCAGTTGAAAACCTTGAAGCCCTTATAGCTGATCCAGCGATAGAGTCGCAGGTATATGGCATTATAAAGAAAGATCTTATGACTATTCGAGATGCTATAAATGCCAAGTATTTACATATTGTCATCTTGAAGGATGACAGATATGTTTATCTAGTTGATGGTATAAAAGAAAATTCAGATGCATCTGCTAGGCCTTTTGATCCAGTCGAAGCCGATTATATAAGTGCATACCAAAAGATAGAACAATCGAATACACCTCTAGTTGGAACATACGATAAATTTGAGGGGCGTATTCTATTTTCAAATTATTTTCCGCTTAAAGATGAAAGTGGTAATTTGATTGCTTTTTTAGGTGCAGATTTTGATATAACCGATGCACTTGCAGCATCGCGCAATATGTCAATCCTTATTGTTTTATCTACATTAGTTGCCTTATTTGTCATTGGTGTTACTTTAACGTTGATGATTCGACGCGCATTGCGACCAATTCAGTATTTGGCTCATGATTGCCAGTTGCTTTCAGAGTTTGACTTGACACATGAGATCAATACAGACTATAAGGGCGAATTTAAAGTTTTGGCAGAATCACTTGATGTACTAAGAACGAATAACTTCACATTAATTTCAGAAATTCAAAAGATAGTATGTACTGTAACTGAAAATTTTATGGCGGTCCATGACTCGAGCCATAATATTTCAGCGATGATCCAGGAAACTACCTCAGCACTTGGCGAAACAGCTAACAATATCGATGACGAGGTCATTGAAATGGATAAGCTTGCTGGAAGTAGCGAATTACTTGCACAAAATGTTAGTGCCATGACGCAAGCGATATTAGAGTCAGCAAACGTCGGTGAAAAAGTCATTGTTCAATCAAAGGCATCAAGTCATCAAATACAACAAATGAAAAATCAGTTTGGTGAAACAGCAGATGGCTTTGAAAGTTTAAGCAAAAAGATGTCTGATTTATATGAACGCTCGGGGAGTATCCTCAGCATCATTGAAACGATTCGAAACATTGCTGGACAAACAAATTTATTGGCACTGAATGCATCTATTGAGGCGGCAAGAGCTGGGGAACAAGGCCGTGGATTCGCTGTTGTTGCAGAGGAAATACGTAAATTGGCTGAAGAGTCGTCTTCTTCCGTTTCTAAAATTGATGAGATCATAAAAGACGTGTTACAAGAGATAAAGGCTTCGAATGATATCACCACTGAAAATTATACGTTAATCACAAATTCAAATACAAATATCGAACAGACACTGATTCAATATGGTGAAACTGAAAAATCGGTTCAAATCATGATTCAAAGTATATGTTCATTGGATGAAAAAGTAAAATCTATCGATGCAATTCAAGATAAAGTGTTAGCTGGTACATCGACCGTGAAAGGCTTGTCACATAATAATGCTAAGATGATTGAACAAATTAGTGCAACTTCTGAAGAAGAAAGTGCAAATGTTGAGGAAATCACAGCTAGTATTGACTCACTTAATGAGATAATTGGCATTTTACAGAAACAGATTGGAAAATATAGAATCTAGTTAGTTTGACTAAGTACTAATCAAAAAAATATTAAGCCGGTGATTGACTGATGTCCTCACCGGCTTTTTTATCGTTTGCTATATACTTATGATTCGATTGATGGTTCTGATTGTTGCCTATGTTTCTGCAGATTCATCTGGAATATACCCTCTAAACTGTGCATGATAAAGGCGGCTGTATAGACCGTTCGTCGAGAGAAGTGTATCGTGAGAGCCGCGTTCAGAAATGCCATAATCAGTCATGACAAGGATCTCATCGGCATTTTTTATAGTCGACAAACGGTGCGCAATGATGAGTGTGGTACGACCTTGAGCAAGTGTTTCAATAGATTTCTGAATTGCATATTCATTTTCATTGTCGAGTGCGGATGTCGCTTCGTCGAGAATGAGAATAGGTGGGTTCTTTAAGAAGACGCGTGCAATCGCTATACGTTGCTTTTGACCACCAGATAGTTTGACACCACGTTCACCGACAAAAGCGTCGTAGCCATCTTCAAGGCCGATTATAAACGTATGAATATTAGCTTTCTTTGCGGCTTCTACGATTTCTTCATCAGTAGCGTCTGGTTTACCATAGGCGATATTGTCACGGACGGATCCATGGAACAAAAAGACATCTTGCTGTACGATACCAATTTGACTGCGAAGTGACGTCAATGTCAGGTCTTTAATATTTTGCCCATCTATGGAGACAATACCTGTGTCGACGTCATAAAATCGAGGGATGAGCTGCGTGATTGTTGTCTTTCCAACGCCTGACGGTCCAACAAGTGCAATCGTCAAACCAGCGGGGATAACTAAATTGAATCGTTCAAGAACTGGTGCACCATCTTTTTCATATGAGAATGTCACATTTTCAAAGGCGATATCACCTCGAACATCTGATAAAGTCTTAGCATCTTTGGCATCGACGATCTTAGGTTCCATGTTCATCATTTCTATAAAACGTTCAAACCCAGCTGCCCCGGATTGAAATTGTTGCGTGAGTTGTATGAGTGCGCGTATTGGTTTTGTGAAAAAGGCGATAAAAAGTAAAAATGCAACCAGGTCACCATAGTCAATATAGCCTTTATAGACGAATATACCGCCTGCCACCATAGACGCGAGTGTCATCATGTCGATAAAAAAACTGTTGCCTGCTGAATAAACGGCGATGGCTTTAAAAGAATCTTTTTTTGAGTGAAGATGTGCGTCATTGGTGACGTGGAATTTCTCAATCTCGAAAGACTCATTTGCAAATGACTTAGAAAGTCGAATGCCTGAAAGGCTACTTTCAAGTTGTGCATTGATATCTGCAAGCTTAACGCGTACGTTTCTAAAGGTAACCATCATTGATTTGCGCATACGTACAGAAAAAACGATCGTCCATAAAACAAAAAAGAAAATGATTAATGTTAGTTGCCAATTGATTTGAAACAACAAGATAAAACTACCTACTAGCATGACCAATGATACAAATAAATCTTCAGGACCATGATGTGCAAGTTCTGTGACTTCATTGAGATCACCTGTAAGTCGGTTCATCAGTTGCCCAGTTTTGATATTATCAAAAAATGAGTTTTCAAGTTTTTGGATATGCGTAAATAAATCACGGCGCATATCAAACTCAATACGAGATCCTAAAACATGACCCCAGTACCCGACAAAATAGTTGAAACCAATCTTCAATATATAGAGTGCCAAAATAGCCAAAGAATAAATGATGATGAGATTCATCTTCCCATTTGGAATAAAATCATTGACAAACGCTCTTGAAAACATTGGGAACAAAAGGTCTATTCCTGCCATGGAAAATGCAACGAGCATATCCATTGCAAATAAAAAACGATGTGGTTTATAATAGCTAATAAATTTTCGTATCATAGTTGCCCTCCATTTCTCATTATAATGTGAAAAGAGGTGACAATCAAGAAAGACAAACCGATAGTGTTGAAGTCATGCCGATTTGATTGGATAAAAACGTCAAATAAGATATAATATAATTATAAGCATTGTTTAGATGCACGAAGTTATATGGAGGAAGTTATGGATCAATCATCTAAAGATATGGTATTATTTTGCCTTGATTTTGTAAAAAATAATTATGGTGAGCAAAGTCAAAATGTTCAATGCCGTAACTGGATTGCGATGGCGATAGATTTGCTGGAAAAAAGCACACTGAGCTCAAGTGGTTTCATGGTTATGAACCTCAAAGAGGCAGATGGCTATTTTTCAGGATCAAACGGTTCTGCGACGGCAAATACAGTCATGGAAAAAATAGAGATGGTAAAGGCTTTATTAGGGTAAATTGTCAACTGGTGGAGGGTTCGTATGTCTTGGATTGAAAAAGCATTGTTGATATCGATACTCATGTATCTTTTTGTACTTATAGTGGACCCATTCAAAAGAAAAACTATACGCCATTATCTACCCGTCATTGCATTTGCCTTTATGGTGAGCCACTCACTTTATGATACCGTTACTTGGCAGCTTGTTCCCATTTATTTTTTGACGGCGATGATATTTATGTCATCGTTGATTGCGATTAGTTTTTCAAAGTCATCGAGAAAAAAACCTGAGTTGGTGGGTTATGACAATAGAAAAAAATTGATTGTTGTAACGACGGTCGCATTGATATTGTCAGGCGTAGCAATTTGGGCATTTCCCCTTTATGAGCTGCCGATTCCATCAGGTCAGTATGAAATAGGGACGGTTACTTATGATTTTATCGAGTCTGAGAGAATAGAAATCTATGGTGACGCCAAGGGGGAAGAACGACGTATTAAAGTTCAAGTGTGGTATCCAGCGGATTCAACTAAAGGGTTAGAGCGTGTACCCTGGTTGGAAGATGGCCGGATAGTGGCAAGAACTTTAGCAAGTGAAATGAACGCACCTAAATTTATATTGGATCATACAAAAGACATTTTATCTCATGCATATTCTGGAGCTAAGATGAGCGCGTCAAATGAAACCTTTCCAATAATCGTTTTATCCCATGGCTGGACGGGTTTTAGAAACCTACATACGGATTTAGCAGAAACTTTGGCGAGCAATGGCTTTATCGTCTTTGGTATCGACCATACATTTGGATCGCAAATAACAGTCTTCAATGATGGAACAACTATGAAACTCGATCATGAGGCTTTGCCAGACAGAGCGACAACACCAGCGTTTATTGACTATGCACGTGCACTTGTAGATACGTATGCATATGATGTGCGTTATGTTTTAAATCAACTGTCTGGATTCAACGAGGGCTTATATAGCCCAGTTTTTAAAAACCGATTAAATCTTGATGAAATCGGGTTGCTAGGTCATTCAACTGGAGGCGGTGCAGATGTTGCTGTAGCTTCCACTGACGACAGAGTTAAGGCGATTTTAGGAATGGACGCATGGGTAGAACCTGTGGCAGATGACTTGCTGAGTAAGGGTTTAACTATGCCAGCGCTTTTTTTAAGGAGCGGGGAATGGGAGACGGGAATAAACAATGATTCGCTCTTTAAACTTATTAATAACAGCCAGGCACCAATCGAACTTTATCAAATTGATGGGACAAAGCATATTGATTTTACGATGGCTTATATGTATTCCCGATTGACGCGGTATATTGGATTTACTGGTGATGTAGAAAGAAGCACTTTCGCCAATATACAGAACAGGTTTATCTTAGATTTCTTTTCTATTACCCTTAAGGATGTAGATGGGATACAACTAAGTGATATTCCGGAAGTCTGGCCAATCGTCAAATTGATTAAATCGCAATAATTTGGCTATAAATACTCCGTATGCATTAAATTTGATAAGTTTTGAAAAAAAGGTTACAATAGATGTAGTTGAGGTTTTATTCGAAAGAAATTTGGAGGAAAAGATGAAGTTAGTAGGAGAAATTGTTACACATAAAGCCTTTGGGAAAGGAAAGATTGTTGAATTTGAAAACAATAATGTGACTGTAAGCTTTGAAAAGGGCAACCTTGAGAAGAAATTTGTCTACCCAACCGCATTTGAAGCGTTTCTGAAGCTTGAAAACGAGGTTTTAAGCACACATGTAAGCGAAGAGCACCAGTTGGTGAAAGCCACTGAATTGAAAGATAGAAAAGATTTTGAAAATCGCGTTAAGTTAAAGAGTATTCAATCCGCTAAGGTCAACAAACCAAATTACGTCGATAAATGCAATATTGCCTTCAAATTCAACTATTGTGAATGTGAGGCACTTGAGACCATTTCTGAAGATTACAAATATGTTTGTTATGAAGGTCAGCCTGAAGACACATGGACTGTCAATACCGGGATTGTTCAGAGTGGAAAGAACAAAGGTAAATCAATGGTCCTTAAAAATGTCAGCGCAAACAGCTTGGCAATTCTAACGACGAAGTTGCCACATGGCGTAGAAGAAGACCGTTTCATTTTCTCTGTATTTTTAATTGACGAAAATTATTCAATGACGAGTAAAGGGGATGGCTATGTAAAAGCTAACCCAAAATATAGAATGGCATTTACTTTGGAAGAAGCACAACAACTTAAATTTTGGGAATATTATTTCAACCCGAACAAACCGGATAAAATAGTACTTGGTAGCGCATTACATCGCTATTTTTCAGATGAGCAAGCGGCACAAATACTATTGAAGATTTGTGACATTAAAGCTGGAACTGAAGATGAAGCATTTACACAATCTTTCTTTGAGTATTTCTGTAGTATTAAAGGGCTTGAAAACAATAGAATTGCGCCACCTAAAGGCGGTTTAAGAAGAATCTAGTATAAAAAAAGAGTTAGTGCAAATCTAGTTGTTAAATAAGAAAACTAGATGCGCAATAACTCTTTTTTTTATTTTAAGCTGTAAATTTTATCGTAATTATTGGTAACATCCTGCACTTCAAGAGGTGTACTGAAGTAATATCCCTGTAAACAATCACAATCACTTTCAATCAATATTTGTACATGTTCGCATTCTTCGATTCCTTCAGCGACAATTTGTAAATTCAAGCTATGCACAAAGGCAATAAGATGCTTTATGACAGCTTTATTTGGATAATTTAGGAGTCTAAGATTCAAGTCTCTATCAAATTTCAGAATATCGATTGGTAAAATGGCTAAATAGCTAAGTGATGAATACTCTGTACCAAAGTCATCTACTGCAATTCGGATACCTTTTGCTCTAAGTGCGTTCATGAAGACGATCGTTGCGTCCTTATTTTCAAGGAA
This sequence comes from Acidaminobacteraceae bacterium, assembly GCA_041741755.1. GTDB lineage: Bacteria > Bacillota > Clostridia > Peptostreptococcales > Acidaminobacteraceae > Fusibacter_C. Next base: position 302,899 of record JBGSJR010000012.1, on the reverse strand, counting down.
AAAGTGCTCTGTAATTTCGATGACGATAAGTTCGGGCTTAACCTGATAGATTGCAAGTAGTTCATATAGATAGTTTATATAGGTTAGATCATTTATTTGGAGTGCTGAAAAATTGATTGAGACAGGTTTAGGCTTAAACCCATTTTGAAGCCAAAGGCTAATTTGTTCGATGACGTGTTTGGTAATAACACGGCCAATCGGTATTATTAGACCATTATCTTCAGCGATTCGGATAAAGTCAGCAGGTGAGATGGCGTGATGTTTAAGACGTACAAGAGCTTCAAAACCAGTTGTTTCACCAGTTTTTAAATCTACTTGAGGTTGGTATACCATTTTAAACCCATCATTTTCTAGAGCGTGAATCAAAATCGATTTTACGTCAAGTCTATGTTTTAAGTGACTTGCCATCGTTTGATTAAAATAAGCATAGCCATTTTTACCGTTATTTTTAATTTCATAAAGTGCCAAATCGGCATTCATGATAATCTGTTCTATGTCAGCACTATCATCTGGAAATAAGGACAAACCCATACTGAAATCAACTCTGATATCGTTGTCGTCTATCAAGAATACTTGATCAAATGCCCCGTAAATATTTTTGATGAGAGCATCTAGTTGAACGGTTTGATCGTCAAATTCGTAAAGTATCAAGAATTCATCGCCACCAAAACGAGAGACAAAAATTGACGGACTGCTGAATGTCGATAATAAATCAGCCGTGATTTGAAGGACTTTATCACCAAAAATGTGTCCTAATGTATCGTTGATGCTTTTAAAATTATCCATATCCAACATGAGAACAGCACCCGTTTTTTTGGCATGAAGTGCGCGATTCAGTTTTTCGTAAAAGCGACGCCTATTGGGTAAGTTCGTTAATGGATCATGATCTGCAAGATAATGAATTTGCTCCTTTTGAAGATTTATTTCATCTAACTGAGCGATGAGCTCCTCTTCAGAGGCAGTCAATAAATCGTTCTTATGAGAAATTTCACTGTTAAAGGCGTTGATTTGTGCGACGTAGCTATGCACTTTTCTGAGAAGCCCGTTAACGGAATCTGCAATACTACTAAATGGATTGTTATTTGAAAGGTTGATTTGATGCACTGTGCGTTCTTCAACTTTGACGTTTTGAATCTCCAAATCCATGAGCTCGATATTTTTCTTGAGTTCAATAAAATTGTTTTGCATGCCATGTAGAGCGCGCGAAATATCGCCAATTTCATCTTGGTGATGGGTGAAATCTTCAAAGTCTTTGTAAACATAACCTTCGAATTCGAAGTTAGCCATCTTTTTAATAATTTGAGTCAATGAACCAATTGGCTTCGTAATATAAGTTAAGATGATGACAACAAAGAAAATCATGATGAATGTTGCTGCCATAAAGATGAGAATTAGTAGGTTTGATAGAGATTTAGAACGTCCAAGTATTTCACTTTTATCGATAACAGAAACATATTTCCAGCCACTTATTGGTGAAATATAGACATTGAATACCCGCTCAACACCGTCAAGTGTGCCTTCAAAAGACTTACCGTCGTAGGCATCAATCGAATTAAACAAATTGCTATCAATGTCACTTGTTGATTTTAGCAACCATTCTGGTTTTCCTGGACTATTTATGAAGACATTGCTAGGACTAAGAATATCTATATATCCAGTTGCGCCGTATGGTATCTCTGATATCTCTTGCATGAGCTTGTTTAAACCAATTGTCAAACTTACGACACCAATTTTATTGGTTCCTCTTGTGACTACTTTGTCGACACTTACGACGAGTTCTTTACTTTCCTTAGTTTCATAGGGTTCGGAAACAATGGATTCAGATTCATCAATTGATTTCAAATACCAACCTCTAGTTCTTGGATCGTAAGGTGAGTTTGGGTTGAATATAGGATATTCAATATAGCCACCTAGTTCTGTTCCAATAGATACAAGGGATATCAAATCGTGTGTTTCCTGGATGGCTTTAAAAAATTCTGTGATTTGTCGTTCACTTTCTGTATTTGTACGAACAAATGTTGCGGGATTGAAAGTTACATATGAATTAATGTCTTTTGTCACGCTGACAACACGCTCATCTCTGGCAATCATGGTGATCAAGTTTTGCATGTTTTTTAAGATGGCATCGTCTACGTGATTTGCTGTTTGCTGCAATATAATGTGCGTTTGATCGATGTTATTTTCAAAAAGCAAGTCTTCCATCTGGTTTTTAACATAGATGCTGCCGGCTATAAATGGAATCAAGCAGCCAATCAGTATGCTCAATATGAGTTTGTTTCTTATTGTTAGCTTTTTTAACATAGGCTCCTTCTTACAACTAGGAAATTATGTAATCTCCAAAGTCGGTCGTTTATTTTGAATAAGGAAGTGCTAATGTCATTAGTTTAACATTTGGTGTATTAAGTTGCCACATAAATATGGTTATATGAGAACATTTCAATCAACAGGATATATTTTGACGCCCTCATTTAAGTTGAAGAATAGAACAAATAAACTATCAAAATAGAGTAGATGTTTGGTATAATCAAGACATCACACTTCAGAAGGAGACCAATTATGATTCAGTGGGAAAGTCAGTACGAACTCGGCATCAAGTCTATCGATGACCAACATAAAAAATTGATAGAAATTACAAGCCATTTATCAGAATTACTAACAAATGCTACAAATGGGGAAGATATCTACGATGAGATGGTTACCATCATTGAATCGTTGACGCAATATACAATTAGTCATTTTCAGTTTGAAGAAGCCCTTTTTCAAAAATTCAATTATGCATCTAAAGAAGCGCATATTGATGAACACAATAAGCTGATTCAAGAAATTTCTAACCTCGATTTAAGAGCAATTGATGAAGATCAAGTGACTTATGGTAAAAAAATATTAAAGTTCCTTATCACCTGGGTATTCAAGCACATCAGTGGTTCTGACTTCCTATACAGAGATATTATGATAAATAATGGCGTTAAATAATGGGGAAATGTATAGTTTTGGCAGAAAAACCCTCTGTTGGCAGAGATATTGCACGCGTTTTAAATTGTAACCAAAAAGGCAATGGCTTTTTTGAGGGCAATAAATATATCGTAACATGGGCGTTGGGCCACTTAGTGACATTAGCGGACCCAGAAACCTATGACGTTAAGTATCAAAACTGGCGACTCGACGATTTGCCTATGTTACCAGAACCATTGAAACTTGAAGTCATACCATCAACAAGAGGGCAATACAACAGCGTGAAACAATTGATGCTCCGCAAAGATGTTGATGAGATTATCATCGCAACAGATGCTGGACGTGAAGGTGAACTCGTAGCAAGGTGGATTTTAGAGAAGGTCGGCATCAAAAAACCGATTAAACGATTATGGATCTCTTCAGTGACGGATAAAGCTTTATTGGAAGGTTTTTCAAAGCTGAAAGATGGAAAAGGGTACGAAAATTTATATGCATCTGCTTTAGCGCGTTCGGCTGCTGATTGGTATGTTGGGATGAATGCAACACGTGCACTCACGACGAAGTTTAATGCACAGTTGTCATGCGGTAGAGTTCAGACACCTACTTTGGCTATGATCGCCAATCGGGAAATCGATATTCAAAAATTCAAACCGCAAGTTTATTATGGCATAACCGCAATGGCTAAGGGCATCCATTTGACGTGGGTTGATCATAAAAGTCAGTCGACCCAAACGTTTGATAAGTTAAAGATCGAGCAGATTTTACAAAAAATCAAGGGCAAAGACATCGTGATTGACAAAGTTGATAAAGCGCTTAAAAAGACCTTTGCACCTAATCTTTATGATTTAACAGAACTTCAAAGAGAAGCAAACAAACGTTACGGTTTCTCAGCGAAGCAAACACTGAATATCATGCAGAAGCTCTATGAAACCCATAAGATATTGACGTATCCAAGAACGGATTCTAGATATATTTCAACTGACATCGTACCAACACTGAAAGACCGTATTAAAGCATGCGGGCTTGGTTCGTTAGGTTCATTTGCTGGACAAATTCTCAAGTCGCCGATTCAGTCCAACAAATCTTTCGTCGATGACACAAAAGTTACGGATCATCATGCCATAATTCCAACTGAACAGTTGGTACAGCTTAGTCAGCTGAGTTCAGAAGAGCGAAAGATATACGATATGGTTGTCAAACGATTTTTAGCTGTTTTATTACCTGCTTTTGAATACGAACAAACGAGTATAACCGCTAGTATCGGAGACGAAACATTTAAGGCAAAGGGAAAACGGATCATCAACATGGGGTGGAAGGCAATTTATGACAACACCTATGAGGATGATGATGGCAGTAGTGGGCTAAAAGATCAAACATTGCCTCTCGTTTCTGCAAAAGATAGATTGCCTCAGGAAGGCTTAAAGATAACGAGTGGTACGACTGGGCCGCCTGCTTACTATACAGAAGGAACACTACTAACTTCTATGGAGCATCCAAACAAGAGTATGACTTGTGGGATTGGTACAGTTGCTACACGTGCGGATATCATTGAGAAACTCTTAGGTTCATTTTTAATAGAGAAAAAAGGTTTGTATCTCCATATTACTTCCAAAGGCAAGCAATTGTTGCAATTGGTTCCAAAAGATCTGAAAGAACCAGAATTGACAGCGACATGGGAGACAAAGCTAGAGCAAATCGCATTGGGGAAATTAAAGAAAGAGCAATTTATCAGTGAAATAAAAAATTACACGAAAGCATCGGTTTTAGAGATCAAAAATAGCGCTGCTCAGTTTAAGCATGACAATGTTTCGAGGGAAAAATGTCCAGACTGCGGAAAATTTATGCTAGAAGTAACAGGAAAAAAGGGAAAAATGCTCGTTTGCCAAGATCGTGATTGTGGCCATCGCAAGTCCCTTTCTATAGTAACCAATGCTAGGTGTCCCGTTTGTCATAAGAAAATGGAGATGCGTGGTGAAGGCGATAATAAAATTTTCACATGTAAATGTGGCTACAGAGAAAAACTTGAAGCTTTTAACAACCGTAGGAAAGAGGCGGGTGATAAAGGCAATGTCAAAGATGTTCAAAAGTATATGGAAGAACAAAAAAAACAGCAATCCTTTGAATCGCCCCTTGCAGAAGCTTTACGCAAGTTAAATCTAGATAAAAAATAAAACACATAGCCATACAGAATAATTTATACTGGTTTCATTTATATAATGGTTTCAATTACAAATCTCATATGTTACAATTAGTTCATGTCTTTTTCTGCTATGGAAATGACATCATACTAATTGTATTAAGGAGGCTGTTTTTGAAAAAAATATTGAGTAACTGGAATCGTTTAAGCCTAGTGAAGCGAATTCTTATAGGTTTAGTGATAGGCATCATCTTGGCACTAGCTATTCCTGAGCAAGCATCATTTGTCGTAATCTTTGGATCACTTTTTGTTAGTGCACTCAAAGCCGTAGCACCTCTACTTGTTTTCTTCTTAGTTATGGGTGCTATTTCACAGCATAAAGCTGGTCATCAAAGTAACATGAAGAAAATAATTGTTCTTTATCTTGTTGGGACATTATTAGCAAGTGTTATTGGTGTCGTTGCAAGTTTCATGTTCCCAGTCACTTTGACAATGGCAGCAGGCGTTGACAGTATTACACCGCCAGGAGGCGTCGTCGACGTTCTAAAATCACTGTTACTAAACATCGTCGATAACCCAGTAAAAGCACTTTTCAATGCAAACTATATTGGCATATTAGCTTGGGCTGCATTGGTTGGATTTTCACTTAGAAGTGCAGCCGATTCAACAAAAACAATGATTGCGAACTTTGCAGATGCACTGTCGCATATCGTAAGACTTATCATTAATTTTGCGCCCCTAGGTATCTTAGGTTTGGTATTTGATTCTATTGCGACAAATGGCCTCGAATCACTCCTTAGCTATGGACAACTATTAGCAGTTTTACTTGGGTGTATGGTATTTGTTGCCTTAATCGTCAATCCAATTATAGTGTTTACTCAAATAAGACAAAATCCTTACCCACTCGTATTCAAATGTTTAAAAATAAGTGGTTTAACGGCATTCTTTACACGTAGTTCAGCTGCAAATATTCCTGTCAATATGGAATTGGCAGAAGATTTGGGCTTAAATAAAGACAATTACTCAGTGTCGATTCCACTTGGTGCAACGATTAATATGGCCGGTGCAGCAATCACGATTTCAGTACTCACACTTGCTGCAGTTAATACATTAAACATCGAGGCAGATATCGCAACAGCTTTAATATTAAGTGTTCTTGCAGCGGTAAGCGCATGTGGTGCTTCTGGCGTTGCAGGTGGCTCGTTGTTGTTGATTCCACTTGCATGTAGCTTATTTGGCATCTCAAACGATGTCGCTATGCAAGTGGTCGGCGTTGGATTTATCGTAGGCGTACTTCAAGATTCATGTGAAACTGCCTTAAATTCTTCGACAGATATTCTTTTCACGGCAGCAGCTGAATTCTCAGAGTGGAAAAAAGAAGGCAAAACAATCGTCCTTCCTAAGTAATATGTAAACGGCACAAAAGCCACGTAATGAATCGAAAGATTTCTCATTACGTGGCTTTTTTATAAGTTTGTTCATATTGATGTCATATTGATATTGTAGTCTTACTGAGTAGCTAGTCATATAAAGAATATTATTAAACATTCAGGAGGGATTATGTTAATTTATGCAATAATTGCAATCACACTCGCACTTATTTTTTACACATATGGTGTTTGGAGTGAAAAACTACAGGGTGGCTTAAAGAAGAAGCACATTGTAATCTTTGGCTTTGGTTTGATTTTCGATACACTTGGAACAACCATGATGAGTATTCTTTCAGAAGGCAGTTTTAAACTGAACTTTCACGGTATCACAGGATTAACGGCCATTTTGTTAATGCTCTTTCACGCTATTTGGGCTGTAATTGTTCTGCGAAAAAATGACGAGAATATGAAAAAGAATTTCCATAAATTTAGTATTGTCGTATGGTTGATTTGGTTGGTACCGTATTTTTCTGGTATGATTTTCGGCATGGGAATTGGACGTTAATTACTGTTGACATCCCCTCTTAAAAAAGATAAAATCAAGAAGAATTATGCAGTATGCATTCGCAAATGCATAAAATGGAAATTAAAGGGGATGAACATATGAAGCCATCTATCAATTCAAAATTGTCAATCGTAGGGGTAGCCATCGATTTAGGTGCAGGAACACCTGGCGTGAGCCTCGGACCTTCTGCAATAAGATATGCAGGTGTCGTTGAGCGATTAGAAAACATTGGTTATGACGTTATGGACCAAGGTGATATCGTGGCGATTAAACCAGCAAGTCCCCACTCGGAAGGCACAAATCTTAAAAATTTAGATGAAGTGACACGCGTTAATACGGAACTCTGTAAGAAAGTATCAGATATTATGGCTGAAGGCAGATTTCCACTTGTACTAGGTGGTGATCATAGTATTGCCATTGGTACTATAGCGGGTATATTACAACATAAAAGTAATCTCGGCGTCATCTGGTTTGATGCACATGGTGATATCAATACAGATGAGACCTCCCCATCAGGCAATATCCATGGTATGCCAGTTGCAGTTAGCTTAGGACTTGGACACGAGCGATTGACAGCCATTGGTGGCTCTGACAAAAAACTAGATGCAAAAAAAATTGTTTTCGTAGGGTGTAGAGATTTAGATTCAGGAGAGAGAAAAATATTAAAAGACTTGGGTATCACAGTATTCACTATGCACGAAATTGATCGACTTGGTATGACTGAAGTTATCAATCGCGCGATTGCGATCGCATCAGATGGTACTGATGGCATCCACGTTAGCTTTGACTTGGATAGTATGGATCCTATATTTGTTCAAGGTACTGGAACACGTGTCCCAGGTGGCCTCACATATCGCGAAAGCCATTTAGCGCTTGAGATGATTGCACTGACTGATAAAGTTGTCAGCGCAGAATTTGTCGAAGTCAATCCAATCATAGACAATAAAAATCAAACGGCAAAAACTGCTGTAGCATTGATTGGCTCTTTAATGGGAGAATGGCTAATTTAGCACAAAAATCAATAGTAAAGATAGAATGAAGTAAAACAGATTTCATATTTAAAATGGAATCTGTTTTTTTATACTATCAAATATCACAAAAAAAATTGTATAGACCTCCAGTAGTATTTTCGGTGGGTTTATTTATAATGAAAGTACAAGTATAAAATATTATGAGTAATAAAAATTGGAGGCAATATGGCTAACGTATCTTTAAAAAATATCAACAAAATATATGAAAACGGATTTCAAGCAGTCAAAAGTGTTAGTTTAGAGATCAAAGACAAAGAATTTATGGTTCTAGTAGGTCCATCAGGATGTGGTAAAACAACTACTTTAAGAATGATCGCAGGCCTTGAGGAAATTACTAGTGGCGATATGGAAATCGGAGATTTGTATATAAACAATGTTGCGCCTAAGGATAGAAACATCGCGATGGTCTTCCAAAACTATGCCCTTTATCCTCATATGACAGTTTATGATAATATGGCGTTTGGTTTAAAACTTAAGAAGACACCAAAAGAAGAAATAAAAGAACGTATCCTAAAAACGGCTAAAATTCTAGATATTGAACAACTTTTAGAAAGAAAGCCTAAGCAATTGTCTGGTGGTCAACGACAAAGGGTAGCTTTGGGCCGTGCTATAGTTAGAAAACCTGAAGTCTTTTTAATGGATGAGCCTCTTTCTAACCTTGATGCTAAATTAAGGGTTCAAATGAGAGCAGAGTTAATTAAACTTCACAACGATCTTCAAACGACCTTTGTTTATGTTACACACGATCAAACAGAAGCGATGACCATGGGTACTAGAATATGCGTCATGAACGATGGTATTATTCAACAAGTAGATGAGCCTAAGACCATTTACAACCACCCTGTAAATATGTTTGTAGCTAGCTTTATAGGTGCACCACAAATGAACTTCTTTGATGGCTCACTCATCGAAAAAAACGGAAAAATTCTTGTAAATATTGATGGCATAGAGATTGCGATTGCAGATGATAGTGCAGTTAAGGTTAAGCAAGGTGGCTATATCAATAAAGAAGTTACTATTGGTGTTAGACCAGAAAATATTGAAATTGTAAGTGAAGGCATGGGTTTAAAAGCAAAAGTAGAAGTAACGGAACTTCTTGGTAGTGATTTAAATGTGTATTTCAAGTACAAAGGCAAACAGTATATAACAAAGGAAGATGCACATGTAGAACTCGAATTTAATCAAGATTTACACGTGAATTTTGATAGTACTAAAATTCATCTTTTTGATAAGACAACAGGAAAATCAATTTTGTTATAGTAATAAGATTTTTATTAATCTTATGCATATGATCCCCTCATATTTATAATGGTATACCTTGCGAAAAGGACAGTCATCCAGTGTCTGTCCTTTTTACAGTCTACTATAAGAAATCAGAAAATGTTGTTCATGAATACAACGAATATGATAGAATTGGAATAAAGTCCATGTAAAACAAGGAGAGAGAATTCTATGAACCCACTGTATTCTGAGCTAAAATCAATTCTAGAGTGTGACATTGAGACCGTAAAAAAAGGCGTGACACCTGTTGCGATCAATCAAACATTGATCCAAACAGATCAATCATATGACCTTTTGATTCATCGTCCATTAAGTACCTTAGAAACGAACTTGGTTAAACGGTGGCTTGAAGACAATACAAAAGACGAAAAAGATTTAGCTTTAAAAATATTGCTTGATCCAAATGGATTTAGGGAAATTGAGACGTCTCAAAAGTTTCCCGTTTCACTTTGGAGAATTCTATATAAAGAAAGTAGTGAAGAAGTAAGCGAGATTTTGAGTTCAACGTTTGGAACGGATCAAATTTTTCAGCTAAATTTGAATGAAAGCGTCATCTTGGTTTCAGAAAAAGTAGTGACGCCTTATGAATTGCTGGGAACATTGGAATCGGAAGCGTTAACAAGCGCGAAAGTAATCGTTGGAAGTAAAGTTGAACAGCCTTCAGAACTAAATGCGGCCTACAGACAATTAGTAGAAATTACTGAGTTAGCGCAACTGATTAAACAGAAAGCACAAGTTATCACTTATGATGCGTTGTTGTTTCCTATGCTCATTAAGCAGTTAAAACGCGCATTGAGTGACTCTGATTTTGGGAGCGGTACTTTTATCGATGAAGTGATGCATGCGCATGTTAGGCCAGTCAGTGATACTGAACTTGAGCATACGGCACTCGTATTTTTTGACAACAATTTAAATATTACGGAAACGGCCAACGAATTGTTTATTCATAGAAACACATTAATATATAGACTCAATAAACTTGAAGGGATTACAGGTTATGATATCCGTAAATTTAATGACGCCATCAACTATTATTTGAGCTATCTAGGCGATAAGATCAATTAGAGTCCCAATGGGACTTTTTATTTGCAATAAAGGAGGCATATATGGCTTTTAACAAGGCGTTTTTATGGGGTTCTGCTTCGGCAGCCTATCAAATAGAAGGCGCATATAGCGAAGATCGTAAAGGACCATCAATATGGGACAAGTGGGCGCATATTCCTGGAAAGACGTTTGAAGGAACAAATGGAGACGTAGCATGTGACCATTATCACCGATATAAAGAAGATGTAGCCCTAATGAAAGAGATGGGCCTTAAAACTTATAGATTTTCATTATCTTGGACTCGGATTTTACCAAATGGAACAGGCGAAATCAACCTTGAAGGTATTGCTTTTTATAATGCGTTAATAGACGAATTGGTAGCAAATGGGATTGAACCAATGATTACTCTTTATCATTGGGATTTACCACAAGCACTCCAAGATAAGTATAAAGGCTGGGAATCCAGAGATATTATTGACGATTTTGTCTGTTATAGTAAAATATGTTTTGAAAACTTTAGTGACCGTGTCAAGTACTGGATTGTTATGAATGAGCCAAATATCTTCACGGCACTTGGTTACCAGTTGAAGTTACACCCTCCAGGCATTAGTGATGAAGCGCTCTATTTAAAGACGTTCCATCATACAGTACTTGCCCATGCTTACACCGTTTTGGCCTATAAAGAGGCAGGATATGAAGGAAAAATTGGATCTAGTATTGCCTATACGCCATCTTATGCAGCAACTGAAAATCCGGAAGATCAAATGGCAAAGCACATGTTTGATGTCACAGGGCCTTTATGGTTTTTAGATGGTTATTTTAAAGGCTATTATCCTGAAGAGGGCATAGCTTATTATAAAAACAAAGGTGTCATGCCAGAAGTTACTGATACGGATGTAAGTGTCATGGTTAAAGCGGCAGCTAAATGTGATTTTATTGGCATCAATTATTATCAAACAGCCACAATTGCCCATAACCCTGTTGACGGTGTTGGGTTTACAGGTATGAATACTGGTGGAAAAAAAGGGACACAAAGTGAAAGTGGCGTTCCAGGTCTTTATAAACAAGTTCATAATGATAAGTTGGAATATACAGACTGGGACTGGGCTATTGATCCTGATGGACTTAGGTATGGCTTAGAAATTGTCAATGATAGGTTTTCTTTGCCCATCATTATCAGTGAGAATGGTTTGGGTGCCTATGATGTGCTTGCAGATGACGGTCAAATAAATGATGATTATAGAATTGACTTTTTACGCAAGCATATCATGGCATGTGATAAAGCGATTGAAAATGGTGTTGAACTATTGGCGTATTGTACCTGGTCTTTTACAGATTTGTTGAGCTGGTTAAATGGTTTCAAAAAAAGATATGGCTTCGTTTATATCGATTTTGAATCAGGTTCACTAACAAGAACGAAAAAAAAATCCTTTGAATGGTATAAGCATGTGATTGCTACCCATGGCGATGAAATGTAGGTGAAGTAATGAATTATATTGCATTAGATATAGGTGGTACAGCCGTAAAAGCGGCGATAATTGACGAAATAGGTACTATTATCCAAAAGACTAGTCAACCAACACCATTGACCAATTTTGATGATTTGATTAAATGTTTAACCGAAATTGTAGAATGGGCGAAGGCTATAACGCCTATTTCAGGTATTGCAATCAGCCAACCTTGTGTAACTGATGCCATGACTGGTCAAGCATTAAGCGGTGGTGCTCTCGGCTATATTCAAGGAACGAATCCATCGAAAGTACTAGGCAATATTTTCAATCTTCCTTATACGGCCGAAAACGATGGTAATTGTGCGGCATTAGCTGAAATATGGATTGGCAATGCAAGAGGCATCAACGACTTGGCATTAGTGGTCTGTGGTTCTGGAATTGGTGGATCTGTCATCATAGACAGGAAAATCATCACAGGTCACCGTAAATTTGCGGGTGAATTTGGGATGTTCATCACGGGTTTTGAAACAGATGGAACACCAATTATTTGGAGTGCGAACGGTTCGACGTTAGCACTTGTCAATGCATATTCCAAGCGTTCTGGTAAAGATATAAAAACTTTAGATGGAAAAATCGTATTTGATCTTGCAGAAAAGGGCGATGAAGATGCGATGGCTTGTGTAGAATCTTTCTACCGAATTTTTGCTTATGGGCTTCATAATATTCAACATGTCTGTGATCCAGAGTTGATTTTAATTGGGGGTGCAGTCAGTAATAGAGCAGATTTCATTGATAATATAACTAAAGAGCTAGAAATATTTTATGATCAAGTTGGCGGCTATATGTCGGGTCCTACCGTAGCAAGATGTGCATGTGGCGCCGATGCAAATCTGATTGGTGCCGTTTATCATTTGCTTAATATGTGTTAAAAAAAATCAAAATTATGTAATCTGAGATTGACGTTTTATTGATTGTAATGTTATGATGGTGTCAACGAAAACGGTTTCGGTAATGTTTAATATTGTTTATTAGGCATATTTAAACATATAACAAGATCGTTTTGTACAGGAGGATGTATCCTAATGGTTACAATATATGATTTAGCAACTGCTTGTGGCTGTTCAATTTCAACTGTTTCAAAAGCACTCAATAACTACCCAGATGTCAGTGCCAAGACAAAAGAACGCATTTTAAAAAAAGCAAAAGAATTGGGGTTTGTACCCAATTTACAAGCTAGAGCTTTGAGTACAAATAAGACCTGGAATATTGGTGTCCTATTTGAAGACAAAAGTAATAGCGGTCTGACGCACTATTTTTTTTCACAAGTGTTACAGGGTGTTAAAGAGCAAGCAGAAGAAAAAGGATATGACATAACTTTTATCTCAAAAACCTTGGGCGATGATGAAACGTCCTATTTGGAACACTGTAAAAGACGCAAAATCGATGGCGTCGTTATTGCATGTATTGAATTTGATGATCCTCAGGTTAAGGAACTCATGGAAAGCAATCTTTCAGTTGTAGCGATTGACTATTATTCGAAAAGTATTAGTTCTATCATGTCTGATAACTTTAGAGGCATATATGAGTTGACTAAACATTTGATATCGCTAGGTCATAAAGACATCGTTTATGTCTATGGCCATCAAGTATCTGTAACAGAAGAACGTATACGTGGATTTAAGAAAGCACTTGAACGTGGTAATATTCCATTTAGAGAAGATATGCTAATTGAATCGAGATATAGTACTCGAATAGAAAACGAAGTAGCTGTTGAGTTGATTTTGAAGCGTAAAACTTTACCAACAGCAATCATGTTTCCAGATGACTATTCCGCCATATGGGGCATAAACGCTTTGAGATCTCATGGAGTAAAAGTGCCTGAAGATATCTCCGTTGCAGGTTTTGATGGTATTGAACTCGGTGAAATGGTCTATCCACGTCTCACAACGATCAAACAGAACACGTCAAGACTTGGAAAAGAGGCCTCGCTAAAGTGTATACAGATGCTAGAGTCGAAATCAAATGAAATCTCTAGAATTACTATTGGCGTTGAGTTGATACCTGGGGGTACAAGTACTGTTCCAAGAAAAGAAAAATAAAGAAATATCGAGATATAAAAAAGAGTAGGGATTTCCTACTCTTTTTGCATTTCAATATGCAGTTGATTGATTTGAAAAGTCTATTTTGCAGAAAACGAAAACGACGTTCTATGTGAATAAGGTGCTTCTGGTGTTACAAATCGAATGCTATCGAGTTTGTTGTTAGTGACATTTGGAAGGTCTTGTGTTTCAAAACAGATACCTGAATATTGATTAAATTGTTTTCCAGAATCACTGATGGCCGTGTGTAAAAAATTGCCACTGTAAATGATAACATATGGTTGCGAAGTTGTGACATGCATCGTTCTTCCTGATTCTGGATCGCTTAACATAGCAACAAACTGGGAATCTTCGCATTTAAATGGATGGTCTATGCCTGATGTGCTCGTAAAAAAGTGTGGTGTTGAATCAATAATTGAACCAATTGGCCTCTCCGTTTTAATAGCCTCTCCCAAATCGCCCAGTGGTATACAATCAATTGGCAGACTTTCTTGATCAAGTCGAGCGATGTGGGAACAGTTTAGCTTCAAGTTGTGCATCAATATCGTTTGATCTGGATTGCCTGACAAATTGAAGTAACTATGATTTGTCAATGATAGGTACGTTTTTGTTGAGCATGTTGCTAAAAGATCAATCGTGAGTGTTTCATCCGAAACAGAATAAGTCAGCACATAGTTCAGTACATCGTGAGGTGCATTTAAAGGGTGTGCTTCATAAGTTAAAACGACTTGATCGGTTGTTTGTGATTTTATATTCCAAATAACGTTGTGAAGACCGTCTTTACCTGAATGTAATGCATTTAGGTTTTCACTCACATCCAGGTGCATTAAATCGTCGTCAATAAAAAGTTTGCCCTCTTTTGTTCGCCCCGCTATTGGACCAACAAAGCATCCCAAGAACAGTGGATTTGAAATGTAATCTTCAAAATTTTCATAGTTCAGTACGACATTTGATCTTTTACCATGTTTATCTTTCGCCATAATTTTTGTGATGATACCTCCAAGGGGAAGTATTTGTGCTATAAAACCACTTTTACTTATTAATTCAATAGATTCTAATTTTGACATTCAAATACCTCTCATCATATAAATTGGTCCGTTTAATGGAAACTAATATGGCCATCATACTGCTGAAAGAAAGTGGTGTCAAGATTCGATATGTTGAAAATTCAGAATTATAAAAAATTGTACATAAATCTATATATTTTTATTGACCTGCTAAAAAAATGGCAGTATAATCAATTTAACGAAAGCGATTTCGACAACGTTGATTGCTTGTGGCAAACGTTGCGATGCGGTGAAGTTGTTTTTTTTTGAAAATTTACGAAAACGGTTTCGACTTGTTTGCAATGAAGCATTAGCATCAACAATGTCATTTGCTGAATTAAGTGAGGCAATTGCATAATTCCAATTTGAAGATGTTTTTTTGTGAAAATAGCGTGAGCAAGTCATTGTTGTTATATGAAACATTGATTTTGTGACTTATTAGGCAATTATGCAATTATGCAAGTTCCATAAGTACTAGAAATAATAATGGGAAGTATACAAGGGGTTATTCGCAATGGAGAAATACAAAAATGTTAATCTTAATGCTCAGGAAAGGGCGGAAGACCTCGTTTCAAGAATGACACTCGAAGAAAAAGTAAGTCAACTCAGTTACAACGCTGCAGCCATTGAACGTTTAGGCGTTCCAGCATACAATTGGTGGAACGAATCCATTCATGGTGTCGCCAGAGCTGGAACAGCAACTATGTTTCCACAAGCGATTGGTTTGGCAGCTATTTTCGATGAAAAAATTATGAAACGTGTGGCTGACATCTGCTCAACTGAAGCGCGTGCAAAAAACAATCAAAATAATAAACATGGTGATAGAGGAATTTACAAAGGTTTAACGATCTGGTCACCCAATATCAATATTTTTAGAGACCCACGTTGGGGTAGAGGTCAGGAAACGTACGGTGAATGCCCATTTTTAACAGCTAGATTAGGTATTGCCTTCGTTGAAGGGTTACAAGGTAAGAATGAAGTGATGAAAACATCTGCCTGTGCGAAGCATTTTGCAGTTCATAGTGGTCCTGAAGGACTTAGACATGAATTTGATGCTGTAGTAGGCAATAAAGATCTAAATGAAACTTATCTTCCAGCTTTTGAGGCCCTTGTAAAAGAGGGTAAAGTAGAAGCCGTCATGGGTGCCTACAACCGTGTAAATGGCGAAGCTGCCTGTGCTAGCGAGTTCTTAACAAACAAACTGAAAGAATGGCATTTTGAAGGCCATTTCGTATCGGATTGTTGGGCCGTTAGAGATTTTCATACAAAACATATGCTTACAAAAACACCTGAAGAATCGGCAGCTCTGGCTTTGAAACTTGGATGTGACTGTAATTGTGGCGATAGCTACTATTATCTGCTTTCAGCGATACAACAAGGTTTAGTAGAGGAAACATTTGCGACTGAATCAGCGGTACGCTTGATGAAGACGAGAATCAAGTTGGGTATGTTTGATGAGTCAACTATTTATGATCAAATCGGTTATGAGGTTGTAAGCAGTGAAGCACACAAAGATTTTTCTATGGAATGTGCAGAAAAATCGATGGTTCTTCTCAAAAATAACGGGTTGTTGCCAATTGATAAAACAAAGATTCAATCCATAGGCGTTATAGGACCCAATGCGGCAAGTTTAGATGCCCTGCGCGGGAATTATTATGGAACCTGTGATGAATATAAAACATTTTTAGACGGTATTAGAGATGCCTTCGATGGTAGAATTTACTATTCTGAGGGGTGCCATTTATTTAAAGAAACACTTCAGCCGCTGGGGGAACCTGGTGATGGCTACGCAGAAGTAATCGCAGTTGCTGAACATTCAGATTTAATAGTACTTTGCGTAGGCTTAGATGCTACAATTGAAGGTGAAGAAGGCGATACAGGCAATGCTTTTGCTGCAGGTGATAAAAACGATTTGTTTTTACCAAGAAGTCAACGGACTTTAGTGGAAAAAGTTTTGGCACAAAATAAACCAACAGTTATCATCATGGCATCAGGTAGTGCACTCAATCCGTTGGGCGAAACAGCAGATGCAATTATCCAAGCTTGGTATCCAGGTCAATTAGGCGGAGAAGCTTTAGCTAATATCCTCTTTGGAGAGGTATCACCATCAGGTAAGTTGCCGGTCACATTTTATGAATCTGCGGATCAATTACCAGATTTTGATGATTACAGCATGAAAAACCGCACATACAGATTCTTGGAAAACAATGTTTTGTATCCATTCGGATATGGACTGACATATTCAAAAGTCGTATGTAAGGCATTAACCTTTGATACTGAATCCAACATAGCAAAAGTGGTAGTGGAAAATATAGGCGATTATGATACCGACGAAGTGGTTCAGTTTTATATTCGAGATGAGGTATCCAAGTGGGCCGTTAAAAATCATAAATTATGTAGTTTTCAAAGGGTACACTTAAAGCGTGGAGAAAGTCTTGAAATTGAGGTTGCTTTGCCAAATGATGCATTTGAAGTTGTGGATGAAGATGGCAAACGGTTTGTAGATAGTCGTGTGTTCACGCTTTACGCAGGTGTGAATCAACCTGACGCTCTAAGTGAAAGTCTAACGGGTATTGCATGTACATCGCATCAAATCAAATTCTAAGTAGGTAAAAAATTGTAAGGGTGGAAACTTTGAAATTGGAATTGAGTCATTGATCATTAACAGTACTTTAAGAACCTTGTATGGTCGATGACAATTCTTGTTGAAAAGTTTACATAAATGAAGCTCAAAAAAATTCTAGGGGGAAGACGATGAGAAAACTTATAAGTTTATTGTTAGTATTTTTAATGGTATTCAGTTTAGTGGCATGTGGCACAAATGAAGAGCCAGAAGCTACGATTGCACCTGCTGAAGGTACTGAAGCTGCAGCAACAACTGAAGCGGCATCAACTGAAAAAACAGTTTTAAACGTATGGTCATTTACTGACGAAGTTCCAAAGATGATTGAAAAGTATTTAGAAATGAATCCTGATTTCGCTGCAAAATACGAAATCAAGACGACAATTATTGCAACTACAGAAGGCGCTTATCAACCTGCGCTCGATCAAGCATTATCAGCTGGTGGTAAAGATGCACCAGACTTATTTACTGCAGAATCAGCATTTGTACTCAAATACTCACAAGGCGATGCCTCACAATATGCAGCGACTTACAAAGATCTTGGCATCGACGTTGATGCAAAAATCAAAGAAGCTGAACTTGCACAATATACTGTGGACATCGGAACAAATAAAAATGGCGATGTCGTTGGCTTAGGCTACCAAGCAACAGGTGGTGCATACATCTACCGTCGTTCAATCGCTAAAGAAGTATTCGGAACAGATGATCCAGCAGAAGTTGCAAAATTAGTTGGCCCAGGTTGGGACAAATTCTATGATGCAGCAGCTAAGTTAAAAGAAAAAGGATATGGCATCGTATCAGGCGATGGCGACATCTGGCATGCAGTTGAAAACAGTTCAGATACACCATGGGTTGTTGATGGCAAATTAGTCATCGATCCTAAACGTGAAGCATTCTTGGATTTATCGATGAAACTTAAAGAAAATGAATACCACAACGACACGCAAGACTGGCAAGATGCTTGGTTTGCTGACATGAAAGACGGCGGCGCTAAGAAAGTATTAGGATTCTTTGGTCCAGCTTGGATGATCAACTATGTTATCGCTGGTAACTCTGGCGACACATTTGGTGACTGGGCAGTTTGTGAATCTCCAATCGGCTTCTTCTGGGGCGGTACTTGGGTATTTGGTTCTGCTTCATCTGAAAAGAAAGAAGCTGTTGCAGAAATCATTGAATGGATTACTTTAGACACAACTGAACAAGGCTTACAATATATGTGGGCAAATGGAACGCTCAATGGACCAGATGGCACAAAAGATGCTGTATCTTCTGGTAAAGTAATGGCAATGTCAAACGGCGAACTCGAGTTCCTCGGTGGCCAAAATATGTTTGATGTTTTTATTCCAGCTAACCAATTTGCAAATGGTAAAAACTTGACACAATTCGATGAGACAATTAACACTTACTGGCGTGACCAAGTTAGAGCATATACTGCTGGAACGAAGAGTCGCGAAGATGCTATTAAATCGTTTAAGCAAATGGTTGCAGACAACCTTGATGTTACGGTAGAATAGTTATATCATATGAATTGGGATAGGACCTTCAATCCTATCCCAATAATTTTGTGGAGGTGAGTGGAACTTGAAACATAGAAAAACCGTAAGTTATTCAAAGTATGGATACATTTTTAGCTTGCCTTTTATCATTATTTTTCTAATTTTTTCATTGTATCCGATTTTTTACACATTAATTATTGGATTCACTGATTATAAGGGATTAGGTACGACAAGCTGGCAATTTTTAGCGGATCCATTTCAAAATTTTGTAACAATACTAAACAACAATTCTTTTAGACAAGCTTTAGTCAATACTTTCATTATATGGACTGTCAATTTTATACCACAAATTCTTATGGCATTGTTAATAACGGCCTGGTTTACGTCTAAACGCAATAAGATGCGTGGAAAAGGTCTTTTCAAAGTTTTATTCTATTTGCCTAACATCATCACTTCTGCTAGTATCGCAATTCTATTCTTTGCTTTATTCGGTTACCCGGTTGGTCCAGTTAATAGTCTCTTATTAAAAATTGGAATCATCGATGAACCGGTATTCTTTCTGATCAGTAAAACATCGGCAAGGGGCATTGTTGCTTTTATACAATTTTGGATGTGGTATGGCTATACGATGATTATACTCACTTCGGGTGTTATGGGCATTAATCCAGAGATATTTGAAGCAGCTGAAATTGATGGCACATCAGGCATACAGACATTTTTTTATATCACATTGCCAAATTTAAAAACCATTTTACTTTATGTTCTGATCACGAGTATGATTGGTGGTTTGAATATGTTTGATATTCCAAAGATGTTCATGCAAGGTGGACCTGATAATTCAACTCTTACAACGAGCGTTTTTATATACAACCAAGCGTTTAGCGGTAGTTACCTCTATAATAGGGCAGCTGCTGCAAGTATGATCATGTTCTTGATTATTGGTGTATTCTCAGGATTTTTATTCTTTATCATGCGTGACAAAGGTGAAATCAAGATGCGCAAGGAAGCTAAAATACTCAAAAAAGAACGTTTGTTATTAGCGCAACAAAACGTACAAGAACAGGAGGCTAATTAAAATGATGAAGACAAAAAAAATCAAGAAAAAGAATAATAGAAGTCTTCTATTTAAAGTGGTAACCTATTCAGTGTGTACGATACTAGCAATTCTTAGCATCCTACCTTTTTGGATTATGTTTGTAAATGCGACACGTGACACTTTTCAAATTCAACAAGACGCGTTATCACTCATTCCATCATCACACTTAATGAGTAATATGAAAATATTGTTAGGGAAAACATTCGATCCAGTTAAGGGCTTAACGAACTCTATGATTGTTTCAGTGGCATCAACTTTCTGTACCATCTACTTTTCAGCATTAACAGCATATGGTTTGGTTGCGTACAAATGGAAATGGAGAAGCCCATTTTTCACATTTATTTTAGCGGTTATGATGATTCCTGCACAGGTTTCAATCATCGGATTCTATCAGTTTATGTATAAAATCGGGATGACCAATAACTTCTTAGCGTTAATCTTGCCAACAATTGCAACACCAGCAGCGGTATTTTTTATGAGACAATTCATGATTGCATCACTTCCGCTTGAACTTGTAGAAGCATCAAGAATCGACGGTGCCAGTGAATTTTATACCTTTAACAAAATCGTTATGCCTATCATGAAACCCGCATTGGCAACACAAGCCATTTTCACGTTTGTTTCAAGCTGGAACAATCTGTTCCTCCCGTTAGTACTTCTAACGGATAATGACAAATACACAATGCCAATAATGGTAAGCTTATTAAGAGGTGACATCTACAAAACAGAGTACGGCGCTATCTACTTAGGACTGGCGATGACTGTTTTACCACTTATAGTCGCGTATTTCCTCTTATCGAAATATATCATCGAAGGGGTTGCACTCGGTGGTGTAAAAGGTTAGTATTAGTTTAATAATAAATGTAAAGGGTAAATATCACTTACCCTTTACAATTGAGGAAATTGCATAATACCAATTTATGCAATTTCCATGATTCATTTGATTTTTTTTAAATACTTTTTAAAAGCGGTTAAAAAAGAAAATTAGGAGGACACTATGGAATTTTTTAAGAACATCGGAAAAATTAAGTATGAAGGTAAGGACTCAACAAATGGGTTGGCATTTAAGTATTATGATGCAGAAAAAGTGATTGCTGGCAAACCAATGAAGGAACATTTGAGATTTGCTATGAGTTATTGGCACACATTGACTGGAGAAGGCTCAGATCCATTTGGAGCAGGTACGATGGAAAGACCTTGGAATGAATTATCAGGTATGGAGAAATCAAAAGTGAGAGCGGATATGGGCTTTGAACTCATGTCAAAACTCGGTATTGAGTACTTCTGTTTTCATGATCTAGACATCGCACCAGAAGGTGACACACTTCAAGAAAAGCATGCAAATCTCGATGAGATGGTTGCTTACATCGAAGCGCTTTCTAAAAAAACTGGGATTAAATGTTTGTGGGGAACGACAAACGCGTTTACAAATAGACGATTTGTCCATGGCGCTTCAACGTCACCAAATGCGGATGTCTTTGCATTTGCAGCGGCTCAAGTTAAGAAAGCTATGGAAGTAACGATGCGTCTAGGCGGAGAAAACTATGTGTTCTGGGGTGGACGTGAAGGGTATGAAACGCTTTTAAATACCAATACAAAGCTCGAACTAGACAACCTAGGCAGATTTCTTCAAATGGCAGTTGACTACAAAGCGAAAATCGGATTCACTGGCCAGTTGCTCATCGAACCAAAACCTAAAGAGCCAACAAAACACCAATATGACTTTGATACAGCGACAGTTATAGGATTCTTAAGAAAATATAAATTAGAAGATCATTTTAAACTAAATATCGAAGCTAACCATGCGACGCTTGCAACACATACTTTTGAGCACGAACTTAACATGGCGAGAATCGAAGGCATGTTAGGGTCTATTGATGCGAACCAAGGCGATACGCTTTTAGGTTGGGATACAGATCAATTTCCTACAAATATCTATGATGCAACACTTGCTATGATTGAAGTACTTAGAAATGGTGGCTTAGCACCAGGTGGATTGAACTTCGACTCAAAAGTTAGAAGAGGTTCGTTTGAAATGGATGACTTATTCTATGCATACATTGCTGGTATGGATACCTTTGCAAGAGGTCTCATTGTCGCAGATCGTATCGTAGCAGACGGCGTTCTAGATACTTTTGTCAAAGAAAGATATGCAAGTTACGAAACAGGTATTGGCGCAAAAATCGTAAAAGGTGAAGTTGGCTTTGAAGCACTTGAAGCATATGCGATGACATTGGGTGAGATTACAAATACATCTGGACGTCAAGAAATGTTAGAAGGATTGCTCAACCAATATATCTATAAATCATAAAGATAAGATTTCAACGATTTCGAATGAGGTGGCCGATGATTGATTATTTAGAGCAAAGCATGATTAAAGATCAGAACCGATCCCGGATATTGAGAGCCTTTAGAGAAAAAAATATTATTCAAAAGAAAGAGTTATCTGATCTTTTGGGCCTGAGTATAACGACGATTACAACGAATACTAGACAATTGCTAGAGGAAGGTCTAATCGAAGAAATTGGAATCGCTGAAAGTACTGGTGGTCGAAAGCCTGTTGTGTTTAAATTTGCAAAAGATGCGATGGTATCATTTGGGGTGGATATTTCACCCCAAACGGTTACTGTGATTATGACTAATTTAGCGTCAGAAATCATTTCTCAAGAGAAATTTCGAGTACATGAAATGAAACTGGATACGATTCTCAAGGAAGTTCAAAGAATTGTTGAAGAGATGCTTTATACGCATAAATATCAAAAACTTGATTGTGTTGGCATCGGTCTATCACTTCCCGGTGTAGTTGACGACGAAAGGCATATTCTTATAAATGCGCCTAATCTTTATGTAATAAACTATGATTTTAATGATTTTGAGACATCGATCAATTTAAAAGTCTATTTAGAAAATGAAGCCAATGTATCTGCTTTCGCGGAACTCACATTAGGCGCTGCTGTAAATATAGATGATGCTGTCTACATTTCTATTACAGAAGGTGTTGGCTGTGGCATTATTGCTAATCATAAAGTGACAAAAGGTTCATTTAATAAGGCTGGAGAATTTGGACATATGCGCATCTCTGAACAAGACATTTATTGTAGTTGTGGCCGAAAAGGTTGCTGGGAGATTTTTGCGTCAAAGAATGCACTATATAAGCACTATACAAGCTTAAGTGGAGACGTTATCGACGACCTAGAGACTTTTTTTGCACTCTATGAGGCTGGAAATCCTTTAGCGAAGCTCACACTAAGTCGATATTTGGATAACCTTCTTATTGGAATTGAGAACATCATGCTGGGGTTGGATTCAGAGATGATTATCGTAGGTGGTGAAATCGCGATGTATTTAAGTGCGTTAAGCGCTCAAGTAGATGATTATTTAGAAAAGAACCATTTAAATATTTTATCACGTGACAATAAGCTTGTATTTTCCAAGATGGCGCCACAAAGTGCTGTAATTGGAAGCAGTCTGTTACCTCTTAAGGAAATGTTTGGCTATTAAGGAGGGATTATGTATATAGGAATCGATCTTGGAACGTCATCTGTAAAGATTTTGTTGATGGCAAGGGATGGTCAAATCGTTGATGAAGCGACAGAAGAATATCCCGTTTATTATCCAAAGTCTAACTGGGCAGAGCAGTTGCCTGAGGACTGGTGGCAAGGCACGTTAAAAGCGCTTAAAACCATCATTGAAAGAAATCATTCTATAAAATCTGAAATTAAAAGTATAAGCTTTAGTGGTCAAATGCACGGTATGGTTGCTCTTGACCACGATGGTCAAGTATTGACACCAGCTATTATTTGGTGTGACCAAAGAACGGCTACTGAATGTGACGACATTACGAATCATTTTGGTCAGAATATGCTTAGTGAACTTGTTGGCAATAAAGCGCTAACCGGCTTTACAGCACCAAAAATATTATGGCTTAGAAAAAATCATCCGGACATATTTAATAAAGTAGCCATGTATTTGTTACCTAAGGATTATATCAACTATAGATTATCAGGCGATTATGCTACAGATTTTTCGGATGCTTCTGGGATGTTATTACTAGACGTCAAAAATAAATGCTATTCAAAACCGGTCCTTGAATATGTTGGTATCGATGAAAGTCAGTTACCTAAGCTTTATGAATCCTATGAAATAACCGGAAAGCTCTCTGAGAACATGAAACTTGAACTCGGAATAGATCAAGACGTTCACATCGTTAGTGGCGCAGGCGATCAAGCAGCGGGGGCAATTGGTACTGGAACGGTCTCAGAAGGTGTTGTATCGGTTACTTTAGGTACATCGGGTGTCGTTTTTGCAGCGCATGATCAGTATAAAGTTGACGATGAAAATCGACTCCACGCATTTTGTCATGCAAGCGGCAGATACCATACAATGGGCGTCATGCTTTCCGCTGCAAGTAGCTTGAAATGGTGGGCAGATCAAATCTCTGTAAGCGATATTGATTTTCTACTTAGCGAAATGGATGATACGATTAGTGACGTAATCTTTTTACCGTATTTAATGGGAGAGCGCACGCCTTATCCAGATCCGGATGCAAGAGGGACCTTTACTGGCATGGATATGAGCACTGGTAGAAAAGAGATGACAAAAGCAGTACTTGAAGGCGTTGCATTTGGGTTAAAAGATTCTTTAGATATTATAAAGGATATGGGTCTACCAATTGATGAAATTCGAATTATAGGTGGAGGTGCCAAAAGTATAGAATGGCGTCAGATATTAGCCGATGTGTTCGGGAAAAAAATTGTAGGCATAAATACCAATCAAGGAGGCGCACTTGGGGCAGCCATATTAGCAGCTGTTGGTGACGGCGCATATCCAAGTGTTGATGCTGCAACCGATGCGATCATAAGAGTCGTTGATGGCGTTGAACCAGATATGATGAGACATGATAGATACCAAGAAAAACATCGAGATTATATTGCTTTATATCACTATTTAAGTCCCTATTTTAAAAAGGCACAAGCGAAACATAACGATTAGTAAATAGTGACGTTTCCCTATCGATTCAATCACCCTGTAAACGGAGGGTGATTTTTTTTGTTTGAATTTTGTATTTTTGTGATATAAGTCACGTAATTTCACTGAAGAATATGATAGTCTATGATAAACATATGAAAATCATTATCAATAACAGTAACGTTAGTATGAGTGAAATGCCAATAATTTCAAATGAGGAGATGGAAACTTTATGATAAAAACAAATATCGAAAATAATGCAAATATTATGGATGACTATTTAACGGTTGATGCACAAAAAATTGAAAAGATGATGTCCATTAAATTAGGCTATTTAAAGGGAGAAATTTCACTTGAGGCTGCAAAAAGTCAGATGCAAGCTTCTTTTGATCACGTTACGGCTCAAGAGTTTGCATTAGGTGAGCAGAAATTAATAGAGCACGGAATCTCGGACGATGAGCTCGCTGAGCGTATGGAAGAAATTTTGCAAATTTTTGAGGGCTTACTCATTTCTGAAAAACAAATCCTTACAGAAGGACATCCAATAGATACCTATTTGAAAGAAGTCGCGGCTATTCGAGAGGTTTTATCGAATATGGAACGGTTGCTTGCAGGTAAATTTATTAAAAATCAATGGCTCGAACATTATGAAAAACTGGGTGAAATTGCTGTCCACTTTTCTAGAAAGCAGAATCAGTTGTTTCCAGCTTTGGAGGGCAAGGGGTTTGATAAACCGTCTAAAGTCATGTGGACACTTGAAAATAAAATTAGAGAGAAAATCAAGCAATCTAAGGATTATCTAGTAACCGATCAAGAGGAGGCCTTTTTAGCACTTCAAAAAGAAGTCATCCATTTGGTTGAAGATATGATGGTAAAAGAAGTAGAAATTTTGTATCCAACAGCACTCGAACTGTTATCGGATGAGGATTTTATCAAGATGCGCCGTGGTGATGATGAGATAGGCTATTGCTTAATTGAAACACCACCGTCATTTAGAAAAATTCAAAAAGAAGTGAACACGTCAGATTTTATGAAGGATTTGGCCATATTGCTCATGGAGCATGGCGCCTTAGGCGAAGTCAATGATGCTAAGAAAGATGTACTCGATGTGAAACAAGGCAAACTCACTCTTGAACAAATTAATCTCATATTTAAACACCTTCAAGTGGACCTTTCATATGTGGACGAAGATGAAATTGTAAAATTTTATAGCGATACAAAGCATCGTGTGTTCCCAAGAAGTCCAGGCGTTATCGGGCGTATGGTGCAAAACTGTCATCCGAGGGAAAGTGTTCACCTCGTTGAAGAGGTAATCAGAGCTTTTCGTGCTGGAGAACAAGAAGAAGCGGAGTTCTGGCTTGAAATGGGTGATAAATTTATCTACATTATATACAATGCTGTCAGAGATGAAGCAGGTAATTTTAGAGGTGTCCTTGAGATGATGCAAGATGTGACGCACATTCGCAGCCTTAAAGGGTCACAACGCTTGTTGTCATGGGAAAAATCTATCGATGATACCACAACCACAACGCATGCATATGGCATAACAAAAGATACGATAGTTGGCGATCTAGTAAAAGAGTTTCCATTTATCAAAGCGTTTTTAATTTCATTGTCACCCAACTATAAAAAATTGGGCAACCCAATTTTATTTAAGACGATGTCATCTATTGCGACGATTGAGATGATCGCTGAGCGTGGCAACTTGCAAGTCGATGAAATGATTGGTAAACTAGTAGAGGAGATTCAATCAAAAAATGGATAGAAAGTGACAGATAATGAAGAAGACAATTTTGTTTGCAGTTGGTTGTATATGTGCCATATTAGGCTTTATAGGTGTATTCCTTCCAATTATACCAACCACGCCATTTGTTCTACTTGCACTTACGTGTTTTATGAAAAGCAGTGATAAGATGCACACTTTTGTTCTTGAGAACAAATACCTAGCACCATATGTCAAAGATTTTGTCAGTGGCAATGGGATACCTATTAAAGCTAAGAAACGTGCGATTTTTCTCATTTGGATCACCATTGGCTTTACAGTGCTTGTCGTGCTTGATCGAACGATTTTGAAAATCATGTTACTTATAATAGCGACTAGTGTGTCGGCCTATATTTGGACCCGAAAAACTACAGTGGAATAAAATCAAAATAGAGTTTTGGAGGTAATTATGGCGTCCATCGAATTGACAAAAACTCAGCTTAGACGGTTTATATTGTTGTATCAAGGCTTAATTGACACAGGTAACGCAAAGTCGGACAAATCTAAATATGATGATGTGGAAACTCTAGTTAAACGCATCGGCTGCATTCAATATGACCCACTCAATGTAGTCGGGAAGAATCCTGATTTAGTACTTCAGGCGAGAATCCCCGATTATAGACAAGGTGACATCGACTATTTGCTATATGAAAAAAGAAGTTTAATCGATGCATGGGACAAGATGATGTCTGTCTACAGTGTCGAAGATTTTCCGAAATTCAAACGGTTAAGAGAGCGCAAAGCTAGAGAAATCGAAAACACACTTAAGTATAGAGGTGCTGAAGTGGCCACAGAATTTACGGAACAGGCCATAGACATCATCAGTCAGCGTGGTCCTTTACTTTCGAGTCAAATAGACTTTGGAAAGACAATCAAGGGTACATGGGGGCATGGCAAGATTTCGAGTGCGACACTTGACTATCTTTTTAATATAGGTAGGCTCGGTATCCATTCAAGACGTAATACTCAGAAAATCTATGACCTTATCCAAAACCTATTACAACAAGAACTAATTGATGTTGAAGATCCATTTGATTCTGAAAAGGCATTTGTCAAATGGTATGTCAAACGCAGAATTGGTGGCATCGGGGCTTACTGGGCTAAAAGTGGTGGTGGCTGGTTAGGACATTTTATTGCAAATGCTGTGGTCAGAAAGGCATTAATCCACGAAATGGTCGAAGAAGGATCACTAATTGAATTGAAAGTTCATGCAATAAAGGAGCCATTCTATATGCGGGCTGAAGACCGTCATTTACTAGATACTGCATTAGATTTAGACGAGGACAAGATAAAATCGGCTATTAAATTTATTGCACCACTTGATAATCTGCTATGGGATAGAGGTCTCGTTAAAACCCTATTTGATTTCGACTACGTTTGGGAAGTATATAAACCGATTCATGATAGAAAGCACGGCTATTATGTCTTGCCGGTTCTATTTGGTGATCAGATTATCGCGCGGTGTGAGCCTAAACTATTTCGAGAAGGCGCGCCTTTCACTATTGAAAAATGGTGGTGGGAAGAATCAGTACAGATAGATGAGAACCTATTAGAGGCGTGTAGGCAAGGAATTATTAATTTTGCAAGTTATCTTGAAGCTGACAAAATAGAAGCATCCACAATATTTGATGATTATAATATAAATAATAGGATATAAATAATATCGATTATACCAACGCTTGAACGAATTTTGAAAGGAGCTGTATATGTCGCAGAAAGTAGAAGATCCAACCTTGTTATGGAAAGACAGAAAACGGATTTTGGGTATGCCGATTTCGTTTACAGTTTACACGTTGCGTAATGCTAGATTATATTTGTGCGAAGGTTTTTTCAATACTAAGGAAAACGAAATGTTACTATATCGCATATTGGATGTCAACCTATCAAGGACTTTGGGTGATAAGCTCTTTGGCGTTGGTACACTAACACTTTTCACAGTTGATGAAACGCATAAGGAACTAAAGCTAAAGAATATAAAGGATCCACAAAAGATTAGAGATTTAATCAGTCAAGAAGTTGAGAAAGAAAGAGAACGTTTAAAAATAAGAGGCCGTGAAATTTATGGGGCCTCTGATGTCGATCCCGGTGAATTTGCCGATGGTGGGGCTGATGATGTTCTCGATGGCAGGTAAAAATGACCACTAGATTCAATAAAATTGGCATGCGAACGTTTAAGACGGGATTGGCTGTTGTCGCTACGTTGCTGGTCAGCGATATGTTAAGAATATCAAATCCTTTTTTTGCAGCGATTGCTGCAATATTTGCTATGGAATCGTCGATATCTGCTACCGTTATGGCAGCTAGAGATCGAATGTATGGCACGATTTTAGGCGCGATTGTCGCCTTTGCATTTTCGATGCTCATTCCAGTTAATGCAATCACAATCGGGTTAGGGATCATCATTGTCATCTATATCTGTAATGTGTTTAAATGGCAAGGAACGATAAAGATATCGACTATTGTTTTTTTAGCAATCCTTCTAGGTTTTGAAGAAGGTGGCCAGTTGGAGTATGCTCTTTTTAGAACGATGGATACTTTTATCGGATTAACGATCAGTACCTTAATCAACTATTTTGTGTTTCCACATGATGTCGGTGAAAAGGTTACAATTTCTACCGATGAAATGGTTGAAACGATCAATGAAATGATTGAGGCACTAGATAGACATAATGAAACCATTGAACTCGAGTTACTCGAGAGAGATCTTTCAGTCATGAAGACTCACTTTGATACGTTGCAAAAGGAAATTAAACTTGTATCCAGTCCAAAGTATAACATGATCGTTGTTAAGCAAACGATTGAGACCTTGGATACCATTTATCACCATATGTCAATTCTAGTAGAACTATTTGAGGACTCGCAATCAGAAAATTGGGCTGTAGTTAGAGCGTATCACGTCAACAAAATTAAAGAGATGATTAAGTTGATTGTTCCGTTATCATATAAGTAAGACATTATTAAACCATGAACACAATTGTTCATGGTTTTACTTGTATAAAGACAATTGATTTATGTTAACTTCATGCTTGTATTTTATCGATAGGAATTGTACAATTATAAAGCAAAACGGCATCAAATGTCCGTTTATAACAATTTTGGAGGCAATATGAAAAAAGAGCACAAACTATTTGTCGAATTTTTACCATACATCAAGGAAGTTATGCAAAAAGACATCATGGCGTCAGTGACCGATCTCACACAGTTCATTGCATACGTTCCAGGTGAGGCTATTGATGTTAAATTGAAAAAAGGCATGCCGATACCAGAAGGCGATCCTTTAAAGGCGACGATTATGAGCAATAAAATCATAACGGCAGTCGTTCCAAAAGAGGTATATGGTGTGCCATTTAGGGCCGTTACATATCCGATTAGAGATAAAAAGGGCAATTGTATTGGTGCAGTTGGGATTGCAGAGAGTTTAGCCAAAGAACAACGTATTAAAGAAACACTTGAAGCAATTATCAACCGAATCGGCTACTCGAATACTGGCATTTCAACGATAAGTGAAGATGTCAACGAAATGGCTGTTGGGATACAAGAGCTTTCAAGTGTCGTTGAAGAAGTAAATGCTTCTATCGTTGAGATTACTGAGCTATCTGATAATATCACAAACCGCGTAGATTCTGTCGCTCGAGCAAGTCAAACGGTCATCATAGAAGCTGAGGAAGGGATTAAAGCCGTTAAAAATATCAATTCAACACTTACAGTTACGGTTGATGAAATCTTAAAAGTACGTGAGCAGATCGAACATTTATTTAGCTCTATTGAAAATGCAAATAAGACTGTCTCTTTAATCAACAATATTGCCGAGCAAACGAATTTACTCGCACTTAATGCAAGTATTGAGGCAGCACGTGCGGGCGAACATGGCAGAGGTTTTGCAGTAGTAGCGGATGAAGTTGGTAAATTAGCCGTTCAATCGAAGGTGTCCTCAGTTGAAATAGCGGACATGATGAAAGGCATTCAAACGGAAATTAGAAATGTCGTATCAAAAGTCAATGATGCCGTTTCAAAAACGGATAGTAACAAAACAAGTGTTGAACATGCGACAGCAAATATTGAAAGAATCTTAACGGATATTCAAGTTGTAGATTCGGATATTCAGGGTGTTAGAGCACAGATTGAGAGACAATCTAGCAATACAAACGAGATTAAGCAAGCAGTAGACGCTATCACAGTGACGATCGATGAAAAGGCGTCATCAGGAACGTCTATCAATACGCTTCTAAAAAAACAGGCAAGTGAATTAGCGCAATTTGAGAAAGAAATAAAAATCACTTCTGAATCATTGTTGAGTTGAGGACATGTAATAAAAGCCCATGTGCATTTTATTTGCGCACGGGCTTTTTAGTAAATTGAGGCATTATAGTAGCGACTGTTATCAATAAAGCGCCGATGATGCCCTGAATGCCAACGACTTCACCGAGTAAAAACCATCCTAGAAAAGCACCAAAAATTGGTTCAAATACATAGAGAAGTGCCGTACGTGACGCAGAGACGATACTCTGTGCATAATTAGCCATCAAATATGCGATGCTCGTACAACCAAGACTCAATATTGAAATGTTTCTGATCATAAGTGGCGTCAGCGCCTGTAAAGAAAGATCCGCGACGGGGGATTCGAATATAAATGCAGGCACAAGACTCAATAGACCGACTGTCATCACTTGAATCGTGGCGATATTTAGAGGGTTACCATTTTTCACATATGTTTCTACCTTTAATATATAAAATGCGACAATGATTGTTCCAACAACTGTGATTAAATCGCCAATATTTAGACCACCTTGTTTACCATCAAGTGTGACGAGTGCAAGACCTACAAGTGCCACAAGTGTGGAAATCCACACTAGTTTTGATTGAGCCTGTTTCATGACAAGTGTTAATATGATAGGTACAAAGACTACATTGCTACCGACAATAAACGCATTTTTAGCAACCGTGGTATATTTGAGGCCATACGTGTGAAAAATAAAAGCAAGAAAAAGGAGAATTCCAGTCACTATACCACCTTTGAGCTGCTGCTTGTCAGGTTTGAATTTTCCAAGTACAGTTAGAGCAATTATGAGTATCACACCACCAATTACAAACCGCGATGCCATAAAAGTAAAAACGCCCATTGAATCGAGCAATGGTTTAGTGAGTGCAAAAGAGGATCCCCATAGTGCAACCGATAGAAGTAACATTAATTCAGCTAATATATGATGTTTCATGTTCACCCTCAACTTGTGTCGTTTGCGGAAATTGTATAATTCCAATTTTCTTATTGATTCAATTTTACATGAAAATCGAATGAAAGTAACCCGAATCTGTAAAAATCTTGTTTTCTCTGTTATAATGAAATGTAATCAACTTAAAACTATCGTGAAAGAAGGCAATATGAATCAATCATTTTCAGAGTTTGGACTCTCGCAAGAAATATTAAAATCACTCGATGAGCTAGGTTATACCAGCCCTACTGAAGTTCAAGGAAAAGTTATACCAAAAGTACTACTTCATGAAGATCTTATCGTCATATCAAAAACGGGTAGTGGTAAAACAGGCGCATTTGGTATCCCTATGCTCCATGCGCTTGAAAAAACGGATGATGGCCCAAAGGCACTGATCTTAACGCCAACTAGAGAACTTGCTGTTCAAGTTGATCAAGATTTAAAGCAGATGTCAAAATATAAGCCTGTCAGAACGACCGTCTTATATGGTGGACACAGCATGCAACAGGAAATCGAAAAATTATCTAAAGGGGCTGAGATTGTTACAGGAACACCTGGCAGAGTATTTGATCATATGAATCAAGGCAATTTAAAGACAAATAAAATAGAATACTTAGTACTCGACGAAGCAGACCGTATGCTTGACATGGGTTTTTTTGATCAAGTGCAGCGCATCATAAAAAGAATCCCTGGAAACCGCGTTACTATGCTGTTTTCAGCGACAATGCCACCCGAGATTCAAAGGCTATGCAAAACGTATATGAAAACGCCTGAAACAATTGAAATAGAATCTGAAACAAAAACAGTTGACTCTATCTCACAATTTTATTATAAAGTGGAGGCCAATGAAAAGCGTAAGCAACTTCACAGGATATTGACTGTTGAACAACCGGACAGCTGTATGGTATTTTGTAATACGCGTATAGCCGTTGACAGAGTCAACGAGTTCCTCGAAGGCAAAGGTTACACTTGTAAGGCACTTCATGGCGCTAACTCACAAAGTAACCGCATGCGCTCTATTCAGCAGTTTAAAAAAGGGGACTTTGAAGTCTTAGTGGCCACTGACGTCGCGGCTAGAGGCATCCATGTCGACGATTTATCACTAGTCATCAATTACGATGTGCCGCTTGAAAAAGACAGCTACGTGCACCGTATCGGACGTACAGGACGCGCTGGAAATGGTGGTCGGGCCATAACGCTCGTTACAAAAGACGATTTATTCTCTCTGTATGAAATAGAAGAGCACGTCGGTGTTTTAATTCAGGAAGAACCGCTTCCGACAGATGCGCTGGTCGCTTCAAAACCACAAAAGACACCAAAACCAAGACCTAGAGTCGATCATGCTTTAGCATCAGAGCATAAGTCGAGCAGACCACATAGTCACTCGAAACCACAGGGACAAGATCGCAAAGGAAAAGGGTATGAGGGCAAGAAACCTTTACATGATCGAACTTCTACACATGCGAGTCCCGAGAACAGTTCAAAGCCAACGACAGGACACAAACCTTCAACGACACATAAGCCGCCATACCAAGGCAAGTCACCTTATCAGGGAAACAAACCTTATGAGTCAAGAACGCCATCAGAAATTTCAAAGCCTATAACGCAACCAACGGCTACTAATGCAAAACCAGTTACTAAACCAGTTACTAAACCAGTGAACACAGTTACAATACCTGTAATGCAACCAACGACACAAAAACGCGAGTCAATACTATCGAAATTGACTAAGTTGTTTAAAAAGTAAAGCGACTAAACTTAAAAGATGTCAAGTGAGCGACGTGGTGGAACTTATCGTTTTAAAACTAAAGCAGGATTTTTAACATAATGAAATAGATATTGAAATTGCATAATGTTCAAATGAATAAAATTAGGACAACCATAAGGTTGTCCTAAAACTTTTTACATAGTAAGAACGTCTAATACTTGTAAGCTTACAAAATGACATACAGGAGATATTCATGAATAAAAAAAAGCAGATGGTGCAGCAGTTTCAGACTTACATCAGCGCTAATAGAAATGCCCATTTCAGACTCGCATACAGCTATTCAAGGCATCAGGAAGATGCATGGGATATTGTACACGAGAGTATTGTAAAGGCGCTGAAATCAATTGATAAAAGCAAGTATCCAGACGCATTGAATAGCTGGTTTTATAGAATTCTTGTCAATACATCACTTGATTTTCTTAGAAGAAATAAAAAATTTGTCCAATATGATCAGGACCTGGTAGAAAATAAACTTGAAACTGTGGACCATTATGTCGATTTTGATTTGCAGGATGCACTTGATAAACTGCCAACTGAGATTAAAACCATTATCGTTTTAAGGTACTTCGAAGATATGAAAATATCCGATATCGCGAAAGTCCTTGATGAAAATGAGAACACTTTGAAAACCAAGCTCTATAAAGGTTTGAAGTTACTACGAATCGAACTTCAGGAGGATTCAAATGGATCAATTTAATGCTATTAAAGAAAAATATATCAACGCTGATATACCAGCGGATTTAGAGTCCAGGATTAGCAGCACATTTAAAAAAATGCAAAATTCCAGAAGAAATAGTGCAATTCGTAAAATTACAGCAGTAGCTGCTTCATTTGTATTGCTTTTGACGTTATCAGTGAATGTGAACCAAGACTTTGCTATGACCTTGTCAGAAATTCCTATCCTAGGACAAATCGTAAAAGTCTTAAGTTTTAAATTCGATGTCTTAGAAACAGAGAGTGTCCATGCCAATATCGAAGCACCCGTGATAACTGGACTCGAAAATGAAACCCTTCAAGCAGCACTTAATCAAAAGTACTATGATGAAAATAAGGCACTTTATGAAAATTTCAAAATAGAGATGACAGCTATCGAGGAAGCAGGTGGACATCTTGGGATTGATAGTGGTTTCGAGATCAAAACAGACACAGATCGGATCCTGTCAATTGGCCGCTATTATGTCAATACAGTTGGTTCTTCATCGACAACCTTTACTTATGACACCGTCGATAAAATAGAGGGGATAATGGTAACTTTGCCAAGTTTATTTATTGATGCGTCATATATTGAGCGTATCTCAACTTATTTGAAAGCATATATGAAAGCGGACATGGCAGCAAATCCTGATAATTTTTATTGGGTGTCAGAAGATGATTTTGCCCCATTTAAGACCATATCACCTGATCAAAATTTTTATTTGACTGAAAATGGCAAGCTGGTGATCTCATTTGACAAATATGCGGTTGCTCCAGGGTATATGGGGGTGCTTGAATTTGAAATTCCTACGGATATTATCTCGGATTTATTGGTAAGTGATCACTATGTAAAATAAATGCTGATCGTATTGAAAAAGGGCAGTTGCAAAACTAATTTCTTAGATTTGCAACTGCCCTTTCGCATTTTTATGAATGATTAGTTCTTAACTTCTTTTGATTCTGTAAGCCGCATAAAGAATTTGATTATTTCGTTGACGATAAGTGGAATAAGTGCAAATCCAAATACTAACAACCAGTCATTGACTGACAACATTTGAACTTTAAATGCTGCTGCAAGGAATGGAATTGAGATGACACCGACTTGTAAAATTAATCCAATGATTATTGCACCAATTAGGTACTTGTTGGAGAAAAGGCCTACTTGGAAAATGGATTTACTTGCATTTCTCATGGATAATGAATAGAACAGTTGTGAGGCCGCTAATACAACAAATGCCATGGTACGTGCGTAAGTTAAGGCATCTTCTGATATATTCTTAGAATCTAAGCTAAAACCATGTTCATATAGACCATAATAGAAGGCAACTAAAGTTAAAATACCGATCAGTGTACCACCAATCAATGCTCTAATACCAGCACCACCTGCAAAAAAACTCTCTTTTGGGTTACGTGGTTTTTTCTTCATGATGTCTTTGTCGCCAGGATCCACACCAAGTGCGATTGCAGGTAACGTATCTGTCACAAGGTTGATCCACAATATCTGAGTAGGCAACAATGGAATTGGCCAGAAAAATAAAACAGAGAAGAAGATTGCTATGATTTCGCCAAGATTACATGATAATAGGAAGATAACCGCTTTCTTGATGTTGCTATAAATATTTCGGCCTTCTTCAATCGCATTGACAATCGTTGAGAAATTGTCATCTGTCAAAATCATGTCACTGGCACTTTTAGATACGTCTGTACCCGTGATGCCCATAGCCACGCCGATATCTGCATACTTGAGGGAAGGGGCATCGTTGACGCCGTCGCCCGTCATAGAAACGATGTTGCCAAGCGCTTTAAACGCTTTGACAATTTTTACTTTATGTTCAGGTGAAACGCGTGCGAACACTCTCAAGTTTGGAATTTGTTTGATAAAGTCTTCGTCGGATAATTCGTCGATTTCTGCACCCGTGATGCTTTGTGAGATATCTGTGGCAATGCCAAGTTCTTTCGCAATGGCAAACGCTGTGTTTTTATGGTCGCCTGTGATCATAATTGGCGTGATACCCGCTTCTTTTGCTTCGTTGATGGATGCCTTGACTTCTAGTCTTGGCGGGTCGATCATACCGACGATGCCTATGATGACGAGATCACTTTCCATGTTTTCTGGTTCTATGATGCCTTGAGTATCTTTAAATGCAACACCGAGCACCCTCAAAGCCTCATTAGACATTTCTTCAGTGACCTGGAGGTATTTATGTTTCATCTCTTCTGTTAATGTGACGATTTCACCGTTCACAAGTGCACGATTGGAGATTTTCAAAAGGTTATCAAGTGCCCCTTTTGTATGCACTCTATAGTCGCCTTCATGCGCATTGAGTGTGGACATTAGCTTTCTATCTGAATCAAATGGTTTTTCACCAACGCGCTTATAACTATTATTCAGCGCTTTACGCGTCAAAGCGTAACGGTCGCCCATGATGACAAGTGCGACTTCTGTTGGATCGCCAGTACTCTGACCATTTTCAAAAGTAGCATCCGAGCAGAGTACAAAGGAAGTAATCAGGGCCTGTGTGTCGGCGTCCGCTTGTAATACACCAGTATTTGCTTCAAGATCATGTAAATTATCTAATGTATAGTGCTTCACTACAGTCATCTTATTTTGAGTTAAGGTACCCGTCTTATCAGAACAAATGATATTGACTGAACCCAAAGTTTCAACAGCAGGAAGTTTTTTGACAATAGCGTGGATTTTCGACATCCTCGTAACGCCAAGTGCCAATACGATGGCAACAATAGCAGGGAGACCTTCTGGAATAGCAGCGACTGCTAAGCTTATTGCCGTTAAGAACATTTCAAATAAATCTCTTTTTTGGATGAGTGCTACGATGAAAATCAGTGCACATATACCAATCGCTAAAAATCCGAGTGTCTTTCCAAGCTCTTCAAGTCTCTTCTGAAGGGGTGTCATCTCTTCAATATCCTCGTCGAGGATTTTTGCAATTTTACCCATTTCTGTTTCCATAGCTGTTGCTACGACGACACCTTCACCACGGCCGTAAGTGACCAGTGTGGACATGAATGCCATGTTCGCTTTATCGCCAATTGGCGTTTTCGGATCAGCAAGGATTTCTTTTGAATTTTTTTCAGATGGGACAGATTCACCTGTTAAAGCGGATTCTTCAATCTGAAGGTTGGCACTATCAATCAATCGAAGATCGGCTGGGATAAATCGGCCAGCGTCTATGACGATAATGTCCCCTGGGACGATTAGTTCTGAATTGATTTCTATGACTTCACCGTTACGTCTTACCAGTGATTTTGGCGTGGTCATCTTCTGAAGTGCCTCAATGGCTTTTTCAGCTTTATACTCTTGCACCACACCGATGACTGCGTTCAGAACGACTACTAGCAAAATAATCACCGCATCGATGTATTCACCAATCGCGATGGTGATAACGGCAGCACCTAAAAGTACATAGATGAGCATGTCTTTAAGCTGGGCTAAAAATAAGGTGATTAACTTCTTTTTAGGCTTGCCTTTTAATTTGTTCTCGCCATATTGTTCCAGTCTCTTTTGTGCCTCTTCGTTTGACAAGCCACGGTGCTGCTCAACTTTAAGATCAGCTAGCACTTGTTCTTGTGTTTTTGAAAACCACATGTGTACCCCTCCTCGTATTCTTCTAATTTGATTATAGTCTGTTTTCGGGTTGATTCAATAAAAAAAACCTTTAGCAGATTCATTTCCATAGGAAAGAATGTGCTAAAGGTCTTACAGCTTTGATCACAAAGGATTGAACCAGGCGTTTAAACCGGTTGTTGACTCAATCTCCAATTAAGGTAGTTACTCCCCTTTAACAGTATTAAATTGTATTAACATAAACATTAGAATATCATTTGACGGCTAACAATTCAACCTTTTTTTGCAACAAACCCACTCATCGCATTCAGAATTCATAGTTTGTTCATCTTTAAGTCGATTAATGGGTTCAAATGATGTAATTTATTGAGTTAACTACTTGACAAAGCGGGGTACAAAGGCGTAAATTTCTTATATAGATATAAATCTGTTTTTCCAATCATTATATCGTGCTGATGTGGCTCAGCGGTAGAGCAGCGCACCCGTAATGCGCAGGCCGTGGGTTCAATTCCCACCATCAGCTCCAACGACTGAAATGTGTAATTTTCAATGTTTTCTTTGAGCGATTGCAATTTGTTCAAGCATTGGAAATTACACGATTTCATTTTTTGACCTAAAACTAATTGGCGACAGTTTGTCGACACTAGTTACATTGCCTGAACTGTCGTAATCTAGAACGCTATGACCATCAATAATTAGACTGCCGCCAGTTTCTCCAGCCGCATTAATGCCATCATCAACAGATTGAAGTGAAAATGTACCACCATCTATGATGATAAATCATTTTGGATCGTCGATTTTATGTGCTTCGTATAACCAGTTAAACTTAAAGCAACCTTAAACGCAATTTTTGACTATTTTTTGTGATATAATGGGTAAATATGTATTATCAAAATGTTTATTGAGAAAGAGGTTTTTATGAGAATCGTTGCAGATAGTAGCTGTGATTTAAACGACAAAATAAAGAGTGAAGTTGAGATAACACTTGTACCCTTGACACTTGCTATAGGAGATAGGCAATTTAGAGATGATGACACACTCGATGTAGGTATGATGTTGGACGCCTTTAGTGCAAGTAAGGAAGTCCCAAAATCTGCTTGTCCTTCACCACAAGATTTTATCGATGCATACACCCCAGAAGGATCCGTTTTTGTGGTAACCATAACGGCAGCCCTTAGTGGTACTTATAATAGTGCCGTTCTAGCCAGAGAATTATTTCTTCAAGAGAACCCAGACAAATTTATTCATGTGTTTAACTCAAAGGGCTCATCCGTTAGAGAAACTTTAATTGCGCTCAAGCTCGATGAATTGATCAAGAAAAAATTGGGAGAAAATGAAATCGTCAAAGAAGTGAACCAATATATCGAAAACATGTTTTTCTATTTTCAGTTGGGCTCATTAGATACCATGATTAAAAACGGCCGTATTTCTAAGATGAAGGGCATCATTGCCAACGCACTTAACATTAAACCGATATTGACCGTGGATGACAATGGTGAAGTACAACTCGTGGAAAATGTTAGAAGTGAGAAAAAATCGATTCAATACTTTATCGATTTAATTGGCAATTCATGTAACAATTATTCAGAACGCATCCTTGCAATCGCACACTGTGAAGCACTGGAAAAAGCGGAAAAGATCAAATCCGAGGTGGAAAGCAAATACAAGTTTAAAGAGATTCAGATTATCCCTATGAGAGGTCTCAGTAGTACGTATACAAATCGCGGCGGAATCATTTTAGGATTTTAAAGAAAAAGCAATGGTTGCCAATACTTAAAGCAACCATTGCTTTTTTTATAACTTAATTTGGGAAATTTGATTTAATGAGTGACTGACTCATGTTTCTGAGCCTCGCATGATTTCTAAGTCCAGTGATGTGTGACTGGTCAACGCGCTTATAAAACGATTTTGGATATAACTTTTCGTGTGTTTGAATCGCATCACAGATGAGAACTTGCATGCTTTTTCCAAGGAGTGTAGACATCTGTGCTTTTAACTGAGCATCCTGTGTGGGGATTTTTTCGAGAATCTCATAGGATAATGCGCTCAGATTTTCTGTGATTTCAGCTAAGTGACTTGGTGATGGCATTGTATTAAACAGCGTTTTATGACCGTTTGATGAGTCGGTTTCTATATCTTGAAGGTCATCTGCAAGTTGTAAGACGACGCCATAGGCCGTTAAAAATTCCAAAAAATCTTCTGTTAAAACACCAAGAACTAAATATCCGTCAGCGACAACAGAGGCAGCACCTTTTTCAAAAGACAATTGCATGAGATCACGGGTATCAAGTGTGCTGTATTGCTGCGCAATACTTTTCTTTTGTGCATCGTGTATTAAAAATATACTTGTATAGACGTCAGGATATAACCTACGATCAAAGGTAGATTCAATCAGTGTGACCATGTCAAAAGCATCTTTTTCATGTGTAGAAACGTGTTCAATAGGCATTCCTTTGAGACGCATGCCAAGTCGCATCACAAAAGCTTTTTTTTCTTCTTCTGTAAGGTCGGGATGATCGATGACGTTGTCTGTTAAAGGATATAACATACTATAAGCAAACATCGCATCGGTCAAAGTAACAGGTCTTTTGGCAATAATCTGAATCGCAATCATGATCCATACATTACGTAGTGCTTGAAAGATATCTGTGTTTGGCATTTCTGGCCACAATAAGCGTGCACGTTTCATGAACTGCTCAGTCGCTTGTGCATAGTCGCCATTGAGCGATTGATTCATCTCCCATACATCGAACTCAAGCCAAGTATTGAGAAGTCGACCAATTTGAGGATCGTTTTTGAGATGCGTTAAGTCTATTGTATCGGGAGAGAGATTTTCTTTTGAAAGGCGCTTTATGACGCGTTTTAGCTGGCTTCTAATTTTAAAGTAGCGATAGTAACGTTTGTACCATGGTTGGCGTTCTAAAAATGTATTGCGTCCATCAATTGAACCCCATAGTGCGATGTATTTCATAATATTGGCATTGAATGCTTGACTCAACATGCTTTATGTACCTCAGACTTATTTTAGATTTTATAGCACGATATTTGATCTTGTTATTGGTAAGAAAAT
Source organism: Acidaminobacteraceae bacterium (assembly GCA_041741755.1). Classification (GTDB taxonomy): domain Bacteria; phylum Bacillota; class Clostridia; order Peptostreptococcales; family Acidaminobacteraceae; genus Fusibacter_C. Next base: position 261,651 of record JBGSJR010000012.1, on the reverse strand, counting down.
TATATAATTGCCTCTATTATGACATAACTAGATTGGAATTGAGTTAAAAATTAGATAAGGATTTGAATAATTTCCGCGAATAAGACGATTTGAAAAAGGCATTTTCTTGACAAAATGTCACAAAAAGTCTATACTTTCATCATTAAAGGCTGTGAAGAGAAGAGTAATGAGGCATGACACGCACAGAGAGTTCCCGCTGGTGAAAGGGAATCGTCGTCAGCAACATGAAACAAGACTTGGAGCCGCGCTTCGGATATTTTTTGATGTTGCGACGTTTGTTCACGTTACAGAACACGGGTATAAAAGTATCCGCAGAGAGCTAATTTAGCGAAATAGGGTGGCACCGCGATGACATCGCCCCTACGGTCAGAAGACTGTAGGGGCGTTTTATTTTTTGTTAGTTGAACAAACATAAGTAAATAAACAAATGTAAAAAAACTAAGGAGGCTTATATGTACACACCTAAGAAACCTAGACCAGAATTTCCGAAACGCGCAATCATAACTGCGGGCATGCCATATGGCAACAAATCCCTGCACTTTGGTCACATAGGTGGCGTTTTTATCCATGCAGATACCTATGCACGATTCTTGAAAGACAGAATCGGCCCAGACAATGTCATCTTTGTTTCCGGCACAGATTGTTATGGATCGCCGATTCTTGCCAGCTATAAAAAACATATGGAAGAGACTGGCGAAGCCATCAGTATGGAAGATTACGTCTTCCGCTTTTATGGCCAACAAACTGAGACCTTGGCACAGTATGATGTCGCTCCAAGTTTATATGGTGCATCTGCATTTGGCGAAAGTGGCGAAGTGCATAAAAAAGTATCAGCTGAGCTCTTTAAAGCGCTCTACGATCAAGGCGCTTTAAAAATCATGTCGTCGCCTCAATTCTTTGACCCTCAGGCAAATGCCTTTTTAAATGGTAGACAAGTCGTTGGAAAATGTCCAGTTGACGGCTGTCAATCCGAGCATGCTTACGCAGATGAGTGTGGTCTCGGTCATCAGTACATGCCAAACGAACTCATTGACCCAGTAAGTACATTGTCCGGTGAAAAGCCAATCTTAAAAGACGTTAAAAACTGGTATTTTGTACTAGAAGACTATATGGATCATCTTCAAGATATGGTTGGCAAGATGCGCTCTGAAAAGCAAGTTCGGGCGAATGTCGTCAATACCATAGACGAATTCCTAAAAGCACCAGTCATCTATATTAAAAGGAAAGATCATGAGAGCCTCACTGAAAAAGCACTCAATCTCGGTGCAAGTGCGATCATTGACGATGGCAAGAAACCATCCGTAACCTATGAATTTGCATCACTTGAAGCGCGTGATACTGCACGTGAAATGCTGGATTCAGAAGGCATGCGCTATAGAACAGGCAAAACACTGGTGCCGTTTAGACTCTCTGGCAATATCGATTGGGGCGTTCCCGTTCCAAATATAGATGGCCTCGACGATTTGACTTTCTGGGTTTGGCCAGAATCCTTGTGGGCACCGATTTCATTTACGATCACATACCTTAAGAGCATCCAAAAGCCAAGCACTGATTGGACCAAATGGTGGCTTGATAAAGAGGCGAAAGTCTATCAGTTCATCGGCGAAGACAACATCTATTTTTATGGTGTCGCGGAGATGGGCATGTTGATGGCATACTTGGGCATAAAACCTGATGACAAATCAACACTTGAATCCGTGAACTTTCCACAGCTCGTTGCTAACTGCCACTTATTATTCCTTGACTCAAAAGCGAGCAGCTCAAGTAATATTAAACCACCTATGGCCCAAGACCTACTCAACTATTATACAAAGGACCAACTTAGAATGCATTTCTTAAGCCTTGGTTTGTCCAAAAAAAGTGTCAGCTTTAGTCCAAAGCCGTTTGATCCATCTTGTGATCCAGCTGCGCCGGACGTTGTTCTCAAGGATGGCAATTTACTCACAAATGTGTATAACAGACTGTTGAGATCCTGTTTTTACACCTCGCAGAAATATTTTGATTCCAATATACCAAGAGTGCCAATCAACGACGAAATCAAAGAAATCATCTACAAGGGCATTTATGACTACGAGCACAATATGGCGAGACAAGAGTTTCATCTCGTCATCTATACCATCGACGATATGATTCGAAATGTCAGCAAATACTGGGCAAAGACGATGAAGGTCGCAGATGATCAAGATAGTGACGTTTTAAGAGCAGGCGTTTTAGCTGATTGTTTCTATGCAGTTAAAAGCATTTTGACATTACTACATCCGATCACACCATCTTCATCGGAGCTTGTCAGAGAGTATCTTAACCTCAATGAATCGCTTTGGTCGTGGGACCATATTTTCGAAGACACGACGATGCATATGGACGATCCAGAGACGCATAAGTTGAAAGTCATTGAACCAAAGTTTGATTTTTATAAAAAAGACGAGAGCCAATTCTAATTGTTAAACTTCCCATTCCCCTTGAGACTAAACGTCTAAGGGGAATATTTTTGTTTGAAAATATTTCGAATTGGTAATAATACGATATATAACTTGAATTAATGAAGGTTGTATTATTATAATGGTATTGAGGCAATTGAAATTTTTTATAAAGTTACTGAAGTTTTTAAGAAATTAAATATAGGGGGCTATATGGAATCAATTAAAGTTAAGAGGAGTATAAGACGATCGATATTGACGATTTTTATCGTCATCATGTTGGTGGCACAATTGATCGTCGGTATCGGCATGGCATTTAGAATTTCAGATGCTTTTTTAAGTTCACAAAAGGAAAATGTGGATTTCTTAGGGCAACAAATCGGCATTTCCGTTGAAAACTATTTGAAGGGTTTTGAAAGTGTCATAAAAGCACTTGCAGAGCAAGATGTAGCTAAGGAGATCATGACAAATCCAGATGCTGAGAAAGCATTGCTTCGCACGCTGGACACTTATGTCCAGTCCAACCCGGATATACTGTTCATCTACTTTGGAACGGAAGACAAACGCATGATTATGATGCCTGCGGACGATCTTGGGGATTATGATCCAAGAACACGCGATTGGTATATAGCAGCAAAAGAAGCAGGCACTTTTATTTGGACGGATCCTTACTTTGACGACACAGTCGGCGAGATGGTGGTTACCGCATGTCAACCTGTCTATGATAAAGCGAACAGATTTTTAGGTGTCATGGCAGCAGATATCACACTGAACACGCTCAATGAACAGACTAAAAATATAAAAATAGGTGAAAAAGGTTATCCAATTATCGTCGATGCAAACAATATCATCATGGCACACACGAGTCCAGAAAAAATCGGTACCGAGCTAGTGACAGCGGATATCAAAGACGCACTTGCAAAAAATCTTCCAGGTGTCGAATACAAATATGATGAAAAGGGTCGAACAAAGGAGAAGTACGCATCCATTTATAAGATGAAAAACATCAACTGGGCCGTTGTATCCACTTTGTATTACGACGAGATTCAACAAGAAATTAACCTGATCACAATTTTGCTGATTGGCGCTTCAATCATAGCTGTCATAATAGGTGCTGTGTTTATTGTTGGATTTACAAGCAAAATGAATAAAAACATTAAAAAGCTGATTGATTCCATGCAGCGTGCTAAAACAGGTGAACTTGGTTATCTGTCAGAAGTAAAATCCAAAGATGAAATTGGGGTTTTAAGTGTCTATTTTGATGAAACACTTATGGATTTGAGCAAATTAGTTAAGAACATTCAAGACGTTTCCGGTCAATTGACTGTATCATCACAAAGTTTAGCTGCTACGAGTGAAGAAGTTAGTGCATCTGCAGATGAAGTGGCTAAAACGTTTGAAGATATATCAAGAGGCGCACAAGATCAAGCACAAGATGCTGAGAAGAGTTCATTTATTGCGCGATCGCTTTCTGACAAATTTGATAAGTTGAATGAATATACTAAAGATATGATTCGCTCAGCGGATGAGACAGGTAGAGCATATGATGATGGTATAAGTTCAGTCTCTGAACTTAGTGACAGAAATACTGAATCGATTTCAGCGAATGAAGACATTGAAGCCGTTATTCATCAACTCAATGATCGAACGATTGAAATTGGCACAATTTTGGATTCAATCTCAGCAATTTCAGTACAAACCAACTTATTGGCGCTCAATGCATCTATTGAAGCGGCTAGAGCGGGTGAGCATGGTAGAGGCTTTGCAGTTGTCGCTGATGAAATTCGAAAACTGGCAGAACAGTCGTCAAATGCTGCAGAACAAGTAAAAATCATCGTATCCAATATTCAAAAAGATGGTGCTGATTCCGTTAAGAGCATGAGCGAACTCAAGCAAATCTCCGAAAAACAGAATTCAGCCGTCTTAAAAGTAATTTCAGCCTTTGAAACGATTAAAAATGCCTATGAAATGATCTCTGCAAACATCGGCTCTATAGGACAGGCAGTTACAGGCGTCAACCAAGATAAAGAGATGATTGTCAGCAGCATTGAAAATATTTCTGCAGTATCTGAAGAGACTGCAGCCGCTTCTGAAGAAGTGACAGCATCAATGGATCAACAAACATTTGCCGTAGATGAAGTGGCAAAAGCCGCTCAGGATCTCAACCAAATTTCAATTCAACTGAGCCAAGAAATATCTAAATTCAAAATTTAGTAGGTTCTAAAAGTTGTTCAACTAAGGGTGTATGTGTGAATTGAACACACATGCACCCTTTTATAAATTTCCAATTATGCTCAAACAGATAGTTATAAGAATATAGGGTATTTCATTTATTCAGTTTTATGCGTATAATATTGATAAAGGAGGGCGTCATGAAGATTAAAACGTACATAAGCAGTTTATTTGAAGCATCAAAAAAATACGCCTCTGAAGACCCAATGCATTCGTTTGAATTGGCTGAAGAAGCTTATGAACATGCAGACGCCCTACATATGAACGTTGAAAAAGGGTTTGCCCTCTTTCACATGGCGTATGCTTGTCGTGTTATGTCAGACTATAGCAACGGTTTAAAGTACGCTTTTGATTCACTCGAAATTTTAAAGGCAAATAACAACGTCTTAGGTATGTATAAAGTCAGAAATATCATCGGTATTATCTATTTTTACTTTGGTGCTTTAACAGATGCCCTTGAACATTTTATGGAAGCACTGGCTCTTGTGAAAAATCAAAACGATATAAATTTAGAAACCTCTTTACTTAACAACATCGGTGAAGTCTATCGTGAAGCTGGTGATTTGGATAAGGCGATGCGATATTATAAAAAAGCATTGTCCATTTCAAAAAAAAATCAATTGGATATCAACACCTCTGCGATATACTTGAATATCGGTGAAATATTATACCTAAGAGGTCAGCATACATTATCTTACAAGAACCTTTTAAATGCCTACGAAATCATATCAAATCACAATCGACCTCTTGAACAAGGGGAAGCTGAGACCAAAATGGGCCGAGCAATCGCACTACAAGGTGATCATGAACAAGCGAAAAAAATATTCTTATCGGCTTTGAACAAACTAAATGCGATTAACAATAAATACTATCTCGTGGATCTACTCATCGAGATGGCTTCGTTAGACAAAGCTATGGGTATTAGCCCTATTCGAAATTTAAATGAAGCTCTTGATGTTGCATTGAACAACGGCATAGAGAAAAAAGCCATGGTGATTTATAAGAGGATTTCTGAACATTATGAGGCATTGGGCGATTACAAACTAGCATTTGACTACTTTAAAAGCTATCATCTCAAGTTGGGTGAAGTGGAAGCTTCTAATCTTTCTAAACGACTTGAAATTATATCTGTGGAGTTCAATTATTACAAAGAAAAAAGTGAAAATACTAAACTTAAGAAATTGAGTGAGAAATTGACTAGAGATATTCAAGCGACAAATAAGTCGCTTGAAAAGATGAAAACGACTAACAAATCCTTACTCAAAGAAAACTTGATTGATGAACTGACGCATCTACTGAATCGACGCGGCATAGAAAAGAAATTTAATGAAAATTTTAGCGATACCCATGAAGTTAGTGGCGTGATGATCTTGATGGATATTGATCGATTCAAGGTCTACAACGATACGTGGGGTCATGTTCAAGGCGATCAATGCCTAAGAATGATTTCAAGTGCACTGAGGAATCAGCCTTTTAGAGACTACTTTGTCGGACGATATGGTGGCGAAGAATTTGTTGCTTTTGTGAAAACAGATACGTTAGATGAAGCGCGATTAATATGTGAACGCATTAGAAAAAGTGTTGAGAGACTAGCCATAAAAGCTAACAACACGAGTGATGATGTCGTTACGCTTAGCATTGGTGCCATATTTGGGCCAATCCAAAAAGGTCAGGTCAAGACGTTTGTAGCACTAGCGGATAAACAACTTTACTATGCAAAATTCAGTGGTAGAAACAATGTACAAATAATAGATCGGGGTACACTAAATGAAACTCAATAGAAAATTGCATATCCCATTATATATTCAGCTCAAAGATCAAATTTTATTGTCAATCAAGTCGGAATCCTATCAAATTGGAGACGCAATCTTAAGCGAGCAAGAGCTAATGAAGGCCTATCAGGTTGGTCGTTTCACTGTCCGTGAAGCAATAAACGAATTGGTTAAGGAAGGATTTTTAGAAAAGCATCAAGGTAGAGGCACCTTTATTAGACGCAAGGAAACGAGTCTAGGATTTGAACCACTCATAAGCTTGGCGTATTCACTCAGCTTGAGAGGTTGGTCTCATCAGAGCACTTTATTAGATAAAAGATCAATTTTAAACGATCGACCTGAATATCAAATTAATGGCGATCGACTTTACTATTTTGAGCGAAATCGAACAATTGATGGGCATCCACTTGGCTTTGAGCAATTTTATATGAATGCATCTTTCGAATCGCAAATTGGAACGTATAATTTAGAAAAATCGATTGGTAAACTTCTACTAGAAGTCCTAATGCTTCCAGTTGAAAAGATGATTCAAGAAGTCACTGTGATTCCAGCTGAAGCTCGCGAAGCAAAGCTACTCAATCTCACTGAAGGTAGTGATTTGATGTTGTTAAAGCGTTGGCTTTATATCAAAGGGATTGAAGGTGTCTATCAATATTATGAACTAAAAGTACCAGTTGGCGTTTCCGCTTTTCCATCTGATTTACTATAAGGTGTCTAATAGTCTGCATTCCAAGGAAGCAGTGCTACAGGGCACTTTTTTGATGCCTGTTTACTCGACACATAAACTATGGTATCATTAATAAAACGTTCGGACGACCGAACGAACAAACAATAAAAATACTAAATATGTAACATAATGAGGGTTATCATGATGCGACGTTCAGATTATACAATTCACAGAATAGAAAAAAAATTGAGAAGGACTATTGATGATTCTATTAGATGTTCTCGCACGCAAGACTCTATAAAACTGGAAGGTCATGTTGCGAGTTGGGAGAATGTCGTGCGTGCAGGTTACATTGCAGCCAAATCCTCTTTTAGAGAAGTTGTAAACGATATTTTTTTTGATGACAATTCACAGAATATTCAAACAATTACAAGAGACAAATATAATGATCGCTCTAAAGTTTTAGGGATTGAAGAACTGGATCAGAACAAAAAAAGCAACTTAGATATAGAGCTAACTTGCGATCTTCTAATCATTGGCGCTGGAATTATAGGCGCCTCAATCGCACGGGAAATGTCAAAATACAAGTTAGATATTTTGTTGATTGATAAAGCTTACGATGTAGGTGTCCATACGTCATCAAGAAATGATGGCATGATCCATCCAGGTATCGCATCATCGACGAAGAGTTTAAAAGGTAAACTAAATATCAAAAGTATTGCATTATATGAACAGATAGCCAAAGAACTCGGTGTTCCTATTAGATGGTGTGGCAGTTATATCCTTTTCAGATCGAACATTAGCAAGATCCTTAAGCCACTATTTTTTATCAAAGCTAAACGGATGCATATGGAAGGCTTAAAGTTTTTAAATAAAAATGAAGTATACACGCACGAACCATATTTGTCAAAAGGTGTGAAGTGGGGTGTACTCTGCGAGAAGTCAGGTGTCGCATCACCTTTCAAAATGACAGTGGCTTATGCAGAAAATGCCATCCTAAATGGTGTTGTACTCAAACTTAATACTGAAGTCTTGGCTATAGAGCGCGATTCCAAGCACATTATCAGTGTTCAAACCAACCAAGGGTTAATCCGTGCGAAATGTGTCGTAAATGCCGCTGGTGTTTATACAGATATCATCGCTCAGATGGCAGGTGATCGATTTTATAGCATCCACCCTAGAAAAGGTGAAGTCGTCTTATTTGATAAAAAAAAGGCGCATTTAGTCAATGGTATCTTGGGTTTTATCGGTGATAGAAGCAGTAAGAATACTAAAGGCGGGGGGATCATAAAAACGTATGAGGGGAATATACTCGTTGGGCCCAATGCAATTGAAACGCCAGACCGCGACAATTATGAGACAGATATGACAACTATTAAAGAACTGTTAAAGCAAAAACTACCTCAGATCGATGGTTTAACTATGGAAGACGATATCACCTATTTTACTGGTATCAGAGCAGCAACTTACAAAGAGGATTTTATCGTTGAGCGTTCAAATCGTTTGTCAAACTTCATACATGTTGCTGGTATTCAGTCACCGGGATTTGCATCGGCACCTGGAATAGCCGAAAGGGTCGAATCGATTATCGCAAGTTGTGCCTTAGAGGTCTTTGAAGCCCGATTAATGCGTAAAAGCGATTGGAATCCTATAAGAAAACCAATACCGGATTTGGCAGCTATGTCCATTGATGATAGACGTAAATGGATTGAGGCAAGAAAAGAGTATGGAGAAATCATCTGTAGATGTGAAGAAGTTAGCAAAGGCGAGATTGTTGATGCGCTTTCGACGCCCATCCCTGTTGAGACGCTCGATGGTGTCAAAAGAAGAGTAAGGGCTGGGATGGGTAGATGCCAAGGTGGTTTTTGTATGCCGCTTGTCATGGAGATTATCCATGATATTAAAGGTATTCCTATCGAATCGATAACTAAAAAATCGGGCAATTCTAAGATTGCCGTTCATGAAACCAAACAGCGGGAGGTCATGTGATGTACGATTGTATGGTCATAGGTGCTGGACCTGCAGGCCTTGCTGCTGCCCTTGAAGTATTTAGATCCGGCTATAAGGTTATCCTCATTGAACGCGAGGCAAGGCTTGGCGGCATTTTGAAACAGTGCGTACACGACGGCTTTGGCCTTATCAAATTTAAAAGGCAATTAACAGGACCGGAATATGCACAACTCTATATAGATTCTGTGCTTGATACGGACATTGACGTTGCAATGAAAACGTTTGTTACATCTATAGAAAAAGCGCCTATCGGTTTCAAAGCCACCTTAATCAACAGCTTACATGGCGTGAGTGAGATCACTATGAAAACGGTGATTTTAGCCTCAGGGTGTAGGGAGCGTACGAGCAAACAGCTCTATATAGGGGGATCGAGACCAGCTGGTATCTTTACGGCTGGTACTGCACAGTTTCTCGTCAATATCGAAGGTCTAATGCCCTGCAAGCGGTGTGTCATACTAGGTAGTGGTGATATAGGCCTTATCATGGCACGACGGTTGACATTGGAAGGCGCAAAAGTAATCGGTGTTTTTGAAGCAAAATCAGCACCTTCTGGGCTACCTAGAAATATCAGTCAATGCCTTGACGACTTTGATATTCCCCTCTATCTTTCAAAAACGATCATTGCAACTTATGGTTCAGAGCGACTTGAAAGTGTCGTAGTCGCCAATTTAAATGAAGCCCTTGAAATTATTGAAGGCTCTGAAGAGGTGATTCAATGTGATGGTCTCATATTATCGGTGGGTTTGATTCCTGAAAACGAAATCGCTGAAAAGCTCGACATAAAATTAGATGCTAAGTCAAGGGGTCCTGTAGTAAACGATCAGTTGATGACATCCGTTCCAGGAGTGTTTTGTTGTGGCAATGCACTTCATGTCTACGACTTAGTCGATCACGTAACGGTCAGTGGCGAACGAGCTGGTCAAAGCGTGCTTCGGTATTTGGAGGGCGACAAATGAGATTAATTTGCATAAACTGTCCAAAAGGGTGCCAATTAGAAGTTACTATGACTATTGAGGGACTAAAAACAATTGGACATAAATGTCCAAAAGGTTTGGCGTTTGCTGAACAGGAATGGTTTAATCCAGTACGGGTGCTAACGACGACTGTAAAAACAACAGACGATAAAGTGCGACGCGTACCAGTGCGCACGACTGTGGCCATACCAAGAGATAAAATCATGGACGCCATGACTTTGCTTGACACTGTGGTGATTGTATTACCCATCAAAGTTGGCACGGTGGTTGTACATGATCTATTGAATCTCAATGTAGATGTTATAGCCACATTTACCATGCAACCCTCACAGGGTTACAAAGGCGTAAATTAGTGTGCATTAAAAAATAGGAGGCAATCATGACGCATAAATCGAAACATTTTTATCCAGATTGGCATGAGGTTTCACCACCTGAAGGTTCATACCGTTCAATCCTAAAATGGGGTGATCCGGCCGCATTCAAACATCCAAATAGAAGACTATATGCCCTAATGAAGAAAACATTTGATATGACAGATGAGGACTTTAAAGTCAAAAGAGAAATGGGTCTCGAACAGGTTCAATATAATCAATCAATTGGACTATCTAAAGCACACATAGATGCCTTTGTCGAGATGCTAGGGTATGACAATGTAAAAATGGATAATTATTCGAGACTGGCGGTCGCTTATGGCAAGACGATGATTGATTTGATGCGGCTTAGAAAAGGGATTGTTGAGAATATTCCCGATTTAGTACTTCATCCTTATTCAAAAACGGACATTCAAAATATTGTCGCCTACTGCCATGAACACTATATCCCAGTTACCATCTATGGGGGAGGGTCTTCTGTAACGCGTGGTGTCGAGTGTATGAAAGGTGGCGTATCACTCGATATGCGCGTCCATATGAAGCGCGTCGTTAGATTCAATGAAATCAATCAAACGATCACAGTTGAGGCAGGTATGAATGGACCTGACTTGGAGCGTGCACTCAATGAAGCACCTATCCGTTTTGGTGCTAAGCGGGCTTATACGTGTGGACATTTTCCACAATCCTTTGAATACTCCGTCGTTGGCGGTTGGGTTGTGACGCGTGGTGCAGGTCAAAACTCCACCTATTTTGGGAAAATTGAGGACCTTGTCATTTGCCAAGAGTATGTGACACCTATTGGAACAATAGAAACCAAAGAGTATCCAGCTATGTCAACTGGTCCAAGCATCGATCAGATTATGATGGGTAGTGAAGGGGCTTTTGGTGTACTAGTGTCTTGCACGCTAAAGGTATTTAGATATATGCCTGAGAATCAAAGAAGGTTTAGCTATATATTTAAGACTTGGGACCAAGCGAAAGAAGCTACACGCGAAATTATGCAAAGCCAATTTGGTTATCCATCTGTCTTTAGATTGTCCGATCCTGAAGAAACCGATGTCATGCTTAAACTATACGGTGTAGAAGACACACCGCTGAATGCTATGATGGACTTGGTAGGTTACAAGGCTGGTGAAAGGTGTTTGTTTTTAGGTTGTACAGATGGTGAAAGGACATTTACTAAAAATATCACTAGAAAAGTGCATCGCATTTGCAGGGCATATGGTGGGTTTTATTTGACTGGCATACCTGTAAAAGAGTGGGAAAAGAGTCGATTTAGAGACCCATACATGAGAGAAGATCTACAAGATTTTGGGATTATGACAGATACTTTAGAGTGTTCTGTAACTTGGGAAACGATGGAGGCCGTTCATGAAGGCGTCAGGGCTTATTGTAAGAGCAGACCGAATACGATCTGTATGACGCATATGTCCCATGTCTATCCACAAGGGGCTAATCTATACTTTATTTTTATTGCAAAATTGGATGATATTGATGACTATTTGGCCTATCAAGCAGGCATCTTAGATAACATCCTTAAGTATGGCGCATCGATGAGTCACCATCATGGCATCGGCAAAGCTTTTGCACCATGGCTTGAAAAACAGATTGGCACAAATCAACTGGATGTATTTAGAGCTTTGAAAAAGCACTTTGATCCACATGAGATCATGAATCCTGGTGGTACTTTAGGTTTGTAAAACGCTCAAAACAAGTGCCTTTTTAGTGGTTACATCTCTTGTCCCACTTAATCATTTGCGTTATAATGATGAAGTACAACCAATTGATTAAAAAGGGGAGACACAAATGAAAAACTACAGTAATGAACTAGAAAAATACGCTGCATTGGCAGTGAATGTAGGCATTAATGTACAACCTATGGAAGGCCTGATTATCACAGCAAATGCATCAGGACTGCCCCTCGCTCGAGAAGTTATGAAAAAGGCCTATGCTGCGGGTGCTAAGCACGTTGAGTTTATGTTGAATGACGACTTGATGACATTGGCGCGTTATGGCAATGCCAAAGAGTACGTTTTTGAAAATTACCCACAATGGAAAGTCGACTTACTCGTCAAATTGTATGAAGACAATTACCATCACCTTTATATCATTGCACCAGATCCAGAACTCCTCAAAAATGTACAAGGTGAGATTGTAGCTAAGGATCAGAAAACGGCTTCTGCAGCACTATCTCCTGCAACTAGATATAGGATGACAGGTCAAACAAAATGGTGTATCGTCGCGGTACCATCAGAAGCATGGGCAAAAAGCGTTTATCCTGAAATGTCTGAGGAAAAAGCTATCGACGCTCTTTGGGAAAAAATATTTGATGCCACTCGCGTCAGTACTGCTGATCCAGTAGAAGCTTGGAAGCAACACGACATTAACCTTAAAAAATATAAAAACTACTTAAATGAAAAACAATTTGAGAAGCTCGTTTTTAAAGCACCTGGTACTGAGCTGGAAATTTGCTTGGCAGATGGTCATTATTGGATGGGTGGCTCAAAAAACAGCCATGCAGGAGACGCTTTCGTTGCCAATATTCCAACTGAAGAAGTTTTCACGACACCACATCGATACAAAGTAAACGGCACTGTTCGTTCGACAAAACCTTTAAGTCACAATGGCAAAATAGTCGATGATTTTGGGTTCACGTTTAAAGATGGTCGGGTCGTCGATTATTTTGCAGGTAAGGGTAAAGAGGTTCTTGATAGCATGCTCGCCAATGATGAAGGGGCTAAGTATTTAGGAGAGGTTGCACTTGTACAGAACGATTCTCCAATTTCAAATACTGGCATACTCTTTAACAATACACTTTTTGATGAAAATGCGTCTATTCACTTGGCACTTGGTAGAGCTTACGCTTATGCCATGCAAAATGGTTCAAACGTATCTCAAGAAGAACTTGAAGAAAGAGGGGCTAATTCAAGTTTAATCCATGTCGATTTCATGATTGGTGGTCCCGAGATGGAAGTCACAGCTTATGAAAAAGATGGGTCAACGGTTCAGTTATTTACTAAAGGTAATTGGACGTTTTAAACATAACAGCCTATAAGAACGCTTTAGATCTTTTTCCTTTAAATAAGAGTCAAAAGAGTGTAACATAGTGATATGTCACAGATGATTTATGACTTAATTTAAAAGGAGTGTTAGGATGAAATTAATTAATAAAAACCAAATAGTATTTATATTGCTACTCATTTTTGTGGTGTCACTTGCAGGATGTAGTCCGAAAACAACAGATGATGCGACGAACGAGATTACTGAAACGACTGGAGTGCCTGCAGATGAATTTGGCATACCTATCGAGTTTGATACGGTTTATATTGAAGAACTACCTATGGATATTCAACTTCAAATCGATGCTTTGATCGTTCAAAGAGGCTATTTTAAGTGGACAACAGATGAAGGAATCAACTACTTATTAGTATCTGGCGGCGAAAAGCCAACAGGTGGTTATGGCATGAACTTGATATCTTTAGGCGATTTTGATGGCGAATATAAAGTACTTGTTGGCGAGGGAAAACCTGGGAAAGATGCAGTTGTTCCGCAGATTATCACCTATCCTTATATCGTGATTAAATATGTCGGTGATCTTGAAATTACAGAAGTATACAATGAGCGTGCAGAAGCTTATACATTTTTAGAAGAGCCCTCAATCGTAGAGACGTTAAGTGTTACTGGTATTTATCAAGGTCAGATTGACAACAATAGCATCGAAGTAAAAGTCGGAGAAAACTTTATGGCCTTTAGAAGTAGTGAATTCGAAACGCTTTTAGCCGACATCGAAACAGGAGACACGATAGAAATAAAGTATGTGACTAACAATGAAGGTCAAAATGACCTAATAAATATGACTAAAAAATAAACTAAATCATTTGAATGACGTTAAGCTAAGTGTTATAATAGCAATGTTAGGTTTAAGGGAGTAGCTTGCAGCTTACGCTGTGCAGTTGATCGTCAATCACGGTAGCAATACCCGGTCAACCGCTCATTATTTTGAAAGCAAGACTTTTACCTCGATTATTCGGGGTAAGGGTCTTTTTCTTTGGACCATTATTATTGGGGAGGAACTATTATGGAGGATTTTGCACAACTGTTTCAAGGCATTGTACAATTTCAATGGCAGTATTTAATAATGTATGCCATAGGTTCAGTGCTGATTTTCTTGGCAATCAAAAAGGATTATGAACCAATGCTTTTGTTGCCAATCGGATTTGGCGCGATTTTGGTCAACTTGCCACTAAGTACGATTTGGGAGTTTGACGGCGCACCTGGCGTTTTACAGATTTTTTATAATTCAGGTATATTAACAGAAATATTTCCAGTACTTATTTTCGTTGCTGTAGGTGCAATGATTGATTTCACACCACTCTTAAAAAATCCTAAAATGCTATTTTTCGGCGCAGCAGCACAATTTGGTATCTTCTTTACAGCTTTAGGTGCGTTATACTTAAACGTATTATTCCCCGAATTGGGCTTTGATCTTAAAACGTCAGCAGCTATTGGCATCATTGGGGCTGCAGATGGACCAACTTCCATTTTTGTCGCATCAAAGTTCGCTAAAGAATGGCTAGGCCCGATTTCGGTTGCAGCGTATTCTTATATGGCGCTCGTGCCAGTGATTCAACCACCAGTTGTTAGATTGCTCACGACAAAAAAAGAACGTTTAATCCGCATGAGTTTCCAAGATGTGAAGGTTTCAAGAACGGTTCTAATTGCTTTCCCAATCTTGATAACGATCATCTCTGGTATTATCGCACCAATCAGTGTACCTCTTGTTGGTATGTTGATGTTTGGTAACTTAATCAGAGAATCAGGCGTTCTTGAGCGATTGTCTAAAGCCGCTCAAAATGAACTTGCTAATCTAGTCACTTTACTTCTTGGTATTACTATTGGTTCAACGATGCATTACGAAAAATTCTTGGACGTTAAAACATTGATTATCATGGCAATGGGCCTTGTGGCATTTGTCTTTGATACTGCTGGTGGGGTATTATTTGCAAAACTACTCAACTTGTTTTCAAAGGAAAAAATCAACCCGATGGTTGGTGCTGCCGGTATCTCAGCATTCCCAATGTCGGCTAGAATTATTCAAAAAATGGCGAAGCAAGAGGACCCACATAACTTTATCCTCATGCAAGCAGTTGGTGCAAACGTAGCAGGACAACTTGGTTCAATTATCGCAGGTGGTATGGTACTTGCGCTTGTGCCATGGTTGCTTGCAAGATAGGGGGAAATTATGTACGAATTCGGCTTAGGTTTAGAATTGATGGCGTATGGATTAACTGGCGTGTTTGTTGTTTTAATCCTATTTTTCATCGTCATTAAATTGTTATTGAAAATTTTCCCTTATAAAGGTGAATAGACATGGGAATTGCATAATTACCTATGGAAATTGCATAATTACCTTTTAAGTTGCGAAATCACGTTTATCACATTTGGCAATGGATCAATCACGCTATTTTCATAAATGAGATTCATACAATTTTGAATTATGCAATTTCCTCACTTGACATCATTTTAGTTTTGCAGTAATATAACCCTTAATGAATACACTTTAAATTGGTCCAGTGAGGCCAGAAAGAGGTATGGTATGCAAAACAAGGGACATTTATATCTAAATGAAAATATGAAGGAAGCGAGCGCATCATCAATACGATGCGCATTGCTTCCTTTTTTGTTTGCACCTTCTCTAGTGTAAGTCACTGATGGGGAAATTGTATGACTCATGCGATTTCCATATATAGAAGTTGGGAGGGTTTTATGAAAGCGAAATTGATCTTGGAAAACGGCATGGTTTTTGAAGGCACTGCGTTTGGACATATCGAAACCTGTGTCGGTGAAGTGGTGTTCAATACGGGTATGACAGGTTATCAAGAAGTACTCACCGATCCGTCGTATTATGGACAAATCGTGACGATGACTTATCCGCTTATTGGCAATTATGGCATCAATTTAGAGGATTTTGAATCAGATAGCGCAAAAGTCAGAGGCTTTGTAGTCCGGGAGAAGTGCGATGCATCGTCAAATTTTAGATCTGAAATTGAACTGGAGCACTATTTAAAGCAGCAAAAAATCATGGGCATAGAGGGCGTGGATACAAGGGCACTCACGCGCGTGCTTAGAAATCACGGCACGATGCGCGGGATTATTACCGTGGAAACACTCGATCAAGCAACCGTCAGCGCAGCTATTGCAGGGTTTGACAACAGCGATGCCGTATATAGAGTATCAACCCAAGCGATCAAGGCACTAGAGGACGCTGGCAATGGTACTGACGATGGCACTAGCATTACATCGGGCGTTGCACCGGACACAAAGCGCGTCGCCGTATGGGACTTTGGTGTCAAACAAAATATACTAAGAAACCTCCAAAAGCGCGGCGCTAGGATAACACTCTACCCAGCAGCGACGCAGGCAAAAACGATACTCGCAGATGCGCCGGATCTCGTATTCTTGACGAATGGACCTGGCGATCCAGGCGATTTAGGGCCAATCATAGAGGAAATAAAGAAACTCATTGGCGTGAAGCCAATCGTGGGCATCTGCCTTGGCCATCAACTTTTAGCCCTTGCAATGGGCGGTGAAACAGAGAAATTGAAATTCGGCCATAGAGGATGCAACCATCCAGTAAAGGACTTGCGGACAAACCGCATTACCATAACCTCACAAAATCATGGCTATACGGTATCCAAGTTGCCGGATGACGTCGAATTGACACATGTGAGCTTAAATGATCAGTCCGTTGAGGGCATGCGCCATAAGACGTTGCCCGTGTTCTCGGTTCAGTTTCACCCAGAGGCATCACCGGGACCCGTGGAAAGTAGCTATTTGTTTGACGATTTTATAAAATACGCAGAGTAGGAGGATCATATGCCATTGAATAAAGCGATAAAAAAAGTACTTGTAATCGGCTCGGGGCCAATCGTCATCGGTCAGGCCGCAGAATTTGACTATTCGGGCACACAAGCCTGTCAAGCGCTTCGAGAAGAAGGGGTCGAGGTCGTATTGATCAACTCCAACCCAGCGACAATTATGACGGATGTTGAGATTGCTGATAAGATTTACATTGAACCGATTACGCTTGATTATGTCACCATGGTCATTGAAAAAGAGAGACCCGACAGTTTGCTAGCTGGAATGGGCGGACAAACAGCCCTCAATATGGCGCTGGAGTTATCTGAATCTGGTGTCCTTGAACAATATGGCATCAACCTGATCGGCACAAAAATCAAGGGCATTAAGCAAGGGGAAGATCGTGCACTGTTCAAAGAACTGATGGAAGATATAGGGGAACCCATGATCCAGTCTGAGATATTTACAGAACTCGAAGCGGGCATCCTCTATGCTACTGAAATTGGGTATCCTGTCATCGTAAGACCAGCTTATACACTTGGCGGAACGGGTGGCGGCATCGCAGACGATGAGGTGGCGCTTAGACACATCATGGCTTCAGGCCTCGATTATAGTCCAGTCAATCAAGTGCTGATCGAAAAGAGCATCAAGGGTTGGAAAGAAGTGGAATACGAAGTAATGCGCGATGCAAACGGCACATGCATCTCCGTCTGCAACATGGAAAACTTCGATCCAGTGGGTATACACACAGGCGATAGCATCGTCGTTGCGCCAAGCCAAACGCTTTCAGATAAAGACTATCAAATGCTGAGAACGTCTGCATTGAAAATCATAGAAGCCATCAAGATAGAAGGCGGCTGCAATGTTCAGTTCGCCCTTCATCCGACAAGCTTTGAATATGCCGTTATTGAAATCAATCCAAGGGTGAGCCGTTCTTCTGCTTTAGCGTCTAAAGCGACGGGATATCCTATCGCAAAAGTGGCAGCGAAAATCGCACTAGGCTATCATCTCGACGAGATAAAAAATGCCGTGACAGGCGTTACGTACGCCTGCTTTGAGCCGAGCCTAGACTATGTCGTCGTCAAGATACCAAAATGGCCGTTTGATAAATTTGGAAAAGCGGAACGTACACTAGGTACTAAGATGATGGCCACTGGAGAAATCATGGCAATCGGCAGCAATTTTGAAGCGGCCTTTATGAAAGGCGTACGTTCACTAGAACTCGGTCAATATCACCTCAAGCATAAAAAGTATATGAAATTCTCCATTGAGAAATTGAAAGCACTCGTCATGAAAGCCGACGACGAAAGACTCTTCGCACTGGCAGAACTTATCAGACGCGTTTACAGGCTCGAAAAAATTGCTGAGATAACGGGTATCGACCCATGGTTCTTACGCAAGCTTCAAGGCATCGTCGACGAAGAGTCTAAGCTAGAGTGCATGCATCTCGATGAAATTGATACTGACTATATGAAAGCACTTAAGAAAAAGGGTTTTTCAGATAAGGGCATCGGCGATCTTATCGGTAAGTCACCAGAAGACATCTATAAATTGCGCCTGCAGATGGGCATCAAACCCGTCTTCCATATGGTTGATACTTGTGCGGGTGAATTTGAAGCGGTTTCGCCCTATTATTACTCGAGCTATGAAACCGTGGATGAAGTTGAAGTTAGCACGCGAAAGAAGGTTATCGTACTGGGTTCTGGGCCAATCAGAATCGGTCAAGGCATCGAATTTGATTATGCTTCAGTCCACTGTGTAAACGCACTAAAGAAAATGGATGTAGAAACGATCATCATAAACAGCAACCCAGAAACGGTCAGCACGGACTTTTCAACGGCAGACAAGCTCTACTTCGAACCACTCACAGAAGAGGATGTTCTAAATGTCATCGACAAGGAGAAACCGGATGGCGTGATGCTTCAGTTTGGTGGTCAGACGGCCATAAAGCTCGCGCATTTTATCACGTCAAAAGGCATACCAATCTTTGGAACGAGTGCGGCGCAAATCGACTTGTCGGAAGATCGCGAAAAATTTGACGCATTCCTTGAATCGCTTTCAATTGAAAGACCGAGGGGAAAAGGCGTCATGACACGCGTTGAAGGTTTACAAGTTGCGAAAACACTCAAGTACCCAGTGATCGTCAGACCGAGCTATGTACTCGGGGGTCAGGGGATGAAGATTTGTTACAAGGATGCTGAACTTGAAGAATACCTCGAGAACGCCTTTAAAAAAGACAAAAAGAATCCTGTGCTCATCGACAAATACCTTACGGGAAAAGAACTCGAAGTCGACGCGATATCGGATGGTGAGACCGTATTGATTCCGGGAATCATGGAACATATTGAGCGCGCAGGGATCCATTCAGGAGATAGTATGACCGTTTATCCACCTCAGACGGTTTCTAAGGCTATCATCGAACAAATCGTCGAGACGACGCAAAGAATCGCATTGGGTTTAGCCATCAAGGGCATGATCAATATCCAGTTCATAGAATTTGAAGAAACGCTTTATGTCATAGAAGTAAACCCACGCGCTTCGAGAACAGTACCTTACATCTCAAAAATCAGTGGCGTGCCGATTGTAGAACTTGCTACGCGCGTCTCGATGGGCGAGCCCCTAGGATCGCTAGGGTATGGCGAAGGCTTGTATAAGGAACCAGACCTCATAGCTGTTAAAGTGCCTGTGTTCTCAACACATAAGCTTCCAGATGTGGAAATATCACTTGGACCTGAGATGAAGTCCACAGGAGAAGTCCTCGGTATTGGTAAAACATATGCCGAAGCGCTCTATAAAGGCTTCATCGCCGCAAAAAACGCGCCGACAAATGAGCTCCCAACGCTTCTCATGACTTTAAATAATGAAGAAAAGGCACTTTTGAATCATGAAGATTGTCCAAACAATTACGCGTACATCGCAACGAGAGGGACAAGTCTAAGATTAAAAGAGCTGGGCATTCCGGCAAAGACGATCAATAAAATCGGTAAAGAAAGTCCTAATGTCCTAGATGTCATCAAGGACGGACTCGTGGATCTCATCATCAATGCGCCGACTTTGGGCGATGATTCCTCTAGAGATGGCTTCACGATGCGCAGAATGGCTGCTGAGCGGAACATCCCAGTTTATACGTCCATGGATACCTTCAGAGCATGGCGCTACTGTAGAAGCGTTGTCAAGCGCTCAAGTGATACGTCCGTTTACTTGTATTCAGAAGCATGCAAATAAAACTTGATGAAACATGAACTCTAATGTGATTAATCTGTTGGTTGATGGGTAAATTAAACCTATTAAACGAGAGGAAATTGTATCATTCCAATTTCAATTCTTATTGCGAGGGAGATCCTATGTTGAAAGATTTTAAGAAATTCATAATCAGAGGAAATGTTGTAGATTTAGCGGTAGCAGTGATTATTGGTGGTGCGTTTGGCAAAATTGTGACTTCTTTCGTCAATGATGTGATTATGCCGCTCATGAGTATTATACTTGGCAAAGTCAATGTCAAGTCCTTGAAATGGGTTCTCAAAGATGCGGTTGGCGATACGCCAGAAGTTGCAGTAAATTATGGTCTCTTCATTCAAAACATCGTGGATTTTGTCATCATCGGCTTCGTTATTTTTATCATGATAAAATTGATAGAAAAGACGCGCAAAAAAGTAGAAGTTGTACCAGAAGTACCTGCACCAACACCTGAAGATATATTGTTGCTTACTGAAATCAGAGATTTGTTACGAGAAAAATAAGACCCATCATTTTCAATACAAAGTTTAAAGCCAAATGTTCGGTTCTGGGACATTTGGCTTTTTAAATTCACATTGAATTCATAAAGATTATTTATTATAGTTAAAATGGATTAAATGCGTTTGGATCTAATTTGGAGGAACGATGATAACAATATTATTGGCTGAAGATGACAATAGCTTAAGAAAACTCATGACGTATCACCTAGAACTGAAGGGGTACCTCGTACTTCAAGCAGAAGATGGGGATGCGGCGATGATTTTGCTCGACAAAAATCACATCGATCTTATGATTTGCGATGTCATGATGCCTGGCAAAGATGGCTTTACATTGACGCGTGAAATTAGAGAGTCGCATTTTGAGTTTCCGATTCTCATGGCAACAGCACTTGAGTCACTATCCGATAAGCGTCAGGGTTTTATTTCTGGTACGGACGACTATATGGTAAAACCACTCGATATGGAGGAGATGCTTTTACGAGTGGATGCACTTCTCAGACGCGCTAAGATTCAGACAGAAAGGAAACTCACTATAGGAAATACGACATTCAATTATGATGCACTCAGTGTTGAGAAAGACGGTGTGCTCATTGAGCTACCGAAAAAAGAATTTTATCTTTTATATAAATTATTATCTTATCCCAAAAAAATATTTACGAGACAACAGCTTATGGATGAGATATGGGGCTATGATGCTGAGGCGGACGAGCGAACGGTTGATGTCCATATTAAAAGGCTTAGAGAAAAATTTGAAGACAATGAAGACTTTTTGATTGTTACGATTAGAGGTCTAGGTTATAAGGCGGAACGTAATGAAGTGGATTAATTTCAAATCAATTTACACAAAATTTGTAGTTATTATTACAGGCATACTCATACTATCTAGTGGGATTGCGTTTGCTGTCATGTCAGGTTTTACTGTGCAACTTATGTATGACCCGCTAGCCAGTATGGTGCAAAAAAAAGCAGAAGAACTCAATATGCTTGTTGACAACTATGATTTAACACTAGAAGAACTGTCAAATATTGCCGGTAATAGCTTTATGTCCATCAATTTTTACGAAACAACGCAACAATTGATTGATGCAAATCCGAGCATATCGTCAGAAGGTGTCAATAATATTGAAAATGGTAAAATGGAAACGTATATGCCAGAAAAAATCTTGCATCAAAAGGCGAGTTTATATTTAATAACACAAATTGATTCAAATTGGGTTATGATCCAACCTGTGTTTAATAGTGCGATTTTTAAACATATCGGTCAATCCTTGCGAACGGCATTGTTACTCAGCATGTTAATTACAATTTTGTTTGTCCTAGTCGTGTTAAAGCAGATAGTCAAACCTATGAAACGGTTGACGGAAGCAACTAAACAAGTTGCAATTGGTAACTTTGACGTAAAAGTCAAACAAACAACGAATGACGAAATCGGAACTTTGGTTATGAATTTCAATAAAATGGCACAGGAACTAAAAAACAATGAGTATCTTAAAAAAGACTTTGTCAGCAGTGTGTCACATGAATTTAAGACACCAATCGCATCAATAAGTGGATTTGCTAAGATCCTTCAGTCAAATGAAATCGACGATCAAACAAGAATAGAGTATGTACAAATCATCATTGATGAAACGGAAAGGCTATCTAGGCTATCGTCTAATTTGCTAAGACTTTCTAGTTTGGAAAATCAAGCCATCATCGAAAAAATGCACTGTTTTTCTTTGGATGAACAGATAAGACGCGTTATTTTGCTATTAGAACAAAACTGGAGCAAAAAAGGAATTGAGCTTGATCTTGACTTGGAGACATTGGATTTTATTGGAGATGAGGAATTGCTTCAACAAGTTTGGATCAATTTAATCGACAATGCGATTAAATTTTCCGAAACTGGTGGGTTACTTACTATTAAAGTATATGCTATCAACCATTCTGCAGTCGTTGAAATTGAGGATTCAGGCAAGGGAATGGCTAGCGAAACTGTAGACCGTATCTTTGAAAAATTTTATCAAGGGGACTTAGCACATAGAACAGATGGAAATGGCTTGGGCTTGTCTATTGTAAAACGGATAATCGATCTATATGAAGGAGAAATCACTTGCGCATCTAAAATAGGGCATGGAACGACTTTCACGATTAAATTACCTTTGACTTGTAATCTTTGAAGCGGACATATAGAATAGACATAAGACCAATAAATTGAGAATTGGAGACTTATATGACCAGTGATTCAAGAGATAAGAGGGATAAGAGAATAGCCGTGCTAATCGATGCGGATAATGTTTCAGATAAGTATATCAAAGCCATCATCGATGAAGTGGCAAATCATGGGACGCCGACTTACAAGAGAATTTACGGCGATTGGACAAAACCGCAACTTGCTTCATGGAAAACAGTATTGTTGAATTATTCTATTTCACCTATACAACAATATAGCTACACATCGGGTAAAAATGCTACTGACGCTGCACTTATTATTGATGCTATGGATATCTTATATTCCAGCAATGTAGACGGTTTTTGTATCGTATCAAGTGATAGCGATTTTACAAAATTGGCTGCTAGACTTAGGGAAGCAGGCATGTATGTTCTTGGTATGGGTGAGAAGAAAACGCCAACACCATTTATCGCCGCTTGCGAGAAATTTAAATACTTAGAAGTTTTAACAGCTGTTACTGTGGACCAACCTGTAGACACGAAAAAGCAACCGAGTATCCATCAAGAAGCAAAAGCTGGCATGGTCTCTAAAGACGAGCTTATCGATGTCATAAGAACTATCATCACTGAAATTTCTGACGATGATGGTTGGGCGTTCCTCGGTGAACTGGGTAGCATGCTCAACAAGCGCTATCCGGACTTTGATACACGTAACTATGGCTTTTCAAAACTCACGCCGTTTGTCTCTTCTTTAAAACAATTTGAGATTAGATCGAGAAAGACGAACAACCCGAGTGTGAGCCTAAAGTACATTAGAAATAAGGAAAAGGAACTTTCAAAATGACGATACTTGCATTATATTTTTCAGGCACAGGAAACACGAAGTTTGTCGTTGAGACGATGTCACAAGAATTCAAGAAATATGAAATTGAGATGACGCCAATCAGCATTGAGGCTTTTACTGATGATGACATTCCAAAAGTTGCTTTGGCCGATTATATTTTAGTTGCTTATCCCGTACATGGCTCAATGGCACCACTTAACATGTGGCGATTCATCAAAAAACTTGCACCACATCTCGAAGACAAAAAGGCCATCGTTATAGCTACACAAATGATGTTTTCTGGCGATGGTGGGGCATATATGGCGCGTATTTTAAGAAAATGTCATGCTGAAATTGTTTCTATTGAACACTTTACAATGCCTTCAAATCTCTCTGATGTCAAACTGTTTAAGCTTAAAAATGGCAAAGAGGCAAAGGCCGTTGTCGATGTATCGCGCCAACGCATTGAACTGTATTGCATGGATTTTGCTAAGAATACGCTAATCAAACGCGGTGATACGGTAAGTGCACTATTGATTGGAGCACTTAATCGCGTGCCATTTTCAAAATGGGAAAAAAAACTTGCAAGAAATGTTAAAATCAACTTAAATACTTGTACGCGTTGTGAAAAATGTGTTTCCAGTTGTCCAGTTCAGAACTTGAGACTCGAGGATAATCGCATTATGCAAAGCTGCCAGTGCATCATTTGTTATCGATGTGTGAATCTTTGTCCTACAAAATCCATTAGTATCTTGTCAAAAAAACCACCCATCAAACAATATGAAGGGATTGCCCATCTATATGAGTAATTACAAATATTGAGTCATACAAAAATAGAATCAGACATAGTCTGATTCTATTTTTTTGAATGTAGTATAAAGCTGATGAAAATATGGAATTTCAATAGGTTAGGGAATTGAATAATTGAGGAAATTGCATAATTCCAATTTGAAGATATTCTTCTCGTGTAAATGACGTAATCAAGCCATTGTTGCCATGTGAAACTTTGATTTATTGACTTATTAGGTAATTATGCAATTTCCATAATTGTCTTTTAAATAACAGCGTTGTAAATTATAATGAAAATAGTAGCAGCTATAGTATTTAGACGAAAAAGTCAAACGAATTCGAGGTTACATGATGAAACGCACGAAATTAAATCTACCACCTGAGTCGGTGGTCTATACTGGCGATTACAATAATGACAATACAATCATCGAAGTCATCTCATATAATCAAGATAAATTTAAGTTTGATACATTCACAGATTCAGATTTTGAATCTGAAATCATGGTGATGATGGATACAAAGAAAACGATTTGGATCAATATTATTGGCCTTAACGTAGTTGAGACCATCATCAAAATCGGAGAAATATTTGGACTGTCTCCTCTTGTCCTAGAAGATATCGTTCATGTATCCCAACGTAGTAAAATTGAATTTACAGATAGTTACTTGTTTTCACTTTTCAAAATGATTTATCGTGCCGACCCAGAAGATGACAAAAATAGTAAAGTTAAGGGAGATGTGTTACATGAACATTTGTCAATATTGCTATTAGAGAACATCGTCATCACATTTCAAGAAAATGAAGGGGATGTGTTTGAAGGCGTACGGCGCCGCTTGAAAGAGAAGGTTGGAAAGATAAGAACGCAAGGGGCAGACTATCTTTATTATGTATTATTAGATGCTCTTGTTGATAATCAACTGGAAATTCTAGCGTCTATAGGTGATGAAATCGATGAATATGAACAACCGACGGCAGAAATGTCCAAAATTTCGATGGACCGTCTCTTTAAACTGCGTAAGCAACTTTTATTGATTCGGGCTTCTGTCATCCCGTTTAAAGACATTATGGTTGAACTGCAAAGTGAAAAATCCGAATGGATTTCAAGTGAAGTTAAGGTCTATCTCTCAGATGTCAGTGATCACGTTAACCACGTCAACGATCTCGTCGGTTTATATCGAGAGATGGTCAACAATATTTACGAGATAAATATGCTCAATACTGGTAATAAACTTAACCACATCATGGCGGTATTAACTGTTTTTACAGCGCTTTTCATCCCATTGAATTTCATGACTGGTTTTTTCGGTATGAACTTCACTCATTTTCCAGGTATGAAGGAACCCAACGCAATACCCGTATTTCTCATAACAAGTCTGGTAATCATCACAAGTATGACTGTATTTTTTAAGATAAAAAAGTGGTTTTAGAAAGGAAGACAATCTATGTGTACATTGGCAATTGCCCATAACGTGCATCCAGAATACCCCTTTGTATTTATAGGCAATCGCGATGAATTCTATAAAAGACCAACTGAAAATGCTGCCATCAGAAATGGCATTTTGAGTGGGTTAGACCTTGAAAAAGGCGGAACGTGGACGGGTATATCCCTCACTGGACGTATGGCTTTTATCACAAATCATAGAGATTTCACATTGCATGTCGAGGCACCACAATCGCGTGGACTTTTGACAAAAAACTTTCTTGAGGGCGATATGCAGCCTCTTGAGTATCTTGAGACCTTGGCGAAGGAAAAGAAGTTATATGACCCTTATAATATAATAATTGGGGATGCTAAAGACCTATATTTTTATTCGAATATCGAAGACAGCATCATCAAGCTAGATAGTGGTATCCACGGGTTGAGCAATGCGTTTCTAAACACGCCTTGGATGAAAGTCAATCGGGCTAAGGACGATTTGTTTGAGGCGCTATCTAAAAATCATTTGAATGAAGATGATCTCTTTGCGATTCTAGAAAACAGACGAGAGGCGGACGTAGGCGACCTTCCAAGTACTGGGATTGACTTAAACCTTGAAAAGTCATTGTCATCTATTTTTATAGAAATGGAAGCTTACGGTACGCGTCATGAAACTGTAATACTAATCGATCGAGTTGGTTTCGTTCGTTTTTTTGAAAAGTTCAGAAAAGATGATGGAAATTGGGAACTTAATCAGCATGAATTTCAAATATTAAACACATAAATCGCACAATTGGGAGGTCAGAGCGTGTTTAAGCATCAAGTAGAGAAAAAATGGGGTCTCGTTTTGGCAGTGATTTTTATTGTGAGCGTATTTACCTGTCTGCTAATCGGCAGATCTTTAGTCTGGGGGTTGGCTTTAACCCTTTCTCTCGCAGTGGGAATATTAAGTTCTAATGGCATACCACTCAAAACGAGTATTAGCTGGATTTTTGAAGGCATATTAAGTATAAAGGACATTTATATCATTGTTTTTTTAATTGGGATCAACGTGGCTATGTGGATTTCATCAGGCATCGTACCGGCTTTGATTTATTATGGATTCGAGGTTGTAGATAAAGTGTATTTCCTATTATTTGCGTATCTGATGACGGCAGTAGTCGCCTTTTTTTTGGGAACAGGTCTAGGTACACTGAGTACAGTTGGCGTTGCGCTCTTTTCGCTCGGCATAAGTATCGGTATGCCAAGTGGCATACTCGTTGGTGCGCTCATGTCGGGGGCATATGTAGCAGACCGACTATCACCGATCTCGGCACTGGTCAATTTCACACTTGAGACGGTAAATGTGCCGTTTAGACAATATTTTAAGCAGACGGGCTTTATCATGATTCCTGCGGCAATTTTGGCAGGGCTTGCGTATTATGTGTTGAGTCTCAAATATACGAGTACGATATCCATAGAATCTATTAATTTCTACAAACACACTATAATGGATAATTTTAAAATTTCGCCGCTCTTTTTTATCGTACCAATAGTCGTTTTGTGGACTAGTTTCCGTGGCTTAAAATCCGTTAAGGTTCTAGGAATCGGTATTACAATGTCAGCACTTATAACGCTTTTTGTTCAAGGTCATAATCCACTTGATGTCATAAAGTTTATGGGGTTTGGATATGTAGGTGAAACTTCAGAGCCCTTTATAAAATCTCTTGAAATCGGTGGCGCTTATGCAATGCTCGAAGTCGTTTTCATCATCATGGCGGGGATATCGATGAGCACTCTCTATGAAAAATGCGGATGGATTGCACCTATCATTACCATGGTAGAAGAAAATAGCCGAAATAGGGTGAGTGCTTTATTTAACACGGGAATACTTTCAACCGTTCTCGATGCTTTGACTTGTGATCAGACAGTTGGAATTCTCGTCCCAGGCAAGTATTTGAAAGGGTTTTTTAAGAAACATGGGTTTGAGCCACTGAATCTCGCTCAAATTATCGCAAATACTGGAACGGCGATGGCACCGCTCATGCCTTGGAATGTCAATGCTATCATTGTGCTCGCCATTACAGGAGTCAGCGCTGTAGAATACGCGCCGTACACTTTCTTGAATTGGTTTTCTTTTCCAATTGCTATTGCGATGACCCATCTTGTTATTAAGCGCCAAAATTCTTGACAAGTCAGTAGCTTAGAATTATAATTTAGTAAATACTTTGAAGCTCAAAGTATTTTACGAGAGGTGAAAATGGAAACGAAAAATGAAGTTTTAAACCATCTTTTAGTCGTCGTGTTCAACCAGATTCTCAG
This sequence comes from Acidaminobacteraceae bacterium, assembly GCA_041741755.1. Classification (GTDB taxonomy): domain Bacteria; phylum Bacillota; class Clostridia; order Peptostreptococcales; family Acidaminobacteraceae; genus Fusibacter_C. The sequence continues at coordinate 233,131 of JBGSJR010000012.1, read as the reverse complement.
CATAGAAGAAAAGGCACTTAAAAAAGGTCCTTTCAACAACTTGACACTTAGCGAACTCCATGTCATTGAAGCAATAGGCTTCGATAAAGTTCAACCTATGTCGATTATAGCAGCAAAACTTCATATTACAGTGGGTACACTTACAATCTCTATGACCAATCTCGTTAAAAAAGGTTACGTCACACGTGTAAGAAGTGAAGAGGATCGTCGCGTCGTGTTAATCTGTTTAACGGAACTTGGTCAAAAGGCATTTTTGCATCATGAAACATTTCATGAAGAGATGATAGATTATACTATGTCAGCGTTGGATGGATCAGAGAGAGACACGCTCATCAAGGCACTTTCTAAAGTGACGACATACTTTGATCAAAAGTATTTAAACAAATGATAATAATTATTTTTTTATATTAATACTTTGAATATCAAACTAAAACACAATATAGGAGAGATCTATGAAAATAACATTGATAACAGATAGCACTTGCGATTTAAATCCATCGTTTTTGAAAGAACAAAATATTCTCTTTGCACCACTTAAGGTGTTGTTTAAGGATCGTGAGTATATTGACAAAATCGATTTGACCAATCCCGAATTTTATGCACTTATGAGAGAATCAAAAGAATTGCCGACGACATCACAAGTTAACCCAGGCGAATTTTATGATCTGTTTGCGAAAGAAGTTGAAGAAGGCAATCAGGTAATTGGTGTGTTTTTATCTTCAGAACTGAGTGGCACTTATAATTCTGCAGTAATCGCAAAAGAAATGGTCGGTAGTGATAAAATTCATCTAATTGATAGCCGAACTGTAAGTTTTGCACTTGGTTTTATGATTGTTAGAATCAAAGCTTTGATTGATTCGGGGGCTGATATAAATACAGTTATAACGTTTGCTAAAGATATGATTGCCCACAATCAACTTTACGGCATGCTTGATACGCTTGAGAACCTAAAAAAAGGTGGACGACTTTCATCAGGAACCGCAATGATAGGAAAAGTTCTTAATCTTAAACCGATCATAGAAGTCAAAGATGGGTTGGTTAATGTGGCAGAAAAAGCGAGAGGATCTAGAAAAGGCTTAAGCTGGATGATTGATCAAGTTGAAGCAGCATATCCGGGTGGCAAAATCGCTGAAATAGCCATAGCACATGCCAACAACGAAGAGAAGCTCAAAGAATTTAAGTTGCTTTTATTAGAAAAATTTGAGATTTCTAAGATTTATGAGATAGAAATTGGATCAGTCGTAGGCACACACGCTGGTGAAGGTGCTATTGGTGTGACTTTCTTCAGAAAATAAATGATACTTAAAAAAAAAGACCTTTGTTCCAATCGGATGAATAACACCGATATCGGATCAGAGGTCTTTTGTGCATATAAATGGTATTACTTGGCCAATAAATGGCTTACTTGGCCAATAAATAGTGATAAACGAGCTTCATAGTGTTCTCTAGGGCAGCATAATGTGTGCGTTCCATACCGTGTGATGCGTGAACCCCTGGACCAATCAATGCACCTTTGATATTGTTGCCAGCACGTAAGGCGGCACTAACATCAGAACCATAGAAGGGATAGATGTCAATAGCATGCTTAAGGTTATTGGCTTTTGCTAATGCCATCAATTTACTCGTAAAATCGTAATCATATGGACCGCTTGAGTCTTTTGCACAAATTGATACATCAAATTCTGTACACGTTAAATCTTCCCCAATACACCCCATGTCTACTGCCAGCATTTCTTCTATATCAGAAGGGATATGTGCAGCGCCATGACCGACTTCTTCATAAGTCGAAATGACAATTTTTGTCTTGTATTGAGGTTTAATACTGTTCTTATAAAGCGTTTCCATGACGCCAAAGAGGCATGCAATGGATGCTTTATCATCTAAAAACCGCGACTTGATAAAATCGTTAACGATAGTCGTCTTAGGATCAATACATATAAAATCACCTGCTTGAATGCCTAAACTTGAGACCTCTTCTTTTGTTTTGACCACTTCATCTAACCTAACTTCCATGGTGTCAGGCGTTCGTTGAAGCGTCGAACTTTCTTTATGTACATGCATTGCAGGGGCATTGCTTAAAAAGGTTCCCGTATAGGTTTTGCCATCTCTTGTATAGACTTTGCAGTATTCGCTGTCTAAAGTAGGAACAATTGGGCCACCAATCAGTGAAAATTTTAAAGTACCTGTAGAAGAAATGCTACGTACCATTGCACCTAAAGTATCCACATGTGCGGATAATCCAACTGTTTTGGAATTGTCTAACCCTTCAATTGTGATAATGCCGTTGCCTTTATGTGTATATTCAAAGGCATAACCAAAGTCGATAGTCTGTTTTTCTATGAGCGCCATAACGTTTTTAGAAAAACCACTTGGACTATCTGTCATAAGGAGTTTACTTAGAAAGTCTAGAAAAAAGGGTTTGTTGATTTCCATATTGAACCTCACTTCAGTTTATTTTTTATTGTTCGCCGCGTTTTTTAACGATTTCATCTATAGCATCTAGTACAGAATCAAAAGTTTTTTGTTCGAGCATGCCAGGATAGGAATAAAAGTATTCAAAATCTTTACCTAAAAACATAGACGTTGGAAATCCAGTTACGCCAAATTTGCTGGCAAGTGTCCCTTCTTGATCGAGAAAAACATCAAATTCATAACCGCCTTCTTCGATGTATTTTTTAACCGTCTCAGCTTCTTCACCAACGCTAATCGCTATGACTTTAATATCGTCGCGCTTATCCATTTCATTTAGAAGGGGCATTTCTTCTACACAAAATCCACACCAAGTTGCCCAAAAATTCAGCACTATGATTTGGCCTTCATATTGATACAAGGTTGCTTTAGTGCCATCAAGTGCCACTAGATCAAAATCTTCAACGATAAACGGTTCGGGTTCAGACGTTTCTTCAACAGGCTCGGTATCAACGGCAGAGGTCGTAGTTTGTTGAGGAACTTCTGTCGTTGCCGTATCAACGGAATCAGAGCTTTGACAAGCAGTCAAAAGTATTAACATTATTACAGCTAAAAAGAAAGTTGTGATTTTTGGGGGTGATATTAGAGTCATGCTTACTCCTTCCTCAAGAAAGTGAACCGGTTATTTTCAACAACCAGTTTGCGACAAGTGTCATTTTGTCGAAAAATATTAGGAGGCCAATTGTAATTAGAAATAGTCCAGCAATACGATTCAACTGTTTAGAATATTTGGTTAGATTAGCAACTTTACTATCAAAAAAATTGAGAAAAATCGATGTCAATAAGAAGGGGGCGGCCATGCCCATTGAATAAACAAATAGGAGTCTGACACCTTCAGCGACATCTTTACTGACAGCTGCTGTAGAAGCTAAAATTGCACCTAATATTGGACCGAAACACGGGGTCCAACCAAATGCAAAAGCCATACCTATAGCAATTGCCGAAAGAAACGTTACTTTTTTTCGAGCTTTTGATTTTCGATAATCTTTGGTCATGAAGTTGAATTTGATAAATCCAGCCATATATAGGCCAAAAAACACGATGGCTATACCACTAATTCTTGAAAGCAATTGTTTGTTTTGTGCAAATAATTGACCTATGAAACTAGCAGAAACGCCCATAATCATGAATACCATCGTAAAACCTAAGATGAAACCCAACGTTTGAATAATTGCTTTTGTTCGTTTTTTCACGAGTTCATCCGCTTCAAAACTGCCTGTTAAGTACATGATATAGGCTGGTACCAACGGTAAGAGACATGGTGAAAAAAAAGACAGGAAACCAGCTGTAAAAGCGGTCCAGTAACTAACTTGTAAAAACATGTTTCACCTCGCACCACTATTTAGTTAATCTAAGTATAACTGATGTCAAAGTGCCTTTCAATAAAGTATATCGAAAACGTATACCTTATGGAATTAAGTCACATATTGGACTGGAAAAACATAGTAAATTACAGTACAATAGCAGTATAATAAATAATGTTCTTTCATCGGAGGTTATCTGTGGAAAATTATAAAATAACACGCAAGGGTTTAATTGCATTGGTCGTCTTAACCGTCTTAGCTATCGTATCTTTGTTAAAAGGATCAATTGTTCTAGCGGTATTCAGTTTTGTTCTTTTTTCTAGTCTTTTGGCAATTACACTTTATGAAGTTTTTCTCAACAAATAAATAATACTAGTATTGCGTTATCATATCCGATTCTAGTTCCGGAGATTATTATATAAAGATAGATACCACCGTTTTATATTTATAACAAAAATAAAAAAAATACTAGAGATGGCACTCTAGTATAAGGAATGACAGGAACAATTTTTTCATCTGAGAATGTAACATAGGGATTTACAGAGGGAGGTACAACTCAAATAAAGAAATTGTCTTTCATTAATATCAATTTTAGCATAAATAATGCGTATATTTCAACACCAATCAACAAAATTGTGAATATAAATCTCGTATAGGGTATAAACTCAATGATTTATAGACTGAGAAAGAGGTAAATTTCAATTATGAATAATGTCCTGATCATATCGAAGGATTTAACGTATATAAAAAATGTAACGCGTCGCATCATGGAGAGTAAATTTAAAATTGTAAGTGCAAAAGATTTGAATGCAGCTATTGAAATCCTAAATGAAAGCCCTATTGATATTGCCATAGTAGACTCTGCCAATGAAGAATCAGATAAAATGATTTTGACATACATGAAGAATCATTTTCCAAAGACGATTCGATTTTGTGTCACAGATGTACAGATGAGTCTAGAACACTATATGCCCAAAAAGATGAACAATTCACAAATTCAATGTAATAAAAGTATTTCCATCGATGAGTTGTTTGTACTCATTGAAAAAGTCATTGAAATTGATGCAAAAGTCAAAAATAAAAATCTTATCAACCTCATGCCAAATTTGAAACACTTGCCAACAGTACCTCAAGTGTATTATGAAATGACGCATATGATTATGAACAATGCCTCCGTTGAAGATATCGCCAACAAGCTTGAAGAGGACCCTGCTATTACATCCAATATTCTTAAATTGGCCAACACTGCATTTTACAATGCGAAAACGGGCTCAATCAGACAAGCAATTATGTATATAGGGCTTATCAATGTAAAAAATATTATTCTGACCAACGCGATTTTTGGCAATGATGGACTTGATCCTAAAACGCGTGATTTACATTGGACACATGTGCGGTTAACCAATAAGATCCTAAATGGTTTTTATGTAGATATTCTCAAAAAACCACTTAACAATAATATATCCGCTGTTGGTCTTTTGCATGATATCGGGAGTATAGTACTCATGAGTAATTTTCCAAAAGAGTTTGATTCGATTGTAAAAAGCTCAGCAGCAAATCCAACACTTAAATTTCACGATCTTGAACGAGAAGTCATAGGTTTCAGTCATGAAGAACTCGGTGGATATCTCCTTGATTTATGGGGATTGCCTTATCCGATTATTGAAGCGGCACTTTACCATCATGATCCAATGAATCCTAACATTATAAATCAGGAATTGGTGAAGGCAGTTCATCTAGCTAATCATTATGCTTGGAAATCAATGCACTATTTAAAATATGACAATTATTTAAATACTGAAGTATTTGAAGCATTTGGTATCACTGAAGCGGAATTTGATGCTTACTTCATATAGTTAAGAAAAAAATATAACTGATTTTATGGTCTTCTGAAGTGAAATTTGATAATATAGACTTCGGATGACCATTTAAACAAATCGCATAAGAATGAAGGGAGCAATAAGATGACAAATAAAGTATTAGCAAAAGTCAATGGTAGAGACATTACTGAAAGTGATTTAAATCTATTTTTTCAAACACTAGGTCAGCAGATTCAAGGTCAATTTCAAGGGGAACAAGGCATGCAACGCCTACTTGACGAGTTGATTTATCAAGAACTTTTCTACGCTGAAGCAGTCGATTCAAAACTAGAGGAGACAGAAGCCTTTAAAATAGAATTTAACCGCATGAAAGATGGTTTGCTCAAGCAATTCAATATCAAAAACCTCGTTGAAAGTGTTGAAGTTGAAGACGCTGAGATTGAAACTTTCTACAATGAGAATACGCACTACTTTGCTGGACAAGAGCAAATTCAAGCATCACATATCCTCGTTGACGAGCTTGCACATGCCAATGAGATTATTGCAGAAATCAGTGGTGGTCTAAAGTTTGAAGAAGCAGCTCAAAAATATTCTAAATGCCCATCAAAAGAGCAGGGTGGCGACCTTGGCTTCTTTGGACATGGCCAGATGGTACCAGAATTTGAAGCAGTTGCTTTTGAACTCAAACTCGATGAAATGTCGGTACCTGTTCAAACGCAGTTTGGTTATCACATCATCGTAAAAACTGCAGAGCAATCAGCTGAAACACAACCGCTTGACGCAGTAAAAGATCAGATTCGTCATCAATTATTGATCCAAAAACAAAATTCAGCTTATATTAGTAAAGTGGAAACACTTAAGGAAAAATACACGATTGAAAAAATGTAAGCATTGTTTTATTAAACAAGCATGACGCTCAGGTTCATTTGAGATATTCTCATTGAGCCTGAGTTTTTATTTAACGCCCTTGAAATAAACGATTATGCAATTTCCTCAACTGTTAGTAAAGGTGAAAATCATGAGAAATAGATACAAGGCTATTTTGCTAATCGCAATTATATTTGTAGCGATAGCGTTGACAAATAAACAACCAGACGTTACTAAATCTACAGATCACATTCAAGTTGATATTGAGACAACGGAACCCAATGCTATAGATGTGTTGATTCCAATTGAACGACTAGAGACAACTATGCAGAAACTCGTTTCTAGTGAACTGGACGGTAGATATCCAGGAACAGAAGGCAATGAACGCGCCATGGCGTTTATCAAAAATGAGATGACCAGAATTGGACTCGAAGCGCCTACATTTACAGAATCGTATTTGATGCCATTTGAGATGATTTTGCCGATGAAGCATAGTGCGACAGAAATGCGTTTAACCGTAGATACTACTGTCTACGATTTTATTTTTGGCGAAGATTTTAATGAATTTGTGGCACGCGATTTTGCTAAAGGTATCGGCACCTTTGAAGGTGGGTTTGAGATCATTGACGATCCGTTTAACTTATATGATTTTGAAGGCTTAGGTAGTCCTGATATTGTCGTTTACACTGAAACAGCTATCTCTGGTGTAAGTTATGATGCTTTATTTAATGAAATAATAAAATCTGAGCATCGACCCAAAGTCGTGCTTTATGAATCATCACAACAAAATAGTGGCTATTTTGTCTTATCACCCTACTCGAGGATGGTTACCTCAAATGACAATACCGAGGGTCTTTTGATATATAGAGTATCTAAAGATCTGGTGACATTATTGAAGGAAAATACTGAGGGCATTTTGCGTTTAAAAACGGAAGTGTCTATCGATGTCATAGAAACAGCCAATGTCATAGGGATGATCGATGGTACAGGGGAAACAGGTGTCATAATCAGCGCGCATTTCGATCATCTAGGCAATAATTATGATGGTACGTACAATCCAGGCGCACTTGATAATGCCTCTGGAGTGGCAACAATGCTTGCTCTAGCTGAATCGATCGTGATGAATGCTAATCCAGAACTGGATTACTATTTCATTGCATTCAATGGGGAAGAAGAAGGTATGTATGGATCAGGGCACTTCGCCTCACTTAAACCACTGGATCCAATAGCTTTTAAATGCATCAACGTCGACATGGTTGGTGCTTCGGGCAATGTACCACTAGAAATCAGTGCTACGTCTGTTCAATCAAGCACACTACAAGAAACCGCACTTTTACTGGCTGAATCACTGGCAATAAAAACTTTTAAGAGTGATAAGGGAAGTAGTGATCATGTGCCTCTTGAAATAGCTGGGTATAATACCATTAGTCTGACTGAGCTCGACAAGCGCTTCTACCATACGCCATATGATACGATTGACAATTCTATAGATTTCAATAAAATGCAAAATGTCGCTTTTTTCATCTACAGACTCGTATTTGAAAACTAAATCGTTTATGATAGAGAGAGACTATTTAAAAAAAGGAGTGTGTATTGTGCTAATAAAAGACTTTAAAATTGGTGAAGAAATTACTGGCTACTACCTGGTAAAAGCAAAGAACGTCAAGACATCAAGTGCAAACAAGCCTTATATTGATTTCACGCTCCAAGACATTACTGGTGAAGTTAATGCCAAGCTTTGGGATGTCAAAGGTGACGTTGAAACGATGTATAATCCAGGTGAAGTCGTTAAAATTATGGGAAGTGTGACACAATGGCAGTCGTCTGTGCAGCTAAAATTGATAAAAATTCGCGGTCTTTCACCAGAAGATGAGGTAGACTATAACCAGTTTATCCCGACAGCCCCAATCGAAGCACAGTTGATGCTTGATGAAATCATATCCTTTGTAGATGAAATGGCATCTGTAGAGATTCAGAAGCTCGTCACAGCGTTATTAGATTCCTATAAAACGCAACTACTATACTACCCTGCAGCGAAATCAAACCATCATGCGATTAAATCGGGATTGCTTTATCATATCCTCAGAATGCTTAGATCTGCCAAAGCACTTGGTGCTATCTATAAAAATATTAATATTGATTTAGTCTATGCGGGGGTTATCTTACACGATATCGAGAAAATCAACGAGATGGATGCTACAGAAGTGGGTGTTGTGGAAGGGTACACAAAAGAAGGTCAGCTGCTGGGACACATTATAATGGGAATCAAGCGCATCGATCGCACAGCTGAAGACTTGGGCATCGATCCTGAAATTTCATTACTTATTCAACATATGATTTTAACGCACCATTATGAACCTGAATTTGGAAGTCCTAAAAAGCCATTGATTCCTGAAGCTGAACTATTACATTACTTGGACATGATTGATGCGAGAATGTATGACATGAATAAAGCGCTCAAGGAAGTTCCTGAAGAACAATTTACAGAACCAGTATTTGTGTTAGATAGACGTAAGCTTTACAAATCAAAATATAGTAGTTCAGAGTCTTACTAAATACGAGGTGATATAACCATTCATTTTATGTAGACTTTCAAAACAAAAAGAGCAGATAATAAAATGAAGGCTGACAGGCGTCAATCAAACATTTATTATTTGCTCTTATTATTTTCCAACAGTGATTATACTGTCTCTTTGTCGATACAGCATTTTTTGTACTTCTTGCCACTGCCGCATGGACATGGATCGTTTCTGCCGATCTTGTTTTCAATTCTAACAGTCACAGTGTCGACATAACTTTTCTTGATTTCCTTCATTTGCTCTTTAGTCAAGATCTCGTTCCATGATGGAATGTTGTAAAGCCATTCCGCTTTTGCGACATGCATGTTGTAATAAAGCTTTTCGAAATCGATGGTGTGGTCGAACTCTGACTCTTCAGTGATGGAATCGAGGTTGATCTCTTCTTTTAGGCTTGTATGAATGCCGTCGATGAAGCCGATAGCGAGCATAGGCTCGAGTTCGTAAAGTTCGCCGAAAGCTTTGAGTGTGCCAGTTATTTTATCTACATTGTCCGTCACTTTTTTGTCCAAAACATCTTCGTAAATGACTTTTTCGTGCGCTAAATAAGCATTCCAAAATTCGTCTGTTTGCGCTTGTGTTAATCCTTTACCTTCGAGGATCGCGTTCCATTGTTCGAATAAAGACATGTTTGCCCTCCTTGTAAAATTCAAATAAAAGTCTATCACACTCACTTAAAGGTTTCAACTCTAATATTTTTTTGTTATAATCTTAGGGTGTTGAGGAAATTGGAAATTGAATGCCGCGATTCAATAGAATATACTGGATTGTGTTTTGAAAGGAGAATTTAACGATGGTAAAATTCGAAGACGCTTTAATTCGGTTTAAAGAAACACAGGAAAAAATCATAGCCTTAAGTTATTCAACATCTATGCTCTTTTGGGATGCTTCTACAGGTGCACCAAAAAGTGGCTCAGACGCGAGAAGTAAAGCCGTTGGGGTGCTAAGTGGTTTCCAACACAAACTGCTCGTCAACAGTGAAATGGAAGCAGATTTGAACTGCCTCATGGAAAATTTGGAGGCACTTGATGCCATCGATCGTACAATGGTCGTTGACTCAAAAAAAGAATATGATAAAATGACAAAGATACCACTGGATGACTACCAAAAATATAACATGCTCATCTCAAAATCTTCGATGGTCTGGGAAGACGCCAAAGAAAAGTCGGATTTTGAAATGTTTAAGCCTTACTTGACAGAGGTTATAGATTATCTGCTGAAATTTGCCGAATACAGAGGTTATGAAGGACACCCTTACAACCTCTACATCGACGATTATGAAGATGGCATGACAGTTGATCAACTCAATGTCTTTTTTGATGAACTCCGCGCACGTATCGTGCCGCTGTTAAAGAAAATTGCAGACAAACAAAAGCCAATCGATACGCAATTTCTAACCAGACACTATCCAAAAGACCTTCAAGACAAAGTGTCACGGGAACTATTAGGATGGATGGGATTTGACCTCGAGAGAGGGCAACTCAAAGAAAGCGTGCACCCATTTACCATGGGTGTCGATATCGATGACGTACGCTTGACGACACATTATTATGAAGACGATTTTGCTTCTGCTTTGTTTAGTACTGCACACGAAGGTGGCCATGCTATTTACGAGCAGAATATTGACAAAAAGCTTCAAGGGACGATCTTGGCACAGGGCACTTCAAACGGAATCCACGAGTCACAATCGAGAATCTATGAAAACAACTTCTGCAAAAGTGAGGCGTTTTTAAAATTCTTTAAAGAAAAGCTCGATGGTCAGTTCCCAGAGCAGTTGTCAGATGTCACTTTTGACAGTTTCAATGAAGCGATAAACCGTGTCGAACCGTCATTGATTCGCATCGAGGCCGATGAACTCACTTATTCGCTTCATATTATGTTGAGATACGAGATTGAACTTGGATTGATCGATGGCAGCATCAAAGTGGAGAATTTACCAGCTGTTTGGAATCAAAAGGTGCACGATTACCTTGGCATTACGCCACCGGATGATGCAAGGGGTGTTCTACAAGACGTCCACTGGTCTGAAGGCCTATTCGGCTATTTCCCTACCTATGCACTCGGCAGCGCTTATGCTGCTCAACTCGCGCATCACATGTCGAAAACAATCGACCTTGATGAATGCTTAGGTAGCGGAAACTTTGAACCGTTGACAAAATGGCTCAATGAAAACGTACATCAATATGGTGCGCTAATCAAGCCAAATGCACTCATCGAGAAAATTACAGGTGAGCGATTGAATTCAAAATATTACTGTGACTATTTAGAAGCGAAATATACAAAGCTTTATGGTCTAAATTAGGAGGCAATGATGAGTAAAGATGTATTAAGAGGCAATTTATTGGTCGCTCAAGGTGGCGGACCAACAGCAGTAATCAACCAATCGATGGTTGGTGTCGTTTTAGAAGCAAAAAAATACCCGCAAGTTGAAAGAATCTATGGTGCTGTTCACGGCGTTGAAGGCATTGTAAATGAAGAATTTATGGACCTCACAAGAGAAACTGTAGCGAATCTTGAAGCAGTGGCAGCAACGCCATCTTCTGCACTGATGTCTACACGTGTTAAGCCTACTGCTGAATTCTGTGCGAAAATGTTTGAATCGATGAAAGCACATAACATTCGTTTCTTTTTCTACATTGGCGGTAACGATTCATCTGATACGGTTCGCATAGTCAACGAAGAAGCTAAGAGACAAAACTATGAATTTAGAGCGGTTCATATCCCTAAAACGGTTGATAACGACCTCGTGATTAACGACCACACACCAGGTTTTGGATCTGCAGCAAGATATGTCGCATCTGCATTTGCTGGCATCAACTATGACAACAGAGCACTTGAAGGTGTCTACATCGGCGTTATTATGGGCAGACATGCAGGCTTTTTAACGGGCGCAGCAGCACTTGGTAAAGTTTATGAAGATGATGGTCCACATCTCATCTACTTCCCAGAAAAACCATTTATCATCGAATCTTTCCTTGCAGATGTAAAAGCAGTTTACGCAAAATACGGCAGATGTATTGTCGCCGTGTCTGAAGGTATTCAAGATGAAAATGGCGTAGCCATCATCACTAAGTTACAAGATAATGTTGAAAAAGATGCACACGGTAATGTTCAGTTGTCAGGAACAGGCGCACTTGGCGATTTACTTGTCGCAGAAGTGAAAGCGAAACTCGGCATTGGCAGAGTACGTGCAGATACTTTAGGGTATATGCAACGTTCTTTTCTCGGTTGTGTGTCTGACGTGGATCAAAAAGAAGCGAGAGAAGTTGCTGAGAAAGCAGTTCAATTCGCACTCATCGACAACAAAGACGGTTCAGTTGTCATAGAAAGAACGGGCGATTACGCCGTTGATTTCAGACTTGTTGACCTTAAAGAAATCGCTGCGCTTACTAAACACATGCCAGCTGAATTCATGAATGAAGCCGGTAACAACGTCACTGAAGCGTTTGTCAAATATGCTAAGCCACTTATTGGCAGCGGTTTTAACCCAGGTGCAAGACTTAGATCACCGATGATTGATCCAATCTTAAAAAAATAATAGAGATTTTAAAAGGGCTGTCTCAATTGTGGAATCACTTGGTTTCCATGTTGAGACAGCCTTGTTTTATTAAAGAAACGCATTGCCGATAGAGACGTTTTTTAGGTATTTTTCTGCTATATCACGTGCCAATTCAAGGGTTTCCAGCCTTGTTTTAGGGACGTCGAGTAAGTGGGCTGGAAAATAGCGGCTGATGTGAAGGGGGATATTGGGATCGATAGAAGCAAGCCAGAGACACATCGCCTCTAATTCGTCGTAATTTGAATTGAGACCGTCAATCAATAAGTTGGTGACTTCCACATGCGTCTGCTTAGCGCATCTTTCAATGGTTTTTAAAACAGGTGAAAGTGAGCCACCACAGATGTCCTTATAAAAACCGTCTGTCATGCTCTTTAGGTCTATGTTCATTGCATCAATAAATGGCAACAGTTCATGGAGTGGGGCTTCATTGATATAGCCATTGGTGACAAGTACTGTTTTTAGGCCTAACACATGTGCTTTCTTGCTCATATCGAGAACGTATTCGTACCAAACCGTTGGTTCGTTGTAAGTAAATGCAATGCCGATTGAACCATTCTGAGCGGCAAGTTCAAGGACTTGATCATCCTTGGCAGCGGCAACGGGTCCGTCAAAAGCAACCAGTTCATGATTTTGACAGAATTTACAGGTGAGATTGCATCCAAAAGTTCCAATCGAAAAAATGGTTGTACCTGGATAAAAGTGATTGAGTGGTTTTTTTTCGATAGGATCATAGGCATAAGAGACAATTTTTCCATAATTGGCGGCGAAAAGAACACCGTCAGCGTTATAACGTACTTTACATAATCCCTTTTGACCTGACCTAATCTTACAATAATGGGGACATAATTCACATACGATAGAACCGTTTTCACCTAAGTGCCAGTACATGGCGACTTTGTCTTTAACATCCATGGCACACCTCCTGCGACACCTTCATTTTACCACGCTTCAGCTTTTTTTTGAATAGCTGTTTTATTTATTTTTACTTGCAATTTCAGGGCACCTATGACAATATATAGGTATTGATTATCGATGACGTTCGGCATAGGAGGTGCATATGTTACTTTCTTCTTGTTTAGAAGGATTGGATTATAAAATCATCAAAGGCGATGTTAACCTCGAGATTGACAGCGTTGCATTTGATTCAAGAGAAGCAATTAAACAGTCTTTATTTGTAGCTATCACAGGGTTTGCTACAGATGGCCATCAGTATATAAACAAGGCAATAGAAGGTGGCGCAGTAGCCATCATCGTAGAAAAGGATGGCGACATCAAATCGGATGTGACTTGCATCAAAGTAGAAAATTCAAGATTGGCTCTAGCTTGTGTGTCCTCAAATTTTTATCATAATCCCACACGTAACTTGAATTTAGTTGGCATCACCGGCACAAACGGCAAGACTTCAATCAGTTATTTCATAAAAGTGTTGCTGGATAGACAAAGGAAAAAAACAGGTGTTGTCGGTACGATGGGCACGTTGATTGACGAACGCAAAATTGAAACGCCAAACACAACGCCAGAATCGCTCACCTTACAAAGGATTTGTGACGAGATGGTCAAGGAATCGGTGGATTTTTGCATCATGGAGGTATCTTCACATGCACTTGATTTGAATCGAGTGGCATTTTGCGACTTTAAATCCGGCATTTTCACCAATCTGACGCCTGATCATTTAGAACTTCATAAAGATATGGCGCATTATTTTGAGGCAAAAGCAAAACTGTTTGATATGACAAACCATGCAAATATCATCAATGATGATGATGCTTATGGCAAGCTACTGGCTGATCGCTTAAAAGAACGTGGACAAGTGAAGACTTTAACCTATGGTTTGACTCAGCGGTCAGACGTTTACGCAACAAATATTGTGTACGGTGCCGATCATTCTATTTATACAGCAGTCACACCTGTTGGTGAGATAAAAGTACGCGTCAACATCCCTGGTGAAATCTATGTCTATAATTCGCTCGCGGTTGTCGCTTGGGGCGTTTCCGAAGGGTTTACCCTTGAGGACATAGCTGCAGGCATAGACGCCCTTAAAGGCGTCAAGGGGCGTTTTGAGACAGTATATGAAGATAAAATGCGCAGAGTCGTCATTGATTTTGCACATACCGAAGATGGACTTGAAAAAGCGCTTGATGCACTGCGTCCATTTACAAGAGGTCGATTGCTACTCGTTTTTGGGGTCTATGCAGCACCGGGCGCACTGGGTCTAGGCAAGCGTATCGCCATGGGAAAAGTGGCAGCGCTCAAATCAGATTTCTGTTTTGTCACTTCTGATAATCCAAAAGAGCAAGACCCAAACGTGATCATTGCAGATGTGGTGAAAGCTGTAGAATCAGAAAATGGTCAATATATGGCCATAGTTGATAGACAAGAAGCGATTGAACGCGCACTTGAAACTTTGAGAGATGGCGATGTGTTATTGATATCTGGCAAAGGCCATGAAACAGCACAAGTCATTGGTAAAGTTGAAGTGCCTTTCAATGAAACTGAAATTGTCTTAAACAAAATGAGACAAATCAATATGAAGCAATAGTGCATTCATTTAAATTATGAAAATTGCAATTTGATACGCAGGAAGGTGAAAATATGTGTGGATTCGTCGGTTATACCCATGTCGAAAACAATGAAGACGGGCAAATCATTAGAAAGATGACTGATGCCATCAAGCATCGTGGACCTGACAGCGATGGCATTTACAGTGATGATAAAATATCTTTAGGCTTTAGGCGGTTGAGCATCATCGACTTGTCAGAAGTTGCGAAACAACCTATGTTCAACGAAAAGGAGGACATCGTCCTCGTATTCAATGGCGAAATCTACAATTATCAATCGCTCAGAGAAGACTTGTTGGCAAAGGGCCATCAATTTCACAGCCATACGGATAGCGAAGTCATCATCCATGGCTATGAAGAATATGGCGTTGAGATCTTAAGCAAGCTACGCGGCATGTTTGCCTTTTCCATCTGGGATACCAAACGACAACGTTTATTTATCGCGAGAGATTACTTTGGTATCAAACCACTATACTATACGCAAAATACGAAAGATGGCTCACTACTTTTCGGTTCTGAAATCAAATCGTTCCTACAGAATCCCAATTTCAATAAAGAACTCAACAAAGATGCGCTTAGACCTTACTTGACTTTCCAGTACTCTTCGATGGAAGAGACGTTTTTCAAAGGCGTCTACAAACTTAAACCCGCACATTATCTCATGTTTGAAAATAACACGTTGAAGACAGTACCGTACTGGCACACTGAATTCAAGGTAGAAAAGAACGATCTCAAAACAAATGTCGAACAGATCAAAAAAATACTCAAAGAATCCGTCGAGTATCATAAGATCAGCGACGTTAAAGTGGGTTCGTTTTTATCAGGCGGTGTGGATTCAAGCTATATCACGGCGCTCCTGAAGCCGAACAAGACGTTTTCAGTCGGATTTCAAGAATATGAGGCCATGTTCAATGAAACCCATTTGGCAGAAGAGCTTTCAGAACTTCTTGGCATAGAGAACCACAAAAAAATCATCACAGCGGATGAGTGTTTCGATGCGCTTCCGATTATTCAATATCATATGGATGAACCGCAATCGAATCCATCCTCTGTACCGCTTTATTTCTTAGCTGAACTTGCACGTGAGCATGTAACGGTTGTGCTTTCAGGTGAAGGCGCTGACGAGATCTTTGGCGGTTACCCATGGTATCAAAATTCACCGGCGATAGATGCCTACGAAAAAATACCGTTTGGCATTCGTCACGCACTTTCAAGTGCGGCAAAGGGATTGCCGAAGAACAAAGTCACCAACTTCATCGTGAGAGGTGGCGTGCCGGTGGAAGAAAAATTCATTGGCGAAGCCAAAGTCTTTGATGAAGCAGATGCACTGGCAGTATTAAAACCAGCTTATCAAAATGGACCAAGTGTGAGAAGCATCACGAAGGCGGTCTATGACAAAGTTAAAAATGAAGATGACCTCACTAAGATGCAGTATTTAGATCTCAATCTTTGGCTGCCTGGTGATATTTTATTGAAAGCGGATAAAATGAGCATGGCGCATTCACTTGAGCTACGCGTGCCTTTCCTTGACAAAGAAGTGATGAAGCTCGCTGCGACGCTTCCGAGCAAACAGCGCGTCAATAAAGAAAATACGAAGTATGCACTTCGTGTCGCTGCAAATGAAATGCTTCCTGAAGCATGGGCTAAAAGGCCAAAACTCGGATTCCCAGTGCCGATTAAGTATTGGATGAAAGAAGAAAAGTACTACAATTTGATTCGAAGTGAATTCGAAAATCCAAAAACGGGCGAGTTCTTTGATCAAAAACTCTTGCTCCATTATCTCGAATCGCACTATAAAGGCACAAAAAATTATGCGAGATACGTTTGGACGGTCTATGTATTTTTAATTTGGCACAATCAGTTCTTTGGAGAAAATTAAGTGGGAGGACATATGAAACACGACTTTATACCAATTATACTCGGTACGGACAGCAATGCCTATGGTATGGCAAAAGCGTTTCACATGGCATATGGGATTAAAAGTTTAGTCGTGGGTCAAGGCGAATTATTCACCACTTCAGGGTCTAAGATTTTAGCGGTGAAGATCCTTCCAGAGTTTTCAAATCCGGATAAATTTTCAAAGCATCTTCTTGCACTCGCTTCAGAACTCAAGGAGACTTATAAACACCTTATACTCATCGCGAGCAGTGATGGTTATGTTGAACTGATTGTGAACAACAAAGAAACACTTTCCAAAGAATTTATTGTGCCTTTTATCGATGCCGAATTGATGCATACGCTCAACTCCAAAGAGGGCTTCTATAAAGTCTGTGAAAAACACGGTTTGAGCTATCCGACGACGCACGTGATTACGCCAGTGGGGCTGAGTAACCTCGATGCGATTATTGCTGAACTTCCGTTTGGGTATCCACTCGTTTTGAAGCCTTCGGATAGCATGCGTTATTTCGAAGCGGCATTTGAAGGGAAGCAGAAGGCCTATATTATTGACACACCTGAAAAACTTAAGGAAACCATCCTAACCGTTTATAAATCCACTTATGATAAAGCTCTGATATTACAGGAATACATCGCAGGTGATGATACATCGATGCGCGTCCTAAACTGCGTTTCAGGACCAGATGGCAAAGTGAAGCTCATGTGTCTTGGACAGCCGCTTTTAGAAGACTGCACACCAACACTTGTTGGAAACTACACGGCGATTATAGACGCATATGATACCTCAATCTTTGAAGAATATAAAAGATTCCTTGAAGGCATCGGCTATGTCGGGTTTTCAAATTTTGACATGAAGTACGATGCGACTACAGGTAAATTCAAAGTATTTGAGATCAATCTCAGACAAGGACGCAGCAGTTTCTTTGTTACGGGCAGCGGTTATAATCAAGCCGCTTATCTGGTGGATGCTTTTGTATACGAAACACCGATAGAAACCGTCTATGCTAACAAACCACATCTGTGGTTAGGTATACCAAGCAGACTTTTGATGAAATACCTAACAGATAAGCAACTAAAAAAACGCGTTGAGCAGTTGGTGATGACACAAAATGTCAGCACGACCCTATATTATTCAAAGGATGGGGGTTTGCGAAGAAATCTTAGAGTTTATCGCTATTATCATGGATATGTAGAAAAATATAAAAAATATTTCGTCAAAAAAAGCTAGTAGAAATTCTGAACCATTTAAATCAATAAGAGGGTTCATTCCATAAAATTAAGAAATTGAGGAGGCAGGGCATGCCAATATTAAATATTGCAGATGAAAGTGCCGTCAAACGGTACAATGCATTTGTAAGAAATTCTGCCTATGCCACGGCTACACAAGATATCAATTGGGCAATTGTAAAAAAAGGTTGGGACAGTGCACAAGTCTATGTCGAAAGAGACGGCGAAATCATCGCAGCCATGTCACTCGTCATCAAGCGTATGGCTGGATTTTCCATGTTATATGCACCTAGAGGGCCAGTCGTTGATCCCCATGATGTGACAAAACTTCAGCTATTGATGGCCGAAGTGAAAGCCTTTGCAAAGGCTAATCGTGCGTTTATGCTTAGATTTGATCCTGAAACAATCTATGATGAAGATTTAATCGCACAGTATCAGTCAATCGGATTCAAGGTTAGAGGACGTGGCATAGACAAAAACGCATTGATCCAACCACTATACAACATGATATTGAATTTAGAGGGCGAGACTGAAGAAAACCTACTTGCACGTTTTAGTCAAAAAACGCGCTATAATATCAATTTATCTCGTAGAAAAGGCGTCATCGTCACTTATGGGACAACTGAAGAAGAACTAAAAATATTCTATGACCTATACGAAATCATGTCGGTGAGAAATCGTTTGGTTATAAGAAGTTTTGCCTATTTTCAAGATATGATGCGCGCTTTTGAGGGGCGGATCAGAATCTATTTGACCAGCCATGAAGGCGACTATCTATCTGGAGCTGTTGCAATCATGTATGGTGACAAATTGTGGTACATTTACGGCGCGAGCTCAAATGAAAAACGCAATTTGATGCCTAACTATTTGATGCAGTGGGAAATGATCAGATGGGGCCTCGAAAATGGTATGCACCGATATGATTTCGGTGGCATTTTTGAACTGGATAACGAAGATGGTCTATACAAATTTAAAGAGGGTTTTTGCCGAGAAGAGGGCGTCACAGAACTCGTCGGAGAAGTGGATAAAATCTACAACCCATTGGTTTATAAATTGTTTACCGAAGTTTATCCGAAATTACAGAAACTCAAAATAAAACTGCTTAGAAACGGATAAAAGCATTGAAATTTAGGAGAGAATCCATGAGAAGAAGAAATAGAAGTCCATTTCCATTTAAGCCAATATTGGCTATCGTCGTCATTGTACTACTTGGCGTGATGTTGTTCAACAGTGGCCTGCTCGTCAAAATTGGTTTGTTGAAGGGGAATATTCCAGAGGACATTGGGATTGATCCCAATGACCCTCGCGTGATAGAAAAAGTCGACGCGGCAGTAGATCGGAGTCTCGTCAAGGATACAGTAAATAAACTGATTGATTTAATTACGGGTCAAGTGGATCAAGGTGTCGTGACAGTCATTGCAAAAGATGCCACAAATGCATTCATGCTTTCAGGATTCACTTTTGAACTACAAGATGCCATCACTAAAGAAGTGCTCGACACTTTAGTTACTGATGAAGATGGCATTGCAACCTCAAAAATGATCGATTATAAACAGGCATATCGCATTGTTCAAAAGGCAACTGCACTAGAATATAAACAAGTTGACACTGAAATCGTCATTGAGATGAAAGCCCCTATCATGGAACTACATTTTGATCAAACCGTTAAACCTTATATTTTAAAATATTCTAGAAATGATGACGGAACGATCAAAGTCACAGAGATGAACCTCAATGTACCTGTGTTACTACAGACACCTGAACTGCCAAACGGTTGTGAAATAACAGCGCTTACATCGTTGATCAACTTCTATGGCGATCCGATCAATAAAGTGACATTATCCGATCAATTTTTACCCAAATCACCTTTTTACAAAAAAGGGGACAAAGTGTATGGTGCAGATCCCAATATAGCCTTTTCTGGTGATCCCAAAGATGCTGGGGGCTGGTTTGTCTATGCGGCACCAACCGTAAAAGCGGGTCAGGATTACTTTAAATCTGTTTCTAGCGACTTAAAAGTCACTGATCTAACGGGTAGCAATCAAGAGCAGATCATGGATTATGTCATGAAAGGCATTCCAGTTGCAGTTTGGGCAACGCGTGATCTCAGTATGGCAAAATTCGGTTATGGCTGGTATCTCGATGGTACTGAGACGTATTTCGATGCGGCCACAAATTTACATTGTATGGTGATTTACGGGATTGTCGATGACAAGTTATACGTTATGGATCCCCTTCAAGGCAGCATGATTTATGACCGTGCCACTTTATTTCAAAGCTATGAGAGCCTAGGAAGTAGAGCCATGGTCGTGGAGGAACCAGTCAATGAGTAGTTTGAAGCTAGGCATAGTGGGTGGTATGGGACCGATGGCAACATCGATGTTCTTTGAACGTATTATAGAGAGAACTGAGGCAGATAGCGATCAAGAACACATTGATAGCGTCATACTCAATCATGCGTCTATGCCTGACCGCACAAAAGCCATATTATCTGGCGACTACGATGATTTTTTGAACAAAATGAGAGAGGACTTGGAACTTTTAGAGCGCATCGGCGTTTCTAATATTGCGATTCCATGCAATACCTCCCATTTTTTCATGAAACAGATGGTCGAGATGACGGCTGTCCCTATTATAAATATGGTTACTGAAACGGCAAACGAAGTGCTTAGCCGATATGGCAAAGGCACGCGCGTTGGCATTTTGGCGACAAACGGCACCATCCGTACAGGCACATATGAACAGGCATGTGAGGCTGTTGGCCTCGTATTTATCAAGCCAGAGCCTGAACTGCAGGAAAAAGTCATGCAGACCATCTATGATATAAAAGCGGACTTGCCTGTTGATGTGACGGCATTTGAAACGATTATTAGACATATGATTGATGATAGGCATTGCGATTGCGTGATTTTGGCGTGTACGGAGTTGTCTCTCTTAAAAATTGGTCCTGATGCAGCGGTGTATTGCATCGATGCTATGGATGTATTAATTGAAAAATCTATACTATACTCTGGTAAAAATATCAAGGGTAAGTCTGAATAGATAAACAAACCCTAACCGAAAGGTTGGGGTTTGATTCTATCCGAAAGGTGGTACATATGAACATAGTGGTATTAGATGGATATTCCTTAAATCCAGGTGATTTATCCTGGGAACCCTTAGAGAGAATGGGCAAAGTGGTCATCTACGACCGTACGAGTCGTGATGAGGTCTATTCGAGAACTTTAGAAGCGGATATAGTGATAACAAATAAAACCTTGCTGAAGCGCGATTTGCTTGAAAAGTTGCCAAGGCTAAAGTATATTGGCGTTTTGGCGACAGGTTACAATATCGTCGATGTTGAGGCGGCACGCGAACTAAATATAACGGTTACCAATGTGCCAACATATGGCACTAAAGCCGTGGCACAATTTGTATTTGCCCATTTGCTTGAGATTTGTCACCATGTCAGTGAACACGCACAATCTGTTAGAGACGGTAAATGGAACCGTAACGAAGACTTTTGTTATTGGAACAAACCACTCATAGAGTTGGATGGAAAAGTTATGGGGATTATAGGAACAGGGCGTATTGGCACTGAAACTGCTAAAATTGCGAAGGCATTTGGCATGACTGTCGTTGCCTATGCATCAAATGCGAGGGTTCATAAAGCGCTTCATAAAAGTGATGATGATCATGATCATGAAAATACAGAATTGTTTAAATATCTCTCACCGGATGAATTCTACAAAGTAGTGGATATAATCAGTTTACATTGCCCATTAACTGAAGAAAATAGAGGCATGTTAAATGATGAGGCTTTCTCAAAAATGAAGACAGGTGTCATCATTATCAATACGGCTCGCGGACCACTTATTGATGAAAAAGCACTCGAATCAGCTCTTAAAAGCGGCAAAGTTTACGCTGCCGGTTTAGATGTTTTGTCAAAAGAACCACCCGTTGAGGCGAGTCCACTTTACGCGTTTGAACAGTGTAATATTACCCCACACATCGCATGGGCACCCTTGGCTTCCAGAAGTCGTTTACTGGGAATCGCCATCAATAATTTAGAGGCATTTTTAGAAGGCAGACCGATCAATACCGTATGAACCAATGCAAGATATAAGAGGAGGCAGTATGATCTTACAAACAATAACACAGACAATTGTCAAACAAAGAGAACTGTTTAGAAGTGGCTTGACGCGTCCTGTTAAGTTCAGGATTGAGCAGCTTGAAAAACTTAAACAAGGCATTTTAAAATATGAAGACGATATAATCGATGCGCTTAAAATGGATTTAAATAAACCGGAATTTGAAGCGTATGCGACAGAGGTCGGTCTCGTATTAAATAGTATCAGCCACATGACTAAAAATCTTGAAAAGTGGGCAAAAGTGAAAGTGGTAAAAACGCCAATCCAACTGATTCCGGCTAAGAGTAGCATCAAGTATGAACCACTGGGTGTCGTGCTTATCGTGGCCCCATTCAACTACCCATTTCAACTTTTGATTGAGCCATTACTCGGTGCAATTGCTGCTGGCAATACAGCGATCTTAAAGCCATCTGAATATACACCTAAAACTGAAGCAATTATTGTCAAGCTCATTTCAGAAGTGTTTAGTCCCGATTATATTAAAGTTGTCACTGGTGGACGGGATGTTTCTGAAGGGTTATTTAATGCACCTTTTGATCATATTTTTTTTACAGGAAGTGTACAGACAGGCAAGGTTGTCATGAAAGCGGCAGCTGAGAACCTTATCCCAGTTACTTTGGAGTTGGGCGGTAAGAGCCCAACCATCGTCCACAAGGATGCCGATATCAAGATGGCAGCACTAAGAATTGCTTGGGGTAAGTTCATGAATGCGGGACAAATCTGTGTTGCACCCGATTATGTCTATGTACATAAGGATGTTGAGCAACTTTTCATTGATGAAGTGTTAAAGTGTATTCTTTCATTTTATGGTGCGTTGCCGATTAAAAGTCCTGATTATTGTAGAATAGTCAACGAAAAGCATTTTAACCGTATCGTTTCACTGATCGATCATGATAAAGTGGTCATCGGCGGTCAATATGATGCCAGTCAAAAATATATAGCACCAACGGTTATGAAGAATGTAACTTGGGACGATGCTGTCATGCAAGAAGAAATATTTGGACCTATTATGCCAATATTAGTTTATGACTCAATCGAAACAGTCATCGATACGATTACGCAAAAACCAAAACCTTTAGCCTTTTATGTATTTTCTGAAAGTGAGAGTTTACAAGATTACCTCGTCGATCAGGTCCCGTTTGGTGGTGGTTGCATCAATGATACCATCATGCATGTAGCTTCTCAATATCTGCCTTTTGGAGGAACAGGTCATTCTGGAATGGGCGCATATCATGGGGAAGAGAGTTTTATAACGTTTTCTCATAGAAAGAGTATCCTCAAAAAATCTTCAGTTTTCGAACTAAAGTTACTCTATCCCCCATATAAAAACAATGTTCAATGGATTAGAAAGATATTTAAGTAAGTTGTGTTAGGTGTAAATGCCTTGTTAAATCGAATTAAAATGAAAGCTCAAGCACTGAGATAGGATCTCTTGCTTGAGCTTTTTTCATGTACGGATCTTTTCGTTATTTAGTAATGCCATGTTCCAAAAGTTTGTTCAAGATACGATAAAGAACACTTGCATCTTCAGGGTCTATTTTTAAACAGTGGATAATCTGCTCTGGAACACTGAGTGCTTCATCTCGAAGTTTCCAACCCTTTTCAGTGAGGCTGATAAAGACGTTTCGTTCGTTATCTTTGCTTCTAGTACGTGTGAGTAAACCTTGAATTTCCAGTTTCTTAAGAAGTGGCGTCAGTGTACCGGAATCAAGAAATAGTTTTTCCCCAAGTGACTTAACATTGAGGCCTTCATTTTCCCACAAGACCATCATAGTAATATACTGAGTATAGGTGAGGTTAAGTGGGTCTAAAAAAGGTTTATACAATCTTGTGACTTCCTTGGAAACGGCATAAAGTGGAAAGCACAATTGGTTTTTAAGTTTCAATGCATCGTAATTCATAGGACACCCTTTCATGAATAGAGTATTAAACATAGGCTGCGATTAAATTGTACACAATTAGTTCGCGTTTGTCAAGGCTATATGATCTTATAGCCAACCCCCCATACCGTTTCGATTAAAGGCGTGTTTGGTGACAATGCTTCAATTTTTTCTCGAATGCGTTTGACATGGACAGTGACAGTGAAAGCATCACCAAGAGAGTCGAATTTCCATACACGTTCGTAGATTTCTTCCTTGGAAAAGACGCGACCACGATGTTTTGCAAGCAAAAGAATAATTTCGAATTCCTTTGGTGTCAATTCAAGGGTTTTTCCAGAAATAGAAAATACCTTGGTCATCTCATTGATAACAAAATCGCGAATAATGATATTAGAGTCGTCAAATGTTGAATTTGAAGTATTTTTCATCTTGCTATATCTTCTTAATTGAGCTTTCACTCTAGCGATTAATTCATTTGTACTGAAAGGTTTTGTCAAATAATCATCTGCACCGACACCAAGTCCTAAAACGATATCCATGTCTTGGTTTTTTGCTGAGACGATAATGATGGGGATGTCTTTTAGAGATTGAATTTTTTTGCAAATATCAATGCCATTGCCGTTTGGTAACATCAAATCAAGAATGACGAGAGAGGCACCTTCTAAAAGTGGGATAATACGCGCGATATCGCCAGTAGATTCAATAACGACTTCGTAACCATTTATTTCTAAGTAGTCTTTTTCTAATCTAGCGATACTCTTATCATCTTCGACGATCAATATTTTTTCCATGTTTACCTCGCTTTTCAATCAAACGCCTTTAGGCGAATGGAAATGGTTAAACCGTGTGAATCGTTGGCTGAAGCTGTTATTTTACCACCGTGTGCAGTGATGATTTCTTTGCAGATGCTAAGTCCTATGCCACTGCCCATGATGTCAAGGTTTCTCGATTTATCTGAGCGATAAAAGCGTTCGAAAATATGGGACAAATCATCGTCTTTGACACCGATGCCATTGTCAGAGATATTGATGAAAACACCATCATCATCTTGATTGGCTAGTATGATAATCTCAAGTGGAGAACCATTTCTATATTTAATAGAATTTTCGATGACGTTGATAAAGACGCGCATGAGTTTCTCAGGATCGACTTCAACGCGCGTATCTTTGATGATAAAATGAAGTGATAGTTTGCCACCGATTTTTGTGACATCGCTCTCAAGCTCGTCTACGCAATCTGTCAAAAAGTTTTTCAGATTGACAACCTGTTTATTGAGCTTAATGCTGCCTACGTCGAATCGCGTGATTTCAAACAAGTCATTGAGAAGACTTTCAATCATATAAGTTTTTGATTCTATGGTCTCTAGATATTCTCTTTGTGTTTCTTCAGTACGTGCTACGCCATCCTTTAAACCCTGTACATAGCCTCGAATCGAAGTGATTGGCGTACGTAAATCATGAGAAATATTAGCGATGAGTTCTTTTTTCTCGACTTCAAGAATTTTTTGTTTTTCAACGGAAGTTTCAAGTGAATGGCGCATACTTTCAATACTTTCAGCAAGTTCGTAAAAATCGTCTTCCTCTTCATAGGAGAGTTTAGCGGATAGATTTCCCTTTCGAATTTCGTTGGTCGTAAAAGTTAGTCTACGGATTGCACGTTTAATCGGATTGGAAATCCAGGCGAGTAAAACCGCAAGTAAAATCAAGTTGAAAGCACCATAGAGAACAAAGAAAACTTTTTCGAAGACCTGATAGGCAACTTCAAGTCGTGTACTATCTATCTTTAATCTGACATCGATTGTACCACCGTCAAGTCGCTCGAAATGATGGTGTTTTAATGAGTACTGAATGTTGTTATGTTCTTCGGTAAGATTTCCGAAGAGCCAACGCTCGACAAGGCTCAAATTTTCAATCTCGTCATGATAGGTAGTAAACTTAGGAACGCTATTTTCTGCCACTTCAATAATCAAAAATGTAGAACTGAAGTTGGTTTCTGCATACTCTTTAAAGGTGTCTGTCAAAAAGAATTCCGGTGAATTGGTGTATGGATGAACATAAGTCTCAAACTTATTGGAAATACTTGAAAAATTGTCAAAGATATCGTAGTAAGTATCAAAAAAATGGAAGATGTTTAGGTTATCACTCAAAAAGTTGTTGGTAATCAGCAACGTAAATATGGCAGGTAGGAGTACCAAAAGCACCAATGATATGATGAACTTGTTCTTTATTTTCATATTAAAACCTCATTTTGGCATTATAGCGCACAGCGCGCTCTTGGTTTATTATATCTCATAATAGCCTAAAATGTTAAATAACGTTTTTATAAAGAAATATGTTAATATTCTAATTAAGCAATTGTCTCAATTGTCATGTGATTTTAATTCAATTTTCATAGAGTTGCAATATCCATGGTGTATAATGAGTGAGAAATTGTCAACATATGGGTACTTTACAACAAGACAGAAGGAGTGATGGCATGCGCGCAATATTTAAAAAGACTGTGACAATCGCACTATTAACTATGGTCATAGCAGCACAAACATTAACCTCATCCGCATATTCCAAAATCTACGAGAAAGCATCACCAGTAGAAGCTTATGCAGATGGTGTGACACATCAAAATATCAAAATTTATACCAATGAAGGCTGGATTAACATGAATGTCGTTCGTGTCAATCTCACAAAAAACGTTGAGATGACAGTTTTAACAGATACTGTACTATCGTCAAGGGATACGCTCACAAATTTAGTTAAGAAGAATAACGCTGGCAATACGATTGTCGCAGCGATAAATAGCGACTTTTTTGATACGGCAAACAGTACGACTATGGGTAATCTCGTCAAAGATGGAAAGATTTTGACGACGAGTGTCGGATACGACGAATTTGCGTCATTTAATATGAGTACAGAAGGTCTGCCATATGTGGGGTACATTAATTCACCAAATAATAAAATCACAAATGGCACTTTTACTAAGACCTTATCATATATCAACAAACCATACCTAAATTACAGCAGAACAATTTTATATGATAAGAATTATGCAAAATATTCTTATGGAAAAACGATAGGCTTAGATGTACTTGAAATGTTGGTACTTGATGGTGTTATCGTCGAGATAAGACGTAAAGGCGAGCCATTTGAAATTCCAGAAAATGGATTTGTCATCGCATCAGTTGGCGATGATATCGGAGAAATGTCAAAGAATTTTAAAATGGGTGATCCAATAACTGTAGAATATGATGTCAATTTTAAATACATGGACCTCAGTATCGGTGGTGGTGCTCAACTTATTAAAGAAGGCACAGTCATCACAAACTTTTCTCAAAATATTAAAGGCAATCAACCGAGAACAGGACTTGGTATTACTAAAGACCGCAAAGAACTCATTCTTATGACGATTGATGGACGTACATCTTCTTATAGAGGCGTCACTCAAACAGAGCTTGCAAACTTGCTGAAAGCTCAAGGCGCTTACGAGGCAATTAATCTAGACGGTGGCGGTTCTACTCAAATGGTTTCGAAATCACCTTGGACTAATTCAGTAACGACGGTTAATCACCCATCAGATAATGCTGAGCGCAAAATGTATACAGCACTTGCTATAGAAAAGCTACTAGAAGACTCTCCAGTTCTTAGAACGACAAAAATTAGTATGAAAAGTACGCGTATGTTACTAGGTTCCGAAGTTGCGGTTAATCTGTTAGGGAGTGACACTAACTACAATCCAGTAACGATACTAGCAGCAGATGTCGTTTGGAGTGTTACGGGTGTAACAGGGACTTTTGCTGGTAGTAAATTTGTACCTAGCAGTCTTGGAAAAGGCACAATCACAGCAACTTATGGCGATATCGTAGCTAATCAAGAAATCGTTGTAAAAAATAACGGCGTTAAGTTAATTGTGTCACCAACGAGTTTGAAGGTTGATCAAAACCAAGAGAAAGCCTTGAGTTTTTCTATCTTAACTGAAGAAGGCGAAACGATACCAATTTCATCTAATGTCGTAAAAGCAGTTGTTCCACCAACACTAGGAACTTTTAATTACGATAAAAGCACTTTTGTAGCGGGCAATCAAGTCGGACAGGGCTATATCACTTGTGAATTTGACGGTCTCAAAGCTTATATTCCTGTAGGTATAGGCGTTGATAAGCAATTGTTCTACGATTTCGAGAAACCAACGGCAACCTTTAGCAGTTATCCTGTTGCAGTATCTGGAGATTATAAAGAAACTGAAGTCAATGCAAAAACTGGATTATCAGCACAACTCAGCTATGATTTTTCCAAAACGACTGAGACGCGTGCTGCCTATATGACCTTTACTAAACCAGCCATTTTGCCAAAAGATACGCAAGGCATTGGCATGTGGGTATTTGGGGACGAAGGCAATGACCACTGGCTCAGAGCAAAAGTCGTCGATGCTAAAGGTACTGCAACAAATATAACTTTTACGACGCATGTAGATTGGACCGGTTGGAAGTATGTTACAGCAGATCTTCCAACTGAATCTGAAGCACCATTCATCTTAGAGAGAGTTTATCTTGCTGAGACAGATGCCACGCGACTTGACACAGGTTATATCCTGATTGACAATATAGATGCAATTACGAGTCAAGCGCTTTCAGTATCCCTTCCTGGAGAAGTCAATCGACTCAAAAAAGTAACTGATTATAAATTGCCAGCAGAACTAGCTGGCAAAACGAGTAAATTGATGAATCTGATCTATTATACCGAAAAGACAAAAACAGTAGAAACACTCATGAAAGTCAATAATGTTGAATGGACGACACATTCAGGTGTCTACAATGTTTCGGATCGTGTCGGTGCAACGGTCTTTAAATTAGTTAACAAAAAAGGCTCAATACGAGCGAATGATTATACACAATGGACTAAATTTTTAAACTATGTCAATGCACCTACTAGTACAAAACCAGTAGTATTGATGATGAGTGATGTATATACTTTTAACGATAGTCTTGAAAACGAACTGTTTTTAACGCAGCTTCAGACTTTAACTGACAAAGGTATTGATGTGGCAGTGATCTTCCCAACGTCGAACGCAACGTTTAGCGTTGCAAAAACAAATGGCGCAACCATAGTAAAAGTGCCAAGAACTGCAACGAGCCTTTCCTACCTCAACGTAGGGGTTTCAAATAACAAGATATATTTTGAAGCGAAATAAGTATGGAAATTGCATAATTACCTTTTAAGTTGCAAAATTCCGTTTATCGAATTTGAAAATGGCTCTATCAAGCCGTTATGATAAATGAAAATTATTCCAAATGGAATTATGCAATTTCCTCAAGTATAGAATTTCCTCAATTAATGGCAATCGCGCACTTCCCAAAAAAGGAGGTGCGCCTTTTTTATGTTTGAGACAGTATTGACAAAAGTTGTTAAAAAAGCTATTCTATATATAGAATAGCTTTTTATTACTAAAACTTAGCTGAAGGAGGCGAATATTTTGACACAAATAGAAATCGTTCTACTTGGCCTAATATATGAAAAAGATCGGTATGCATACGAGATAGAAGCGGTCATAGAAGAACGCAAGATGAGAAACTGGACCAAAATCGGCTTTTCGTCAATCTACAATTCTTTAAATAACCTCGAGAAAAAAGGGTGGGTTGGCTGGAGAAATGAAGCGGAATATGGTTCGCCAGCGCGTAAAGTTTACTATGTAAATGAACCCTTCAGAGAAAAGGTCCTAGAAACCATCAAAACGACACTGCACTCGCCTAGGCGGTTGTACAGTGAGTTTTCTATAGGATTGGCATTTTCGAATTTGTTGACTAAAGAAGAAACGTACGACTGTCTCTCAAAATACCGAGAAAGCCTTGAAAATAGACGTCTGGCAATCCTTCAAAGTTATGAAGAACAACCAAGCGTACATAAAAGCATTCCTATTAAGGCATTGTTTACACACCCACTTAAACTCATCGAGGCTGAGGTTGAGTGGCTAAACGATTTATTAGCCGAGTTTAATGCGAATTAAAGTCGAAGTAGAGGAGGATCCATATGATACTTGATAAATTCACCCCGTTTTATGGGCAACATTGTGAAACAACGGCCATCGGAAATTTACTTCAACATTTCGGCTTAAAGCTTTCCGAGCCCATGCTGTTTGGCATCGGAGAGGGCCTCAGTTACCTCTATTGGGATAGCAAGCAGATGGGGTTTCCATTTTTAGGTGGAAGGTGTAAACCTGATGCAATCACAGAAAATATCGCTAAAAATCTCAATTTAAATCTTGAAGTGTTTGAAACGTCTTCAAGATCAAAGGCTTGGGAGAGCGTGAAATCCAAAATTGATATGGGAATCCCAGTAGGTATAAAATTAGATTGTTATTATCTCGACTATTTTACACAGAAGATCCATTTTGCCGGTCATTATGTTGCGATGTATGGCTATGACGATGCGTTTGCCTATTTGATAGATACTGAGCAACAGGGCCTTTCAGTCAAAACGCGTTTAGAGAGTCTAGCAGATGCGAGAAGTGCTAAAGGTCCAATGGCTTCAAAAAATAGGTGTTTTACGATATCAATGGAAAATGAATCACCTAATCTCAAGAACGTCATTATGACTGCAATCCATAACAACGCACATGAATACTTGCATCCACCAATTGAAAATGTATCATACAAAGGCATTCGGAAAACTGCAAAGGTCATCACGCGCTGGTTTGATAGACCTGGTGTGACTCCGGATCAAATTACACTTGCAGGGACCATCATGGAAAAGGCAGGTACTGGAGGCGCTCTATTTAGAAATATGTATAGAGATTTTCTTATTGAATGCAATGCTTCATATCCAGAAATGAAATTTGAAGTTCCCATTCAGAAGTTCACTCTAGTCGCTGAGAAGTGGACTGAGGTATCGAGACTAATCTGTAAAGCCGGCGATGAAGTAGATGCGCAGCCTCTAAAAGAAGCTTCACAGATTTTGCTTGAGATTGCCACTCTGGAAGAAGATGCGATGAAATTGCTTTTTGAAAATACCGCTGCTTTTCTCAATGAAAGTTAGAACCTATGTATAAATAGGTTCTTTTTTTTATGTTAATTTGTATTTGAGCGTCTAATGTAAGAATCTGATTAGAAAGGTGTAAGAAAATATTAAGTGAATACTAAACAAACCCGTGTAGTTGCAAACCTTAATTTTGCTTATAGTGTATGTAGAAGTGAAAATAAGAGGTGATGATATGCTTAGTTTTAAGCCTAGGCAATTAAACGAAGAGGGCATCGTAGAAAAACTTAAAGAAGTCTATGCGCTTTGCGATGCTGAAGATTTTAAAACCAAAAAATTTGTTGGCTTGATCAATGATTATATACCTTATCAATCTGGCATGAAAATCAGATTGGAGTGGATGGGCAAGCAAGGCTATATTGAGCAGCTCGAAAAACTAAAAAAGGAAAATAACCCTTCAGCTAAAATTGAAAAGATGGCGATCCAGTTTGCCAAAGAATATGGATTCATCGCTGAGGAAAGCTATAAGACGTTTACGATGATGGCGCGTGCAATGTCAATGAAAACCGCTTTACCGCAAAATGCCTCACTAAAAATCGTAACTTCCGTGCAAGGCGCACAAGGGAACTTCTCTAAAAAACACATTCAAACTGAAGAGACAACAAGGCTTAATATCGTTCAAGCAGAAACTGGCAGTGCTGCAAAAGTTGGGAATGGTAAGTCAAATAGTGGTACAAACCTGCCAAAGGTCAAACGGAAGTTTGTTAGAAACAAAACCAATCTTTGGCTGTATGTATTTTATCTGCTTATGATTCCTGTAGGGTATTACACGCTATACGATAATTTCGGATTGGTTAATCGTGTGTTTGCATTGGCAACGGATACAGTTAAATTGCCGATTTATTCAGACCCTTGGTTCATCGGGTTAATGATTGCGACCAGTGTTGCAACGCTTTTACCTGTTCTGGGAAAATGGGCATTTAAACTCAATGTCGTGAGCTTATATCCGCTCTTAATGTTGCTCGCTCAGGTTGTACTCGTTTCTATAGAAGCTAAATTTCCAATGTTTGTGATGGGCTTTCAGTTAGTACTTGGGTTAGGCATGCTCGCTTCCTTTGCAGTGCTCGGTGCCTACGCCATGCGTCTCCCAAAAGGGGCAAAAGAATACCTGGCTTATCAATCGATTACGCCATATTATCTATCAGCGATCATATGGTTTATCGGACAATATATCGTCATGGCAAGAGTGATTTAAATTCATGTTAGTTTGAATCTCATAAAATAGAATGGAGGGCAACATGTCAGATCAATTAAACAATGGCGCCTATGTATTTTCAGGACAAAGGCGATTTCGCGTATTGAAAGAAATCGGCGGCGGTGGACAGGGTAATGTCTACCTAGTCTCTGAAGATGCTGAACAATACGCACTCAAATGGTATAACAAAACATCTTCGACGGCAGAACAATATGCGGCTATAGAAATACTTGTGGAAAAAGGGACACCAAGTGAAAAATTCATTTGGCCCATGGCTATCGTAGAGGGTGAGTCAAAAGACAATTTCGGCTATATCATGCCGCTGATCGATACAAAACGATTTACAAAGCTGGCGCATTATTTTGGCGGCGAGATTAAAGTCAAACGTTTTGAACCGCTCATCGATGCGTGTATTCGAATGGCGCACGGCTTCAACGAGCTTCATCTGAGTGGATTGTGCTATCGAGATATTTCATTTGGCAATCTATTTGTGGACTTTGAAACGGGTGAGGTGCTCATATGTGACAACGACAACGTCACTTTTGACAACCTGACTAAAACAGAGGACATTTGGGGCACGCATGGCTTCATGGCCCCAGAAGTGGTCAAAGGTGAAAAACCACCTAGCTCACAAACGGATCTCTTTTCACTAGCCGTCGTTTTATTTAGAATGCTGCATTTGCAACATCCGCTTCAAGGCAAGAGAGAGTATGAAATTGAGATTGCAGATTTGGAAGCTTTGACGGATTTATACGGCCACAATCCTGTATTTATCTACGATCCAATCGATGAAACCAATCGTCCTGTCAAAGGTAAAAAAGATATGGCAGATGCATATTGGCCTTACTATCCAGAATTTTTAAAGAATAAATTCATCGATGCCTTTACGCATGGCTTACAAGATCCTAATCAACGGATTCGCGAAAGCATTTGGATTAAAACACTTGCTGAGCTAAGGGCTTCACTTATGTATTGTTACAGCTGTGGCGAGCAGGTTTTCTATGATCAGACCAAGTTAGGACACTTGGACCCTTGTCCAAAATGTGGTAAGGCGATTGACACCTTACCACCGAGACTTAAAATCGGCGAGAAAATCCTTATGCTGAACCACGATGTGACGTTATATACAAACCAGATAGACGATTCGAATCCTATGGACTACGAAACGCCTTATGCAAAGGTGGAAATTCATCCGAGACACCCTGAAATCTGGGGACTTAAAAATCTATCTGAGTTTGTCTGGAGATATGAAACAAAAGATGGTGAAATGAAAGAAATCTATAAAGAGGGTGTCATCCCAATTAAAGACAATCAAGAAATATTTCTTGATAAAGTGGTTGGCACCATGAGAATTGGCACTAAAATTACCCTTAAGAAAAAATAGGAGGTCAACATGACTATTGAAAGAGATGGAAAAATGGGCAACAGAGATTTACATTTGTTTTTTTTAATCGATGCATCGGATTCGATGAGCTACGGCGGTAAAGTTGAGACACTAAATAACGCCATTCGCGAGGCGATTCCACATATCAGAGAAATAGCAAGGGAAGCGGAAGGTTCAATCAAAGTACATGCCCTGTCATTTTCAACTGGTGCAAGATGGATCGTCAAGAATGTAGATGTTAGAGACTTTACATGGGACAACATCACGACAAAAGGCGTTACAGATATGGGCCGAGGCTTTGAAATCCTCGCTGAAAAACTCAGTTCAGATTTCCAAGGCGAAAGAGGGTATCAACCCGTTATGATCTTATTGTCTGACGGTTTGCCTACAGATGATTATGAAGCTGGCCTTAAAAAGTTGAAAGAGACAAAATGGGGCAGTAAAGCGATTCGCATCTCCATCGCCATCGGTTCTGAAACGGATATGGATGTACTGCAAGCATTCATTGGCGATAGCTTTAGAGGCGAACTCAAACCCCTTAAAGCAAAAAATGCCTCTGAGCTTAAGAACTATATCAGATGGGCATCAACAGCCGCTTCAAATGCTTCAATCAACCCGATGAGAGGCATGCTGCCGCCACCACCAACTGTGGATGCAGAAGTTGAAGTGGAAGAGATAGACTGGTAATGAATACGAGCTGGCCAGTTACAGGTGGCTCTGTCATAGGCAGTGCGCATGTGAGAAAAGGGCTGCCCAATCAAGATGCGTATGGCAGTAAGAACTTGGGTGGCGGCATCCATGTTCTCGTTTTAAGTGATGGCCATGGCGGCGAGAGACACCCATACAGCGACATCGGGTCAAAGGCTGCGGTAGAGGCGGCCATAGAGTGCGTCGAAGCGTATGTTTCAAAGTACCACAGCGTAGACAGTAGCAGCACTCTAGAGGTCGTTTCGAAACGACTGCAACTAGATGTGTCTAAGATCCGATATGATTTTGAAGGTCAAGTGTCCAAAGCGATACAGGCGAGATGGCTTGAAAAAATCAAAGGATCAGAAGTTTTTGAAACGCCTATGCAGTTTGGCTGTACGCTTTTAGTAGCGGTGAAATTTGATGAACTTGTCGTATTTTTGCAGTTAGGAGATGGCAAAATTGCTGTCGTCTACACGGATGGTGTCGTTTATTATCCCATCCCACGTGATTCGCGCTATGAGAACAACGAAACGGCTTCTCTGGCACAAACACAATCGTGGGCAGAGATGAAAGTCGTGACCATGCAGATGGCGTCAAACGTTCATATGATAGCACTTGCATCGGATGGCGTTGAAAATGCCTACCCACAGGATTATTATGACGACGCGTTCTTCTATATGGCACTGGCAGTTGACGTCGATAACCCTGAAAAAATGTCCGAAATGCTTGAGCGAGCTGCTTATTATTCAAAAGACGATACCTCAGCCGTTATGTGGCATAATCCAGAATCGCAAATGCTTGATAAGGAAGTACCTGAATCGCTGACGGTGTGGATGGGTGATTACCCAAACGGCTGGCTTCCGATTGCCTGTCATTTAGAAGAGACACTAGACAAACGCATCGACCTGGCAATCTTGATCATAGAGGCGATTCAAAGAAATGGCGGTTACGTACCAACTGATCTGACCCTAAAACAAATTTACCTCGATCATGAGGCGATGCGTCTTGAAATCATGGATGACCCTTCATGGGAACTAATTGATAGGCATGCGCTTCGCAATTTGTTAGAAGACCTGGTGATGCTGCCAGAAACGACAGCAGAGCTGAAAAGTCACTTCGTATCTCTAAAAAGGCAGCTCAGGTATGACTATGTCGAGCAAAAATTTGTCTGTGATGGAAATACGTCTGTGGTAAGTTTTACGTCTTCAAATGGCAGCTTTCCATTGTTTTACAACAGCGACCTTTATCTACATCAACTCTTGCCACTCATAGGCGATTATGATTGTCTCGTTGGTCGAGTGGTGCAACATCCGAAACATCAAACGGTTTGGGGTATCAAAAACCTCAGTCAACATTCTTGGCAGGTTGTTGGTGGCAAGCAAATTAACATTGAACCAGGTATGACAGTGACACTTCAAGATGGCGTTACCGTATTTGTACATGGAATACCTGTAAAAATTAGAATAAAAACCCAATAAAATGTCATTTTATAGAAATTATCTATGAAATGACATGTTTTTTTGTGTTTTTTTCAAAAATATTTGATTATTATTATTAGATAAAGGATATTTTGGTATATATATAAAAACACAGACGACAATTCAATCATTCACATAATTGGCGATATAAAAAACAATCAAATTGAAAGGAGTGACATAGGGTGAGAGAACAAATTGTGGCGCAAATATTGGGAGATTTTTTGATTTTAGTACCAGTGCTAAACAAAAAAATTCTTAGAGAAAACGATCTGTACAAATTGGATGATTTATACCCGTCACATGTACAGATTCTACTGCTCCTCGCAAAAAACAAGCAACTTACAATGTCAGAGATCAGTAGAGAGATTCACGTTATCAATTCAAACTTGACGCCTTTGGTGGATAAATTGATAAAACTTGGCTATTTGAAAAGACAGCCTTCGAAAAAAGATAGAAGAGTTGTTCACATATCTTTGACAGCGGGTGGCAAAAAACAAGTTGAAAAGCATAAACAATATGCTGTAGCTTATTTAACTGAAAAATTTGAAAAGTTAGATGATGAAAGCTTAAAAGCACTAGAGGCACATATCAATGGCATTAACGAGATTCTTTCCGATTTTATATAGATAAGATTCTCATCAATATTTAATTTGAAAAAAATGGTTATTTTTGATACGATGAATTGGGATAGATATTATCCTAATTCTTTTTTTGAGGTGACTAATGAGTGACGCAAAATTAATCAAATACGCAGAACTACTTGTAAAAACAGGTATCAATCTTAAAAAAGACCAAATTCTCATCGTCAGAGCACCAATTGAATGTGCCCAGTTCGCTAGAGCGATTACTGAAATTGCTTTTGATGCCGGCGCAAAAGACGTCGTCGTTCAGTGGAACGATGAAGTCTATTCTAAAATTAGATATTTAAAAGGTCCAGAGGCTTTATTCGATACATTTCCATCATGGCAAAAAGAATTCTATCTGTCTTATGTAAGACAAGATGCTGCATTTTTATCAATTTCTGCTTCAGATCCTGAAAACCTAAAAGATGTAGACCCTCTACGCATTCAGCGTTTTGCAAGGGCTTTCAATTCAGAAGTGCATGAATATAGAGAACGCCTTATGAACAATGAGAACGTATGGTGTGTTGCATCAGTACCGACACCTGCTTGGGCAAAAAAAGTATTCCCCAATGAAACGGTTGATGGTGCCATGTCAAAATTATGGGATGCCATCTATGAATCCGTTCGTATTGGAGAACCGGATCCTGTGGCAGCTTGGGAGACACATAAAGAAGCCCTTAAAAAGCAAATGAATCACTTGAATCAACTTGATTTCAAATCCCTTCACTATACAAACAGCTTGGGCACTGACCTCGTTATTGAGTTACCTGAAGGCCATATTTGGCTAGGTGGTTCAGATTTCACGCCTGACGGCCATGAGTTCATCGCGAACATGCCAACAGAAGAAGTATTCACTGCCCCAAAACGCGATGGTGTCAACGGCAGAGTGGTGAGCTCTATGCCCCTCAATTTCAGTGGTAGCCTAATCGACAAGTTTGAGCTGACATTTGAAAACGGCAAAGTGGTCGATTATAAGGCTGAAGTCGGCTATGAACAACTCAAAAGGTTGCTCGAGACAGATGAAGGCTCTATGTATCTGGGTGAAGTAGCCCTCGTTCAACATGATTCGCCGATTTCAAATATGGGCATACTATTTTATAACACATTATTTGATGAAAATGCGTCTTGTCATTTGGCATTAGGCAAAGCATACCCAGTTTGTCTCAAGGGTGGCGAACATATGGACACTCAAACATTGCTTCAAAATGGCATCAATGATTCTATGACGCATGAAGACTTCATGATTGGCACAAAGGATTTGAGCATTGTGGGTACCACCGCTACGGGTGAAAAAATCCAGGTCTTCAAAGACGGTAATTTCATTTTCTAATAGAAATGAGCGCCTGTTAAAGCAACTAAAATCTTAAGTCACTAAATAAATCGCTTGTGCATTGTAGCATAGGCGATTTTTTTTAAACTTATAATTTTATGAAATTTTCGCAATAGATGTGATTTTCAGTTGAGAATTGGTATTAAGTAAATACAAACTATTTGAAGAAATTGCATAATTCCAATTTTATTATATTTCTCACTTGAAAATGGCGTAATTAAGCCATTGTTGCCTTGTGAAAATGTGCTTTTGCGACTTATTAGGTAATTATGCAATTTCCATAATTAATAAAAGGAATTGGTTGTATATTATTATGCAGCCTAAATGGTGAATTTAATGAAAAAAACAATTGTTATAGCAGGAGCCGCAGGAGAGGGCATCAATACTGTAGAGCACTTTATTGAAAGAATACTGAAAAAAAATGGGTTTGAAATATTTTCTTATAAGAACTATATGTCCCGTGTGCGTGGGGGTTACAATTACTCCACAATAGTCATCAGCGACGAGTTGGTTTTTGCACCAGTTGATGAAGCGGATATTTTTATTGCACTCAATCGGGAAGCCTATGAACACTCAAAAAATCAGATGTGCGAAGGTGCTATGCTCATCACTATGAAAGAGCTTGCAATTGAATCAGGTTATGAAGGAAATATTCTATTCGATAAAGCGCAATTAGCCGCTGTAAGCAAGGCAAAAAATGCATTTTCTATGGCTTCAGTAGGTGCTGTTTTGAAAATCTTTGGTTGTGAAGAAACTGCGCTTGATGAGACTTCTAATAAAAAATGGACCGATGACGTCAATCAAGAAAATTTAAAGGCCGCGAAGTTTGGCTTTGAAACGACAAATATCCAGTTTGAGACACCAAAACATACTGATAAGCGTGAACGTATGTTGATGGGTGGCAATCAAGCTGTTGCACTTGGCGCACTAAGTGCTGGCCTTAGTTTTTACTGTGCCTATCCAATGGCGCCATCTACTGGCATTATGAATTACCTATCAACGTATGAGAAAGAAATGCATATTGTCGTTGAACAGGCTGAGGATGAAATTGCAGCGGTTA
Organism: Acidaminobacteraceae bacterium; assembly: GCA_041741755.1. Taxonomy (GTDB): domain Bacteria; phylum Bacillota; class Clostridia; order Peptostreptococcales; family Acidaminobacteraceae; genus Fusibacter_C. The sequence goes on along the minus strand of JBGSJR010000012.1, from coordinate 194,066 downwards.
TGGCAGCGGTAGGTGCGTCATCTAATGGTGTGCGCGCTATGACGGGTACATCGGGTGGTGGATTTGCTCTGATGGTTGAAACCATAGGTTTTGCAGCTGTAAGTGAAACGCCTATAGTTATTGCAAACGTCCAAAGACCAGGACCGGCAACTGGACTACCGACTAGAACAGAGCAAGCTGATTTGGCATTTGCTGTCTCAGCATCTCAAGGTGAATTCTCAAGAATTATTTTAGCGCCTCTTACGGTTGAAGATGCTTTCTATGTCACGCATAGAGCGTTCAATCTCGCTGATAAATACCAAGTACCGGTTGTCATCTTAACCGATCAACTTTTGGCCGATACGACACACAGTATTCCGAAGTTTGACACAGCGGCACTTAAGATTGAGAGGCATCTTGAAACTGAGATTGTCTCAGATTATAAACGCTACGCATTTGATGCGATATCTGGTGGACGCAAATATCCTGGTATTGATGCAGAAACACTGGTCATGACTGACTCACATGTTCATGATGCTTATGGCCACGTCACTGAGGATGAACAAATAACGGTTGAACTTAAGCAAAAGTTCCTTAAACGCACTGAAGCGATTAAAGATGAGCTAAAAAAGCCGATATTTTATGGTAATGCGTCTTATGAAACACTTTTCATTGCTTGGGGTTCTACCTATGGTGCACTCAGAGAAGCTGTTGACGCTTTGACAGCTAAGGGCGAAAAAGTTGCGATGCTGGCATTTTCTGATGTCTTTCCAATTCATCCTGACATCCTGAAGGACTATGTAAAAGAAAATACGGAGATCATTAATGTAGAAGGCAATGCTATGAACCAATTTGGTATGATTCTACGTATGGAAACTGGGGTCATGTTCAAACATGCCATCAATAAATATGACGGACGCCCATTTACTGGCAAATTCATTGAAAAAGCATTCGAGGTGATTAAATATGGTAAACATTAACCTTTCAGAAAACCCATTTGTAACAAACAATCCTACAAGCTGGTGCCCAGGTTGTGGTAACTTTAGTATACTAGACAGCATCAATCAAGTACTTTATGACATGCACTATAAGCCACAGGATATTCTCATGGTCTCTGGTATTGGACAAGCGGCGAAACTACCACATTACATCAATGCACATGGGCTTAATACCCTTCATGGCCGTGCAGTTCCAGCTGCCTTAGGTGCACAGGTTGCAAATGATGCTCTTAAAATCTTGATTACTTCAGGAGATGGCGATACGTATGGTGAGGGTGGCAATCATTTTATGCACAATATTAGACGTAATCTAGATGTCGTCCACATCGTCCATGATAATCAAGTTTACGGTTTGACAAAAGGACAAGGGTCGCCGACGACAGCGTTAGGTCAAAAGACGCGCCTTCAATTTGATGGTATGCGACATGAGCCACTCAATCCAGTGGCACTCGCTATATCTTTAGGATGTAGTTTTGTTGCACGCAGCTTCTCAGGTGATCCAAAGCACCTACAAAAGATGATAACGGCAGCTATGCAACATAAAGGCTATGCGCTAATAGATGTCATGCAGCCATGTGTGTCGTTCAATCACGTTAATACGTTCAAATGGTACAAAGAGCGTGCTTTTTACATTCCAGAGACACATGATAAGGCCGATAAAGTCAAAGCGTTCGAATTGGCGCAGACATTTGGTGACGAGGGTATCCCAATGGGCATTCTCTATCTTAACGAAAAGCCTACGTTTTTAGAACAGTGTCGGCACATTGACAAACCGCTGATTCAGTATGATCGAAAACCGACTGATATCGATTGGTTGATTGACCGCTTAGTAGAATAATTTTAATAGGTGTAATAAACAAATAAAACCAGTCTCAAGCTTAAGCTTTTGACTGGTTTTTGAATTGTTATATTACTAAACCAACTTCAGCATCAAGGCATTGCTTCGGTTGATGAATTTTGTCATTGCCTCAGAAGAGAGTGGCGCATGACTAATCATGGCGAGGTCATATAGATGTTCACAAATCAATTGTCTTGTAGCTTCATCGATAGAATCATTTTCAAGCAAGTGCGTCACAAGTGCATTTTTACTGTTTAAAATCAAAGTAGTTTCAGTTTTAAACATATTTGGATCTACACCTGGCATACCGTACATACGCATCATATCTTGCATTCTTCTTGATTCTTCTGACAGAACAACCATTGCTGAAAGCTCATCGGTTTTCATCGCTTCAAGTTGAAGCTTTATTTCTTCTACGCCAAGCGCTTTCTTGAACATCTCTTGTAACTTCTCAAGCGCAGCTTTTTTGTCGTCTTCAGTGAGGTGTTCTTCCCCTTTGAGATGCTCATTTAAATCTGCATCAATACGTGAGAATGTGAGGTTCTCTTTCTTAGATTCAAGGAGTGAGATGAATGGGGCATCAATACTGTGTGTTAGCATGACAGCATCGAGCGCATGGTCTTTGAAGAGCTTGATGTACTGGGCTTGTTGAACGGCATCAGATACATAGAATATTTTATTTTCATGTTTTTGCGCAACTGCGTCAAGGTACTCTTGAATGGTTACATATTTGCCATCGAGTGTTTTAAACAAATAGATGCTTTCAAGACCTTCATAGAATTTTTCGTCTTTTAAGCCACCAAATTTGATGAATGGACTGATATCGTCCCAAAACCCTTCAAATTGTTCACGTTCTGTTTTGAATAATCCACTGAGCTTATCTGCGACTTTTTTGCTGATGTAGTTTGAAATCTTCTTCACAAAACCGTCGTTTTGTAAGAAACTTCTAGAAACGTTGAGTGGAAGATCCGGACAGTCAATAACACCTTTAAGGAGCAATAAAAATTCAGGAATAACTTCTTTGATATTGTCAGCAACAAAGACCTGTGAGTTGTATAACTTAATTTGACCTTCAATCGTATCAAATTCTGTGTTCAATTTAGGGAAGAAAAGGATGCCTTTGAGATTGAATGGATAGTCCATGTTTAGGTGAATCCAGAACAGTGGCTCTTTAAAATCATTAAAAGTCGTTCGATAAAAAGCCTTATAATCTTCATCAGTACAATCAGAAGGTGATTTAGCGTATAATGGAAGCGTCGTATTTAGTGGCTTTGGCTCTTCAATAACTACGTTGCCGTCAGCATCTTTAGAAAGTTCTTTGCCAACGACCGTTAAAAAGATCTCATATGGCATAAATGAACAGTATTTTTGAATGACATTTCTAAGCGTATACTCATTTAAAAATTCTTTACCATCGTCACTGACGTGCAAGATGATGTCAGTACCACGCTTGTTACGCGATCCTCTTTCGAGTTCAAACTCTGTGCCGCCATCACAACGCCATAGTGCAGGCTCTGCATCCGTTTGATATGAGAGGGTATGGATTTCCACTTGCTCCGCCACCATGAAAGATGAGTAAAAACCGAGGCCAAAGTGACCGATGATTTGTTCTTTATCCGATTTGTCCTTGTACTTATTCAAAAAATCTTCCGCACCAGAAAAAGCAATCTGATTGATGTATTTTTTTATTTCTTCATCCGTCATACCGATGCCATTGTCTGAGAACGTGATAGTTTTAGCGGCTTCATCTAAGGTGACCTCTATTTGAAAATGCGCATTTTCTTCAAGGGTTGCTTCATTCATCGAGCTGAGTTGCTTCAACTTAGTGATCGCATCACTTGCATTTGATATAATCTCTCTTACGAAAATATCGTGATCTGAATAAAGCCATTTTTTGATGATTGGGAAAATATTTTCACTGTGAATAGATAAACTGCCTTTTTCAATTGACATATATAGCACTCCTTTATAAATAAATTGTTAGGGTAGATACAAAATAATAATAAGAGTGATTGGTCAAAAAGTCAAGGACAAATTAGCACTCTTCTCATCAGAGTGCTAACATTGCTAAAACAAAATATTTTTTTTTGAGATTTAAATGATATAATAATGGAAATTGCATAATTACCTAATAGGTTACAAAATCAATTTTCCACATGGCAGCAAAAGCCTTGTTTAAGTCAATTTCATGAGAAAAATATATTTAAATTTGAAATTATGCAATTTCCTTGTTATGACATAAACAAAATGGGCATATATACAAATGAATGCATGACGTTAAAGATTATACAAATGAAGGCACAAATAACACAGATTGAAAGGGGAAATACTATGAGAGTTAGAGCAATTATGACACCTGCAAAGGATTTAACAGTATTGAAACCATCGGATACAGCAAAATACGCAGTTCAAATGATAGAAGATAACGGATTTTTGTCCCTTCCCGTAGCGGAAAACGAGAAATTTATTGGATTTTTATCTAAACAATTCATCTATGATACTTTTTTCAAAGAAGAGCAAAGTGACATAAAATCATTTTTGGAAAAGCCAGTGAGCCATTTTATATTCAATAAAGTCGATGCGGTAACACCTGATCTATTTATTGAAGAAGCGGCTGATATTTTCTTTAAAAACAAAATGCGCTTTATACCAGTTGTCGGTGCGCATAATGAATTTTTAGGCATTGTGACTCAAAACACGCTATTTGGTATTTTAACTAAGATATATGGCCTACACGATCCGAAGATCTCGATTCTAACAGATGATTTCAAAGGGGTTCTTTCTAAAATTGCAGAAACCATCTCGAAAAATGACGGCAATATCACGAATATCGCTTTGCTTGATACTGAAGTCATGGGCATCCAGGAGATCTCTATTAGGCTTGAAGGCAAAGACATCGACAAAATCGTCAAAAGGTTGGAAGAAAAAGGCTTTAAAATCAGAGAGTTTATAAAATAGTATATGGATCTTTTACTAAATCTTATATGACGAAAGGCGTGATTTATCCCAATAGCGTAGATAATTTTTGTCTACGCTATTATTTTAATGAGGAAATTGCATAATGCTAATTTCCATAAGTCTTTGAGGTGACGAATGAAACCTAAAATTTTATGCAGTGCCTGTCTTGGATTTTGTGCCTGCAGGTATGATGGCAGTCAATTAAATAGTGAATTGATCAATATCTTAAAAGAATATGTGGACTTTGAAACGGTTTGTCCCGAAATGGGCATTGGGCTTCCTTCACCTAGGGAGGCCATTCGTATTGTCACCCATGGAGGAGAACGCAAGTTGGTTGGCTCTTATACTGGCGAAGACCATACGGAAGCGATGGAAGCATATGTAGACGTGTTTATTCGAGGTTTTGACCAGACTGAATATGACGGCATCATCTTGAAATGTAAGTCGCCAACCTGTGGCATTAAAGAAGTCAAACACTATCCGTCATATGGAAAAGTTCAAAGTCATATGACGAAGACCGCTGGTTTTTTTGGAGGGGCACTAAAGTCAACTTTCAAAAGTCTCATTGTTGAAGATGATGGTAGACTATTAAATGCGGATATCAGAGACCATTTTTTGACATCTGTTTTTCTACATTTCGAATATAGAAAAGTAAAAGCGTCTGAACGGCCTTATAACGCCCTTTTAGATTTTCACTCAATCAATAAATACTTACTCATGGCCTACAATCAAGCGGCGCTAAAGCGCATGGGCCAAATCGTCGCCAATCATGAAAAAAATAGTATTGAAGACGTACTCCATACCTATGAAGAAGCATTAAGTGTCATCTACGCTTCTAGCCTTAAACCAGGTAAAAATGTAAATACGATTCAGCACCTTTTTGGGTATTTCAAAAACGATCTCAGCGAGGGTGAAAAGCAATTTTTTGCAAGGCAAATGGACTTATATTTAAAGGGTTTGGTTTCATTACAAGCCATCCTACTGATTCTTAAAGCCTGGGTGGTTCGCTTTGATGACCCTTATTTAAAAAATCAGACGATCTTTGACCATTATCCAATTGAGATGAAAATTTGAAGAGAAAATAGTGACGAAAGAAATGCCCCTCAGCTGTTAGTTTTTCTAACAATAGAGGGGCATTAAATGATTGCATTTATACCGATTTATGTCTCGTTATCTTAGGAACAATAAACCCGACGGTTATAAAAAGTATAAAAATAAGGAATACTTTGCTGAGCCAAAGTTTCGTAAAGTCGATAAAGAATTCTAGAGGCATCATCTGGATGAGGCGATCTGTTTTTGGATCTAGAAGCCATAAGTCGTTGGTGAAAAATATCTCATGAAACTTTCTGAACGCCCAGTCAAAGTCAATAAAGTACAGCGCGACAAGTGTGCCAAGTGCGATAAGTGATGCGATGACCGCCGATTGGAAGCTACGCGTTATGCTTACTAAAAACTGATTTTTGTCTCTCTTATCAATCAACCAGACGGCAATTAAAGCAAGTATCATACTAATATTGACGAGGATGAGAAACTTACGGGCTGCTTTTACGAGGATTTGGATGTCATGTAGGTGGTGCTGTTCTTTTTCATTATAGAAAATAACGTCTTTGCCACGTACATTTTCAACGTTTTTTAAATCGCCAGTGCCTTTGTCGATGTGAGTGACAAGTGCTTCAGTTACCCGCGTCAGTGCTTCTTCAGATATGCCGATGGTCTTGTCGACTTCAAGTGCTAAGAAGGATTCAACGTAGTATTCTGAATCAAATGCCATAGCTTGAAAAGGCAACAGTAATCCATTTAAAGCTAATGTAATGCCGATCCATATGATGAGTAACCATTTAATTATGCGCACAATTATCTCCTGTGATATTATTTTTTAGATTGATTTAAATTATACAGGGTTTAATCAAAGGATGCAATTCCCATATTCCTTGAAAAATGAATGGTCAGATGGTAAAATATAGTCATTGCAATAGTTTGTCTGGAGGGCGTATGATCAGGATTGTTTATGGTAAAGCTAAAAGTGGAAAAACCCATCAAATTTATTCCGAGATTCACGAAGCCGCGCGCCAAGGCATCAAGCAGTCTTCAAAAGGCATTTTATATCTCATTGTGCCAGAACAATATACCCTTGAGGCAGAAAAGCAATTAATTGAACACGAAAAATCGGAAGGATTTATAGGCATAGAAGTCGTCAGTTTTAAGCGGTTAGCACACAAGGTGTTTGCTGAAATTGGTCAACCAGAGGGCGTGCACATATCCGAAATCGGGAAAATCATGATGCTTAGACGGTTGTTTGAAGCCTCAAAAGGATCACTTACCGTCTATCAAAGCGCCTATAACAAGCTCGGCTTTTTATCGAAATTTCACGATTTAATCAAAGAATTCAAACAGAACATGGTCTCTCCAGAGGCACTAGATCAGATGATCGGTGCCGTTGAAGACACTTCAATTCTTAAAAATAAACTCAAAGACTTCAGCGTCGTTTACAAAGCCTATGAAAGCGAAAAGGCGAATGACTATTTTGACGATGAAGATTTTTATTCGGAACTACTAGAAAGTTTGCCGAAATCACAAAATTTGAAGCAGTCGACGATATGGATAGATGGCTTTGATAGCTTTACATCTCAAGAGCTTCAAATCATATCGATGCTATCAACGTTAGCAACGACGATGAGCATCACACTCTGTACAGATGGCATGATGCAGCACGGTCATTTTGACCACACCAATGCCCTATATAAGCGGCTGATGGATATGTCTAGTGAAAATAGTATCGCACTGATTACAGAGCTTTGTGAAAGACCATTTCCATCTCAGGATATTTTGCATATTGCTGAAAACCTACTTGCATATCCCTATATAAAAAAGGCAGTTGACCAATCTACCGTTCAGATCTTTGTAGCGGACAATAGACTCGACGAAGTGGAATATTGTGCTGCAAAAATAGTTGATCTAGTTAGGCTTGAAGGCTATGATTGGCAAGATTTTGCTGTCGTAACCAATGACCTTGACGCCTATGCGATGAGTATCAAACGTATTTTTGATGAATTTGAACTGCCCTATTTTATCGATCAAAAGCGTCAGGTGGCCAATAACCCGTTGGTACATCTCATTAAATCCTATCTGCGCATGTATTCGGAAGGCTTTTCAACAGAACAAATGGTCAATTTTTTAAAGACGGGACTCGTCGTAACCGACACACTGGCAGTTGCACGTTTTGAGCTATATGCAAGAAAATATGGCGTCAGAGAGAAAAAGCTGATAAAGGCTTTTGAAATTGAAGGTCAAGTACTCGATTCAGAAAATGCGGTTAGAGAGACTTTGGCTTCAGTAATTGAACCGGAACTCAAAAAGAGCAAGATTGGGGTACGAACAGCTATTGAAAAACTATTTAATATGCTAACGACCCTAAAGGTTAATGAAAAGATCGATGCACAGGTAAAGGCGTTTGTAGCATCGGGAAATTTTGATGACGCACAACAGTTTGCACAGATTTGGAACAAGACGATGGATTTATTTGATCAGTTAGTTGAGCTAATGGGTGATGAAATGCTTTCTATCGAAGACTTGGTAGACGTTATAGAGTCTGGTTTTGAAACGACTGAAGTTGGACTGTTACCACTGGGAGAATCGCAGATTCTTGTAGGATCAATCGACCGTTCGAGGGCACATCCTATTAAAGTTCTATTTTTTCTTGGACTCAATGATGGTATTGTCCCTGAGCTTGGCAATGACAAACAGTTAATTTTGGATTCTGAGAAGGCTATATTTTCGGAAAAAGGGATTAAATTGTTAGCGGACAGTCAGATGTTTGTGAGCAAAGAGCAATTCAATCTCTACTTTGCCATGACTAGACCCTCTGAAAAACTCTATTTCAGCTATGCGCGCTCCGATTCGGAAGGACGTGCCTTAAGACCCTCTTATTTCATCAATAAGCTATCGAGAATTTGTACGACTATTAAGACGGTAGATGCACGTGTGACACATGAGGCGTTGACTTATCGCGTGTCTACAAATAAGGGAACGATCAAGCATATGGCCACAGAAATGCGGCGCGCCGTCGATGGCTATCCCATCTCACCAGAATGGGAATCAACATTTGCCTGGTATGCAGAAAATGACCGTCAAACAGCGGATCTATTAATCAGTGGCCTGACGCACACCAATATTGTAGATAAACTCAGTCATAAAGCGGTGATGGCTGCTTATGACTTGCCGATAAAAACGAGCGTTTCAAAACTGGAACAATATGTAGCTTGTCCGTTTAAATATTTTGTCGAATCGGGATTAAAACCGATCCCTCAAAAAAACTATGAACTGGGTGCACCAGATGTAGGGATTTTGTTTCATAGCGCACTTGAACATTTTGGCAAGACGATTTTCAAAGAAAATATAGAGTGGCAATCACTTACAAAGGATAGAAGCGATGCGATGATGGAAGCGATTATCAACACCATCACAGAGGTTGAAATCTATCATTCTAGGTTTCAGTATCAATACATGATCAACAAGTTGAAGCGCGTATCGAAAAAGGCAGCATGGACATTGACGCAGCAACTATCCAGTGGCGCTTTTGTGCCAACTGCTTTTGAAGTTGCCTTTGGCGATGGACCAGAAAGTGTCGCACCAATTCTTGTGGAACTTACTAACGGCGAACGCCTATTAATTAGAGGTGTCATTGATCGTGTGGATACAGTAGAGATTGAAGGAAAAAAATACGTTAAAATCATCGATTACAAATCAGGACGAAAATCACTGAGTCTGTCTGATATCTACAACGGGCTACAGATGCAATTGATGGTCTATTTAAGTGCCTGTATGGACAATCCTCAGTATTTTAGGGCATCTGAAATCACACCGGCGGGGGCGTTCTACTTTAAAATTGACGATCCCTTTATTGAATCCACCGAACAGGTTGAATCGATTATTCAAGATAAAATTGCTTCTGAACTAAAATTAGATGGCATTTCTCTCGACGATGTCAAAGTGCTTAAGCATTTGGACGCGGACCTTTTTGATAATAGCGTCTCAAATGTGATTCAAGTTAAGATAAAAGCAGATGGCGCCTTTACAAAGGATTCTAAAATCATGCCGCTAGAGGCGTTTGAGGGGATGATTCGGCACGTCGAAGAAACTATAAAAACGATTGGCGATGAACTGTTAGAAGGTAAAATCGACGTATCACCATGCAAGACAGATGGTTATGTGAGCTGTCAGTTTTGCGATTACAAAGCACTCTGTCAATTCGATAGACATTTTGAAGGCAATGCTTACCGTAGGATTAAAAAACTTGGCAATGATGAAGTCATCGAAAAACTAAAGGGGTAACGGCATGGCAAATTGGACCTTTGAACAACAAGCGGCAATTGAACTTAGACATGCAAATCTATTGATTTCTGCAGCGGCTGGTTCTGGAAAAACGGCGGTACTCGTCGAGCGCATCACGCGTTTGGTCAGGCAGAAAGAAGCTGAAATCCATAAGATGCTCATCGTAACGTATACAAATGCGGCTGCAAGTGAGATGCGTGGCCGTATAGAATCAGCATTGGCAAAAGCCATTGAAGAAGATGAAGCCAACGCAGGTTATTTAAATGAGCAGATCAAACTACTCAATCGTGCAAGCATCAAGACGTTTCACGCTTTTTGTCTAGATGTAATTCGCAACCATTTTCAGAAGATTGATTGCGATCCGGGATTCAAGATGCTTGGGGAACCCGAAAAAATCATATTGATACGCCAAGCGATTGAAGCGGTGCTTGAAGCGCACTTTGAAAAAGCGGAGCCTGGGTTTTTAGATTTTGTCGAAGCATATTCTGGAAACCGAAGCGATGAAAAATTGATTGATCTCGTGCTACAAGTGTATCACTTTATACAAAGCCAACCGCACCCGAACAAATGGCTATCGGAAAGTCTGCAGCCTTATATGGTACCAGATCACGTCATGCGTAAAGAATGGGTCGATATTTTAAGGCGTAACTTTGTCGAAAAGTTAGAGGGCGCTATAGAGATGCTCGAACACGCGATGGTGCTTTGTAGTGCGCCAGGTGGACCAGATGTCTATATCCCTACATTTGAAGCGGACATTCGCGGTTTAAACCGATTGCTAGATGACGCAGACGACATGCATAAATTCGGGGAAGCGGTTCTCGCTTTTAAATTCGATCGCATCGCATCAATCAAAAAAAATGAAAAAGACCTTTATGACCCAGAAATCATCGAAGAATGCAAAGATGTCATAAGAGATAAAATCGTTAAGAAGCAAGTGTTCGACACGATTAAAAAGTTTTTCGACTATAAATCCATGGACCGATTCCAAGGTGAAATAGATGAGATTGGTGATCGAATGACACAACTGCATCAACTGACCATAGATTTTTCAGAGCGGTTCCAAGCGCTTAAAAAAAGTCGGAATCTTATGGATTTCAACGACTTGGAGCACTATGCAATCGCAATACTGGAAGATGAGTCGATCTGTGAAGGGCTCAGAAAAAAATTCGACTACATCTTTGTAGATGAATACCAAGATTCCAGTGGCATCCAAGAGCATATCATCAAAAAAATTGCGCGTGTAGATAACGTCTTTATGGTCGGCGATGTCAAACAGAGCATCTACAAGTTCAGACTGGCTGATCCTGAGCTGTTTATCGAAAAATACAAACGCTTTACAAAGCTTGATGCACTCGTTAAAGCAGGTAATCTTGAGCCGTTTAGTGAAACTATTGAGACTATCAATGCACACATAATGACGATGCAAGGGACCAAGAATATTAGAATCGACCTTCGCAAGAATTTTAGAACACGTGGTGAAATTCTAGAGCGTATCAATCGCGTATTTCTGACGATTATGTCTGAAAAGCTCGGTGAGATTGACTACGATGCGGATGCTATGCTTTATCAAGGTATGGTATTTAAAGAGGCACAGATGCCCACATTTGAAATTAATATTCTATCTAAAAAGAAGATTGAAGATGACGTAGACTATATAGGCTCTGAGGTGCTACCAAGTGGTGATTCCTATGATCAATATGAGATCGACGATATCCTTGAGGCTGATGAAATCCTTAGAACCGAGGAATTCGAAGCCAACGCAATCGCCAATGCCATTAAAAGTCGCATTGGAACGTCCGTTTATGACCCTAAGACGCAGCTATTTAAGCCATGCACGTATAGAGATATCGTCATCCTACTTAGGAGCTCTAAATCGTGGACCCCTACCTTTGAACAGGTATTTTTAGAGGCTGGCATTCCGCTCTTTGCCGATAGCAGTACCGGCTATTTTGATACACTGGAAATCAAAATGGTGATGGCACTTTTAAAAATAATAGACAACCCATTACAAGACCTCGCATTGATGACGGTGCTAAGGTCGCCAATGGTCGGAATCAACATTGAGGAATTGGTTACCATCAAAGCAGTAACGCGTGATAAAACTTATTTTTATTTGAAATGTATTACGTTCATTGATACGGAAAGTGAAGCGGTATTTTGCTCATTAAAAGAGAAACTCACCAAATTTTTCGATCTCTATTCCGATTTATGTGCGAAAGCTTTGTATATGCCTCTTGATGAACTCGTATGGTCTGCGATGCAAAAATCAGGTTTTTACTATTATGTGAGTGCCATGCCAGGAGGCGTTTCAAGACAAGCCAATCTGAAGCTTCTCGTCGACAGAGCCTCATCTCTTAAAAGCTCGCGCATCGTCACACTCGGTCATTTTATTGAGTTTGTGGATAAAATGAGTTCAAATAGCGGGGATTTTGGTGTGGCGAGTGTTATCAGTGAAGAGGATAACGTCGTGCGAATGATGAGTATTCATAAATCTAAGGGACTTGAATTTCCAGTCGTTATGATTGGTGGACTTGGAAGAAAATTTAATTTCATGGATGCACAAGGAGACTTGATACAGCATAAACATCTTGGGATGGGGTTATCAGCTGTGGATTTGACGTTAAGGACAAAGTCAAAAACTTTGCCGCAATTTGTCATCAGAGATCAAATTAGACGAGAGACACTTTCAGAAGAGATGCGCGTCTTATATGTCGGTTTAACGAGACCAGTGGATCAAATTGTTCTCTTTGCAACTGTTTCAGATTATAATCGAAAGTTAAAACAGTGGGTTCGTGGTGTAGATCCCCTTAGTCTACTCAGTGCAAATGGTTTTATAGACTGGATTATGCCGGCACTATTTGATGTAAAAGGTGTTACAATTAAGGTACAGGATCCTGAAACTCTAGCAATTGGTGCACTTCGCACTGAATCAATCGAGGTGACACAGATTAATAATTGGAAAAGACTATTTGAAAAGGCAGACGGAATTGACGCTAAAAACCCGATTTTTGCAGCCATTGACGCACGATTATCTTTTGAAAGAGATACAAAGGAGTTGCTTATAAAGCCGCTTAAGATTTCTGTTTCTGAAAAAAAATATGAAGAGATGGCCGATGACATGGGCTTCAAGACGCCAGAACTCTATGAGACACCCCAGTTCATGAGAACGGGGTTGCCTGTTACAGCCGCACAGATTGGAACGGCGATGCATACCATTCTTGAAAAAATCGACATCAATATAAGGCCAGAATATCAGATGCTTTCAAACTATGTAGAAACACTCATTAACAAGCATTTTTTGACTGAAGTTGAAGCACAACACATCGACTATAATAAAATTATAAATTATTTGACTTCGGATCTTGCCCAACGTATTCGTATGGCGCATGCTGTTTATAGAGAAACGTCATTTGTGCTAAAAATGGATGACCAATATGTACAAGGGATTATCGATCTTTATTTGGAAGAACCTGATGGACTCGTTTTGGTGGACTATAAGACAGATCGAATTGGAATAGAAGCGATAGATAGGATAGCCGATCGCTATCGTGGCCAATTAGCAATCTATGAACAGGCATTGACGCGTTTAACTGGAAAAAAAGTCAAAGAAAAAGCTATTTATTTCCTCGACAACAATACACTTTATCCAATGTGAAAGGAGTGCTCATGAGACTTAAGAAAGAACTTGAAACGGCCATTTCTGCTGCAAAATTGGCAGGTGAGAAGATCATGGATGTATATACCAAAGATTTTAGCGTATGCTATAAAGATGACAAGTCACCAGTAACTGACGCAGATGTTATGGCAAATAAACTGATACTAGATTCACTTGAAAGTGTTTTTCCTGATGATGGGTACTTATCTGAAGAAGCTAGAGATGATTCGAGCCGCTTTCAAAAAAGTAGATTTTGGGTAATCGATCCGTTGGATGGCACGAAGGAATTTGTAAAGAAAAACGGGGAATTTTCAGTAAATATTGGGTTGGTAGATCGGGGAGAAGTCATGCTTGGCGTCATCTACATCCCCGTTCGCAAACGCGTTTACTTTGCGGTTAAAGGTGAAGGTGCATTTAGACAAGAAGAAAATGGAGAGACGGTAAAAATTCATGTCTCAAGTAGAGTTAAGCCATTCAATATGCTAATTAGTCGTTCACATACTTCAAAACGCACTATCTCACTTTTGAAATTGAAAGCCCTTGAAATTTTAAGTTTAACTGAAATGGGAAGTGCTTTGAAAGGCTGCTTAATTGCTGAAGGCTTATATGATGTCTACTATAATTTTGGTCATTCAATGAAATGGGATACTTGTGCAATGGAATGTATTATAGCAGAAGCCGGCGGCATTATGCGTCGTTTGGACGATGCACCTATCAATTATACTGAAGTTGAAACGAAAAATTATGGATTTTACATCATCAACAATACTGAAAATCATATTGACATAACTGACCTTTAGATACAGATATTGATGGAGGCTAACATGGAAAAAAAATATAAAGTGCTATTCCTAGATCTAGACAATACTTTGTTTGATTTTGAAAAATCCGAGAAAATTGCTTTGATCAGTACTGCGAAACACTTTGGACTTAGTGAAAGCTACGATTTGTTTGAAACGACCTATCATCAAGTGAATAAACCCTTGTGGCAGAAACTTGAAAGAGGTGAGTGCACGGGTGACAGTATTAAAATCGAGCGATTTGTTCAACTTGTTAACCAACTTGATTTGACATGTGATCCAATCGAGATGAGCAATTATTATATTGAAAGACTAGGGGAAGGTATTGAAATGTTTCCCTATGCAAGTGAAGTCTGTGAAGTTCTTAGCAAAGACTATAAGCTTGTAGCTGTAACCAATGGCATAAAATCCGTTCAAGAAAATCGCATTAAGCGATCGGGTTTGCATAAATTCTTTGAAGCAGTCATCATTTCGGAAGATGTTGGGTATAGTAAACCAAATCCATTGATCTTTGAAATTGCGATGCACAAAATAGGACATATGGACAAAAATTCTGTTCTGATGATTGGAGATTCTATGAAAGTGGATATCATTGGGGCCAATGCAGCAGGTTTCGATACGTGTTGGGTCAACATGCTTGGCGTTGCATCACCTGCAGATCCTGTCTACAAATGGGAAATCAGAAACTTGGAACAATTATTAAACTATTTGTAATTAACAATTGATATTTGTATAAAAAAAGGTACAATAGCAATAGATGCTCTTTTGGAGGCAAAAAATGCAGTTTCAAAAAATTAGTCAAAACGCGTACCTTTTAAATAAATGGGCACATGGTGAAACCACAGAACTCTTTATTTATCCTGAAGATGGCGATTATGCACAGCGCGAGTTTCTATGGCGTGTCTCTTCAGCTACAGTTGCCAGTGAATCTTCAGATTTTACGGTTTTATTTGGTGTCAAAAGATGGATTATGCCTTATGATTCTACATTGCTTCTAACACATACGAACAATAGCAAGCCACTATACAGCATCACTTTAAAGCCTTATGAGGCGCATTGTTTTAAAGGGGATTGGAACACTGCAAGTGTTGGAAAAACGCGTGATTTCAATTTGATGTTAAAAGAGGGTGCCTTTGGTATCTTAAAACCTACAAAATTATTGCCTGATACGCACTATGACTTAGGTCACTTATTTCAAGAAGCTTTTGATGAACGACTACCGCTGGTCGACCATAAATTGACACTGGGCATGTACAATAGGGATAGTGATATTGAAATTGAACATGATGATAAGACAATATTATGCGAACGTGAGGATCTTATACTGATTCATTATACTTTGGAAGAGGTAGACAGGATTAAAACATTTATTATTTCGCAAAAGACTCAAGCAACCTCTCATCTTGTGATGTTTGCCGTGACTTATTAAAGCAAAAAAAATCCTAAGTAATCGGAAGATCGATTACTTAGGATTTATTATTTCATCATCTGTAGCCAAAAGAGGTTCACTTGCCTTAATGACTGGTAAGAATAACGTGAAAGTGGTGCCTTCATCAATAGCACTGTCGACATGTATTCTCCCTCCGTGTTGCTCGATGATGATTTTAGCGATTGAAAGTCCAAGCCCTGTGCCACCATGTTGATTTTCTTTCATCTTAGTACGAGATTTATCAGCGCGATAAAAACGATCAAAGATGTGCGGCAAGTCTTCCTTTGAAATACCGATACCATCATCTGATATGACGACTATGGCATGATTTTCAGATTGCCTCAACGACAGTGAGATCTTTCCACCATCTGGTGTGTACTTAATACTATTGTCGATGAATATTCGAAGAGCTTGCTTTAATTTATCTGAGGACCCATGAATCGATAGGTTCTGATCAATGGTTTCAGATATGTCGTGTTGTGAGTCGATCAATCGCGTTTCTTTTACGATTTCAGTAAATAGTTCTGTGAAGCTGAAAGGGACTTTGTCCATTTTTAATGCGCCCTTGTCATTTCTAGCAATAAATAATAGACTTTCCACTAAGCTGTGCATGTTGTCCGTTTCACTTAAAATAGCGTGGATGCTTTCTTCAAGAATTGCAGGAT
Organism: Acidaminobacteraceae bacterium; assembly: GCA_041741755.1. Classification (GTDB taxonomy): domain Bacteria; phylum Bacillota; class Clostridia; order Peptostreptococcales; family Acidaminobacteraceae; genus Fusibacter_C. The sequence continues at coordinate 177,413 of JBGSJR010000012.1, read as the reverse complement.
CATCTTTGCCCCATCTGTTGAGCATCCCTGCATAACCTTTGATGACAGCAATAGGCGTTCTCAGTTCATGCGAAGCATCTGAAACAAATTGTTTTTCGCGTTCATAACTTTTTTGAATATCGTTGAGCATTTGATTAAACGTTAAAGCGAGGTCTTTCAGTTCGTCTTTTGTACCACTAACATTTAATCGTGTGCTCAAGTTGTTACCTGACATATCCTTAACTTGTTCGGTCATGACTTTTATTGGCTTAAGGTGTTTATTGGCCATCTTTGATGCAGATCGAATGGAAGATACAATAAGTACGAAACAAAGGACAAACCCTATAGGAAAAGTAGCTTCTAATGTATTGGTATGTTCGGATAGTTCCGATTTTATCGCATAATAGATGAGTGTTTCATCGTCGAAAATGACGGATCCCGTTTCATAGAGTGTTGGAAAATTAGGGAAAATTCTAAAATCGTATTCGATAATCGTTGATGCAGTCAGATATGTTACACCGTCATTTGACATGGCATATAGTGGTTCTTGTTCAGAGTCATAGACATATAGTTGCAAGTTCTTTTGTGTCATATAGGATTCAATCGTTTCTGCCTGGTAATCTTGTGTGGCAACAAGCATTGATTCTATATAGATTCTATCGTCTTTAAGTTCTTCCTGGGCATTATAGAATAGATAATAGGCAAAGGAGATGTATATAAAGAAAAATAAGAATGCAATTAAAAAGAAAAGCCTTACAGCATAACCTAGTGTCAACTTAAATGTGATATTAAAACGAATCAGTGAAATAAAACGATCATAAGTTATGGAAAAATAAGAAGGTTTTTCTCGCTCGCGTTTCTTAGCTGCAATTTCAGATTTTGTGGGTTTGATTTTTTTTGCACGCTTTTTTTTCTCAGGCTTCTTTGGCATACTTTTCTCAGGTGTCTTCTTGACAACCGTGCGTTTTGCATCAGAACTTAAGCCGTCTTCTCTTTTTGAAGGGGCTTTTTTAGGTGCTGCTGCATGAGTTGTTTCAGCTCGAGGCTCAATCTGTTTTATGGATTGCTCAGACTTCTTCGATTGATTTGATTTAACTTGTGGCTTCGAGGTGATCTTTGATTCTGTACTTTGGCCGGTTTCCTTACTTATTATCTTCATCTTTAAACAAATAGCCTACCCCTCTAACGGTATGGATAAATTTAGCATTAAAACAATCGTCAATCTTACTTCTTAGATAACGTATATAAACGTCGACAATTTTTGTTTCACCAAAATAGTCGTAACCCCATACTTTATCCAAAATCTGTTCGCGTGTTAATGCAATATTTTTGTTTTCAGCCAGATAATGCAATAGATCAAATTCTGTTTTTGTGAGTTCTATAGTGGTTTGATCGTAAGTTGCAGTATATTGATTATAGTCGATTTTGAGTTTTCCTGAAATGAATGTATTTGTATTGATCGGCGCATGGGAACTCGCTTTTCTAAAAATTCTACGTATGCGCGCCAAAAGTTCTTCTATGGCAAAGGGCTTGGTCATATAATCATCCGCACCAAAGTCGAGACCAATGACTTTGTCCATGATATCGTCTTTTGCGGTGAGCATGATAATGGGAATCTCTGAGTTCAAGCGAATGCGCCTGCAAACTTCCATACCATTGAGACCAGGTAACATAATATCGAGAACAATCAAATCAAATTCACCTTCAAGTGCTTTGTCGAGGCCAGTTCTGCCATCATTTGCCGTTTCAACTGTAAAACCTTCATGATTCAATTCGAGTTCAATAAACCTTGCGATCTTAAGATCATCTTCGACAACCAGTATTTTTTGCATGTGCGACCTCCAATGTGAGTTAAAAACATGTTTATTACTCTAACTATAGCATTTAGATACTGGTTTTAAAAGTGAAAAGAGAGAAACGCATGCGTTTCTCTCTGGTTTTATAGCACATTTGCGAATCGTGTTGTGGAACTTCTATGCCATGCGATCTTCATCTTCTTTTTTTTCAGTTTTTGGTGCGTCTTCATGACGGAATGCCTTTTCGAAATCCATGTTTTTACCTTCACTGTCTAAGATGGAAATCTTAAATCCGAATAGGTAAGGCAAGATTAAAAGGAACATAGATACTGGCATTGTAAATAGGATGAGTAGAGCAGCAATCGTTAATGGAATATCTAATACGCGTTTAGATTTGTTGCCGATAACGAAGCTTGTTTTATGCATTTTTGCAAAGAATTTTCTGACGTCTTCAAAAAAGTCATTATCAGGTTTGCCATTTCTTCTAGCATGTCCATCATATCTCGGCATATTTTTTACTGGTCTTTGACCTGGTTTCGCATAAGCTGTTTTGTTTGATGCTTCTAGGGAAATAAGTGCTTCGACCATATCGCCATCATGTTGTTCCAAAGCTTCTTTTGCTTCTTTATAGCTTATGTTAGCTCTTTCCATGAGCATATCGATTTTTTCTAAACTTACTGACATTTGAATGCCTCCTCTTGTTTTTTTGTAGGTTTTTAACTTGTATTAAGTGTAACAGTTTTATCTTAAATCCCAACCAAGGTATGGTTAGAATTTGGATAGAATTATTGATTCTTGGTCGTATTTGAGTGATTTTTAATCCATTCGTCAATATCTGTGACTTTTCCATTTTCGCGATGAATTTGGAGTTTGATGCCGAAGAAGAATGGAACAACCAATGCGATCAATGAGATTGGAAGTGTCCATAGTGCAACGATCGCGACGATGAGAAGTGGGAGTTCGAGTAACGCTCTGTCTTCTTTCTTCCATATAACTTTAATATGCATCATCTTTTTAAGAACCTTAAGTGCTTGACTGCCCCAAAATTTTAACTGAGCTTCAAAGGCATTTTTTTTAGCGTCGAATGATTCTTGCTTTTCCTTTTGTGCATCTTCTGCAAATTTGCTCATGTTTTGTTCTATTCTGACGATAGCTTCGACGACATCGCCATCACAAGCTTCTAACATGTCTTTTGCCTCTTTGTAGCTAACTTTCGTTCTGTCGATTATTTTCTCGATGTTTTCAAGTGTTACTGACATATGATTGCCTCCCTCATAGTGAATTAGAAAATTACGCAATTTCCATTGTTGATTTGAACTTATTATATCGCCCCTTCATTAATAGGAAACCAATGGATGGTTAAAAATCAGATAGAATCCACTTAATGATCGACTAGATTTGGAATTTTGCTAATTACTATTCAAATGTTACGGAAGCGTAAGCCTGATTAATGAATGTTAATAGTTTATCTATTGACTCAAAAGTATGCAAATGATATTATCAATATCGTTGACAGGTAATACGATTGAAAGTTTACATTTATCCCCCCTTTTATAATAAATGTAAATGTCAGTTCCGACGCACAGTGGTGCGTCTTTTTTTTATGCTTTTAATGGTAAAAAATGTAAACTTGACTTTTGTCATAAAAGGCAATAAACTGAATGCAGTTATTGTTTTGAACGTTTATATGGACGAAATCAATGATCAAAAACGCGACTTATAACACGTTCAAGAGACTTATAGAGTGGATGTTCACTTATCGGTGACAATTTTTCAAGTATGGACAAATAATACCATTTTTGATCGTCATAACCCGCGTTGAATTTAACCCAAACATTGTCATTTGAGATCTCAAGATTTCGACTGATGCTATTAATATTGGTCAACTTATCGGCACAGACGATATAAAGCACATCGATGGGGGCGTTATCCAGATTGTTTAAATAGTCGATTTTACGTTTTTTCCAAGGGTCGCATTTATTGGATTCTGAACAGAACTTGACAAAAAGGGCAACGCGAGGCCCAAATGTGTTTTCTATATCTTCAAGCGTCATTGATGTATCTTCGACAGTATCGTGAAGAATACCAGATACGATGACATCGTCAGTCATATTGTGTTTAGCTAAAATAACGCCAACTTCCAATGGATGAACGACATATAAATCGTTGTCGAGTTTTCTAAGTTGATTTTCATGCGCTTTAATCGCCGTGTTTATTGCTTTATAGATTAGCATGCCACACCTCTCAATTGTTGGATTTGATTTAATTCTATCATAACTTTATCCATAAAATAAGGAGTCTTTAAATGGTAATTGGTAACGGTGTTGATATTATAGATATTGAAAGAATAAAAAAAATAATAGTAAAGAATCCGCGTTTTTTAGAACGCAATTTTACAATGCATGAGCGGGAACTTTTTCAAGATAAAAGGATGCATCCTGCCACAATTGCTGCGAACTTTACTGCAAAAGAAGCTGTTGCAAAAGCTATGGGAACAGGTATCCGCGGATTTAACTTCATAGATATAGAGATTTTAAGAGATGCACTTGGTAAACCATTTGTCAACTTATATGGCAATGCGAAAGAAGTTGCAGCGTCGAAGTCGATAGAAGCCTTTGAGATTTCGTTGTCGCATACAGATGAAACAGCGATTGCATTTGCTATTTCTCTAGGTAAACGATAAAATTGTATTTTTTATGGATTATTGCTGTGAAAGAGCGTAAAATTAAACCTGTGTATATCAATACATGTAAATAGCAGCAACTATGTTTACTTTATTACGATTGAATGTGAGGATAATATGAACAAACTGACAAGACCAGTCTGGGTAGATATCAATTTAGACAATTTGGCACATAATATGAGGGAAGTAAGACGCGTAACATCACCCAAATCGCTTGTTTCAGCAGTTATTAAAGCTGATGGTTATGGACATGGCGCACTATTTATAGCGCAGACATTACTCGACAATGGTGCCGACCGATTTGCCGTGGCAACTTTATCCGAAGCCATTCAATTGAAACGTGCCTTTTCAACGACAGAAATCATGGTGCTTGGTTATACACCAGATGATTTGATTGACGGTGCTATTGAAAATGACATTATTCAAACGGTTTATTCTTATGAGCAAGCTGAGTATTTTAGCCGTCGTGCGACGCGTCTTGGCAAAACCCTAAAAGTGCACATTAAACTCGACACAGGCATGCGCAGAATTGGCATGTCTATTTCCGAGGAAACAGTCAATTCTATCTTGAAGATATCTGTGCTTCCAAATTTGGAAATCGAAGGTATTTTCACACATTTTGCTGTTGCAGATGAGGTCGACAAATCATTTACCATTGAGCAAGTTAATCGATATAAAAAGGTCGTTGAGGCACTAGAATTAAAAGGACTGACAATACCAATCAAACATGTTTCTAATAGCGCGGCTATCATCGACTGTCCAGAGTACAATTTCGACATGGTTCGTGCAGGTATTATGCTTTACGGCTTGTATCCATCACCTGACGTAAAAAAAGAAATGGTAGATTTACGCGAGGTGATGTCATTAAAGGCTAATGTTGCGCATGTTAAGACGATTAGTGCAGGAGAAGGTGTGAGTTACGGCCTTAAATACGTCGCACCTACAGACACACAGATTGCTACAATACCGATAGGATACGCAGATGGTTTTACGAGACGTCTTACATTTCAGGCGAAAGGGATAGTAAAAGGTGAAATCAAGCCCATCGTCGGTAGAATATGTATGGATCAATGTATGATAGAAGTCGATGGCCTAGAGATTAAAGTTGGTGATACTGTCACTCTATTTGGCGAAGCAGATGGAAAAGGTATAAGCATTGACGCGTATGCAGCCATGCTCGGAACAATCAATTATGAAATTGTCTGTATGATAGGCAAGCGCATTCCTAGACGATATCTTAAAAATGGGGAAACTATAAAAATAGTTGACCTAATTTTAGGTTGATGAAATAATCAGATTTCAATTTAATTATTTCATGACTTCACTGTGGTAGAGTACTAGTTTTTATGATATTATAATATATGGATTAAGAAGCAGATCTTTTAATTTTTTTGAATAAATTAATCATTAATTTTAATAATCAGCGAAGATTTTAGTCTTTTGAAGATAAATAATTTGGATACGAATCATATAAACCAAATTCTTGTGAATTCGTTTATAGAATACTTGGGAGCAATGTGTCTATGAGACAATTTGAATGGAGATGATACTTAAAGTGAACATAAAAAGAGGCGATGTCTTTTTTGCTGACTTATCACCTGTTAGGGGTTCTGAGCAAGGTGGACAAAGGCCTGTACTGATTATACAAAACAACATTGGGAATAAATATAGCCCAACTGTTATCATAGCTGCGATTACGGCAAAGATCGCTAAAGCCAAATTACCGACACACGTCGAAGTTGGTGCTTCACAAGTTGGATTACTTAAAGATTCTGTCGTATTACTTGAGCAAGTTAGAACAATCGATAAAACGCGTTTAATACAAAAACTGGGACAACTAGAAGATGATGTCATGTCTCGAGTTGATAAAGCACTATTAATCAGTTTAGGATTATATGAGGATGCGACATAATGCCTGTATATTTATTATGCAGGTTTTTTCATGATAAAGTGTAAGAGGAAGGGAATTTATGAAGAAGAAAATATACATGGCTGTTTTATTGCTCAGTATCATTGCTACTGGGGTGTTATTATACGGAAGAATAAATGTTGAAAGTCAGTCGAAAAGTGTTGAGATTTTGGCGGATTATGAAGAATTTGCAATCATGGCGGATCAACAGGGGCTTTCGAAAACTGAAATGTTTAAATTGTTAGGTGATGCAGGTATTTCAAGTGTCGCATTAAAGGAAGAATCTCTATACAGCATGGTTGGCGAGATGAAACCACTTGAATATGATCTTTTTAAGAATGTCAAAACAGACTTGGATTGGAAAGAAAAATATGGTTCGGAAGCAGTTGCTTTTTTAGAATCGGAAACGACCAGTCCTTACAATATAGTCATTCGTACAAATGATCAGTATCTTTACGATTTCATGACTGAGGGAATCTCAGCAAGGTATGATGAAGTTTTCTACAATTTTTTTGATGAATCGATCAAAACAATCGTACTTCAAGGCGATATAAAAGATATATATTATACTGAGAGTGCGAAATACACTGATTATTTGGCAAAAGGGATTAAATTGCCAAGGCAACTCGTTTCTTCATCTATAGAAGACATTGGATTGGGTTTCGATCCCGAAAAAGTTCAGCAGATAAAAGATGCCGGATTAGCGGTCAATTTAAGACCAAACAATTTCTATAAATATAATTCGAAATTGGTAGACGCCTATTTCAATGATGTTGAAAAATTTGGTGAGACACCGAATGTATTGATATTTAATGGCAGTGAAATCATGAGCTATAATGCTGATAAAGGCACATATGATTTGAAACTCTATGATGTCCTAAAAAGTTCAGGTATGCCAATTGGTATGGTTGAAGCGGCAGATCAGCTTGGATTTATCGAACAAAAGGGCGTGGATGTCCTCGCAAAAGACCTTGAATACAATGTAATCAGGGTATTTCCAATGATTGAATATATTCAACAACGCTACAACTATCTTGGTTATTATGATGGCGCAAAAGAAATTGAAAATACTATGTATCGCGCTATCACAGAACGCAATATTCGCGTAATTTACTTTAGACCTTATATGGATAGCAAATTCACCTATTTTACTGATTTGGATGAGTATAAAAAAACCTTTGCTGGACTTGAAAAAAGACTTGAAGCCCATAATATTACCTTGGGAGAACCAAGTGTTATTCCCTTTAATCATACATCTGTGTATATGCTGATGTTAACAAGTTTGGGACTTTTAGTACTCGGTTTGATTATTCTTAAACTCGTCTTTGATATAGCTGAGAAATTTGAGTGGGTTCTATTTGGCATAGGAACGGTGGGCGTTATTGGCATCAACTATGTTGCGCCAAATATTAGCATTGATTTATTTGCCTTTACTGCTGCAAATATTTTTCCTACATTGGCCATTATTTTTGTGATTGAATTTGTCAAAGATATCTTGTTGAGCAATAAGGTGTATACCTTAAAAGGGATTCTCATAAAAAGTACTATTGGATTGACTGTAGCTGTCTTAATCTGCATGATTGGTGGTTTCTATGTCGGTGCAATTATGTCGAGAGCAGATTATTTAATTGAGATGAGCTTCTATAGGGGCGTTAAAGCAAGCTTGTTACTACCAATGATGTTTTTTGTTGTCATTTACCTCATCAAATTGGGGTATAAGCGCAAAACGCGCGAGCTCGACGGGAATACTTTCTTTGTAGATGATATTAAGCGTTTCTTTTTTGAAGACGTCAAAATGTATTATGCTTTAATTGCAGCTCTACTAGTTGGCATCTTATATATTTACCTTGCTAGATCTGGACATGAAACAAATATTGAAGTACTAAATATAGAACTTATTTTCAGAAATTTTCTTGAAGATAATCTGTTGGCAAGACCTAGAACAAAAGAAATTTTCATCGCATTTCCAGCTTTAAGTGCAGCGATATACTTTGCTGCAAGAGGTTACAATAAAATGTTATTTCCATTTTTATTTGCATCAGTTATCGGTCTTACGTCCGTTGTAAATACTTATTGCCATTCCAGAGCGCCTATTTATTTATCGTTTAGTAGAACGATGATTGGCTTAGGATTCTCAATTTTGATTGGTATTATTGTAGTAATGATTTTAGATGTATTGAATAGAATATACGTTTCACATTTTGGGAGTAAAAAATATGAATAAAGTAGTCATTTCCGGATTCTATGGGTTTCATAACATTGGCGATGAGGCGATCTTGGAAACATTGACGCAACAGCTTAGAAATCTTGATTCAGAGATTCAAATCACCGTCTTGTCGCATAATCCGGAAGAAACGATGTCGAAATTTGATGTAATTGCTGTAAAACGCAACGATATCATAAAAGTTTTTTCGGCTATCAGGAAGGCAGATATTCTCTTAAGTGGTGGTGGAAGCCTTTTACAAGATGATACAAGTGCAAGGAGTATCCACTATTATTTGTCAATTATCAGGATGGGATTGTTTTTTAAGAAACACGTTTTTTGTATCAGTAACGGTATTGGTCCAATCATACGCGAAAGCAATAAAAAACAGGTCGCCAAAGTGCTCAACAAAGTAAGGCATACGACGGTTCGTGATTTCAACTCGCAAAAACTGCTGTTAGATATTGGTGTTAAGCCGGAGAAAGTATCTGTTTCAGCAGATATGGTCATCGCTATGACCATGCAAACGCCTGCTATTGGTATGGAGATTATTAATAAAGTTGGCATCAAAGACCGTAAGCGTAAACTTCTTGGAATCGCGATAAGGCAAAAGGATTTTAGAAATTCAGAAAGACGCGACCAACTCATCGAATTTGCAAACAGGCTTTCTGAAAACTATTCCGTTCTGTTTATCCCTTTTTACTATAAAAATGATACTAAGATTTATGATGACATTCACAAGTTTGTACATGACCATGTCTATTTCATCAATGAAAAATACAATACCGATGAATTTATGAGTTTGTTAGAAAACCTAGATATTCTTATTGGATCAAGGTTACATTCGTTGATTTTTTCACTCGTCGCTGAAGTGCCATTCATTGGTATTAGCTACGATCCTAAAATAGAAAATTTCATGGATATGATTGAGATGCAACCCGTTTGTTCAATGAACAACTTCGATCCTGATAAGCTTATTCAAGCTGTAATTGAACTGGATACAGATTATATTGAGCGCAAGAAAGCAATCATTGAAGCAAAACGCTCATTAAAAAAACGATTACTCATCAATGACGAGATGTTAAAAAAGGTACTATGATGGAGGCAATATGGCGCATGGTAAAGCCGTGAAATCAGTAAAAATATTTGGCGTAAGATTTGATAACGTAGATGCAGAAGAAGCGAAAAAACAATTCATTGCACTTATGGGAAACGATAAACTCGGCATAATCTATACACCTAATACCGAAATAATCATGAAGGCTCAAGATGATCCTGAATTCAAGGTGATCTTGAATGAAGGGGATCTTGTTATACCAGATGGTATTGGTGTAGTTTTAGCTTCTAAGATTCACCATTTGGGTTTATCTGAGCGTGTACCTGGTATAGAACTTATGACTATGATGCTTGAATATTGCAACAGAACAGGTAAATCGATTTACTTGTTTGGTGGACAACCAAATGTAGCAGATTTGGCAGCTCAGAAAATTAAAGAGTCCTATCCAAACCTTAAGATAGTCGGTACACGTGATGGCTTTTTCGAGAGTTCTCAAGAAATCAATATCCTCGATGAAATCAACGAGAAAAAACCTGATATATTATTTGTCGCTTTGGGAGCACCAAAACAGGAAAAATGGATTAATAAATATAAAAAAACCATCAACGCAAAAGTTGCGATGGGTGTTGGTGGATCTTTAGACGTTTGGGCTGGAACGGTCAAACGTGCACCTGTTTTCTTTCAAAAAACTGGGCTAGAATGGTTCTACAGGTTGTTAAAACAGCCAACACGCATCTTGCGTATGATGTTATTACCAAAATTTATGCTAAAAGTAATACTAACCAAACATATCGAAAATTAATAATTGGAGGAAGTCGTTATGGAAAACCAAAGTATGGGTGATTTGTTGGCTCAGTATGGATCGACGGAAAGATTGTATACAGGCGACGTGGTAGAAGGTGTTGTCATCTCCTCAAATGTTGATGAAGTCATGGTAAATATCAATTACATGGCTGATGGTATTTTACCAAAAGCTGAACTCCTTGAAAACAATCCACTCGATTTTCACGAAGGCGATTCAATAAAAGTATATATCTTGAAATTGGACGATGGCGATGGCAATGTTCTTTTGTCTTTAAAAAAGGCTTATGAATTAATCATATGGGACGAATTTCAAACGCTATATGATACACATAAATCATTTGATGTAAAAGTTAAAGAAGCCGTTAAAGGTGGCGTTATTGCACACTTTAAGGGATTTCCGGTATTTATTCCAGCTTCGCAATTATCGTTAGCTTTTGTAGAGGATTTAACACCATACGTAGGCATGACACTTGAAATTGAGCTTACAGAATACAATGCCGACAAAAAGAAAGTTGTTGGATCGCATAAAAATCTCCTTAAAAACAAGATGGCAGTTAAAAAGGCTGATGCACTATCGCGTCTATCAAGTGGTGACGCATTGGAAGGTACCGTTGTAAGATTGGCGGATTATGGTGCGTTTGTCAATATTGGTGATGTAGACGGCTTGATTCACATTTCACAAATGTCTTGGAAGCACATTAAGCATCCATCAGAGGTATTAGCTGTAGGTGATGTGGTAAAAGTAATTATCCTATCAGTGGATAGAGACAAAGAAAAAGTATCTCTTAAATTAGCAGAAATAAAAGAGAATCCTTGGGAAACACTTTCAGAAAGATATGCAATTGAAGAAATTGTAGCGGGAAAAGTAACGCGTCTTATGAATTTCGGTGCTTTTGTTGAGATTGAAGATGGTGTTGAAGGTCTGGTGCATATTTCTGAGCTTGCTGAACAACACGTTACTAGACCACAGGAGATCGTTCAAGTAGGCGATGCGGTTGAAGTTATGATCCTTGATATGGATCCACAATCTCAAAAATTATCACTTAGCATGAAAGCGGTCGTTGCACTTGGCGACGTAACTTATGCTGATTATACTGAAGAAACGCCTGATTCTCCGACAACAATGTCCGATTTGTTTGGCGACAAGCTCAAAAATTTGAAGTTCTAATACAAAAAGCAACATGTTTCCTTTTGGAAAGATGCTGCTTTTTTGTTTTATGTATGAGCAAGAAGGGTAATATAAACACTAGAAATATTATACTGAAATAGTTATGCAATATATCAGTTTAACCCCGGAGGCCACTTATGGAAAATTTGAAATTAAAACCGGAGCAACTTACAAATAAATGCGATTTGAATCTTTTTGAGTTTAAGACAACTGAAGAGCTTGTGCCGATTAGAGGCATTATTGGACAAGAACGCGCTAAAAAATCACTCGAGTTCGGACTTGGCGTAACAAAGAAAGGGTACAATATATACGTTTCTGGCCAATGGGGTACAGGTAGGAATAGTTTTGTCAATATGCTTAGTGAAGAGCAGGCCATCAAGCGCCCTGCGCCAAATGATTGGCTTTATGTCAACAATTTTAAAGACCCTTATCATCCAATCGCGATTAAAGTGAACCATGGACAAGGCAAGAATATTATCAAACAGGTAGAACGTGCTATTCGTTTTCTGAGACGGGGCATTATAGAGATATTTTCAAGTCGCGATTATGAAAATGCAAAACAAAAGCTCGTCGAAGCTTACAACCTTCAATCAAATAATATTGTAGAGCGTCTTAACGAGCTCGGGAAAAAATATGGTTTTATGTTCTCTTTGACGGAAAAAGGTATTGTTAGTATTCCTTTAAAAGATGGGAAACCTATGAACGAGGAATCCTATAAAAATATTTCACAAAAGGAATATGAACTATTGATGGCGAACTCTCAGAAACTGAGTTTGGAAACGATTGATTTATTCAACAAACTCAGGATGGAAGAGGAGAGTCTTCGTACGAGGTTGAAGAGCTTGGATGAACAAATGGGAAGACATCTAGTAAAATTCCATCTTGAGAGTATCAAAGAAAAGAATAAGGAAAACGAAGAAATCAAAAGATATATTGATTTGTTGGAAGATGATATCGTCGAAAACTTGGAAAACTTTAAGGAAGAAGAGGATGATGATGAAGAGCTAAATCCCCTTGCAATATTGACAGCAGCACAACATAACTCCGAGACATTCTTTGAAAGATATCACATTAATCTATTTGTTGACAACAGTGCGGTTAAAAGTGCCCCTGTCGTTTTTGAATCGAATCCTACTTACTATAATTTAGCAGGAAGTATCGAGTATCAAAATGAAATGGGTGTCATGAAAACTGATTTTACAATGATTAAGCCAGGCGCTTTACATCGTGCAAACGGCGGCTACCTGATTCTTCTAGCAAAAGACATCCTAAGCAATCCATATTCATGGAAAAGCTTAAAACGCAGTTTGTTAGACGAAGCTGTCACCATTGACAGTAGAGCCGCAAGTGCGGGGGCACTCGTTTCACAAACCATAAAACCTGAACCGATACCCATTGATGTCAAAGTCATCATTATTGGCGATTATTACACTTATTCTATATTGTCTGCTTATGATGAAGAATTTCAAAAATTATTTAAAGTCATGGTAGATTTCGATGATGAAATGGAACGAAATAGAGAAAACATCGACAAATTTGCTAGATTTGTGTCTACAAAATGTCAGACGGAGGGTTTGAGTCACTTCTCAGCAGAAGCCGTCGCATTACTCGTCGAGCATGCTACGCGGTTGGCGGATGATCAAAATAAATTGACAGCACATTTAAAAACGCTTGGTGATGTTATCATTGAAGCAGATGCATGGGCTAATTATTATAAAGAAGGTGTCGTAAGAAAAGAACACGTTATTAAAGCACTTGAAGAGCGAAAACTTAGGACTAATAAATACGAAGAGAACACTTTGGATTTATTCAAAGAAGGCATCTACTTAATAGATGTTGAAGGATTTAGGGTAGGCGAAATCAATGGGCTAGCTGTATTGGGTACAGGTCAGTATAGTTTTGGAAAACCTTCAAAAATTACAGTTTCCACATATCAAGGCCGTCAGGGAATCATCAACATTGAACGTGAAGCACGTACTAGTGGTAAGATTCACGATAAAGGTGTCATGATCCTAACGGGGTTCCTAGGGCGCATGTTTGCCCAGGACAAACCGCTTGCTTTAACTGCTAGCATTGTATTTGAACAACTCTATTCTGGCGTCGATGGCGATAGTGCTTCTAGTACGGAACTTTATGCACTCATCTCGGACCTTTCAGGTGTACCAATCAATCAGTCAATTGCAGTGACAGGATCTGTCAATCAACGTGGAAATATTCAACCGATAGGTGGTGTCAATGAGAAGATTGAAGGGTATTTTAGAGTTTGCAAACTGAAAGGTTTTAACAATGAGCAAGGCGTCATCATACCAGTACAAAACGTAAAAAACCTCATGCTTGAGCAAGAGGTTGTGGAAGCTGTTAGAGAGGGGACTTTTCATATTTGGGCTATTTCGCATGTCGATGAAGGACTTGAAATTTTAACAGGTAGAAAAACAGGTAAGCGGATAAAAGAGGGTGGTTTTGAAAAGGGAACTATTTATTACCTTGTAGATCAAAGGCTTCAACATCTTGCAAAAGAAGCGAAATCTAGAGCGGTTCAGGATAAAACGACTGAAAATGTTGAGGATAAGAGTGTTGGAAAGCGCAAGTCTAAAAAGTCTGATAATACACTAAACAAAAATCTTTAATCCTTTTTCGGTGATTAAATGCGTTATTGGGCGGTCATAATGTTCAACTGGTAAACTGTTAACGAACTGAAGTTCAAAGGCGATTCCTATTTTGGGAATCGCTTTTCCAATTCTACCAAAAAAGCGGTCGTAAAAGCCGCCGCCATATCCTAGTCTAAATCCACTAGCATCAAAAGCAACACCAGGTGTGAGCACACAATCGATGCGCGATTCGTCGAATAAAGTGTGAATTTCAGGATCGGGCTCAAAAATACCGAAATCATTGCATTTAAGTGCGGACAAATCCTCGACTAAATAAAACTGCATTTCTTTTGTCGTGGGTGAAATATATGGCAACAATAGATTTCTTCCTGAATCAATAATTGATTGATTGATAACGGTCATAGAAATTTCATCTCTAAAACTGACGAAAGAAGAGACATTTTGTGCATTCACAAATGGACTAAATTGCATTAAGACGTTGAATACCAAGGATTCATCTTTGATTCTCTCTTCAAGTGATTTTTGTGACCTTAGAGATACAATTTGTTTTCTTAGAGTTTTTTTATCCAATCTATTCACCTCTGTGTAATATTTATTTAATAATTATAATCAATTATACTATTAAATTTACCAAGAAGTATAGGTATAATAGGAATAGGGTTTACGATAACGCCTGAATTGTTTATAATGATATGAGACAATGACTTATTGTAAACGTTAACAACACTAATCCTAGAGCCACAATAAGAGAATCGGGAGAAATTTATGATAGAATTTCTAAATGTAACAAAAAAATATGACAATGGCGTAATGGCTTTAAACAAAGTCAATGTCATAATAGAGAAAGGTGAATTTGTCTTTATTGTCGGGCCAAGCGGCGCTGGTAAATCGACTTTCATCAAAGCGGTACTTAAAGAAGTGGATATCACCGACGGTAAAGTGATTGTCGATGAACAAGATATAACTGGGCTACATAGACGGAAAGTGCCTTATTTGAGGCGAAAAGTAGGCGTTGTTTTTCAAGACTTTAGGCTATTGCCAAATAAAACGGTTTATGAAAATATTGCATTTGCTATGGAGATTCTAGGTACACCGCATAGAAACATAAGAAAACAGGTGCCGATGATACTCGCTTTGGTCGGATTAACTGGAAAGGGTAATTTTTATCCTAATCAACTTTCAGGTGGCGAACAACAAAGGGTTTCAATTGCCAGATCTATGATCAATAACCCGCCTATCTTGATTGCGGATGAACCGACTGGAAATCTTGATCCAGATACATCTTGGGAAATTATGAAAGTACTTAGAACCATCAATCGACGTGGTACGACGATTCTCATGGCCACGCACGATAGAGAGATTGTCGACATCATGAAAAAACGCGTCATTGCACTCGAAAATGGACAAATTGCTAGAGATGATAAAATAGGGGTGTATGGCTATGACGATTAAACCAATTTTTACATTAAAAGAGGCTTTAAAAAGCCTTTGGCGCAATCGATTGATGAGTATCGCTTCGATATCATCTGTATCTGCCACACTTATGATTCTCGGTATTATTTTTGCTTTGATTATCAATATCAATTCAATGGCACAATCTGCCAAAGATCAATTTGATACGATTCAAGCCTATCTAGTTGATACTTTACCAGCAGAAGAAATTGATATCATCATGACTAAGTTAAAAGCCATCGAAGGGGTTGAAAGTGTCGATTATGAAAGCAAAAGCGATGCTCTAGCCAATATGAAAGAATCTTGGAAAGACAATGCTTATTTATTGGAAGGCCTTGAAGAAAATCCATTGCCAAGCTCTGTGATTATTTACTTGGATGATATCTACTATTCGGCGGGTGTGCTTGAAGGTATAAATGAGATCAATGGCATTGAAGAAGTTAAGTCATACCAAGATATCGTGGAGCAATTGCTTTCTATTACGGAAGCCATCAGAAAAACAGGTGTTATCGTCATCTTTGTACTGATTGCCATTTCAACGTTTATTATTCACAACACCATCAAACTTACTGTTAATTCTAGACAACGCGAGATAAATATCATGAAGTACGTTGGTGCAACAAACTGGTTCATAAGATGGCCGTTTTTAACGGAAGGTACATTATTAGGACTTGTTGGTGCAGGTATTTCAGCATTATTCATGAAACTTTCATATGACTATGTATTTGAACTTATGCATTCGGATTTTTATGTACTCGTCTCAGCATATGTCGTACCACCAGGCGATCTCATGCGCGATATAATCTTTTTGTTTGTTGTCATAGGCGCTGGAATTGGTGCATTAGGAAGTATCTGGTCGATGAGAAAATACCTAAACGTATAGGAGGACGCACGATATGGCAAGCATAAAAAACAGAATACGTCCCATACTAGTTTTGGTCATGGTCATTTCATTGATAGTCACAAGCATCTCCTTTGCTAACGATGAAATAAAAAAAAGAGAGCGTGAGTTAGAAGAGCTGAACAATAAGATTGAGGCACTTGATGCTTCTATAGAAAAAAATAAGAATCTTCAATCTGAAACCAACGTGAAAATCAAAAACGTTCAGACAAGCATTCGAAATTTAGAATCTGAAATAGAGACACTTAACAAAAATATTGCGGATACAGAGAAGGCAATCGTCGATAAGACGGCTGAACTCCAAGTTGCTGAACTTAAAATACTTGAAAAGAACGAATTGCTCAACGATAGACTACGCGTTATGTATAAAACAGGTACAATCGGCTATGTAGAAGTGCTGTTTGGTGCGGAAGACTTTACTGATTTATTATCCAGGATCGACATGCTTCAGATGGTAGTCGTTCACGATCAAAATCTAATTCAGTTCTTGAAGGAACAACGCGATATCATTGAACAAAAAAAAGTAGAACTCGAAACAATAAAACTTGAATTAGTAGCACTTTTTGAAAGCAAACTTGCCAAGCAGGATGAACTGAGTGTGGCGCTTAGCAACTTAATCGTCTATAAAGAGGATCTCAGCAAAGATGAAGCGGCTATGAGCGAGATGGAAGATCAATTGCTCAAAGAAGCGGACCAATTGACTGATATCATAAAAAATCTTGAATCTGCCGCCACCTATGTTGGTGGTGAAATGATGTGGCCAGTACCGGGACATTATAGCATAACTTCTTTGTTTGGCAAGAGAATTCATCCGATTTCCAAAGCATATACAATGCATACGGGGCTTGACATCGCTTCGCCACGCAATACGGACTTAGTTTCAGCTCAAACAGGTACCGTCATATTTGCAAATTGGTTTGCAGGATATGGTAAAGCGATTATCATCGACCACGGTGGTGGCTATACAACTTTATACGCCCATTTGGACGTCATGAGTGTAGAGGTCGGTCAAGTGGTGAAAAAAGGTCAAAGTATAGGAAAAACTGGAAATTCTGGATATTCAACAGGACCTCATTTGCACTTCGAAGTTAGAATGAATGGCGATTATGTAGATCCATTAACTTATGTAAAAGGAAAATGAGGTGTCTAAATTGAGAAAATTAAATGTTTTGATATTGAGTATATTTTTGATAGCTATTACCGCCATGGGTACTTTTTTCGCTACGACACTTATGCAAGTGGATACAGGCGAAAAAGTCGTTATCAGTCAAGCGACTATTGATACCTATCAAGCGACGATAGATAAATACCGTGAAATAGAAGAGCTTCAAGCATATGTTCAAAAAAATTATTATAAGGATATAACCGAAGAAAAACTTTTAGAAGGCATGAAAAAGGGTATATTTGATGTATTAGAAGACCCATACTCAGTATTTATGAATTCAGAAGAATTTGTGGACTATATGGAATCGTCTTCTGGCGAATATCCTGGTATCGGTATTTATTTGGCACCAAACGAAGCCAATGAAATTGAGATTGTATCGCCAATTGAAGATACACCAGCGGATCGAGCGGGATTGATTGCGAAAGACTTGATTGTCGGTGTCAATGGGGATACAGTCAATGCTGACGTCATGGATGAGGCGATTTCAACTATAAAAGGAGATCCAGGCACACCTGTGACACTTACTATTTATAGACCTTCTAAAAAAGAAAAGTTTGATGTTGAAATTGTTAGAGAATGGATTGATATAAAAGTTGTCAAATCTGAAATGTTGGATGACAAGATGGGCTATTTAAGACTTTCGATGTTCGATGAACAAGCTGCTCCTGAATTTGAAAAACACATGAATGCACTCATATCAGATGGCGCAAAAGGCGTTATTATAGACTTAAGGCAAAATCCAGGTGGATACCTTGACCAATGCGTGGATATTGCAGATATGCTTTTAGGTAAAGAGATGATCGTTTACACTGAAAGTCGAAATGGTGAAGATGAAGAATTTCTTTCAGATGCACAAAAATACGATGTTCAGTTAGTTGTACTAGTTGATGGCGGATCAGCAAGTGCCTCAGAGATATTGACTGGTGCACTAAAGGATCATAAAAGTGCCACAATCGTCGGAACAACGACATTTGGGAAAGGCGTCGTACAAATCGTTAAACCGTATAATTCGAATACGGGATTCAAGTTGACAACTTCTCAGTACTTTACACCTAATGGTGAAAATATTCACGGCGTAGGCATCGAGCCTGATGTGATCATAGAGTTGGACGAAGCCTATAGTGAATTGGAAAATCCGACGAAAGCTGATGACAACCAACTTCAAAAGGCGATTGAAATCATGACCGGCAAACTTAAGTAATACTAGGAGGTGTAATTTGGACAAATCATTTTACAAAAAAGAGGTAGCATCGCTTCAAAGTTTATTTGATAAATTTAGTAGCATCCAATTCACCTTCGATCAAGATAAATCTAGCCAATCCAATTCAATAAATAACCATCGTGGGCTATCAGATGAAAAACTATCAGACAGACAGTCTAAAGATAGTTTAATAGTAGTAATTGTGTTGTTTCTACTAATTATCGGTATGGTGGGATTTTTAACAGTGTGGTTAGCAAACTAAGTTTCTATAACAACTCAAAAAAGCAGATTGCAGTTTGTCATTCTAGACATTGCATCTGCTTTTTAGTTTTTTTCATAATTGAGGAAATTGCATAATTATTTGACGCAACAAATCAAAAGCTATATAATAAAATACGAACAAACGTTTGGAGGTTGCCATGGATAAATTTGTCGTAAAATCAGACTATAAACCTACTGGAGATCAACCGGTGGCTATTGACGCCATCGTTAACAGTCTTGAGAAGGGACAAAAACACAATATATTGCTTGGCGTTACCGGCTCAGGAAAAACCTTTACGGTCGCAAACGTCATCGAACGCGTACAAAGACCTACGTTAGTCATAGCGCACAATAAAACGCTTGCTGCACAATTGGCTTCTGAGTTTAAGGAATTTTTTCCTGACAATGCTGTGGAGTTTTTTGTTTCTTATTATGATTATTATCAACCAGAAGCTTATGTATCTTTTTCGGACACATATATTGAAAAAGATGCGTCTATCAATGAAGAAATTGATAAACTTAGGCATTCAGCGACATCAGCATTATTTGAGCGCAGTGATGTCATCATTGTAGCCTCTGTATCATGTATCTACGGCTTAGGTGACCCGATTGATTATTCTAGTATGACGCTATCTATTAGACCAGGAATCACTAAATCGCGTGACGAAATATTGAAGAGACTCATCGACATCCAATATATGCGCAATGATATGAATTTTACGCGTAACACATTCAGAGTGAGAGGTGATATTATTGAAATCATGCCTGCTTATGAATTTGAACGCGCTTATAGGATTGAACTCTTTGGAGACGAGATAGAACGGATTGGAGAAATCAATGCGCTTACAGGTGAAATATTAGGGTATAGAAACCATCTCACCATTTATCCTGCCTCTCACTATGTCACACCAAAAGATAAACTTGAGTTGGCGATTGTCAAGATTGAGGCAGAACTTGAAGAGCGTATCAAATATTTTAAGGATAATAACAAATTAATCGAAGCACAACGTATCGAGCAACGGACACGATACGATATTGAGATGCTAAGAGAAGTTGGGTTTTGTCAAGGCATTGAGAACTATTCTAGCGTCTTATCTGGACGTCCCCTCGGAAGTCGTCCTTACACTTTAATTGATTATTTCCCCGATGATTTTCTACTTGTCATAGACGAATCACACGCTAGCATCCCACAAATCAGGGCGATGTTTGGTGGTGATAGAACGCGGAAACAGTCACTTGTTGACTATGGATTTAGATTGCCTTCAGCAATGGATAATAGACCGTTGAATTTTGAAGAGTTCGAGGCGTTGGTACCACAGGCTATTTATGTCAGTGCAACACCTGGACCCTATGAATATAGCAAATGTGAGCATGCCGTTGAACAGATTATTCGACCAACGGGTTTAATAGATCCAGAAATAGAAGTCAGACAGATAAAAGGTCAAATTGATAATCTGTTTGGTGAAATCACAAATCGCGTCGAAAAAAACGAACGTGTACTCGTCACAACATTGACAAAAAAAATGGCTGAGGACTTAACGGATTATTTCAAAAAACTCGACTTGAAAGTGCGTTATATGCACTCTGATATCAAGACGATGGAGCGTATGGAGATCATACGTGACTTTAGAAAAGGCGTCTTTGATGTCCTTGTGGGCATCAATTTGCTTAGAGAGGGTTTGGATCTACCTGAGGTATCACTTGTAGCAATTCTAGACGCAGATAAGGAAGGTTTTCTAAGATCATCAACGGCACTTGTTCAGACAATTGGTCGTGCAGCTAGAAACATCAATGGTAAGGTCATAATGTATGCTGATAAAATCACAGATTCCATGAAATATGCAATTGAAGAAACGAACAGAAGACGTGGCATTCAACGCACATATAATGAAGTAAATAATATTACACCTAAAGGTATCATCAAAGGTATCCACGAAATGATAGAGGCAACAACCGCTGCGGACAGTCTAGACACTTATCAAGTGGATAAGATTAAAGCAATGAATAAAAAAGAACTCGCCGAGTATATCGTTCAACTTGAAGAAGAGATGTATGCGGCATCACGCACACTTCAGTTCGAACGTGCTGCTGAACTTCGCGATATGATCGTTGAGCTCAAGACACTTAAGGTTAAATCATAATATATGAATAAGAGGCAAGCAAATGAGTAAAAATTCGATATTTGTCAAAGGTGCCAAAGAGCACAATTTAAAAAATATAGATGTGACCATTCCGAGAGACAAACTGGTAGTCATTACAGGATTAAGTGGTTCAGGAAAATCGTCGCTGGCTTTTGATACAATCTATGCCGAAGGACAACGTCGCTATGTAGAAAGTTTATCTTCCTATGCTAGGCAGTTCTTGGGTCAAATGGAAAAACCGGATGTGGAATACATCGAAGGGCTATCACCAGCTATATCTATCGATCAGAAGACAACAAGTAGAAACCCACGATCAACTGTGGGTACTGTCACTGAAATTTATGATTATCTCAGACTTTTATATGCGCGTATAGGGATTCCACATTGTCCTGTATGCGGGATTGAGATTTTACCACAATCTATCGATCAAATCGTCGACAGAGTCATGGGCCTTGAATCGGGTTTGCGCTTACAAATTCTCGCACCGATGGTCATTGGTAAAAAAGGACAACACCAAAAGATCCTCGAAGCACTAAAGAAAGAAGGCTATGTTAGAGCTAGAATCAACGGTGAAACGATGGATCTCGCTGAAGAAATCACTTTGGATAAAAACAAGAAAAATACGATTGAAGTTGTCATAGATCGTTTGGTCATCAAAGACGATATACAACAACGCTTAACGGATTCAGTAGAGATGGCCCTTCGTTTATCTGAAGGTATCGTCATTGTCAACTTAATTGATAAAGAGGATCTGACGTTCAATACAAAATTTGCTTGCGCAGAACATGGCCTTGGTATTTCTGAGATGGAACCAAGGATGTTTTCTTTTAACGCACCTTATGGTGCTTGTCCAGACTGTAATGGCTTGGGCTTTACGAAAAAAGTTGACCCTGAACTCTTAGTGCCAGATATGAAATTATCAATCAACGATGGCGCTTTGTTACCTATTGCAAATAGTGTGGAAGGTTCTTTCTACGTAAACATGGTCAATGCACTAATTGAAGAATATGGTGGTACTGCGGATACACCATTCAAAGAGTTGCCAGATAAAGCCAAAAACGAGATATTTTTTGGAACTGGAGACCGAAAAATAAAATTTAAGTATGACAGTAAATATGTTGGATATTCTGAATTTAACAGACCTTTTGAAGGTCTTGTTAACAATTATGAACGCAGATATGCAGCGACGAATTCAGAGTATATTCGATCAAAAATAGATGAGTTCATGAGCATGATTGAATGTGCTTCATGTCATGGGAAAAGGCTAAAAGACGAAGTTCTTGCAGTGACCGTGGGTGATAAGAACATATGGGAAGTAACGGGTTTGTCTGTAAAAGAAACAATTAAGTACTTTGAAAATCTCAAGCTTGAAAAAACGGATACGCAAATCGCCGAGCAAATACTTAAAGAAATTAATGCGAGATTGAATTTCCTTAAAAATGTAGGTCTAGAGTATTTGTCGCTTTCACGGGCTTCAGGAACATTGTCAGGCGGAGAATCTCAACGTATTCGACTTGCCACTCAGATTGGTTCTGGTCTAGTTGGTGTGCTATATATCCTCGATGAGCCAAGTATCGGGCTTCATCAAAAAGATAATGAAAAGTTACTAAAGACATTGAGAGAACTAACGGATTTGGGCAATACACTCCTCGTTGTTGAACACGATGACGACACGATTAGACATGCGGATTATATCCTCGATTTAGGTCCAGGAGCTGGAGAGCACGGAGGCTACATCATCGCAGAAGGTACGATCGATGATATTTTGGCTAACGAAAATTCAATCACAGGTCAGTATTTATCTGGTAGAAAAAAAGTTGAAGTACCTCAGGTACGTAGACAGTCCAATGGTAAGTCTATCAAAATTATCAATGGCTATGAAAACAATTTGAAAAACATAGACGTGGAAATTCCTTTAGGCGTACTTTGTGCAGTAACAGGCGTTTCCGGATCGGGTAAGAGTACACTAATCAATGAGATTCTATACAAGGCGTGTACCATTAAGATTAATAAGAGTCGCGTTAAATCTGGGAAACATGACGCTATTTTAGGACTTGAATATATTGATAAAATTATTGAGATAGATCAAACGCCGATTGGACGTACACCACGTTCTAATCCAGCAACCTATACGGGCGTTTTTGATCAAATAAGAGATATCTATGCGCAAGTTCCTGAAGCGAAGATGCGCGGATATCAAAAAGGTCGTTTTAGCTTTAATGTGAGCGGTGGTCGTTGTGAACACTGTAAAGGCGATGGTATTATAAAAATAGAAATGCATTTCTTGCCTGATGTATACGTTCAATGTGATGTATGCAAAGGCAAACGATATAACCGTGAAACTTTGGAAGTCAAATACAAAGGGAAGAATATTGCGGATGTCCTAAACATGACTGTTGAAGAAGGCGTAGAATTTTTTACGAATATTCCAAGAATTAAACGCAAGCTAAAGACGCTTCATGAAGTTGGTCTTGATTATGTGCGACTTGGGCAACCGTCCACGCAACTATCAGGCGGCGAAGCGCAGCGGATAAAACTTGCGACTGAATTGAGCAAAATAGGAACCGGCAACACGCTTTATATTCTCGATGAACCGACGACTGGACTCCATACTGCTGATGTTCACAACTTGATTCACGTGATTCAAAGATTGGTTGATGCTGGAAATACCGCAGTTGTCATTGAGCATAATCTCGATGTCATCAAATCAGCAGATCATATTATAGATCTTGGTCCTGATGGTGGTGATAATGGCGGTCAGGTTATTGCGACCGGTACACCAGAACAAGTAGCAACGGTACCTGGTTCATATACTGGTGAATTTTTGGCTAAAATTTTAACGCGTGATACAGAGTACTCTATTGATAATAAGGCTAAAATGACAAAAGTGACAAAAGTGCCAAAAGTGCCAAAAGAAAGAAAGAGTAAGAAGCAGCAAGAATAAAATCCGTTGTAAGATTTTTAGGACGTAAACTATGGGCAACCAAAATTTTAGTGTGAAAGAACAGATCAAAGAGCAGCTGAAGACATTACCTCAGCTGCCAGGGATCTACATCATGAAAGATAGTCTCGGGGAGATCATCTATGTCGGCAAGGCTAAGAACTTGAAGAATAGAGTGAGCTCTTATTTTCGTGGTTTCAACTCACATCTTCCAAAAACGCAAACGATGGTCATTAATATTCACGAGTTTGAATATATAATGACTGATAACGAGATGGAAGCATTGATATTAGAAGCCAACCTAATTAAGAAGCATTTACCAAGGTTTAACATATTACTAAAAGACGATAAAATGTACCCTTATATCGTCATTTCAATTGGTGAAAACTTTCCAAGGGTGTTCATGACCAGACAAATCCCCAAGGGGATTTTTAAAGTGTTTGGACCATTTACGAGTACGGAACAAGTGCGCCTTACACTTGAAGTCATTCAAACATTGTTTCCAATTAGAGAATGTAGCAAAAAAATCACTGACAAAGTAGATAGGCCATGTTTAAATTATCATATTGGCCGATGCGCCGGTGCTTGTAATCACATGATCACTCAAGAAGCTTACAATGTTTACATCCAGCAGATTATTCGATTTTTCAGTGGCGATAAGGAGTGGCTGATCAAGGAACTTGGAGAAAAGATGCTCCAAAGTGCTGAAAAGATGGATTTTGAAGAGGCTGCTGTCTTCAGAGACAAAATTGCCGCTTTAAAAGCACTCAATGAAAAACAAAAGGCAATACAAATCAACGGAAAAAACCAAGATTATATTGCAGCATATAGTTTTGAAGACCGCGCTTGTGTCATGCTCTTTCAAGTTCGTAATGGCAAAATCGAAGGGCGTGAATCCTACAACCTCATGAATGCGGAATCGACAACAGAGGCTGAGCTCTTGTCATCTTTTATTTTACAGTACTATTCTGGCTCTGACCAAGTTCCAGGCGAAATCTATGTCTCGCATGAAATTGATAATATGACACTATATGGCGACTGGTTGAGCAAACTTTCCGGTTATAAAGTTGGGTTTAGCTTACCAATTCGTGGCGAGAAGAAAAAGACCATCGATCTTGTACTTCGAAATGCTAAAGAATATATCATGAAGTTCCAAGATCGCATCGACAAAGAACTTGAGTTTAAAGCACAAGCTGAAGCTGAGCTAAAGTTGCTTCTTGGATTTCCAGAAAACCTTAAGATCAATCGCATTGAGGCCTTTGATATATCAAATATTTCAGGTGTATATTCTGTAGGAAGTATGGTCGTCTTCGAAGGTGCAAAGAAAAAACGTAGCGACTACAGACGGTATCGTGTTCGAACAATTGAGGGCGCAAATGACTACGGTTCCATGCAGGAAGTTGTTTATAGACGATATAAAAGAGGCCTTGAGGAGCAACAAATTGCTGAAGAGACTGGGATTGTCGATCCGAAGTTTAACACACTACCGGATTTAATTCTTATCGATGGTGGTAAAGGCCATGTCAATTCTGTTCTTGAGATTCTAAACGCACTTAAGATCTACATTCCGGTAGCAGGCATGGTGAAGGATGATTTTCATAAGACGGAGGATTTATTCTATGATGGCGAGCGCCGTGGTCTCAAAAATGCCAATAGTGCTTTCAAATTGGTTTATGAAATCCAAGAGGAAGTACACCGGTTTGCCATTGAGTATCATAAGTCATTACGCTCCAAAGAAATGACCCATTCCATACTCGATGAAATAGAAGGTGTTGGCGAAAAACGTCGCATAGAA
The DNA here is from genome assembly GCA_041741755.1 of Acidaminobacteraceae bacterium. Taxonomy (GTDB): domain Bacteria; phylum Bacillota; class Clostridia; order Peptostreptococcales; family Acidaminobacteraceae; genus Fusibacter_C. The sequence goes on along the minus strand of JBGSJR010000012.1, from coordinate 151,348 downwards.
TTGCTCAAGTACTTTAAAACGATAGATGCGATAAAAGATGCTTCAATAGAAGATCTTGCTTCAGTTAAAGGGCTCAATAAAAAAGTGGCCACATCTATTTTCAACGCTTTTCACGTCTAATGGAAGTGGGAACTGAAAACTAAAATGGTATTAAATGGGCAGACTTAATTATATTAAGTCTGCTTAATTTTTAACAAAATAATTACAAAAAAAACTCGAATAATAGAAAACTTTTGCTGTGTACTTTGTGAATGATATGTGTTATAATTCTTTTTGATATGGGTTAAGAAATTAACAAACTACTCTAAACCTAGTAAACTGCTAGGGATTAGACATTTTGATCAGCTCTAAATGCTGGACAATCTAGCAATCTATAAGGAGGAACTTTTTAATGGCAAAGAACTTTTTAACTGAAGAAAATTTTGAAAAGCTTAACAGTGTAATCGAAGAGCATAAAGACATGCAAGGTCCGTTAATGCCGATTTTACATGGGGCTCAACATATTTTCGGAGCGATTCCAATTGAAGTGCAAAAGGTTATTTCTGAAAAGTTACACGTTCCATTAGCTGAAATTTATGGCGTGGTAACTTTCTACTCTCAATTTACTCTTGAGCCAAAAGGTGATTTTTTGATTAGTGTTTGTTTGGGTACAGCTTGCTATGTTAGAGGCGCTCAACAGTTAATCGATAAAGTCACTGAGTTGACAAGTGTTTCTGTAGGAACGACTTCTCCAGACGGAAAGTTCTCATTAGAAGCGACGCGTTGTATCGGTGCGTGTGGTTTGGCACCAGTTTTAACTGTCAATGAAGATGTATATGGTCGTTTGACTTTAAATGACATACCAGGCATCATCCAAAAATACAAAAGCGCTAATTAAGGAGGCAAAAATGAAAACTTTGGCTGAACTTACACAATTACGTGATGAAGCATTAAAAAAAGTCGATTTGAGAAAAGATAGAAAAGGTACAAGAATCGTTGTGGGAATGGCAACTTGTGGTATTGCTGCAGGTGCTAGACCGATTTTGGCGGCTTTGATGGATGAAGTTCAAAAAAGAGGTTTGAAAGATGTTGAAATTACTCAAACAGGTTGCATCGGTGTATGTAGACTTGAACCGTTGGTTGAAGTTTACAAAGAAGGCGAAGACAAAGTCACATATGTTGAATTAACGGAAGAAAAAGCACGTAGAATCATCGCGGAGCATATCGTTAACGGAAACATAGTCACTCAGTTCACGATTGGCGCTGTTGAGTAATAGATATTAATCAAACCAATTTAGGAGGTAAGTCAATGGATTTTTATAGATCACATGTACTTGTATGTGGTGGTACAGGATGCGTTTCTTCTGGATCGGCAACGATTGAAGAGATGTTTAATAGTGCACTATTAGCAAAAGGACTTGAAAAAGAAGTTAAGGTCGTTAAAACAGGTTGCTTCGGTTTATGTGAAGCGGGACCAATTTGTATCGTTTACCCAGAAGGTTCTTTCTACTCTCACGTTAAACTCGAAGACGTTGAAAGAATCGTTGAAGAACACTTATTAAAAGGCCGTATCGTACAGGACCTTTTATACCTTGATAAATCAGCGAATGTATCAGAAATTCAAACATCGATCAACGAGATTCCATTCTACAAAAAACAAAAAAGAGTTGCGCTTAAAAATTGTGGCGTTATCAACCCTGAAGTAATAGATGAGTATATTGCATTTGATGGTTATCAAGCGCTTGGTAAAGCATTAACTCAAATGACACCTGCTCAAGTTATTGATGAAATGAAAAAATCCGGTCTTCGTGGCAGAGGCGGTGGCGGTTTCCCAACAGGTCTTAAGTGGGAATTTGCTTCTAAATCACATGGCGACATAAAATATGTAGCATGCAACGCTGATGAGGGCGATCCAGGCGCATTTATGGACCGTTCAGTTCTTGAAGGCGATCCACATTCTATCATTGAAGCAATGGCAATTGCAGCATATGCAATTGGCGCTGAAAAAGGCTATGTCTATATCCGTGCTGAGTACCCAATCGCGGTTAAGCGTTTAGGTATCGCGATTGCTCAAGCCAATGAGATGGGCTTGATGGGTAAAGATATTTTAGGCACTGGTTTCAACTTCGAAATGGAAATTCGCCTTGGTGCAGGTGCATTCGTTTGTGGCGAAGAAACGGCATTAATCGCTTCAATAGAAGGCGAGCGTGGTATGCCAAGACCTAAGCCACCATTTCCAGCTGTAAAAGGTATTTTTGGTAAACCAACAGTTATCAACAACGTTGAAACTTATGCTGTTGTGCCACAAATTATACTAAATGGTGCAGATTGGTTCACGTCATTCGGCACGGTAAAATCACCTGGAACAAAAGTATTTGCATTAGGTGGAAAGATCAACAATACAGGTTTAGTTGAAGTCCCAATGGGCACGCCGCTTAGAGAAGTTATCTATGATATCGGTGGCGGCATTCCAAATGGCCGTAAGTTTAAAGCGGTTCAAACAGGCGGCCCATCAGGTGGTTGTTTAACTGAAGCACATCTCGATACACTCATTGACTTTGACACACTTACAGCGCTTGGTTCAATGATGGGTTCAGGCGGTATGATCGTCGTAGACGATACGAACTGTATGGTTGACTTTGCTAGATTCTTCTTAGACTTTACTGTAGATGAATCTTGTGGCAAATGCGTACCATGTCGTGAAGGTACTAAGAGAATGCTTGAAATGCTTGAAAAAATCACTTCTGGCCATGGCACAATGGAAGATCTTGATAAACTTGAAGATTTAGCACATTCCATCAAAGATTCTTCACTTTGTGGCCTTGGTCAAACTGCGCCAAATCCAGTTCTTTCAACTTTAAAATACTTTAGAGACGAGTACATTGCACACGTCGTAGATAAAAAATGTCCAGCTGGCATGTGCCAAGATTTGTTATCCATCGTTATCCTAGACGGTTGTATCGGTTGTACGGCTTGTGCACGCGTATGTCCAGTTAATGCGATTTCTGGTGCGGTGAAACAAGATCATGTTATCGATCAAGCAAAATGTATTAAATGTGGCGCTTGTATTCCGAAATGTCCTAAAAAAGTTATTGTTAAGCAATAACCTACGGGCTAATCTAGATTATATGAAAGAGGTGTACTTATCGTGAGTAAAGTAAGTTTATCTATAAATGGACTTCAGTATGACGTCCCAAGCGAATTAACCGTATTGGAAGCAGCAAGAACCGTTGGTATCGACATTCCGACGCTTTGTTTCCTTAAAGATATCAATGAAGTTGGTGCATGTCGCGTATGTGTCGTCGAAGTTGAAGGCGCAAGAGCACTTCAAGCATCATGTGTATTGCCAGTGCGCGATGGTATGGTCATCAATACAAACAACAACCGCGTAAGAAAAGCTAGAAAAAATACCGTTGAGCTATTACTTGCAAATCACAACAGAGAATGTACGACTTGCGTAAGAAGCAAAAACTGTGAACTTCAAGCGGTTTCTGAAGAACTTGGTATCCGTACAATCGGTTATGAAGGTGAAAAAAGAGAGCCTTCATATGACGATTTATCACCATCTATTATCAGAGATTCAAGCAAATGTATTCTTTGTGGCCGTTGTGTCAGTGCATGTAAAAATGTTCAAGGCATCGGCATCTTAGAATTTTTAAACAGAGGCTTTAAAACAACTGTTGGCCCTGCCTTTGAAATGAGCATGAAAGACGTGCCATGTATCTACTGCGGTCAATGTATGGTTGTTTGTCCAGTTGGCGCATTGACAGAAAAATCGTCTATTGCACAAGTTTGGAACTATCTTGAAGATAAGTCTAAGCATGTTATCGTTCAATCGGCACCTGCAGTAAGAGCAGCGCTCGGTGAAGAATTTGGTTTCCCAATCGGTACAAATGTGACAGGCAAGCTTGCTACTGCACTTAGAAGACTTGGTTTTGACAAAGTATTTGATACGAACTGGGCAGCAGACGTAACTATTATGGAAGAAGGCACTGAGCTTCTTGGTAGAATCCAAAATGGCGGCGTTCTCCCTATGATTACATCGTGTTCACCTGGTTGGGTACGCTACATTGAGTTCCAATACCCTGAATTGTTACCTCATTTATCATCATGTAAATCGCCACAAAATATGTTTGGTGCCCTTGCAAAAAGTTATTACGCTGAAATGCACGGCATTGATCCTAAAGACATCATCGTTGTATCTGTTATGCCATGTACATCAAAAAAATCTGAGATCGTAAGACCAGAACTTGAAGTAGCTGGACACAGAGATGTTGACGTATCGATTACAACGAGAGAGCTTGCACTTATGATTAAAGAAGCTAGACTCGAATTCGACAAATTAGAAGATGGCACTTTTGATCCTTTCATGGGTGATTACACAGGCGCAGGCGTTCTTTTCGGCGCGACTGGTGGTGTTATGGAAGCGGCTCTTAGAACGGTAGCTGACGTATTGACAGGTCAAGATCTTGAAAATGTTGAGTACGTAGCTGTTCGTGGTATTGAAGGCATCAAAGAAGCAACGGTTAACGTTGCTGGCATGGATATCAAAATTGCTGTTGCACACAATACAACCAATGCGGGTATTCTTCTTGAAAAAATCAAAAATGGCGAAGCGGATTACCATTTCATCGAAGTCATGGCTTGCCCAGGCGGTTGTGTTAACGGTGGTGGTCAACCAATTCAACCATCAAGAGTTAGAAATGTGATCGATATCAGAACTGAACGTGCAAAGGCGTTGTACTCTGAAGATGCAGCTAAAACAGTCAGAAAATCACACAAAAATCCAGAAATCAAAAAACTTTATGACGATTACCTTGGTAAACCAAATAGCCATAAAGCACATGAATTGCTCCATACACATTATGTAGCAAGAGAAAAGTTCCCACTTAAATAAGGGTGTAATTTCTCTAATAAAAGTATCGAGCCGAGTCCGTCAATATATGGACTCGGCTTTTTATAGTTTATTTGTATGGTTTAAAAAACATTGAAAATAGTTTACAATAGTAAGGAACGCATATTTAAAATACAAAAAACTCACTTTAAGGAGAATAACTTGAAAAATAGGAAGCGGCCTCTCGTCATATCGATTGAAGGTGGTGAAGGTGCAGGCAAATCGACTATCATAGAGAAAATTGCAGATTTCTTTTCGGAAAAGCATTTGGATTTCATTATTACCAGAGAACCTGGTGGTGTTAGAATTTCAGAGATGATTCGAAATATAATCCTTGAGAAGACTTTCACTGAGATGGATCCAAGGACTGAAGCGTTACTTTTCGCTGCGGCGCGAAGACAGCATTTAATAGAAAAAGTTCTTCCTGCACTTGAAGAAGGAAAAATTGTCATATTTGATCGCTTTGTTGATTCATCACTGGTTTATCAAGGTTATGTTCGAGGCATTGGTGTATCAGAAGTCTATGATATTAACCAATTTGCAATAGAAGGGTTTTTACCTGATTTGACACTCTATTTGGACGTTGATCCTTCATTGGGTTTAAAGCGTATTGCCATTAATCCTGATAGAGAAATCAACAAGCTCGATCTGGAGGGACTAATCTTTCATCAAAAAGTACAGGAAGGGTATCTGAAACTCTATGATACTTATCCAGAAAGGATCGTCAAAATCGATGCAAATGACAACCTCGAAAACGTTCTTAATGCAGTCATAAAAGAAATTGAACAACGGCTTTAAAGATGTTATAATGAAAGTGTAAATTGTTAAATAATTAACTTGTTGGTTGTTTAGTAGGAGGCAATGATGCACTTAAAATATATACAAGAATTAATTGAAGCAGATGTGCTTGCTTATGAGCAGGGGTTGGATTTAGATATTAAGACAGCTTTTGGATCCGATTTGATGAGCGACGTACTTGCGTATGTTGAGGAAGACACACTACTTATAACAGGACTGACAAATCAACAAGTTATAAGAACTGCTGAAATGTTAGACTTAAAAGCGATTCTATTTGTACGCGGTAAAATACCATGCCAAGAAGTTGTCGCACTCGCTGAAGAAAAGAAAATACTTTTAATGATGACAAGAGAAACATTATTCACAGTTTCTGGGATATTATATGGTTCAGGATTACGGGGCATTTCAATTTAAGGGATCGAGTGATTGCGTAAAATCATTCGCAGTGAGACACGAGAGGATTCTGATTTATGAAATCTTATTATAAAAATGATGAAAATGTAGCAATGAAACTACATTACGATGTTATTCGCGATGACTTTTCCCGTGCTGGAGAGGCTTCCAGTAAAATTAAGACGATGCTGCGCCAGCTTGCTATCGATGCGAATATTCAAAGACGGGTTGCTATTGCAACGTATGAAGCAGAAATTAATCTTGTCATACATTCATTTGGTGGCAGTATCGAAGTTTTTATAAAACCAGAATGTATCGAAGTGTATATTGAAGATGTAGGCCCAGGTATAGAGAATGTTGAACTCGCAATGTCTAAAGGCTTTTCAACCGCAACTAACGTCGCCAGAGAAATGGGATTCGGTGCGGGTATGGGACTACCGAATATGGAGAAAGTAAGCGATGAGTTTATTATTGAATCAACACCTAACGTTGGTACACATATAAAAATGGTAGTCAATTATTAGTCAATTCATCCTCAATATTGGAGGTAATAATGAAGAACTATTGGCATTCAGTAGTGCTTGAAAAAGACTATTGTACTGGTTGCACACATTGTCTGGATCGCTGCCCTACACAAGCCATTCGCATCATTGAAGGCAAAGCGCGTATTATTGAAGAGCGTTGCATTGACTGTGGTGAATGTTTAAGGGTATGCCCGTACCATGCAAAAGGTGCATTGGTGAGCAGCTTGGATATTTTGAAAAATTACAAATATACGGTTGCATTGCCGGCCGTTTCATTTTATGGACAGTTCCCCGAAGAATATCCTATGAACACTATCTATAATGGACTGTTAGATTTAGGCTTTGATGAAGTTTATGACACAGCACATGCTGCTGAACTTTTATCAGTTTATGAGAATAAAGTACTCGATAAAGAAAAATTGAATAAGCCACTTATTTCGACTTATTGTCCAGTAATCACAAGGCTCATTCAAATAAAATATCCGGCCCTGATTGATCATATCATTAAACTTGAAGCACCAATGGAGATTTCAGCCAGACACGTTCGTAAGCGATTGATAAGTGAAGGTCATAAAAACGAAGATATTGGCATCATCTACATCACACCATGTCCGGCGAAAGTGACTAGTATCAAAGACCCAATAGGGATCAACAAATCAAATATTGATGAGGCTGTTTCTACAGAGGAAATATATTACAAGATCATGAAAATTATCGATAAAATTGTTCCAACTAAAAAGCTCCAAACAGCTACTGGAAAAGGCATCGGATGGGCAAGAGTAGGTGGCCAAAGTTATGCGATGGGTATTGAAGACTATATTGCAGTTGATGGCATTGATGAGGTTATCAAAGTTTTAGAATCCATGGAACTTGGCAAACTTAGTTCACTCGATTTTTTCGAAGGTTATGCGTGTATCAACGGTTGTGTCGGGGGTCCACTTAATGTTGAAAATACATTTATTGGTAAAAACCGCATAAGAAAGTTAACTAAGCAATATGGGATGGATTTGCCAATTTCTATTGATATCGATTTAATACCTGAGAATATGGAGTGGTACACGCCTATTGAACCCATGCCAATATTTAAACTCGACAAAGACTTTAAAGTAGCACTTGAAAAAATGGCTAAGATTGAAGAATACACCCAGATGTTGCCGGGTATCAACTGTGGCGCATGTGGCGCACCAAATTGCAGAGTGTTGGCGGAAGATATTGTCAATGGTTTTGCAAAAATAGATGGTTGTGTAATACTAAATAAAAATAAAGGGTGGTAAATTATGCTTGTAAACGAATTGATAGAAAAACATGGATTTGTTCACTTGTCTGGCACACATTTAAATAGAACAATCTCCAATGTATACTCATGTGACCTACTCAGTTGGGTTATGGCAAAAGGCAAACATGATACTGCCTGGATTACTGTTCAAACACATAATAATATTTTAGCAGTTGCTTCACTTCTAGAATTTGCATGTATTATCATTCCAGAGGGTATAATCGTTGAACAAGAGATAATCGACAAGGCAAATGATCAGGAAGTGACTATTTTATCATCTAAACTTGAAGTGTTCGAGATTTTTAAAATACTCTATGAAGCGGGCATAAAATAGTGAAATGCACATATGATTTGCACATTCATTCATGTCTCTCGCCTTGTGGTGCTGACGACATGACACCGAACAATATAGTGAACATGGCATTTGTCAAAGGATTGGACATCATATCGGTGACCGACCATAATGCCTGTAGGCACGCTCGTGTTTTAAAGGAACTTTCAGACGCACTTGGTATTTTGTTTATACCTGGTATGGAGGTTCAGACGCGCGAAGAAGTGCACATGCTATGTTATTTCCCATCAGTTGAAGCCATTGAAGCTTTTGATGAGAAACTTGAAATGTACAAATCGAAGATCCCAAACAACACGAAAGTGTTTGGTAATCAATTAATTTTGGATGGGAACGATATAAAAATCGGAGAAATATCAAATGCATTGATCCTTTCTGTAGAACTAGGTATCGAAGAACTTGAAGAGATGATCTTGAATCATGAAGGGGCAATGGTCCCAGCGCATATCAATAAATCGTCAAACAGTTTAATCGTGAACTTAGGGTTTATTCCTTCAGATTTGAGAATTAGTTGTATTGAAATTCATGAAAAAAGTCCTATAAACGAAAAACTTCTTGGCGCTTACAAGAGGCTATATAATTCGGATGCACATTATTTAGAAAATATACAGGAACCGATTCACACCGTTGAAATCAAGGAAAAAACAAGCCAAGCAATGATAGATTTTTTAACAGGGAAGGATTAATTATGAGAGAGCTTTCTTTGCACATACTTGATATTGCACAAAATTCAATCAAAGCCGAAGCAGAATGTTTAAGAATTGTCGTTATCGAGGATTTAGCTTCTGATAAATTGACGATTAAAATTAAGGACGATGGAACGGGGATGGATTCGGAAACGGTCAGTAGAGTGATTGATCCTTTCTATACAACTCGGACGACCAGAAAAGTCGGCTTGGGCATTCCATTATTTAAAACCTCTGCCGAGCAATGTGATGGTTATTTTGAAATTAAATCACACCTTGGTGGTGGTACAGAAATTATTGCGGTGTTCAAACATAGCCACATTGATCGCGTACCGCTTGGTAACATGCCTGATACGATTGTGACGATCATCAATGCTTGTGACCACATAGATCTCGTGTATACACATACCTATAACGGTTTGACCTTTACACTAAACACGAGAGAAATCAAGAAATTACTTGATGGTGTTCCGATAAGCAATCTCGATGTCATCAAATGGCTGCGAGAATATATCAATGAAGGGTTAAACGAAATCATGGGTATTCAATAATATCGAGGTGTCATTTTGAATTTAAAAAAATTGGGTATAAAGGTTATATTAATAACCGTTCTCCTATTATTTCTCACAAATACCATGGAAGTAGATCGTTACGTTCGAATAGCTTTCGGCGTATTTGGTATAGGTTCAGGTTTTCTGTTATTAATTCTAAGCAACTTTAAGGATTTTGATCGTTGACGTTTGAAAAGAGGAAACTATGACAAAAAAAAGAAAATGGTTATCTACAATACTCATTATTCTTGGTTTAGGGATTGCAGCTTTTCCATTAGCAGATAGACTTTATACATCGTATTCGCAAGATCGATTGCTTGCGGCTTATGAGGATGGCCTTGAGCTCGAAATTGAAGCACCTGAGCTCGTAGAAGCTGACTATTTTGCACTTCAAGCCATTTATGAAAGTGAAGATGATCCAGAAAGCGCAAGTATAGATACTGAAACAAATGAAACAACTGTAACAACGGATGTCACTAGCGAAGGCTCTACAACTGAGTCGAATGAACCAACGACAGAAAAAGTAAAAATAGCGGACAAAAGTGTTATCGGCAAAATTAAGATTGCCAAGATTGATTTAATTATGCCTGTATTACTTGGTGCGACTGAACGTAATTTAAATCGTGGTGCAGCTGTCATAGCCGGAACTTCGGATTTTGATGAAGTGGGCAATGTTGGTATTGCAGGTCACAGGGGTAGATCTTATGGTATCTTTTTTAATAGGCTTAATGAGCTAGCTGAGGGGGATACTATAGAAGTGACCACAAATAACAAAGTTTATAAATACACGGTATATAAGATTCATATAGTAGAACCAACGGATGTTTCAGTCCTTTATAGGAATGACTCAGACAAAATATTGACCTTGGTCACATGTGATCCAATAAAGAATCCAACACATCGGTTAATCGTTCATGCTTTACAAAATCCTTGATTTTTTGTAACATGATATTAATTTAAAAGTGCAGTAGTTGTGTTATACTTTACCTAAGTAATAAGTTAATAGTAGTGAAGGAGATTCTCTTTTCACGATAAAGGCAAACCACCGGAAACGATGGGACGCAAAGCCACAGGGCCTTTCGAAAGAATGGCAGCCTAGCCACCGAACGAAAAGTTTTTCTATTTTTTGAAAACTTAATGTTTAAACGTGATGGAACATCCTCTTCACCGACAATAGCAAACCACCGGAAACGATGGGACGCAAAGCCATAGGGCCTTTCGAAAGAATGGCAGCCGTGCTACCGAAGGGAGAGTTTTTTATGAAAAAAGTCATTGGTTTGACACTCGCAATAATGCTGATTTTGGCTATGCCTACATCAACTTTTGCAGCAACTCAAAATATTAGTGCCGATTTACAACAAGGAATTGTCAATGTTCAAATGGCAAATCTTAGTACCTCAAAAATATTGTTATTAGTAGAAAAAGATGGTGTGAGATATTCATATCCGATCGTAGACAAAGATGTTAACCAATTTCCACTTCAGTTAGGCAATGGTGATTACACCGTACGATTGATGCAAAATACAGAAGGCAACAAATATAAAGAATTGGACAAAACAACTGTATCTTTGGAATTAACTAATACAAATACAGTTTTCTTGAATTCTATTCAAGACATCGAATGGAACGATAACCAAAAGTCTATTCTTAAAGCAAAAGAATTAACTAAAGGCCTTAAAACAGATGAACAAAAAGTTAAAGCGATTTATGCTTATGTCACTAAAAACTTCAAATATGACTATGCTAAAGCTAAAACAGTTACAAGTGGTTATTTTCCAAATGTAGAGTCTATATATGCGAAAAAAACGGGTATTTGTTATGATTACTCATCAGTAGTTGCAGCGATGTTGAGAAGTGTTGATGTGCCTACAAAACTTGTAAAAGGTTATGCAACCCCAACAAAAGGCGTTTACCATGCTTGGAACGAAGTTTTAGTTGGTGGCAAGTGGAAAGTAATTGACACGACAAGTGATGCAGCCTATGTACAAGCAGGTAAAACAGTTGCAATGTATAAAGCGACTTCGAACTATAAACCAGAAAAAATATACTAAGTGCTGAACCCAAGGAATTTTGATTATTCCTTGGGTTTTTATTTAAGAAAATGTCATATGGTAAAAAAAGTTATATCTTTTATTGGCAAAATGAGATAGAATTAGAAGGTTGAACAATTTCGGTTTTTATAGTAAGTAGGAGAGTATAAATGTCAAATGTTAAAGGCATCATTAATATCGCCGTAATCGCCCATGTCGATGCGGGCAAATCAACTTTGGTTGATGCATTTTTAAGTCAAAATCACGTATTTAGAGAGAATGAAGTTGTACCGGACTGCGTAATGGACAGCAATGACTTAGAACGCGAACGCGGCATCACAATATATTCTAAGAACTGCTCCATCATGTACAAAGGCTACAAAATTAATATAGTGGATACACCAGGCCATGCTGACTTCTCTTCAGAAGTTGAGCGCATCATGAAGACGGTAGATACGGTTATTTTACTTGTCGATTCAAGTGAAGGCCCAATGCCACAAACGCGTTTTGTATTAAAGAAATCCCTCGAAAGAGGTCTCAGACCGATTCTTTTTATTAACAAAATAGATAAAAAAGATCAACGTGCTGAAGAAGTTGTGGATTTGACTTTCGACTTATTCGTCGAACTCAATGCGCATGATCATCAACTTGAATTCCCAATCATATATGGCGTTGCCAAAGAAGGTATTGCTAAAAGAAACATGGAAGATGAGAGCACTGATTTATCGCCGTTGTTTGATACAATTCTTAGCCATGTAGAGCCGTACGCAGAATCAGAAGAAGCACCTCTTCAACTTCAAGTATCTTCACTCGACTATGACGATTATATTGGTCGTTTAGGCATTGGCCGTATCGTTCGCGGGACGATTAAGCAAGGTGAACAAGTCTCTGTTACTAAGAGAGATGGTAGCCAACAACGCGGTAAAGTAGGTAAATTATTTACTTATGAAGGTTTAGGACGTTTAGAAGTTCAAGAAGCTTTTGCTGGCGACATGGTTGTAATCTCAGGTTTAGAAGAAATATCAATTGGAGAGACGATCTGCGATCCAAACAATATAGAACCAATGCCGATGATTGAAATTGAAGAACCAACGTTATCAATGAACTTCTTGATCAATGATTCACCATTCTGTGGTAAAAGTGGCAAGTATGTTACAAATAGACACCTTAAAAATCGTCTTGATAAAGAACTTGAAGTCAATGTTGGATTGCGAGTAGATGCACTTGATTCTGTTCAAGATGGCTTTAGAGTATCTGGACGTGGCGAATTGCATTTATCTATTTTACTAGAAAATATGCGTAGAGAAGGCTATGAAGTCGCTGTATCAAAACCACAAGTTTTGATGAAAATGATAGATGGCCAACGTTGTGAACCAGTTGAAAGAGTTATAGCAATCGTACCAGATCAGTACTCGGGTACAGTAATTTCTGAACTTAGCATTCGTAAAGGGATTATGGAAACAATGCATGCAGAAGAAGGCTATACACGTGTAGAATTTTTAGTGCCAACACGTGGTTTGCTAGGTTATAGAAGTGAGTTTATCAATGTAACACGTGGAGAAGGCGTCTTGTTAAGATCGTTCTTCGAATTCCAGCCTTACAAAGGTGAAATTCCAAAACGTAGCAATGGTGTTCTCGTATCACAACAGGGTGGCGTTGCAATGGGTTATTCATTATTCAACCTTTCGGATCGTGCAACAATGATGATCGATGCTGGTACTGAGGTTTATGAAGGCATGATTATCGGATTGAACTCACGTAGAGAAGATATGACAGTCAACCCAACTAAAAATAAAAAAATGACGAATACGCGTTCATCTGGTAATGATGATGCCATCAAATTAATACCGCCAAAAATCTTCAACATGGAAGAGGCCTTGACGTTTATAGAAGATGACGAATTATTAGAAATCACACCTGATGCACTTCGTATGAGAAAAAGGATTCTCAACGAGACAGATCGTATGAGAAATAGAAATAAAGTCAATAAAGAAGTAGAAATGTTAGACGCTGAATAAGTGACTATATTTTTAATCAATAAAGCCTTAAACTGCATGAGCGACGCTTGTGCAGTTTTTTTTATGCACAATAAAAATTGACATATTTTTACAAATGTAATACAATGTAAAAATATGGAAAATAAAATTGCATATATTAATATACAATCGAATAGGAGGCTTTATGTATTCAATTGAACTCGCAATAATAATCCCCATCATAGTAATTTTAATTGTGACTGCCTTTATGATGTTTCAATTTGCGACTGAACTTGATGTATTTGAGATCAATCATAGTAGAGCTTTTTTAATGTCGCTTTCAGAGCCGACTTTTCTAAATGGAAGGTTATCAGCAATAGAGATAGAACAAGCGACTTATCAAGTTATACGAACCAAGTATACTTATGATGCAGAACAGGTAGGGCTTAATGCTTTCAAAGTATTAAGTGCGAAGTCGAGGTATGTTTTTAACAATAGATTTTACGCTATGAAAGACAACCGCATCGCCATATCATTCATAAAAACAGGCTATGACCTTTTTCTAAATATGGATCGGTGACAAATGTTAAAACTTTATAAAAATGAAAAAGGGGTCGTGTCAATCGCCATGGCAATATTGATTCCAGTCATTATCATCGGCGTCTTATATGTCTATGCCATGCTCGATAAGCCACAACAAGAAAATACTGTTCATAAAATCGTTTATGCATCGAGTGAAGCTTATTTATCACGCTATAATGCTTATTTATTTAATCAAATGGGTATGTTGACTAACTTGGATTCAGGCAAGCTAGAACCAACAATCTTACATTATCTTGTGCGAAACAAACTTTTAGAATCAAGTGATGCAGCGAATTTGGAAATAAATTATGAACATTTGAATGTACCAAGAACTTATAATGCCGCTATTGATGAAGCATCAAACATATTGATTGGTAATGCCATTTTGGATTATGGTGTTGATTTGCTAGATCAATTTTCATTTGCTGAACAAATTAGAGTATTGAATCAATCCATAAATAATTATGAAAAAAATCTATCAGAGCAATTTGATAAAAGTGGTGCAACGCAATTTCTAAGGGCAATTAATCAATGCGGAGAGGTTCAATCAGGTAAACGTGCACTCAATAAACTTGAGGACTATCTAAATAAGCAATATGAAACATATTTTAAAACCATTGAAGGAATTAAATCTGAGCTTGCTCGTGTTGAGGCGGCAACATCAAACTCAGAGCAATCGATGATCGCATTTATAGAAGCAAAAGAGGCGCAATGGCGCGACTCTAAAGCTTCTTTTCTGTCATTACATCAGGACTATTTGCAAAAGATATCAAAAATCGATACCATTTTTGAGTGTATAGAATCAGAGGAAGCGTCTGCGCGCAAGTTAGCCAATCAGTTAGACGATGAAAAATCACAAAAGATAATTGATAGCGAGGCTGTTTCTCGGTTGGAAATGCTTAGTAGTGATATAGAGGAGTCAATCGAAGGATACTACTCTGATATTGATGCGATTGTCTCTGCTTTGTTGGATTTGGAAGCGTCAAATACCACATCCGTGATTTCAATGTTGAGAGATGTGATTCTTGAAGCTGAGTATTTGTTTTCAGGGATTGAAGTTGGTTCTGGCGAACTTATATTGGAAGAAACGTACAAACACTCAAACAATTATTCGGATAATCATAACATCAATACAGTCACATTACCTCATAAGGTAAAGTTAAACGAGTATTATCTCTCGATTTTTAGTAGCTATGATCTAAACTGTCCTAGGGTGTTTGACCCCCAAAATCGACATAAAACGCTTCGTACTATTAAAGGTGAAGTTGAATATCTTATTTCAGGTCTAACAAATGAAAAGCAAAGCGTGAGTTTCGTTAGGCTCAAAATTGTTGCAATTCGTTCAGCGGCGAATATTGTTACCATTTTGTGTGATAAAGATAAACTCTCGCGAATATCAACCGCAACTGTTGCATTACCACAACCTTGGCGCTCTATAGCCTATGGTATAGCGATTGCTACTTGGAGTGGACTAGAAAGTTATTCTGATATCAATCGCTTAATGAGAGGAGAGGGGTTTTATTTTATTAAATCTAAGAGTCAATGGGCATTGGATTTTGATGCGTTGTTTGATGGCACGTGGAAAAGCAAAGTCAATTCGGCGTCAACTACAATCAAAAACAATGAGATACCACCATATGTTAAAAATGGTAAACAATTGAATTCTAACAATCAAATTTCGAATGTTATGGATCCTAATATGTACTATTTAGATTATTTGAGGCTTTTGTTGTTGACTCAAAGCGAAGAAATGACTCTATTGCGGACCATGGATCTAGTTGAATCGGAATTGCTAGGTGTTTCGAACGGTAAAACGAGTTTAGTCAATTTTTCAAGAGGACATGTCATAAACTTGACCTGGAAACCACAGAGCTTTTTTGGATTATTATCATATGATTACTCAACCATTCAAATGCGAAATGGTTTTGAATAATCATTGGTTTAGATAGTGAGGTAATATATGAGCAAAAGTGAAAAAGGGAGCGTGACAATTGAAGCTGTACTAAGCATTAGCATTGTTCTAATTTTGTTAATCACCCTTTTCGGCACTCTTTTGTCGGTTTATCTAGAAGAGGAATGTCATTGGGTTGCCTTACAAGCAACTGAAGATATGGGACTCTATTCGATGCCATTCATGGGCCATTCTCACATTATTCAAGAAGCATTCAATGAAATTATACTGTCTCAACTCGTAGTTATGAGGCTCAACCGTCATATTGAAACTCATGGCTTGAAAACACTTGTAAGTGTGCATTCTGATACAGAAGTCATTTTTGGTGAGTATGGATTTGCAGAGTTGACTTTCAAGGCTCGTTTTAATTTACTTGCCTTAGATAATGTAAAAACTATTGTACTTCCTATAAGTGCTACTGTGTTCTCTGATGGACATGATTTTACTGACAATCTTGTATTTATAACAACTTATGGTGAAAAGTACCATAAAGAAACGTGTTTCCATCTTAGAAAAAGCAAATTTGGAATTTCGCTTGTTTCAGCGGTTAAAAAGGGTTATGAAGCCTGTAAAAACTGTCACAATATGAAAGTAGAGGTCGATTAAAGGAGGCAATTGAAATGAATCAAGACTTTATGTGTATTTCAAAAGGGCGCATGCCACATATTCAAATTTATAAACATATTAGAAGCGGTTATGAAATTATAGAGAAAACATTGACGATTAAACGGGGGCTAGAAGAAATAAATATCATGAAACAGTTGAGAGGCAATTATTTTCCTAAGCTTATTGACTATATCACCAAACCTAATCACGCCCTTCTATATATGGAAAAAATTGAAGGTATCCCTTTTTCTGAGATATATTTAAATAGTAAGTTCCGAGAAAAGGTACTAAATCATATGGATATTGTACTGTTTAACTGTTTTGAATGTCTCTATGCATTTCATTATGAAGGATTTCTTCATAGAGATGTCAAACCGGACAACCTCATGATTGATGAACACTTTAATGTATTTCTGATAGATTTTGGTACAGCAATACCTTTTGATGCGCATCACCTTAAGGCGAATTATGTGGGGACATTGGCTTACATGTCCCCAGAAGCTGTATTTAGGCCGCATGAAATGGACATGTCGAGTGATTATTTCAGTTTGGGTAAAACACTACTTGAGCTTGTTGGCAAGGATACAGCCAATATATCGTTTGAAACACTTGAGGTGATTTTGGAATTATGCCAGTTGCAAAAACGGAATAGAAAAAGAAATTTGAAATAATATAAATTGGCACTTGCAAAAAACGATTTCCTTCGTTATAATGAATTTATAGGATGATTGTATACAAAAATGCAGTCTAGAACGGAGGCGAATCATGAGAGATGTTATTAAAGGCAACCAATTTGAAGTTAAATTTTGTAAGCGTTGTGGCGATGAAAAAAAGGTGAATAAATTTAATTTATGTAAAGCTTGTGAGTCTGAAGTCGATTATGAATATGCCGTGATGTACGAGACAAAAACAAAAGAATAAGTACTCAATAGTAAGCTGAACCTCGGATGTATATCCGAGGTTTTTATATTGTGTTTACAGAAAATACTTATTTTTTCTTATTATTTCACATTGTAATATGGTATAATGCAAGTGATAGTACCGTATGGACTATACATGATAGCATGAACAAGCAATTTAATTGAAGAATGACGCATGATTTTAACTGAACAGCTCTGAGCCATGGCCCGAGACTGAAAAGATCAAGTTTACGTAAAGTAGCTCTTTTTGTCTTGTGCAAAAGGAGCTTTGTTGTTTTTTGAATGATGAGGACGAGATTATGAAAGTTGGTTTTATTGGCTCTGGAAAAGTTGGCTTTTCTTTTGGAATGTTTTTAGCCTCCAAAGATGTGCCCTTAACAGGTTACTATAATAGGCATTTTGAATCGGCAAAGCAAGCGGCAGAGAAACTAAGTTGTTACGCTTATGATTCGATTGAGAGGTTAGTATCACAGTCTGATTTGGTCGCGATAACGGTTAATGATGACCAGATTGACGCTGTTGTAGATACAATTATGGCGTTAAATATGGATCTGTCGAGAAAAATATTCTTCCATATGAGTGGGGCGCACGATTGTCTATCACTTAAAAAAATGAATGCTGATAGTTTTAGTTTGCATCCATTGAAGGCATTTCCGCAGGCTGTAGATGAGCCAAGTGTTTTCAACGATGTTGTTTTTAGTTTAGAAGGTGCTACGCTAACAAGTCGAAAGTGGCTTGATGCCCTTGAAATCGATTATTTTGAAATTCAGTCGAGTCAGAAAGCTATATATCATGCAGCAGCTGTTATTGTATCAAATTATTTGGTTGCAGTTATCGACTTTGGTTTGAATCAATTTAAAGAAATTGGAATAGATAAAATGACCGCTAAGAAAGCGTTGTGGCCATTAATCACAGGAACCCTTTCTAATATTGAAATATTGGGAACAGAAAAAGCATTAACTGGCCCTATTGTTAGAGGTGATTGTGAAACAATTGAAAAGCATCTAGCTGTTATGGAGGCTAGTTCTAAAGCATTATATAAAGCACTTGGCAGACATACTTTAACGATGACGCAGCATGAAGAATCACTGCAAAATAGATTGAGCAAATTATTCGAGGAGGCTAATGATGACTAAAGTAACAACGACGACATTTCACGATAAAAAAGTTGCAGGTGAGAAAATTACCGTTTTGACTGCTTATGATTACTCAATGGCAAAAATTCTTGACGAGGCAGGTGTAGATTGTCTTTTGGTTGGCGATTCACTTGGTATGACAATGCTAGGTTATGACGATACGCTTTCGGTAACTATGGAAGACATGATCCATCACACAAAAGCGGTCAGACGTGGTACGAAAAATGCTATGGTTGTGGCAGATATGCCGTTTCTCTCTTACCATATCAGCGATGAGGAAGCGGTTCGCAACGCGGGGAGATTTGTCAAAGAAGCCGGCGCAAATGCCGTAAAGCTCGAAGGTGGTTATGCCGTGAAATCTAAAATCGAGGCGATTGTCGCTGCACAGATTCCAGTTATGGGACATATAGGTCTGACACCACAATCAGTTAACATGTTTGGAGGATTCAAGGTACAGGGCAAGTCAGAGATACAAGCAAAAAAACTTATCGAGGAAGCAAAATTGCTGGAAGACATTGGTTGTTTCAGCATCGTTTTGGAATGTGTGCCAGAAAAGCTTGCACGTCTCATAACAGAGCAGTTGACAATACCGACAATCGGTATCGGAGCAGGTGTCGGATGTGATGGTCAAGTGCTAGTCATACAGGATGTTTTAGGCATGTATACAGCTCTAACACCAAAATTTGTTAAACAGTACGCCAACTTAAAAGACATTATTGAAAGTGCAGTAGTGAGTTATTGTGGTGACGTTAAAAGCGGTCTGTTTCCAGAAGAAAAGCACACTTTTAAAATAGACGAAGAAGTGATAAAAAAATTATATTAATGAGGAGCGTCCTATGCAAATCGTAAAAACGGTCAATGACCTTCGAAAGATCATTAAAGAACAAAAAAAACAAGGCAAAACGATAGGGCTCGTACCAACTATGGGATTTTTACATGATGGCCATCTTTCGCTCATGACTGAAGCGAAAAAGTCGACTGATTTTGTCGTTGTTAGTATATTTGTCAATCCGACGCAATTTGGTCCAAATGAGGATTTGGCAACATATCCACGAGACCTTGCGAGAGATGCGTCACTGTGTGAAGGGGTGGGTGTCAATTTGATATTTGCACCTGATGTGGATGAAATGTATCCGGATGGTTATTCAACTTACGTGGACTGTGAAGGCAGTATCACCAAGCAATTGTGTGGCGCATCAAGACCCTCACATTTTAAAGGCGTAACATCCGTCGTGTCAAAATTGTTCAACATAGTTATGCCAGATGTCGCCTTCTTCGGTCAAAAGGATGCGCAACAAGTGGCGGTCATAGAAAAGATGGTAAGGGAGCTCAATTTTGACATCGCTATTGAAGCCTGTCCAATCGTTCGAGAATCAGATGGGCTCGCTATGAGTTCGAGAAATTCATATTTGAATAATGAAGAGCGCCAGGCTGCACTTGTGCTTAATCAAGCACTGGGCCAAGCGAAAAAGGCAATAGATTCCGGTGTCACATCAACTCAGACGCTTATTGATGATATGCGTCAAATCATTGAATCAAGCCCATATGCAACTATAGACTATGTACAGATTGTCGATTCTAGAACACTAGAGGGAATCGCCGTTCTAAGTGATGACTTTTTAGTGGCGTTGGCAGTGAAAATTGGCAAAACGCGATTGATAGATAATTTTAGACAGCGCAGAGCGACACTTTAGGAGGAAATTATGTTATTGACTATGTTCAAAAGTAAAATTCACAGAGCGACTGTTACTGAAGCCAACCTCAACTATGTTGGTAGTATTACGATCGATGAAGACCTTCTTGATGCAGCAGGTATTTTGCCTGGTGAAAAGGTTCAAATCGTGAATAACAATAATGGTGAGAGACTTGAGACATATACGATCTCTGGAGAAAGAGGCAGTGGCATCATCTGTCTAAATGGCGCCGCGGCAAGACGCGTTCAACCTGGAGATACAGTGATTATCATCGCCTATTGCATGATCGATGCGCTTGAGGCAAAATCTTTTAAACCCAATGTCGTCATTTTGGATGCAAATAATGCAATCGTTGAAGCCGATTATAATGAAAAACATGGCGAAGTCAAATAGAGTGTTTGTCAGACTAGTCGATTTATGTTAGAATGTTAAAGGTTAAATACGAATACATTCTGGAGAAAAGCATGCTTTTAAATGCATTGAACATGATCTATGATAATCATCAAATTCTGTGTGATGAGCCTATGGCCAAGCACACATCCTTTAAAATAGGTGGCAATGTTAAAATACTCGTCTTACCAAATGACGTCGATCAAATCATTAAAACCATCGACCTTTGTAAGATTTATGATCAACCTTTTCTAGTAATGGGTAACGGTTCAAATATACTAGTGGATGATGAAGGCATTGACGCACTCATCATCAAGATTTCAGATTCAATGAGCCGAGTAGATGTCGTTGGCACTGAAGTGATTGCCGAAGCGGGTGTCCTTTTGTCGAGACTGTCAAAGGTCGTATTACAACATGAACTTCAAGGATTTGAATTTGCATCAGGAATTCCAGGTACTTTAGGTGGCGCTATCTTTATGAACGCTGGTGCCTATGGTGGTGAGATGAAAGATGTCGTGAAGTGGGTTGAAGTGTTAACACCTGAGGGTGAAAACATCCATATCGATCGCGAGTCTTTGGGGTTCGGTTATCGTACTAGCATCATCCGAGAAATGGGATGGATTGTAGTCAAAGTAGCACTTGGACTTGAAGTTGGTGAAATAGAGATTATTAAAGAAATAACAAATGAATTGACTAAGAAGCGCGTTTCGAAACAACCATTGGAGCTTCCTAGTGCCGGCAGCACATTCAAAAGACCACCTGGACACTTTGCTGGACAGTTGATTGAAGATGCCGGTCTCAGAGGATTGCGTCATGGCGATGCACAGGTTTCTGATAAGCACTGTGGCTTTATCGTCAATGTCGGCAATGCCACCTGCAAAGAAGTTATGGATCTTATTGCTGTCGTACAAAAAGTGGTTTATGATACATTTGGTGTCACACTTGAACGCGAAGTTCGAATTTTTGGAAAAGAATAAACGTGTAAGCTCTTCTGCATATTGCATGAGAGCTTTTTTATTAAAGTAGAGAATAAGTGGTATAATTAAAGTGAGACTATTACAAGGAGGCGATATAATGGTCGTTGTGGCAGATTACCACATGCATACAAAGTATAGTGGCGATAGTAAAAACGAACTAGAAGCCATCGTAAAGGCAGCAATAGATAAGGGGTTGACAGAGATTGCGATCACTGACCATGGACCAGCA
Organism: Acidaminobacteraceae bacterium; assembly: GCA_041741755.1. Lineage (GTDB taxonomy): Bacteria > Bacillota > Clostridia > Peptostreptococcales > Acidaminobacteraceae > Fusibacter_C. The sequence goes on along the minus strand of JBGSJR010000012.1, from coordinate 129,407 downwards.
CACAATGGGTATGGCATCAAGAAAGGCAATTATCCATTGCTTAGGGCTGAAATTGATCAGTTAAATATCAAGTACCCACAAATAAACATATTGCTCGGTCTTGAAGCTAATTTACTTGGTACGGACGGGCAAATAGATATTGACGAAGATATGTGGCAGATGATCGATTGGGTCAATGCTGGGTATCACTTCGGCAGCAATCTTCAGCATGATACAATGTTACATCTATACAATGTGCTCAGCCGATTTTCAAAACATTTTTACGAGAAAGCAAAAGCTAACAACACTAAATCAATGATACAAGCAATGAAAAAGAATAAAATCAATATGATAACCCATCCTGGAGCCAAAGGACCAATCGATGTTGAAGCGGTAGCAAAAGTAGCGGCTGAAGTTGGTACGATACTTGAAATCAACAATTCGCATGGACATCTTACGATTGATGAAATCAAGATTGCTATGAAATATCCTGTAAAATTTGCGTGTTGTAGTGATGCGCATGAAGTCAACAAAGTTGGAAGTGTAGAAAATGCACTTGATAGAGCCTATATTGCAGGCGTTACAGCGGAGCAGATTTACAACGTTAGATAAGTGAGGTGAGCTTTTGAATTTTATAATCATTTCTGGACAGTCAGGTGCTGGCAAAAGTCAAGCAAAGAAGGTTTTTGAAGACTTGGGGTTCTATTGCGTAGACAACCTGCCACCATCTTTAATACCTAATTTTATGGAATTGCTTGAACAAAATTCTGAGAATATTAACAATGTCGCATTGGTGATTGATATCAGAGGCGGTAAATTTTTCAAGGATTTAGAGGATAATTTGGATTTACTTAAACAAAAGGGCTATGCCTACAGAGTATTCTATTTAGAAGCGGATGATGATGTCATTCTAAAGCGCTTTAAAGAGACGAGACGCACACATCCACTTGACCCAAGTGGCCGAATAGAAGATGCGATTCAAGCAGAAAAAAAATTGCTATCGGTTTTAAAAAATCAAGCTGATTTTGTCATCAACACCAATACAACAACTCAGGCACAACTTAAGAGTGCTATATCGAGTGCACTTGAAATGACAGAAACTGAATCTACGATTCAAATTGCCTTTGTATCATTTGGGTTCAAAAAAGGTCTCCCTTTGGATTCCGACTATATTTTTGATGCGCGATTTTTACCAAATCCATATTATATTGAAGAACTGAGACCGCTGACTGGAAATGAATCTGAAGTGAGTGAATACGTGATGGGTTTTGAAGAAAGCAAATCGTACTTTGATCATATTAAAGTTCTTCTAGACTTTGTCATCCCTCATATGATTAAAGATGGACGCGCCCAACTTGTCATAGCTATTGGTTGCACAGGTGGTCAACATCGTTCTGTGACATTTGCAAACACATTAGCAACGCATTATGCTGAGCGCGGATATGTGACGCAAGCGGTTCACCGCGATGCCAAGAAGGAAGGTTAATCGAGTATGATTAAAATAGTTGCACTCGGTGGTGGTACGGGACTATCCATACTGTTAAGAGGGCTTAAAGAGATCTCTACAGATATTACGGCCATTGTAACAGTAGCAGACGATGGTGGTGGATCAGGTGTTTTAAGAGAGGACCTAGGGATGTTACCTCCAGGTGATGTTCGAAACTGTATCTTAGCACTTGCAAACAAAGAACCGATACTACAAGATTTATTTCATTATCGATTTGAGGAAGGCCGCCTAAAGGGACAGAATTTTGGCAATCTGATGATTGCTGCTATGGTTGGCATTTCTGACAGCTTTGAATCTGCAATAAAAAAAATATCTGATATTTTTGCAATTACCGGTGAAGTGTTTCCTGTTTCTGAAGAAGATATCGTCTTATATGCAAAGCTTCGCGATGGTACAACGGTCGTTGGTGAATCTAATATTCCCTTAGAAGTCGTCAAAAGAGGGATGCCCATCGAAAAAATATGGATCGAACCTAAAGATGCTAAGACCTACGAAATGGTCGTAACGCGCATCAAAGAAGCCGACATGATCATTTTAGGTCCTGGTAGTTTATTTACGAGTATCATCCCAAACTTATTGGTCAATGAAGTTGTGACGGCGATTGAAGATAGCACGGCACCTGTTTTTTATATTGCAAACATCATGACACAACCAGGAGAAACAGATGGTTTTACTGCGGGTCAACACTTGGAATCAATCCTAGCATATACTAGTTTGACACATGTGGATTATCTCGTTGCAAACACGGGTGTGATCAATCATGATACTATTTCAAGGTATACAAGAGAATCTGCGACACCAGTTTTGCTAACGCATATTGATCGAGAAAAATTAGAAGCTTTAAATATCAAAGTGATTGAAGGCGATTTTGTTGAAGAAAAGAAAGGTTACATCAGGCATAATGCATCTATCATCAGTGAAATGCTCTTATCGCATGTCGAAAGGGTGTATGTTGCACCTAAAGAAACCTAAGAGCTAAAGAATATATCAGAGCACTTGACGACATTTGTCATTGTTCTGATTTTTTATTTTAGTCGCTTTAAATGGCATCCAAATTTGAGGTTTTTAAGCATATAAAGCACTAATTTATGGTATACTATACTATACGTATAAAGGTCAATTTAGGTGATTTTATGAAGAGAGTCTATAGCTCTGGCGGCGTCGTTTACCTAGGTAACAGTATATTGATGCTTCAAAAGATCAACGGCGATTGGGTGCTGCCAAAAGGGAAAATCGAACTAGGTGAGACAAGTGAAGATGCAGCCATCAGAGAAGTAAAGGAAGAGGCTGGAATTAAGGCTAAAATTGTGACGCCGATTGGAGAGACCGCCTATCGCTTCAAGAATTATTGGTCTAACAATCACGTCGTTGAAAAGAAAGTGTTTTGGTACTTCATGAAAGCACTCGGAACAAATACCCATCCACAACGTGAAGAAGGTTTTATAAGTGCTAAATTCATTCACAAAGACAGCGTTCTTCAACTGGCTAAATATGACGATGAACGTGATATTTTGTCAAAGGCGCTTGAAATTATTAAATCTTTAGAGGGAGCGTAATGTCTTTTTCATCTACTTCAAAAAATGAATTATCGCGCATTCGATCAGAAGGGCGCTGCTGCAATAGAGCAGAATTGTCGGGCATTATCAGAGTGAGTGGCGCCCTTGAGTTCGGGGGAAGTAACTCAATGAATCTCAGGATAGTCACGGAAAATCCTGCAGTAGCTAGACTTGTTTTTGTGCTACTCAAAAAAGGTTACAAGCTACATACAGAGTTAATCATGAAAGAAAACAAAATACTCAACAAACACCATTCATATGAAATGTATATCGAGCGCGCAAATGAGCTTTTGACAGATCTTGATATCTTAAGGATGGATGGTGACGCCTACCTTCTTAACGACAAATTACCTCATACGCTGATAAAAAAGAGTTGTTGCCGAAAGGCGTACCTGAGGGGAATCTATCTTGGTGGTGGTTCGCTCAGTGCACCTGAAAAAAGTTATCACCTCGAACTAATCACGCATAATGAATATTTTGCGACACAACTTGTCAACTTTATCAACGATACTTATGATTTAGGGACTAAGATGACAGCGCGCAAAAAAAATTATATTGTCTATATCAAAGAAAGTGAAAAAATCGTCGATTTCTTAAATATAATTGGTGCCCATCAAACACTTCTTGAATATGAAAACATCAGAATCATCAAACAAATGCGAAACAACGTCAACCGCGTAGTGAACTGTGAGACTGCAAATTTGACAAAGACAGCTGACGCTGCATTTGAGCATATACAAGCGATAGAAGCCATTGAGGAAGCAGTCGGTTTGGACTATCTCGACGACAAACTAAGAGAAATGGCTGAGTTGCGAACGGAGAATCCCGAAGCAACACTAAAAGAACTTGGTGAATTGTCCTACCCATCTATAGGTAAGTCAGGTGTAAACCATCGGCTAAAAAAAATCATGGAAATTTCAGAGCAAATAAGTAAGAGGAAGGAATAAGGATGAAGAAACGAATCGCACTAATACTTATAATGACATTGGTGGCAGTACTGACCACGGCATGCAATCTCAACGTCAATCAAAATGATCCTGAAATAAAAAATTGGGATTTGCTTACGAAAAGCGCAACTGGCTCGACAATCACTATCGCTGTCGACCATTCTAACCCGCTTGTAGTCACTTGGTTAAAAGAGGATTTCTCTGATTATTTAAAACTGAATTATGAAATGACCGTGAAAATTATTGACCAACCACTTATCAAAACTTTAGACGAACTTGCAATTGATAAAGCTGGTGAAATGGAACTCGGCACCTATGACATTATCCTCTTTGAAGGAGAAGGTTTTAAAAAAGCATTTGAAAAAGGTCTATTATATGGCCCATTTACTGACAAGTTGATGGATGCTAAGACACTTCTAGATACGGATTCATTAGAATATTTAATGCATGAGGGCATTTCTACACAAAATTATGCGATACCTTATGGAAGAAATCAGTTGAGTTTTATTTATAATCAGGACATATTTTATGAAACACCTGAAGATTTTAATGCATTTATTGAATTGATTAACACGAATAAAGGTCAATTCACTTATCCTGATCCTCGTAAATCACTTGAAGGCGAAGCTTTCGTTTTGAGTGTCGTCGGTCAAAATATCGACTTAGAGCCTTATAGTTCTGGAAACTTTGATAAAGCTAAGTTTATAAATGTCATCCAGCCGGGTATTGATAAACTAAAAGCCATGAAATCAAGTTTAAAAGACAACGGCACGACATATCCACAATCAACTCAAGCTTTAGATGATTTATTCAATAATGGTGCACTTATTATGTCGATGTCCATGTCTTATAATTATGCGACAGATAAATTAAAGGAATATGAATATCCAGAAGGTGCTTCTACCTTTGTCGTACCATCTGGGATGGCAACTTATACTGAAGTAGCAGGTATCGCCTTCAACTCTGTCAATAAATCGGGTGCTATGGTGGCACTTAATGCACTGGTTTCGCCAGATATGCAAGCGAGTAAATACGACCCAAAAGCATGGGGCAGTTTACCTGTTTATACGCAAGATGTCACCTCAGAAACAGCGTTTGAGGCACTTAAAAAAGTGAAAGTAAAGTCGACAACCGTTAAATACAAAGATTTTGTTGAGTGTGCGATGCCAGAATTTAGTCCAGCACTTCGGACCATCGTCATTGAGCAATGGGAAAAACAGGTCCTTCAAGGCAAATAAGAGGAGAACAAATGAGTGTGACGCCTTTTGTACATTTACATTTGCATACAGAATTCAGCTTGCTTGATGGCTTTGCACGCATCGACAAACTTTTTGACAAAGTAAAAGAACTCGGTATGGATGCTGTGGCGATCACCGATCACGGCGTTATGTTCGGCGTCGTCGATTTTTATAAAGCGGCAAAAAAAGCGGGTGTTAAACCAATCATCGGTTGTGAAGTCTATGTCGCAGCTAGATCGCGTTTTGATAAGGACGTCACTTATGATAAAAGTTCGAGTCATCTCGTGCTGCTAGTCAAAGATGCAGTGGGGTATCAAAATCTGATCAAGCTCGTCTCAGCTGGATTTACAGAGGGTTTTTACTATAAGCCAAGGATTGATTATGCACTTTTGGCGAAGCATAGTGAAGGCCTTATCGGATTAAGTGCCTGTATTGGTGGCGACATTCAAAGCAAGTTGCTTGAAGGCGATTTAGATGGCGCTGAGCAGATGGCGCTTCAGATGAAGCGAACATTTGCAGAGGGTGATTTTTACCTTGAACTTCAAGATCATCAAATGCCGGAACAAAAATTGATCAACAGACGCTTGATCGATCTATCAAATAAAGTTGGATTGCCGCTCGTCGCAACAAACGACGTGCACTATCTCGATAAAGAGGACGCAACTGTCCACGATATTTTACTATGTATTCAAACGGGAAAAGTACTCAGTGACCGCGAACGTATGCGTTTTCCGTCCAAGGAGTTCTATCTCAAATCACCAGAAGAGATGGGTACACTTTTTAGTACGAGAGAGGACGCTTTGCTCAACACCGTAAAAATCGCTGAAAAATGTCATTTCGATTTCGACTTTACCAAGACGCACTTGCCGGAATATACGCTTGAAGGCGCTGATGGGAAAGTTTATCTGCGCACGTTATGTTTGGCGGGTATCAAGAAAAAATACGAAGATTATGAAGCCCATATAAAGCGCCTTGAATATGAACTTTCGATTATCGATCAAATGGGATACAACGATTATTTCCTCATCGTATGGGATTTTATAAGGTTCGCAAAATCGAGAGATATTGCAGTAGGACCAGGGCGTGGTAGTTGCGGTGGAAGTATCGTCGCGTTTGTACTAGATATCACGGAAGTGGACCCCATCAAATACGATTTGATCTTTGAAAGGTTTTTAAATCCAGAACGTGTGACGATGCCAGATATCGACATCGATTTTGAAGATGAAAGACGCAGTGAGGTCATTGATTACGTCGTAGAGAAATATGGCAAGGATCGTGTGGCTCAAATCATCACATTTGGCACCATGGCTGCGCGTGCGGCTATAAGAGATGTCGGACGCGTGATGGACATGCCTTATATTGAAGTGGATAAGATTGCAAAAGAAATCCCCATGGAACTAGGCATGACTCTAGAACGCGCATTAAAAGTCAATCCAAAACTCCTTGAGCTTGTCGAGGCTTCAGCAGAAGCAAAATCTTTGATGGATGCCGCAATAAAATTACAGGGTGTCCCACGCCATGCATCGACGCATGCAGCAGGTGTCGTCATCTCAAAAAACCCCGTAGACACTTATGTGCCTCTATACGTTCAAGAGGGCGGAATTTCGACCCAGTTCAACATGAATCTCTTAGAAGAATTAGGTCTATTAAAAATGGATTTTTTAGGCCTTAGGACATTGACAGTTATCAAAAATGCATTACAATTGATTGAAGAGGGACAAAATATTAAATTGAATCTAGAAAGTATCCCACAAGATGATCAACGCGTTTATGAGATGATCGGGAAAGGCGATACGCTGGGTTTATTTCAATTGGAGTCTACAGGATTCAGGCGGTTTATGCGAGAGTTAAAGCCGACTGGGTTTGAGGATGTCATAGCCGGGATATCTTTATACCGGCCGGGACCAATGGATTCCATCCCGATGTACATTGAGAATAAATACGATCAGGCAAAAATCGTGTACAAAGACGAAAAGTTAAAGCCAATTTTGAATGTCACCTATGGATGTCTCGTTTATCAAGAGCAAGTCATGCGCATCGTGCGGGAGCTTGCGGGTTATAGCTACGGAAGAAGTGATATCGTCAGACGCGCCATGAGTAAGAAAAAGATGGATGTCATGCAAAAGGAACGCGAGTATTTCATCCATGGAAAAATGGATTCAAATGGTGCAATTGAGCTTCCAGGTTGTGTCAGAAACGGCGTGTCACCTCAAGCGGCCAGTGAAATATTCGACGATATGATCGATTTTGCGAAATATGCCTTCAACAAATCCCATGCAGCCGGCTATGCCATTATCGCCTATCAGACAGCTTATTTGAAATGTCACTATACCGTTGAATTCATGGCAGCACTCATGACTAGTGTCATGGGAAATCAATCGAAGCTCGCTATCTACATTCAGGACTGCAAGGAGCATGGGATCAAACTTTTACCACCAAGCGTCAATTCGAGCAAAATGGGCTTTTCTGTCGAAAATGGGTCCATAAGATATGGTCTCAACGCCGTTAAAAATGTCGGTAGAGGAATCATCGAGGCGATCATCGAAGGACGTAGTGAACGCGGGTATAAAGGCTTTTTCGACTTTTGTGAAACAGTAAACGCTTCAGAACTCAACAAGAAAGCGGTGGAAAGCTTGATCAAAGCAGGTGCATTTGATGATTTGGGCCATTTTAGAGCGCAATTATTGGCGATTTATGAAAAGACCATTGACGGGATTCACGCCATTAAACGTAAAAGCGTTGAGGGTCAGTACTCGATTTTCAACATGGCCTTTACTGAGATCACTTCTGAAGAGATGGGTAATAAAATGCCATCGATACCAGAACTTAGGTCTCAGACCTTATTACAGTTTGAAAAGGAAATGTTGGGTATCTATTTGACAGGGCATCCACTGGATCAATTTAAATCGGCACTTGAGTCACTAACGACCATCAATCTCGCAGAGCTTAAAGAATCCGCTGCTGAAGTGGAGACGACCTTGAAAGACAATATGGCCATAACCGTTGGTGGAGTGATCAATGCACGTATCGACAAAATTACGAGAAGCAATAGTAAGATGGTGTTCATCACACTTGAGGATTTATACGACCAGATCGAAGTCATCGTATTTCCTAAAACTTTTGAAAGGTCGCAAGCTCTGTTGAACAAGGATCAGGCGATATTGATCAAAGGCCGTATTCAGCTTAAGGAAGATGAACCGCCTAAGATCATTGCAGAAAGTATCATGGAACTCAACGATACAAAAACACCATCGAAACCTAAAAAACTCTTTATTCGTTTTGAAACAGAAGATAAAGATCGGCTAGAAACGGTGCATAAACTTTTAAAAATGCATGAGCAAAGCCAGCATCCCAAGCATAGTAAATCAGAAGTGATCTTTTATATTCATGATGTTCAGAAAAAGTTGAAAGTGAATGGTCAGATTAATGTCACCAAAGAACTCATTGAAAAGATCGAAGGCATTTTAGGTGCTGGCAATGTAAAATTTTATTGATCCAAAAAGGGAGTGATACATTTGAAAAAAATTGGTGTTCTCACAAGCGGCGGCGACGCACCGGGTATGAACGCAGCAATCCGCGCAGTCGTTAGGACTGCGATATACCACGGATTTGAAGTTGCAGGTGTCTATAGAGGTTATCAAGGTTTGATAGAAGGCGATATAGAGAATTTAAATATTACCTCAGTGGGCGATATTATCCATAGAGGAGGCACCATGCTCAGGACAGCACGTTGCATGGATTTCAAGACAGATGAAGGCTTTAACAAAGGGCTTCAGATGCTCAAGATGTTTAAAGTAGACAGCTTAGTGGTGATTGGTGGCGACGGCTCATTTAATGGTGCTATGAGACTCGCTCAGGCTGGTTTTCCAACGATTGGCCTTCCAGGAACTATTGATAACGATCTCGCTTATACGGATTATACAATAGGTTTCGACACAGCACTTAGCACAGTTGTTAATGCAATTGGCAATATACGGGATACATCATCATCACACGGCACCGTGAATATCATTGAAGTTATGGGTAGAAATTGTGGCGACATCGCACTCTACGGCGGTCTCGCTGGTGGGGCAGAGGCAGTTATCATACCTGAACTAGCAACGGATATCGATGAGCTTTGTAGCACCATCATCAAAGGCAAGAAACGTGGCAAGCTGCACAGTATCATCTTGCTCGCTGAAGGCGTAGGCAAACCTTACGAACTTGCTGAGCAAATCAAACTGAAGACGAACTCCGACGTGAAAGTTAGCGTCATCGGCTATCTGCAACGCGGTGGCACGCCGACGGCAAACGACAGAATTCTCGCTTCGAGAATGGGTGCCCATGCAGTGGAGTTACTAAAAGCTGGCGTGTATGGCAGAGCGGTTGGTATCAAAGGCAATGAAATGATTGATATGTCATTTGAAGACGTATTATCCATGAAGAAAGATTATGATAAGCGTATTTACGAATTAGCCAGAATTTTGGCGATTTAAAATAAAAATGGAAATTGCATCAATCAGTAGGCATTATATTGTGCAATTTTCTCATTAAGCGAGTATTAATTAGGAGGAAATGAATATGTTGAGAAAGACCAAAATCGTATGTACGATTGGACCTGCAAGTGAACCAAGAGAAATCTTCAAAGAACTCGTTAAAAACGGCTTAAATGTGGCTAGATTAAACTTTTCACATGGTAGCCACGAAGAACACCTCGCAAGAATCAATATGATTAAAGAGGTTAGAGAAGAGCTTAAAACACCTATCGCCATATTGCTTGACACAAAAGGACCAGAAATTAGAACGGGCAAGTTTAAAGAGCCTGTCTATACGCTTGTTGAAGGTCAAGAGTTTACATTGACAGTTGAAGACTATCTTGGTGATCAAAACAAATGCCAAATTTCTTATGTCGGTCTTCCTGATGATGTTGTAAAAGGGGATAGAATACTAATCGACGACGGTTTAATTGAACTTGAAGTTGTTGAAACATCAGCGACTGAGATTAAAACGAAAGTGTTAAACGCTGGCGATGTAAAAAACAACAAAGGTGTCAACGTACCAGGTGTTAAAATCAACTTGCCTGCCATCACTCAAAAAGATATCGACGATATCATCTTTGGTATCAAAAATGGTATTGATTTCATCGCGGCATCCTTCATTCGTAAAGCGAGTGACGTGCTCGAAATCAGAAAAGTCCTCGAAGACAACTTTTCTCATGAAATCCACATTATCTCAAAAATTGAAAACCAAGAAGGCGTGGATAATCTCGAAGAAATTCTTGAAGTATCAGATGGTTTGATGGTTGCTCGTGGTGACTTAGGCGTAGAAATTGCGACAGAACTCGTTCCAATCGTTCAAAAGAGAATGATTGAAATGTGTAATAGAGAAGGCAAACCCGTTATTACAGCGACACAAATGCTTGACTCTATGATGCGTAATCCGAGACCGACACGTGCAGAAGCGACAGACGTTGCGAACGCAATCTTCGATGGTACTGACGCAGTTATGTTGTCTGGCGAAACGGCAGCGGGTAAATACCCACTTGAGTCGGTTAAAACAATGGCTAAAATCTCCATGGCTGCTGAAGGCGCACTCAATTATAAAGAGCTCCTACAAAAGCGTATATTACTAGCAGATGAAAAAGGCGTTACATCAGCAGTTAGCCATGCTACTGCGAATACCGCTCTTGAACTAGATGCTACAGCGATCATCACAGCGACATCGTCAGGCTTTACAGCGAAACGCGTCTCAAAACTCAGACCTAAAGCACCAGTTATCGCTTGTACGATCAGTGAAGCGGCTTGTAGAAGAATGTCACTCGTTTGGGGCGTTTTCCCACTCGTTATCGGCGAAGCGACTTCAACAGATAAAATATTTGATCTGTCTGTCGCTAAAGCGAAAGAAGATGGTTTTATCAAAGATGGTGACCTTGTTGTTATCACTGCTGGCGTACCAGTAGGCGTATCAGGTGCAACGAATATCATGAAAGTGCAATTGGTTGGCGAAGTTCTCATCAAAGGTACAGGTCTCGTTAAGGACTTAGTTAGAGGAAAAGCTTGCGTTGGTAGCACACCTGAGGAGCTAGAAGGTAAATTCAATGAAGGTGACATTCTCGTGTCAACTTCAACAGATAAAGATATGATGCCTTTCATTCAAAAGGCGGCTGGTTTAATCGTTGAAGAGGGTGGTTATACATCACATGGCGCAATCGTGGCATTAAGTCTCAAAATCCCATGTGTAGTCGGCGCTCAAAATGCAACAGAACTACTAAAAGATGGCACTGATATCACGCTTGACTCTGCAAAAGGCATCGTCTATGCAGGCAAAGGACGGGTACTATAATTATTGGGAGGCATCATGATTTTTAGTGAACTTGGATTGACAGGATTAAAGGTTGTGCCAATAGGCTTCGGTGGCATACCGATTCAGAGACTCGAGCAAGAGACTGTGACCGCACTCATCGACCAGATGATGGTCGAGGGCATCAACTTCATCGATACCGCGCGTGGTTATACGACGAGCGAGCAGATGATCGGTATAGCCCTTGAAGGTGGCAAACGTGAAAAATTCATTCTTGCGACTAAATCTATGTCGAGAGACTACGAGCAAATGAAGGCGGACATCGAAACGAGCTTGCGCTTGCTTCAAACCGATTTTATTGATCTGTATCAATGTCACCTCGTCAAAGACCTTGATCAGTATGCGTTGATTATGTCTGAAAATGGTGCTTATAAAGCGCTGCTTGAAGCAAAAGTAGAAGGCAAAATCGGCCATATCGGCATGACGGCACATAGTGCGTTATTTGTTAATCAAGTGATTCATGAGATGCCATTTGAAACCCTTCAATTTCCCTATAACCTCGTAGAGAGACAGGGAGAGCCCCTATTTGAAATAGCGCACAAGCGCGGCATTGGCGTCATCATCATGAAGCCAATAGCTGGTGGCGCTATAAATAACGGTGCTCTAAGTTTAAAATTCATCATGAACAACCCACATGTTTCTGTGGCTATACCGGGGATGGATCATGTCGATCAAGTGACAACAAATGCTGCTGTCCTCAAGCATTCCTATCATTTTACTGAACTCGACCTTGATGAGATGGCCGAAATAGCCAGTTCATTAGGAGAAATATTTTGCAGAAGATGTGGGTATTGCTTGCCTTGTCCACAGGGCATCGACATTCCAACGCAATTCCTCATGGAAGGCTATTTGACGCGATACAATCTGGAGGATTGGGCAAAGACGCGCTATGCTGGGCTACCAGTCAAAGCGGATGCCTGTGTGGATTGTGGTACATGTGAACCTAAATGTCCTTACAATCTGCCAATCAGAAGTATGTTGAAAAACGTCGTTTCACAGTTCGAAAAGGCGAATTTATAGCCATCAAATTATTTATGCTAAAAAGCTCCGATCCAAGTTTTGATACTTGAATCGGAGCTTTATTATTTTTATAGTTATTGTAAATTTCACATTTTTCATTAACTATTCATTACACTTCAACCACTTGCTTTTTTTGCTCAGACTGAATATAGAGTCCAAGCAATACGATGACGAGACCAATGACTGTTTTGACGTTGAGTTTGTCAAACAAGAAATAATCCAGAGCCAGTCCCATGGTCATCTGTCCTAAAAAAGGCAAAATGGCTATGTGTAACGCTTTGATTCTTACAGAATAGTAATTCATGAGTAGAATGACCGATAAACCCAAGAGACCGCCGATAAAGTAGTGAATAGGTACATCGGGAAGCATTGCTATTTCTCCCATGGATGCAGTCAACCAAAGAAAGACGACGCCTGTGATGGAAGCGGCAAAATAATGAAAAAAGGAAACGCGTATTGTGCCGAGCACTTGTGTGTTCATGCCATTCATGATGGGGACGACGGTTACAAGAACACCGATAAGAACGGCGAGACAATAAATAATAAAAAGTGTCATAATTCCTCCTATAAGACCATCGTAGCTAGACCGACAATCATGATGCCGACGCCAAGCCATTGTTTCCGAGTCGATCGTGAAATGCTTTTGCCAAGGAGTCCCCAGTGGTCGATGACGATGGACGTAATAACTTGTCCAACAAGTGTAAAGGCGACCATCATGGTGACGCCAATGACGTTAAGTACGACATTATTCAAGATGATCGTCAAAGACCCTAAAAACCCAGGGATTAGATAATACCATTTGAACTTGCTACCATCAGTGCGCTGCTGCCTAAGCAGCAAGAGAAATATGCCGAAAAAGACGAGACCAAACGCATGATAGACGACGTTGCTCATATAAGCACTTGTAAAACCGCTGAGTAGACCGTTGAACGTCACCATTAATGAGAGTACAAGGCCAGTAAAATAAGCCAATAGTTTTGCCATAAAAACCTCTTTCTAAATATGTGGCGCTAACCTATTGAAGGTTGCATAATTTCCTCATAAGATAAGTATAATAAATGAGATCAATAAAAAATATGACATATGTCATATTTTGAGATATAATTTTACATGAGGGCATTTTAATAAATTGCCGTAAACTCAAATTAACTGCTATATTGGGAGAGCACATGCAAATTATAAATGACCCAAAACGTCTAAAAAAATATATCACTCAGAATAACCTCGAAACCATTTTGCCGAAGATCGTATTTGAAAGCTGCGAACTTACGCATTTTGCGCGAGATGAGGCTATATTAATTGCTAATGAACCGATGCTTTACTTTTATTTTTTTGTCAGCGGCAAGTTGAAAGTATTTCAAATCCACGATAATGGTAAAGCCTTTCTCATTCAGTTTTATAGTCTATTTGATTCACTTGGTGAAGTGGAACTGCTCAATGCTATGAACGCTTCATGCTCGGTGGATGCCGTCAAACCATCAGAACTCATTCGAATCCCAATGTCCGTTTTGCGTCAACATGCCATCGATTATCCACCATTTTTACAATATATTGCTAGATCACTTTCTACTAAACTCCTCGTTGCAGACCGTCACCATGCATCCAATCTGCTCTATCCGGTTAAAAATAGATTGGCAAGTTATTTGAGAGCCCACGAAAATGAAAACCATGACGTGCTTCTCAAGGACTCGCTCCAAGATGTGTCTGAATACATTGGAACGACATATAGGCAACTACATCGTGCCTTTCAACAACTAGAATCCGATGGTGTCATTGAACGCGCACATAAAAAAATTGTGATTAAACGTGTTGAAAAACTCGAGTCGATTGCAGGGAACATCTATGGTGGTCCATAAAAATAAAGCTCAGAGTCAACGTGATAATTCTATCATGTCGCGTCTGAGCTTTTACGTTATATGATTCATTTAAGGTTCCATGTTGATATACGGATCTGGTTTTAGAGGTTGTGTAAAATCATATCCCTCAGCAACTAATGGGTTGCCATCAACCATGATCTTAACTGTTTCAACTTCTGGGAAACTCATATAGGTGTATAAAATACTTTTGAGCATCAAATCGTTGTAAATTGTTCCGCTGCTATATATGGTTTGGAGGCTGCTAGAAACGTTAAGAGTCAACGCTGTTGCATCGAGTGTATAGTCGACAAGTGTAATCTCATCAGGGATACTTTGAATCATATCAGCAGTAAGTCTAGAAGTATCAGTTTTCAACTGCATGACGTCCCACGCTTCGCGAACGCGTTCATCTAGCGTCGTCGTTTGAAGTGATAAAGGCATAAGCAACATTTGTGGCGTATCGTGGCTGTATCCTATAAAAGCATTATTTAAGAGTGACTGCTGATAGGTCTTAGCCAAATCGATACCTGAGAAAGGTGCCGCTTTACTATCATCTACCAAGTAACTCACACCTTCAAGAGGGCCAAGTGTCATGAAGGTTCTTGTGATTGCTTCAGTAATAACTGGGAATTTACCTTCATAATTTGCTAGATCTTTTGAATACAAATAGATGTTAGCCACATTGTTGGCGATTCTGATATTCGGTGAATATGGAATAACAGGAACCGTTTCATATAATCCAAGTCCAGCTTTTGGGCCATTTGTGAGAAGCGTATAAAGTGAACGCCATCTATTGGTAGGTGTAGTAATATGACGCGTTACAGGGATTACATTTTTATAATCACTTGTTGGAAAGAACAGTATAAGACTTGTTTGACCTCTATTGAGTGTATTTGATGTCTTCAACAAAGTTTTGTCATAAACGAGGTTTGATCCATACCAAGTATATTCGAAGGCTTTGTCATCTGCTTTGAGTGTTTGTGTATAATAGCCGAGTGCCAAACCTTCAAGAATCTCCGATTTTGAAATTTTTACAGTTTTCATGTTTTGGGTGTTATCCAAAACTTCGTAATTGAGTTCAGATAATGGTTTTGACGCTACAACGACATCTTTACTAACAACATCTATAGTATAAGCCTTTAAAAATGAATCCGGGAAAACGGATGTGCTACTTTCTATATCAAAGGTCATGAATGCATCTAATAAGGTATCAGATTCAGTTGGTAAAACGGTTGACAACTCTGGGTCTATAAGGATATCCTCAACGGGTTTGTCTACGATTTTCTGTGACAAATTGAGGGACAATATATCGGTACTTAGTGGGAAAGCCGTTGCCAAAATGAAAAGGATCAAAATAAATAGTATATTGGGTAGCGTTCGGTGCACTTTAGCGCCTCCTTTCACGTAATTATTTTATAACATGTGCTCTATTATTATATGCCATTTTACAACTTATTGCCATAATTATTGAAGAACAAAACTATTCTATCGTCTTTAGGGGCATTTCTGATACAATAGAAGGGGAAAATGGAGGATGAAGCAATCATGAAAACAGTCTTTAAAAGAATTTTTAGTCGTACGATCCTCATAGGATGCTTTTTACTGATGATTGGTAATGTCTCTTTGGCGCAACCCAATGAAACTTTAGCACAATCAAAATTGACTCAAATCACTGAAGAGGAAAAAGAAATCATTGAGTCACTATTTGTTCTATCATCCGAAATAGAAATGCTCAATACTGAACTTTCGAAGTTGGGAGAAACTATCGAAACTATCGAAGCTGACATTCAAAATAAAGAAGGAGCAATTGCCGATCAGGAAACTGCCTATAGGACACTTAAAAGCAGTTTAGGCGAAGTGCTTCGAATACAACAAAGATCAGGCGTCGCTTCAAATATCGAGGTCATTCTTGGAGCGAAAAATCTCAAAGATCTCGTAAATCGCATCAATTTACTCCGTGATTTATCTAAAAATGTCAATGATTTGATGAACGAAACAGAATCGGTAAGGTTACAACTTGTAAGAGAACGTGAATCCCTTGATGAGTTGCTCATCGATATGGAAAATCAAGAAGTTTTACTCTTACAAACTGCCGCTGACAAAAGTAAAGCAAAACGTGAACTAGAAGCCTATTTGGAAAGTTTAGCGTCTGAAAAAGCCCACTATCAAGACTATCTTGACTCAATAGAAGCGCTATGGACAAGCTTGAAGCCACTATTTGCCGACACGATTCAAAGTTTTACAGAAATCATTGAAAAAGGGGATTTGCCTGAGGATACCGTTGAAGTGAACATGTCGTTGTTCAATACACGTGGAACAATCAAAGAGGAAAAGTTCAATGCTATCTTAGACAAAAAAGTAGATTTACCTGAATTGACGTTCGATTTTAAACCAGAGGGGGTATCCTTATCATTTCCAAGTTATGAAATTGAACTCGATGGCTATTTTGAACTCTTAGATAGTCAGACAATCCAGTATGTCGTCACAGGTGGTGCCTTTTACAATTTACCCATGAGTGAGAGTGCGTTAAAAGATTTATTTAGTGAAGGTGATTTGATCTTCAATTTAAAAGCAATACTTGGCAACAATACGATTAAGAAAATCACTAATTTTGAAGACAGACTAGAGCTTCAAATTACAATCAGTCTATTTTGAGGTGAACGATGATAAAAGCAAATCAATGCAGCTTACAATATAAGGATGGAACTATGGCATTAAAGCCGTTTGACCTTGCAATAAGCGCTGGGGAGACGGTTCTCATCATGGGTCCAAGTGGCTCTGGCAAGACGAGTTTGTTAAAGCTCATAATGGGCATCGAAGTGCCGACGAGTGGTACTTTTGAAGTGCTTAATCAACCTATCTGCGCAGGCATAGAACCGGAGATAAGGAGGCTACGTACTCAAATAGGTCCAATTTTTCAGGATTTTAGATTGTTAGAAGGGCGTAGCGTATTGGATAACGTCATGTTGGGTTTAAGGTTTTTAGATTTTTCTCAGACAGAAATGAAACACATTGCAACACAATACATTGAGCGCGTAGGTCTCGCACATAAGTTAAGCCACACCGTAGATCGTTTGTCATGGGGGGAATGCCAGCGTGTTGCAATTGCCCGTGCTGTTTCAAGACGACCAAAACTCATTGTCGCAGATGAACCGACGGGGAACCTCGATCAATCAAATGCGATTAATGTACTCAATCTACTGACCTCATTCAAAGATCATGAAACAAGTGTATTGATCACAACACATGCAACACATCTCGTAGATAAAATTGATTCGACGTCTATGCTCATCATGCATGAAGGCACGTTCACTTTTGAAAGGGGTGGGTCCCATGTTTAGAGGGTTTAAAAATGCAAAGTATTACATGGGTGAAGTTAAGACAATCGTCAAACTCAACAGTTTATCTAGCTTTTTATCCATTGTCAGTTTAGCACTCATATTCTTCATCACCACCTTGACATTATCGGGTTGGTGGCTTAGTACAACATTTACTAGTGCGCTTGAAGATGAGGCTGAAATCAGCGCTTATTATCCAGCGAACTTGAATCAATATGCCGTTGAAGCCTTAATTCTTGAGATTGAAAACATAGACGGCGTCAAATCAGTGGAAGCAATCACTGCGAAACAATCCTTTGAAAAAATGTCCGAGATACTTGGACAAGAGGCAAAAATACTCAGTCAATTTGATGAAAATCCCTTTGAAGCCTATCTAGAAATCGGCATAGACCTTGATCAACTTGAGCCAATCGTAACAACGCTTGAAACAAACGCTCAACTGGAATACATTAGAGATAATCGCACGGTTCTAGAAAAAATCAGTCGAATTTCAGGACTCGTCGCATTGCTTGGCATCATCATGACTATTGCGGTCGGTATCTCGACATTTATCATAACCTCACATATCATCCGAGAAGGCGTTCATGCACATGAAGATCAAATCAATACGCTTCAGCTTCTCGGTGCACCGGATACCTTTATCAACTTGCCATTTATTATTGAAGGTGTCTTGCTGACTCTGGTATCTGGCGTTTTAGCTGCAGCCGCATATTTAGGATTTGCAACGCGTATAGGCAACTTTACTGAAGGTGTCATACCATTTTTCCCCGTCATAAATGCGCAGAAAATCTTGATAACCATAGCCATCGGAACGATTGGCGTCAGCTTGGTGCTCGGATTGGTTGCAAGTTTGTTCGGCCTTAAGCTCGTCAAGAAAAAGTAACCCGAGAAATAATAAAATAACGCAATGAATCATTGAAAAAAACCGCCCCTGTCAAATGATAAGGGCGGTTTTGTGATTTTATTTTCGCAATGATATTTCTTCAAGCTTGATATTTTTGTTGCGTTCTTCGATTTGACGGATTGACCAGTCGTTCTGGAAGATCAGAACTGGGTTGTCGTCTTCGTCCTGTACCAACATCGTGTCCATAGTCATGGAGAAGTTTTGACGGTCAAAATTGTCCGATTTGATCCATCTCACATAACGATATGGGAGCGACTCAATGATGACGTCGACGCCGTATTCATTTTTTAAGCGGTATTCGAGGACTTCAAATTGTAGGACGCCAACAACGCCGACGATAAGTTCTTCAACGCCGATATTTGGTCGTCTATACACTTGAATGCTACCCTCTTCAGAGAGCTGCTCGATACCTTTGATAAACTGTTTACGCTTCAGTGAGTTTTTCGTAAAGATTTTGGCGAAATGTTCTGGTGCGAATACAGGGATGCCATCAAATTTAAGACCGGAATTGTCTTCACAAAGCGTATCGCCAATGCGGAAAATCCCTGGATCGTGTATGCCGATGATGTCGCCTGGGTAAGCCGTTTCAACGATGACGCGATCTTGCGCCATAAACTGTTGCGGCTGGGCAAGCCTCACTTTCTTGTTTTCCTGTACGTGGTTGACTTGCATGCCTTTCGTAAATTTACCTGAACAAATTCTCAAGAAGGCGATGCGGTCTCTATGGGTGGGGTTCATGTTAGCTTGGATTTTAAAGATAAATCCAGAAAAATTCTCAGTTTCAGGGTTGACTTCGCCGAGATTGCTATTTCGAGCGAGTGGCGGTGGTGTTAACTCGAGGAACGATTGTAAAAAAGGTTCCACACCAAAGTTTGTAAGGGCACTACCAAAGAAAACAGGCGTCAAATCGCCACTTAATATTTTGTCGAGGTTGAAGGCATCGCCAGCGTGATCGAGGAGTTCCAGATCATCAACCAATTTTTGCTGCAACTGAGGACCAAGCAGTGCATTGAATTTTTCATCAGCGATATCGCCTGAAACGACTTTCGCCATGTTTTGACCGTGGTTGCTGTCATTGAAAAGCTCAATTTCTTTTTTCTCGCGGTTATAGACGCCTTTAAAGTGCTTATCGGAACCGATCGGCCAGTTCATAGGGTACGAATGGATGCCAAGGCTGCTCTCAATGTCCTCAAGGAGCTCAAATGGGTCTTTACCTTGACGGTCCATTTTGTTGATAAATGTAAAAATCGGAATGCCTCTCATTTTACAGACTTTAAAGAGTTTCTTGGTTTGACTTTCAACACCTTTAGAGGAATCCACGACCATGACGGCTGCATCTGCTGCCATAAGCGTACGGTAAGTGTCTTCACTAAAGTCCTGGTGACCTGGGGTATCCAAGATGTTGACGCAGTGACCTGAATAATTGAATTGAAGTACGCTGGATGTAACCGAGATACCTCTTTGTTTTTCGATTTCCATCCAGTCGGAAACAGCGTGTTTTTGAGATTTTCTAGATTTTACTGTACCTGCTTCGCGTATGGCGCCGCCGTATAACAGAAATTTTTCTGTGAGTGTCGTTTTACCAGCATCCGGATGTGAAATGATCGCAAAAGTTCGCCTTTTCTTGACTTCTTGGATGAGTTCTTGATTGAGTTCTTGACGCGTTAATTGATTGACTTCAGACATATATACTTCCTTCTCTATAATTGGGTCAATAAGGGAAATGCTTTTCCGTTATTAAGACCTTAGATATGCTTTTAATAAAAGTGCCATAACTAATAAATTTTACATCATTCATGAGACGACGTCAATATGAGACCGATTTTCGTTCTACAATATGATGTATAAAGTGACTTAATTTTTTTGTGTAAATGTAAGGTTATCGCCTAAAAAGACTTGCATAAATTGGCTAAAATCATTATAATAGCCACTAAATAAGCCGAAAAAGTAGAAAAGAATCTATATTGAAATAAAGTGATCACAGGAGCAAAAATGTCGAATACAGAAAATAAAAACGCATGGGAGAAAGAACATGCGAACGCATGGGTTGAAAGGTTTGGAACGCCACAGGACTATGCAAAAAAAATTGCCAAAGACCCGCTAAACCTGTTAGGCTCTTTAGCTAGACAATTGGGTGATGTCGAAGGCAAAAAAATACTCAACGTGATGGGTTCTAACGGCAATAAGGCAGTGGCGCTGAGTTTATTAGGCGCCGATGTGACTGTTGTTGATTTTTCACTGTCCAACAAGGCTTATGCCGTAAGGCTGGCTGAAGAAGCCAAGGTATCCATCACATATTTCGTGGAAGATGTTCTAAAGATGACGCGTGACGCGTCCTTTGATATTGCCTTTGCAGAGATGGGGATCTTGCATTACTTTTCGGACTTATCCCACTTTTTTGACATGATGATCGACGTTTTAAAAGACGGCGGCGTCGCAATTGTCAGGGATTTTCACCCTGTCAGCACCAAGTTGATTGTGTCGAGAGGCTCTACCGCAAAGGTTAGGAAACATAAAGTGGAGGGGGATTATTTTGATACCGCGCTTACAGAAAAGGTGGTATCCTATGGCAAATATTTAGAAGATGAAACACCAGAAAAAGTCTACTTGAGAAATTGGACCCTAGGCGAAATCGTAACTGCAGCAGCACAAAGTGGTTTCAGAATTGAAGCCTTGATTGAAGAACCCAATTTATCTAGCGATGTCTTCGATAAAGGCATTCCCAAAACATTTATATTAAAGATGATCAAATAACGCGGCGACGCAAACGGGGGGCATTATGAATTACAATATGAAACGCGCGATTTTGGCGAATGTTGGATTTGTTTGGGCATTTGCGTTTATTTTATCCATAACAGCTTTTATCAATGGGGGGATGGCATACGGCATACGCGCTGTGATTTTAACCGCTACATCTGCGTTGATAGGAACAATCATCAGTAGATTGCCTATCAACATGATTCTGAGAGGTGAAGTCCTTATCTTCATTCCATTTTTGGCGGCAATTGGCATGTCAGCAGTCAACGGTGGCTTATCGCGCATGTTCAATATCTATTTTTTAGCGTTGATCATGCAAGCTTTATATTTCAATATCAAACTCATGTTGAGTTTCGGCATTTTTTCATCGGCGTTTTTGACGGTGCTTTATGTCGTGAATTCCGAGTTGTTATTGGAACCTGGGCTCGGGCTCGGCGACTTTATTCCGAGAATCAGTGCGTTTATCTGTGCATTTCTCGTGTTGACACTGCTATCCAAATGGGGACAGGAGACCATCGCCGAAGCCAAGAGCGAAAGTGCCCAAAGCAAAGAGGCCTTTGATCAACTGCAAACGGTATTTGATAAAATCAATCAGACGAGTACCAAGATGGACCATAATGCGTTAAATGCTTCAGATCAAATGGGACAATGCCTTGAAAGTAGCATTGAGATCAACGATGCAATCAATGCATTATCGAAGCGTATCGACTTTACTTCTGAAAATTTAATCGCTGCAAAAAACAGTGTTCAAATGTCGGGTGTAAAAGTCAAAGAGACTTTCGCGCTTATGCATGAACTGAAGCAGTTATTTGCGACAGTCACTGATAATGTTTCTGATAGTGGCCATGCGTTATCAAAAATGGACGAACAAATGTCCGTGATGAATCAAGCTATTACGCAGAGTTTTGATACCATCAATACTTTGTCGACGAAAATGGACGCGATTTACAGCTTTTTAGATGGCATTGCAGCCATTTCCAATCAGACCAACTTGTTGGCACTAAATGCTTCCATTGAAGCGGCGCGTGCAGGGGAACATGGTAAGGGGTTTGCAGTGGTGGCTCAAGAGATCAGAAAGTTGTCTGAAGAAAGCGGCCAATTTGCTGAAGGCATCCGTAAAATCACTGCAGAATTCATCGATTCTACACGAGAAGCGGTGACGCAGTCGACATCAGGTCAAGAGGCGATGGCAAATGGACATGACAGTATGTCGACACTAAATGCAAATTATGACAATATGAAAGCGAGCTTCCATGTCGTGGACACAGCGCTCGCTTCTGAGGCTAAGTTGATTGAAGCCATCTATAATCAATTTGAATTCATTGAGACGGTCATTGAAGAAGCTTCAGATACGCTTCTTTCAAATACTGTGAAATTCCAGGAAATTGGTACCATCACACTAGAACAAATGTCAGCGGCAGAGACGATCAATAACGATGTTAAAAGCATCACGCATTTATCGTCAGAACTCACTGCCCTCGCTAAGCGCGTTTAGTGCGTTTTCCTTCTCAAGCAACACTTCGTACTGCTCCATTTTCTCAAGGAGCTCAGTTTCGAGGTGTTCTTTTTTTGCCTGAAGCGCCGTCAACTTTTCAAAATCAGACGCATTTTGTGAAAACTGATGCTCAAGGGCATCAAGGGCTTCCGAGAGTGCATCGATCTCTTTTGGTAGGTCCTCAAGCGCTTTGATTTCCTTGAAGGTGAGCTTTTCTTTGCGTACTTTCACCCGTTCCGTTTTAGTAGCTTCATCGCTATTCGATGGACGTTGTCCTAAATCACCTTTAGACGATTTACTGTTTTCTGTGAGTACCAGTTGCTCAAGATAATCGCTGTAACTGGTTGTGACGAGTTTGATTTCGCCATTTTCAAAGGCAAACATCTTATCACAGACTCTGTCGAGGAAGTAGCGATCGTGGGATACACATAGTATGACACCTTGAAATTGATCGAGATATTGTTCGAAAACCTTAAGTGTGTCCAAGTCGAGGTTGTTGGTCGGTTCATCCAGCACCAAGACATTTGGAGCGCCAATGAGAAGCCCGAGCAGTTGTAAACGACGACGTTCGCCACCGGATAATTTCTGAATAGGGGTCCATTGTAAGTCTGAAGTAAATAAAAATGTTTCCATGAGCTCAGAGGCGCTGATTTTATAGCCACTCGGTGTCGTGACGTACTCAGCAATCTCTCTAATATACTCTATTGCACGCTGATCCACATCGTCAAAATCGTCAAAATCCTGTGTGAAATAGGCAAGTTTTACTGTGCTGCCAATATCGATCGTGCCTGAAGTTTGCTTAAGATTGCCTGCGATGAGGTTGAGAAGTGTAGACTTACCAACACCGTTGTCGCCGACGATTCCAATTCGGTCATTTTGAGCAAAGAAATATTCAAAGTGTTCAAACAACACTTTGTCTCCAAATGCCATTCCGAGATCTTTGATTTCTATGATTTTGCCGCCAAGTCTTGAGTAACCCACTTCGATAGTGAGATCTAAATCTGTATCATTTTTCATCTCTGACTTTAGCATTTGGAAGCGTTGGATGCGTGATTTGGATTTCGTACTCCTCGCCTGAACACCTGCGCGCATCCAAGCGAGCTCTCGTTTATACATGTTTTTTTGCTTTTGAGACATGCTTGCCTCAAGTGCCATTCGCTCGCTTTTCTTTTCAATGAAATATTCGTAATTGCCCATATATTCGTAGAGTTTGCCGCGCGATAACTCGATGGTTTTGTTGACGATGCGATCGAGGAAATAGCGGTCATGCGTGATCATGATTAACGCGCCACTGCGCTGCTTTAGATAATTTTCCAGCCAAAGAATCGTCTTGCTGTCAAGGTGGTTGGTCGGCTCGTCGAGGACAAGTAAATCACATGGCATTACCAAGGCTTCAGCCAATGCGACGCGTTTTTTTTGCCCGCCAGAGAGAGTGGCGATTTTCGCTTCGAAATTTGCGATACCAAGTGAGTTGAGGATACTCTTGACCTGAAACTCTAGGTCAAAGAGATGCTTGGATGCCATCAATCCAGAAAGCGTGTCGAACTCTCTTTGAAGTGCTGTATCATTCGGTGCAATTGAAAGGGCTTGCATTGCAAGTTCATATTGCCTAATGATGGTCATGGTCTCAGAACGGCTGCCGAAAATCTGTTCAATGACCGTGTGATCACCATGAAAATCTTGTTCCTGCTCAAGGTAGTTGATCTTTAAATTTTTCATGGTCATGATTTGTCCAGAATCAGGCGATTCGATACCGACTAGTATTTTTAGAAAAGTCGATTTTCCAGTGCCGTTGATGCCTATCAAACCTATTTTATCATTGGAATCGATGGAATAATCTACGCCATCAAGTAATTTGACTAAGCTATAGCTTTTGGATATATTTTCACATGTCATTATATGCATTCTAATTTACACCTTTTTATGATTTATTTGAGGAAATCACATAATTCCAATTTCCAAATTTAATAATTTTACTCTCTCTATTTTAACATAATATGATAAACTGTATAGTAGCGATAATAAAGCGATTTCCAAAAACAAAACTTCAGGAGGCAATGACATGAAATTATTATTTGAAGCGCACCGATCACAACTAGGCAGTTTCTTGGAAGTTGGCGATATGGCGATTCTATTTTCTGGTAAAGCACCTAAAAGCACTGCAGATGCTCACTATTCTTTTCTACCAAACAAGAATTTCTATTATTTCACAGGATGTACTCAAGAACAATTTATTGTTGCTATGATTAAAACTGAAAGCGGATTAGAGACGACGCTTTTCATTGAAAAACCAGATTACGATGTCGAGAAATGGGTGGGTCGCAAACTCACAAAAGAAGCGGCTTCAAATATTTCAGGCATAGCAGATGTCCAGTACCTTGATGGGTTTATTGCATGGGCAGGTAAGACAGTTTACAGTGGCAAAGTGGAGCGTTTGTACCTAGACCTCGAGAAACTTAGCTGGGATGAAAATGATAGCCCTGCTGCAATATTTGCTAGTGAATTTACAAAGAGATACCCTTTTATCATTTTAAAATCACTCCACTTTATCCTCTGTGAATTGCGCGTTATTAAAGCGGATAAAGAAGTTGAACTCGTGAAAAAAGCCATCGATATTACGCATATCGGTCTTAATAATATTTTAAAAATGCTTAAACCCGGTGTGCTTGAATATCAACTTGAAGCGACATTTGCATACCATATTCGCATGAATGGTGCAGAAAGATGTTCCTTTGAAACGATTGCTGCATCAGGTGGCGACGGTGTGATTCTGCACTATGTTGAAAACAGTAAACCAGTGAAAGAGGGAGACCTCGTGCTACTCGATCTAGGTGCGCAATACAACCAATACGCTGCGGATATCTCAAGAACTTATCCAGTTAACGGCAAATTTACAGACAGACAAAAACAGATCTACAATATTGTTTTGAAAGCACAAATGTCAGTCATCGAAGCGATGAAACCGGGCATTCCATATGAAGACCTCAATAAAATTTGTCAAAAAACATTGACAGCTGAACTTAAAGCGATTGGCCTGATTAAAGAAGATTCAGAACTCTCGAAATACTATTATCATGGCGTTAGCCACTATTTAGGCCTCGATGTTCATGACATCGGCAGTAGAAATGGTTTACTCAAGCCAGGTATGATTTTGACGGTTGAACCCGGTCTCTACATCGCTGAAGAGAATATCGGCATTCGCATAGAAGACGATGTTCTCATTACAGAAACGGGTCACGAAGTATTATCGAAAGCGATTCCTAAAACGGTTGAGGCGATAGAAGCCCTCATGGAAAAAGCTTAATGATTTGCAGACCGAATTGCGGTGCGTGCTGTATCGTACCTTCCATCTCAACGAAGACCAAAATGCTACCAGAAGGCAAGCCTGCATTGACCCCTTGTATCCATCTTGACGCGGATATGAGATGCCTCATTTTCTCAAGTGTCGATCGGCCAAAAGTGTGTGCAAGCTTAAAACCTTCTGAAGAAATGTGTGGCAAATCGAGAGATGAGGCCATGGCGTATTTGACTTGGCTCGAATGCGAAACGCGTTGAAATAGCTATCTGTTACGCGATTACAAGGTTCTCATTAAAGTGATTGTTGAAATTTCATGATGCATTTAATTTACAAATAAATTTTTAAAAAAGGGTTGACAGTCATTATGTAAACACCTATAATCAGTTCAATAGTAAAGGTAATAGAATAATTACCTAATAAGTTTTAAGAGTAATTTCATAATCTGAGAAAATGATTTGTTGCGTTATTTTCATGCGATAGTTATTATTAAATTGGAATTATGCAATTTCCATATTAAAAGACGATGAAGAGAAGAGTAATCCGAAACAGACGTTCAAGCGAGCCAATGACGGTGTGAGATTGGCAACTGAGTTTTAGATGAAGAACATCTCCGAGTTTCTAACCGAAAGCGTAAGCAAGTAGGATTAGACGTTTCTGGCACGTTACAGCTGGTAGATATCGACCTGTAAGATTGGTCCGTATCGATGAGAGGATCGCAAGATCAATTTGGGTGGTACCGCGGAAGTTAGCTTTCGTCCCTGTTATATATTATGACAGTGACGAGAGCTTTTTTTATTGCTTTCTTGACCATTTGAAAGGAGATTGCGATTATGGAAACTACAAAAACGACAACACAAATAACGGATAAGGGTACACTTGAAAGAACACACTACTGCGGCAGTTTAAGGCCAGCGCATATGGGCGTTAAAGCGACTCTAAAAGGCTGGGTGCAGCGCAGAAGAGACTTGGGCGGCGTCATCTTTATTGATTTGAGAGATAAGACGGGCATCTGTCAGGTTGTCTGTGATGCAGCAATCATGGGACCGAAGCAATTCGCACTTGCTGAACAGCTCAGAAACGAGTACGTCATCGAGGTGACAGGCTTAATAGAGCAAAGAAGTGCTGACACAATCAACCCATTGATCCCAACGGGAGAAGTAGATGTGCGCGTCGAATCGCTTATCATCTATTCAGAAGCGAAAAACACGCCGTTCAGAATAGGTGAATCATCAGGCATCAAAGAAGAGCTAAGGCTTCAATATAGATACCTCGATCTAAGAGCGCCAGAGATGATCTCAAACTTACAAATGCGCCAAACCGTGACACAAGCGGTGCGTTCACATATGATTGACCTCGGATGTCTAGAAGTAGAGACACCACTTTTAACAAAGAGCACACCTGAAGGGGCGCGCGACTTTCTGGTGCCGAGCAGACTTTCAAAGGGCAGCTTCTACGCGTTGCCACAATCGCCACAAATCTACAAGCAACTGCTCATGGTAAGCGGCATCGATCGGTACTTTCAAATTGCCAAATGCTTTAGGGATGAAGATTTGAGAGCGGACAGACAACTGGAATTTACACAAGTGGACATGGAATTTTCATTTGTGGATGAAGAGGCGATCATCGGTATGCTAGAGACGCTCTTTCAAAAGATTATGAAAAAGGCGCTTGGACGCGACATGGTACTGCCGATGCAGCGCATCACCTATCAGGATGCCATGGCATGTTATGGCTTCGACAAACCCGATTTAAGATTTGGGATGCCAATGGTGGATTTGACGGACTTTATGAAAACGTGTGATTTTACGGTTTTCAAAAAAGTTGCAACCTCAGGCGGCGTGGTTAAAGCGCTCAACATCAAAAGGGGCCAAGAACTCACAAGATCACAGATTGAGTATTTGACTGAACGGGCGATTGAGCATGGTGGCAGCGGCATGGCGTGGATAGCGCTTGATGCAGCGGGCAACCTACAATCGATTTTGACAAAATATTTCTCAGAGGCACAAATGCAACAGCTTCTCGAAACAATGGATGCGCAGCCGACAGATATGATCGTCTTCTGTGCGGAACCGAAAGATAAAGCAAGTGTGATATTGGGGCACCTGCGATTGGATATCGGCGATATGTTAGGCCTTCGTAAAAAAGACGACTTTGCTTTTGTTGTCGTTACTGATTTCCCACTATTTGAATACGATGAATCCAGCAAACGCCATGTGGCGATGCACCATCCATTTACGAGACCTAAAGATGAGGACGTTCACTATTTTGATACAGAGCCATCAAAGATGCGCGCGAAAGCTTATGACGTCGTGTTAAACGGCATTGAGCTTGGCAGTGGGAGCATAAGAATCCACGATCGCGACTTACAAGCTAAAATGTTTAAAACATTGGGTTTCACGGAAGAACAAATAGAGAATAGATTTGGATTTATGCTCAAGGCATTTGATTACGGCGTACCACCTCATGGTGGCTTCGCCTTTGGACTTGATCGACTCGTCATGATGCTCGTCGGTGCCAGTACGATTCGCGAAGTAATTGCATTTCCAAAAATGAGAGATGGCTCTTGCGCCATGATGGATGCACCTTCAGAAGTGGATTCTGATCAACTTGAAGAACTCTCCATCTACTTAAGCAGCGCGCTCGAACATGAAAAATCTAAAAAAACACTTGATCTCAGCGTGATTGAATACGTATCTGACTTGTCCCGAATAGAACTCACGCTGCAAGAAAAAGTGAGCTTTGCTAAAGATCTTCAAGACGTCATCGCCTTTGCCGATCAAATCGCAAAAGTAGATGTCAGCGATGTACCACCACTAAACAACGTATTTGCTAACGTCAACCGGTTTAGAGACGATGTCAGTATGCCATCACTGACTTTGGAAGAGACTTTAAAAAATGCACCAGAACGTGAAGCGGCATACTTTTTCGTTCCAAAAACAGTAGAATAGGAGGCCCCATGCAGACTTTAATTTATGAATCAATGAAAGATCAAATAAAATTGTTACAGTCAAAAGCCATCTCAAGTGTGGATTTGACAAAAGCCTATCTGGCGCATATTGAAGCGACAGATGATGCCATAGGTGCCTATCTACATGTAGACGGTGCAGGCGCACTAAAGGCAGCAGAAGCAGTCGACAAAAAACGTCTTGGAAGTGAAGTGCTCAGCCCCGTTGCTGGCATCCCAATGGCGATCAAAGACAACATCTGTACGGTGGATATGCCGACAACTTGTGCGTCTAAAATGCTGGAAGGGTTCATGTCACCCTACGACGCGACAGTGGTTAAACATCTCAAAGCGGCAGACGCCGTGATCCTTGGCAAACTCAACATGGATGAGTTTGCCATGGGCGCAACCACTGAAAACTCGTATTTTAAAAAGACGCGCAACCCCGTTGATCAAAACCTCGTTCCCGGTGGCAGTTCGGGTGGATCGGCAGCAGCGGTTGCCAGCCATCAAGCGGCATATACACTCGGCTCCGATACTGGTGGTTCGGTAAGACAACCCGCTAGCTTTTGTGGCGTTGCTGGTCTCAAGCCGACCTATGGTCGATTTTCGAGAAATGGCCTCATCGCATTTGCTTCATCGCTGGATCAAATCGGTCCTATTGGAAAGAACGTTGAAGATGTGGCGATGATCTATAAACTTCTTGCTGAATTCGATGAAAAAGACAGCACCAGTGCGCCAACAGAACAACATGCGCTTTCTGGTTTGCTTGATAAAGACATCTCAAAGATGAAAATCGCGCTGCCTAGATCGTTTTTCGCAGAGGGCATACAGGACGACGTCAAAGAAGCGGTCCTACATGCTGCCAGGGTATTTGAATCACTGGGTGCTACGATTGAAGATGTGGATCTAAAGCGTCTCGACGCAGCACTGCCCGCTTATTACCTCATCTCTTCGGCCGAAGCTTCATCGAATCTCGCGAGATTCGACGGTGTAAAATACGGCTATAGAACAGACGATTTCGACAGCATTGAAACGCTTTACAAAAGAACGCGTGGTGAAGGCTTTGGTCGCGAAGTAAAAAGAAGAATCCTTCTAGGCACTTATGCCCTCAGTTCAGGTTATTATGACGCCTATTATCAAAAGGCATTAAAAGTGAGAAGCCTTATCAAACACGAATACGATAAGATCTTTGAAACGTTCGATTTTGTCCTATCTCCTGTAGCACCAACGACAGCGTATGCGTTTGGTGCCAATGATAAAAACCCCGTCGAGATGTATCTTGGCGACATATATACAGTACCGATCAACATTGCAGGTGTGCCTGGACTATCTGTGAACTGCGGGTTTGATAAAAATCACTTGCCGATTGGCATGCAACTCGTGGGAAAAGCCTTTGATGAACGCACGATTTTATCAGCAGGCCACGCCTTTGAACAGACGAAAAAGCTATGGAGGGCAAAAATATGAAACCAGATCACGTTGAATACGAAGTCGTCATCGGTCTTGAAGTCCATGTAGAACTGAGTACGAAGTCTAAAATATTCTGCAGTTGTTCGACTGCTTTTGGTGCTGCCCCCAATACACAAGTTTGTCCGGTCTGTTTAGGTATGCCTGGCACACTGCCCGTTTTAAACGGCGCAGTGGTCACGTCTGCTGTAAAGGCGGGTTTAGGACTCGATTGTGCCATCACACCGTTAGGCAAGCAAGATCGTAAAAATTACTTTTATCCAGATTCACCCAAAGCGTATCAAATCTCACAAAGTGACTTGCCAATCGCACTAGGTGGTCATCTTGATATTGAAACATCTGACGGCGTAAAGCGCATTGGCATCACGAGACTACACATCGAAGAAGATGCAGGCAAGCTCATCCACGATGCCTCAAAAGGCACATTGATCGACTATAACAGATGTGGCGTGCCCCTGATAGAAATCGTCTCCGAGCCAGATCTAAGGTCCGCTGAGGAAGTGCGCGCGTATCTACAGAAGCTGCGTGCAACGTTGATGTTTTTGGACATTTCAAGTTGTAAGATGAACGAAGGTGCTTTTAGATGTGACGTGAACCTTTCTGTTCGTGAAAAAGGGACGCAGGCGTTTGGCACCCGTACTGAAATGAAAAACCTCAACTCGTTTGCATTTATCTCAAAAGCGATTGAAAATGAGACACAAAGACAAATCGCCTTGATAAAATCAGGCGCAGCGGTGATTCAAGAGACAAGGCGCTGGGACGCGATCAAAGGCCAGTCTTTCTCAATGAGGACGAAAGAGGATGCACACGATTACAGATACTTCCCAGATCCTGATTTGATGCCAATCGCCATTGATGACGTCTTTTTAGAGGCTTTAAAAAAGGCGATGCCACTTCTACCGGAAGATTATAAGCGACAATTCATCAGCAAGTATGGCATTAAATCCGCTTTGGCGGAACTGCTCGTCTCATCGCGCGTGATTGCAGAATTTTATGAAGCCTGCACGGGATATACGACATACTATGATAGCCTTGGCAACCTCATCGTCACAGATGTTTTTAGATTGATGGGGTCACAAGATGAGGAGAGTTCGGTATCCGTTACACCGCAGCAACTAGGGGCACTCGTGTCACTGATCGGCATCGATAAAATCAACCTCAGTATTGCAAGGCGCGTCTTGACTGAAATGTGGCAAAGCGACAAGATGCCAGAGACTATTATAGAAGCAAACGACCTTTGGCCAATTGTAGATGTCGAAAAATTGACAGCTTTAGGTAAAGAAATCATAGAAAAAATGCCCCAAATCAAAGTGGATTACCTCAGCGGTAAAACACAAGCACTTGGCGCATTTATGGGTCAGATGATGAAAGTGTCACAAGGAAAAGCCGATCCAAGTAAGACGGAAGCGGTGTTCCTCGAGCTTGTAAAATAAAAATATTTTATAAACCGATGTGATGAATCGATGCCAGTGAGTTGATCGCAGAGAAGACAAACGTCGCTGCGACGTTCGATGTGACGTTGTCGCTGTCAAAACGAGGGGATACCTCGGCGATATCGAACAAGACCACTTTTCCAGATCTAAAGATCGTCTTAAAGAACCTTAAAACGCGTTCAGGGCTAAGACCAAGGGGTTGGGTAGCACTGACGCCGGGGGCAAAAGCGGATGAGAATACATCGCTGCATATTGTCACATAAAGCTGGCTCTGTCTTTCAAGAAAGACATCCAGCTTTTTTAGTGATTCCGTCAAATCGCCTTCGCCAATATCCTTCGCCATGAGATACTGCGTCCCCATGCGCTGGGCGGTTTTAAAAAGGTCAACTGTGTTACCGCGTTTTTGAATGCCGATGGCAAAATAGTTGAAGGGCTTGCCAGCTCTCGACAAATCGTCGTAGATTTGTCTAAACATAGTGCCTGATGACCCTTGAATCTCATAGGGTCTGATGTCAAAATGCGCGTCAAAATTGACGATGCCTGGTGATAAACCTCGCTTTAGTAGGCCAAGGTAGTCTCCATAAGCGACTTCGTGGCCACCACCGAGTACGATTGGAAATAAACCGAGACTTAGGAGTTTATCGACGGCGTCAGCCAGTGAACGCTGGCTCAGTTCTAGGTTGCCATCGTCACAAAGGATATTGCCTGCATCAAAAAGTCTGAGTTCTTGAGTGAAGCTACATGGCAAGTTGCAAAGTTCTTTTCGGATGCTATGTGGTCCTTTTGCAGCACCGGTGCGTCCAAGATTGCGCCTTACCCCTTCATCGCTACAGAAGCCAATGATGGCAATCCCGACTTTAAAAGGGGGCATTTCATTTATAGCGACAGTCAAATCCAATGGCTTAACCCACTGATGCCATCTGAAGGCGTCGTAGTTGTCTATAGAGTCGATGCGACCTGTCCAACTGCTCATATCGGGTTTTTGATAAGTATTATTCATATTGACCTCGATTTTTTGTTATTTTCATGTGAGAAATATCTACAAATTGGAATGATAAAGTTTCTTCACTTAACATTAGTATAGTCTATAGTTTATCAATTTTGCGTCTATAAATCTAGGAAAATACACCATATATAAATTCCGCTAATCTTTACATTTTATTATCATTTAACAAAAATTGTTATTTAAGCAGAAATAGAGGTATGATAAAATGAGAATGAACAATTAATTCGTAAGGCAAAATAATAGACATTATAATGGAGGTCATATGATTATCGATTTAAAGCAAAGCATTAATTTGGACGAAGTGGATGGACTCATCGTTTGTTTAGGAAAAGACACACCTGTGCCAGACTATCTTTCAATACCGGTCAATCAATTGAAAGAAAATGAGACTTTTGAATCAAAAATTGGACAAATGCAGCCATTGTCTTTGGTCTATGAAGGCAAATACCATGAAATCGCACTAATTGGAATAGGTGATGAAGATGCGTTCTCGCCAACTAAATATAGAAAAAGCCTTGCTGAAGCCTTTAAAGCACTAAAAGCAAAAAAAGTTAAGCGCATAACAGTCGATGCTTCCGCAGTCGCGTTATGCACATCCGTCGATAAAAAGCTCGCACGCATGATGGGTGAAACGTTCATCATGAGCGATTATGAATTCAATGACTACAAGACAGACGCTAAACCAAGCACGGTCACAGAAGTTTCGGTGAGCGGATTAGAGCTCGATCGCGACAGTTTTGAGGAAGGTAAAATATTAGGCGAAACCAACGTCTTCTCGCGCTATTTGACCAACATGCCAGCTAATGTCATGACGCCAGAAAAGCTAGCTGAACTTGCCAAATCCTATTGCGAATCATCAAATATTGAAGTCGAAATTTTCGAAGAAGCGGCGATCGAAGCACTAGGGATGGAAGCTTACCTTGCAGTTGCTAAAGCGTCTTCGAACCCACCACGACTTATCGTCATGAGACATAAAGGCAATCCGGACTCAGACAAGACTGTAGCTTTTGTTGGAAAGGGTCTCACGTATGATTCAGGTGGTCTTTCCATCAAACCAACGGCATCCATGGTGACTATGAAGGACGATATGGGCGGCGCGAGTGCTGTAATATCAGCTATGGGCGCTATCGGCAAAATGAATTTGCCTGTCAACGTGACGGCAGTCGTCGCTGCCTGTGAAAATATGATTTCTGGGATGAGTTATAAGCCTGGCGATATCATCGGCTCTATGGGCGGCAAGAGCATTTACATCGGCAACACAGATGCTGAAGGACGATTGACACTGGTCGATGCAGTCACTTACGCCATTGAACGTGAAAACGCGAGTTTTGTACTCGATATTGCAACATTGACTGGCGCAGCGATTCATTGCTTGGGCTCTGAAGCAGCACCCGTTATTTCTAATAATGACGACTTCTTCAACTTAGTTGATAAAGCTTTTTCTAAAGCGAACGAGGCGATCTGGAGAATGCCGATACTTGATGCTTATAAAGAACTTGTGAAACACGAACAAGCTGATTTGACGAACACAGCTGGATCACCAGGCACGATTACAGCGGGAATTTTCATCGGAGAGTTTGTAAAAGAGGTCCCTTGGGTACATATTGATATAGCGGGGACAGCTTTTAAAGAAAAAGCGGATGGCGTCTATTCAAAAGGCGGCACTGGATCTGGTGCGATACCACTCGTGTACCTTGCTAAAAAAATGAGTAAATAGAGAGGTTTTCATATGTTGAAGAGAGATGTAGAGGTATTTAAACAAGCAATTTTAAACGAAGTTGAAGGGTATGAATTCTACAAAATGGCAGCTTATAATACGACTGAGGAAGAAGTAAAAAAAGCGTTTTTAAATTTGGCCAATGAAGAGCTTAAGCATATAGATTGGCTGAAAGATGCATTTAAGAAACTTAGTGGTAACCCCGATGATCGCACAATGCTTGCAACGATCGAAAATCCACCTAGCCCTGCAATTTTTAGATGGGAAAACCTACAAGCCCAAAATGCAAATATCGCCGTTTCAGTTTTTGGTATAGGCATTGAAATGGAACGCGCTTCAGTTGCGTTCTACGATAAGGCAGCTAAGGAAACAACAGTAGATGCAGCGAGACAGCTCTTTGAAGTCCTTTCAAAATGGGAGCAAGTTCACCTAGAGCAGTTCTCAGCATCGTATGACCTTTTAATTAAGGATTGGTGGTCAGAACAAGGTTTTGATGCTTTCTAATTTAGACAAATGGGTGACATTGACGACGCCAAGATTAATCGTTGTCGCACTTGATATTGAAAATCTTTACCATTATTGCCACCATTATGGTGAGGTACAGAGAAATTTTGGCTTAAAAGTCACCATGGAGGATCAAGATCGTGATATTAAGTACGTCTTTGGACAAGCACATTATGCGGCGATGAATGATCCTGAAAACTATTTATGGGTTACGAGTTGGGAAATGATCCTTGAAACTGAACGTGTCATTATTGGTGGTGTATGTTTTAAAGGGCCACCGGATGAAGACGGAGCAGTCGAGATCGGATATGGCATCGAACCAGAATACTGGAACCAAGGTTATACAACTGAAGCGCTCATCGCCTTGTTGGACTGGGCGCGAGTACAGCCAGGTGTCAAATTGTTTAAAGCGTCTACCGAACTTGAAAACGCTGCATCGCATGCTATCTTGAAAAAGCTGGGATTTGTGGTATACGATGAGATTCGAGGTTTAACTTGGTGGCGCAAAGAAAACGATTCAATTTAACATTTGTGGAAATTATACAATTCACTCAAGTAAAGCACACGTATGAAACGTAAGTCGTTTTTTCCGTGTGTTTTTTTGTTAAGTAACATGGTCCATAGACAGAATGCATAGAATTGATTAAAATAAGTAAAAAGAACAAATTGGGGGTGAAAGTGTTTGACGACACATACTTTATTTGAAGAAACTCAAAAAGAGAATCAAAAAGAGACTGACTTGCATGTCCCAGTCAAGCAGTGGCTTCAAGCACAGGGGTGTGAAGTTAAAACAGAAGTCAAAACGATCGATATGGTTGGGCTCTATGATGAAGATTTCATCATTGCCATTGAACTTAAACTCAAACTTAATCTCGAAGTGATCAACCAAGCAGTCGAGAGACAAGGGATTGCTGACCTCACTTATATTGCGGTCGTACATGATTTTAAGTCGGTTGAAACAAAACGTTTCAAGATGACACTATTGACGATGAAGCGCTTAAATATAGGCTTATTACTCGTTAATTTTCGTTCAACTGAACCAATTGTCATTGAGGTATTGAAGCCTGAACACTTTGACTTTGAGCGAAGCAGAAGACAAAAAAAAGGTAAAAAAGAACTGTTGATTGCAGAATTTAATAAGAGACATGGTGACTTTAATAAAGCTGGTTCCCATAAAACGAAGCTCATGACTGGATACAAGGAACAATGTCTCTTAGTGGCTCATTATATGTATACTTTAGGGCATGATAAAGCAAAGGCATTTGAAAAATATGGCCTTGCGCCCAAAAAAGTAGCCAGTATATTCACACAGAACTATTATAATTGGTTTATAAGGCGTGATAGAGGCATCTATGGTCTCACTGACGATGGTTTGAGTGCGCTAATAGAATTTTCACATGTGGTAGATTTTTTAGTAAGTCAAGATGGAGAAAGCAATGAGGCTTGAAACAAACAGTTATTCTAACGTACAGATAAAAAAGATGATTCTCATTGGCTTTGTAGATGCAATCATATCGGGGTTTTATCTGAAAATTTTTCCTTTCGATTATACGATAAACCTTGCGGTTGTCATCCTTCCAATTTACTATTATCTGGATCGAAGATTGGTTCCTGCCTACACATCTTTGTTTATTGCAGGTATCGGTCTTGTATTTAGAACAGTGACAGGCTACTATTTCTATGGTAGCTTTGCCAACGCGTTTTGGGCAGATTTTAACTTTTTATATTTTGATTTGACTTATGGCGTCTTATTTACGCTTCTATTTTATAAAAGAGAAAATAAATCACTGTATGCCTTCTTTTTCTCAGCACTTGCATGTGATTTTGCTGGAAATGCTGCAGAATTTATTTCTAGATTCG
The DNA here is from genome assembly GCA_041741755.1 of Acidaminobacteraceae bacterium. Lineage (GTDB taxonomy): Bacteria > Bacillota > Clostridia > Peptostreptococcales > Acidaminobacteraceae > Fusibacter_C. The sequence continues at coordinate 92,239 of JBGSJR010000012.1, read as the reverse complement.
GCATAGAGGATTATTTGTCAAATTCAGTAATGGCTACATTGTTACTTGTCGCAGTTATTCGAGCTACGATATCAGTGCTTTTAATTAGTGCCATCAAATATTACAACTTTTTTCTCAGAAAAGAAGAACATGACGAACGCTATCGTATGCAGATGAATTTACTTTCAGACTTGAGAGGAGAGATCTATTTTCTTAAGAACAATACTGAGCACGTTGAATCTGTTATGGATGAAGCCTTTGGATTATATCGCGAATACGATACATTGAGTCCAGAAGAACAAAAGGCAAAAGCACTTAATATCGCTAAGAATGTCCATGAAATAAAAAAGAATTATTTTAGGGTTATTGAAGGTATAGATGATATTATAATAGAAGAAACGCCATTTGATAAACTTTCTCTCTCAGATTTGACAAAAATCCTTTATATAAGCACACTCAGAATCATTGAAAAAGAGCAAAGAAATATCATATTGGATTTTAATGTTCAGAGTAGTGCACCTGTACATGAGCATAGTATGGTTATGTCAATACTGAGAAATCTCATCAACAATGCCATAGAAGCGATTGATGGAAATGGCGAAATAAAATTGAACCACACTGAAGATGAAAACCTTCACTACTTTTCTATTTCGGACAATGGGTCGGGTATGGATGCAGAAACGCTTGATTTCATATTTAAAGCGGGTTTTTCGACAAAATATGATGACTATACAGGGAATTCTAATAGAGGTATCGGTTTGACACTCGTAAAGGATATCATAGAAAATTATTTTGACGGTAAAATCGAAGTGTTTTCCAAGCCGAAGATTGGTACGCGGTTTGAACTCCAAATACCTAAAATTAATATTTAGTATCAAATTTTGACAATCAATTTTGTGAAGTCAATCAAACAAAAAGTTGAAGCAGATAAGCGACAAAGAGATAATCTAGGGGGCCAATGATGAAAATATATATTGTCGACGATGACGTCAGCATCGTAAAAATGATCGAAGAAATCGTGCAAGATAGCAATTTAGGTGAACTGATTGGCACCTGTGATAACAGTCTCATTGCACTTGACGAGGTCTGTCTTTTGAAGCCTGATATTTTGATAGTTGACTTGCTGATGCCAAATTTGGACGGCATTAGTTTTGTTGAACGTTTTAAAAAAGTAAGCCCAGCGAGTAAGTGCATCATGGTCTCACAAGTTTCTTCTAAAAAAATTGTAGGAGAGGCTTATGAGAAGGGAATCACATTTTTCATAAGCAAACCCGTCAATAAAAAAGAAATTATTCAAGTGATTAGAAATCTATCCGAACAGATTCATTTAGAAAATAATCTTAAAAAAATCAAACAAGTATTATCCATCGAAGATCATAAAATTACGATGACCCCTCTAAACTTTCAAGAAAGTGATGTGGACCAAGATATTGAAAAAAAATTCAAGATGGTTTTTTCGCGTTTAGGCATATTGGGAGAAGTTGGTTGTGAGGAAATTATCAAATTGTGTCTGCATATCATGGGTTCACAAACGAGTCGTTCAAATCTGAAACTCAAAGATTTGTCAGGTGGTCTTTCAGATAATCCTAAAGCTATGGAACAACGTATAAGACGGACCATAAACAAAGGACTGAGCAATATTGCAAACCTTGGTATCGAAGATTATCTAAATGAAACGTATGTCAAATACTCCAACTCACTATTTGACTTTGATCAAGTGAGACAAGAGATGGAATTCATAAGAGGCAAACGCATAACTGGCGGAAAAATCAATATTAAGAAATTTATGGATAATTTGATCTTAATTGTCGATGAAATGTGATAAAAGTTTACGATTTGCGAAAAAAGTTTACAATTTTCAGATTGTTCGATGTATTTTTTTGAATTATTTTAAATTATTAAGAAGTCATTACCTATAATTAACACAATGGCAGTCGGCCTTGTGCAGATTTGTTAAATTATAGGGGGAAAACAAGATGGAAAAAAGAAAAGTTTCACCATTAATTGCTCTCATTCCAGTTTTATTTCTAATTAGTTCACTTTACTATGCAATTCAGATCGTTGAAGCCTCACCTCACATTCCTTTATTTACATCTGCGATTTTTGCAGCACTTATCGGTATGTTTGTCTTGAAGATCAAATGGTCTGAAATTGAAGAAGGTATTGTTGACACGATTAAAATGTCAATGGGCGCTATTCTCATTCTTATGATTATCGGTATGGTTATTGGTACTTGGATCCTTTCAGGTGTCGTTCCTACGATGATTCATTACGGATTACTCGTCTTATCACCTAAAATTTTCTTATTGGCAACATTATTCATGTGTTCTATCGTATCTTTGGCAACTGGTTCTTCATGGACAACGGCTGGTACAGTTGGTATCGCTTTGATGGGTATCGGTATGAGCTTAAACATTCCTGCTCCAGTTATCGGTGGTGCTATTATTTCAGGCGCTTACTTTGGAGATAAGATGTCACCACTTTCTGATACGACAAACTTGGCACCAGCTATGGCAGGCGCAAAATTGTTTGATCATATCAAGCACATGATCTATACAACAGGTCCTTCTTATGTCATTTCTGCAATCTTGTTTACGATCGTTGGTATGAGATATTCTACAGACAACTTAGATTTGACTATGATTAATCAAATCAACGAAGGTCTTGGTATGGGCTTTAATATGAGTCCTTTATTATTGTTAATTCCAGTTATCACAATTGGCATCGTTGTTTTGAAAGTTCCTGCGATTCCTGGTTTATTTGGCGGCGCAATCCTCGGTGGTTTAGCAGCTATGGTCTTCCAAGGCGCTTCATTGGGCGATGTTATAAACGCACTTCACTACGGTTACGAATCAGCTACTGGTATCGCGTTTGTTGACTCACTTCTTACACGTGGTGGTCTTGACAGTATGATGTGGACCATTTCATTGATCCTTTGCGCAATGGCATTTGGTGGCGTTATGGAAAAAACTGGTATGCTTGAAGCACTTGCAAGTGTTATTTTAGGCTTTGCAAAATCTACTGGTACATTAGTTCTTTCAGTTATCATCACTGCTTTAGGTATGAACATCCTCGCTGGCGATCAATACCTTTCTATCGTTATCCCAGGTAGAATGTTTAAAACAGCGTTTGAAGAAAGAAATCTCGCACCTAAAAACTTATCACGTGTTCTTGAAGATTCAGGTACATTGACTTCACCACTTATTCCTTGGAATACTTGTGGTGCTTTTATGATCGGTACATTAGGCTTGGCACCTTGGACTTATGTGCCATATTGCTTCCTAAACTTAATCAACCCACTTGTTTCAATCTTCTACGGTTTCACTGGCATCACTATGGAGAAGATTAAAGTGGAAGAAGTCGCATAATAATTTATAGCTTAAAGCCTCAAACGTGATTGTTGCGTTTGAGGCTTTTTTTACGTGCACATCATTCCAATACAATGAAAATTAATGCGTAATACTTTGGTCGCCAACTTTCAAAATTCACATAAAAATGGTATGCTTGAGATATCTATGGAAATTGCATAATTACCTTTTAAGTTTCAAAAATCCGTTTATCGAATTTGACAATGGCTCAATCAAGCCGTTTTGATAAATGAAATTCATACTATTTGGAATTATGCGATTTCCTTATCTATGAAAGATTTGCAATTTTCTAATCATGTTGGAGAGGAATTTTTATGAAAATAGAAGATAAAGTAATTGAATGTTTATTTGGTACTGCGTTGTTCAGAGGCATTGAGGTAGTCGATATTAGACCAATGCTCAGTTGTTTGAATCCGAGAATTATGACCTTTAAAAAAGGTGACAATATAGCAAATAGCGGTGAACCATTTTATGGTATTGGCATCGTTGTCGAAGGCGAAGTCGTCATCGCAAAAGAAAATATAGCGGGCAACCGCACCATTCTGACGGTGCTTAAGCAAGGGGATATGTTTGGTGAGATGATCAGCTTTACAGAAAAAAAAGTTTGGCCAGTCACAGTGACTTCGCAAAGTGACAGCGAAGTCATCTTTATATCGCCAGAAAAATTGATCTCACAATGTGAAAAAATGTGTGACTCCCATCAGAAAATCATAGAAAATATGCTTGTGATCATGTCAAAGAAAGCCTTGCTTCTAAGTAGAAAAGTGGACTATCTGTCAATTCGGAGCTTACGTGGCAAACTCTGTGCCTATTTAATTGAACAGTGGAAGTCTCAAGGCACGCTCATTTTTACTTTGCCTATGAACCGTGACGAACTCGCAGACTTTTTTAACGTCGCAAGACCGTCTATATCAAGAGAATTCAGTAAAATGAAAGATGATAAACTCATAGATTATCACAAAGCTTCTTTTAAAATTACTGATTTAGAGCGCATGAAAATGGAAATTTAAAGTCGGAGGCTCAAATGAAAGGCACACGCGTAGAAATAGATTTGGATGCACTGCGTTACAATTATAAGGAAATGAGATTTTTGATTCCAAAAGATGTAAAAATTGCTGGTATTGTTAAAGCAAATGCCTACGGACACGACCTGCTAACCATTTCAAGAGAGTTTGAGCGTTTAGGCGTCGATTATTTAGGTGTCGCAAATATAAATGAAGCCAAAGCCATAAGAAACAATGGCATTGCTTGTCCCATTCTAGTTATGGGTAAGACTTTTGAGGACGATTACGATTTTGCAGTCAAGCATGCGATCACTTTGACTTTGTTTGATCTTGAAGACGCCAGAAAGTTAAATCTCAATGCCTCGTATGACAATATCAAGGCGAAAATTCATATCAAATTCGATTCAGGGTTCAATAGACTTGGTTATAACGATATAGACAAACTCATCGAGGATCTGGAAGAGATTAAAACGTACGAATTCATTGAAGTTGAAGGTCTATTCACACATTTGGCGTTAAAAGATGTTGAAACAGATGATGCTCAGTTTGATCGATTTGATGCGTTGCTAAAAAAGCTGAGAGAGTTGTCTATAAGCATACCCATAAAACACGTCTGTGATAGCATCGGTGCTATTGCGTATCCTAATAAGCTCTACGACATGGTGCGTCTAGGTGCTATTTTGTATGGCTATTGTAGTCGAAAAACACCTTTTGACTTGAAACCCGTCATGAGCATGAAGACGAATGTGACGCATATTAAAACGATAAAAGTAGGTGATGGCGTCAGTTATGACTACACTTATGTCGCAACGAGAGAGACGAGGGTTGCGACACTGCCAATAGGCTATGCTGATGGGTACCCAAGAAATCTATCAGGTGTCGGTTATGTATCGATACATGGCCAGCATGCGCCTATTTTGGGTCTTTTATGCATGGATCAATGCATGGTGGACATAACAGATATTGAGTCTGTCAAAGTAGGTGATGAAGTGATTATTTTCGATGATCATTCACTTACGTTAACTGAGCTTGCAAAACTATCAAAGACAAATCGCAATGAACTTCTTTCGAGAGTTTCCATTCGAGTGCCTAGAGTGATTACAGCAGACGATGAGAAGCCCGTCAAGATTCAATATATGGATAAAATATAAATCATAAATCATAAATCGGAGGCGCGTGATGCATTATAAGGAAGATCCTTTATATTTGGAACTGAGTCAAGAAAGAGATTGGTTGATTGGGTTTAGACGCGATCTACACAAATACCCAGAGCTCAGTCAATATGAATTTAAAACGCAGGAAAAAATCATTTCGGCACTCAACGATATGGGCATCAATAACTTTCCAAGTGCAACGACAGGAGTCTGTGGTGTATTGATTGGAAAAAATGACGAAGTGACTATTGGATTCAGAGCCGATATAGACGCATTGCCGATAACAGAAATGAATGATCTGGACTATAAATCGACTTTTGATGGCATTATGCACGCATGTGGACACGATGCGCATACGACGATTCAATTAGGTGTCGCCAAGTATTTTGCTAGGCATAGAGAAACGCTTGGCTGTAATCTCAAGTTTTTCTTTCAACCTGCTGAGGAAACGGTTGGTGGTGCTGCAAGAATGGTGGAAGAGGGTGTCATGACTTCACCAAATGTGGATTTTGTACTCGGCCTTCACGTCATGCCCTATTTACCAGTTGGTAAAATCGAAATCCGAGACGGAAAGCTCAATGCGGCTTCTGATACATTTTCAATCACAATTGGTGGCAAGTCTGCACATGGTGCTTATCCTGAGCAAGGCGTTGATGCGATCGTCATTGCCGCACAAGTCATTTTAGGCATACAAACACTTGTGAGTCGATCCATTTCACCTCTTGATCAAGCGGTTATCACAGTTGGAAAAATAAACGGTGGACAGAAGGACAATATAATCTGTGATGAGGTAACTTTAACGGGAGGTATGCGGACGACCGATGAGTTGACGCGTGCACTGCTTAAGGAAAAATTGGCATGCCTGGTCACTAGCATATGTGGTGCCTTTGGCGCGACAGGGCAGGTTCATTTTGAAGAAGGTTATAAAGCGCTTATCAATGACAACGAAGTCGTAAAAGTATTGAGAGAGGTAACAATAGCCGCATTAGGCAGAGATCATGTCATTGAAAAGGAACACCCTTCTCTTGGTGTTGAGGACTTCTCCTATTTTCTAGACCATTCTAAGGGGGCCTTTTATCATCTGGGTTGCGGCTTTGAAGATGGACTACTAGGTGCGTTGCATACAAAAGATTTTATCATCGATGAAGAAAGCCTTGTCTTAGGGGTATATCTACAGATAAAAATGATAGAAGCTTTAATCAACTTCACATTAAGAGGGTGAGTGGCTTATGGAAATTAGCAGTATCAATGCAATCAATGATCAATTCGAAAACAATGAGCAACTTACTAATGCTGACAAACTTCATATGATGCAAAAACTGTACGACGTATGTTTAACAATCGATGAGATAGCCGTAAAAGCACGCACTTTTTCGAACTACGCCATTGCGTTGTTCTATAGCGGCGATATCGAAAAAGCACATAAATTGGCTATAGAGACGATCAAAATGGCCAATGCAGAAAATTTGGGCGACATTCGCATGCGTATTTCAAATTTACTTGGTAATATCAATAGTTATTCAGGTCGATATGCCCTTGCACTGGACTATTACCACCAATCCCTGCGACTATCAAAGCAAATGGATAAAACCAGCTCTTTGGGCGGCTTACTTAACAACATCGCCATCTTATATAGTACGATGAAGATGAATGAACGCGCTTTATATTACTATGAAGAAGCGCAAAAATTTTCTAAACAGGAGCACAACTATAAAGTATATTTTTTGACGACGTATAACCTTATAACTGAGTATTTGAAAAATGGTGATTTTGATCGAGCAAAAGATCATGCCAACGCCTTTTATGAAATGTTATCTATTAAAAGAGACATTCTTCAATATGAGGCTTTATGGAAGTTGATTCAAGGTAAGATAGCGCATCATAAAGGCGATATGGAAGAAGCACAGGCAAACATTCAAGAAGCCATCGAACGTTTTAATGAAGACGAGGACGTTATCGGTGTCAACGACTGTTATCTGATGTTAGGACGTATTATGCTGGACAGTCGAAAATACGAGCTTGCTCTCGAGTATTGTTTGATTGTCGGCAATTATGCATTTCAGACGGAAGATGTAGAAGTAGAAAGAGAAGCAAGATTGTTAATCCATTCAATCGCAGATTATGTGCCCTTTACCGAAGCGATTAAAGAAAACTATAAACGGTTATTGATACTGGATGAAAAATTGCTCACCAATTTGTATGAGCTGGGGATGTACCAAATAGAAGAAAAATTGGATATTGAGCTTGATAATGAAATGCAAAATATTACTGAGCGTTTGCTCAAAAATATGCGCTTTATCTATGAAATTTCAAAAGATATCTCAAAAGAACAAGAATATGAAGCACTTGTTGAATTGATTATAAGAAAATTAATCAGCTTTATGAAATTTGATGCGTTGGTCATTGGTCTTTATGACGCTGAGCAAGCAATGATCATAAAACGAATCGTCTACCATAATGGACAAATTGAAAAAAGCTATGATGTACCAGTATCCAATAAAGGCAGTTTAGGGACTTGGGTCATACGCAACAATCGTGAATATTATACCGGTTCATTGACGCATATGATCCTCGACGATTATGAACCATTCAAAGATAATTTTCCAGGTATCGATGTGCCGTATGAGACGATTTATTACGCGCCTCTCGTCGTTGACGAAGAAATTATAGGTGTCTTTTCACTTCAAAAGTATGAAAATAATGGATTTGACCATTATCAGCTTGACATGATACGCGCCATAGCATCTTATATTTCCATAGCGATGGCAAATTCGTTGAAATCGCAAAAGATGAAAATACTCAACGAGCAATTGAGTACCATCTCAAAACTTGATGGATTAAGCAATCTTCTTAACCGATATGCACTTAATGAGGACGTCAAACCCTTGCTAAAGGCTTTTAATGAAGATAAAAAAAATATCGCGACGCTCATGTGTGACATCGATTATTTTAAGGAATACAACGATTACTATGGGCATGTCGAAGGCGATCGCATCATTCAGAAAGTGTCAAATATCCTCAAGGCCTCATCGGAACATTTAACCCCTTTTATATACAGATATGGTGGCGATGAATTTTTGGTCATCTTTCAAGAGTTTGAGGAAGAAGTTGTGACTATGATTGCGCATGATATTTTGAAAGCCGTGGATGAGGCCAACATGCCACACGTCGAAAAAGGAATTGGTGAACGCGTTACCATTAGCATCGGTCTAGCATTTTTCGAATCAAAAGATGAAGAGGATATACTAGATGAAGACGATCTCCTACGTGGAGCTGACGTGTCACTTTATGTATCAAAGAGGAAAGGACGCAATCAAGTCAGACGCACGTTGTTTTAATTGTTGACAATCTCAAAGTATATTGATAAACTATTAACAAGAACATGTTTTAGAGGTTTCTTTAAAATGTGTGACCCACATTCCCCCCCTAACAAGAAAGAGTAATCTGATTTGAAAGGCCGGCGCAATAGATGTTAATCCCCATGGGATTATTTGATGTTGACTTAAGCCTTCTCTTTGAGAAGGTTTTTTATTTTGGAGGCTCTATGGAAAAGAAAATCGCAGTGATTAGTGCCATCTTGGAGGAACCGCAAGAGGTGCAGCATAAATTCAACGACATCATCGCAGAATATAGGGGCATCGTGAAAGGTAGAACGGGGATACCCTTCGACCAGTATGGCGTTTCAGTCATCACGATCATCATCATGGGAACAGTAGATGAAATCAACAGCATGACAGGCAAATTAGGCAATTTAAATCACGTTTCAGTAAAGACTTCGATTTCCAAAAAGGCGATCGAAGAATAATGGAGGTTACTATGGCGAAGTACGGCGATGACAACTACAAAGAAGCAGCATTTATTGCGCACGACTTGATTGAATCAATTTTGGATAAAACTAAAAACGCGTCAGATGAAACAATTGACCAAATCATTGACAAGGCTAAATTAAAGCAAGGCATCGATTTGGAAGAAGTGGCTATCTTGTTGCAGGCACATACACCAGATCAAATTCAGAAAATCTATAATTTGGCTGCAGAGATTAAGCAATCCATCTATGGCAATCGCGTCGTCCTCTTTGCGCCATTGTACGTGAGCAACTTCTGCGTCAACAATTGTACGTACTGTGGCTATAAGCAAGAAAACAAATTTGCAAGACGTAAACTTTCTGAAGAGGAAATCAGACAGGAAGTTAGAATATTAGAAAGCATGGGCCATAAACGCTTAGCGCTTGAAGCGGGAGAAGACCCAGTCAACTGCGATATCGATTATATCATCGATACGCTCAGAATCATCTATGACGAAGCGACTGAAAAGAGCAATATTAGAAGAGTCAATGTCAATATCGCGTCGACAACTGTAGAAAATTTTGCGAAGCTTAAAAATGCCAATATCGGCACCTATATCCTTTTCCAAGAAACGTATCACAAACCAACATATAAGAAAGTACATCCGCGTTCCGTAAAAGGCAATTACGAGTATCACTTGACTGCCTTTGATCGCGCGATGCAAGCTGGGATTGACGACGTTGGTGCGGGTGTCTTGTTCGGCCTTGCGGACCATCGTTTCGAAGTATTGTCGCTGATGCTTCACAACAGACACTTAGAAGAAAATTATGGCGTCGGCTTCCATACGATCTCTGTCCCGAGAATTAAAAAAGCGGAAGGCATGGACCTTACAGACTTCGACCATATCATCGATGATGAGACATTCAAAAAAATTGTAGCGATCCTTAGAATTGCGGTGCCTTACGTAGGCATCATCTTATCAACACGCGAGACACAGGAAATTCGAAGCGAATTGCTTCATGCTGGGGTGACGCAGCTGAGTGCTGGATCATGTACAGGCGTTGGTGGCTATAAAGAAAATGAAAATGGCGTCCACGAAGTGGCACAGTTTAAAGTTTCCGATGAGCGTTCACCTCTGGAAGTAATCAAAGGTCTCATTGAAGACGGCTTTATTCCAAGCTATTGTACATCTTGCTATAGAAGTGGCCGCACGGGCGATCGATTTATGGCGCTTGCAAAGTCGGGTCAAATTCAACACGTTTGTCAACCGAATGCTTTGATGACGCTTAAAGAATATGCACTTGATTTTGGCGATGAAGCACTCAACAAGCAAGTAGATACATTTATCGCAGGTGAAATCGTAAAAATACAAGATGATAAAACGAAAACAGTCGTGGTGAAGGGTCTTCAAGATTTGACAAACGGCGACCGCGACATATTCCTGTAGGAGTGACTTATGAATAAAACACCCAATTCGAACCGCGTTCACATCGGTATATATGGTAACAGAAATGCTGGAAAATCGTCATTGTTTAACGCTATCATCGGTCAAGACATCGCCGTCGTCTCAGAGTTTGAAGGCACGACGACGGATCCCGTTTTCAAAGCGATGGAGCTCATCCCATTTGGTCCAGTCGTGTGGATTGACACCGCTGGTTTAGATGATGAAGGCATCCTCGGTAGCCTCAGAGTAGATAAGACGAAGCAGATGCTTCAGCGTACGGATTTTGCCCTTTATGTATTAGATGGTACAAAGCCTGACTTAGAAGCCTTTCGTGCCATGCAGGACGTTTTTAAGCGTTTTAACATACCCTATATGCTCATCGTCAACAAAGAAGATCTTATGTCGGATGAGACGCGTGCCTTAGTTGAAGGTATCGACTATGATAAAATGTTTATAACGGCTCAAAACTTATCGGATATCCACAGAGTCAATGCATTGCTCCAAGAGAGGCTCACTGTACTTGAAGACGAAGAGCCGCTTGTCGGTGATTTGTTGCCTTATGGCAGCACAGTTGTCCTCGTGGTTCCGATCGATTCAGAAGCGCCTAAAGGACGCATAATCTTACCACAAGTGCAGATCATAAGAGACTGCCTCGATCACGGCATCAAATGTCATGTCGTTCGAGACACAGAACTCGCTGAAACGCTTGAGGAGCTGAGTCATGTCGATCTGGTCATCACGGATTCACAGGCATTTGCTGAAGTCTCTAAAATAGTGCCTAAAGAGATACCACTTACGGGTTTTTCAATTCTGTTTTCAAGACAAAAGGGCGATATCGCCAAATTGTTAGAGGGTCTTGAGACGTTTAAAACCCTTAATGCGTCCTCGCGCATCTTAATCGCAGAAAATTGTACGCATAATCATTCGCATGAAGATATTGGCCGCGTCAAAATACCAAAGTTGATCCATACGAAAATAAATCCTGACATTGTAATCGAATATGCGATGGGGCACGATTTTCCTATGGATTTGGACAAATACGATTTGATTATCCACTGTGGCGCATGCATGGTCAACCGAAAATCGATGATCTATCGCATCGATCAAGCTCAAACTCAGGAAGTCCCAATGACAAACTACGGTTTGACACTGGCGTATTTCTCAGGTATTTTAGATAGAAGTATAGAAATACTAAAAGATAGGATGTGACCCGATGCCTGGGCGTTATTATGGTCTAAGTGAATATTTTATGAAAGTTTATGGCGAGAAGCGCGTTAAACTTTCACTGGATGGCGGTTTCACTTGTCCAAATCGCGATGGGACTTTGTCCTTTGACGGGTGTATTTTCTGTAGCGAAAGTGGTTCAGGCGAGTTTGCAGGCGCTGTCATACATGGCGTAAAGAACGAAGGCGCAAGCATTCGCGAGCAAATAGTTAGTCAGAAGCGACTTTTATCAGATAAATGGGCATCAAAAGCTTATATTGCATATTTTCAAAACTATACGAACACTTATAAGCCCATTGAAGAACTTGAACAATTATACGATGAAGCACTTGACAGTGATGGGGTTAAGGGGCTCGCGATTGCTACGAGACCCGATTGCATCAAACCTGAACATATCGAATTGTTCAAGCGATCAAAAGTCATGTGGGTAGAACTTGGACTTCAAACGATTCATGACGAACGGGCAGGATGGCTTAGAAGACACTACGATTTCAATGATTTTAAAGCGGCATTACAGTTGCTTAAGGAAGGGAACATACCGGTCGTCGTTCATCTGATTGCTGGCCTTCCAGGAGAGTCGAAAGCCGACTTTATAGAATCTGTCAAAGCGATTAGCGCGCTGGGTGTCTTTGGCGTCAAGTTTCACATGCTCAATATTTTAAAGGGCACTGAGCTTGAAACCTTTTACCTACAGAACCCATTTCATATCCTATCAGAATCAGAATATATTGAATGGATATGTGATGCACTAGAGTATTTGAATCCTGAAACGGTCGTCCATCGTTTAACGGGTGATGGTGAGCGGTCAATGCTTTTAGTTCCACGATGGGTACTTAATAAACGTTCGGTGATCAACGGCATAAATAAAAGCCTTGCTGCTAGAAATAGCATACAAGGCCAATCACTCGAGATCTTAGAATAATCCGAAACCATTAATACTTGATATTCTCAAAGTTGTAATTGTGATAGCGATACAGATAATTAATGTAAACAGCAACATCCAGTGAATGGTGTTGTTGTTTTTTTTGACTTCAACGATATTTAAGAACAGTCCAATCAAGGTCATTATTATGACAGCACTCGCCATTATGAGTGCACCAAATAAGTAATCTTGATCCCAGTACTGAGGTCTATAGAAATCAAAAAAATAGTCAAGGACATACATCTTTTTTGGCCTAGAAAACATTAACATGACGATTGAAATAAAAGTTGTGACTAAACTAATAAGGCTGATGATTTGAATGCGCGTAAATTCTTTTGAATACCGATCTGTATAATGGTCGTCATCCTTTTCAAAGAAGGCCGCTATTTTTTCGCTAGTATTGGGGTCCAGATGCAAGATTTCCGTTTGTTTGCCATATAGATACTGTATCAAATATTTTGACTCTGATTCTGATAAGCCTTCAAATTGTATACGGTTTAAATAACGTCTGATTTCAACTTGAGGCAAACTATCAAGGACTTTACAGCGAACTCTGAATACCTTTGCTTCTGAATAATCTGATTCTACAGAATCCTTTGGTTTGATATTGGCATCGAAAAGAATCTCAAACACACTGCCGGCAGGTATATGGATAGTGCTAAGCGCAAGCATACCAGAAGAACTTATGTCTTTTGTATAGAGATCATAGACAGCTTCTCGAAGTTTAAATGAATAGGTGTTGTAGATGTTAACACGAAAGGATTGCCGTCTTTGAACTTTTGAAGGTGAGCCGAGAACTGATAAAGTTAAAATTGAGAGGTTGTTAGTATTTTGTCGGTCAATGATTCTGCAATTGATGGCATAGAGGTCCTTGGAAGTGGAATCTGAAACTGAAAACGAAATGGTGATGACTTCGTCCACGTGAAAATTGTATACTTTCCCGTGATAGATTGGCGCAATGATTCTGAATACACCTTCTACTAACCCTTTTTCAATGATAGATCTAAGTAAAAGATTGTTGACTCGATTGTTTTCATCGCGTACTGAAACTGTTATTTCTACAGAGTGTGACGGTAATAAGTATTTTTCTAGCTCCATTTGACACCTCCGACTTCTAAAAATTGTTTATTTTTACTTCCTACGGGTATTAAAACAATATAACAAACCACTATGGTTTTTTATAGATGGATTCTTGGGACGGATTGTTGGGCATCGGCCTATAGATACACAAATGAGTATTTCCGAAATGCTACAAAAAGACACGATCAATTTATTACTTTACTTGATTAGGAGGAATGCTTATATTTGAACAAACTTTTATTAAAACTGAATATGATTTAAATTACCGTGCCAAAATCCAGTAGATGGGCTTTCATGATTGATGTGAAAGTCCATTTTCTATGTTTGCCTATGGTGATTAAAGGTTGTTGAGTGGTTCGCATTCGAGCTTTATCATATCTATAAATTGCTCAGTCATTCTTGCTGTTAACCCCCATATAGTATAATCGCCGTAGTCGTAAAAGACGATTGGGTATGACGTCGCTTTGAAGTTATAATCCTTTCCATTTGGGATGCTTTGGAATGGAAAATCGTCTGCCAAGTCAAATTTTGAATTGATGAGATAACTCATCGGTGGATTTAGCATGAAATGCTCAATAGGCACGGTAAAAATAAGGTCGACTTCATCTTTAGAATAAACGATGTCTTCAAATGGATAGCTCAATATACCTACATAGCAGTGTATAAGCATATCAAAACTCGTCATAATTGAGTCGATTTGACCGATAATTTCTATATCGCTATAAGACAAGTTGAGTTCTTCGCAAGTTTCTCTAATTGCGGCGTCGCGCGGGTGTTCGATTGATTCTATAGCGCCACCTGGAAAACAAATTTCACCAGGTTGGGATTTGAGGTCAAATGAACGCTTTTCGTAAAGCAGATGCCATTTATCATTTCTCTTTATTAATGGGATTAATATAGAAGACTGACGCTTTACGCCGGAAGTGTTAGCCTTATGGGATTTAATTGTTTCAATAAGTTTATCAATCATTTTAAGCTCCTAATGCACATCTGAGGAAATTGAATAATTCCAATTGAGGGTGGCAATAAAATGGTGTATAATTGTCATGATGTCGGCGTTTTATATAACCATTTATATATATAATACTATATATTCTCGAAAACGCAAAACAGTAGTCTTAGCTACATGGAAATCATTAAGGAGAGCAGTTGATGATCTATTTATTTATAGTTTTGGCAAAAATTGTTGAAGTTTCTATGGCAACAGTGAGAATGGTCTTAATTACCAAAGGAGAGCGTAAAATTGGTGCAATCCTTGCATTCTTCGAAGTGTCGCTATGGGTCATACTGGTGAGCACAGTACTCGATAATATCATGGAAAACCCATTAAAAATAGTGGCTTATGCATTGGGCTTCTCAGTAGGCAATTATTTGGGAAGTTGGATTGAAGAGAAAATTGGTATCGGTCTAGCGGAGATGCAAATTATTTTGATGGTTGAGCATACGGTACCTGTTGTCAACGCATTAAGAGACAAAGGGTTTGCCGTAACTGTTTTGTCAGGCGAAGGCAAAAATCACCCTAGAAGTATATTGCTCATGTATGTATCAAGAAATAAAATTAAAGAATGTGCAAACTTTGTGAGAAGCGTACAGGATAACGCAGTCATAACGGTTTCAGATAAGAAAGGTGTTTACGGTGGTTATGGTATGCTCCGTAAATAATAAAGGCGAGGACAATTGATGAATTCAAATTATGCAACAAAATGTATACCCATTGGCAACAAAAGCATTGGTGGTGCAAAACCAATCGTGATAGCAGGACCATGTTCCATAGAAAGTTTAGAACAAATAGTAGCAATAGCGCATGAAGCAAAAAATGCTGGTGCAGATTTTTTGAGAGGTGGCATTTTCAAACCTCGGACCAATCCAAATGATTTTCAAGGTCATGGTTTAGATGGCCTTGAATGGATGATTGAAGCTGGGCGGCAAACGGGTTTACCCATTGTTACAGAACTCATGGACGCAAGTTATTTAGACATCTTTGCTGATAAAGTGGATGTGATTCAGATCGGTTCACGCAATATGTACAACTATTCACTTTTAAAAGCGGTAGGTGAAACTAAGAAGCCCATTTTGCTGAAGCGAGGCTTCAGTGCGACGATTCGCGAATGGATTTTGGCTGCTGAACATATTGCGAAAGGCGGTAACAACAATATCATTTTTTGTGAACGCGGTATAAGAACCTTTGAAGACTATACAAGAAATACATTAGATTTAGCGGCAGTTCCAATTATTCAAAAGGAAACTGGATTACCTATAGTAGTAGATCCAAGTCATGGAACTGGGATAAGGGAACTCGTTGGAATCATGTCGGAAGCAGCTATTGCATGCGGTGCAGATGGCCTTATGATAGAAGCGCATACCGATCCAGAACAGTCGATATCTGATAAGGCGCAAACTGTTGATATGAGAACGTTATCAGATATAATTATGCGCATTCGACGCTATGAAACGCTCTAATAACGTTGAATACAAGCACAAAATTAAAAGCCTACGAACATCTGCACTGTGCAGTGATCGTAGGCTATTTTAACGGTATTAATTAAGGATTCAATGAGCCAGTTCCGTTAGAGAAGAACTTCAAGTAATCGTTATTTTTGTCGATATACATGACTGTATCTGCATCTATAGTCTGTTCATAAGACTTCATTGTTCTCCAGAATTCATAGAATGCTGGATCTTTACTAAAGCCGTTTGCGTATATTTCAAGTGCAGTCGCATCGGCATCACCTTTAACTTGTTCCGATTGTTCAATGGCACTCGCTTTAATTTGCGCGACATTTCTGTCAGTATCCGCTACAGTATTTTGATAGATTTCAAGACCTTCTGAACGGATTTGTTGTGCAATCGCTTCACGCTCAGCAATCATCTTCTTGTAAGTCGATTCGATGTTTGACGGCGGTAAGATCGTTCTAAAAATGTCGATATCTGTCAGACGTATACCTTGTGTTGCCAAGTTGCTATTAAGTTCTGCCATAGCTTCATCGAGTATCGTTCCAAGTGCTTCTTTGTTGTTTAAGAAGTCATTGCTGCTCAAACGGTTGATTCTATCGATAACAACGGCATAAGTGATTTCATCAATTTTAGAATTAGCTCTTGATACTGAACCAAGCGATGTTCTAAAAATACCAGGGTGTGTGATTTGCCATTGAGCAAACATACTTACTTCGTATTTGATTTTGTCTCTTGTATTGATCTTAGCAGTGTTGGAGATATAAGTGAGGAGCTTGCTCGTATCTTTTTCAACTGTTGTAATAAAAGGTGTTTTAAATTTTAGACCTTTGTTTGTATCAATGATAACATCTTTGAATCTTGGATCGAGATCGTT
This sequence comes from Acidaminobacteraceae bacterium, assembly GCA_041741755.1. GTDB lineage: Bacteria > Bacillota > Clostridia > Peptostreptococcales > Acidaminobacteraceae > Fusibacter_C. The sequence goes on along the minus strand of JBGSJR010000012.1, from coordinate 74,951 downwards.
TTGAAGCTGTGCATATTCGCTACTTGCGTCAACGACGATTCGCTTGATTTCACCAAGTTCTCGAACTGTAGCGACTTCATCTTGTCTGACAATATAGAAACAATTGCTAAGAAAAGCGACTGCACCTAATACGATGAGAACGAGAAGGATTGTTTTTGCACTTGTTTTTGCATGTTTTTTAGCATTGCTGAAATTCGGTTCAAATTTTGGTGCAAACTTCGGTTCGAACTTTTGCTCCGATTTAATATCGATTTTTTCTTCAGAATCTTGTTTTGATTCGCCTTGGTTGATATTCATTATTGTAGACCTCCGTTCGTTTGGAGTGGAAGGAACTTAAGGACGCTATCGCTGTTTAAGTCGATGATATACTTGTTCTTTGTCGCTGAAAGGATTTTTTCCATCGTTTCTAGATAAAGTCGAGTCTTTGTGATTTCTTGTGAAACTTTGTATTTATCATAGACTTGGTTGAAGTTTGTGACATCACCTTTTGCTTGTGCGACTTTTTCAGCTTTATATGATTCTGCTTGTTGAATCATCTGATAAGCTTCTGCACGCGCTTTTGGGAGCATTTCATTTGAGTATTTGTCGGCTTGACTCTTATAAGAATCTTTTTCGTTAGAGGCGATATTTACATCGTCATAAGCGGGTTGAACGTCTTCAGGAAGAAGAACATCTGTGAGTTTAACTTCTGTGAGTGTTATACCGACATTGTAACTCGCGAGTTTTCTGGACAAGTCTGGCATTATCTCTTTCGAAATACTGTCTTTGTTGACTAAAGCATCGTCGAGTAATTGGTTTTGAATGTTACTTCTTAAAACGCTTTCAAATGCCAATCTTATGGTGTTTTCTTGATCATCGACATTGTAATAATATGCAGCTGGATCGGTTATCTTGTATTGTATAACTGCACCGATGTTGATTAGGTACGAACCTTTTGTCAATACGATTGATTCATACTCAACATCTTGATATGTTGCAGCGGATGTTGTTGTTGCTTCACTTGTTGGTCGATAACCATATTGTAGTGAATAGATTTCGTTTGTGTTGTAGATGATGACTTTGTCGATGAATGGAATCTTGAAATGTAAACCTGCAGCTGTGTTTACACTTGTTAATTCACCGAATCTTTCAATAACTGCTTCCTCCGCATTGTCAAGTGTATAATAGCTGCCTAAGAATAATGCAGCGATCACGACGATGATGGGGATCAGTATAAAGAGTTTACCTGATTTCATAACGGCCTCCTATTATTAATTGTTAATGGAAATTGCAAAATTACATTTTAAGTTGCGAAATTCCATTTATCGAAATTGACAATGGCGCCGTTTTAATAAATGAAATTCATATAAATTTGGAATTATGCAATTTCCTCATTTAACCTATATTACTAGTTTATGCTGTAATAGATAAAATTACTACTTAAAAATTAATTAAAACAAAGGTAGAATAGGGGTATAGATATTAAAAAAGTCTTATCAAATTATTAATGGAGGCTCCAGTTGAAAATACTTGCATACCTAGACGAACTAAACAAGAGAAATATCTCACATCAACTAACTACATTTGCTGGTCAAATGGCCTTTTTCTTTGTATTGTCATTTTTTCCAATGCTGATCTTCACACTATCTGTCATATCAAAATTTCAAATCAATTACGATTTCATGATTGATGCACTTAAAACGATCTTGCCATACAACATAAGTATTCTCATCACCGATTTTATCAGTCAATCGCTCAGCATTGAGGGAAGTGCCGTTTTATCAATTTCGGGTCTCACAATGCTCTACGCATCTTCAAAAGCAGTAAACGCACTGAGACGCGCAATAAACACATCGTATGAAGTCGTCGAGACGCGTAATTATTTTCTTCTTAAATTTATGGCGATGGGGTATATGTTCCTGTTTACACTTATTATCGTTTTATCACTTATGATTCCGAGGCTTGCGATTAACCTTGTCGATTATTTGTCAAAGATATTTGCATTTAGCATTGATACAAATGTCGTCAATATGATTCAATATTCTAGAAATATTCTGCTCATTTTGACTTTCATCATAGCCATTGTATCCATCTACATTTTTTTACCCAATAAAAAAATGCACCTAAAGGATATTTATCCAGGTGCATTATTCGCTGTTTTCGGCCTTGTGATAACAAATTATCTCTTTTCTACTGTGGTCGTCACGATGACGGATTATTCAATCCTCTATGGCTCACTATCTGCGATGATTGCTTTTATGGTATGGATCTATATATTTGCACAGATTATAATCACTGGTGCAGAAATAAACATGTTACATGTCTTGCATCGCGACAAAGAAAAATCAAGTTCTGAAATCGATAATACGCCCTTCGGTCTTTGAAGCACTGGTGATACTCATAATTTTATAGTAGACTTTCGAGAGCATCTCTACTAGCCCGTTTGGTTGTTTAAATAAAAATTGAAAAACTTCAGGTTCATTACACAATACGGTATAAAAAACGTGACCATTCACGTCATATAAAGACTTCATCTTTGAAAAACCAATTTTAAATAAAGCATCCTCAAAGCTAAATAAGATGCTTTCGACCAAAAATTTGAAGTGGGTTCCATGTGTTTGATCACAAGTATTGCTCGTTTCCAATATATTATTGATAGCTTCTAATAAACTATCAGCACCTGCAAGCACTTCTTCTTCATGAGTACGATAATATTGTTTTAAGGTGTCATAATCAGTTTCATTTGATGTTAGTCGCATAAAGGATGCCTTAAGATTATGAGCGTTGGAATAGAAGGCGTCCAAAATAAAGTGCTCATTTCCAGATTTATGTTCCGGATTGTTATGCACTTCTCCTTTGCCATAGACATGTGTGACGATTGGATTAAAACTTGTCGCCCTAACCTTACTAGAGGAAACGTTTTTGTAATTGTTCACACTAGGAATTTTTGTTATGTTGGACATAGGAAACCTCCTCTATATCTGTTGTTAATATTATCGGCTTAAACGTTGCATTTGTTTAGTTTGAATTGTATTCGCTCGATGTGTATGGGATAATAGTAAAAAGAATATGAATGAGGTGATGCTATGGGTGACTTTACAGGTCCAATACTTGCTGATATCGAAAGAGAATTATTAAACCGATCATTTTTAAAAAATATACATGTAACGAGAAAGTTTGTAGTGGACATAATTGGCGATGATGTATTTAGAGACAGATTATCAATTATGATTCAAGAAAATAAATATCACTGCTTTGATGTCTATGAATTGACGCGACCATTTTTTAATTCGGTCGATGAGGCTAAGGGGCGCGATGAATGGCTAAAAATTTGTTATTACTACAGCTTGAGTTTTTCTTTTCCAGAGGCATTACCCTATGTGCTTGCTGAAGATGTTAAGCCAATCACAGAGATTTTCTTGCGCATACTAAGAATCATTTCAGGCATTCAACGCAAATCGAAAGACAATACATGGCAAAGTTTGTATCCTATTGAACTTTTAACAGATGTTGAGATAGAAGCCCTCGAGGACAAGACGGAATATTTGGCTTTCAAACGCGCTTACATTCACGATTTTGTCTATGAGATGATGAAACTTAATCAAGAGGTGATAGGCTATACGACGCTTGATCATATCTGTGGTGTCCATCATTTGGCTATGAAGACTGCAAGACAACTTAAGGCTGCAGGTTACCCAATAGACTTAGGGCGTGTGTCTGGGGCGGCTATAGGACATGATATAGGTAAGTTTGGATGCAAACCTGACGAGATGCACAGAGTTGCATATTATCACTATTTTTACACGGGCGACTGGTTTGAGAGAAAACATATTGTCTATATAAGGAACGTTGCTATTAATCACTCTACTTGGGATTTAGAACTTGACGCACTGCCAGTTGAATCGTTGATTTTAATTCATAGTGATTTCAGGGTCAAAGCTGAGCGAATTAACAACAAATCGGTCATGATGTTTTTCAACATAAAGGAATCTTTTGATGTCATATTGAATAAGCTCGACAATTTAGATGCTGCAAAAGAGAACCGATATCGTCGTGTATATGGCAAACTCAGGGACTTTGAAGCTTTTCTAACAGATATTGGCATCAATACGATGCCCGATCAATATTATGAACGACTATCAGACTATACTTTAAATAAAGATAGAAAGTATTTCACCTTGGTACAAGGTGAAGAAATCACACAAAACGTCATTTTTTCATCAATAGAGCATAATATTGAGTTGCTTTATCGTCTTAGAGATGAGGCATCTCTTAACAAGTTGTTGGAACCGGTAAGAAACAGCCGTGATTTGACGAGTTTGCGTGGTTATATTTCAATCCTAGAGGAATATTACAACTACCTCACTCAAAAGCAAAAGCAAATCATGATCAATTTCCTTTATGAAAAACTTGTATTGCCAGAGGAGGACATCCGCAAACAGTGTGCTGAGCTCATCGGTACTATCATCGCATCTTATGATGAGGAAATTAGAAAGGAAACACCCCCTAGTGTCACGGTTGAAAGCAATGCACTTGATACCATTAGCTTGCTTAAGCAAACGATTGAAAAGTTTTTAAACCCAGAGAATAAAATTATTGATCGACATAAAAAATATATCAGCTACAGTATGAGGGACATGTTGGATGCATATTTTAAACATTTGAAGGGAAAAGAACAACGCCTTTTAAGCATCTCCTTAACTGTAGATTTTTTCGTGAAGTATAGTGATCATGAACAGATTCAGTTTTATCTAATTAAAGCGGCGCGTATCCTTCCTTTTTCAGATTTCAACCCCGTTCAAAAATCGACGATATTTAATTTCGTTTCCAAGCTATTGACAGATGAAGACAATAAATTGCGATTGCGCGCCTATAATCTCATCTATTCAATACTTCCGTATATTGACAAAAAGCTTCTGCGCGACGCACAAGTGATGCGTGTTTTGCCTAAGTTTCCTACACCACTAAAAGATCCAGCAGAAAATTATGCGCGTTTTAAACTGGCTGAACAATTAAAATGCGACCTAGATCATATTGAAAAGTTTAGGATTATTTGCCAAGATGATCTTCAGTTCACGAGCAATATCTTTCTGAGCAATTTAAAATCGGCGACAATTGACGTTGCAAAAAGGTTTCAGATCGAATTGCTCATGCGTAATACATTACTATATGATTATGAAAATTGTTTCTATATGGCCATGCACTTATGCAATCTATTAAAAGTCAGTGCACTAGAGTCTGTTAGAAATACTGCTGGACGCATGCTGTTACAGCTTGTTCCGCATTTGAATTTTGAACAGAAGAACGATATTGCCGTAGAACTTATCCGTGCACTTGAGATGGAGAGCTATGAATTTACCAAGTACATTCCGCCGTATTTGGGGAAAATCATACTTCAAGTGAAACCGAAGGAACTCGATGAAATCATTGAGAGTTTTGAGCGAAAAATGAGTACGAATAACTCTAAGTTGATTGCATTGATCGAAAAGACAATTGGATATGCAATCACGCAGTATGCGGATTACCGATATGCTTTCAAGGATACGTCAGAATCGCATATCAACAGGGTGCTCCGTTTATTTGGTGTGCTGTTCAATGGTTTTGTCCACGGCTCAAGCTATGTGAATCAAATGGCATTTTCAGTTATTGCTAAAGATATACTCTCAGATGATAAATTAAGCCTTAAGAAGAAAGAGTACCTATATCGGACGACCATAAAAAAAGTCATGTCTTTGATGACCAATACAGATGAAGCAGATGAGTTGATTTTCTATAATAATACGGCGTCACTTAAGTACATCAACAATTTCATATCAGAATACAACCATGTGATTGGACCAATTGTGTTGCCGCCAAATAAGCGAATCGCTTTTTTTCCTGGTGCATTTGATCCGTTTACATTGAGCCATAAGCAAATCGCAAATGATATTAAAAACCAAGGGTTTGAAGTGCTTTTATATGTAGATGAGTTTTCATGGTCCAAACGTACACAACCGAATCTGATTAGACGTAATATCATCAAAAAGTCGATAGCCAGTGAAATTGATATTTATCAATTTCCACGGGATATTTCGATCAATATTGCAAATGACAAAGATCTAAAAATCCTTATGGATCTGTTTCCAGATTCTGAGGTTTATATCGTTGTGGGCAGCGACGTCATTTTGAATGCGTCAGCTTATAAATCCGAAAAAGCAAGTATTATCAATGAAATACCACACATCGTCTATGAGCGATTTGATACACATATTACTGAAAATGATACGACGGCACTCGATGAGAAGTTTTCAAAACTGCACCCTTCATCTGTGAGATTCACTTTGCCAAAAGATTATGAGCATATCAGTTCAACTTTGATTAGGGATTCAATCGATGAGAAACGTGATATTTCGACATTGATTGAACCGTTGGCACAAAATTACATCTATGAAAAGGGCTTGTATCAAAGAGAACCCATGTATAAGCGTATGATGATGACAAAATCCATCTACTTTGAGATTCACGATGTCATCAACAAATCACTAATGACTGAAATACTGGCTTTGATTGGTGGCGATGCCGTAGAAGTCACTTCCAGTATTAATAAGTTTAGTGAGCATCCAAGTGCAAAGGTGTACGTACTCAGAAGTCTAGAACAAAATGGTGAAATTGTTTCCGTTTCATTTTCACATTGGCTCAGAGCAACGGATATTCACCGTGAATTTTCAGATGAAACCATCATCAAATATATTCGAACAAATTCAATTGGTCGCATACTGGTCATTGATAGCATCATAAAAAGAAAGGTCACTGACGTCAAAAATGTCGACCAAATCATGTTGACCGAATCGTTAGCACATGCCCTCTCAAGAGATTACACATATTGTGTGTTCAAGGAAAGCATCAAAAGTCAAATCAGCAAAGACCTCGTAGAAGTTCTCTTCGATCAAGGGTTTCAAAATATTGCCTCAACTAAGACAAATGAAAGTGTTTACGTCGTTAATATGTCTGCACCATGTACTTTGAACCTAGATATTGACGTTATGTTTAAAGAACCTTATCGATACTTGCCTGAAGTAGTAACGGCGATGGCGAAATCTAGAACGCGACTACAAAGATCACTTACTGCGCTATATCCTGGAAATTTAGTGTTAAATTTTGACCGTGTGATGATCTACGAGAATTTAATCAAGAAAGTTTGCGAAGAAAATCTTATGCCATCTATGCCAATTGTTCCAAAGAAAGTTGGCAAATCAATGTGCGTCCCATTTGGTGCAGTCTTTAAGAGGTGGTTGTTGCCAAATACAGTTACAAAGACATTACATGCTGAAAAATATTTTTCAACAGATCTTTTGTCGCATCAAATTAAGGAATACCCATTTTATCTCGATGTAGAAAATCAGATAAAGATGTTGAAATCGTTTGATCGACCAGTGATTTTGGTAGATGATTTACTGAACAAAGGCTACCGAGTCAAAGCATTAGAACCTTATTTTAAAAAATATGACGTTGAAATACAGAAGTTCATTGTTGGTATCATGTCAGGCAATGGGAAAGAAGTAGCCGAGTCCATGAATATAAAAGTCGATTCCGCTTATTTCATTCCTAAGATAAAAGTATGGTTTTATGAGAGCAAACTCTACCCATTTATTGATGGTGATGCTGTTTGGAGAGGTAGCATCCCAGATAGCAATTTGATTAATTCAGTCAATTTGATACTTCCATATTCACCCGTTTCATACGTTGTGGATGCGTCAAAGGAATCGATATACAATTTGTCAGAGACAGCTCTTATCAACGCTATTGAGATCATGGCAGCTGTTGAAATTGCCTATGAAAAGCAGAATGACCGACTTTTGACTATCGATCGTTTGGGTGAAGTTTTAAATACGCCAAGATACCCTGATAAAGGTAAAAATATTTTCTATTCTGACAATGTCAAACCATCGGAGTATATCAAGGACGATCTCGAGCAACTTAGAAAATTAAAATCATTTTATATCGGATAGGAGACAGACATGATCTATGAATATAAAGGGTGGTCATTTATCACTCACGAGAACTTGATGCAAAACGGTGCCATTCAGAAACAAAATGACGCGTTAGAAAACGACCCATTGGTTTATCTCTTTAGAGCACCTGTTGGTTCAACAAAGTTAATGGCATATGTATCAAAAATAACCGCAATTAGAGGTGAAACGGAATCCTTGTCAGCGCTATATAGCCACTCAAGTGATACCTTCCTAAATGAAATTGACCTGTCAAATGCGTCAATACCTGCGATTAATTTAAACTATTTCGAACATGTTTTTGGCTCTGCTGATCTTGACAGCTTGATCGACTACCTGACGGCCTCAAATCTACAGTTTTTAAAAAAGAAAAAAGTGGCATTATTGGGTCTTGGAGATGTAGGCAGTATGCTCTCTATTGGTTTAAAACTATTGGGTGGTGAGGTCATCGAATCCATAGGAATATATGACATTAGTGACGCTCAAAAAAGTAGATGGGAAATGGAGTTGAATCAGATTGCTATAAACTCAACTATAAAAGTAAGTGCTATAGATAAAGAGTCGCTTTTTTCCAGTGATCTGTTTATATTTTGTGCGTCGAAAGGCGTTCCGAAAGTTGGAGAAGAGGGAAGAGACGTTCGCATGATTCAATTTGAAGAAAATGCAAAGCTTATTGCACAATATGCAGAGCAAGCGCGGAAATCAAATTATAAAGGTATTTTTGCTGTCGTGTCTGACCCAGTGGATTTATTATGCAAACAAGTTTTTGAAAGTTCAAATAGAAATGAAGAAACAGGGTTGACCGATTACTTGGGTTTACTTCCAGAACAAGTCGTTGGATTTGGACTTGGCGTCATGGATGGACGTGCCAAATATTATAGCGAAAAGTTGTCTTTAAACTATGCCGAGACTGGAAGGGTTTTTGGACCACACGGTGAAGCGCTAGTCGCTTCTGATGATGTGTTATCTGAAGATCAAGAATCTGCTAAACGTTTGACAAAGTGTGTAGTGGAAGCAAATTTAGAGATGCGTGCACTTGGGTTTAAACCATTTGTAGCCCCTGCAATGTCGTCTGGTGCTATTTCTATCGTCAATCTACTAGCAGGTAAAGACCATTATAGTGCTAATTTCTTAAATGGTGTGTATTGGGGATCAAAGAACAGACAAGAATGTTATGGGGTAGATTTTGAAAGATTAGAAGTCTCTAAGAACTTGTTGGTGCGAATAGAAGCAACTTACAAACGACTGGAGGAGACATGGACAGAATTGAATGCATAACTTTCACAAGCGATTCTTTAGATATAAAGGCGTATTGTGAGAGTGAAGCACTTAAGGCACAAAGCGTTGTCATTGATGGACATTTTAAGAAGCTCTTTATTATTGAGCTTGACATAATCGGCGAGAATGATGCTGCTAACGCCTACCTGAGAGACCAAATGACTTTGTATAAACAAGGTTTAGAGACAGCATTTTCAAATGCGATTGGTGCATTGATTGTCGTTTCAAGTGATGAATGTTATACAAAATCATATGCTAAAAAATTTATCTTTACTGCTAATCAAATGGGATGCGCGTTTATTGGACATCCATTGGTAGAACGCGTTAAAGATTATGTGAACTTTAAGACTTGGGCAAAAGTGATAGATAAACCTCTTGAGACTATCGAGAAAATTCAGATTGTAAAGTTGATTGAAAGATTGTCTGCTTATACTTTTTTGGATGAGGATCGTATGAAAATTTTGGTGCTTCATGCGGGGCATAAAGGGATATCGAATACATTGATGCTTTGGGATTTGATCAAAGAAAGGTTGATGGCAAAAAATAATGAAACGCTTCAAATCGATGAGCTACATGTTGAAGAAGGGAATATAACGGACTGTTATGGATGTAGTTTTGAAACATGCTCCTATTTTTCACTAGAAAAAAGTTGCTTTTATGGTGGATTTGTTGTTGAGTCGCTCTTTCCAATGATTGAACAGGCGGATATCGTCGTTTGGATTTGTCCGAATTACAATGACGCTATATCTGCAAAACTTATGGCTGTCATCAATCGGTTGACAGCGCTTTATCGAAAAATATCTTTTCAAGACAAGTACATTTTGGGAATTGTCGTTTCAGGCAATTCAGGCAATGATTCCGTCGCAGGTCAATTGATAGGTGCTCTAAACATTAATAAAGGGTTTCGACTGCCACCAAATTTTGTTTCAATGGCGATTGCAAACGATCCAGGTGACATTTTGCAAGTGGAAAATCTCGATGCACGCATTAACGATTATGTAAACTTTGTGCACGCATTAACGAACAAAAATATGTCTAAAACGTAAAAAAAGACTTTTCTTTTTTTTGTTTTATGCTATAATAATATTAACAAACCAGTTCGAAAGTTGAATATAGGATGTAGTAAAGGCAACCATTCAAAGGTAATTAAAAAAGGAGTGAGACCGCCAAAAACCTAGATTGTAATTTTAAAGAAAACGGTTAAGCAACAAAGGAACGGAAACGAAATTATGTAAACTGCTTCGCGACTGACCATGTATGAAATCACAAAGATTTCCAAAATTATTATTATGGATCACATGTTTGGAAGCAGATAATGGACAGCACCTGAGTGAAGTAATGGAACTGGTTGTTAAAATAAAACAGAGTGAAGTTAACTCGACGAAAGGGTGAGTCCACCAGAATTGTTAGATAATTTTATTGAATCGAATATTTAAAGAGCCTCTCATAAGTAAATTAGAGAGGCTCTTAATCATTTTTGAATAAGTTACATTGAGGGGCATTACGCATAGCTGTCAACATGTTTTTTCGGCTATTTGGAATACTTTTATATACTTCCTTTAGCATAAGACCAACCTCTTCCCGTTTTGTATGTCGATCCAGAGGACACGGTGATTTTAAAACGGGAATTTGATTGTCTTTGATAAAATGTTTGATATCGGCTTCGGCAGTATCCAGTAGTGGTCTTATCACAGTGATCTCACTTCTAGAAAGGTAGGATTTGTATTCCATTGTATTGAGTTTTCCTGCGTAGAGCATATTTAAAAATAAAGTAGATAGTGCATCGTCTGCATGATGTCCAAGTGCAAGAACATTGAGCTTTTTTTCTTGCATAGTTTTCGCTAAAGCACCACGTCTCATGTTTGCGCATAGTGCACATGGATTTTTTTCTTCGCGGATATCGAAGACAATTTTTGCTATATCTGTTTTGATAATATAATAAGGTACATCGATTGCTGCACAAAATTGACGTGCTGCATCTAAGTTAAAATTATCAAATCCTAAATCAATGGTTATTGCCTCTAAATGGAATGGCATAGGAGAGAATTTCCTAAATTGATTTAATAAATATAAGAGTGCCATACTGTCCTTTCCACCTGAAAGACCTACAGCGACTCGGTCACCTGGTTTGATCATATTTTGAGTTTGTATCGTCTTTCTTAAACGGCCTAATATATTGTTCATTTATAAGAATTCCTTTTATTAAATAGTTTTTTAGATTAAAAAGTGACGCCATGATAAAATCATGGCGTTTCTGTTGTATCGGTTGTATCTGTCAATTCTTCAGTTAGCTCAAAAGCATATTCTTGAGTATAAGGTTCACTCCAATTGCCTTTTTTATCTTGAACTTTCATAACAATCTTATATTCACCTTCTGTATCGAAAACAGGAAACAAGTTTTCATCTTCAAATTTTTGAACGAGTGTATCAGAGTAATAAATCTCCCACGAGTAGGCTTTGATTTGCTTTCCACCAGTTGATGTGTTCATAAATGCAATGCGGTTGTCGTGAAGTGGTTCTATTTCAAATTGAGCAGTTACAGGTTTAGTATTGAAAAGTGATTTGATTCCCCATATTCCAAGAGCAAGTATTAATAGTATGACGACGCCAATCAAAACCCATTTAAATTGAAACCCTTTTTTATAGGTGTGGCTATCTTCGTCGAACAACTCGGAAACATCATCGATAAACAAGGCATCATCTTCTTCAAGAAAACGCTGTTTAGATGATTTTGGTAAGGATTCTGGCATTTGATCATCTTCCTGGAATATCGCCTTAAATGATTTTGTATCTTTTGAAACGTTCGGAACCGTCGTAGTAATGGATTGTAACAAGTCTGTCTCTATGTCCGAAGTTTTTGTCTCAATTTTGGTATCAAGCGCTTCACTAACAACAGGCTCACTAACAACAGGATCCACATCGGTCTCACTAACAACATCGGGCTCCACGTCGTTATTATATTCAACACTGGCATCAACTGCGACATCTGCAACATCTGCAACATCTGCAACATCTGCAACATCTGCAACATCTGCAACATCTGCAACATCTGCAACATCTGCAACATCTGCAACATCTGCAACATCTGCAACATCTGCATTATTTACATCTTCTGCTACACCGACACGTGAATCAATAATCACATCCTCAACAGGAGAATGAGACTCGAGCTTATTTGTTGTTTGGTTTTGATCTGTGGCTAATAAGTCAGCGAGCTCTTGTCTTAATTCATCATGATGAAGATCGTTTGTTTCAAATGTTGGAGAAGCTGAAACTGGTTCTGGAACTTTGTTTTTTTGAGATGTATTGGCTAAATTAATAGGTGGGCCAGCTTCTAAATCGTTTAATATAATGGTGTATTCGTAATTGATAGACTCAAGTGCATCTGGTTTTTCAAATATGAATACGTCCTTAAAGTGATTTTTTGCAGCCTTTAATGAAACATAATTATGATTTCCGAGAATTAAGTTATCTATAAATTGGCTATGATATCCTTCAGCATCGTGAAGGATTAAATCGAGCGTTCGTCCAAGTTGTTTAAAAACGTCTTTATTCGAATATGATTGAGTAGGTGCATAATCAATCAGTTCTCTGAAGGAAAGACCATCATCTGAAATAAGGAGCTGTTCTTCATCGAGAAGTTGTACTTTTATCGAATCACAGAATGCATCATATTTTTCGATGAGTTTAAAATATTCATAGACGATTTGCACACGATCGTCATAATCGAGTTTGGAGTGTGTAATAAATTTATGAATAGCACGCCCTTCTTGTGCTTTTAAAATCAAATGTAGTTTCCCATCTTCTTCAATTAGAGATATGAAATTGTGAAGATGGTCTTCCAAAATGTGTTTTGTCGCTACCGACATTTTTTCTGGATCAAAAAAAGTAATAAAAAATACATTTGAAGCGTCTTTTTTATTAACCGCTTTCGAAAAACAGAGGTCATGATCTTCGTACAATAGCTTCCATGATATAAATTGATTAAGCGCCATTTAGCCCTCCATAACTATTATTACTTTCCATTATTTTAACATATATATCAAATGACGTGCATGTTTTATTTGTGAATGGATAAACACTACGCATAAGATCTATAATTTATAGGTCCTTGGACTCAATATATTGTAGTCTGTTTGAATTATTATCAATAATTCTACAATATAGTGGTGAGTTTGTCTAGCTTGTACTATAATTGTGTAAAGGGTTCCATTAGATATTGGAGGCAATAATGATACGATTACTACATCTTTCCGACGTGCATTTAAATGCTGGATTTGCAAATAAAAACAGTTATATTAGAAACAAAATTAAAGACGCACTTTATGAAACAATTGAAAAAGCCATTGATTATGCAATTGAGAATGAATTAGAAGGTATAATTATTGCGGGTGACTTTTTTGACGATGATAAAATATCATTTAGAGATGAACATTTCGTTATGAATCAGTTTAGAAGACTTCTAAACAAAGGTCAAAAAATTTTTTATGTGACAGGTAATCACGATCCTATGTTAACTGCAAAATTTCTAAATCCATTGAGTCAAGAATCCGAATTTTATATGTTTGACGAAGACACAGTAAAGTGTTTAGACGTCATTAGCCGCGATGGAGAGCCTTATAAAGTTGTCGGTGTGGGTCACAAATCAAAAAACGAACAACGTAATTTAATCAAGAACTATCCAATTAAGTCAACTGATGAAGTTTGGATTGGCATTGCACACGCTAGTGTGCCAACAGCTGTAGATATCGCAGATAAGACACGCTATATGGCAACGGCATTATCTCAAATCGAAAAGTTAGACTATAACTACTTTGCGCTTGGCCATATTCATATTAGGCAACTTTTAACCCCTAAAATTGGCTATTCAGGCAATTTGCAAGGATTAAATATTAAAGAAACCGGATCTAAAGGGGGGTATTTAGTAACGTTGGAACCCAGTGTAACAAAAGTAGAGGCGGTTAATTTTAATGTGATACAGTGGGAACAATGTGAGTTTGTGTTACCCCCAGACATAAGTACACTTTCTGAGTTACAGCTTATTATAGTCGATCATGTCACCAACAGTATTGAATCAAATCAATCTGCTGCCAATCAAATTATCATGCGCTTGAACTTAAAGGGAAGATCTTCACTGAAAAGCCAACTTGAAGTTGATTCAAATTGCACCTATCTTTCTGAAATTATAAAAGATAGAACAGGTTTGCTAGATTTGGAAATCAAGTTTAACCATCTTACTGGAAATTATAGTCTTGAGGTTCTTTCAAGTGAAAACACAATTTTGTCACAAATGATAAAGCGGATATCAGATGGAACATTTGAAACGACTTTAGAGCAAAAAATATACAATTTGCCAATTTATGTTGACAAGATTGAACTATCCGAAAAAGCGAGTTATATTCATTCTATGCGAGATGAGTTAATTCAGGCAGTCATAGAAAGAATGGTGGTGCATCCAGATGATAATTAACAAGTTGCGTTATAAAGTATATGGAAAACTAATCGATCGTGAGATTGAATTGTCACCTGGAATCAATATTTTTATAGGAGATAATGAGGCTGGAAAATCTACTATTTTTGATAGTGTTGCAACGTTGCTTTACGGTTTTAGACCAACAAATCGCGATAAACATCCTTATGTGAACTGGACGCGGAATGAAATAAATTTTTCTTCTGAAATTTTTGCCTCGGGGGAACTTTTTACAGTTGAAAGAAGTCTAAAGAGTGTACCGAGATTAGCAATATCTAAAAGTAGTAATCATACCGTACAGTTATACCACAATGAACCGCTATCTTTTGTCAGTCATGTTAGCGAATCGCTCTTTAAAGCTGTTTTTTATCTGACGGCCGAAGATTTGAATCAATTCGAAAAGGCCTCTTATGAGAGTATTCAAGAGAAGTTGATATTCAATTATGGCACTGATTATCTTAATAAAGCTTCTGATGTAATCCTTCAGCTTGAACAAGATATTAATGTGTTATGGCGAAAAGACAAACGTGGCAATCCCAAAATCAACCAATTACAAAATGAAATAAATCAATTGAAACTTCAGAGACATGAAGCCGAAAAAAATTATGGTGCACTACGTGAGTCAATGCTTCGGATTCAGGAGATAGATACTACACTAGACCAAGCCGTTAATGATAAAAGGTCGTATGAACAATCCATTCGTCAAACACGCGCTAATCTTCCAATTAGAGAGTTGATTGAGAGAATCGACGCCTTAAATCGTAGCATATACAAGAGGGATGAATTTAAAGCACTTGATTTGAAACTATTAGATATAATTGAAAACAATGATATCAAAGTAAATGATAGCAAATCAAAATTACAAAAATGGCAATTAGAACTAGTTAAGTTAAAATCGGACTTATTTGTCTATACTGAGCACGATCATAAATTGCTTGATTTAAAAATTGAAGTTGATTCATTGAAAAACGCTTTAAGTGATTTAATTAGATTTGAACATGAAGAGCATACGATTCTTGATGAACACATGAAATTAAATGAAAAGATAAGTGCACAGTTTAAGATTTTGTTTGGTTCAGAGATAGATGAAGGTATTCTATTACAATTAAGGAAACTCCCTGTTTTGGACCTCATGACACTATTTCAGAAATATATCGAGGGCTTTGAAAAAAATGTTGAAATTGATAAACGCGCATCCGAAAGCCACGGTCAGTTAAAAAAATGGATTATAGCAATGGGGTTCGTTGGCATTGCAACTACAATTATTGGATTCATTTATGAGCCGTTGCGTTTATTGTCATTTGCAGGGATAGGGTTGTTAGGTTTTTCGATGGCACATATCAAATCACTCAGTTCTATTGGTAATTCTGAAAAGGTTGATCTAGTTGAAATAGACAAAAAAATTGAAGCGATAAGTCTACCCGTAAAGTTCCCAGAATACGTCTATAGAGATGAAAGTTTGCGTTTTTTCGGAAAGTTGGAACAGCTAATTCTGCTTTTGCATGAAGCAGATGCTGTACATGAAAAATGGGCGTCGCTAATTGATCGTCAAAAGGCAATTGAATCTATGATTTCAAATGTGATGCAATCCAAAGGATTTGATACTTCCAGAGGTACGGTACTAAGCCTACAGTATGTATTAGCACAAATGGATCGCCTGAATGAAATTATAGCAAATGAATCCAAGAAACAAGTCGAGATAGATTTGAAAGTCGCTTCAATCGAAAATGAATACATTGAATGTAACTGTTTAGAGGAAGCAAATCGAAACCTTAAAACGCTAGTTGAAAATTTTGGCGATGGTGATTACGACTTCGGAGTGAATATGATAGCTCAAAATACTGATTTGATACGTAAAATGAAAGTGTATAGTGATGAATTGTCACAAATACATTATGATGTTGAAGCCGTGTTGAATGCTTCGGAAACGTTATTAATTAAGCAAGAAGCTATGATTTTCGAAATTGAAATATTGGAAAAGCAACTCCTAACAGAAAAGTTACAATTGAATTCAGAAATTCAACGATATAATGAAAAGGTTAATTTAGAGGCAATTAACAGCGAAATACTGGTTGCCGAAGTACAACTAAATGAGTGGATTGAAGAAAGAAATCAACTCATGGTTTTACTTGAAATCATCAAGTTTTCTGATGAACGCTATCGATTGGAAAATCAACCCGATATCATCACCAGAGTAAGCCATTTTATGAATCAGATGACACATGGAAAATATCAAGAAGTACTTATTAGTGAAGATAATGGCCATTTTGATCTTCAATTTGTAGTTGAGGGTGAGATTGTTTCTACTGCGAAGGCTTTTAGTAAAGGGACAATCCAACAATTGTTCTTTGCGTATAGGCTAGCTGTACTTGAAGCGTTAGATCCTCATAATCAATTGCCTTTCATACTTGATGAAGCTTTTGTAAACTGGGATTCAAAGAGGTTTGTCGAAACACTCAAGCTCTTAGATACTATATCAAATGTAAGGCAAATTTTGGTTTTTACTTGCCATCAAAACATTGCAGCTAAAATAGTTGAACACACAACGTCAAAACTTATTGAGGTAGCAGTATGAGTAAACGACTTTTAGAAGAACTAGAGTTCGAAAAAAACAAAAGAGAAATATTGAGGCATTCTCAGTCACCAAAAAAAGTGAGAGAGAGCATGCCTTTAAAGCAGGATGAGGGTAAGAAATATGCGTGGGAATATGAACTTGAAAATTATAGAAAGTCAAAGGTGTTAGACAAATTTCACACATTTGGTGCTATTTGCGGCATTGTTGCTTTGATAATGACGATTTTGTTAAATTGGGATGTTTTAATTCAATTTCTAATGAAATTCTAATGAATTATTCAGTTATAATTAGGCAAAACAAGTTATTATTAATGATGAAATCATCAACGTACAGAAAGGAGGTTGCATCGTGATTGAGACTACAGTAGACAAAACACCAAAGCCATTGGAACAGACATTGGAGAATACCTCCACAAAAAAACAAATCGTCATTCAAGTGAAGGATCTGAGAAAGGTTTATAAAATTGGTACTGAGAAAGTGGTTGCGCTCAATCAAATCAATCTCACCATCTACAAAGGTGAAATCTGTTGTATCTTGGGTACATCAGGTTCTGGTAAATCCACACTGCTAAATATGATGGCGGGACTTGAAAAGCCGACGAAGGGTTCTATCGAAATTAAGGGGCACGCAATTGAAAGGATGAGCGAAAAACAACTTGCAGGTTTTAGGCAGAAGTTTATCGGTTTTATTTTTCAATCTTACAACTTACTTACCGCTTTAACAGCACTGGAAAATGTTGCAATGCCACTAATTTTTAGGGGAACACCAAAAGTCAAAAGAGAAAAAATAGCTAGGAACTACTTAAAAATGGTGGGATTAGGTGATCGGTATAAACACAAACCTAGTCAAATGAGCGGTGGACAACAGCAACGTGTAGGCATCGCTAGGGCTTTTGTTGGTTCGCCTGAAATTATATTTGCAGATGAGCCAACAGGAAACTTAGATACTAAGACTTCCATTGAAGTTATGCATATCATGTGGAAAATGGCACGTGAAAAGATGCAGACTATCGTTATCGTCACACATGATCCTGAAGTGGCATTATACGCAGATAAGGTTATCCATATCAGAGACGGCGATATTCAAAGCATAGAGAATAGAAGCCTTGATGATGTCTATGATAAATATATCAAGCCTTATGAAGATAGTTATACGCAGATATAAACAAGAATCGAAATTTCATATTGAATAAAAGATGACACATGACAAGGGGAGAACAATGATTACAAAAAGTAAAATTACACTCGTATTGACATTAGTGCTGGCAGTAGTATTTAGCACATTTAGTTTTGGATTAGCCGATCCTTATAAACCAGTAGTAGGGGTCATTGCCGATGATGCGGTTCAAGTCGTGAAAGCAGGTGTCAGAACAGAATACACTGTAACAATTAAGAACGTTTCATTTGCGGTCGCGCAAAATGTTAGAGTTACCATTAAAGGCGAACATCCTTTCAGAAGTGATATTGCCAATCTGACTCAGAAAATAAATTATATGAATCCAGAAGATGTTAAAAAGTTAGTATTTAGCGTGACACCTAGTCCAACTGCAGAATCTAAAGTGTATGAGTTCGAAGTAGAAATTGAATATAGAAATTTTGAAGATACGACTTATACTGAAACTGAAAAAGTCTATGTAAAAGTCGAAAATGGAAACATTCAACCTATTTTAGGCGTCTATTCTTATAGTACGGGACAAAGTGAATTAATGGCAAATACACCAGATTCTCTTGCTTTAAATATCAAAAATACTGGAACAAGTACGGCTAAAGATGTAAAAGTCGTGGTTTCAGGTTTTACAAACGAAGGTGTGGTCCTTTATAAAGATGTTGACACTAAAACGGTTGAATCCTTGATTTCAAAAGGCTCACAGATCGTATATTTTAATATTGTCGCTGGACAAGATGCTAAAGAAGGCACGTTTCCAATCAACGTAAATATTAGTTATATTGATGAGATGGGAACGGAATATAAAAAAGAATCTATTGCCTATGTGACACTAGCTGGCAAAGGTGCGGTTGATGCCGATTTGATAATCACTAACATTCAGCATCCTGTTTCAGTCAATGCCAATGAGACCTTTAATGTAACTTTTAAAGTTGAAAATAAAGGCAATGTAGAAATTACTTCAGCCGATTTGACAATTGAATATCCAGAGACATTTATTTCTAAAACGGCATCAAAAGTCGTCATTAAGAATCTTGCACCAGGTGCAAGTCAAAATGTAACGTTTAAATTGATGCCTAAAGCTGAAACGACAACTGAAAATTACCATACGTATATTAAAGCTTCCTATGTGGCAAAAGGTGGCGCAGTCGATGCACCTGAAACCATTCAAGAGTATGTAGGTGTATTTGTCCAAGGTAAAAGTGATGCGGCTTCAGAAGGCAGCAAACCAAAATTGATCATCGATTATTATGATTATGGCGGAGAATATGTCTATGCAGGCGAAGATTATCCATTGACATTAAAAATAAAAAACACGAGCAAAATTGAAGGCACAAAAAATATCAAAGTGACTTTAACTAGTGAAGAAAATGTGTTTACACCAGTCGATTCATCAAGTTCATTTTTTATTGCAAATATTGGACCAGGTGAAGTCTATACACATACCGTGTATTTAAAAACAAAAATTGATGCCAATGTCAAAATATATACATTAACTGCAAAGATGGAATATGAAGATAGTAAGGGCAATGCCTATGATGAAAATAAGACCCCATACTCAGAAAGCGAAGTGTTAAGCGTTGCCGTTTCCCAACCTGTAAGGCTAGAAACAGCTGAAGTTATAGTACCTTTTGAAATATATACAGGTCAACCGTTCTATATTGAGCAAGAGTTCTACAACATGGGAAAATCAACCATGTACAATATGATTGTCAAACTTGAAGGCGTAGAAACGTCGGA
The DNA here is from genome assembly GCA_041741755.1 of Acidaminobacteraceae bacterium. Lineage (GTDB taxonomy): Bacteria > Bacillota > Clostridia > Peptostreptococcales > Acidaminobacteraceae > Fusibacter_C. Next base: position 54,757 of record JBGSJR010000012.1, on the reverse strand, counting down.
AGGTAGTTATTTTGTTGGGAATTTTGAATCTGGTAAAAGCGAGTATTTTTCAGCTCAAGCATTTGCTTATGAGGTAGGGACATTTGAAGGAAAATTGCTCTATTCATTTGAAGATGCACTTGGTACGGTATCCACTCTTGAGCAACCATTTACTTTAAATGTTATGGAGATGCCTGTTTTCGATGATGGTACCGGTGGTATTCCTATTGATCCCAATATGCCTGTTGAAGAAGAAAAAGGCCTTGAAGCTTGGCAGATTATCTTAGCTGCAGTGGCTGCACTCGCCATAGTGGGCTTCGTCGTGAGAAAAGTTCTTAAATCGAGGAAGCTCAAAAAAGAACTGGAGGATTTAGATGAGTAGTTTAGATCTGGCTTTTATGGGCATAAAAAATTTATTGCGTCGAAAAGCTAGAACGATTTTAACTGTCCTTGGTGTTATTATAGGTACTGCTGCGATTGTTGTCATGGTTTCACTTGGACTCGGGATGAACAAAGCTTTTGAAAAGCAACTCGAAGAATATGGAAGCTTGACTTTGATTGACATATACGCCAATCAGTTTATGATGATGGAAGGCGGCAGTGCTACATCTTCAGATGGTCAAGTCGTTTTAGACGATGAGACGATCGCCACAATTGAAGCTATTGAACATGTGGAATTCGTCATTGGTTTCAAACGTTTTGATTCAAAGATCTACGCAGGAAAATATGAAAACTATACAAGTATTAAAGCCGTTGATTTTGACAAGCTTGCGCTTATGGATATAAAATTGAGTGAAGGTGTTTTACCGACAACTGTTGGCAAAAATGAAGTGTTGTTTGGCTTTTATGCAAAACAGAACTTTTACGACCCTAACTCAAGAAATCCATATGGAATGCCTCCTGTCATCGATATATTCAATACAAAAATTGAGCTTTTGCCTACGTCGCAATATTATGAAGGTAAACGTCCAAAAGGCTTTGTATTGACACCGACAGGTGTAACCTCAGAAACAGATTATACGTATGCTTCCGATGTCTTTATGGACTACGAAACGTTTGTAGAACTAAAAAAAGACTTTGACAGAAAAAATCCACCCGAACAAGGTGGCGTTGGTCAATCGACTGGTGGCAAAGGGGGAAATTCATCAACCAAAGAAAATAAATATGATGAGATGAAAGTTAATGTCACAGATATCAAGTATGTTCAAGAAGTACAAGACCAGATTAAAGCGATGGGATTCGAAGCGTATAGTTTAACGGATGCGCTTGAAAATATGAAAAAGACGTCTGGCTTAATCCAAGCGATACTCGGTGGCATCGGTGCTGTATCTTTATTCGTTGCAGCTATTGGAATCACTAATACGATGGTTATGTCGATTTATGAACGTACAAAAGAGATTGGCGTCATGAAAGTTATTGGCGCGCAATTGAAAGATATAAAACGTCTATTCTTATTTGAGGCAGCTATGATTGGTCTTTTTGGTGGTGTACTAGGCATCGGAATCAGTTATGGTATATCAGCGATTATTAATTCGTTGTTGTCTGGTATGAATGGCGATTCCGGTTATTATGGACCGGCGTTGTTATCCTATATTCCAACTTGGTTATCACTCTCAGCTATGGCTTTCTCAACTTTGATTGGACTGATTGCTGGCTACTATCCTGCTGTACGTGCTACAAAATTAAGTGCACTTGAAGCAATTAGAACTGAATAAAAAATGATCAAAGGTTCCTGGAAACGTTAAAAACGGTCTGGGAGCCTTTTTTTACTTCATAAATGGTAGCGGATGATTTATACTAAATGAGGAGGTGAGTAAATGTTGAACCAAATATCACCAGTAACTATCAAGGATGGCAAGTGCTTTCATATAGAGGAAAACGTAGAATTTGCGAATCCACCCGTATACGAAGTCATTCGAGTTATAGATGGGACGCCACTATATTTTAGTGAACACGTCGAACGTCTATTTAAATCGCTGAAATTAATTCATGTTCAAACAGACTTGAAGGAAGCCGATATAATGGCAGGTATAAATAGGCTTGTTTTAGAAACGAAAATTTTAAATAATAATGTAAGGCTCGAGATTGGCGAGAATCTCATGGGCGAGTCGACATGGGTCCTGTTTTGGGTTAAATCACAATACCCTGATAAAACTGTTTATGAACAAGGTGTAAAAACAGTCACATCAAAAGTAACAAGAGAAAATCCGCATGCAAAAGTTTATCGAAAACAATATGCAGATTCTATAAATGCAATTAAATTGGAATCGAAGGCATATGAAGTGATACTGGTGAAAGAAAACGGTATGGTGACAGAAGGTAGTCGTTCGAACCTGTTTTTTATTGCTGATGGCAAGTTGTTTTCAGCATCTGAAAATGACGTTCTCATGGGAATTACACGCGATAAGTTGATTAACATGCTCGGTGACCTTTCAATAGAACTTATAGAAGAAGATATTCCTGTAGCAGAAATAAATAAATTTGAAGCCTGTTTTATCACAGGTACTTCTATTTATCTATTACCAGTAAAGGGCATAGATGATGTATTGTTTAATTCAGCTGAACATCCACTATTTAAAAAGCTGGCAACAGCATTTGATAGAATCGTCAAAGACGATTTAGAGCATACGAGGAGGCTATATTAAGATGACAAAAGTACATGAGAGATTTTTAAAGTATGTGGCATTCGATACGGAATCTGACCCAGAATCGGAAACGTGTCCTTCCACGCCAAAACAACTTAAATTAGGGACATATCTCGTGGAAGAGATGAAAGCAATGGGGTTGTCGGATGTCGGTATGGACGACAATGGTTACGTTTATGGCGTCGTTGCAAGCAATGTACCTGAAGGAACATCACCTAAGCTTGCATTTGTTGCGCACATGGATACTTCGCCAGATTTATCCGGTGCAGATATCAAAGCACGTATTGTATCAAATTATGATGGGGGCGAAATTATTTTAAATGCAGAACACGGCATTAAAATGTCTCCAGCTGAATTTGACCATTTGAGTCACTATGTTGGTCAAGATCTCATCGTGACGGATGGCTTAACGTTGTTAGGTGCGGATAACAAAGCGGGCATCGCGGAAATATTGACAATGGCCGAATACCTAATCAACCATCCTCAGTTTAGCCATGGTCCAATAAAAATTGCCTTTACACCTGACGAAGAAATCGGTCGTGGTGCCAATTTGTTCGATCTATCTAGATGCGATGCCGATTTTGGCTATACAGTTGATGGTGGTGAGATTGGCGAAGTTGAATTTGAAAATTTCAACGCAGCATCGGCAAAAATAAAGATTCATGGATCCAATATCCATCCAGGATCAGCAAAAGGTAAAATGAAAAGTGCCTTATTAATCGGTATGGAACTTCACAGCATGTTGCCAACGTTTGAGAATCCTGCCTATACGGAACATTATGAAGGTTTTAATCATTTAAACGACTTTAGCGGCAGTGTTGAAGAAACCAGTATGCTCTATATCATTCGCGATCACGACATGGCTAAGTTTGAAGCAAAAAAAGCTATTTTTAAAGAAATTGAAAAATTCCTCAATTTTAAATATGGGGCAGGCACTGTTGAAATCACAGTGACGGATTCCTATTTCAATATGAGAGAGAAAATATTGCCACATTTTCATCTCATCGAAACGGTAAAAAATGCGATGACAAAACTCGGCATTGAGCCACTTGTTGTTCCTGTACGTGGCGGTACGGATGGTGCTAGACTTTCATACATGGGTTTACCATGTCCGAACATCTGCACGGGCGGTCACAATTTCCATGGCAAATTTGAATATATCCCTGTTCAGTCTATGGAAAAGACAGTTGAAATCTTGCTTGAAGTTGTCAGCAGTTATTCAAATTGGAAAGCTTAAACGAAAAAAAGCCTCGGATCCTATCCGAGGCTTTTTTTATATCATTTATTCATATCGCTCACTATCGTCTGATTTTTCAGTGGGGCTTGCTGGTTCCGACTTACGCATCATGAAAAGACCAACGGCGATTAAACCGACAAACATGATAAGGTCGTATTGAAGGTTGAAAAACCCTTCAACGAGGAAAAATGCTGAGATACCTAACAATAATAAACCTGTTCTGAAATTTCTTCTTGGACGGTGTCCAAAGTAGGCCATTTGTAAAAAGCCAATCGCTGGCCCCATGATGTAAAGTGGCCATAATCTGCCTTGTATGCCCCAAGTAGTGAAGTTGCCAAGCAGAAAGAAAAAGCCGTAAGTTAAAAGTGTAGCGCCAGTAAGTAGGTTTCGACCACTTGCGTGCCCCGAAAAATAATCCCGTTCAGCTTTCGCACCGATGTAGACTAATATCAGTGGCCAAAAATCCCAAATACTAAAGTTGATGATGCGATAATAATCCAAAATTAGAACGCCACCGACGATGACGAGAAACGTTCCAAGTAGTCTGTTTCTAGACTCTTCCATTTTTTACTCCCCCATTCGAGATCAATTTGATTTATAAAACTGTCATAAATTAAAACTAGTATAACCTTTAAAGGTTAATTTTTCGTTAGAAGAGAATTAGAATGGTTTAAAAGGCTGATGAATTGTTGACTTTTAAGGTTGGATTTATTATAATGATAACAATTATTGAAATTATGCAAATGAACATCTGAGAAGATGAAGAGTAGATAGAACCGTTTATTAGAGAGATGGGTTCCAGGCTGAAAAACCCGTTTAAATAGGACTATCGAATGTCGCATCGGAGATGGTATATAAAGTCATTTATATACCCGTTTAACCGCGTTAAAGGTCTTAAGGTGCCATATGTTTCTTAATATGGAATTAGGGTGGTAACGCGATCATTCGTCCCTTTCAGGGCGGGTGTTTTTTTATTTTTTGATGTAAAATACAACGTCATGATGATAAGGATCATTCTCAGAACAAAAATCGGGAGGCTTTATGCAGAGTAAGTACAATCCAAAGGACTTTGAAGACAGAATTTATGAAAAATGGCTAGAAAAGAAAAGTTTTAGCGCGAACGTCAATCCGGACAAAACGCCTTATACCATCGTCTTACCACCTCCAAATATTACGGGGCAACTTCACATGGGACATGCACTCGATCAGACATTGCAGGACATACTCATCCGCTGGAAGCGTATGCAAGGCTTCGAGGCACTTTGGTTGCCTGGAACAGACCATGCGAGCATCGCAACAGAAGTCAGAGTGCTCAAGACCATAGAAGAAACGGAAGGTCTTACTAAAGAACAACTAGGCCGCGATGCATTCTTAAAGCGCGCGTGGGAATGGCGTGACCAGTATGGCAGAATCATCGTCAACCAAATGCAAAAGCTTGGTTCGTCATGTGACTGGGATAAAGAGCGCTTTACCATGGATGAAGGTTGTAACCATGCCGTCACTGAAGTCTTTGTTAGGCTTTATGAAAAAGGGTTGATTTATAGAGGCAATCGCCTCATCAATTGGTGCCCAGACTGTAAAACGACTTTGTCAGATGCTGAAGTTGAACATGAAGAAAAGCCAGGCTCATTCTGGCATGTGAAATACCCTATTGTTGGCACGGATGAATTTTTAGAAATTGCGACGACGCGTCCTGAAACAATGGTGGCAGATACTGCCATCGCAGTAAATCCAACAGACGATAGATATAAGCATCTCATCGGCAAAAAATGTTTGTTGCCGATTATGAATCGAGAAATCCCTATTATCGGTGATGATTACGTCGAAATTGACTTTGGTACAGGAGCACTTAAGGTAACACCTGCACATGACCCGAACGATTTTGAAATTGGACTGCGCCATAACCTTGAGCAGATCAACGGCATGAACATCGATGCGACCATGAATGAAAATGCTGGCAGATATGAAGGCATGGATCGATTTGTTTGTAGAAAAGAAATCGTCAAGGATCTTGAAGCTGGTGGGTATCTCGTTAAAGTTAAAGACAACCCGCATAATATAGGCACGTGTTATAGATGTAGTACGATCGTTGAGCCAAGAGTCTCTGATCAGTGGTTTGTTAAAATGGCACCTTTAGCTGGACCAGCTATTGATGTTGTATCGAATGGAGATGTAAAAATCATACCAGACCGTTTTACGAAAGTTTATATGAATTGGCTCGAAAACATTCGCGACTGGTGTATCTCTAGACAACTTTGGTGGGGGCATAGAATTCCTGCGTATTATTGTCAATCTTGTCCTGAAATCGTCGTGGCAAAAGAAATGCCAGATGTCTGCCCAAGTTGTGGTGGCACACATTTCAAACAGGACGAAGACGTACTTGATACGTGGTTCAGTTCTGCGCTTTGGCCATTTTCAACACTTGGTTGGCCTGAAAAAACGCCTGAACTCGACTATTTCTACCCGACAAACGTACTTGTCACAGGGTATGACATCATCTTTTTCTGGGTCATTCGCATGGTGTTCTCCGGACTTGATTCGATGGGTGAAAAACCATTTGATGACGTCCTGATACATGGTCTCGTAAGAGATGCAAATGGCAAAAAAATGAGTAAATCCTTAGGCAATGGTGTTGATCCACTAGACATCATCGAACAGTTTGGTGCGGATGCACTTAGATTTATGTTAGCGACAGGCAATAGCCCAGGCAACGACCTCAAGTTCCAAATTGAACGCGTTGAATCGTCGAGGAACTTTGCCAATAAATTATGGAATGCCTCTCGTTTTGTGATAATGGGCATCGAAGGTGAATTAACTGAGCTTGATGGCACTGAGCCATTGACACTTGCCGATCAATGGATCCTATCAAAACTTGAAACAATGATGGTTGAAATTACATCAGCCCTAGATAAATATGAACTTGGCATAGCTGCTACAAAGATTTATGAATTCACTTGGAATGCTTACTGTGACTGGTATATAGAGCTTGCGAAAAAACGTTTATATGGCGAAGATGCCGTCGCAAAACAAACGGTTCAAAAGGTCCTTGTGAAGGTACTAAAAGATATTTTAAAGTTACTTCATCCATTTATGCCATTTATCACTGAAGAAATTTGGAGCTTCATGCCGAATGCAGGGACACTCTTAGTCACTGAACATTGGCCAGTACCCAATGCCTCTTTTGAGAATGAAAAAGCAGAAGCAGACATGACCCTTATTATGGATGCAATTCGTAACCTTAGAAATGTACGAGCTGAAATGGAAGTTGCACCATCTAGAAAAGCAAAATGTATGATTCTAGCGATAGACCCACAAGTGGGCAAAACACTTCTCGATCAGGCAGAATATCTTGTGACATTGGCATCTTGCTCAGAAGTCGTTCTCATCACTGATAAAGCTGCAGTACCAGAAGACGCTGTTTCAGCTGTAATCCATGGCGCGGAACTGTTCTTGCCGCTGGATGATTTGATTGATTATGAAAAAGAAATGGATCGTCTGCAAAAAGAAAAGGCAAAACTTGAGAAAGAAGTTGAACGCGTTTTAAGTAAATTGAACAATGAAGGTTTCGTTAGCAAAGCACCTGCGAATCTTCTTGAAGAAGAGCGCCAGAAAGCGGCAAAATATCACGAGATGCTCACAACTGTCAGTGCGAGGATTCAAGCAATCGCTCTGAAGATTTCGTAAGGTTTGAGGTAAATTATGACGTATGATGAGGCGATTGCCTTTATTCACGGTACTTACAAATTTGGCAGCAAGCTTGGTCTTGAGAATATCGAGACCTTGCTTGAACTGCTTGGTTCACCCCATAAAGCACTTAAATTTATCCATGTTGCTGGTACGAACGGCAAAGGCTCAACATCGGCTTTTATCCATTCGGTGTTGATTGAAGCGGGCTATAAGACAGGCCTTTACACGTCGCCTTTTATTGAAACATTCAATGAGAGGATGCGTGTGAACCACAACTTGATCACCTCTGACGAGTTGGCGCACTTTACGGGTCAAGTTAAGTCTAAAATTGATATCATGATCGAACAAGGTTATAATCATCCAACGGAGTTTGAGGTGGTAACAGCAGTAGCGATGCTCTATTACAAGTTTCACGCATGTGATGTCGTCGTACTGGAAGTTGGACTTGGTGGAAGACTTGATGCGACTAATGTGATAGAGACACCACTCGTGTCTGTGATAACACCTTTAGATTTCGATCATACGGAGTATCTTGGAAATACTATTGAGGAAATTGCATCTGAAAAAAGTGGCATCATCAAAAGTGATGGCTTTACCGTGACCTGTCCACAACTTCCGGGTGCTATGACTATTATTGAACAAAAATGTCGACAAATGAACAATACACTTTATAAAGTGGCCTTCGATACGTTAGAAATTAAACACCAAGATTTTGGGCATCTTACTTTCGAGTATTTGAAGGATACTTTCGAGATTACCTTGTTCGCAAGCTATCAAGCTGAAAATGCCACTTTGGCAATAGAAACACTCAATGTGTTGATTCAGCATCATGGTTTCAACATAACCTCTACGCATATCAAGAGCGGCCTTAAAAAGGCACAATGGATTGGTAGACTTGAGATTGTATCGCGGAATCCTTTTATCATCATAGATGGAGCACACAATTTACACGGTATAAAAGGGTTAGCTAAAAGTATTGACGCGTTAGGGAAAAAGCATCGCATCGTCGGACTGGTCGGTATTTTGAAAGACAAAGATGTAGAAGGCATGCTGGAGATCATTACGCCATACCTAGATGCAGTCATAGTAACTAAGCCAGATAACCCTAGAGCAATGTCAGCAGTAGAACTTACCACGTATTTTCATGACATAGATATACTGAGTATTTCTGAGACAATATCAGATGCTGTGAAAGTTATCTATTCGCATGATTCAATGCATTCAGAAGAAGAGATAAAAACACTTTATCTCGCCTTTGGTTCGCTATATATGATAGGTGAGGTACGAACACTTGCGATTAATCACAAATAATAAAAAGGTAGGCTCAATGTTGAGCCTACCTTTTTTATGATAAAAACTGTATTATTTGTAAGTCGTAGCTCGAAGGACGACGCTTGCCTTCGCTCTAATTGAAGTTAAATCCATAAAAATTATGCCATTTCCAATATAGCCTTCTCCAGGATTTGCAGCAAGTGGATAAGAGATACCTGGATAGGGTGCTTCAATAGGTACTACAAAGGGCGATTTTGCTGTAAATTTGGATGCAATCCAGAAGTTGCTTTTTTCTTTTAAGGAGAGTGATTCTGGAATGTCAATTGTGTGATAACCTTTATCGACAAGTCTTATCGAAAATTTGGGTCTATTGAAATCCAAACCACTTTTGGTTGTAAATTTTCCGAGACCATAGTATAAATCAACACGAGTATTTTTTTCAGCTGTGTAGATAGAAATACGTTTTAATGTTTCGTTGCTTATACTAATAAAATTGTTTAATCCAATAGCTGTATTGCTTGTATCAAAACTTTCAAAGTGCGTCATGCCCGTCTTATCATAATAGTATTGAGTCGTTTTTGAATTGTTGGTTTCAAATTCTGTTATTGCATAAGCTTGCTTGAGGATATGAACGTCTTCGTAAGAAATATAGAAAAGCCCCTCTTTACCCCAACTGTTACCAAAGCTGTTTTGTGCGATAAACGCACCATTTGATTTTGGTGGATCAATAAAGTTATCTTTATTATAATGATCATCCCAACCAACGAGAACTAGTTCGTGTGTTCTGGGGTTGACCTCTTTTGAGTTAAAGTAACTGGCAGTCTTAATATTGTAAACTTTTTTGTCATTTTCATTTAGATAAATTGAAGATAATACAGCACCATGATTGTAAATAGCATTCTTTGTAGCTATGAGATCGTTATTGATTTCACTATAGCCTAATATTGTATATGCCACATTAAAAGATTTCCCTTTTGATTGACTTTCAATGGGTGCAAATGCTTCGTCAACTGGTCCCAGGCCATTTTGATAGTATACGGAGGAGACTAAGAAATTACCACCACTTTCGTAAGTCGATGGAATAGGTGCATTGGAAATCAAATGGTCCTCTGAAAAGTCATTAATGATACCTGTTTCTTTGGCGATTTTGATTTCAAAGAGTGTATTGGCAGCAAAAGCCCAACACGTGTCAGCACTACCTTGATTTCTTAAAAATTTATCAGCATTCAATATGGAATAAGTTTCATAAGTCTTTGGGAGGACTGACAGCGGATTGGCACTTGTAATTGTCAATCCATTGGAAACTGCGTATTGAGACACAACTCGCAGTGCAGGTGTTTCATTGGGTGCGATGTATGTAACACCTGCGATATTATAAATCGGTCGGTTGGAGGCGAGCGTTGTCCCATTAACTTTGATTGGATATTTAACTTGTGAAATAGTATTGCTAATCATATTTTGACCATAACTTTTAGAAGTCAAAACGATGGGCGTTTTGACTTCATTTTGAGTAAGTGATAAACCTGTTGAAGACTCATAACTCGAATTGAATCCCAAAGCTCTTGTAAGTTCCCAAGTTAACGGGTAGTATATGTCACCATCAATTAGTATGATGGGATATTTTAGTTGATCGTTGTCAATGTCCGTTTCCATTAGTTTAAAACTAGAAGGGATAATAAAGATGCTGTTATTTTGAGCAAAACTCCCAGATGAAAATATAGTTAGAAGAACTATAGCAAGTGAAAGCATCAAATACTTGCTTTCAAATTTAAAGTTTAATTTCATAAAATCCTCCAATAAAAAAATGATACAGTTTAAAGCTCTGTATCATCAACAAGTTTATTTAAAATATCCCCATACAGGTGTTGCGCTTTTTTTTCCCAATTTTCACAAATAAGTTTTGCATCTTTATTTGAAACGACATTGACTTTAATATCCATCAACGTGTAGATGCCTTCTTTTACCGAAAGATGTACAATATAGTCGTTGTCATCTTCTTTGTAATAATCGGCCGTTATGTTAGTTTTTATGACAAAGGACTTTTTTTTCATATCAATACTGTCATTGATCGTACGTCTTAGGCTTTGAGAGACCCGATCCGAAAAAAGTTCAAGAGTATTCTTGCCGCTTTCGGTTATAATGTAGTATTTTTCACCCTCACTCATACTATATTCCAGCATAGATGTATCGACGAGATCGGTCAAAAATTGCTGAAGATCAAAATAATTCATAATGTCGTGTTCGAGCACAAAATCAGTTAATTGTTGATTGGTGAGGGGCACTGAAAAGTGGTTGATAATATATAAGATGATAATTTTGAATTTAAGTTGTTGATCGGAACTTGTCTTCAACAAAGATGCCTCCCACTTATTTTTCTCTATAGATGTTTTTACAGCATATAATATAATAACAAAAAAACGTTGTTAAATCAACCTTTATCACTTGAATGGGAATATGAAACATTACAGTTTGCGGCTTTGTTATTCAATTTCCTTGGTGAATCCTCTAATAGCGACTATAATTATATTGATACTGTGTAATATTTTAAGTAAATAAGGAGGTATAATGGATTTCATAAAATTTGAATGGATTGGTATCTTTTTTTTCTTTTTAGTTTTAGTGACAATTCAGTTTACACTCAACAAAATTGTCCTTTTACTTCAAGAAGTCATAAAACTATTAAAAATTGGGAAAAATTAATATTTTCATAAAAATAAAAGCGGTCACATCGAGAATAAATCTCGATGAACCGCTTTTGTTTAGAACGTTGAAAATATTACATATAAATAGTGGGCAACTATACCTGCTACCAAGCCGCCAAAAGTATGTGAAATGATTGCTTTAGATGCGAGTTTGCGCACATGGAGTGCATCCATCATACCGACATGTGTGCTTAAATAGCCACTCCAACACATGCCCATTGCAGTAAAGACCGCAATGTCATTTGGTCCTACAAGATTTTTTGCCAAGAAGTCTTTAACGAGACCCATAGCAGCACCAACAGACCCAAGTGAAGTGATTGGAAATGCTATGGCTTCAGTACTTGTAAATCCGAAGAGTGGTGTGAGGATAGGGCTTAAGAGTTCACCGATTTTTGGGAGTAAAGCCACACCTTCTTTTTTTGCACCTGTGTATACCGCAACACCGTTAATTGTTTCAGAAGGGCCAAAAGTAAAGATCATAACCATGGTGCATATGATTACAACACCTGGAATTATAGATAAACCAAGGTCTACACCTGTTTTCCCACCTTCGAGCGTTGCATCTAAAAGGCGTTCAAATAAGTTGCCATCACGAACTTCTCGCGTTTTGTTGAAGTCATCAAGTTTAACAACTTCTTTTTTTTGATCTTTTGAGACATTGTAGTATTTCTTGGTAAAGACCATCATGATTCTAACACTCACGACACTTCCGGCTACTGCACCAAGATTTCCGAATACGACAGGCATGATGAATTCAGTACCTGTACCAAGTCCAATCATGAAGGTGCTAACGATAAGCCCCATACCAAATGCTGTTCCTAAATTACAGAGTGTTGGAATTTCGTAATCTTTGAAGTATTTCTTAAATCCTTTATCATGTGCGAGTGAAATAATGGCAGGATTATCAGATAAGTAGGTGGTGATCATACCAATCGATGCTGCACCGGGTAAACCATAAATAGGACGGATAATTGGCGATATAATTTTGTTAATGAGTGCTACGACGCCAAATTCAGACAATAGTGCTGCAAATGCCCCCGCAAGTACTGCAATTGCCATAATAAAGAATACGACGTCAATCAAGAGATAATGTGCTGTGTTCATGATTGTGTTGAACATCTTGTCTACACCCATAACCGTACCAAGATATCCGAAAATAACACCTGCAATGATTATGAAGACAAATGTTTCGAGTGATATCGCCTTTTTCATTTTTTTGCCGTGTTCCATGTGTAACCCCCCATTAATTCGTTAAGTTCATTGTACTATTTCGAAGGGAAGTTATACAATATAATCTAAATGGCGATTCATTAAGTTATTGTAATAAACGCGCGTTGTTCATAGGAGGCATTCAAACAAATTGGAATAAAATAATATACTCACTTGAAAAAGGATGGCCAGTACTATAGAATATTGATAATTATGCAATTTCCTACTATGAAGAGAATACTGGAGGTAAAAATGAACGTTGAGAATAAGAGACGTGAAATCTTATTATCAAAAAGTACGATTGATGAGAGAATCGTTGGTTTGGGACAAACATTGACAGAAGCCTATAAGGATAAAAACCTTTTAGTCATATCACTTTTAAAAGGAAGTTTTATATTCACAGCAGATTTAGTGAGAAAGATTGATTTGCCTGTTCGCATTGAGTTTATGACAACATCAAGCTATGGCCATGATGAAGAGAGCTCAGGACATGTAAAAGTTATTCAAGACATCCATGTCGACCTCACTGATTTTGATGTTCTGATCGTTGATGATATAACCGATTCCGCCCTTACTATGACCGGCGTCATAGAAATTTTATCAAAACGCAATCCCAAAAGCATCAAATCATGTGTTCTCTTAGATAAACCTTCTAGAAGGAAAGTTGAGTATATTCCTGATTATGTTGGCTTTGAGATTCCAGATATGTTTATAGTGGGTTATGGTCTTAACTATGGCGATTATTATAGAAATATCGATCATGTCTTTGCATTTGTCGACTAAATATGTAATCGATAAAATTAAGGGGTTATAATAATGGTTTGCGCCACTATTATAACCCCTTTACATGTTAAAATTTTCTTTTATAGTTATACGAGATTCATTGAAATGAGTGTTTCAGCAATTTGAATTGTATTGGTTGCAGCACCTTTTCTGATATTGTCAGCAACAATCCAAAGGTTTATGCCGTTGTCAACGCTTTCATCTCTTCTTATTCTGCCGACGTAGACTGGGTCGGTACCTGTTGCTTCTGCTGCAAGTGGATAAACGCTATTAGCAGGGTCGTCTTGCAATACGATTCCAGGCGACGTTTTAAGTAGCGCTTTTAGAGCGTCAATCTCAAATGGTTTTATAAGTTCTACATTCACTGATTCGCTATGACTGTTAAATATGGGTACTCTAACAGCTGTAGCCGTGATTTTTAACTTAGGATCATCCAGTATTTTTTTTGTTTCATCAATCATTTTCATTTCTTCTTTTGTATATCCGTTGTCTAGGAAAACATCGATTTGAGGCAGACAATTACCTGCGATGGCATGAGGATAACATGTTTTGGGATGGTTTCCTTTTAGGCCTTCTTCAAGGTCGTAAACGCCTTTGACGCCTGATCCAGATACTGCTTGGTAAGTTGAATAGACAATGCGTTTGATTCCATAAGTGTCATAGAGAGGTTTCAATGCAACCATAGCTTGTATCGTTGAACAATTAGGGTTGGCAATTATATTTTTATGTGATCTGAGTGCTTCGGGATTAACTTCTGGTACGACAAGTGGAACCGATGGATCCATGCGCCAAGCACTTGAATTGTCAATAACAATAACACCTTTTGCGGCAGCAATCGGAGCAAAGTGTGAGCTGATATCGCCACCAGCTGAAAACAATGCAATATCTATTGCGCGATCAAAGCTTGATTCAGTCAGTTCTTCCACAATGAAGTCTTGCCCTTTACAAGTTACAATATCGCCCGCAGACTTTTTGGATGCATAGCAATATAAGTTGTCAAATGGGAAATCACGATCTTCTAAAACCTTAAGAAAGGTTCTTCCCACCATACCAGTTGCACCGACTAGTGCTAAATTGATTTTTTTCATTAGAACCTCCTTAGAATCATATAAAAGTTTATTTAAGATAACACAGCCAATCTTGAATAGCTAAACCATATAATATAGAATATAATAATGATTACTGAAATTGCACTCGAACAAAAGTGAAAGTAGTAAATATACAGTCTTTTGGATAATTATATATATACTATCACTATGAAAAAGAGGCGTCAATAATAAAAATAAATGTTTATGGAGTGATAACATGTCTATCATAGAATCTCTAAAAAAGGATGTATTTGAAGATCGGAAAGCGCTTCACCTCATCCCAGAACCCGGTTTCAAAGAAGTGAAAACGTCTAGCTATTTGAAAAGTGTTCTAGGCCAACTTGGAATCACATATGAGATTGTTGCAGGTACTGGAATTGTCGCACATCTTAAGGGCGCATCGCCTACAAAAACAATTGCATTCAGGACAGATATTGATGGCCTTTCTGTTACCGAAGAAAGTAGTTTTGAAGAGCATTCAATACATGAAGGATTCATGCATGCGTGTGGACATGATGGACATATGGCTATGATGCTAGGTCTGGCTCGGTTTTTAACGCATCCGGATGTGGCACTTCTAGATAATGTTGTCATGATTTTCCAACCAGCTGAAGAAGGTCCAGGTGGTGCTGAAACTATTGTAAATGAGGGGATTCTCAAAAAATACAATGTGGATGAAATTTATGGCATACATGTTTTCCCTGAAATCAAACAAGGCAGAATCGGTTTGAAATCCGGTCCTATGATGGCTATGACAGGGGAGTTTGATATTGAAGTGGTCGCTAAAAGTGCACATGGTGCAATGCCACATCTTGGTACAGATGGCATTGTTATTGCCAGTGAGCTTGTACTCGGTCTTCAATCAATCGTGTCAAGGAATATTAACCCAATAAGTCCAGCAGTTTTGACCATCGGACGGCTAGAAAGTGGTGAAAGACGCAACATTATAGCTGGAAGGGCAAAACTCGAAGGGACGATTAGAGCCTTTGACAAAGCAGTATATAATAGAATTAAGGACAGGATGAAATGCTATGTTGAAGGTGTAGCAATAGCCTATGATGTAACCATCAACTTGAGTTTCGTGGATATGTACCCACCTGTTGTCAATGACAATGAGCTCTTTGAGTCCTTCGTATCCAATCATGAAGGCTTGTGTGATATTATTGAACCACAGATGATCAGCGAAGATTTTTCGTTTTATCAGGAAGCAATCCCAGGCCTCTTTTATTTTATAGGCACATATAATGACGAAAATGACTATATTTATCCACTTCACAATTCAAAATTCAACTTCGATGATCAAATATTGCTTAATGGTATGGAAACATATAAGAACATATTGCTCTATAGAGGCAGCATCAAATTGTAGAAGGGAGTCCTCATGTTGGAATCAAAGCAAAGAAGCCGCGTTTTTTCAATCAAAGAAGCCAACATTTTTTTTATATTATTGGCAGTGTTATTCCTGACTGTGGGTTCTTACGTTCAGAGTAGAGAGCTTATCTCAGGCTTGTTAATCACAGAATTTGGTCTACTGGCACTTCCAGTTATACTCTATGCAATCTTTACAAAAAAAGATTTAAAAAAAGTTTTTAGACTGAAAGGATTGCCATTTGAGGCCGTTGTAAAAATTATAGTATTAGCAGCTTTACTAATCCCTGTCATCGCTGTTGCCAATCTCGTTACAATATTTTTTATTGAATTATTTGGAAAACCCATTGTTTCTATGATACCAACAGCAACAAATACGGCAGAGTATTTATTGCTTTTTGCCGTAATTGCTGGTTCTGCAGGAATATGTGAAGAAATATTTTTTAGAGGCGTCATTTTGAACGGGTATGAATCTGAAGTAGGACTTAAGTGGGGGGCCATTTTTAGTGGCTTACTTTTCGGTATTTTTCATTTCAATCCGCAGAATTTTTTTGGCCCAATTATTTTGGGCATCGTCTTTTCTTATCTTGTACAATTAACTGGCTCAATTGTTGCCGGTATTGTTGCGCATATGGCCAACAACGGCATTGCAGTAACCATGGGGTTTATGTTAAACGTATTTGATGGAGGCACTGGTGATGTCGCTGCAGGAGAAATTGCGTTTGAATCAATGGGTATTATGCTCGGCGTTATGGCATTTTATCTTTTGTTTGCCATCGTGTTTTATTTTGGCATAAGAGCAATCTTCAGAAGTCTAAACGGTATGTTTCCTAGGACGATGATCGTGTCATCTTATGACGAGGTTCTTGAAGAGACTGTCGAAGTGACAATTGCAGATGAGGGGCCTTTGTGGAAATCTGGTAGCCTCAAAATGCCAATAGCACATTTTTTTCCGATTGGATTGTCTATAAGTTTATATGGATTGATTATCTATCTGGCATATTTTTAGTAGCACAAGAACCATATATTCAAAGGTTGCAATTTTTTATTAAAACGGAATAGAAAGACATTTTAAGAGGCATAATTGATGATTAACTTAGGTGGTATGAGATGAATATATATAGTGAGTTTGCATCGGTTTATGACATCATGCAATACGATGTAGATTATGAAAATTGGATCGAGCAAATAATAACAATCGCTGGAAAGTATGTCGTTGGTGCTCGCAGTATGCTGGAATTGGCGTGTGGAACGGGAACTATTGGAATAGGGATTTCAAAGAGAGGCTTTCGCGTTGAAGCGCTAGATATTTCTGAAGATATGTTGACTATTGCACAATCAAAAGCCTATGATGCTGGTGTGAAAATGAGGTTTTATCATCAAGATATGATTACATTTAACACAAAGAAAACATATGATGTTATATTTTGTATGTGCGATGGGCTAAATTATATACTAGAAGAAGGATCAGTTGAGCAAGTTTTCAAAAATGTTGAAAAGCATTTAAATCCAGGTGGTCTTTTTATTTGTGATTTAAGCTCAATCTACAAACTCAAGGAAGTTATTGGCAATCACACGTTTGCAGAGACTTTTGATGAAGCTGCATATATTTGGGAAAATGAATTTGATACAAGCACAAACCAATTGACATTTACATTGACGTTATTTAAAGAAGATGATGATGTGTATCAAAGATTTGAGGAATTCCACACACAAAAAGCTTATGAGAATGAGGCGATAATAGACATCGCCAAGCACTACTTTTCGATCTTGGAAACCTTGGATGGAGACACATTTGATGTTTTACAAACATCTTCACAACGCACTTGTTTTATAATGAAAAGAAAGATATAGGAGGCAAAATGAAAGGCAAATTAGTGACAGCAATGTCAAAAAATAGAGAAGTAAGAATATATGTCGCACAGACGACAGATATGGTTGAGGCTGCGAGAGTGACACATGATTTATCTCCAATTTCAACATCTGCACTTGGCAGAGTCATAACTGCAGCAGCGATGATGGGCATGATGAGCAAAATTGATAAAGAAAAAATGACTCTTCAAATAAAGGGGTCAAATGCCATCAAACTCATGGTAGCTATCGCAGACACACAGGGCAATGTAAAAGCTTATACGACGAATCCGCATGCTGAGAGTTTTTATACCGACTCAGGCAAGTTAGATGTTGGGACTGCCATTGGTAAAGACGGTCAGATTATCGTCATCAAAGACTTTGGCATGAAAGAGCCATTTATTGGACAATGTAGCCTTGTCTCTGGCGAAATAGCTGAAGACGTGGCACAATATTTTGTGCAGTCTGAACAACAACCAACAGCTGTTTCAATAGGTGTGAGTTTGTCGAAAGATGCAAAAGTCAAATATGCAGGTGGTTTTATTGTTCAAATATTGCCTGAAACATCAGAGGAGACTATTGGACAGCTCGAATCAAACTTGACTGCTTTGCCACCTTTGACGCAGTTTTTTGAAGAGGGTCTTGATATTATGCAAATAGCGAATCAGGTATTTGCTGGTCTTGGACTTGATGAACTTGAAACTTACGACCTCAATTATCAATGTGATTGCAGCCGAGAAAAAATGGAAAATGCTTTGATTAGCTTAGGTGAAAAAGAAATTCAAGAGATGATTGAAGAAGACGGCCAGGCAGATTTGGTTTGCCATTTTTGTAATAAGAATTACCACTTCTCAGAACTTGAACTATCAGTACTGATTGATCAAAAGAGTCCAATACTCTCTTAGGAAGTGCGTAATATGGGCATTATTTTTGCAAATGAAAAGATAATCGACAGAATAAGTTCGATTGAAGTTTTGAATGGGCATATGCTATTTCAAATGCCGATTAATAGTGAAGTAGATGCAAGAGTTGCTGACCATACAGATTTATCTATGTTTATATCGGATGCTGTATATGTTGCGCCATGCATCTATCAGGCATTTATTGATAAGTTGTATGACGCTCAGGAGTCTTCTCAATATTTAATGAACAAAATTCTCGCTGAAAAGATCGTGTGTGGGACATTGCCATTGAAAAAAGAATACCCATTTAATATTGGGTTTAATGCTGTATTGCTAAAAAATCATTTTTTTCACAAACTGAAATATTCAGAGCCGAAAATACTTGAAAACTTAAACTGTGATAGAATAGATGTACGGCAAGGGTACACGCGGTGCTCAACGATGGTGCTTACAGAAATAGCCGTTATAACTGAAGATGTTGGGTTAGCAAGAATCTATGAAGCTTATGGTTATGACGTCTTGACTATAGACAAAGGCTACGTAGTGCTCCCAGGCTACAATTATGGTTTTTTTGGTGGAACAGGTGGCGTTATTGAACGCAACTTAGTCCTTAACGGTTCTTTAAGTCATCATCCAAATGCTAATGCAATCAAGATATTTGTCCATAAACTTGGACTGAGTATTGTAGAACTACACAACGGTCCGCTAATAGATTGTGGATCGATATTTTATTTAAACACACAAAATGAAGGTGGCTAATCAATGGGTAAATTATTATTCTTGGCACTTGTGGGTGCATTAATCGGATGGTTGACTAACGTCATTGCTATCAAATTGCTATTTAGACCAATTAATCCAGTCGGTATCAAAGGCACACCTTTTGTGATTCAGGGTTTGATTCCAAAGCGAAAAGCTGAAATTGCAAAATCCATAGGCGATGTCATAAGCGAAGAACTGGTATCTATGGAAGTGATTGTCGATCAGATTATTGAAGATATGGATAAAAAGCAAATCGTAGATATTATTAAAGAGAAGATAGTCGTGGTAGCCAATGAAAAGATGCCATCTTTGATACCATCGATGTTCAAAGGCATGATTATCCAAAATATTGAAAGCATGATTGATGAAAATGGTGAACAAATCGTCACAGAACTAGGTGAAAAACTAAGTCATAAAGCAATAGAGGCTATAAATATCAGCAAAATGGTCGAAGACCAAATAAATGCGTTTGATTTTGTAAAAATTGAAGAGATGACACTAAAAATTGCGCGTACAGAGCTAAAGTATATCGAAGTATTAGGCGGAATATTGGGATTTGCCATTGGTTTACTTCAAGGATTTCTTGTTTTATACATTTTTTAATAAATTGTTTGCAGGCTATTGACAACTCACTGTTGACAAATCAGGGGCTTTAAGCTATCATTATTTTAATTATATAGTTGCATTAATAAAGAAGAGTAGCTGTATCGATCATCAAGAGAGTGAACCACTAGGCTGAAATGGTTTATATGTTAAATACGGTGAATACTAGCTTTTAGCACAAACGGATTAGGGCTATGCTTGAAAGGTTTGCGTAACGCCGCGTTAAGGCGATTTGAGTGGTTTGTTTTAAAGCAAACTATTAGGGTGGAACCGCGATTTACCTCGTCCCTAGCATACGCTAGTGATGAGGTTTTTTTATTTTCAAAATCGGTAAACGGTGAACGAAATTGGGTCGAAAATCGATCAAACGTAGAGAAGGAGGTATATTTATGGTAAAGATTACATTAAAAGACGGTTCAGTTAAAGAGGTTCCTAGAGGCACAACTGTGTATGACGTCGCAGCTGCGATTTCAGGAAGATTGGCTAAAGAGGCAGTCGTTGGTACGGTCAATGGCAAAACCGTCGATTTATCATATAAGATTGAATCAGATTGTGAACTTAGCATTTTGAAATTTGAAGACTCAGAAGGCGCACATGCTTTTAGACATACGAGCTCGCATATTATGGCGCAAGCGGTCAAAAGGTTGTTCCCTGATACACAACTCGCAATAGGACCTGCGATCGATAATGGCTTTTACTACGACTTTGATACAGAACACAAATTCGTACCTGAAGATCTTGAGCGTATAGAAGCTGAAATGAACAAAATCATAAAAGAAGATTTGAAACTCGAACGTTTCGAAATGCCGAGAGAAGAAGCGATCGAATTTATGGCTGAGCTCGGTGAAAATTATAAAGTCGAACTCATCAACGACCTACCTGAAGATGCGATTATTTCATTCTATAAGCAAGGTGATTTTGTTGACCTTTGTGCAGGATGCCACGTTTCATCTACAAAAGAAGTGAAAAGCATTAAGCTGTTATCACTTGCAGGCGCATACTGGAGAGGCGATGAAAAGAAAAAAATGCTTCAGAGAATTTATGGCACATCTTTTCCTAAACTATCCATGTTAGAAGAACATCTCAATATGCTTGAGGAAGCAAAAAAGAGAGACCATAGAAAACTAGGCAAAGAGCTTGGCTTATTTGCATTGATGGAAGAAGGACCTGGTTTCCCATTTATGTTACCAAAAGGCATGGTCGTTAAGAATAACTTGTTAAAATACTGGCGTGAAGTGCACGATCGTGCGGATTATGTTGAAATTGAAACGCCGATTATGCTCAATAGACAATTATGGGAAACTTCTGGCCACTGGTTCCATTATAAGGAAAACATGTATTCGCTAGAAGTTGATGGTGAAGATTTTGCCGTTAAACCTATGAATTGTCCAGGTGGTATGCTCGTTTATAAAACTGAATTAAGATCATATAAGGACTTCCCAATGCGCGTAGGTGAAATCGGTCGCGTGCATAGACATGAACTTTCAGGCGCACTTCATGGCTTGATGCGCGTTAGGGCATTTACTCAAGATGATGCACATATATTCATGTTGCCTGAACAGATCAAAGATGAAATTATCAATGTCGTTAATTTAATTGACGAAGTCTATAAAACATTTGGTTTTAGTTACCATGTTGAACTTTCTACTAGACCTGAAAAATCCATGGGCTCATTGGAAGATTGGCAACATGCTGAAGATTCACTTCAAGGTGCACTTGAAGCGTTAGGTATTGATTACAAATTAAATCCTGGTGATGGCGCATTTTATGGTCCGAAAATCGATTTCCATTTGAGAGACAGCATCGGTAGAACTTGGCAATGTGGTACTATCCAATTAGATATGCAGTTACCACAACGTTTTGAGCTCACTTATATTGGAAAAGATGGCGAAAAACATCAACCAATTGTCATTCATCGAGTTGCATTCGGTAGTATCGAGAGATTCATGGGCATATTGATCGAAGAATTTGCTGGCAAGTTCCCTGCATGGCTCGCACCGGTTCAGGTTAAATTGCTTACTATTGCAGATCGACACATTCCATACGCTTTAGAAGTATCTAAGAAGCTAAGAGCGCGTGGCATCCGAGTTGAAATGGACGATCGTGCAGAAAAAATCGGATTTAAAATTCGTGAAGCACAACTAGAAAAAGGCCCTTACATGCTAATTATCGGCGATAAGGAATCTGAACTTGGACAAGTATCTGTTCGTTCTAGAGATATTGGAGAGCTTGGTAGTATTGAACTAGATGCATTTGCAGAGACACTGCTCTCAGAAATTAACGAACGTGCACTTAGCTCGAAATTTGAGAAAAAAGAAAATTAGTTTAACAATAGCAGTTGACATCATAATTTGAACATGTTATAGTTATTGAGGTTAACAAGTAGAAGTCCGCTTCTCACCATATAACTTCGTGTTCTTATGGTTCATCGTATTAGACAGTTTTTAAATTGTTGAATTACTGACGGCGGATATTCTTATCTGCCGTCTTTTTATTTTTATAGAACCTAGGGGGTGTATCTTATTAAAATAGCTGAAATCAATGAAGAAATTCGCGACCTTGAAGTGAGACTTATTGGTGCTGAGAATGAGCAATTAGGCGTTATGTCTGGAAAAGAAGCACTTGCATTAGCGCAAGAGCAAAAACTTGACTTAGTGAAAATTGCACCAGGTGCAAAACCACCAGTTTGCAAAATTATGGACTTTGGTAAATTCAGATATGAACAACAGAAAAAAGATAAGGAAGCGAAAAAGAAACAAAAAAGCGCTACCCTTAAAGAAATCCGTTTGGGTCTGAATATCGAGAAGAACGATCTTGAAACAAAGTCGAAAAATGCGATCAAATTCTTGGAAGGTGGCGACAAAGTAAAGGTTTCTTTAAGATTTAAGGGCCGTGAAATGGGTTACACGCAACAAGGGTTTGAAGTAATCAAGAGATTTACCGCAGAAATTGAGGGCGCTGGAGTGATAGAAACACCAGCAAAACTTGAAGGAAGAAGCTTAGTTGCAATCTATGCACCTAATAAATAAAGCGAACAATCTGGAAGGAGGAAATCAACTATGCCAAAAATGAAAACACATAGTGGTGCTGCTAAAAGAGTTAAAAAAACTGGTGGCGGAAAACTTAAAAGAAGCAAGGCATTTACAAGCCATATCTTAACCAAAAAATCTTCTAAGAGAAAAAGAAACTTAAGAAAATCGACTGTCGTCAGTGAGTCGGATATGAAACGTGTAAGAACAATGTTACCTTATTTATAAGAATAGTCAAATAGAAGGAGGTTTTGAAACATGGCAAGAATTAAAGGCGCTGTAAACGCTAAGAAAAAACATAAAAAAATTCTAAAATTAGCTAAAGGCTTCTACGGCCAAAAAAGCTTAGTATTTAAAGCTGCGAACCCTGCAGTAATGAGATCTTTAAGATCATCATATGTTGGTAGAAAACTCAGAAAAAGAGATTTCAGAAAATTATGGATCGCGCGTATCAACGCTGGTTCAAGAATTAATGGCTTAAGCTATTCAAAATTCATGAATGGTCTAAAGAAAGCAAACATCGACATCAACAGAAAAGTACTTTCTGAAATGGCGATTAACCACCCAGAAGATTTCGCTAAATTAGTGACGCTTGCAAAAGGTCAATTATAGTCTTTTCCTTAATAGTAAACCAATCATTTTTCAGAAATTTATTTTCTGATGAGGATTGGTTTTTATTTATGGAAATAGGCATTTTCTTTGTTTAATCAGGCGAATGTATCTTGTATACATACGACAATTAGCATATAATGAACGTGTAAATAATTCATTTAAGGAGTGTATGTTATGGCATTTTTAGACAAAGTAATTGAGATCGCTCGAAAAGACGTCCAAACAATCGTGTTACCAGAAGCGTTTGATCCAAGAACAATCGAAGCGACACATAAGATTTTAGAAATGGGCATCGCAAAGATCATCTTAGTCGGTGATAGAAGCGAAATTTTAGCGACTGCAGGTGAGTGGAAAATCGATGAAGCGATCTTTATCGATCCAAAGAACTTTGATCAAATGGATGCTTTTGCAGCGCAGCTCGCGAATATAAGAAAAAGTAAAGGCATGACCGTTGAAGAAGCTAAAAAGACGTTGATTGAAAGTGAGCTATTTTTCGGTGTTATGCTAGTTAAGATGGGGTTTGCTGGTGGTATGGTTGCAGGTGCTGCGAATTCTACAGCAAATGTACTTAGGCCAGCACTTCAAATATTGAAAACAGCACCAGGTACGAAACTCGTTTCTGCTGTGTTTTTAATGGAAGTACCTAATTGCGAATTTGGAGAAAATGGTCTCTTTATTTTTGGTGACTGTGCATTAAATCCAAATCCGACAGCTGAAGAACTTGCACATATAGCAATTAGTTCAGCTAAGACATTTGAATCGATTGTTCACGCACAGCCAAAAGTAGCGATGTTGTCATTCTCGTCCATGGGATCCGCTTCACATCCAGATGTTGACAAAGTGGTAGAGGCGACAAAAATTGCAAAAGAACTTGCACCAACGCTTGCCCTTGATGGTGAACTTCAATTCGATGCAGCGATCGTTGCTTCTATTGGCAAGAAAAAAGCACCAGAGTCAACGGTTGCCGGTGAAGCGAATGTTATCATATTCCCAGATTTAGATGCTGGAAATATCGGATACAAACTTGTACAGAGATTGGCAAACGCAAATGCCTATGGTCCAATCTGTCAAGGCCTTGCAATGCCAGTTAATGACCTTTCAAGAGGCTGCTATGCGGATGATATCGTCGGTACAGTTGCCTTGACTGCTCTTCAAGCTCAAATGCAAAGTAAATAATAGTATTAAAAATCGGTATGGTATGCAAGACGCCATACCGATTCGTTTTGCTTTTTTTAAATGAGTTTGGTATAATGAAAGTTGTGATTTATGAGCATATACATGTAATAAATCATTAAAATTTTTCCGGAGGCATCGATGGAATCAAGGCAATTCAGAAAAAAAGCGCTAAAACCCGCTCAAGTTATGGTTTTGAGTTTTGCTGGTGTCATTTTAATCGGCGCATTAATCTTGATGTTGCCAATCAGCTCGCAAGCTAGAGTGATCACGCCATTTATCAATGCCATATTTACGGCAACTTCTGCAGTATGCGTTACGGGTCTAGTCGTAGTTGATACTGGCACGTATTGGTCTGTTTTTGGTAAAACAGTTATTTTAATACTTATTCAAATTGGCGGTCTTGGTTTTATGACCATGACAACGACGCTTGCAATATATCTTGGAAAGAAAATTGGATTAAAAAATAGGTTGGTCATGCAAGAAGCGCTAGGTCAGTTTTCAATTGCTGGTGTCATTCGTCTGACTAAATATGTTTTTATAGCGACAATAGGGATAGAAACAATTGGTGCATTGCTATTATCGACACGATTTATCCCCTTGTTTGGATGGAAAAACGGCATTTACTATTCGATATTTCACTCAATCTCTGCGTTTTGTAATGCAGGATTTGACTTGATGGGAAACTACCAGGGAATGGTGCCGTTTGCTACTGATCCGATAGTAAACTTGACCCTCATAACCTTAATCGTTATAGGTGGCTTGGGCTTCATTGTTCTTGCAGAAATATCAACTTTTAAAACGTATCAAAAGTTATCATTACACACAAAAATAGTTCTAATTACGACGGTCTCTTTAATTTTAGGAGGATTTTTTCTCATATTGACTCTTGAATTTAACAATCCAAATACGATTGGTAATTTTTCGTTTGGAGAAAAATTGATTGCAGCACTATTTCATTCAATTACACCGAGAACAGCAGGCTTTAATACGCTTGATCTAAATGCGCTTGCTATGCCAACGCGTTTCATCACGATGATTCTTATGTTTATTGGAGGATCACCAGGGTCAACAGCTGGTGGTTTGAAAACGACTACCTTTGCGATTATGTTGCTTTCAATCGTGGCGCTATTCAAAGGTTCTGAGGAAATTAATTTTGGACATAGACGTATCTCTAAAGAAGCTGTTACACGTTCATTGGGTATAGTGTTTATTTCAACGATCTGGATTGTAACGATGAGTATGTTGTTGACTGTTTTTGAACCCAATCGGACTTTGGAAGCAATCATCTTTGAGTCACTAAGTGCTTTTGGCACAGTTGGTTTGTCATTGGGAATAACACCATC
Organism: Acidaminobacteraceae bacterium; assembly: GCA_041741755.1. Classification (GTDB taxonomy): domain Bacteria; phylum Bacillota; class Clostridia; order Peptostreptococcales; family Acidaminobacteraceae; genus Fusibacter_C. The sequence continues at coordinate 28,512 of JBGSJR010000012.1, read as the reverse complement.
ACTTAGTATTATGGGAAAAGTAATCATAGCGATTATGATGTTTTTTGGTAGAATTGGACCGTTGACTATAGTCTTTGCATTAAGCAATAGAGCAACTAATTCCAGTCGTGATTTAATACGTTACCCAGAGGGAAAGATCATGGTATGATTTGTAACAATCACTAAAATTTTGTGATGAATTTTTAAACTATTAAATAATGAGTGACTGCTCGGAGGTAAATAATGGTAAAGCAATTTGTTGTTATTGGTTGTGGAAGGTTTGGTCAAAGTGTTGCAATCAAACTAGCTGAACTTGGATGTGATGTTATGGTCGTAGATGAAAACGAAGAAATTATTCAAAGTTTAGCAGATAAAGTGACATATGCAGTTCAGGCAGATGCCACGGATGAAAACACAATAAAAGCTTTGGGAATAAGAAATTTTGATGTCGCCATCGTAACTATAGGATCTGATATCCAAGCGTCGATTTTAGTGACGCTATTGGTTAAAGAACTTGGCGTCAAGCATATCGTTGCAAAAGCTCAAAACCCCGCACATGCTAAAGTTCTATATAAGATTGGTGCAAATCGTGTTGTATTTCCTGAAAAGGAAATGGGGGTTAAAGTTGCAAAGAGCTTGGTATCAAGTAATGTTTTAGATCTGATTGATCTTGCACCAGAGTATAGTATTCTTGAAATTCGGACAAATGACGAATGGGTGGGGAAAAGCTTAGTAGATATCAACATGAGAAGGACCCATCAAATATCTGTAATCGCAATCAGACATGATGATGAAGTTGATATTAATGTCGAACCTGATAGACTGTTGCTAAGTGATGATATACTAATTGTTATTGGAAATAACAAGGATTTGAAGAAGTTTCAAAAGTAATCCATTTTGAAACATATTGGAGGATCAATTGACTGAAACTATATTTGAAATTACATCATCTCAAAACAAAACATTTAAGAAGTATAAGTCGTTGACGATGAAAAAATTTCGTGAAAAAGAATCTCTTTTTTTAATGGAAGGCCAGCGGTATATCGATACAGCTCTTAAAAACAACGTAGTGTTTGAAGCCATTCTCTTTGATGAAGAGACTTGGAACCACACAATAAACCATGAGGAAAAACTGTTTTATTCGCATTCAGCACATGTTTATATCTTAGTGGGGTCACTTTTCAAAGAGTTGAGTCAAACAGAACAATCCCAAGGTATTATTGGTGTATTGTCATTACCAAAGAAAGAATCGTTAGATCAAATTTTAAAAAAGATTCAAGATTCTCAAAGTGCAGATTGTCCTCAAACTATAGTCTTACTCGATAGAATCCAAGATCCAGGTAACCTTGGAACGATTATAAGAACGGCGGATGCTGCTGGCATCAACACCGTTCTACTTGTTAAAGGTACCGTTGATCCATACAATCCAAAAGTAGTAAGAAGCACAGCTGGATCTATTCTATATATAGATTTGATAGAGGTGGACGATTCAATCGAAACGATTCAAACGCTTAAAACATATGGCTATCATGTCGTCGTAACGGCACTTAATGATGCTAAGGATTATAATGATCCAACTAGCTATGGGGATAAAAATTGTTTGGTTATTGGAAATGAAGCAAATGGCGTTTCTGATATATTTATTCAATCATCAGATTCACGTGTTAAAATTCCAATTTACGGTCAGGCAGAATCACTAAATGCGTCAATTGCTGCTGGCATTATGATGTATAAACTACAGTCGTTGGATAGAAGAATAACCGATTAATAACTTGTTCGTGAAATAAAAGTGTGGTATGATAGCTTTATTATTGAACATCTATGAAAGAGAGAGTAGGTAGATTTGCGATATTTAGAGAAGAAGACGCTTGCTGAAAGTTTTCTATATCGTCGTCACTGAAGTTCACTCTGGAGATGCATTCTTGAAACTAGTAGAGAATGCCGTTTGCCGCGTTAAGGAGTCGAGTGAATTGCGAAGCAATTAATTTGGGTGGTACCGCGGAGATAGCTTCGTCCCTTTTGAGGACGGGGTTTTTTTATGCTTAAAATAGTGTTGATGGAGGAGAATATGAAAGAAAAATTGCATGCGCTATTAGATCAAGCAAAAGCTGAGATCTCAAGTGTAAAGGGTTTAAAAGATCTTGAAGAGCTTAGAATTAAATATTTAGGAAAAAAAGGCGAAGTCACATTGGTACTTAAAAATATGAAGGACCTCAGCCAAGAAGAACGGCCACTAGTTGGTAAAATTGCCAATGATATTAGAGAAAAAATCGAGATAATGTTAGATGCCGTTAAAGAAGACAAAAAATCATCTGAAATAGAAATGCAGCTTGAAAGGGAATCAATAGATGTCACGATGCCTTCTAAGCGCGTGGTAAGAGGGCACAAACATCCAATAAATGTTGCACTAGATGAGGTAATGGACATCTTCTTAGGCATGGGATTTAAAATCGCAGAAGGACCAGAAGTTGAAACAGTCTACAATAATTTCGATGCATTAAATGCACCAATCGATCACCCTTCTAGAAGTTTGTCCGACACGTTCTATATTACTGAAGACTTAATATTAAGAACTCAGACGTCTCCAATACAAGTCCGTACAATGAAGAATCAAAAGCCGCCAATAAAAATCATCGCACCGGGCCGATGCTTTAGAAATGATGAAATTGATGCAACACACTCCCCAATGTTTCATCAGATTGAAGGACTAGTAATCGATAAGAATATTACGATGGCTGACTTAAAGGGCACATTGGATATGTTTGCTAAAAGATTGTTTGGAAGTCAAACAAAAACGAAATTTAGACCACATTATTTCCCTTTTACAGAACCAAGTGGCGAAGTTGACGTATCGTGTTTTAAATGTGGTGGTGAAGGATGTAGATTCTGTAAGGGTAGTGGTTGGATTGAAATATTAGGCTGTGGTATGGTTCATCCAAATGTATTAGAGGAATGTGGCATCGATTCGACTGAATATAATGGATTTGCCTTTGGTATGGGGTTAGATCGAGTAACCATGCTAAAATATGAAATTGACGATATTCGCGTCTTGTTTGAAAATGACATTCGTTTCATTAAACAGTTTTAGTAAAATATATTAAATGGAGGCATATCATGAGAGTACCTATTCAATGGTTAAGAGACTATGTCGATTTCACTGGAATTGACGAACGTAAATTAATAGATAAACTTGTCTTGACAGGTTCAAATAACGAAGGTAGTGACAAAATTTGCGAAGGTATAGAAAATATAGTAGTAGGAAAAATCAATGAGATAACAGCACATCCGAATGCAGAAAAGCTAATCATCTGTCAAGTCGATGTCGGCGAAGAAGTCATTCAAATCGTCACGGGTGCCACAAATGTATTTGTTGGTGCTTATATCCCTGTAGCACTTCATGGTGCGGTCATCGCAAATGACATCAAAATAAAACGTGGTAAGTTGAGGGGTGAAGCATCAAATGGCATGCTTTGTTCACTTGAAGAGATGGGATTTGATAGTGCGAGTATTCCAAAAGAATTCAATGATGGCATATTGATATTGGATGATAGTTACCCGTTGGGAATGAGCATTTTAGAAGCTTTAAATTTAAACGAGTCAGTTGTAGAATTTGAAATTACACCTAACAGACCTGATTGTTTGAGTATCGTCGGCATGGCGCGTGAGGTTTCAGCAAGTTTTGATCTCGAAACTAAATTGCCTAAACTATATGAAGAGACTGGTCACTCAGAAATTGATGCCTTTGCGAGTGTAGAGATTTTGGATACTGAATTATGTCCGAGATACGTTGCAAAAGTTATAAAAAATATTAAAATTGAATCTTCGCCTTTGTGGATGCAGTTACGCCTTATGCAAGCTGGCATGAGACCTATCAACAATATCGTAGATATTACAAATTATGTGATGATCGAATACGGACAACCGATTCACGCTTTCGATTTAAATGCGCTTCATAATGGAAAGATCAAGGTTAAACGCGCTGGAGATGGTGAAGTATTTGAAACATTAGATGGCAAGGAAAGAACCTTGAATTCGGACGTACTTGTTATAGCAGATGATACTAGAACAGTGGGTATTGCAGGTGTCATGGGTGGCGCTAACACTGAGATAAAAGACTCAACCAATACGGTTTTAATAGAAGTTGCGAGTTTTGATAAATCAAGTATCAGAAAAACATCGAAAGATTTGGTATTGAGAACGGAAGCATCTTCTAAGTTTGAAAAAGGCGTCAGCTATGTACTGCCTCTCGAAGTTGCAAATCGCGTCTGCTATTTGGTGACAAAACTTGGTGCTGGTGAAGTGGTCCCTGGCGTTATAGATATTTTCCCAAATGGTTCCAAAACAGTGGAAATTCCCTATTCAGTAGAGGGGATTAATCGTGTTATTGGTACTAAACTAAACAAGGAGCAAATCGCCAACGCACTTAAAAAGTTAGAAATCGAGACCGTTGAAGAGAATGGTTTAACAGCGGTTATCCCACACTTCAGACTTGACCTAAAAAAAGAGATCGATCTCGTTGAGGAAGTTGCTAGAATATACGGCTATGATAAAATTAACATGACACTTCCAAAGTTGGATGTATGGGGTGCAAAAACGAACGCCCAATTAATTAAAGACCGTGTTAAATTTGAGCTTCTAGCAAATGGCGTTGACGAAATTTTGTCTTACTCATTTGTTTCAAAAAAAGACCTTGATAAAATTAATTTACCTGAAGAGAGTCTTTTAAGAAATCAAGTCGCTTTAATAAACCCACTTGGTGAAGAATTTAGTGTGATGCGATCAACCTTGATCCCTAATTTGCTCGATGTACTTGCAAGAAATAGTAATAGGAAAAATAAGCAGGCAAGGGTATTTGAAATAGGGAGTATTTTCATTCCTAAAGAACTTCCAGTCAAGCAACTTCCAATTGAAAAAGAAAATTTAGCAATCGGTCTTATTGGAGAACACGAAGATTTTTATTCGCTTAAGGGCGTCGTAGAAAACACTCTCAATACACTTGGTATTGAAGATTACTATTTTGAAAAAGAAAGTAATCATCCTACGTTTCATAGTGGACGTTGTGCAAATATCCTTTGGAACGGTCATGTACTTGGGACGTTAGGTGAAATTCATCCAAATGTTCTTGAGAATTTTGATTTAAATGAACGTGTCTATGTTGCTGATCTTCACTATAATATTTTGATTCAAATTGCACGCGAAGATAAGAAATATAGCGCAATTCCAAAATATCCAGCGGTTGAAAGAGATATGGCTATTCTCGTAAAAGACGAAATAACATCAATGCAGATTGAGACTATTGTTAAAAAAACAGGCGGCGATTTGCTTGAATCAATAAAGATGTTTGACATGTACAAAGGCAAGCAAATAACAGAAGGATACAAATCTGTAGCCTATGAACTTATATTCCGTGCTGAAGATAGAACGTTGATTGACGAAGAAGTCAATAAGATATTCAACAAGGTTCTCAAAGTGTTAGAGAGTGAAATAGGTGCTCAGTTGAGATGAAAATGAGGATAGACCCATTGGCGCATATTCGGCCAAATGGGTCTATTTTCGAAACTTGGATCAAATCATTCGATTAAAAGACATTTTTTATGCAAATATTCACAGGAACATATTGTGTTCTGATGTTATTATATACAGTATGATAGAGATAAATAACGTGTAGATGAGAAATGCCTCTAGGCAAATATAAAAGGTGACATAATGGCAAAAATATTAACAAATTCAAACCCTCTAAAAATGGCGATACCAATCTTTATTGAACTATTATTGTTTATGATTATGGGCAATGTCGATACAATTATGCTCAGCAACTATTCGGATTTGGCAGTAGCCGCTGTGGGAAATGCCAATCAAATATTGAACACATTGCTTATCTTGTTCAATATAACGGCAGCAGCGACAGGTATCATGGTGGCACAGTATCTAGGTGCATCAAAAAGGCAAGAATTAAATCAAATATACACACTCGGTTTCATATTAAACCTCATCTTATCTGGCTTGATTGGCATTGGTTTGTTCCTGTTTCAACGCGCCTTTTTTGATGCTATTAATATGCCGCTTGAACTCTATGTAGATGCAAAAGCCTATCTAAATACGACGCTGCTTTTTTTATTTGTTCCTGCTTTATTTTCATTTTCATCAGTCATTTTGAAAAGTCATGGGATTACCAAGCTATCTATGTATTTGGCCATTGTCATGAATGTCGTGAACATTGTCGGCAATTATGTATTTCTATTTGGCCCTTTTGGTCTGCCGGTTTTAGGTGTCAAAGGCGTTGCAATATCAACAGTTGTAAGCCGATTTGTCGCAGTTGTGATCATGTTGTACGTATTGTTTAAAGACGTTAAAATTTCAATTCAATTGAAGCACCTTAACCCATTTCCTAAGAATGTCTTTAAAAAATTCCTACAATTAGGTTTACCATCAGCTGGCGAGCCAATATCCTATCAGTTTTCTCAGATGGTCATTTTTTCGTTTATCAACGCGATGGGTACTGAAACTGTAACGACGCGTATTTATGTTCAAATTATCGTTTGGTTCACTTTTTTAGGATCCATGGCAATTGCACAAGCCAATCAAATATTGGTTGGACATCTCGTCGGTGCAGGCCGTGAAGATGATGCGTATCACATGACGATGAAGTCGTTTAAACAGGCATTAGCAATTACAATAAGTGTTTCAGCTATTTTTATGACGTTGAGATTCCAATTAATCAGTATTTTTACTGATAATTCTGAGATTATTAAACTAGGTGCAGCGATATTAATGGTAGATATTTTAGTTGAAGTGGGACGGGTAGCAAATTTAGTCGTTATTTCTGCTCTAAAAGCTTCAGGAGACGTCAATTATCCTGTTGGCGTCGGTATTTTTTCAATGTGGCTCGTCAGTACTCTTGGTGCTTATCTTCTTGGTGTACACTTTGGCCTAGGTTTAGTCGGTATTTGGCTAGCAATGGCGGCGGACGAAATACTTAGAGGCCTGTTAATGATAAACAGGCTAAGAAAAGGACGCTGGCGTGGAAAGCGGATTGTATATTAAATTTGTGTAAAGGGATTGTACTTTACACAAAAGATGATATAATTTATAGTTGAGTGTTTATTAATGTGCACAAAGTGCACTTGAACGGATTAAGTTTTGAAAGGTGGCTATAAAGTGATACAAATTACAAATTTGGGCTTAAGATTTAGTGATCGCAAGCTCTTTGAAGAAGTCAATATGAAATTTACACCAGGTAACTGCTATGGTGTAATTGGCGCAAACGGTGCTGGAAAATCTACACTATTAAGAATATTATCTGGCGATATCGAACCGACATCCGGTGATGTTTTTATCACACCAGGTGAACGTCTTGCAGTCTTGAAGCAGAACCACTATGAATTTGACGCGTATTCAGTAATGGATACGGTGATTATGGGGCACAAACGCCTTTATGAGATTATGAAGGAAAAAGATGAGCTCTATTCAAAAGAAGAATTTTCAGAAGATGACGGCATGCGTGCTGCCATTCTAGAAGGTGAATTTGCAGAACTCGATGGTTGGGATGCAGAATCTAACGTCGAAAAATTATTAAATGGTTTAGGCGTTCACCCTTCAAATTTCCAGAGAAAAATGGTAGATGTACACGCGGATGCCAAGGTGAAAATCTTATTGGCACAATCTCTATTTGGCACGCCAGACATCTTACTAATGGACGAACCGACCAACCACTTGGACTTTAAAGCTATCAAATGGTTAGAGGAATTCTTAATAAATTATTCGAAGACGATCATCGTCGTATCCCACGACCGTCACTTCCTTAACAACGTGTGTACGCACATGGTGGATATCGACTTTGGCAAGGCTAAAATGTTTGTTGGTAACTACGATTTCTGGTATGAATCGAGCCAGTTAATGTCTCGTCTTTTAAAAGATCAGAATAAGAAGAAAGAAGAAAAAGTAAAAGAACTTCAGGATTTTATCGCGCGATTTAGTTCGAATGCTTCTAAGGCGAAACAAGCGACTTCTCGTAAGAAAACGCTTGAGAAAATCAATATCGAAGATATCGAACCTTCTTCAAGACGCTATCCATTCGTGGGCTTTACACCAGAAAGAGAAGCGGGTAAAGACATATTAGTCGTTGAAAATATCACTAAAATTGTCGATGGCGTCAAAGTACTCGACAATGTTAGCTTTACGGTAAACAAAGGCGATAAAATTGTCTTTATGAGTCGTGACGATTTGGCGAGAACGATGTTGTTTAAAATTCTTGTTGGTGAAGAAACAGCTGATTCAGGCTCTTTCAAATGGGGTGTTACAACATCGCAAGCGTTTCTGCCAAAAGACAATTCAGAATTTTTTGATGGCGTGGACATGAATCTTGTAGACTGGCTCCGTCAGTTTTCAGAAGAAAAAACGGAGACATTTATCCGTGGTTTCCTTGGGAAAATGCTTTTTTCTGGCGATGAACCTCTTAAAAAAGCTAATGTGTTGTCCGGTGGTGAGAAAGTTAGATGTATGTTCTCTAGATTGATGTTATCGAAAGCTAACGTACTCATTCTCGATGAACCGACCAATCACCTTGACCTCGAATCAATTGAAGCTGTGAACAATGGTCTTATCGCATTCAAAGGCACAATGCTCTTTACATCACACGACCATAAATTTATTGAGTCGATCGCAAACCGTGTCATTGAGATCACGCCAACCGGATTGTTTGACAAGCCGATGGAGTTTGATGAGTTCCTCGATTCGGATGATGTACAGCAGCAAATTGATGCGATGTATAACGTTTAGAGAATATTCAGAATATTGCCAATAGTTTAAATTATATAATTTCGTTAAAAAATTATTGCTAAAAGGCTTGCAAAGATAGGCAAAACGTTGTATTATTAAAAAGTACCTTAGATTCACCTGTAACAAAAAAAATTAATAAGTTGGAACAAATGTTTTCTTATTGAAATCTGAGCTTCCAAAATTTTATTAATGCTTTCAGTTTAGGTTTTCTAGGAATTAAAAAATTTTGGAGGAACAAAAATGATTAATGGAACAGTAAAATGGTTTAACTCAGAAAAAGGATTTGGCTTTATCACTGCTGAAGACGGCAAAGATGTATTCGTACACTTTTCACAAATCAACAAAGAAGGCTTCAAATCTTTAGAAGAAGGCGAAGCAGTAAGCTTCACTATCGCTCAAGGACCTAAAGGCCCACAAGCAGAAAACGTAACACCAATCAGATAGTTAGACAGAGCCTCGGTTAAACCGAGGCTTTTTTTATGCCTAAAATTAAAGGACTGATTTGCACAATACATACATAAGGCTTTATGTATTTTCCTCGTACATCATCTTAAAAAATGATATAATGAATATCAGACTATAACAAATAAAGGGGTTGAGAAACCATGCTAGCACTCGGTAAGATTCAAAAGGCATACGTTAATCGATTATCGGAATTCGGCGCGTATTTGAGCGACGAAAAAAACGGTGAATTCGAGGTATTACTACCAAATAAATTTGTTCCTAAAGGTTTAGAAATCGACGCTGAATTATCAGTATTCATCTATAAAGACTCAGAACAGAGACTGACTGCAACACTACAAACACCACTTTTGACTTTAGGTCAAATTGGTTTTTTGGAAGTGGTCAGTGATATTAAAAGTGGCTTCTTTTTAAATATGGGGTTAGATAAAGACCTCTATATGCCATACAACGAGACAAAGGGCACACCTCAAAAGGGTAGAAAAGTGCTTGTTCAAGTTTACATTGACCAAAATGACCAATTATGTGCAACGATGAAGATCTTTAATCACCTTAAAGATGGCACGCATTTTAAAGTTGGCGAACATGTTAAAGGAACGATCTATGAACTAAAACCAGAGATGGGTGCATTCTTTGCCATAGAAGATACGTATCATGGCTTGATTCCAAAGCATGAACTCTATAAAGAGATTAAAGAAGGTGCAAAACTCGAAGCGAGAATCACACGCGTAAGAGAAGATGGTAAAGTAAACTTAAGCATTAGAGAAAAATCTGCTGTACAGATCAACGACGATGTGGATTTGCTGATGAAAGTCCTCGATGATGCTGGTGGGATGCTCTATTTGAACGATGAGAGTGAACCCGAAGATATCAAAAGAAAATTGAATCTAAGTAAACGTGCTTTCAAAAGAGCGGTAGGCCGCCTCCTTAAGGAAGGTAAAATTCAAATTCTTGAAGATGGGATAAAAAAAATCGAGAATTAAGCGCAAACTTATTTAGTAAAGCTGAAATTTTCATAAGTATGGAAATATGCAATTACCTAAAGTAATCATGCAAATTCTTTAATTATTTAGTATAATAGAATAGAAATCAATGTAGCGATAGGGGTGAGCGGATGAGTGATAAAAATAAAGTTACCGTTAAAATAATGGATAGAGACTATACATTGGTCAGCGAAGACTCTCGCGAGCATATGCAACGCGTAGCAAATTATGTCGACGACAAGATGAGAGAGACGTTCAACAGCAACAAGAAGCTGAGCATGTCAATGATTGGCGTTTTAACAGCATTAAATGTCGCTGACGAATTACACAAAGTGATTAACGAAAAGGATGAACTTGAAAAACGCATCAACTCGCCTCAGTATGAGCTTAAAAGTGCACGAGACGAACTCGATGCCGTTGTAAGCGAGTATGAACGTCGTAGCTCCGCCTATGAAAAGATGATTCAAGAATTTTCGCGCTTAATTGATTCTTCCAATATTTACGAAACTGGCGTTGCACAATTGCGCAAACGCATGGATAAATTAGATAACGAATTGCGTTCAAAGGAAGAAACTTTAAGAAAATCAAGAGACGAAGTTCTTGAGCTTGAAAAAGAGTTTTCCCACAAAGAAGTCCAGTCGAGTATGATTGATTTCGATGAGGAAACCACGTAGTAACCCTTAAGCGCCTTGGACGAAGGCGCTTTTTTATTGTAAAAATGAGGTGAATCATGAATCATATAGAACTCCTGGCACCTGCGGGATCAAAGGAGACACTGATCGCCGCTATCAATGGCGGTGCAAATGCCGTTTACCTAGGCGGCAAATCGTTTGGTGCGAGACGGTCTGCCCTGAACTTTTCAAACGATGAGATTACTGAAGCGATTAGGTATTGCCATGAGAGAAATGTATCTGTTTATGTCACCGTTAATACACTGATTAAGGACGAGGAACTAGACGACGTCATGTCATTCATAGATTTTCTTTATCATAACGATGTCGATGCCGTTATTTTGCAGGACATTGGTCTTATGCACCACGTTATAACACGTTTTCCAGATTTGCACTGTCATGCAAGTACTCAGATGACTTTTCATGATCTTGCTGGTGTTAAAACGGCGCAAAATCTAGGTTTCAGTCGTGTGGTTCTTTCTAGAGAGTTGTCCTTTGAGGAGATAAAATCAATATCTGAAGCAGTAGACATCGAACTCGAATTTTTTGTTCATGGCGCACTCTGTATCTCGTATTCTGGACAATGTCAAATGAGTAGCTTTATTGGCGGTAGAAGTGGCAATAGAGGCGCCTGCGCGCAGCCTTGCCGCAAGCAATATACAGTGGTTAACAATACGACGGGACAAACGTCTCCCAAAGCCTATCTCATGAGTCCTAAGGACTTGATGACCTATGAACAAATGGATAAACTCCGTCAATTAAAAAACATTTCTTTAAAAATAGAAGGTAGAATGAAGGGCGCAGATTATGTGTTCTCTATCGTTGATGGCTATCGAAAAGGCTTAGATTTAGGTTTTTCAAAGGATCAAGTTGTCAATTTTTCTAAGACATTTAACAGACAGTTTACCACTGGTTTTATGTTTGATGATCAATATGCACAGATTATGAATTATGAACTCCCAGGGTCATATGGCATGCCGGTAGGCATATCGAACATGCTCACAGAAGGACAGTTGACATTGAAACTTATTGACGTACTCAACAAAGGCGATGAGATTCAGTTTAGATTGGACGGTGAGACTGTTGGTACGCGAACAGATGTCATCATGCGAGATGGTATAAGAGTTTCTAGTGCCTATAAAGGCGAAACGGTAACTGTTCCTTTCAAGTATAATGCACCAATAGGGGCACTATTTTATAAAACGTACGATCGCGAATACATCGATGAAATGATAAAAAAAAGTCAGGTGCAGCGAGCAATCCACACAGTCCACTTCAAATGCACCGTCAAGCTTGGTGAAAAAGTGAGACTCGAAGCGCATATAGATAGCTCAGATAGCGTTTATGCCTTTGAATCTGAAAACCTTGCTGAAGTCGCTCTAAATAGGCCACTTGATGATGTGAGACTCGTTGAGCAACTTTCAAAATTGGGTGGTACACCTTTTAATGTTGGCAAAATAGAGATTTTGTTAGAAGAGAATCTTTCTGTGCCAATCAGTGCCCTCAATATGCTTCGAAGAAAATGCTTAGAAGCAATCCTAGAAGATCTAAAAGTGCGATATAAGTCACGTATTAAGCCTCAAATAGAACCGACATTAGCAAAACAATCATTAGAAAAGCAATCGTTGCTAAAACCTACATGGATGATGGTATTTGACCACGCAGATCATTTGCTAGAGGCGATTTCTGAAAGACATAAAATTCAAAACAAGGAACAAAATATATCCAATCAAATTGATTTTTATTTATCTGATCTTGACGGCTATGCCGTAAATCTTGAAGCGTTTAAACGTGAAGGTGTTGTACCAGTTCTTCCACGAATCATACGGCGTGATGATACGCATAAGATTGAGTCTTTCCTAAAAGCTTACGCTACTAGTGACGCAAGAATCTGTTTATCACACATTGGCCAACTTGAATTTGTGAAGGGGCTCCCACTTAGCTTGATTGCCGACTATTCGATGAATGCATTCAATTCGCTTAGTGGTGAGGCTTTAAAAGCACTCGGGTTTAATTTAACTGTATGGTCTACAGAACTTTCCAAAGATGAACTTAAGAAAATCAATCTCGCATCAAATAACAATGGCGTATTTGTCTATGGCCATTTGCCACTGATGATTTCAGAATACTGTCCTGTAGGTGGTGCTTTTGTAGGACATGACAAATGCGGCTTATGTGCAAAAAACACATTTAGTCTAATCGATGAAAGGGGGGCTGAGTATCCTCTTGCATGCGACTCGAGTCATTGTCGTACGGAAGTTATGTCAAATTTACCGATTTCTTTACTGGATCAGGTTCCAATGCTCATCAAAAATGGTTATGATACATTCAGAATTTCTATGGATGCTTTTAATCTTGAATCAAAAGAAATCATGAACAAACTGTTCGGAAATACTCAAATTCTGACCTTTGATTCGGAAAGTCATTCCAGAGGAAACTTCAATCGCGGTATTGAATAGAAATAGGAGGTAGCACTCATGAATGAAAAAGCACTACGCGTACTAGAATACAATAAAGTTATGGAAATGTTGGAAAATAAAGCATCTTCATCGCTAGGGAAATCTCTTTGTCTGGAGCTAAAGCCTTCTTCGACTTATGAAGAGGTGATCACTTGGCAAAAGGAAACGACTGAAGCGACAGGCATGTTGATTCAAATTGGCACGCCGCCAATAGGACCTTTTTTCGAACTTTCGTCAGCGCTTAAACTCTCAACGATTGGTGGCTGTTTGACACCAAAACAACTACTCGAAATTGGCGATAGTTTAAGGACATCAAGAACGATAAAAAAATACATTTCATCAAATGGGGCAGGTAGAGACACTTATCCAGTCATGTTTGGTCTTGCCGATCGCATCCACAATCATATAGAACTTGAGAAGCACATCGAACTTTGCATCATTAGTGAGTCCTTGATTTCGGATAATGCTTCATCTGAGCTCAGAAAAATAAGGCGTAGCATAGAGAGTAAAAATACGGCGATTAGAAACAAGCTGGAATCTATGATTACGTCACCTGTTTATCAAAAATACCTTCAGGATTCACTCATCACGATTAGGCAAGATCGTTTTGTCATACCTGTCAAAAGTGAACATAAAAATCAAGTCAAGGGTTTGGTCCATGATCAGTCAGCAAAAGGAAGCACGTTTTATATTGAACCTCTTGCCGTTGTGGAGCTTAACAATGAGCTACGCGAACTGCACATCGATGAGCAAAAGGAAATCGAGCGAATTCTGAGAATGCTCACAGGTGAGGTTGCTCTTGTCGCTGGAAGTATCGGTGATAACATTGAAGCCATGTCAAAGATTGACTTTCTGTTTGCAAAAGGCAAATTGGCCCTTGATATGAAGGCGGTTGAGCCTGAAATCAATCAAGAACGAAAATTCAGAATCAAAAACGGCAGACACCCTATGCTACCTAAAAATATCGTCGTGCCATCCAATATATGGTTAGGTGAGCATTTTACCTCTTTACTCATCACGGGTCCAAATACGGGTGGTAAAACGGTTACGCTTAAGACTGTTGGCTTGCTCACTTTGATGGCGCAGGCAGGGCTTCATGTTCCTGCTGATTATGGCACACAGCTTTCTATCTTCGACGAAGTCTTCGCAGATATCGGCGATGAACAGAGCATTGAACAGAGCTTAAGTACATTTTCTTCACATATGACAAACATTGTCAAAATCCTCAGTGAAGTCACATCGAACGCCCTCGTATTATTTGACGAACTCGGTGCGGGGACTGACCCAACAGAAGGGGCAGCACTTGCTATGGCCATCCTAGATCAATTAAGGAGCAAGCAAATCAGATCGTTGGCAACGACTCATTATTCTGAACTCAAAGAGTATGCAATTGTCACCGATGGCATTGAAAATGCCTGCGTCGAATTCGATGTAGAAACGCTTAGCCCAACCTATAAACTTTTAATTGGCATTCCAGGAAAATCGAATGCCTTTGAGATTTCTCAAAAACTTGGACTGGATAGACAAATTATCAATTACGCTAAGGAATATATCCATAAGGATGATATTAGGTTTGAAGACATTCTCGCGAACATTGAAAAGAGCCAAAGACAAGTTGAACAAGAACGCGATGAAGCCATCCGTATGCGTCTAGAAATCGAAAAGCTTAAGAATTCGTTAAAAGAAAAAGAAGACAAGTGGCTGAAACAGCGTGATGATCTTACACGAAAGGCTAAGGATGAAGCCAGAGAATTGCTCAAACAGGCTAAGGATGAAGCGGATGAAATCATCAAAGAACTTAGAAGCATCAAAACGACTGTGGATCAATCGCGTAACAAAGATGTGGAAGAGATGCGTAGACGTCTCATTGAAGGGATTGATCGAACAAGCGATTCCGTCATTAAATCTGAGGCTATCAATGAATTTGCACCCGAGCATCTCATGGTAGGAGATTCCGTGCGCGTATTGAGCATCAACCAAGAGGCGACTGTGGTTTCATTGCCAAACGATAAAGGAGATCTCACTGTTCAAGTGGGACTTATGAAGATGAATGTTAACTTGAAACAGCTTGTCGTGATTAGCAAGAAGAAAAAAGATGAAAAGGTCTATAACAAAGTGCGAGAGTTTTCAGCTAAAAGTGCATCGATTTCTTCAGAAATCGATGTTAGGGGCAATAATACAGAGGAAGCGATCACAATTATCGAAAAGTATCTAGATGATGCAGCACTTTCAAGCCTTAGCCAAGTGAGAATAATTCATGGCAAGGGAACTGGCGCACTTAGAAAAGGTCTCCATGAGCATTTTAGAAACCACCCGCATGTTAAAAAATTTGAAGAAGCGGCGTACAATGAAGGTGGTAGTGGTGCAACAGTAATTATACTCAAATGAGGAAAGTAAAGAATCATTTCTCCATCTATAACCATTCAAAAAAATAAAAGTGCAACATCTGTGTCACACCTTTGACTAAAATATCGAAAGTGTTGCAGTATGTCGCACTTTTTATTTTTACAAATCTTGGTTAATGGCTGATTTCATATAGAGTAAATCTGTCTGGTCAGGATATTTTAATAGGCCTTTATCAATAACTTCTAATGCACGCTCTGTGCGTCCTTCAGAGTAATAATAGTATGCGCCAGATATGAATAAATCTGGTTTTGACTGTACTTTGAGAGTGCCTGCGACTATGAGACCAACAAGTAAGATGCCAACAAGTACTTGATAGATGATTTTTTTTGCTTGCATAACTTTTTCATAGGATAGACCGACGGCGCTTGCTGTGATGAAACCTGCAATCAAACCGCCAACGTGACCTGCCATGTCGATGTTGGGTCTTATTAGACCTAATACTAAGTTGATGCCAATCAATATAAGTAGATCAGAACCGTATATGCGCTTATAAACCAGTGGGTTCAGTTTATACAAAAATAGGTTGGCACCCATTAATCCAAAAATCGCACCAGATGCACCAACAGAGACATTGTCTACAAGTAAATAACTAGCTGCGGAACCAACTAATCCAGAGATAAAGTAAATCGCCAAAAACTTTTTCTTTCCAAAAAAACGTTCAATATCCTTACCTAAGATGTATAAAGCCATCATATTGAATATTAAATGCATCAGATCAGCATGTAGAAACATGGCTGACAACAGGCGCCAGTATTCTCCAAGACCTATGAGTGCGTTGACTTTTGCACCTAGCCTCAACAACCCATCTCCGGTTGCCATATCGACAATCTGAGTCAAGATAAACATTATGACATTTATGCCAATCAATATTTCAGTTAGAGTCAGTCGTTTGATGCGTTGTTTGTAGTAATTGAGATTTGCCATTTATGTCTCCTTGATTTCAATTTATTTCTTAATAAGTATTATACATTGAATTTTGTGAAGAGGGTACGTTTTCAAAATGAATTCATAAAAACTTAACACATATGGAAAATGCATAATTACCTAATAAGTTACAAGATCAATTTTAAATTGGCAACAAATGTTGTTCATGGATTTCATGCAAGAAAATTCTTATAAAGAGGAATTATGCGTTTTCTTCAATTATGGAAAATTAGTTGAAATATATCTATTAATATGCTAAACTTATGTTCAAATTAGTAAAAATCTTTGATTAGAAGAGTAGGCGTTATGTCCCTTTTAAGCGATTCGACGATGGTGAGAGGTCGAAAACACATGACGATGAAGAGAATCTAGGAGATGCCTAACAAGGCCGGCTGTCACCGTTATCGATTTCGAGTGAGAAGGGGGATCCTTCTAAGAAGAGTGGTAACGCGGAAATTTTCGTCTCTTATATGATAAGAGGCGATTTTTATTTTTTTGAGGAGGACAACATGATCAATTACAAAGTAGAGATTGCAAAAATATTGGCTGACAAAATTGAGAGTATGACGTATGATGAAATATTGAATTTAGTCGAACATCCTAAGAATACAGAGATGGGCGATTATGCATTTCCTTGTTTCAAGTTGGCAAAAACGTATAGAAAAGCACCAAACGTTATTGCAGAAGAACTTTCTCTTGAAATTCAGGACGATACATTATTCGATAACATAGAAGCTGTGGCTGGTTTTTTAAATTTCACAGTCAATGCTGAAAATTTCGCACAAAATATTATCGAAGAAATCCTAGACAAAAAGGAAAAATATGGGTCGTCGGAGCTTGGAAAAGGCAAAAAGACAATAATTGAGTATTCTTCAGTAAATATAGCAAAACCCTTCCATATGGGGCATATTAGAAGTACGATGATTGGCGAATCGCTCCATAGAATTTACAAGTTTCTTGGATATGATACTGTAGCAATCAACCATTTGGGAGATTATGGTACACAATTCGGCAAATTAATCGTCGCTTATAAGTTATGGGGCAATAAAGAAGTCATAGAAGCAGATCCTATACCGGAACTTCTTAAAATATATGTTCAATTTCATCAAGCGGCAGAGGAAAACCCAGCACTTGAAGATGAAGCTAGAAATTGGTTTACTAAACTTGAAAATGGCGATGCGGAAGCAATTGAATTGTGGACTTTATTTAAGGATATGTCTCTAAAAGTTTTCAATAGAGTCTATGAAAAGCTTGGAGTAACATTTGATTCATATGCAGGAGAGAGTTTTTATTCTGACAAAATGCCAGAAATCGTACAGATGTTAAGAGAAAAAAAACTCGTTCAAAAATCGGAAGGTGCTGAGATAGTCGACTTAGAACCACACGGACTGACGCCAGCACTCATAACAAAAAAAGATGGCTCATCACTTTATTTAACGCGTGATTTGGCTGCAGCGAAGTACCGAAAAGACACTTATAATTTCGACAAAAATATATATGTAGTCGGCAGTGCTCAAAAGCTTCATTTCCAACAATGGATCAAGATTGTTGAACTAATGGGCTACGATTGGTACAAAGATTGTATTCATGTTGATTTTGGCATGGTGTCACTTGAAGAAGGCGCACTTTCTACGCGAAAAGGCAATGTTGTCTTCTTGGAAGATGTTTTAGATAAAGCAGTTGAGCAGACACTTGAGATTATCAATGAAAAGAATCCAAACTTGCCAGATAAAGCTCTTGTTGCAAAACAAATTGGTATCGGCGCAGTTATATTCCAAGAATTATATACGTCACGTACTAAAGACTATGCTTTTTCACTTGAGAAAACACTCTCTTTCGAGGGAGAAACAGGACCATATGTACAATATACACATGCACGTGCTTGTAGTGTCCTTAAAAAAGTCGATGTGAATGAGTCACATCCTGTATATGCTGTATTGACCGATGAAGCATCAAAAGATGTCATCCGAACACTTTCAAAATTCAATGAAATTGTTACTTTGGCACATAAAAATTACGAACCTCATACTGTTGCACGATACGCAGTTGAGCTTGCACAAGGCTTTAATCGTTTTTATCATGACAACGCTATTCTAGTAGAGAATGCAAGTATTCAAGCTGCAAGAGTTTCACTTGTAAAAGCTGTAAAAATTGTTTTAGAAAACGCGCTTCACCTTGTTTGTTTAGAAGCACCAGAACAAATGTAAGATTCATCCAATCAAAAAGTGCAGCGACCTTGTCATATATATGGTCGCTGCACTTTATTCTATTTTTATAGCAGATTGTCATGTAACGGCACATTCAATTTTTGATTCCTTCAAATCGAGTAACACATTTCTTTAAACTATTTACATTTAGGTTTTCTTTCAAGATGAAATCGTTAAATTCTATCCCTTTTAGTCGTTTGTGGATATCGGCAATTTCGCTAGAAGTCAAAATGACGATGGGAACTTCGGCAAATTTCGAACCTTTAATATTTGATATTAGGTGTTCTGCATCCATATCACTTAATTCCATACCTGTAAAGATGACATCGATATCGTGTTTTGCCAATATTTTAAATAGATCTTCACCATTGCTGGTACCAATATAATCGTACCCAAGTCTTACAGACATATCGTGAACAACGCGTCTAAAAAAATCACTGAATTCAAAATGAAGTATTCTCATAAGACTCTCCTCAATGAAGATAAAAATCTTCTCATAGTTATACAATTTCAGTATATCATAAAATGGTTATATAACCATCACTGAATTAAAGAATTCCACGTTCCGTTAAGTCGTGTTATACTATTTCATATATTTTCAACTTAAAAGGAGTTACAATGAAAGTTTTACTTATGTCACTTAATTCTAAATTCATTCATACTAATTTAGCCATTCAATCGCTTAAGAAATACTATGAAACGTATCATATATCAGAAGAAATCGTCCTTGAGGTAAAGGAATATACCATTAATAACGACATGGATAGTATTCTCAGAGATGTCGTTAAAGGATCCTACTCACATATTTTTGTATCCGCCTATATTTGGAATATTGAGCCATTATCAATATTATTCTCTAATTTTACGAAAATCAATCAGGATACAAAAATTATTTTTGGCGGACCAGAAGTGACGTATAATGCAGGTGAACAACTTGAGCGTCTTGCCTTCCTCGATGCAATCATATTCGGTGAAGGTGAACAGATTTTTGGTGAACTTCTTGAGAATATAGCGAATTATGGTGATGGACTAGGGTTTGATCGAACAAATGGTGTTGCTTACAGAAAGATGAATGGGGATGAAGTTGAGATAATTATCAATGCCCCAATGCCGTTAATTCAACCCTTAGATAGGATACCCTTTCCTTATAACAGTCTTTTACAATTTGAAAATAGAATCCTCTACTATGAAAGCTCTAGGGGGTGTCCTTATAGTTGTTCGTACTGTCTATCATCGGCATCTCAAGGTGTGAGGTATTTAGGATTTGAACGCGTAAAAGAGGACTTAACATTTTTCTTAATCAATAAAGTCGATCAAGTGAAGTTTGTTGATCGAACATTTAATGCAAAAAAAAGCCATGCCTTACCAATACTCAAATTTTTGATTGAAAACGATAATGGGATTACAAATTTCCACTTTGAAATAACAGCTACTCTTTTGGACGAAGACTACTTTACCCTTTTAAAAAATGCAAGACCGGGGCTTTTTCAATTTGAAATCGGTGTTCAAACAACTTATCAACCAACGATGTATGCGATTCATAGACCCATTGAATTTGATAAGTTGAGGCAAGTGTGTCATACATTAATTGAGATGGGTGGCATCCATATTCATTTAGACCTGATTGCTGGGCTGCCATTTGAAACCTTTGCAAGATTCTTGAAATCATTTGACGATGTATATGAGATCGGTGCTGAACAATTGCAACTTGGTTTTTTAAAAATATTGAAAGGCACACTTTTGTCTCAAGAAATTTCGCAGCACGGTTACAAAATAAGGTCTCAATCTCCATTTGAGGTGCTATGTAATAATTATATATCTTTTGATGAACTGTCTACCCTTAAAGATGTTGAAGCATTGGTTGAGTATTATCCGAATTCGGGAAGATTTAGGCATTCTTTAGATTTTTTTATGAAGAAAATGAACGTTTCACCAAGTGCCTTTTACATGAAAATGAGTCACTACTTTAATTCACATGCGTACTTTTCATCGCCGATTGGAACGTTTAGACTTTATGAACTACTCTATGATTATTATGCGTCTGTTTATGGGGATAGTGATCTGTTTAAAGACCTGTTAAAAGTTGATTATTATTATGCAAGGCTTAAAGGTCAACGCGATTTATTTAACTATGTTGAAATTCAAAACTTTAATAATAGCCGTTTAGAAGTTTTGAAAGATGCGGAATTTGTCGCATTGCATTTTGGTAATGAAACAACGGAAAATGGCAAACACCTACTTAAAAACGTAGCGTTTATAACCCTTAAATATGATATAATGACCTTAATAAAAAATGGATTTAGTAACAGTGATGATAAAATCGAATTGAAATTGAGTGTCATTATGTTTAATTATATTGATCCCAACCAAGTAACAATGATAGGTATAGAAATGGAAAAGTTCTTGTAATTCAAATTGCTGAGGAGGTTCTATGAACAGAATATTGATTCATCACAACATCAAGGCTGACTCGATGAAAGTAAAAAAACAACTCGTTGAATTGCTTGAATCCCATGGCAAACAACTCGTAAGTGAAAATCCAGATGTAATCATCGTCATCGGTGGTGATGGTACAATGTTAAGTGCAATCAGAAAATATAAACATTTGAGAAAGCCATACGTAGGCATCGACACAGGAACTTTAGGTTTTTTAACGACGATAATGCCGGACAATTTGGAAAAAATATTTGATGTATTAGACAAAAAAAATTATCGAATCAATTCATATCCGCTTTTAATGGTCAATACAAAAACCCTTAGCGGTGATGTCTACACTGAATTTGCATTCAATGAAATCACCATCAAACACGTAGAACCAAAATTGATGGAGGCAAAAGTATATCTTAATACTAAACCCTTCAATTATTTTACAGGTGATGGTTTGATCATCTCGACACCAATAGGTGCTACAGGTTATGCAATCTGGGCTGGTGGTGCTGTTGTCCATTCAGATATTCCCGTTTATCAAATTACACCTCTTACTCCAAACGACAACAGCGTCAATAGACCGATGAGTTCGACGATGATTGTGCCAATCCATACAGTACTTGATATCAATATCATCAAAGCCCATAAGCGCAAGGTCATCGTCGCTTGCGATGGCATAAAACTTTCCAATGAGTATATAGAAGATATCCATATCACTGTGACAGATGATTTATTTATAGACGTCATTCGATCGGACGAGTTTGATTATTTTGATTTGTTTAAGCGTAAAATAATCGATAAGAACATCAGAAGGATGTTAGAGTAACAAGAATAAGTAATAGGGAAAAGGTAAATGACATGCAAAAATCGTTTAGAGACGTACAAAATAAATTGTTAAAGAGGTTCTTGGACGATGTCGTCTTCATTGAACTCAAGGACAATCACACATTGACTCTAAAAAATATTGACGTACCTGAGAAAGTTCTATTGCCAGTGTACATATCCGATTTGGCAGATAAAATCAAACAGGGTGATATTGACAAAATCCCTGTTGTAGCAATACTAAAGGGACTCGTATATGTTGTCGGTGCAGACAATAAATTGCCGTTCACGAGGTTTTATATTGACCTGTTAAAGTCAATTGATGAGAATATTACACGCAGTATTTTGCAGGATGCGTTGCGCTTGGCGGAAGAAAGACAATATGCGAATGCAATTCTCTATTTCAACGCGGTACTCAATATCGATGAAAAAAATATCGATGCACTTTATAACTTAGGAAGATGTTTTGACGATTTCAGTGAAAAAGAGGAAAGACCAGAATTGAAAAAACTGGCAAAATACTGTTATGAGACTTGTATCAAGCTTGATGAACATTTTGCATTTGCATATTTCAGCTTAGGATTTTCCCATTATAACGAAGAAAACTTCCAATTGGCAGAAACTAATTGGATGATAGCCTTTAAATATGATTTGCCAGAAACGATGAAAGAAGAAATGGTCATGGGACTCGGCCGCGTGAAAGACAAGGCGACTTATGAAAAAGGGTATGAACTCATCTTGGCAGGACGTGTAACTGAAGGGTTGGAACTATTAAAATCCATTGAAGAAATGCACGATGAATGGTGGAACCTGCTGTTCTTTATCGGAGTTGGCTACCGTATGCTTGAACAATACGAAGACGCTCTTGGTTATTTTCTCAAAGTTATGAACTTAAATACAGGACATATTCAGACGATGAACGAAATTGGTGTTTGTCTGATTGCACTTGGCGATTATGTTGAAGCTGAAAAATACTATAAGGAAGCAATGCGCATCTCGCCTGAAAATGCAGAACTCATTTGCAATCTTGGCATCGTTCACTATTATAAAGGGGATGATAAAATGGCAAGAGACTTGTTTAATCGTGCCTATGCGATCTCTCCAGAAGATGAGGTTGTCCAAATGTGGCTCGCACAAATTGACAGCAAGCTGAATTGAAAAATATATTGATAAATGATAAAAACACCAATTAGCACTCTATGAACGCCTAGACGTAATTTCATTACATCTGGGTGTTCTTTTGTTTATAAAATATGTTGAAGGGTTTAAAATTATATAGTAAAATGAAAAGAGTTAAAATTTTTGTTGAATACATCTAAAAAAAGTATAAAGGTGATGCGAATGATTAAAAAATTGGATGAATTAGTAGAAGTTGCGAAAAAAGGGAAAACAATGCGACTCGTCGTAGCTGCGGCACATGATGAAGATGTTCTTGGTGCCATTTGTAAAGCAGCAGAGGAAAACTTGATTGTTCCAATTTTAGTTGGTGACAAGCAAGAGATTCTAAGAATTGCTGAAAGAGACCATTTAAAGATAGATGATTATGAAATCATTGACATTGTCGATCTGGCAGAAGCTGCAAAATTTTCAGTGAAACTCGTTTCAGATGGAAAAGGTGATTTCTTGATGAAAGGTCTCATTGATACAGCCATTCTTCTGAAAGCGGTACTAGATAAGGAAATCGGTTTGAGAACGAATCGCTTACTCAGCCATGTTATGATTTACGAAGTCCCATATTATCACAAGCTCATCTACCTGACAGACGGTGGCATGAATATTGAACCAACGTATGAAGAAAAAATTAAAATCACAGAAAATGCAATCGATGTATGTCGTGCGATGGGCAATGAAGTCGTAAAAGTTGCTTGTATTGCAGCAAAAGAAAAAGTGAACGAAAAAATGCCGACAACAGTTGACGCTAGAAAACTTCAAGATCTTAGTAAAACGGGAGCTTTTGGTAGCGATGTCATAGTTGAAGGCCCACTGGCTCTTGACTTGGCAGTATCAAAAGAGTCAGCAGTCGTGAAAAAGTTTGAAAGTGAAATTGCTGGCGACGTAGATATCCTGATGGTGCCTACCATAGAAGTTGGCAATGGCATCGGTAAAACTTTAACCTACCTCGCAGGTGCAGAATCAGCAGGTATCATCATGGGCGCAAAAGTGCCTGTTGTCCTTGTATCAAGAGCAGACAGTTATGAAGCCAAATTATATTCCATAGCATTAGGAAGTGTAATTTCATCATATCAATCAAGTAAGGAAAATGCATAATTACAATTTGAAGTTATTTCTCCCATACAAGTGACGTAAACAAGTCATTGTTGCAATGTGAAATTATGATTTTGTGACTTATAAGGTAATTATGCAATTTCCATAAGAAAAAAATGGCGAAACTAAATGATTAGAAATACGAATAAGGAGTGCGTTTAATGAAGGTATTATTGACGGGTAATGAAGCGGTAGCAAGAGGTGCCTATGAAGCAGGTGTTACGTTTGCATGTGCTTATCCAGGTACACCAAGTACTGAAATTTTAGAGAATATGATCGAGTACAAAGAAGACATGATCGCTGAATGGGCACCAAATGAAAAAGTCGCTCTTGAAACGGTTATCGGTGCATCAATGGCAGGTGCAAGAACGATTGCCGCTATGAAACACGTTGGTGTCAACGTCGCGGCAGATCCACTTTTTACAATTGGATATACTGGTATTACAGGTGGTCTTGTCCTCGTATCAGCAGATGATCCGGGTTGCCATAGCTCACAAAATGAGCAGGACAACCGTTATTATGCAAAATTTGCGAAAATCGCTATGCTTGAGCCAAGTGATTCACAGGAATCATTGGACTATGTAAAAGAAGCATTTGAGATTTCTGAACGTTTTGATGTCCCTGTTCTTTTTAGAATGACGACGAGAGTCTGTCACTCAAAGGGCTTGGTAGAACAAGGCGAGAGAAAACACTTCGATATTATTCCATACAAAAAACAACCACAAAAATTCATAGCAGCACCTGCTCATGCAAAAATGCTGCATCCAATTGTTGAAGATAAACTCGTCAGAATGGAAGCATTTTCAAATGAAACGCCACTCAATCGCATCGAATGGGGTAATAAAAAAATCGGTATCGTCACATCAGGTGTTGCTTATACTTATGCGCGCGAAGTGTTTGGCGATAATGCGTCATACCTCAAATTAGGCTTTACATTCCCGCTTCCTATGGAAAAAATCCGTGAATTTGCAAGTGAAGTAGAGATGCTTTACGTTATCGAAGAACTTGAACCGTTTATCGAGGAGCAAATGAAAGCGGCTGGCATTCCATGTATCGGTAAAGAAAAAATTTCTAGAATTGGCGAACTCAATCCAGATATCGTCGCTAAAGCATTACTCGGTATTGAGCTTGAAACGGTTCATGCTGACAAAACACAAATCGTAGGCCGTCCACCGACACTCTGTGCTGGCTGCCCACACCGTGGTTTCTTCTTCCAACTCAGTAAAAAGAAAAACGTCGTCATCACTGGTGATATCGGCTGTTATACACTTGGATCTGCTGAGCCATTAAACGCAACAGATTCCGTTATCTGTATGGGTGCTTCTATCTCTATGGGACATGGTGCATCAAAAGCGTTTGCCAAAAACGGTATCGACAAACGTGTCGTTGCAGTTATTGGCGATTCGACTTTCTTCCACACGGGTATTAACTCACTCATAAATGTCGCTTACAACAGAGGCAATACAGTATCGGTTATCTTGGATAACAGAATTACTGGTATGACAGGCCATCAAGAAAATCCAGGTACTGGTTTTACGCTTCAAGGCGATCCAGCAAATATCATCGATATTCCAGCTCTCGTTAAGTCAATCGGTATCGAACACATTGAACTTGTCAATCCGTTGAACCTTGCAGAAGTGGATGCAGCGCTAGAGTCATGCTTTGCATTCGATGGCCCATCAGTCATTATCACAAGATGGCCTTGTGTGCTTAAAAACTTTACTGAAGCGGATATCAAAGAGTTCGATTTAGCGAACAAAAAACAATGCCACGTCATTGAAGACGCATGCAAAGGCTGTAGAGTTTGTACGAAGACAGGTTGCCCAGCAATCAGCTTCGATAACACGACAAAAAAAGCAAAAATCGACAAGTATATGTGTGTTGGCTGTGAAGTCTGCCTTCAAGCATGTCCGTTTAAAGCGATAGAAAGGGTAGGTAAATAATATGTCAGACGTTAAAAACATACTCTTGTGCGGTGTAGGTGGTCAAGGGATCATCTTAGCATCGAAAATACTTTCAATTGGTTTAATTAAATCAGGTTATGATGTAAAAATGAGTGAAGTTCACGGTATGGCGCAACGTGGCGGTAGTGTAACCACTCAAGTAAGATACGGTGAAAAGGTTTACTCACCAATCATTGGAAAAGGTCAAGCGGACATCCTCGTATCATTTGAAACGATGGAAACACCAAGATGGATTGATTTTATCAAGCCTGATGGTCGTGCGATCATCAACGAATACGAGATTCCTTCAGCAGTGATTTTATCTGGTGCTGCAAACTATCCACAAGGCGTTATTGAAGACATTTCAAGCAAAGTTAACACAACTGTCTTTAAAGCGGCTGAATTGGCAGAAGGTCTTGGCAATATCAAAACGATGAACGTCATTATCGTTGGCGCACTTGTTAAGGCACTTGGCCTTGAGAATATCGTCGACTGGAACGAAGTCATCAAAGAGACGGTTAAAGAAAAATTCATCGATATCAATGTTAAAGCGTTTAATATTGGTCTTGAACAAGTGAAATAGATAACTTTAGTTAAGTCGCTAAACCTCCAGTGAAATCGATTGAGTATTTAAAATCGATTGATCTGGAGGTTTTTTGCGTTTCAATAAAGTTCACGGGTTCTTGAATGTGCACATCTACAGCGACTTGCAAGCCTGAATAATCAGAATAGTTTTTCTTTTGACATAAGGGTTGACGGCAAAAAAAAATGGTGTTATTATAACTAAGCGGTTTTCGAGAAATAAGAAATTGCTTATTTCAAGTTTTCTCATATAAATGATTAAATGTTGAAAAAAAGCGTACAAATAGATTACTGAGATTTACTCAGTATCTTAAAGAATTTCTTTCGCAAAACTTGAATAAAGATGTTGACATCGAAAATAATCGATGATAATATAATATAGTCGCCGCAAGCCATTGCGGACACGACGAACAAAAGAAATATAAAATTAAACACCCAAAACAGGACCTTGAAAATTGAATAGCGCAAATGAAAAAAACCAAATGATGCGAAAGCGTCGAAAGTAATAAAAAACAACTTAACAGTTGTTTCCGGATAAACTTTGCAGAAAGTTTATACAAAAAAATGCAAGAGCGATCTTGCAGCAAGTTAGCTCATTTATGAGATAGCAGGCAAAAACTTAAATTAAATTTAAGAGTTTGATCCTGGCTCAGGATGAACGCTGGCGGCGTGCCTAACACATGCAAGTCGAGCGAGATTTAGTGGAGTGGAGACTTCGGTCAAAGTGAAGCTAATGAAAGCGGCGGACGGGTGAGTAACGCGTGGGCAACCTGCCCCATACAAAGGGATAGCCACTGGAAACGGTGATTAATACCTTATAAGTCGGTAGTCTCGCATGAGATAGCCGACAAAGATTTATCGGTATGGGATGGGCCCGCGTTTGATTAGCTAGTTGGTGAGGTAACGGCTCACCAAGGCGACGATCAATAGCCGACCTGAGAGGGTGATCGGCCACACTGGAACTGAGACACGGTCCAGACTCCTACGGGAGGCAGCAGTGGGGAATATTGCACAATGGGCGCAAGCCTGATGCAGCAACGCCGCGTGAGTGATGAAGGCCTTCGGGTCGTAAAACTCTGTCCTATGGGAAGAAAAAAATGACGGTACCATAGGAGGAAGCCCCGGCTAACTACGTGCCAGCAGCCGCGGTAATACGTAGGGGGCAAGCGTTATCCGGAATCACTGGGCGTAAAGGGTGCGTAGGTGGCTGATCAAGCCAGGGGTGAAAGGCATTGGCTCAACCAATGTAAGCCTTTGGAACTGATCGGCTTGAGTGCAGGAGAGGTAAGTGGAATTCCTAGTGTAGAGGTGAAATTCGTAGATATTAGGAGGAACACCAGTGGCGAAGGCGACTTACTGGACTGTAACTGACACTGAGGCACGAAAGCGTGGGGAGCGAACAGGATTAGATACCCTGGTAGTCCACGCCGTAAACGATGAATACTAGGTGTCGGGCGTCAAAACTCGGTGCCGCAGCTAACGCATTAAGTATTCCGCCTGGGGAGTACGCACGCAAGTGTGAAACTCAAAGGAATTGACGGGGACCCGCACAAGCAGCGGAGCATGTGGTTTAATTCGAAGCAACGCGAAGAACCTTACCAGGT
>JBGSJR010000011.1:0-27798 GCA_041741755.1 Acidaminobacteraceae bacterium | reverse complement strand
TTCTTCTGGTGCTTTATCGATATTATCGAAGTCTACTTTTGCGCCTAAGCCGTATTTTTCGAATAATACTTTTGTGATTGCAGCAGTAAGTGTTGTTTTACCGTGGTCAACGTGACCGATTGTTCCGATATTACAATGTGGCTTGTTTCTTTCGAATTTTTGCTTTGCCATTGTCTAAATCCTCCCTTTATAGCTTTTAGTTAATTTCTTATTTTTGTAAAATACATAATTCCATTATTTACACAGAGGCTTAGCAGCCCTGCTTATAAACCTTTTTCAATTCATGTTAATTAAAAATTTTTCTAATTTCTTTTTTACACGTTGTAAGGCATTGTCCACTGACTTGACATGTTTATTCATCTCCAAAGAAATCTCTTGATAGGATTTGCCTTCTAAGTAGGAATTGAGAACTTTCCATTCCAAGTCACTAAGTACTTCACCCATTTTTTCTTCTATATGACTTAATTCTTCTCGTTTGATAATCAAATGTTCCGGATTGAGCTCCTTGCTACTACTTGACATGACATCATATAGTGTGCGATCAGACTCATCATCGTAAACAGGTTTGTTGAGTGAAACATATGAATTGAGTGGAATATGCTTTTGACGCGTTGCCGTTTTAATTGCTGTTATAATCTGTCTTTTGATACAAAGCTCTGCAAAAGATTTAAATGAAGTCACTTTATCGGGCTGATAATCCCGCATCGCTTTAAAAAGACCAATCATCCCTTCTTGAACGATATCTTCACGATCAGCACCAATTAAAAAATACGAACGCGCTTTTGAACGCACAAAATTCTTGTATTTTTTAATGAGCATCTCCTGTGCTTTTGGATCTCCTTTTCGTGCTTGTTCAACGATAAGCTCTTCTTCGAAATGCTCTTCGGGTCTAGTTTCAACTAACTCCATCAAAGGTGTCCTCCATATTGCGTGAAAAGAGTATCGGAACGTGCCAATTCATAGAAACATTATATATGATACTTATTCATAACGTCAAGTGGGCATCAAAGCAACCTGTCATTTGCCTTTAAGATTTCTTTGTCTAACCACCTCGTACATGACAACCCCGCATGCAACCGAGGCATTTAAAGAACTAACAGCGCCCATCATAGGTAGTGAAATCATAAAATCACAAGTTTCCTTGACGAGTCTACTAATGCCATCACCTTCATTGCCAACGACTATTCCGATGCTACCAGTCAAATTTGCTTCCGAATAAACTGGAGCCCCCATATCCGTTCCAACGATCCAAACCCCTTCCTTTTGAAGTGTTTTTATAGTCTGTGTGATATTGGTGACACGAGCAACCGGCACGTATTCTACAGCCCCACAGGATGTTTTTACAACCGTTTGGTTGATAGCAGCACTTCTACGCTTAGGTATGATGACTCCATGAGCACCCACTGCATTCGCTGTTCTAATAATACTTCCTAAGTTATGTGGATCCGTTATCTCATCGCAAATGATTAAAAATGGAGGTTCACCTTTATCTCGAGCTATTTTTAGTAGTGCATCCACTTCATAGTATTCGTAAGGGGAGATGTATGCAATGACACCTTGATGGTTCTCACCCTCTGATATTTTATCCATCATTTTACGATCTACAAACTGAATTAATATCTTCTTACTTCTTGCTGTTTCTATGATTTTTTGAAGATTTCGATCTCTTGAACCCTCTAAAATCACCATTTTATTGATTTCATGACCTGCTTCCAAAGCTTCAATAATAGGATTTTTTCCATATATAATATCTTCCATGGTATCTCCTTACTTTTAAGTACTTACAATGCCGCATATTTATTGCGAACATCCACAATTTTTCCACACGTCATTTTGCCTTCTGGACATGACCCTGTCAAACATTTGGGTCCAACTGCATTAAAAAGTGTCGGCGCAACACCCTTTACACATTTGAGCATTTCATCTGCAAGATTTCTTATTTCCCATTGTGCCCGATTACAACATCTATGATTGAAAAAATTGATTAAACTTCTTGCATTCATCGTTGCCACAATCTTTGTTTCACAAGCATTCGGAAAGACAAAACGCGCATCCTCAATCGCAGATTTTTCTGCAGAACTCTTCGCTTTCGAAGCGGACATTCCGGTTTTTAGATTTTCTTCGAGATACTGTTTTTCCAAAATTTCAACCAATTGGTCATAGACGCGTTGATCGGCAGCCATCGCCTCACTGAAGAGTGCTGAAGCTTCTTGGTTTGCTTCAATCGATGGTGGTACTATATAGTCAAACTGGTCTAGTTTCACATATCTTTGTGACTGTTGGGAATACGAGGCGATCCGATGTCTAACGAGTTGATGGGTAAGCACGCGACTAACGCCATCGATTGCAAACGTAAAACTTACATGTTCAAGTGGTGAATAATGTCCAAAATCCATGAGCTTATCAAGGAATTTCGACGAGTTTTCACCATTTAGATCATCCATAATCTCATTTGCACCCACTTGAGAGTAACAGAGTTTGGCGGATGCTGCCACTACAATCTCAGGTGTTGGCGTGTGGGCAATCATTTTTACAGTCATATTTTTCTCCTCATAAATCCGTTTTTAGAAACCAGTAAATACATCACCAATTGGAAATACGCCTAAAAAGTATTTTCTAAGATGTAGTCGTGTCTCTTCATCTGTTTCTTTAAACTCAATGATACGGATCTTCAAAAGATTGTTTTCATAAAAGAAACCGTCATACTTTTCACTAATAAAAACACCCACTTCAGAAAGTTCATCTGTATTAACAGGTTCGTAAGGATCAAAATATATTGATTTTATGGATATGATGATCAAAAGTATAAACGTCGCTACCAACAGCACTTTTTCTCTACGTCCAAAAGTCCACAGGCGATTTTCCACAGCGTTATACGGGTCCATAGGGTCGTTAAATGCTTGACTATTTTTGCTGCTCATCAGCCGTTTTTTCATCTGTCTCACTCCCGTTGCCATTGTTATCGGCTTTGATATTTTCCAGGTATTCAATACCCATTTTGACAATTTCAATGATGCGTTCTTCTCTATTTAATAAATGTAAATAACCGATTAACGATTCAAAACCTGTCGCATATCTGTAATCGCTTAACAATGCATTTTTTGGAACCGTCGAAGACTTTTGATTTCTTCCGCGTTTGACAAGGGTCCACTCCTCTTCACTGAGGTTATCTTTGATACCTAGTATAAGGTTCGCTTGAGAAGACGCTTTCACATATTGGATCGCTTTCTTTGACATCTCATGTGGTGTTAACACGACTTTATTAATCAAATACACACGGATATACATCTCGTAAACCACATCACCAAGATAAGCAAGTTTTAACGGATTCATCATTCTTACTGTCAACTCGTCGAGCGGTTCCAAGTTCATGCTGGTTATAAATTGATTCATCATAAGCTCTTTTCTGAATTTATTGTTGAATGCAGTGATGCTTCAAGCAAAAATCAATGCGTTCTTTAGTCAATGTCTTTCCAAGAATTTCAGTGACAATTGCAATGTCGGGACCATGCACTTGTCCAGTGATGGCAACTCTAACAGGCATGAATAAATTTTTACCTTTATGTCCCGTTTCTTTTTGAATTTCTTTAAGCAAAGCTTTAACGGCTTCTGCATCAAGCGTTGAAGCAGCCATCATCTTGTCGATGAAAAGAGCAAGTATTTCTGGAACGTGTGTCATTTCGATAATTTCTTTTGCTTCATCATCTTCGATGACGACATCATTTCTTTTGAAAAACTCAGTGTAATCACTTAAGTCTTCAAGTTTGTTGAGTCTTTCTCTTAATACTTCTACAATGCGTTTGAGCCATGTAAAATCTCTATCAAATGTCTCCTCTGTCGTAAATGCACCATTAATCAAGAATGGTTTACTCAGGTGTGTTAAAGCATCTAAATCGTAGTTCTTAATATATATGTTGTTCATCCAATTGAGCTTATCCACATCGAATATGCCGCTAGATTTGGATACGCGATCAAATGAGAACTTTGCAATCATTTCTTCCATTGACATGATCTCTTGTCCATCTTCAGGTGACCAACCAACAAGTGCGATAAAGTTGATCAGTGCTTCTGGTAAATAACCTCTTCTTCTGAAGTCTTCGACCGCAACATCGCCTTCGCGCTTGCTGAGTTTTTTCTTTGATTGACCCAATATGACTGGCAGGTGGACAAATTGTGGTGGCGTCCAGCCAAACGCCTCATACGTATATAGGTGTTTTGGCGTTGAAATTAACCATTCGTCACCTCTTACAACATGAGTGATGCCCATATAGTGATCGTCTACGACAACGGCCATATGATAGGTCGGAAAGCCATCCGTTTTCATGAGCACTTGGTCGTCTATATCATTCGTATTAACAGAAACCATCCCTTTGATGGCATCATCGAATTCAATAACTCTATTTGTTGGGAGTTTAAGGCGCACAACATGATCCATTCCTGCGTTTAACTTTTCATCAATTTCGGCCTTGCTTAATGAACGGCAGTGCCCATCATACTTAGGCGTTGCTCCAGCTTCTTTTTGTTTATCTCTAACGGCTTCAAGGCGTTCTCTTGTACAGAAACAATAGTAGGCATGATCTTTTTCGATCAACTCAATAGCGTGTTTTTTATAAATATCCAATCTGTTGGACTGAATATAAGGGCCAAATTCCCCTTTTTCTACAATTTTGTGTGACTGTGCATCGATAAATGGACCTTCATCATGTACAACGCCTGCCCAAGTCATGGCATTAATCATGCCTTCAATGGCACCTTCGACAAACCTTGTCTGGTCAGTATCTTCAATGCGGATCAAATAAGTACCGCCCATTTGTCTTGCGTATAAATAATTATATAAAGCCGTTCTCAAACCGCCAATATGCACGTAGCCTGTTGGACTTGGCGCAAATCTCAATCTTGGATTCATGTGTAACCTCCTGTATTTGCCCTATTATACTAAAAATCAGAACCTCTTTCAATGACGACCTTCATCTTAGCCATAATATAGGCATAGCTGTTTTGGTCGTGTGGTTTGGTACAATCGCTGCAGTCCTTGATGCCATGACTTATTTTGTAATCGCCACCGCATGCATCCTTGAGCATGTAAAGTGGGCAGTAACAAAAGAGACAGTTGAAGTCACCTTCATTTACGCCTTTGTGACATGGAAAAAACTCACATTTTCTATTTTGATTAAATTTATAGTTTTCGCTCATTGGATTCCCTCTATTTCTTCAATAATAACACAACAGCCTGACTTGACATGCCAAGTTCTTGGCCTTCAAACCCAAGTCGCTCGGTAGTTGTCGCTTTAATATTAATCTGCTCAACGTCGCACATTAGGTGATCCGCTAAATTCTTTCGCATTTGGTCAATATAAGGGGCTATTTTCGGCTTTTGTGCGACAATGGTCGCATCGATATTACCAATGCAATAACCTGAGTCGTCCATTGTTTTTTTCACTTCATCGAGTAAAATCAAACTTGATATATCTTTATACAATGCGGATGAGTCTGGAAAATGTTTTCCGATATCACCCTTACCTATTGCGCCTAAAATCGCATCCATGACAGCATGTGTCAAAACGTCTGCATCCGAATGACCAAGCAACCCTAAATAGTGAGGTATATCGACACCACCTAGGATGAGTGCCCTTTCCTCAACAAGTTGATGTACATCATATCCAATTCCGATTCTCATAGTCTCTCCTGTTTAGTCTATTGAATTATTTTGATTATTCTTTATAATTGCCTCTGCGACAATCAAATCAAATGGCTTAGTGATTTTAATATTCGCCGCGTCGCTTTCAACTATTTTGGTACGTTTACCTAATGCCTCAATCAATGCTGCATCATCGGTTGTTGTCAAATGATTAGCACACGCCTGTTCATGAGCAGTCTTCAATAAGTTATAGTTAAATATCTGAGGGGTTTGAACTGCCCATACGCAAGCTCGATCCAATGTATCTAAGATTATGCTCTCATCGTCTACACGTTTTAAGGTATCTGTGACTCTAAGTCCAGCAATGACGCCGTCAATTGTCTGGTCATCCATGATAGCATCTAAAAATCCAGCAATCTGTTGCTGTGGAACAAAAGGCCTTACCCCATCGTGAATCAGCACATAGTTTGTATGCTGCTCTAAAGCAAGTAGACCTCTATAAACGGACTCTTGTCTCGTTTCACCACCTGCGACGACTTTGTACGGCGTACTTATACGCGACGCTACAAACCAACGTTTAACTTTTTCTTGAACTTCCTCAACATCTTCAGTTGGCACAATGATCACTGCTTCATCAATACAATCGTTCCCTAATAGATTTTCAAGTGTCCAGTTTAAGATTTCTTTTCCGTGCAATGTTAAATATTGCTTCTTTAGCCCCATACCCATACGCGTACCGGATCCCGCTGCTGGTATCAATGCGCTAATTTTTTTAAGTCGATACATAATAGTCACTCCAGTTGAATAGAATCAAACCATTCTATTTATTATATCAAAAAATCGCCAAGTTGTAGATGATTTATCCACCACTGGCGATCTTGTCTAAATAATTCATTGTCTGTTCATAAGTAATATCGTGTTATCTAGCTCTTTGATTTAGCGAAGATCATTCGACCTGCTGCTGTTTGAAGTACACTCGTAACAATTACTTGAATGTTTTCATTGATGAATTTTCTGCCATCTTCCACGACGATCATCGTACCATCATCTAGATAAGAAACACCTTGATTGGGTTCCTTGCCTTCTTTGATGATTTGGACGAGCATCTCTTCACCTGGAAGCACGACTGGTTTGACAGCATTTGCTAGCTCGTTAATATTAAGAATCACGATGTCTTGAAGAGTCGCTACTTTATTGAGGTTGTAATCATTTGTGACGATGCATCCATTCATCTTTTGAGCAAGTCTGATGAGTTTAACATCAACTTCTGCAACATCTTCAAAATCAATGTTGACAATCTTGACTACGATTGGTAAATCACGTTGAATAATTTTAAGAATATCAAGGCCTCTTCTACCTCTATTTCTCTTTAATGCATCCGAAGAATCTGCTATATGTCTCAGTTCACTAAGTACAAATTCAGGAATGATGACTTCACCTTCAATAAAACCTGTTTTGCAGATATCGGCAATACGACCGTCTATAATGACAGATGTGTCCAATATCTTCGGTTTTGAATGCGGATTCAAATTTGCGACTTTTGTTCCTTTTGAAGCGGTCAACCGCTTAGCCCAGTCAGCAAGTTTAGGTTGATCTTTGATGTTCTTCTGTGCCAAGCTGATTCCCAAATAACCACAAAAAATAAAAGTCAATATTTTTAATGCACTCGCAACCATGGGAATCGGGATAATATCATAAAGGCCACTAATTAAAAAAGCGATAATAAGTCCGAAAATTAATCCTATAAGTCCAAATAAAAAATCTTGTTGCGGTATCTTTTCAAGTTCTGCTTGCATATAAGAAGCAAGTTTTTTTCCGGCGCTAACCACTAATTTCGAAGCGAAAAAAGTGACTAGAGCAAATATTATACCAATAATTGTAGGCGCTGCAATCTGATAGACCATTCGATTTAAATTGAAGATGTTGTTTTCATAAAGAAAGTCGACCAAATGCAAACCAACCGCAACACCAGCACTTAATCCAATAAATGTGATGATGTATTTTATGATTTTTTCAATCACTTTTTAACCTCCCTTCACATAAAATTGAGCATCCGAAGATGCTCATCTCTTTGATACTATATGATTGTAACATAGCCTGAGAAATTTTAAAACACTTTGCTTCAGTTGCTACCAATCGTAGCATTCACTAAAGTGATTACTTCTTCTTCTTTTAGATCCTTTGAAAGTGTCAATTCGCTGATTAAAATCTGTTTGGAATTGTTGAGCATCTTTCTCTCGCCTGTTGAAAGACCTTTCTCACGATCTAAAATCTCCAAATTTCTTACAACTGTAGCAACTTCAAAGATGTCTCCAGTTTTAACTTTTTCTAGATTTGCACGATATCTTCTGTTCCAATTATCGGGCATAATCTCTTTATGTTGTGCTAACAAAACCATAACATCGTTAAAAATCCCTTTGTCGACAACGCGTCTTACACCAAGGCCTTCAGCGTTGTCTGTTGGAATCATAACTTTCATGTTCTTGATTGGTAATTTTAATATGTAGAATTCTTTATCTTTTCCCATTAGCTCTTTGAACTCAATTGCTTCTATTACGCCCGCACCATGCATAGGGTATACCACTTTATCTCCAACTTTAAACATTCTTGACCTCCATGCAGCATCTTTTTCCTTAATTATACCCTAGATGTCCTTTATATTCAACAAACTTTAATTTTACTATTTGATTCTGTTGTTGTCAACAGGATTTTTAAGGCTTCAAACTTTTGTTTAAGGCTTTCAGTTTAAAGGCTTTTGTGATAGAATGAGGATATAATTTTAGCAATGTGTAGCATAACTTATTTAAGGAGGCCATATGAAAGACGTCATTTATGATGAGTTTCAAAATAAGGTTGACGAAGTCTTAATCCGACATGCAAACCTATTAGATATATTAAGTAAAATGGGGGATGCTGCCGCTAAATCTAACCGTGCCGTCATAAAATCTATAACCAATTGCGGTTGTGTTCAACTCAACGTCACAAAAGTCGAGATTCCGGAAAACTTGTCGTATGAAGCTCTAAAGGATTTTAAGTCAGAACACCTTCAAGGGGAACCATGTCCTGTTTGTAGAGAAAAAATTGAAGAAGAGCTAGGCCGTCTTGAATTTTATATTGCTGCGGTTTGTAACACACTCGATATCAGTCTTTACGATGTACTTTTAAAAGAATACAAAAAAATCAGCACTTTGGGCCGATACAGTTTATATTAAATCAACTTAGGCGCTTTGTTCGTCATGCCACTACTGATGAATAAAATAAATTTAGACCTGTAAAACGCGGAAATCAATCATTGATTTTCCGCGTTTTTTATCGTTTGAAAACTTTATATATTGAATGGAGCTATAAGAAGTACTTTAGCATCTCCTCGATATGTTTTAACCCAACGACTATAAAATCGTCCGGCTTTACCAACCCCTCTAAATTAGCATGTGGGATAATTGCTTTTTTAAACCCCATTTTTGCCGCTTCATTAATCCGTTGTTGTACTTGATTCACAGCACGAATCTCACCTGTCAAGCCGACCTCTCCAAAAATAATCATATCGTTTGGTACGACTATATCTCTGTGACTAGATGCCACCGCCATGACCACTGCAAGATCCGCTGATGGCTCATCAATAGACACACCGCCAACGACATTTAAGTAGATGTCTTGTTCATATAGAGACATACCCACTTTTTTTTCTAGAACAGCTGTAAGCAATACGAGCTTATTATAGTCGATGCCAATCGCCATGCGCCTAGGTAAGTTGTAATTCGAATGTGATACAAGGCACTGCATTTCTACGAGAACCGTTCTTGTGCCTTCAAGTGCAGGCACAACTATAGAACCAGGTACATTTTTTTGAGTGCTAGAAAGAAATATTCTCGATGGATTATCCACTTCGATTAATCCACGATTTGTCATTTCAAAGACGCCAATCTCGTTCGTTGAACCAAATCTATTTTTTACAGCGCGCAATATTCTGAAAAGATTGTGACCTTCACCTTCGAAATATAGCACCGTATCTACCATGTGTTCAAGCACTTTTGGACCTGCAATTGCGCCTTGCTTCGTCACATGGCCGACAAGAAACGTACAAACACCAAATTTTTTAGCAATGTTCATGAACTGATTAGTTGCTTCTCTGACTTGACTGACGCTGCCTGGTGCTGATGCAACCTCAGCATTATAGACGGTTTGAATGGAGTCAACGATTAAAACATCCGGTTGTAGTTGTTCAACATGAAATTTAATGCGTTCTAGATTGTTCTCTGCAACGATATAGAGGGACTCTTCATCAACAGATAACCTTTGTGCACGCAGTTTCGTCTGTTTCACAGACTCTTCACCAGACACATAAAGTACTATTTTACCTTGTGCGGATATATTACTTGCAACTTGGAGCAACAACGTCGATTTACCTATTCCAGGGTCACCACCAACTAAGATCAATGAGCCCTTTACAATACCGCCACCTAAAACGATATCGAGTTCTTTAATTCTAGTTGAATAACGCTCTTCATTATCAAATACAATATCTTTTAAGCGTTGTGGTTTTGAATCACCACCTATATTGAGTGATTGTGGTTTTTCTGTCTTTATATCTAGTTCCTCTATAAATGTGTTCCACGCTCCACAATCGGGACACTTTCCCAACCATTTTGGGGATGTTGAACCGCAGTCTTGGCATACAAATTTGCTTTTTGTCTTAGACATGTGATGCCCCTTTCAGTATTATCTGCCCATCTTGTATCGAAAGTTCTATCCTTCTAATGTCTTCCATTTCTGATAACATTAGCTCCGCAATCGGATCTTTAATGAGTTTATCAACAGCACGTTTGATTGGTCGAGCGCCATAAGTTACATCAAAGCTTGATTTTGCAATGTATTCAAGAACTTCTTCAGAATAATTCAAATAAATTTGTTTGCTTTCAAGTATTGTTGTCAACATTTGCATTTGCAATTTTACAATTTCTTTTAGGGCGTTTATATCTAGTGCGTTAAATACAATTATTTCATCTATTCGATTGATAAACTCTGGCTTGAAATATTTTTTACAAGCCTCTCTGAGCCTTGTTTCACGTTCGACTATGGCATTGTCCTTTAGAAAACCAACCTGCTTTGCAATTGTTTCATCAGCACCAAGATTGGACGTCATGATAATCAAAGCATTTCTAAAGTCGTATGACTTTCCCCGTCCATCTGTAAGCGTACCCTCATCCATAATCTGAAGAAGA
Source organism: Acidaminobacteraceae bacterium (assembly GCA_041741755.1). Classification (GTDB taxonomy): domain Bacteria; phylum Bacillota; class Clostridia; order Peptostreptococcales; family Acidaminobacteraceae; genus Fusibacter_C. The sequence goes on along the minus strand of JBGSJR010000011.1, from coordinate 16,938 downwards.
ATGTTGATGACTTCATAATGTGCTTTTTCTATTTCGTCGAATATGACGACTGAATAAGGTGTCTTTGAGATGGCATTTGTGAGCATGCCTCCTTCTCTTGTACCTTCGTACCCTGGTGGTGAACCTATGAGCTTCGAAACAGTATATTTTTCAGTGTACTCAGACATATCAAGCTTGATAAGATTTTTTTCACTCCCAAAATATAAATCTGCAATCGCCTTTGCAAGTTCCGTTTTTCCCACACCTGTTGGGCCGACAAACAAAAAATTGCCAACTGGTCGTCCAGAATCTTTGATTCCAACTCTAAATCGTTTCAGTGATTTGGAGACATAGTCAATCGCTTGTTCTTGACCAAAAACTCGTTCATTTAATAACGCCTCGATTTGTGACAAACGTTCTTTATCATGTGTAGATAGTCTAGTAACTGGAACCTGTGCCCAATCAGAGACAACTTTTTCCACCTCAAATTGATCGACGACCAGCATTTGTGCATGCATTATCGCCTTTGCATTATGATTCTTTTCTACATGTTCTAATATGCGTTTTTCTTCTTGTTGAATTTTAGAAGCTTCTTTGAATTTCATTTCAAGAATTAAAGCTTCTTTTTCTTCACGCAATTTTCCCATTCTATATTTGATTTCTTCGACAATTTCCATGGTCTTTAGATTTTCGCTTCTCTTTCTCGAGCATGCTTCATCAATAATATCGATGGCTTTATCGGGTAGTTTTCTATCTAAAATATATCTTACTGAAAGATCAATAGCACTTTGGACAGCGCTTTCTGTAATAATCACATTGTGATGCGCCTCATAGTGACTTTTGATTCTTATTAAAATCTCTTTAGTCTCATCAGGGGTTGGTTCCTCAACTGGAATCATCATAAGTCGTCTTGTGATGGCTTGATCGGGTTCAATGTATTTATGGAAATCATGATAGGTCGTTGCACCGATGATTTGAATTGCACCATTGTTCAAATAGGGTTTTAACATGGCAAACGCATCCATGGATTTTTCCCCAGTTGCGCCCACGCCAACCAAATTGTGAATCTCATCAAAAAATGCGAGCACTTGTTTGCTCTGTGTAAGCGCATTTATAAGTTCATTCATACGCTCTTCAAATTGTCCTCGATACATAGTTCCAGAAACTAAGGCACCTATATTTATTTCATATATTTTGATACCTTTTAATACATCAGGTACATCATTTGTCACAATGCGTCGCGCAAGTCCCCGAACGATAGCGGTTTTACCAACACCTGGCTCTCCGATTAAACATGGGTTGTTTTTCGTCTTTCTAGTGAGAACTTGAATCACACGTTCAATTTCGTTTTCGCGTCCTATCGTTGATTCATCTGGTTGATCTTTAACTTGCTCTGTCAAATCAGTACCGATGGTGTTTAAAATCTTTCTCTCTTCGACGGCATAATCTTCGTCAAACTCAATAATTTTAACTTCATGTCCTTCTGTTCGAGATGCCTTAATCAAATTTGAAGCTTCTTTGATCTTTGCTTCATAATCCATTGAAAGTATTGTCATGTCCAAGCTGAGTTTTGAAAGCACTTTATAGCCTATCGATTGTTTATCGGATAGAATGCTCATAAAAAGATGCTCGGGCATAATCTCAGAATTGTTGGACTTTATGGCGTACTGATGGCTTCTTTCAAGACATTCTTTTGCCCGTAATGTATAATCGATGATGCCATCAAAGTCACTTATTTCGCCAATAAGTTTAATGAGCTCCATTCGAATATCTTTTGCTGTGACACGATAATACATAAAAGTTTCATCAACTTTCGAACCTTTGACCAGCGATAATCCAAGCAAAATATGTTCTGTGCCAATATACCGATGACCTAAATTTCTCGCTTCAGAAAAGGCGAAATTGATGACATCGTTTGCATTTTCATCGAAATTATAATTAAACATATTTGCCTCCTATCCATTTCTTCTAGTTTAACAAGTTCTTTAACGAATGAAAAGACCTAGCACCACATGCTAGGTCTTTTTTCCCCTATTTCCAAGCGTTTTTATATATTTTGTGACTCTTTATGATTTTTCATTGTCTTTTTTGACCTGCTCGATAATCTTGAGTGCGATTTGCATAGGGACTTCATCATAACGCTCAACGCGCATACTGAACCAGCCTCTCGCTTGTGTCATGGACCTTAAATCTGTTGCATAAGCGAACATTTCAGCTTGTGGCGCTTCGGCTATGACTTTCTGGTAACCCGTTTCATTTGGCTCCATACCCAAGATACGGCCACGACGTCTATTCATATCGCCCATAATGTCACCCATGTACTCGTCAGGGATATAGATTTCAACATGTGAAATTGGCTCAAGCAAGATTGGCTGTGCTTGTTCAACACCTTTTTTAAATGCTAAATGTGCAGCAAGTTTAAATGCCATCTCTGAAGAGTCAACTGGATGGTAAGAGCCATCAAGTAACGTAGCTTTTATATTCACAACTGGACATCCTGCTAAAACACCATGATCAAGAGACTCTTGAAGGCCTTTTTCTACTGCTGGGATGTATTGTCTTGGAACAGAACCACCAAATATTTTTTCTTCGAATATGAATGGTTCATTGCAAGGTTCAAATTTTACATGAATATCGCCATATTGACCCGCACCACCTGATTGCTTCTTGTGTTTACCTTGAACAGTCGCGACACCTTTAATCGTCTCTCTATAAGCGACTTTTGGGTTTTCAAGTACCACTTCAACGCCAAATAAATTTTTAAGTTTACTTGTGATGACTTGAACTTGCATCGTACCTTGACCACCAAGAAGTGTTTGTTTCGTTTCTTTATTGCGTTCAATGATAAATGAAGGGTCTTCATCAGTAAGGCGATGTAAAGATGCGTGTATTTTTTCTTCGTCACCTTTTGACTTAGGTTCGATTGCCATGAAAAGTGCTGGCTTTGGCATATTGATGCCAATATATTTGATCGGCTTGTCTTTGTCACAGAGTGTATCGCCAGTTTCTGTATACTGAAGTTTCGCTGTTGCACCTATGTCGCCCGCGATGACGCGATCGACTTCAAGTTGTTCTTTACCTCTTAACAGGAACAGTGATGTAATACGCTCTTTTTCATCTTTATTTGCATTGAGGACATCCATATCCTTTTTTGCAGTTCCTGAATAAACTTTAAACAAGGATATCTTACCCACAAATGGATCGACGATTGTTTTAAATACAAATGCTGAAAACGGCTCTTTTTCATCAAGAACGCGTTCAATTTCTTCTTCTGTATCTGGATGCATGCCTTTATACAAACCATCGCCTAATTCTTTTGGTGTTGGGAAATAGTCGAAAATCATATCCATCATCGTGTGTATGCCGATACGTTTCTCGACAGCACCAACGATAACTGGGACGATTTCACCAGCAATTACACCTTTTCTAAGGCCTTCATGGATTTCTTCGTTTGTGAAAATTTCTCCTTCAAAGTACTTGGCCATAAGATCTTCATCACTTTCAGCAACCGCTTCAATCAACATGTCTCTAAATGGTCTGACGCGTTGTTCCATGTCAGCAGGAATTGGTGCATCCACACACTGAGTGCCATTAAATTCGCGTCCAACCTGATCAACGACGTTTACAAAACCTTTGAATTCAGGACCTTCGCCAATCGGAATGCAAAAAGGGGCAATTTTTTTACCAAATGTATCCTTCAAATCTTTTATTATTTTAACGTAATTAACGTTATCTTTGTCCATTTTATTGATGAAAATAATTTTTGGCATATTTCTTTTCTCTGTAAAGTTCCAAGCTTTTTCAGTGCCTACCTCAATACCTGAGGACGCATCTAACATGATGACGGCTCCACCAGCAACGCGAAGAGCGCTCAGTGTTTCACCTACAAAGTCAAAATAACCTGGTGTATCTAAAAAATTATATTTATGATCGTGCCATTCAATCGGAATAAGCGATGTTCCGATACTAAATTTTCTATTAATTTCCTCTTTATCAAAATCCGACACTGTATTGCCATCGTCCACTTTACCCATTCTAGTTGTAACTTTTGTAGTGAATAATAGAGCCTCAGCCAATGTCGTTTTTCCACTTCCTCCATGTCCTAAGAATGCAACGTTCCTTATTTTGTCAACTGCATAGTTTTTCATTCGAAAATTCTCCTCTCAAGTTGGATTTATTTGAATTTTTGCATTATTTGTAATATTCTATATTTTCTGCTTTTTTCCTGCTTATTAATGAAAAAAACAATAAAAAACAGCTTTTCAAGGAATAAAGACTGCAAATTAGAAATAAAAAGAGTCGATACACTCTTTTATTCAAGTGTATCGACTCTATCCTTATTGGATTTATACAATATTTTAGTTTCAAAATTAAAACTTCATTTATCTAACCGGACAAGCACCCGTGTCACAACCATCGGATCCAAAATCAAATTCAATTTCTTCTTTTTCATACTTTGTAATGAGAGACGGTCTAAACGGCTTCATTTCTTCAGAACGTTTGTTGAATTCTTCTTCTGAAATAGCTTCGTAAGGCATCAACTGATAGAAACTGTCTTCAAGTGGCAAGAATGAAAGTGCAACAGTATCATCCCAGTTTTCATAAACCCATTCTTCCACGATTTCCCATTCATCTGGTCTAACAGATACTGTGATGGAACAGTTGTGGTCAACGTAGTTTTCCATGAACATTTTATACGTTTCAAGTTGTTCAAGAGCGGTTACGTCATATTTTGTTCTGCCAATTGGCGCTTTAACTGGGAATTCGACGACTTTTGTCGTACAAGTTTCCCATTCTTGGCCAACTTCAGGCAATACAGGATAGCCAAGTTCTTCACATACTTTTACGAGCGGATCGTGCGAATTAATTCTTACGCGACGGATGTAGTATGGTGAATGTGAATGATGCACACCACTTGATACGACAGGTAACTGTGACAATGTACCTTCTGGTTTAACTGTTGTCACTAGGACAGGAACACGTCCACCTAGTTCTGCAGAATACATCTCTGCTTCTTTTTTAGCAGCATCGCGTAACATTCTGAGTAAGTTCGCTTGTTCATCTTTCGTCATCTTCGTTGCGTTGATCATATCCATCCAACCTGTGAGCGAACAACCGAGTAATTTATCGCGTTGTTGAACGTTGTTCCAAAGTGGTAACTCAAGTTCAACACAAGTCATTCTATAGCTAGACCTTGCAGATAGTCTTTGTGCTTTCAACAGCCCCTGTACATCGAGCTTATTGTCTGCATCCACAAAAGCGAATACATTGATTGTAGTAAGGTTGCAAAGTCCCTTATTGTCGAGAAGTATTTCACCACATGGGTTAACACCGTTGAAGTTTGGACGTCTTTTCGCACCTGCGACTTCGTTTACCCAACCTGGTTCGCCGGAATAACGCATGCGTTCTAGTTGCCATTTGAGTCTTTCTCTCGTCGGTTTTTCTTTGTAGTAGATTGAGTTGTTGCTCATTTGGCGGTGTAGAATTTCTTCATTCACAATCCACTTGCCATCTTCCATTGTATAGAGTTTTGATTTTGCTTCGATACATTCTTGATCGTCTGCGTCAACTAGAACGATTTCAGCTGTTCTTCTAACACCACCAACTACGACATTCTCGCCGATGACGTTTGCGATATCGAGACAGTCAATTGGTCTAAGTTTAACGAGTTTTGATTCATTGAGAAGACCTGCTTTTTTCACGACGCGATCAATTTTGTAGAACATGTTCTTGAGGCTCGTATGACCACTTGCTGTGCCACCGAATGTTCTGAGCTTTTCACCTTTAGGTCTAACGTGGTCATAATCGATGATGATCGTTTTGATGTTTCTGTACTCATTGCTGTGGATCAGCTGCATAAAGAAATCAAGTGACTGAACCCAACCCTCTTTTGAATCACCAATTGTGATTTTTACCGTATTATTATAGAAAAATTCAAGGCTTGAATTGTCTTCTCTTTCACTTCTTGGTAGTGGTGAGTAATCCTTGTGAACCACTTCAAAATCCGTACGTACTTTTGGAAGCAGTGCGACATCTTCTTTAAGAATTCTGACGCCTACGCCTGAACCGATCATCAACAGATAAAAAATGTCTTTAAATGCGCTGAATGCGTTTATGATTTGGAAGCTGCAGTTGTAGTTGGCCATTGGATAGTGCTTAGCGACTGATGTACCACCTACCCAGAATGTTCTTCCAGATAAAAATTGTCTTAAGTGAAAAATATTATCGAAAAGCTCTTCTGCTTCAGAGCGGTTTGTCTTCGCTATTGTACAGTTGTATTCCACGGCACGTCTAACCGTTTCCCACCAGTACTCTCTTCTTTTTTCTTCTGGCAACCATCTTGAGTACGTTCTATAATAGACGAAGTCTCCGAGTTGCTTCATAGGAGAATCCATATGCTTATATTTACTAATGAACTCATCCGTTAAAAGACGGTGGTCTTCCTTCTTACGGACGACTCTTGTGCCATCTTTTTCATTTCTATAGATTATGTACTTCTTAGCTGCGTCTTTTCTTGGACTCTCCATGAGAAGATTTTCCACTAAATCTTGAATTTCATCAACAGAAATCGGTAACTCTCTCTTTACTGAAGCATCGACGATTTGTTCTCCGATGGCTTCGCAAAGTGGCTTGTCGATACCCAAAGTAGTTTCTTTCATTGCTTTTTCAATAGCTCTGATGATTTTTCCGACTTCGAACTCGACCACAGCGCCATCTCTTTTGACAACTTTCATGTGTCACACCCCTTTTGATCACTATATTTTTTATAAAATTAATACTACATTTAGTATTATTCATGTGCCTGATACCTACATATTGTAGCACCATCATACATGGCTGTCTATATATAAACCGATAAAAAACACAAAAAAAACGAAGAAAAAAGTGTTGATTTTTCTTCGTTTTCCACAATATATAGTTATATAGGCCATAAGTACTAACTAGATATGGTTGTCTTATTTTTTGCCTAACAATCTAAACATGTTCTTTTTATAAGCCTCAACACCCGGTTGGTCAAAAGGGTTAACGCCAAGTACGTAACCGCTAACACCACATGCCTTCATAAAGAAATACATGAGCTTTCCTAGGTTATAAGCGTCTTGCTTTTCAATCGTAATGACAAGATTTGGGACGTTGCCATCCACATGTGCTTCGAGTGTGCCTTTGAATGCGTTTTCATTGACATAACTCATCGTCTTACCAGCAAGGTAATTGAGTCCATCTAAATCGTCGGCTTCTATACTAAGCACGATATCTTTGTCGACAGTATTCACACGAACGACTGTTTCAAAGACATGTCTTGGACCATCTTGAATCATCTGTCCCATAGAATGAAGATCCGTCGTGTTGTTCATCTTCGTTGGGAAGATGCCCTTGCCATCTTTGCCTTCGCTCTCACCATATAACTGCATCCACCATTCTGCTAAAAAAGCCATGGACGGTTCGTAGTTAACAAGAACTTCTATTGCTTTGCCTTTGTTATAAAGCACATTTCTAAGGAGTGCGTATTGATAACATGGATTGTTATCAATATTCTCAACGGCAAATTCCGTCTGTCCATCCAAAGCGCCTTCCATAAAGGCATCGACATCTATACCAGCTGTAGCAATTGGCAGAAGACCTACTGGTGTGATGACAGAATAGCGCCCACCAACATTGGCAGGAATAACAAACGTTTCATAACCATTTTTCGTGGCCAATGCGCGTAGTGCGCCACTTTTTTCATCGGTCGTTGCAAATATACGAGCCACAGCGCCTTCGACACCATACTTTTTCTCTAATGCGTTTTTAAGCACTCTGAAAGCAATCGCAGGCTCAGTCGTCGTACCTGATTTTGAGATAACATTGATGCAAACTGATTCTGTCTCAATCATTTCAAGTAGATCTGTCAAGTAACTGCCACTAATCTGATGACCCGCAAAATATATCTTGGCCGTTTTTCTCTTTTCTTTAGGTAGTTCGTTATAAAAGCTGTGAGTGAGTGCGTCAATCACCGTTTTAGCGCCAAGGTAAGACCCCCCGATGCCAATTACGATGAGAACATCCGCCATTTCATTGATTCTTTTTGCAGCTAATTTAATACGTTCAAATTCAGCTTTGTCAAAATCGGTAGGGTATGTGAGCCATCCAATAAAATCATTGCCAGCGCCTTTACCACTATGAAGTGATTCGTGTGCAGCATTAATCATCGGTTTCAAATAGTCATATTCATGCGATTTAATCATCGCTTGATCAAAATCAAATTTTATTTTATGCATTGGAATCTCCTTTTCATATCGAATAGAATGAAGTTAAGCCTGAATCATCGCATACATTGCTGCGCCAATAATTCCTGCATCGTTTTTAAGTTTTGCAATCTCCACTTTTGCGTGCGGTGATGCTTTGAAATACTTAAGGTCTTCAAGTGACGCATTGACTTTATCGAGCAAGAAGTTGCCCGCCATTGAGATGCCACCACCTAGAACCACGATTTCCGGATCAATGGCACAGACGATATTCATAATGCCGATGCTCAAGTATTTGACAAGTCTATCCACAACTTCACCAGCGACTGCATCGCCTGCTTTTGCCGCTTCGAAGATGACTTCTCCTGAGATCTTGTCAATGTCACCACCGACCATCTCCATCATGGCTGAAACTCTGCCTTTCTCACGAATGAGGTATTTCGCATAGTGTATGATAGCAGTAGAGGAAGCAAACGTTTCTAAACACCCGTTGCGACCGCAATTGCAGGTGTACAGACTCTCACCAATGATCATATGACCAAGTTCGGATCCAATACCGTGGTAACCTGAAACGACTTTGCCATCGACGAGGATGCCACCACCAACGCCTGTTCCAAGCGTCAGCATGACTGCGTCTTTATATCTGCCTGCCTGCGACACTTGAAACTCTGCGACACCGGCAACTGTGGCATCGTTATCGATATAAATCGGCAATGGTGTTTTCTCATTTAATTTTGCTCTAAGGGGTACGTTGTACCAACTGAGGTTCACACATACGATGACGACGCCGGTATGGGGATCTGCAATGCCTGGAATCCCAATACCGATGCCTTTAACTGTTTCTGAAGTCGTATTTTCCTGAATAAGTGTTTCAATGACTTTGTAAATGTCTTCTATTACTGCATCGCTGCCACGTTCTCTGCCCGTCGGAACGGAAAGTTTTCTTATGATTTCACCTGCTCCGTTTACAAGCCCTCCGGCGATATTCGTGCCACCTAAATCGATACCAATGTACATTGCTGCCTCCTAATGGATTAATTCATAACCCATTATACATCAATGCGTGAAATATTCCAAATGTCTTTCGCATATTCCAAAATCGTTCTGTCACTGCTGAATTTACCCGACCCAGCGATATTCATCCAGCACTTTTTAGCCCACTTCAAACGGTCGCGATAATCGGTATCCACGCGTTTTTGTGCCTCTACATAACTGTCAAAATCTTTGAGGATGAAATAGTTGTCCGCTTTATGCCAAGAGGCATCTTTGAGAAGTGCATTATATAGTTCTGCAAACATCCCAGTCCCATCATCGCTGAATGTGCCATCAATCAAAGTATCAATAATCTTCTTAAGTCTAGGATGTGATTCGTAAATCTCACTTGGTTTGTATGATTCCTTGATCGCTTCTAGTTCATCGACCTGCGCGCCGAAGATGTAGTTGTTTTCTAAACCTGCTTCTTCAACGATCTCAACGTTCGCACCATCTAAAGTACCAATCGTTGGTGTACCGTTTAACATAAACTTCATATTGCCCGTTCCTGAAGCTTCTTTACCCGCTGTAGAGATTTGTTCTGATAAGTCGGCTGCAGGGAACAATTTTTCTGCATATGACACGCGATAATTCGATACAAATACGACTTTGATGCGGCCTGCGACGTCTTTGTCTTCATTGACACATTTTGCGATTTCGTTGATGAATTTAATGATGCCTTTTGCCCTAAAGTAACCAGGTGCCGCTTTTGCGCCAAATATGAACGTTCTAGGTACAATGTCGATGCTTGGATTTTCTTTGATGTCAAAGTAAAGGTTTAGTATTTGAAACGCATTTAATAGCTGGCGTTTGTATTCGTGAAGACGTTTGATTTGAATGTCAAAGATCGAATCCGGATCAATGCTTATGCCTTCAGATGCAAGAATATATTCCGCCAATTGCTCTTTTTTCGTCTTTTTTATCGCCAAGAATTTTTCTAAAACAGAATGGTCATCAGCAAATGACTCGAGCCTACGAAGCTCACTAAGATCAGTAATCCACTTGTCGTTACCGAGCAAGTTTGTGATATAACTTGAAAGTTCTTTATTTGATAAAAGCAACCAGCGTCTTTGCGTGATGCCGTTTGTCTTGTTTTGGAATCTCTCTGGATAAAGTTCGTACCACTCTTTCAATTCTTGCGCTTTTAAAATATCCGTATGAAGCGCCGCAACACCGTTAGTCGCTTTCGTACCGTAGATGGCAAGGTAAGCCATGTGAATCATATTGTCTTGAATGATTCTCATATGCTTAATAGCATCTTTTGAATAGTTCAGTTCTTTGAGCTCATGAACAAATTGCTTGTCTAGTTTGTCGATGATTTCATAGACCCTCGGTAATAGTTCTTTATAAAAACCGACCCACCATTTTTCTAAAGCTTCATTCAAGATCGTATGGTTTGTGTATGCAAACGTTTCTTGCGCAATATGCCACGCTTTTTTGAACGTCACGTGCTCTTCATCCACTAAGATTCTAATGAGTTCCGGGATAGCAACCACAGGATGTGTATCATTTAACTGTACCGCAACGAATTCAGGGAATTTGTCAAAGTGCTTACCATGCGTTATTTTAAATTTCTTTATGAGGTCTTGAAGCGATGCCGATACGAAGAAGTACTGTTGCTTCAATCTCAAAATTTTACCTTCATTGGTTGAATCATTTGGATAGAGGACGCGCGAGATATCTTCCGCTCTATTTTTCGCTGTAACGGATTTGTCGTAATCTTGATCATTGAACAAATCAAAATCAAAAGGCACAACCGGCTCTGACTTCCACAATCTCAATGTATTGATGTTGTTTGTGCCATAGCCGATAATTGGCGTGTCATATGGCACTGCAAGGATATCGCCATCTTCAAAGTGCACGGTCACTGCTTCTTCAATACGTCTTATCGACCATGGATCACCATTTTTTTGCCAGTGGTCCGCTGCTTCCTTTTGGAAACCATTTTCAAAATATTGCTTAAAAATACCAAAATCGTATCGAATGCCATAGCCTTGAAGTGGAACGTTCATAGTCGCCGCTGAATCTAAGAAACATGCCGCCAGTCTACCTAAACCGCCATTGCCAAGACCTGCATCCTCTTCTATTTCCTCAAGTGTATTTAAATTTATACCCAAGGCTTTTAGCTCCGTTTCGATGTCATGATACAAATTTAAGTTCATCAAATTGTTACCAAGTGCGCGACCCATTAAAAATTCTGCAGAAAAGTAATACGCTTGTTTTTCTTTAGTATAAGTTTCTTTCGTTTTTTCCCAATTGTCAGCTAGATCAGACATAATCGCTTTTGAAAGGGCATAGTAAATTTCTTGTTCTGAAGCATTTTCTAGATGTTTTCCGAATTCTGATTTCAGAAAAAACTTGATATTATCGGTATATTTACTCATAGTATCCTCCTTGGAAACGTTACCATTTTTTTGTACAATGAAATACGCGTTACGCGTAACTATTAGTCACATTGCTTGTAACTTGTTTCAACACATGACAAATGCCATGATCATCTATAAGATAAAACGTTACAGTTTCAAGTGCTGCATCGTCTGTCTCTACTGAAATATTAAAAGTCGTATCTGATTTTTTTACAGTAAAACGCGTCGTTTTGAACTGACCCTCTTTGAAGGCTTGCGTTTCACCATCATCATCGTAATACACATATTCCGCTGTATTTTCAACGTATCCGATAACAATCAAGTGCGCTGTATCCAGTTTCGAGACCCGATTCTCAGGTTTTGTCACCACCATGAGTTTGTTTGGTCTCAAAAATATCGGAAATTCTTCCATAGCGAGCGGTACATAGTGAAAACCAGCTTGCATCTGTTCAAATGGCTGCTTTTCAAGTGCTTCAAAGTTTCTGATGCGCCATAAAACCATAGATTCAGGCAAATAGACAGCTCTTCCCTTAGCATTTTGTTCATAAACCGGTGCGAGCATGACTGAATCGCCAAACAAAAGCTGATCTTCAACTTCTTTCGATCTTGTGTCTTCATAATCATAAGACAGTGGTGCAAAGAGTAAATCACGATTCAAATTTGCCTTCATGAACTCAGAATAGATATACGGTACAAGGGCATATCGCATTCTAAGAATATCCCGATTGATTCCGAATGAGTCCGCATCAAATTGCCACGGTTCTTGTCTGCGCGTTCCCAGTGCACTGTGATTTCTAAGTAGCGGCGTAAAGACGCTAAACTGTAGCCATCTCGTGACGAGCTGGGCACTTGCATTGCAACCAAAGCCACCCGTATCGGCACCTGTATATAAAAATCCTGCCATGCCTAGACCTGGCATCATCTGAATATTGAGTTTCAAATGCTCCCACCATGAATGGTTGTCACCTGTCCATATCCCAGAATGTTTTGCCATACCAATATGTGAGGCACGCGTCAACAAAAAGAATCGCTTGTTCGCATCATAGCGTTCAAAGCCCTCATCTGCTGCCCGTGTCATATTGTAACCGTATAAATTATGAACATCATAATGGTTAACACGCGTACCATCCATTTGATGATACATGCTTTTGTAATCTTTTTCAGCGTTGGAAAGTCCAAAAATCTTGTCTTTTAACTGAAAGAATGTGTATATGTCCAGATTTTTATCTTCTTGATTTTTAATGAATGCAATCGCCTCTTTCAAGCCTTGCTCGGAATAAAAAATCGCGGGTTCATTCATGTCATTCCAGAAGCCTTCAATCCCCATGTCCAAAAGTGCGTGGTATTTATTGCCGAACCATTTGCGTGCCTGAGTATTAAGCACATCGGGGAAGTGTACTTTCCCTGGCCAAACAGCTGCTACAAAAGCCTTTCCGTCACTATCCGTACAGAAATAATCGTTTTCGATACCTTCTTCGTAGGCGTCATAACCCGGTTCGATTTTTACACCGGCATCGATTATTGGGATGAGTTTAATGTCCTTTTGCTTCAAATCAGAAACAAGATCTTGAAAATTTGGGAACCGTTCATCACTGATTGTGAAGTCCTTAAATCTTTCCATATAATCAATATCTAGGTAAATGGCGTCGCATGGGATATCCGATGCGTCAAACTGATCTGCAATCATTCGAACGACAGTTTCATCTTCATAGCTCCACCTGCTTTGTTGGTAACCAAAAGCCCACTTTGGTGGCGTATAGCTAAGTCCAATCATGCTTCTGAACGATTTGACGATTTCCTTGAATGTCCCTTCAAAGTAATACGCGTCAAAGTTTCCACCCTCGACCTCTATGTCAAGAATAGCCACATCACTAAAAGCGACATCATACTTGACCTTTCCTGCAAAATCAATATATAGGCCCCAAGTCTTTTCACCTTGAACGATAAAAAAGTTGTGTGCCCCATATAAAGCCAATTTGTCAGGTGTATGGTTCGGATCATCCGTACAAAATGCCTCATAGACAAATCCACGCTTGTTCATGCCCCGTAAGCTTTGCCCTAGGCCGAAAACACTGTCTTCTGGTTTCAAATTGAAACGCCAATTGGTGTTTATATCTAACTGAAAATGCGTTGTCACATCAATCAAATCGATGATTGCGTTTTCAGTCGTATCGTGAAGCTTTTCATTTTGGGTGGCTACAAACGAATTATCCATTACCGTTTCAGTGGGTATCATATGTCCAAAACTTATTTTTAATACACCTGAAGCAGATCTATAACTTTTCATCGCGCTCTCCTTAATGGTGGTCTTCTGAATTTCTACAAGACTGTCGTACGACAAGTTCCGTATCAAAAACCAGATGTTTATGCTGCATGTCATCATCCAGTATACTGATCATCAAATCCGCTGTATTGTCGGCAATCTCTTCAACTGGTTGATGTATGGTTGTAAGCGAAGGACTAAAATAAGCGGCATAATCGATATCGTCAAAGCCGACCAAAGAGATATCTTCAGGAATTCTAAGGCCATGTTCGTTAATCGCTTTGGCGGCGCCTATGGCCATAACATCTGATATCGCAAACACAGCTGTTAAGTCGTTTGCTTTATTCAGTAGTCGTTTCATCGCCAAGTAACCAGTCTCAAATGTGTAGGCACCAATCTCAAAATAGTTGTCCATTTTCTCAAACTGATTTGCTGCGAGCGCCTTGATATACCCCTCAGTTCTTATCGTACCAACTGATTTATCATCCTCACCGGTAGTTATCAGACCAATTTTTCTGTGGCCTATGCTAAACAAATAATCTACAGCTTTAAATGCAGCTTTCTCATTGTCAATATTGACACTAGAAAATAAGGTTTTATCTAGGGATTCTGGAAATTCAGTCGATGTTAAAATGAAAGGCACTCTTAATCTTTCAATTTCTGAATTGGTCAACTGATCGAAATCACCACCCAGACAAATAATGCCTTTCAGTTTTTTCTCCATGATAAACTCATAGGCTGCGTCAATATCTTTTGTATCGTCGATGTTATAATGAATAATCGCTGAATAGCCTGCATAAGACAGACGCTTTTCTATATTTTGAATCATGCGAGCGAAAAATGGATTGTACATCCCTTTAATGAGAATCCCGACGTCCATTGACTCCGTTCTCTTTAAATTACGTGCACTATTATTGGGAATAAAATTGTAGGCTTCGATGACTTCAAGCACGTGTTTTCTCGTCTCTTCTTTGACATCCGTATGTTGATTGATTACCCTTGAAACGGTACTGACACCAACGCCCGCCAATTTTGCAATATCTTTGATATTAAGATTCTTCATTCAAAGTGCCCCCGAATCTAGATTGTCTGGGAACGTTTTCGGTAACGTTTCCATAAAGAAATTATATCACAAATCCGTACAATCTGAAAGCGAAATTTTGGTGGTCAGAAGTCGTGGATTCCCATTGCCTTTTGACATATTTGTCAATTTGGTTTATAATAAAACAGAACATACGTACGCAAATTGAAGGGGATAAACATCATGGCCAATAATCAATTCATTGATGAAAACATTATTACAAGGCGCATCATTCATTTTGATATTGACGCTTTTTTTGCCTCTGTAGAACAACTTGATCATCCAGAATATAAAGGTCTGCCCGTGATAGTCGGCGGTGATTCAGATCGGAGTGTGGTGTCAACGTGCTCCTATGAAGCAAGGAAATACGGCGTTCGAAGTGCCATGAGCATCGTTGTCGCTAAAAAATTATGTCCGAATGGCATCTACGTCTATGGCAATATGAAACGTTATTCTGAGCTTTCGAAGCAAATCTTTGAATATATAGAATCACGTTTTGAAAGTGTCCAGCGCGTTTCAATCGATGAAGCTTATATCGATGTGACTGATTGCCAAGACCCTTGGCTTATAGCACATGATATAAAAAAAGCTGTCAATTTAATGACAGGGCTGACGATTTCAGTCGGTATTTCTTATAACAAGTTCTTAGCAAAACTCGCTTCTGACTGGAACAAACCCGATGGCATCTTTGAAATCAAACCAAACGATATACCAGCACTTTTACTGCCACTACCTATCATTAAAATTCACGGTCTCGGTAAAAAAACATGTGAGAAATTAAATCGCATTGGCATTTTTACGATAGAAGACCTCTATCATTATCCAAGTGACCTATTAAACAACATCATTGGCGAATCGTGGGCAAAAGAAATCGTCGAACGTATACATGGCATCGACAACCGCCCTGTAAGAGAGTATGCCGAACGCAAGTCCTATGGAAAAGAAATGACTTTTGACGCTGACACGTCGGATCGCTCAGAAATTTATACCGTATTACTTAAATATCTCATCAGAATACAGCAAAAACTAGAAGAAAAAAGCCTTATGCCACGTACTCTGACGATCAAAATCAAGTATTTTGACTTTGAACAGTTCACTAAGAGCCATAGTCTCGAATACAATACCAATGATTATAGTGTTTTAAAGGAAAATTTGGATATCATGTTTGAAAATTTAGAGCTATCAAAGCCGGTCAGATTAGTCGGTTTGACTTTTTCGAATCTCGAGGATGCTGATTATAAGCAGTTTAATTTTTATGAGAAAAAAGGTTACTAGAAAATGAGGATCATTTTTCTAGTAACCTTTTTTTCTCACCCGACGTGGGTAAGTACAAGTTTGCAATGCAAACTTGCCCGACATGAGCAACGGAACGTTGGTAGGAGGGTTGCCAGGAGGGGGTATGCCACTTTAACGTTAAGTTCAAGGAGTCATTGAACTTCTTTTTTTTTAGAACCAGCAACGTTCTACTCTCCCACGGGGCTGGTCGTAACCTTCAGTTACTGCCGACATAGGAAATGACAAGTTTGCAATGCAAACTTGCCCGACATGAGCAACGGAACGTTGGTAGGAGGGGTTCTAGGAGGGACATGTTTACAATGTGTATTTTTATGTATTTCAAGCTTTTGCTATACTCATAATTATCTATGGAATAACGAAAAAAAGTCCAATCCTAAGATTGAACTTCTTTTTTTGGAACCAGCAACGTTCTACTCTCCCAGGCAGCTGCCCGCCAAGTACCCTCGACGCTGGAGGACTTTACTTCTGTGTTCGGTATGGGAACAGGTGTGGCCCCTCCGCCATCATCACTGGATCTTCAGGTTTGTACCCTGAAAATTGCATATATATTCGACATTCTTTGACCGATTCGCAACTCATTACTGAGATGCCTCCTAGATTTGCAAGCAAATCCTTTGTCGGCCAAAATTTACACTGTAAATTTTGTAAAAGTTTGGTCAAGTCCTCGATCTATTAGTACCTGTCAGCTGAATACAT
>JBGSJR010000010.1:0-15640 GCA_041741755.1 Acidaminobacteraceae bacterium | reverse complement strand
CCCCCCCACCACTCACACCTCATATCTGTTTCTTATTGAAGATAACGATGGAAAGTGCGAGAAGTAGTAAGGTTAAGGCGCCGGAAACGCCAAGCGCAGACACAAATTCAGAGAGATCCTGTCCACCCGTGAGCATTAGTACGCCGTTAGACGCTAGTGTCGACGGGTTGAAAGGTTGGGCGGCTGGAAAAATGTTAACCACCGTCATCACGACCACGGCAGCCCCTGTAAAGAGCAAACTGCCATAGATATTCTTGAAGATGATCCCACCTAAAAGGACCAGCGCCAGTAACAAAGTGCCAAAGAGCCAAAGGCCAAATAAAGCGAGAAACAGATGATCGATGCCAGACATCGTCCAGAAGTAAGCGGTGTAGGCATAGGTGACGCCCACGCAGATCAGGTAACTCAGCGTCCAAAGTGTCGTGGCAGCGAGCATTTTTGAAAGTATGACAGTCTGCCTTGGAAGCCCTTTGGTGAGCATGTTGACGAGTGTGCCTTTGCTAAACTCGCTGGCCATCAGGCCGCTGTAGATGACCACTAAGACCATGAGACCTGTTTGTGAGACGTTCTTGAAAAACTGCATCCACGAATCGATGGCGGCTGGCGGTGATAGCGTGATGGTCATGCCTTCTGGTAGAAGGGAAGCGAGCATCTCTGGCATGACTTTGGCGATGATAGGGTTCATGAAGCCAAATAGTAGGAAGATTGTAATCAGGATGAAGAACTTGTACGTGCGTACACTTTCCATCCATTCTTTTTTTATAAACGCGATAAAGGCCATCATGAGACCACCTCCATAAATAGGTGTTCAATGCTCGGTTCGATGATTTCAAATCTGCTAGGGAGAATATGTTCGCTGACTAAGCATTCAAAGATACTGGTTTGAAGGGTCTCAATGTTCTGCGTCATCAATTTGAGCCCAAGCTCTGTTTCTTTAAGGCTGTCGACATTCTTGTGAATATCTGTACAGGTCAAAAATCTTTTTTTATCTGATTCAGTGGAGAATGCGATAGAAAGGCCTTCTTGTCTGTGTTTCGCCTTTAGTTCTGGGATGGTGCCTGTCAAGGCGATTTTGCCTTTGTGGAGCACAGCGATCTCGTCGCAGATGCGTTCGACATCGGATAATATATGCGTGGAAAAGATGACCGTGGTCTTGCCTTTGACTTTTAAAAGAATTTCGAGGATTTCTTTACGGCCGACGGGGTCAAGTGCGGAAGTCGGTTCGTCGCAAATGAGGAGTTTTGGTTCGTTGAGAAGTGCCTGAGCGATACCAAGTCGCTGTTTCATACCTCTTGAGTAACCGCCGATGCGCTTATTTGCATTTTCCAAACCCACAAGCGTGAGCAGTTCATCGATGCGCGCTGTGGAGACAGTTTTCGGCAGACCTGTGATGGCGCCGCATAGCTTTAAGTATTCGGTGGGCTTCATGTAGTTATAAAACTCTGGGACATCAGGCAAGTAGCCGATGAAGCCGTTTGTCCTGTTTTGTCCGTATGTCACCCGCTCGCCACACACCTTGATTTCACCTGCGTCTATTTTGTGTAGCCCAAGGATCATCTTCATGGTGGTCGTTTTGCCTGCGCCGTTTTGGCCGATAAAGCCGAAGATTGATCCTTCTTTGACGGTAAGTGAGAGGTCTTTTAACACTTGATTCTCTCCAAAGCTTTTGCTGATTGAGGAAATCTGAAGGATGTCCATTATTCTTCCCCTCTTCCAAAGACAAAGTAGACGACTGGGCCGATGATTTGCACAAAGCTCATGATGACCCAAAAGGTTCGATTGCCGAATTTGTAGTTTCTGTGCTTCAAAACGTGTACGAGTGCTGCGATCGTCAGTGTGAGTTCCAAGATGATGATTGGGATGAGGATGGGTAAGTATTCCATGAATTTGTCCATTTTATGAACCTCCTAAATTAAGTATTGAGTTTCCTTAAGTGTTGAGTTTATAGAGACACTGCTTAAAGCGCGTGTCGTCTTTGTAGCCTTCGAACGCCGGATTTTGTGTGAGTCCAAAGAGCATGCTCTCTTTGATGACTTTTTCGCCTCTCGGTGCTTGATTGCCCAGATCAAAATCTTTGATCCAATCCTCGATGGCATCGAAGAAGGCGTCGCCGTGAAGCTTCACGGGGAATTTGATGGAAAGGCAGACCTGTGTGTATTTTTCGATCATGTGAAGCGCTTTGTCGCTGTCGCCGTAACGCGTATAGGCTAATGCGGCTGAGTAATAAAGCTGCGCCATGACATTTTGATTGAGCGCATCCACCTCAAAGCTTTGCGCGATGGTCAGAAAGCGCGTCAGAGTCGCTTCAAAGTCTTCTATCGGACCCGTTATCGTCTGAAAGTAAGTGGGAGCAATCCCGATTAAGCTCAGCAAGTGTTGGTACATGCTCACTTGCAGCACGGATTTTGCTTCATCGTGTTTGCCCAGCATCTGATAGGCGAGTGCCAACGTCGCATCGTCACTGATCATGGGCTTGATTGTGCCTTCTAATCGGTCGAGGACCATAACGGGTTCGCCAAGCATCATGTAGCCGATGGCTTCGAACGAATTGGCCTGTTTCACAACCCAAACGTCGTCACTTTCTTTCTTGATGCGTTCGCAGAGCTCGATGGCTTCTTTAAGGATGATGACTTGCTTCGGCCTACCTTCACCTAGCATATGGTTGTTGATGTAGAGTAGAGCCATCTGTAGCAAAAGTGGAAAGCAGGCATAGTATTTTTTGATGAGTGTCTGACAGGTTTCATAAACATCGTCAAATGGCTTTGAGCCAAAATCCTGTGTCAGCCGTCTGTATGTTTTCTGGATATCAGCTTTCGTCATCTGCGGCATATAGCCTATGAGTTCGTCGATGCTTATGTTGAAATACGTTGCCAGCTGAGGCAACAGCGTGATATCGGGATAGCTTTGCGCCGTTTCCCACTTAGATACGGATGCCTTGGTGACTCCGATATAATCCGCAAGAGCATCTTGTGTGATGCCCTTTTCTTTGCGATTGGATAGGATTACAGTGGCAATGTTGATTTCTCTCATGAATGCCTCCTTTGATGTGTGTGCTTTATAGTGTCATTATGCGCTTAACTTTGAAGCATGTAAATGGAGCCCAACAATATTTTGGTTGATAATATTAACTGATGCGATACTTTTGAGTGGTGGTCAACGATTCATTCGCTCTCATACCACTGAGTAACATCAATTGAATGTGGGTATATTCACACTATGAGTCGAAATGCCTGGCACCACCCACTCACTCATCCCACTCACTCACATAAGGAGGACACAAATGAACCCCTTTGGATTTCAAATAGACAACAGTTATTTAGAGTTGCCTTCTGTACTATATACTTTACAACCAGCGCGACCTGTTAGAGAACCCCGCATCATTTTACTCAATGAGGATTTGGCAAAGGAGATCGGACTGAGTAGTGAGAAACTCGATACGCCTGAAGGGGTGGCGATTTTGTCTGGCAATTCATTGATCGAAGGCGTTTCATCATTCGCGCAGGCGTATTCTGGCCATCAATTTGGTTATTTCACACAGCTTGGTGACGGAAGGGCATTGATACTCGGCGAACACCTTAAACCTGATGGTCAAAGAGTTGACATACAGCTTAAAGGTTCTGGTCCAACGCCCTACTCAAGGCGGGGCGATGGCAGAGCAAGCTTAGGTCCGATGCTTAGAGAGTATTTAATCAGTGAAGCGATGGCGCACCTTGGCGTTCCAACAACAAGAAGCCTTGCTGTTGTACGCACTGGGGAAAAAGTGATAAGAGAAAGCCTTCAAGCTGGTGCAATTCTTACGCGAGTGGCATCCAGTCATATTCGCGTTGGAACGTTTCAGTTTGCAGCCTCTCAGTCATATGAAGCATTAGAAACGTTATATAAATATACACTAAATAGACATTATGCTGAATGTTTAAGCGAAGACGCTACCCCTGAATGCATGCTCTTTGCTTTTGCAATGCGTCAAGCCAAGCTCATTGCCAAATGGCAGGGCATAGGGTTTGTACATGGCGTCATGAATACAGACAATGTTTCTCTCGCAGGCGAAACAATAGACTACGGTCCATGCGCCTTTTTAGATACGTATCATCCCGATGCGCTGTTTAGCTCGATTGACACAGTTGGTAGATATCGATACA
Source organism: Acidaminobacteraceae bacterium (assembly GCA_041741755.1). Taxonomy (GTDB): domain Bacteria; phylum Bacillota; class Clostridia; order Peptostreptococcales; family Acidaminobacteraceae; genus Fusibacter_C. The sequence continues at coordinate 11,501 of JBGSJR010000010.1, read as the reverse complement.
GGAATCAACCACTCATTGGAAAGTGGAACCTTGCGCGATTTGCTGAGACGTTATTGCCACTTCTGAAAGAAGGTGGTGATAGAATCGGTAACGCAGCGTTGGATTATTATGATAAAATTTATGAAGCGGAATATTTGCACATCATGCAGCAAAAGCTGGGCTTATGTGAAGGTGGATCACCAGAAGATTCATCAGTTGATTCACCAGAAGATATTAATTTGATCAATGAACTCCTTGCATGTATGACGCAGGAAGGGCTTGATTACCATGATACCTTTCTAAAGCTTACACTAGGGCATTATGAAACAGAATCAAATTGTCCGTCAGAAGCTTTTTCTGAGTGGCAAAAAAAATGGAAGATCAGGAAGACTCAGCAAAGTGGTGATTCAGAAATGCAAAATGTATGTATGAAAATGAATAATCCCGCAATCATTCCACGCAACCACAATGTTGAGAGCGTTCTAGGCGAATGGGTAAATAATGGCAATAATCAGCCATACAAAGCATTGCTTAAGTTACTCGAAAATCCCTATCAGTATACTGAGGCTCAAATTGCAAGTGGTGCACCACAGAAACATTGGCCGAAAAACTACACGACGACGTGTGGCACGTGAGAGGAGCGGTATTTTGTGATTAAAAATCAGTGGTATGCAGTATTGGATTCAAAAGAGGTCAAAAGAAATAAGCTGATTGGCGTTACGAGATTAGCCGAGAAGTTGGTATTTTGGAGAGATGAAAACAATGAGGTGCATTGTATTTTTGATAAATGTTGTCATCGTGGGGCTTCATTGAGAACAGGCATATTGGTGGATCATCATGTTCAGTGTCCTTTTCATGGGTTTGAATACGATTCAAATGGAAAAGTTACTTATATACCGGCCAATGGCAAACAGTCTAAAGTGCCAGATCATTTTAAAGTGAACAGTTACATGGTAAGGGAAGCCTATGGTTTCATTTGGCTATGGTACAGTGATGAACGACTCAATGTACCAGAGATTCCCTTTTTCGATGACCTAAAAAAAGGATTTTCATACGGTGGCTTTTCTGAAACGTGGAACGTTCATTATACTCGGGCTATTGAAAATCAACTCGATGTCGTCCATATACCGTTTGTACACAAAACAACCATATGGAGAGGAGACAGTAAACTTGTAAATGGGCCCGTGGTAAAATGGACGGACAATCGGATGACTTTTTATGTGAAAAATGAAAAGGATAATGGACAGTCACCAGAAAAACCTAGTGAAATAACAGATTATGAGAGACTGTTCAGTCTGCAATTTCAAATGCCCAATACATGGCAAAATCGAATTTCTGATACAGTGAGAATACTAGTTGCTTTTACGCCAATCGATGATGAAAACACCAAAATTTATCTTCGGTTTTATCAAAGCTTTGTTCAAATACCAGTTCTGAAGGAACTTGTTAACGCCTCAAGTAATTTTATGAATAAAATCATATTGCATCAAGATCGCAGAGTTATATTAACGCAACTGCCGATAAAAAGTGAACTTGTTATGGGCGAAAAATTAATACAAGGTGATTTGCCAATTATTGAGTATAGAAAAAGAAGAGCACTATTAAAAACGATTCAGGAGGACACCATATGAAAATTGCATTGCCATCAAGACAAAATATGATCGATGACCACTTTGGCCATTGTGAAGCTTTTACGATCTTTACAATTGATGAAAACAAAGAAATCGTCTCTAAAGAAATGCTCCCGTCACCAGCTGGTTGCGGCTGCAAGTCTAATATCGCACAAACGCTCTCAGAAATGGACGTTAGCCTCATGCTCGCTGGCAACATGGGCGAGGGTGCGGTCAGAGTTCTTGATTTCTCAGGTATAGAAGTGATTCGAGGCTGCTCGGGTGATGTGAATGACGTGGTAGCTAAATGGCTCAGCGGCACGTTGACTGATTCTGGAGTCGGTTGTGACGCACATGGTGAAGGCCATAGTTGCCACGAATAAAAAATGGTCTAAAAAGCAAATAGCCGCTAACAAATCCGATAGGATTTTGATAGCGGCCATTTTTATTTTACGCAAATTATAGACTTAAATATTATTATACTAACATTTCGATTTGTTATATTAACAATTCAATATTATATTTTTCTTTAATAATATTCTTAACTTCTAGAGCATAGGGTTTTCTATTTTCTATGTAAAGTAATACAATCCCGATATTTAAACTCTCCATGTAGTTGTCATCACCAGTTAAAAATTCGGCGATACCTTTTCTTATATAAATAAAATATAGCAGGTAATATAGATGATGTTTTTTACAAAAATCAATTGTATCATTTGAAAGTTTTACTACTTCTTCATTTCTATCATACATATGTAGAATATAAATTATATTTGCGAATGTTTTAACAATAAGTTTTAAATTGTTTCTTTGTGTGTTTGCATCAATTAATAATCTATTTAATATAAAGTTGAAAATGAGCTGTGAATTATGAAAATCTTTAATTTCTAATAAAACAGATCCAATAGTTAATAGAATCCTAATTTCAAAATTAGAAACTTTGTTACCTTTTGATTCTATGTACTCATCAAAAGATCCGTGGATTAATAATAGTAGTTTTAACTCACAAATCACTTTCTCTTTTAGATGAAGATCATTAGAAAAACTCAAAATCAATAATTCTAAATACTTACTAAGTAAATCTACTTCAATATTATCGAAATAACAAAAAATTTTCTGTGGGTGTTCCATTTCAATTTGATTTAAAAGAGATTGTGCCAATTCCACATTGTTATCAAGTAAAGCGGAGTCAATGCTATTGATAATCGAGTTATACTTGTGATCATCCTTATAAACGTCGAATAATTGTAAAAGATTTACACAGTATAATCCCGACAAAATCAATAATGTAGTAATTTGAGGTATTGTTTTTCCTTTTTCCATTGAATATAAAGTGTTTTCAGTAATTCCTGTTTTTTCATACACTTCAGATCTGGAAAGCCCTAAGCTTAATCTCATTGCACGTAAGCAGACTCCAAATGATTTGTTATCAAAGTAAGTAAACATAATATCCTCTTTCTGTCAATAGCAATTAAATTGGATACAAGTAAAAATTATAATCATATATAATTATAGCAAATATATATGGAAAGGAGTTAAAATTATGAAAGATTTAGTAAAAAAATATTGTATTTACATAATGGTATCACTTGTAATACTCACAAATCCTATTAGTCCATTTAATGATTTTGATTTACCAGTACCTAAGATTGAAGTATTTGTAAACCCTTATAATAACTAAATAATGATAAAGGACTTATACTGAAAAAAAGGGGGGCATATTAATAATATGAGATTGAGTAAATATTGTGATAATTTCAAAACATGATATCTCATATGTATGATTATGAATCATAAATCGAAAAATTTGGAGCAATCATTTCATTTTTTGTAATTTCATTTATTTGTAATTAATCACACATAAAGTAATAACAAACAATTACAAATCAATGACTTTGAAGGCGAAGAACTAAGAACGAAATCTTAATAACGTTGTATTGAAAGGAGTAGAAAATGAACAATAGACGATCAAGTATTGACTTGAAAAAGCTGATTATTACAATATCACCAATTTTGATTTTTATTTTTCTGGTTCCATTTATGCATACTCAAGTGCCATATCATTCAGATTTGTTTGGAAATGTTGATGGGACGGGAAGCAAGTGGATTCTTTTCGGAATTGTTTCAGTTTTGTCCTTTGCCATTTATTACATTTATGGTAAAAAAAATAAACAGAAGGTTGTATATTTTTTAGTTTTAACAATGTTGACAATGCTAAATATTCTTTTGTTAACAGGTGCAATTTTTAAGTCCGAAAATTTATTTGAAGGATTTTATTTGTACTTTAGCACCTCTTATGGAAACCAAGTTACATTTTTGTTGTTTTGCGTTTCATTAACGATGTATTTGTTTGTGGAAAGAATTCCACCTAATTCTATAATTGGTATTCGAAATTCCGTTACAAGTAAGTCTGAAATTGCTTGGAAGATAGTTCACAGTCGTTCAAGAATGCAATTTTGGTTCTGTGCAATGACTAACTTATTGATTTTTTTAATTCCTACATTAAGCGACTTAGCAAAACTTATTATAAGTTTTGCTATTGTAATCTTTTGTTGGATTTATATCTTAAATATAAGTTATTCTGTCAGTAGAAAACTGGAATAGAGAGATTTTTTACGTATAAAAACAAAAGTTTATTCTATATGTTTTGTAAACCTATAAACAATTCTTCAATTAAAATGATATCCGATGTAATCGTAATATCTATATAAGAAGATGCAGTTCCGATTTGTTTTTTCGATTTTTGAATATCAAATATTTGTAATTTGAGGTGACCCAAATGAATATTATCGATCCAAGCCCAATAATGAAAAATGTTATACATCCAACTAGTATTGCTTTGACAATTACACACAAATGTAATTTGAATTGTATACATTGTTTTAACAATAGCCATAGCTCAATGTGTGATGATATGTCAGATGAAGAACTCATTGAAGTTGCGAGACATATTACTGAGTTATCTCCAATTACTGTATGCTTATGTGGTGGAGAACCAATTCTTAGAGGTGAAGTTGTGTTTGAAATTCTCAAAATTATGAAAGGTAAAGTAGGAGCAATAAACATCGTAAGTAATGGTTATGATATTACATTAAAAACATTGCAAAGACTTAAGGATAATGGTATAGCATTAATACAATTTAGCTTGGATGGTGCTAGTGCTGTGGAACACGACACATTTAGACGGAAAAATGGTGCATTTGATAGAGTAATAAATTCAATTAAGAATGCAAAAAGCGTTGGACTAAGTGTGGGAATATCATTTGTTCCAAATAAACTTAATAATAGGAGTATTAGTAAAACAATAGAAATTTGCCGAAATCTTGGCGTTGATATTTTTAGAGTAATGCCTATGATTCCGATGGGAAGGGGAGCAAATGCTGAATTTTTAGTTCCAAATTCTGATGAGTATATTCAGCTTCAACAGACTTTAGAAAGTGAAAAGAAAAATAATTCAATGTATGTTGAATGGGGTGATCCAATTGATCATCTACACAGAATGCCATTGAATTATAAGAAAGGCTTTCCAGCATATGCTTTGGAAATTCGGTATGACGGAAAAATTACACCTTCTTCATATTTACCTATAACAGTTGGAGATGCTAAAGAGTTAAATTTGAGTGAGTTCTGGCATGAAAAGTTAATTAATTTATGGGGAAATGAAGAAATAGTAAAACTTGCTACCAGTATTGAAAATATTTATAATTTTAACAATTTTCCCAAATGTCCATTTTCAAAAGATGGAGATTATAGAATTGAGCTTACTTAAATTTAACGAAACTGCATCTAATTAATAAGGAGACCAACTATGCCATTAATTAACTTAAAGGATGAAGAGTTTTTTGTAAGAAATGACAAGAATGGACAGATTACATTATTTTTAATTCGATCTCAGCAGCAAATTTTTTTAAATCAAGTTGGGGCTGTAGTTTTTAATCTATGTAGAGAAGTAGATGATTACAAAGAAATTGTTGACAAGATAGCAAAACAATATAAAAGTACGTCTCACGAATTGATAACAAATGACGTTAAAGCAATAATAAATGTATTTCAAGTGTATGGACTAATATTAGTAGGTTTAGAAGAAGTAAAAGCAAATCATTCAATTTGTTTTGTAGGTGATTTACATTATTTAATTACCTCCAAATTCATTTCTACAAATTTTGATAACGAAGAGTCATTTTTATTGCCGAACGCTTTTGATGATTATAGTCCGTTATCTTTAAGAAGTAAAACAATGACTAATCGCGAATATTATATTAATCACTACTCAGAAGGAAAAATAGATTTTGTATTAATAATTGTACCGCCTGTAAACGCTGTAAGTGCTAGTGTGATTGTTGTTAAGGGTTTTGTTACTACTATACAAGAGTACAGCAGAAAGAAATTGGTATTCTTAGAATTACTAAACTATTTGAAGAGTAATATAGGAGTAAATGTAACTAAAATTAGAGTCAACTTGATACAAGATGACGTTGAAAACTCAGAATTGAGTAAAACAATAGAATTTCTTTTAATGGGTGGCTTTGAATTAGAGAGTGTTTTACGAAATGAAATTGGGTTTCAAAATTTAAATATGTACTCGAAGCATGTTGTCTAAAGCACGAAGAGAAATTGCAGTAGATAGAGGCTATAACTCAAAAGCAAACGAGGATAAAATAGTTGATCTTGGCGTAAACATCTCAGCCTGCCAAAACCAGGATAGAAAACTGAAAATCGACAAACATTAGAGAGTGCAAGCAAATTTAAGAGTCTTCAAAAGTTCAGAGCCGGTGTCAAAGCTTGCAATAATTGCTTAAAGCGTTCATTTGAAATGCGAGGAAGTTATTTTAAGTTCATAGGGACAACTCTTTTTGGTGTGGGTTAGGAATCACAGTTAAACAATCGCAAAGCAGCTCGAATGCTTATGGGATAAAACACCTCGAAAATGAAGTGAAGTATGTGATACATGTGCCAACTTACGAAATGTCGTTAAAATTCGACTTACAAAATGAAATCGATGGCTACATTTATTAATGACAATTTATAAGGTCTAACTAATTAATATGGGAGTGAATATTATGAACCGTTCAATAATAAAGGAACTTTCTGGCCCTTTACATTTTTCAATCGATATTACTTCGAACTGTAACGCTAAATGTCTTCACTGTTTTAATAGTAGTGGAAAAAATTGGGAAAAAGAAAAAGATTTAAGTGATTATGAATTGATTGAGTTAGTAAAACAAGTTGCTGATTTTAAACCATTTTCGGTTTGTTATTGTGGCGGAGAGCCGATGCTACGTTATGATTTGATAGTAGAGTGTTCGCAAATACTTAAAACTTCAGGTGTTAATAATATTAGTTTTGTTACAAATGGTTGGTATATTACTCAAGAAAAAGCGATTGCTTTAATTTCAAGTGGTGTTAATCACATACAACTTAGTTTAGATGGTGCACAAAAAGAAACACATGACAAAATTAGAGGGATTATTGGTATTTATGACAAGGTTTTAGAAAGTATAGAGATTTTTGAAAAACTAGGTTTAAAGTATGCTATAGCTTTTTCGCCAACAAAACTAAACATTGAACAGTTTTCAGATTTAGTAAACATGCTGAAAAATTACAATTTTCTTGAAGCAATAAGAGTTCAGCCGCTGATGCCTTTAGGTGAAACAAAATCAAATAAAAAACTTATCTATCTTTCGGAACTAGAATATCGCAAGTTAGTTAATCAAATAGATCAATTTCAAATTGAACTATCTAAAAGAAATATTAGCTTACAATGGGGGGACCCCATTGATCATATTTATAGATTTTCAGCAAGAGAGAATAAGTTTTCACCATACTTAGAAATTAAATCCAATGGCGATTTGGTTGTGTCTGCTTTTTTACCCATTGTGGTCGGGAATATTAAAAGACATTCATTGAAGGAGTATTGGGAAGCTGGTTTTGGATATATTTGGGATATAGATGAAATCAAAGTTATATCTAAATTTCTTGACTCGGTTGAAGGAATGTCTGATATTGAGGAGAAAATAGTGAATGAATATGACATGCCCAAAATAGTATTAGACATTATCGATGACGAAGTAATTAGGAGGCAGTTATGCAAATGACTAAAGATTTAATTGTCAAATTGAGAGACGGTCATTTTATAAGAGATGAAAAGGATGATGGTGAATTAATTATACCATTGGGAAAGGGAATTAATGATGCAATAATAATTGACGCAGTAGGAAAAGAAATATTAAACGATTTAGGGTCTTGGATTACATATGACAGACTCAATGCGAGTGTGATGAAGAAATATCCAAATGCTGACAAGAAGAAAATTACGGCTGATATTTCGAATTTTATAAATAGTATGTTAGCCAATGATATCGTTGATATAAAAAGCATAACAAATGAAGGTTCGTTATTACTTGAATATGAAAAAGCAAAAGAAATAGATGTAAATAGAATAACATCTTTTCTATCAAATCTTAGTAAAGGAAAGTTGATTTTGAATAGTGATATAGATTGTAGATGGTATAACAATCTCGACATTAGAAAGAGAATGTTTAATTTCAGTGAAGAATTTTATTTCATCTTAGATGAAGGAAAAGATATTGGACTTATTTCTATTTGGATAAACAAGGTGAATGGGTACAGAGACTATAAGATTGGAGTAGTTGCGATCACAAATGAAAATATAGATACTAAAATGGCAACTCAATTAAAATTTTTGTTAAACAAACATCTTCAAGAATTTGAATGTAGTATTCAAAATATAAAATTTTCACAAATAATTGATAAAAACAATTTAATGATTAAAGATTCCCATGAAGATCTTTTAGCAATAGGGTTTAATAAAATTGTAACATTTTGTGATGAATATGGAACTGGGATTAACAAATGTATCTATGAATATGTTCGCTGATGGAGGAAAAATATGTATAATACGCCTCAAATTAAGTCGTTTATGGAAGAAGAATCTAGTTCGGCAATGTATAATTTTGTACCTGCAATAAGTACAATTTTTGCTATAGTACTTCCAAATGTAATGATAGTTAGTTCTTTAAGCGAAAAATAGTATTTGATTGACATGGGAATCTTTGATTATTTTTTTGTTAAGTCTCAGCATGCCCAAATCGGAAATAAATCTAAAAATTGGCAAGCATTTGAGAGTACAAGCAAATTTTGAGAGTCTTCAAAATTTTAGAACTAGTGTCGAAACTCGCGTTGTCTTCTCTGCTGCATATGGCGTAAAACACATCAAAATAGGGTGAAGTTTGAGATAATTTGCGTCAAATGATTAAAAGTCATCAAAATTCGATCTGATAATCGATAAAATACGATGACTACGTTTTTAAATGGAAATTTTTCAGGTCAATCAAGTTAAGAGTAATATGTTGGGTTAATGTACTTTACTCAATAATGATAGTTTGAAATTGTCAAAAAAATAATTATTCTAAATATTAACTATCAGTGAATTTTAAGGGGATAACAGATGAATGCACTAATTAGTTTTATACCTGCACTTGATGAAATTCAAGGATTAAGAGTAATGGAGACACCGCCAATGGCAATATATCTTTTAAAAGCGTTACTGAACGATATAGAGGGTGTTGAGACTTTCGTAATTGATCCGAAAGAATTTATATTATTAAGAACCATGAAAGGTAGTGTATCTATCGCAGAAATTATAGACGATGTAATTAGTCTAATAAGAAAAAGAGTTGAGAATACTGATGTATTTATATTTTCATGTAATACTTTTAACTGGGCAATTACAAAGAATGTGATTGAATATATTAAACTAAATTATCCTGAAAAAAAAATCTTGATTGGTGGATTGCATCCTTCGTATTTCTATAAACACATATTTAATAGTACAAAAGTTGATTATGTCTTTTTAGGAGATGGACTGGACACAATTGGTACAGTTATTGATTCAATTAAATGCAAATATCCACTTTCGCATGTAAAAAATGTTGTGACACGAGAGGGCTTGAATACGTTAACAGATAATATAGTTATTGAAGCTGGTATTGTAACAAACACTATGCTTCCTAATTATGACTCACTATTGTTTCGATATGCATACAATTCTATTCCTATTCAAGCGTCAGTAGGATGTATGAATAGTTGCACTTTTTGCTCTATTATGGATAAAAACAATTGGAGAGATATAGAGATTAATTGTGTTATAAATAACATAGAAAATATTATTAACAAATATGGTGGTAAGTTTACAAGTAAATCAATTTTATTCACCGATGATTGTTTTACTACAATACCAGATCGTGCAATAAAATTGTTAGAAATGTTTTGTGAAAAGTTTCTAAACTATAGTTGTTTTATTGAAGCACGTATAAATGATATAGTTAACGGTTCACTATTAGAACGGATACCCAAGAAGTTATTTAGCGGAATTCAGATTGGAGTCGAATGTGGTTATGATTTAGGATTAATGAAAATTGGTAAAGGAACAAATATTGAAAAATTAATGGAGTGTTGTCAAAAATTGCAAGATTCTAATTTGAATGACATTACAATGTTATCCTTTATAATTGGTTTTCCTTGGGAAGGAATAGATGAAATAACACTTACATTAAATACTATTGAGAAAATTGCATCTGAATATAGGGTGAATTGTAATATAAATTATCTGATTCTGTTGCCTTCTAAAATATGGGAAAATAGAGCGTCATATGGCATTGATGTTGATGAAAGTGAATTTGATGATATAAACTGCTTTGCGAGTAGCGAGTTCTTTGATAAAACGCATCCAAAATTAACTGCTGATATAAGACAGTATGTAAGAAATCGAGTTAAAGATATGATATATAAAGGGCTATGCGTAAGTATACAAAGTGACCACTTAGTCTTAACAAAACAATAAAACTTATTAGTATAGAAAGCTGTCACTCTTTAGGTTTTGATTATCAAAAAACAATAAGGCTTTAGCATATCTAATATAAATAAAACAGTAGAATAGGGAGGTGAATTAGATGGATAATTATGAAAGCCCAAAATTGATAGACAATTTAGATTTTAACAGTTCAGTGGATAGAACGGACCCTCAACCTATGAGTGCTTTTATTCTAATAGGTGTAGTAACTGTTCTGACAGTAGCTTTTGTTGCAAACATAGGAGTCGGTTGGAATGGTGTTATTGGCCCAGATGGTGCGAGTTCTTAAATTAAATAGTATATTGCTTTGTATATTATGAACTAATGAATAAGACCAAATAACAAACCTTATTGTGAATGTGGATATGTCATATGTTTATTTGGGTTGTATTAATATAGAACTATTTGAATGCTTGTACCTAGATAGGTGACTTAGTCATCTATTTAGGTAATTTTTGGTGATTATTTTACCTTTATTACTTAATGCGTATCAAAAAAAAAGTCAAATTATAGTTTCATGAAGTTGAATTGGACTCATTTTGAAAATATGTGGTTTAATAAGTTCAAATTCTATAACTCAATATCAAACGTAAATAGATTAGTAATGAAAATAAAAGAAGCTACTTTCAAAATAATCAAAGTGAATTTGTTAAAGACATTTGATAGTTTGCATGATATAAGAATTCGATTAGTAAGATATATCATATAATTTTCAATAAGATAATTTTTTTTGACACTTGGTTATTTGAGTCCAATTGAATATAAAGTGTAGTCCCAAATGTTCGAATAAGTGTTGGACTATCCGATAAATACATATCATTTTCTTCAGTAATTGCCTATGACATAGTTATCACTCATCAGGAAATATTGATTATTACTTAGGTTCAATCCATTACCTTTTGTTTATGGTAATCTAAAAATACAATGAATGGCAATCAAAAATACAAAAAGTAATTGCCAGTACAACCTCAATCAAATATCCTTTTAGGTAGACTAATACTTAAAGGAGTGAAAGGACGTGCTGACAATTACTCAAACCC
>JBGSJR010000009.1:0-9584 GCA_041741755.1 Acidaminobacteraceae bacterium | reverse complement strand
ATGAATCTTAAACCGTCTGATATTCTCGCTGATACCATGCAAATTCGCATTCGCTCTGGTAAAGGTTCAAAAGAGCGCTATACGATTTTGTCTCAGATGAATCTTGAACTGCTGCGTGTTTACTTTAAGCGTTATAGACCTAAAACTTTTCTCTTTGAAAATGATCGTACGCATAAACCTCTTACTGCACGAACCATTCAGTTAACTTTTCAGGAACGACGTATTCAGCTTGGCTTTCATGAAGATGCAACGATTCATAGCCTCAGACATAGCTTTGCAACTCACCTTTTACAGCTCGGGACTGACATCGTCGTGATTCAAAAATTACTGGGTCATCATGATCTCTCCACCACTTCGAAATACCTGCATCTCATATCCAGTGAACTCAGTAAAACGCGGAGCCCTCTTGATGCTATGGATGTGTTTCATGTCCAGCGTTAGAGAGGTTCTAAAGACTTCCTTTTCTGATGTTCACGCGCAACTTCCTTTGACTTATCATCAGTATAAAGTCTTTAATGCGCTCATGAACTGTAGAACCGAGAAGCTTGGTGCGCACAGCAATGTGTGTGAAGACTGTGGCTGCCCATCCATCGCCTACAATTCATGTAGGGATAGGCATTGCCCACTTTGCCAGAGCTTTAAAAGAGAAAAGTGGCGCATGGACCGAAACGCTGAGCTTTTGAACGTTCATTATTTTCATGTAGTCTTTACGGTTCCAGAAGAGCTCCATGAATTGATGTTTCAAAACCAAAGCGTCCTCTACACGCTCCTTATGAAATCATCATCGAAAACCCTTCTGGAACTTGCAAAGAGTAAGAAACATCTCGGTGCTTCTCTTGGACTTACCGCTGTCTTACACACTTGGGGACAGACGCTTTCTTATCATCCGCATGTGCATTTCATCGTGCCAGGGGGTGGACTTTGTCCTGAATCAGGGCTGTTTAAAGTGAGTCGTAAGCGTTTTCTCATCCCCGTTAAGGTGCTCAGTCGCGTTTTTAGAGCTATTTTTTTAAGCGAACTTAAAGCACTTATATTATCTGGTAAGCTCTATTCAGATCGCTCAAACTCAGAATTATTAGAGCTTGTGAACATTCTTTATCAAAAGCCTTTTGTGGTCTATGCTAAGGAAAACTTCGAATCACCAAGCTATGTCATCAAGTACCTTTGTCAGTACACGCATCGTGTGGCGATTTCAAACCACCGAATCCTATACTCAGATGCTGAGACGGTTGTTTTCTCTTACAAAGACTACAGAGATCGTGGTAAGAAGAAGGTCATGACGCTCTCAAGTACTGAGTTTATCAGGCGTTTTGCCATGCATATACTGCCTTTGGGTTTTTCTAAAGTAAGGCATTATGGCTTTCTAGCAAACTGTAATAAAAAATCGAAGCTTAAAAGGTGCCAACAACTTATGCGCATCATACCCTCTAAGAAATCTTCTGATTACAGTGCCATCGACTTTATCAAACGCTTTATGGATAAAAACGCTTTTAAGTGCAGAGTATGTAAAGCAAAAGATGTTAAAAATGAGCCCCTATCAGCTGATGCTTTACTCAATTCAAGTTAAATCATTGAAACTGAATAGTCGCCCTTCGCCAAATGATTTGCTTCATGGGGAGGGGGAAGTTGCGGCCAAAACCATTAAAACCAAGCATTCAAACCAAGTTTAGATGTGATTACATCGGGTAACACCGACTTTTGATCAATAATTGACCAAAGAAAAAAGCATTGAAGACCCAAAGGTAATGGTACGCGGCTTCGTCCAACATGACGTTCCAGATGCGCTGAAAAGGTGTGGCTTGGAGCGTTATTTTTTTGCGCATCGGAAACATCACTTTATGTTATATGATGCCTATATAATTTTTATATTCCAAAATGAATAATATGCTTCTTATTGTTTATTGCAGATTGAATTAAATTCACAAATAATTGAAACTGATCTTCCTCAAATTTATTTTCATTCTTTTTAATAATGTCTAAAAATAGAATCAATGAACTCGGAGGTAGTATTGTTACTCCAAAATATGCAAGGCCAAAATTTTTATTTTCAATCTTATGAAAATATGTATTTAGTTTCTCAAGTTCGTCTACTAAATCGTATATAATCTCGTCATCAATTGATATACATGAATATTTCTCAGGTTCATAAACATCATATTTTTTTTCATTATCAAGTTTATCTATAATTCCAAAATCATGTTTAGTTTAGGCATTTATTCCTTCATCTTTTATATTTTTATTAGGTTTCATATAACGGTCTTGCAGTCCCCGCAGCCTTAGTTGCGAGGACTGTCTAAAATGTTACTAATAAAAATAGACATTTATCTTCCTTGAATAATTTAATCAAATGTTCTTCTCTCCTCTCTTAATGATGTTGCATAACGTCCCCACGAATACCAAAGTCGTATATTTTTCCTTGGGAAAAGTAGTGCAGTCCTTTCTTCAAAATGGCTGTGACATCTATAAGATTTAGGTAATTGGTGTGTTATAGGATTAGATTTTCGTTTTAATATAGTCTCTAGATGTCTTTTACGCATCTTCCTTAAGTATTGTTTCGTATAGTTTATAAACCGGTCCATTTATTTTTTGATCTTTTGCCTCGAAATCAGCCAGTTGAGGATTTTGAATACTCTTCAATAATTTCTCATCATCGTCACTATACAATTTTATTCCATTATGAAGATATTTTAAAAATGTATCGGTTTCTAGGCTCATAGCGTTCTCCTTTCAATTTGACTACTTAAGCAAATGTAATTGAACTCCATTCTTCTGACATGTTCGATAAAATCACTTTTGTAACACGATTACTATTATTAATCAAATACTTTTTCAGTTCTTCTGAAATACTTCTTAATATATTCTCATCATTTAATAAGTCGATGATAAGTCCATCAGTGTAGTATTCTAGCCATTTAAACGAAAATTTTGTGTAATCAAAATTCATTGGGTTTACGAAGAAATCAAACTCATCTGATAATCCAATATAGTCTTTAACTCTATCATCATTAAAACGTTTTAGATAATATAGCAGTCCAATTTCTGCCGAAATTTCGACCTTCCTAGCACTAACTGCATATACACCTCTAGATTTATTTTCAATTCTCGTTCTCTCCATATCAAGTTCCTTAAATAAAATATGACTATATGGACTCATATCCGTGATAAAATTTAATGCCTCTATTATTTTCCAATCATCTAGTGTGAACTCTTTTTTTAAATTGAGAAGTAACTTGCATGATTCATCATTTAAAACACTACAAAACTTAAATATATAATCTATTGTCTTATTATCATAGTTTTCATGCTCCTTTACGTACTTCGACATCACTGCAGACTTATAATTCTTATTTGCCCCCCTTAACATATCGCATAAGGTCTTTGTTCCCATACCATTGGATGTATGTTCCACATAATCACTAGAAGAATATTTTATAAACTGACTAATCATAAATTTTTCGATAATATCAATCATTCTTGAACTATATTCGAATGAGGGATACATTTCTCGAATTATTAAAACCTTCTCACCAATCAACATCTCTCTTTCTGGAAATATATTCAATAGAAAATCAATGTTATCTTCAATTATCTCATCTGGAAGATATAAGTATGCTGATAAACTAACTGCATTTACTGCTTCATCCTTAATAGTTTGATAATATGGTAATTTTCTAACAGGAAATTCACCATCAAAATTCGATTTATAAATTTCTCTTATTCTAACCACATATGATTGTATCTCTTCCTGATTGTCAAACTTAAGGCCTCTAATATTGTATGATCGTGTTAATGCTTTCAAATCCTTTGTACTGTAGAATCTCGAAATGCAAATATACAGGAATTTGTTTATCTTAAAACTATTGTAATTATATATAAATACCGCATCACTAGTTTGTTGTGACTGAATCTCTTCATCATGAAAGTATTTCTTTACCAATGCTTCTACTGATTTCTTGACATATTCTTTAAATTCCTTAAAGTATATGAACGACAAATAATTCTCATAGGCAAAAGTAATATTTGAGTATAAAAAGTCTTCAATCTTCTTATTTTTTATATCTCCACCTGTTACAAAGTGATTAGGCTTAATATCCTTCTCAACGTCTTCTATTAACTTGTTTGCATTCTTCCTAATTTCATCGAAAAATACTGTTGAAGATAGTGGTTCTAAAAAACGATACGCTTTTTTAAAATCAGTATCCATAATGTCAAAAACAGTCTCTATACTGATATACTTATTATCCGAATCAACTTTTTCTATTTCTTGTTCAGAAAATATCTTGTATATACCTCCATTTGTGAGCATTGACAAAGGAGTTCCGTAATGGCTATCTAATCCTTTTATTGCTTTATATAGCCAATATCTATTTATATATGAAAGATAATATTGCACCCTGTCACTTTTGCTATTAGTTTGATTAATAATTTCTGAATACAAAGTATATGCTTCGTAATAGTCCCCCCTTAAGGTCTTCAAAAATGCACTTTCAAACTGACTAGTTGTATTTTGAGAGTTCTCAACTGCGTTATAGCCACTCCAGTCAAATAGTTCGTTTTTTACATCATACTCATTACGTGCTAAATTTATCTCATACTTAAACTCTTTTTCACCATACCAATACATATTAATGCTGCTCTCTGCCATGAATTTGTTAATTAACAAGCATTCGCTGTGTAGCGAAAATTTTGTATCGTTTTGTTTGCTGTTTGATTCAAGTAAGAAATCATATTTCAGATCGCCTTTTGGCATAATAACGCCATCAAGTCCAACACTATAATATTTATCAAGATACTTTCGCAAATCTAGCCTTCTGATATAATTCAATGAAGTAAGTGGCTCTAACAGATGTATAAAATATGCTATACCTACTTCATCTGATACATCATCTGGTAATTCAGAATAATTTAGAATTTGATTCATTATGTAGTTATATCTCTCTGCATATGTTGTTCCAGACAATCCCATCATTTTCGGTACGTCAACTATACGCAAACCAAATTCACTGTAATAGTTAATTTCATTTTCATTTAATTCATACTCTCCGACATGAATAAAAAATGGTTTGATATAACTCTCTTTCTGAATTCTTTTAACCCAGTTAAGAATTAATTTTATATTATAATCTCCTAATCCATACCCTATGAAAACAATACAATTCGTAGCAACGATTGATTTCATAATAGTACTTACCATTGGAAAATGCTCTTCATACTCTATATAATCATTTTCCTTTAATACAATTGTATTTACATCATTCTCTTGATTAGATAAGGATAGGTCACCATGCACTTTTAATATATATCTGTAATACTTTGAATTTGAAACATTAGAATCTTTACTTATTACACTATAATTACCCCCTGTGTCCCTTATAGACTTTTCAATTAAATCATCATAATTAGTAGTAATGTAATGTCTTGGATTTAGTTTAGCCATTTTCCGATGAACATCATTCACATTGACATCTACGAGAAAAAAATCCGTTAAAACTTTCTTATACTGCTCCTGGTCTTTATAGAATAACATTTGAGGTATTTTTAACAACTCTTCTGATGAATAATGATCCTTTTCGTTTCCCGAAAGAATTTTATCCATTATTTTTATCAGTTCACTCCATCTTGGGTATTCTGATACAGCAGATACACCAGCTCCAACAAAGAAGACAAGTTTATCCTTTTCCGCAACTTCAATAATTTCACTTATATATTTCCTTTCCATTCTCAACCTCCATCATTATTACTTCGGAATCTATATACTACAGAATAAAAAAGCCCAATTATGAGATTATTAAACTCAAATGCAATAGAGTATTTTCACCTTTATTCACAGTACTCAATTTAAAAATTTCACAACTGAAAAAAACGCACCTACTTATGATACGGTTCACCGTAACAAGTATAAACCAAACGGGTTTGATATAAATATTTCTATTGCTTAACATACTTGATTGAAAAACCAACCTATTATAAATAAATCCAAAGTAAAAATCGACCAAAGCAAATCAGATTTTTGATTTGTTAAGGTCCATTTTTATGGTATTGATTTTGTATATAAATGTCAACTTTAAAATGTACAATTTTGCAACCAGTTTAAAATGTACAATTTTGCAACCAGTCCGGTCAACAAGAATATTCACAAGGTGACGCTTTATTAGCATTTGTTTGTCGGGTGAGTAGTTATTCCATTGATGTTTATTAGTAATAATGCTATCATTAATTACAATTAAATATAATACATATTATTAATAGCTTATTTTTACATATTTTTAGGATGCGGAAAAACCAGAGCTATTGCTCTGGTTTTTTGTACAATAAATTTTGATAAGTAGATTATCTTTAACTTCTAGAATAGTTATCAGTTTTTGGAAATTTTAAGAAAAAATTAGCTGGAGGTAATTAATGGAAAGTGAATTGCATATTTTTGACTTAGAGTCTCCTATTGATCTCTTTAATTTATCTGTTGATTATGATGGCAGCACTAACCGTTTTTATTTTCAAATTAATGAGAAGAATATTTCATTTAAAACAGTTAACAAAATCATTATAAAGGCATATATTTTCAAATCCAGTAAAGTATCATTGAATCTAACAAGTGAAGAATCAATAAATTTTATGATAAATGATCTAAATATGGCTCCAAATTCAATTTTGGAATCTGATAGAAAATTCTATTTAATTAATCATGATGGTGTAACTAATGTTGAAGTTATCGTTGAATCTGTTTACTTCTCAGATGGGAGTGCTTGGAAACAAACTAAGAATGGATTAAGATTGATTGATGCAGAAAAATTATCAGATTCTTCAAATAGATTAGTATTAGATGAAGGCTTATTTAAAAATCTATATTTGGAACAAGATTATGAGGAAAGTTGGTTATGCCAATGCGGCAGATTGAATTATAGCCATTTAACCAAGTGTGCCAGATGTAATTTAAATAAATCGGAACTCAAACATAATTTTTCGAATATTAATGAATCAGATAAGTTAGAAAATAGAAGTAATATCAATAATCAAAAGAGAAAATCGAAGGTTCTTATGGGCATGATTTTATCATTACTGATAGTTAGCTTATTAGGTATTAGTACTTATGCTTTTGTATTGATGAATGAAAACAAAAAGCTTTCGGATGAGATAAATGTTGAAACATTAACTACACTAGAAGCAGTTACCAGTAGCGAGAAACCTACTATTGAAGAAGTAGTGAGCAATAATTCCGAAACTTACAACTTTAGGTCCGACCAAATTAAATTAATGAATGTTTTTGGAAAGTTCGTGGAATCAGAAGGTTTTACCTCGAAAGATATTAATGCAGATGAATTAGGAGTTGATGTCATTAATCATTTTAATAATACTTGGACTGAATATGTGAATTATGGAACCAATGATATTTTTGATTTACTTATCAAAGATAGCCCCGCATATGAGGGAACTATTAAATTTAACGCTGGTGACTCTAAACAACGTTTCTTAGTGATGAACGTAAGAGAATCTACTCTTATTGGAAATGAGCTTTATATAAAGGTTTATGAAGAAATTGAGATTACAAAGCCTGACGGTATAATAGTTAAAAGCTACAATTGGATTTATCATGCTAGGTTAGAAGATGAAACATATAAAATATACGATTATTATAATGACGAAAATCCAGATGGATATTTGCCTCTTAGTGGTGATTTCATAAATAATGAAACACATTTCTATGTTGGGGGAAATTTTGCAGGAGGTGATATAACAGATAGAATTTCAATTTCTGATATTCGATTTGGTGATCATAAAGATTATGAACGATATGTTTTTGACTGCTATAGATTTTCAGATTCTACTAAAGAGAAATCAAACATTGTGCCTTACTACAATGTCATCTATCAAAACTCAAGCAATTCAGCTTTGTTTAAATTCAATGGAATTCGGGAGTTTACTGCACAACTTGACATCTTATTAAAATCAAAATATATTGAAGATTTTTTAATACTGCCAATACAAGACGCGGAAGAGTTTGGATTCATTGTGAAATTTGTACCCAATGCTGCAATTAGAGTCTATGAAGTAGAAAATAGTGCTAGAGTTATTTTGGAAATAATGAAATAGGCTCATGAAAGGTGGTAAATATGGAAATTAATAATTGTAGAAATTGTAGCGCAAATATGAAACTTGGCCAAAAAATATGTGTGAATTGTGGATTTGAACCGTTGTACGGTGATTCATTTTGTCAGCAATGTGGTCTTGAAACTAAAACAGGTCAAAAAATATGTGTAAATTGCGGTTTTGAATTACAAAGTATCACTTCAATATCAGAGGGAAAAGAAAATATCAAGCGTGACAATTCAGGTGATAGTGATGCAATATTTGTCATTATTTCATTTATATTCCCGTTTGTAGGATTGATTCTATTCTTAATTTGGAAGGATGAACACTCTAAAAGATCAAAATCAATCGGGTACGCTTCTATAATTGGTCTCGTTATTGGCTTTCTACTTTGGGTTGCATATATTAGTTGATACAAAGTGGCAAAATTGCGTTTAATTCCTTAACTTGGAGGCTTTATGGCATCTATGATTTGTAAAAAATGTGGAAATATGGTGAATAATGAGGAACTTATTTGTTCAAATTGCGAATTCCCATTTTACCAAGAAAATAATGTAACTCAAGCTTTAAATACTAGAATAGCATCTGTCGAAAAAAAAAACAAACTGTCTCGTGGACTATTACCAATTTTGATAATATTAGCATTAATTGCAAATATTTATTTTATTTATCTTTTATTTAATGTGTGGTCGCATGTAAATATTTTTTATCATTTTGATGATTATCTTGAGGATATTAATGAATTAAATAGTTTAATGTTCGTAGGTGCTTCGATGAGTGAAAGTGAATCAGACAACATTATTGATGTATGGTACAACTCAATCTACAAAATTGATGACGTTACGACTAATCCATATACAATGGCTGAAGGAACATTCAGGGACGATTTCAATGACTCACTAATCGCTTATTTCGAATCCAACTCTCATGAATCATCTTTGAAGGAAATAGAAGTAAACAAAACGAAGGTAGGAAAAATACTAAACAGAATCGAAAATCTAAATAGTTCATCTGTGGAAATTGACTATATTAACAATTTGATATACGAATTACATAAAGTCTATTTATTGACTTTGTATAATGCCAACAGTCCTAGTGGTACTCTCAATTCATATTCACAATCTGTAACTGACAATTCAAACGATTATTACAACATAAATCAAACATTAAATTTTCTTATTCAAGAAATGAGAGATTAGTCCTTTTAATAAATGACATAAGCCCCCACTCTCAATATCGAAGGTGGTGGCTTTTTTATTGACTAAAGCTCAAATTTGGATAATTTGAAGTTGATGATGCTACTGTGTAAACTCTTCATATCCTCTATCTTCAAGTTATACTCTATATACGGATGCCAGTATGTTTGCTAATGTAATATTGAGCCATTTTGCTAGTCAACGCTCATGAATATTTGAGCCACTTCAAATTTCCAGTACAATATAAACATAAATGTGCTGGAGGATACTGAGGTGATAATTACGATAGAAGACTATGAGAAA
>JBGSJR010000008.1:0-259601 GCA_041741755.1 Acidaminobacteraceae bacterium | reverse complement strand
GGTGTCAAGCAATTTGACTCTGAGTCAAATTGCTTGACACCACCACTCACTTTGGCCGAGACGCAAAAAATAAAAATGCTCATCTATAAAGGATACTATCCTGCATAGATGAGCATTTTCGTCTACTTATATAAGGGGGATTATATAAATGGAAAAGGGGGTTGGGGTTTGTTACTAAACTCAGTATACTAGCTACATGTTAATTAATAATTAATGCCATGTAATCATTTTGACAAGAAACTGTGAACAAATATGGAAATTGCATAATTACCTATTGAGTTGCATAATCATAGTTTCACATGGGAACAATGGTTTTTTACGTTATTTTCACGAGAAAAACATCTATAAATTGGAATTATGGGATTTCCTTAAAATATGCATAGGCTTGTATACGCTATTTTCATGTGAAAATGAGGAACTAAGTGACGATTATTTACGTCTTAATGATAAGTATAATTGTAATTTGGAGGTTGCATATGAAAAAAATGGCTTATATCACGATGGTGATCGTGGTTTTATTGGTTGGCCTGACAGCTTGTTCAAGTGATACTACCCGTGAGTTACCAAAAGCCGACGCTGTGTTGACTGCGAAAGTAATTAAATTCTACGAAAGCTCAATGTTAGTTGTCGGTGAAAATGCCTATGACCTATTTATAGTTCCGACGGAAACTAGTATTTTTGATACAAAAGGTGTTCTATCCGATCGAAAGGCACTATTAGAAGGGCAAGAGATTGAAATAGGCTATTCTGGTGCCATAATGGAATCGTATCCAGCGCAATTGGCAGGACTAGAGTATATCAAGATTATCGCTGATGGTGATGATTTGGTTGGCCTATATGCTGAAGTCATCGATGACCTTTGGGAGACGGATGAAGGGCTCAATTCAGGCGTTGAAATGATGGCTTTAGATTTGACACTCACTACGAACCTAAGTGAATCAGAGAAAGAGGCCCTTGCATATATTGTGGGCAATACCTATGAACTTCAGGGGATGCTTGCGACATATAATACGCTTGTTGAACAAGGATACGTTAATCCAGACAGTCTCAATTTTGAAAAAGGGCTGCTCTTCAAGCTTGAAGTCAAAGATTCATCAGACAATAAATTCACTTTTGATGCCAGTAAATGGCGTGGTGGCAATGGGGCATATTTCTTCATAGACTGTATCGCCAAGAAGTCTGAAGACAGCTGGACTTATAAAGTCGGTTCAGAAGCGATTTCGTAAAATGGAACGATGCTATTTCCACAACCTAATAAAATAGAGGACTTTGCCATAAAAGCTCGAATAGTATCATAAAATGAGAAAATGTGAAAATGAGAAGGAGCTTTTATGGAATTATGGGAAGTTTATGACAAAGATAGGCAAAAAAAAGGACGAACGATGGTGCGTGGCGGCAAAATCGCCGCAGATGACTACCATCTCGTCGTACATATATGCATATTTAACGCAAAAGGACAAATGCTGATTCAGCAGAGACAACCGTTTAAACACGGTTGGTCAAATCTTTGGGATGTAACCGTGGGCGGCAGTGCCTTAGTCGGTGAGACCAGTGCACATGCCGCCGAAAGAGAGCTGTTCGAGGAAATCGGATTTAAGTGGGATTTCACTGACGAACGCCCTTTTATAACGGTCAATTTCAGCTTTGGCTTTGATGATTTTTATCTCATAGAAACAGAAGTCGACCTCACAAGCTTAGTCCTTCAAGTAGAAGAGGTACAAAGCGTCAAATGGACAAGTCGAGATGAAATAATTCAGATGATTGATTCTGGCACATTCATCCCGTATCACAAAAGCCTTATTGCAACACTTTTCGACATGCGCAGTCATCGCGGCGCAATCGTTATAGATGAATAATAGTTATGGATAATTAATAGTTATGAATGACTAATTATAAGCAGAACTGTTTACTTGATCATCTCAAACTGGTATAGTGAATCCTTGCCAAAACCAAGTTTGCGAAGAAAACGCGTCTCAGGACAACTACTAGCAACGCTAATGTTGAGAGCTTCTGGTCTCAGCGTGCGCGCAACGTGTACAAGTAGCTGTTTGCCATAACCTTTTTTTTGATGGTCTGGATGAACCAATAGTCTAAAGATTCTCCCTTGTGGGGTTAAACAGATAAAGGCGACGATTTGTTCGTCTTGTAGAACGGCAAAGCCTTGAACATTAGGAATCAGCATAATAGAATCAAAATCATTTTGCCAGTTCACATGGTAATAAGAAGCCCATGTTTTGACATGATCATAGAGATGTACCAATTGTATTGGAACGACATCATCACATGAGATTGGCATCGCAGCGAGCATTGGGATATCTTTATGAGCAAAATAATGGATGAAATACACCGTGTCATAACCGAGTTTGTCATAAAACTTGAGGGCACGGTCGTTGCCAGCTATGACTTCGAGCATCATGTGGCCGCATGTATGTGTGTTCGCATCTTCAGTATGGCGTGCCATCAAAGTCAGACCGAGGTCCATGCCACGATAATCTGGATGGATGCATAGTGCGCCACATCTGAGTGTTTTTATGCCGTCGTAGTCCCTGATGCCACCAAGGAGCACACCAACAGGCAGGTCATCGTCAAAAGCGACATGTGTCAGCATCTTGGTATTACCTTCTGGCCCAAAGAAACGGTCAAAAAATTGTTCTTTATCCATCTGAAATTTGATGATGTAATCTGAAAATCCCGTCTTAAACCCTTCATAAATCGCGTTATCATTGACCTCAGTCGCCAATTTGTAGGTGATATTAGCCATTGTATCCTCCTGTTCACAATCGATTCTTTATCATGATAATTAGATTGTGCATTTTAAAACAAAAATGTTATACTCTATATGAATATACTACCATTATAATGCAAGCAAATATGATTAATAAAGGAGATTTTATCATGAGTAAACCAATTCTTTCAGCTCATTTCGAGTCAAGAACACCATCTGATGTGCGTCTTGCCCAGATGAAGTACGATGATCGCAAAGTTAAGCCACAAGCGGTTATCAACGTAGGTATCGGAAACGTTTCACTTCCAACGAACCCAGCTATGATGAAGAGAATGTTCGCACTTGATGCACCTGAAAGCCCGTTTTCTAAAGGCGTGGTAAGATATTCAGGTACTGCTGGATTACCTGAAACCCAAGAAGCATTTAAGAATATTTTAAAATGTGAAGGCTTTGATACAAGCAAGTTACTTGTTCAAGTAACGGATGGCGGTTCTTCAGGTATGGAACTTCTGTTAATCGGCGTTTGTGGCCCAGCAGGCACTAACGAAAAACCACTTATGATGATCGATCCAGCTTATACAAACTACATTTCATTTGCAGAAAGAGTTGGCCGTAAAACGGTAACCGTAAAACGTACGTTGACTGACGCAGGCAAATTTTCTCTCCCAGAAATTAGTGAGATTGAAGAAGCAATCAAACTCAATAACCCAGGCGCACTTCTCGTCATCCCTTATGACAATCCAACGGGTCAACTTTACGATCACGAAACACTTGTTGAACTCGCAAAACTTTGCGTAAAATATAACCTTTGGTTCATAAGCGACGAAGCATATAGAGAACTCTATTATGATGAAAATGTAAAGCTCGTCAGCATTTGGGGCGTAACTGACGCCGAAGTACCTGGTATCGAAGGCAGAAGAATCAGCATCGAAACAGCGTCAAAAGTATGGAACGCATGTGGCCTCCGTATCGGTGCAGTCATCACTGATAGCCCTGAATTCAACAACCGTTCAATTGCAGAATATACAGCGAACTTATGTGCAAACGTCATCGGACAATACATCTTCGGCGCACTCGCACACGAGAGCAAAGATGACATTCTTGGATGGTGCAAAGGCCTTCGCGAATACTACAAAGAACAACTATTCACCGTATATAACGGTTTAAAAGCTAAAGAACCAGGTCTTATCGTTTCGAGCCCAGATGCTTCCATTTATTCTGTCATCGACGTAAGAAACGTTGTTAAATCAGGATTTGATGCAATCGATTTTGTTCTTTACTGTGCTGAGGAAGGTTCAGTAGTAGTCGATGGCGTTGAAACAACTTTACTTGTGGCACCAATGAAAGGCTTCTACAACGTTAAATCTGGTGAAAAAAACCCAGGTAGCACACAGTTCAGAATTTCTTTTGTTGAAACACCAGAAAATATGGCAAAAATCCCTGAATTATTTGTAACACTTTTAAGACAATTCGAAGCGCAAAGATAGTAATAGAGTGATACATTCTCTTCTATGCGGTTAAAAAATGGACCTTGAGACCGATATTTCACCGGTTTCAAGGTCTTTTGTACATAGTGGTTATAAACTAAATGGAGGTGGCAACATGATCGTACAAAACTATGATGCCTTTGTTCAAATCTTGTTAGAAAACGGCTTCTCAATGGGTGGCGGCAACGATGAAGGCATCTATGCTGTGATTCCATTTTCATGGAATGAGGAAACACTTGAAGAGACACCAGTAAAATGGCACACCGGCAATCCAGATACGGATCCATGGGAATGGCGCATGCGCGTACTTAACGAACGTGACGATATTGCCTATGCAAAAATATACTTTAAGAAAAGTGGGTATCTCACCAGAGAATGGGCACCTTATTTTATAGCTGCAAGGCAAAATGGCATGACTTTTGAAGAGGCATTCCTAAGTGGTACAATCTCACAACTTGCTAAAAAACTTTATGACATCATTGCCGCACATGATCGGATGCCACTGCACACCCTAAAGACACTTGCTCAAATTGGCAAAGATGATAAAACGAAATTTGAAAACGCGATGACAGAGCTTCAAATGAAACTTTATATCACCATGTGTGGTAGAGAACAAAAAGTTTCGCTGTCTGGTAACGAATACGGTTGGTCGTCGACAGTGTTTTGTACCACTGAGACGTTCTGGGGTGAAGGTGTCTTTACTCATGCTGGGGAAATAGACAGAGATGA
The DNA here is from genome assembly GCA_041741755.1 of Acidaminobacteraceae bacterium. Classification (GTDB taxonomy): domain Bacteria; phylum Bacillota; class Clostridia; order Peptostreptococcales; family Acidaminobacteraceae; genus Fusibacter_C. The sequence goes on along the minus strand of JBGSJR010000008.1, from coordinate 254,660 downwards.
AGCGATACAGGCGATCACGGATCAGGTTCTTAAAATCAATCCAGCGGCAGAATCTAAGAAGATAGCCAAATTTATCAAGGGGTGATACGATGCCATTTCAAATCGTTCGAAACGATATCGTCAACATGTCGGTGGATGTCATCGTCAATGCAGCGAATGCATCACTCAAAATGGGTGGTGGCGTATGTGGTGCCATTTTTAAAGCAGCAAATCCCGCAAAATTAGAACACGCGTGCGATGCCATCGGATACTGTGCTACAGGTGAAGTGGTCATGACTGAAGGATTTGATCTACCAGCTAAAGCTATTATTCACGCTGTAGGACCCGTTTGGCGCGATGGAAAAAGTGGGGAGGCAAAGCTACTTTCAAAGTGTTATGAGCAAGCGCTTAAACTAGCACTTAGTAAAGGTTTTGAATCCATAGCATTTCCGCTCATTGCTACTGGTATCTTTGGTTATCCGAAGGATGAAGCACTCCGTATCGCAATCGATACTATTTCAAAATTCTTGATGCAACATGACATGATGGTCTATCTCGTCGTCTATGACAAAAGTGCTTATAAATTGAGCGAGAAACTGTTTAGTGCCATAGAAAACTACATTGACGACCACTATGTTGAAACACATTTGGTGGTGAGAGACGCACAGCGTGAATTTGATGGACTACCATCATATCGAAATGCAACGTCTAATTTATCGTTAGAATTTATTGAATCATTAGAAGCACCTATAGCGTCAGAAAACTCAATTACATCAAAAAAGTCAAAAGCATCAATACTAAAAAGAAGCTTAACGGATGTCGTCAATCAACTTGACGAATCTTTTGCTACAATGCTATTTAGGCTCATCGATGTAAAGTCACTCACTGATGTGGCAACCTATAAAAGGGCGAACCTCGATCGCAAGCTCTTCTCAAAAATACGCAGTGATAAACATTATAACCCGAGTAAATCCACGGCGATTGCACTGGCGATAGCCCTTGAGCTCAACCTCGATGAGACGCGAGACCTCCTCTCGAAGGCGGGCTATACGCTGTCTCAAAGCAACAAGTCAGATGTCATCATCCGCTTTTTTATTGAAGAAGGCAACTATAATATCTTTGAAATTAACGAAGCGCTCTTCGCCTTTGATCAAGGACTTCTAGGTGCATAAATGTCGCTTTGAGAGCGACCTATGACCAGTACGTAGGTGTTAAACTTAGCTCATGATAGATGAGGAGGTAACACAATGAAATCGGAACTTGTTTTTATACTGGATAGAAGTGGTTCAATGTCAGGGCTCGAATCGGATACCATCGGTGGATTTAACGCTATGCTTGCCAAGCAAGGCAAAGAAGAGGGAGAAGCTTATGTTACGACGGTACTTTTCGACGATAGGTACGAGTTATTGCATGATCGTATCAACATAGGGGCGATTGCACCCATCACAGATAAGGATTATTTTGTCAGAGGGTCAACAGCACTGCTCGATGCAGTTGGCATGACGCTACAAAAGATCATCAACGTTCAGAAGATGACGGCACAAGGTCAAAAGGCAGATAAAGTTCTGTTTGTCATTACGACAGATGGTCTGGAAAACGCCAGTCGGGAGTATGGCTATGCGATGATTCGGCAGATGATTGAACATCAAAAAAAACACTATAGTTGGGAATTTATTTTTTTGGGTGCGAATATCGATGCAGTAGGGACCGCGGCTAAGTTTGGAATTGCAGAAGATCGAGCAGCTAATTTTCATGCTGACAGTCATGGCACAAAGCTAAATTACGAAGTGATTAGTGATGCAGTTAGCAGTCTAAGAGCAAACAATACGTTAGATAAAAAGTGGAAGTCTAAGATTGACGATGACTTTTTAAGTCGAGATAACAAAGGACGATAGGCTAAAGATATTCATATTTCAGTATAGAAAACCTTCTTAACAGAGAAGGTTTTTTATATTTACCTTATAATTATATCTATTGATATAGTTTCTGCCTGTACTTATTGGGATAAATAAAATATTTTTTGTTGAGCATATAAGGAAATGGTTGGGGTATAGTTCATAAGAGGTTGCCAAAACGATAAGATAAAATGCTACAAAAGGAGTGTGAATTATGTCTGCTAAATATAAAAGAATCATTGTAGTTCAGTGTATATTCACACTTTTAATATTTTTGTCTTTGATTTATTTTTTTGTGAGATACGACGAGGGCCGGCTTGAAAATCAAATTAATAATATGGGTCAGACGCTAGCATTTACGATACAGCAGGATGTCAATATCAGCCAAGGCGTGTTAGCTTCGCTTGCTTACAATTACGAAGTCGACCCTAACCTAGATGCAAATAAATTCAAGACGTTGGCAAAGCATTATATTGCTTTAAATCCTGATATTATCTATATTCAACATAAAAATAAAGAGACCATCACTGATATGGTTTACCCGGATACATATAGTTATACGCTTGGTGCGACATTGATGGGGAGACCTGAAGTTGAAGAGGCTGTACGAAAGGCAATAGACAATAGGCTAGTTACCGCAAATGATCCGTTCGTCCTCCAAGGTACAGAGGATCTACTAGGGCTTGTGATCAGATACCCCCTCTATTATGAAGGATCATTCAATGGTTTTTTTGTTGTGGTGATGAGTGTCGACAACTTCTTAAAAGGCATTATTGAAACTGATATGATGACAGAATATAACATCCGTTTCTATGATGATAATGGGATCCGATTTTGGGGATCTGATGATGTTCAAAAGGGACATGTTTATATCAAGACGATAGATATTCTAGACAATTCTTGGACGATTCACGTCTCTATGAGAAAAAATATGACAGCTTCTACCATTAGTTTTGTTCTGATTGCTACATTTTTATTTCTATTGTGTGTCGGTTTATTAGTTGCGATGCAAATCCGATTATTTAAGAAAGATCAGAACATTCAACATCTCGCCAGTTTAAAAAAAGAACTCGAGAAAGTTAAGGAGAGTTATTCGCTTGCACTCGATAGTGCCAATGACGCTTTATGGGAATGGAGTATCCTTTCAGGTGAGATATTCACATCTGACAAGTGGGTGGATATCACGGGAAATGAAATGGAAGGTCAAGGTGTTGAAGCTATATTACAGAAGGAATCTGTACATCCAGAAGATTATGATCAGGCCGTTTTTGCACTTGAAGAATGCTTGAGCGGTGAAAAATTGAGTTTTGATAGCGCTTATCGCATCATGGATCAGCTTGGAAACTATAGTTGGGTTCAAAATAGAGGCAAAGTTTATATCGATGGTAGTGGTGTTGCTTCTATCATGGCTGGTTCTATCACAAACATCGATGAACGCAAGCAGAGAGAGTCTAGAATGGAATATATGGCTTACTATGATTCGTTAACTGGACTTGTCAATAAAGAACGATTCATGGATCTACTTGAAACAGAACTAGAAAAATCAGGTTATACACATAGAAGATGCTCTATTCTCATGCTTGATTTAGATAACTTCAAGCGATATAACGATGCGCTTGGTTTGGATTTTTGTGATAAACTGCTTAAGCATATTGGTGAGGTAATCTCAACCGTCGTAGGAAAAGACAACTTAACTGCACGATTTGGCGGGGATGAGTTTTTAATACTATTGAGGGATACTGAAAGTATAAATAAAGTAGAAATGGTCTGTAAAAACCTCATGGATGTATTTAAAATGCCATTTATCCTTGATTATAAGACGATACACATCACTGCGAGTATTGGTGTAGTGTGCTGTCTCAAACAAGACCATTCCGTAAGTGAATATATGAGAAATGCAGATATGGCACTTAATAAAGCGAAAGAGAGTGGGCGGAATCAGTTTTGTTTTTTTGATACCAACATGCACGATGAGATCTTACGTAATGCTAAAATAGAAACCTGTATTCGTGAAGCCATTAAAAACGATACGATGATGATCCATTATCAGCTTCAACAAAATTTAGAAGACGAAAAAATACGCGGCATTGAGGCTTTAGCAAGGTTGAGTGATGAAACTCTGGGTGTCATATCACCTCTTGAATTTATCCAGATAGCAGAATATACGGGTTTGATTATACCGCTTGGAAACTGGATACTAAAAAATGCCTGTATACAGGGAAAAGCGTGGATAGAGGCAGGCTATCAAATCGGGAAACTCTCAGTGAATATTTCTGCACATCAACTTTTCAAAATAGGACTATATGAAGATGTAAGAGAAATCTTAACTCAGACTGGGTTTCCAGTTGAGTGCCTTGAACTTGAGATAACGGAAAGTGTATTGTTTAATGCATCCAAAGACAGCTTAGAAATTCTTCGAAATTTAAAATCACTTGGTCTCACTATTGCACTTGATGATTTTGGAACGGGTTTTTCATCCCTTAATTATTTAACGATTATGCCGATTGATACATTGAAAATTGACAAGTCGTTTGTCGACAAGGCTTATGAAAACGAACGTGAGACTCAAGTGATTAAGAGTATCATTGAACTCGCTCATAATTTAGATCTTAACGTCGTCGCTGAAGGCGTAGAAACACTCAATCAGAAAGATATGTTGAAACAAATGTCTTGTAATAGTATTCAAGGTTATTATTTTGCAAGACCGATGTCCGCACCAGATGTCACAAAGTTTCTTGATGGTTTTGAAGCGTAAAAGGGCGACTGACTTTCTAATGATAAGAGAGTCAGTCGCTCTTTCTATTAAAATAAGTTCAAACTTGACATTTAGAGCTAAAAATATGATAGAGTAATATCAGAAAATAGTGATAAAAATAGTAAATTATTGAGGTGTAATATGTTTTTTGAAGAAATAGTAAAAGAAAAATACAATGAAACTTATGCGAGTACATACGCATTTTATAAGGAGAGAGTGGCTGAACAAAAGGAAAAAGGCTTTCAGGAATTGACGCGATTTTTAAACGATTTATATGTAAATGAGGGGAACGACTGGTTAGGACGACATGAAGTGAAAACAGAAATACTAGCTGCAACTATTGCCGCATGTGAAGCTGTTCTACAAGAGTACAAAGGTGATAATATATGAGACCGCATTTTTTCAGCATATCTCTCCAAGCGATTTACTGGATGGTTTTCTGTAGCATCCATAGCTATGCAGCAGTATTTCTCTCAAGCTTGGGTTTTGCGAGTACCAATATAGGCCTTGTCATCGCCATTTCGTCTCTCATTTCTGTGTTTGCTCAACCTATTGTTGGCGCATGGATTGATCAAAACAATGCACTACGCTTGAAAAAAGCCAGTGTCATTATCGTCGCCATGGCTTTGATTGCTTCAGTTATCCTTATATTGGTCTTATCAAATATTGCTGTTGCCCTACTATTTTATATGCTTGCCCTAATTTTTACGATCACACTTCAACCCCTTTTTAGTGCGTTGATTTTACAACTAAAGGAAAGACAAGAAAGCGTGAGTTTTGGTGTGTCAAGGGCATTTGGTTCACTTGCATTTGCAGGTGCATCGGCTTTTATTGGATCTACTGTTGAAAAGAGTACTGCTGCAGCAATACCCTGGATCACATTGTTTTTATTACTAACATTATTTCTGATCGTATCACGTTTTCCAGCAATAAAAGCATCCAATATTTCAGGGTCACCTTTTAGACATGCTCAAAGCATAGATGATCCGTTATATATTCCTGAAATGTTTGTTAAACGTGTGAAAAAACAATACCCTACATTTCTGTGGATCATTTTTGGATTGAGCTTCATTTTCATTTTTCACAGCATGGCCAACGTTTTTTTAGTCAATATCGTTCAAGCAGTTGGTGGCACACAACGTCAATTTGGATTTGCTCTAAGTCTTATGGCTATGGTTGAAATTCCTGTGATGATGGGTTCTGGTCTGCTAATCAGGCGGTTCGGTACCCGCAAGTTATTTATGTTTTCTATGATATTTTATGTTATTAGGAGTATTGCACTTCTATTGGCTGACAATATGATGGGCATATATTTTGCACAACTCTTACAAGCGTTGTCATTTGCACTTTATCTACCGATTTCGGTTGCTTATGTTGGCGAAATTATGGCAAAATACGATCGCGTTAAAGGACAAACACTTGTAGTAAGTGCAACTACACTTGGAAGTGTAACTGGAAGCTTACTTGGTGGTATCATCATTGATATGTTTGGCGTGTCCCAAATGTTGACAGTAGCAGCTGCAAGTACAGTGATTGGTGCAACGTTGGTCTTGTTGGGACTGAAAAAAGTACCTTCATGAATCAAGTATGATAAGTCTATGGAACCTTTTATTATTAAGTGACGTCTAATCCCTATAACCGCTACTTAACTTAATTAAGAATAAAAGGAGACATTTATATGAAATTCACAACAGGTAAACTCGGTATTTTGGCTTTAGTAGGCGTATTGTTCCTATCGGGTTGTGCAAAAGTAGATAAAGATTTGGAAACAAGCGAAAACCCAACACAGAACCCGCCTATCGTAGAAACAACTGCAAATCCAGCTGCAGGCATCAGTGAAAAAATTGATGAATCCACTGCTAGAGCAATGGAATTTGACAAGCTAATCGAAGGCATCAAGAGCATCACACTAAAGGATATAGATGGCAACGTCGTTGAAAGGTCGTTTAGTGCTGATGAAATGACAGCGATTGAAACAGCATTCAATGAAAGCTATATCATGGATACGGCATACATTGAAATGTTAGCAGGTTATACCATGACCATAAACCTAGAAAATGGTGAAGAAGTATTTATCACAAGCTATGGCGATCCTGTATTCATCGTTGCACGCGTTGGCGATGGTGACACCTATCACTTAGGCTGTGAAACTATCGCAACAATTTTACTTGAAGGTTTGAAGTAGTCTGTGGGTATATATAGCCCATGGTGACAAAAAAATAGGTTTAAGTAGACTGCCATAAAAAAGCAGTCTTTTTTCCATTATAAAAAAATGAGGAGCGTGTAATTATGTTGAAGAAAATAATAATCTTTACAGTTCTAGCGCTTATGTGCTGGCTCCCAAGCTTTGCAGATGATGCGATTCGTATCGAAATCGATGGAAAACCTTTAACACTTGAGGTAGCGCCACAAATCGAAAACGGCCGCACATTAGTACCTTTTAAGGCTATCTTTGAAGCGCTTGGTCTAAAGATTGACTGGGTAGCGCAGCAACGTATCGCGACGGCTTACAATGCGGACATGAACGTATCTGTAAAAATCGATGCAGCTTATGGCAATATCAACGGTGAATTGATAGGGCTTGAAGCACCTGGAAAAATAGTAGATGGACGTACCTTAGTTCCGCTAAAATTTATCTCAGAAGCATTTGGTAGCGAAGTAGCATGGGATCCTAATGCACGATTGGTTTCAATAAAAAGCGGTTTTAAACCTTACGTGTATACTGAGGCGTTACCAACCGTAGACTCAGTCGATAAACTTAAACTGATTTTGGAATATGCAGGCAAATATTCACAGTATATCTATCCAATTCGCGAAGACCTCATGGCACCTATGCCTGTTGATAAAGGCGATACGAACGGTGAATCGCCAGTTGCACTGCCTGAGGCAGCACCGTCAGCAGACCAAGACTATAGCTCGACAAATGTGCAAGTAGAAGGGGTAGATGAAGCCGATATCGTCAAAACAGATGGTAATACAATCTATCAATTGCGTGCACAGGACCTTAAAATCACGGATGTTTCTACAGGCGCTATGAAAAATATCGCCACTATAAAATTTGAAGCGCTTTCTGGTGCAACAGAATTCTATCTTTATGATGACAAACTTATCGTCATAGGTAACAGCCAGATGTTCTATCCTATGCTTGAAAATTTTGCAACGGATATCATGCCAAGACCTCAAACAACACCAAAAACGTTTGTATATTTCTACGATATCAGCAATCCTGAAAAGCCCGTTTTGATTAGAACGTATGAAGGCGATGGCAATTACATGACTTCGAGATTGACAGGTGGTAAACTTTACTTAGTCTTGAATAAGTGGTTGACTGGATATACGCTCACGTCTGAAAATGTTTTACCAACGTTTACTGACAAATTGATTTTATCAGGAACTGAAACCGTCAAGACTTCTAAAATTGACTTTGACACAATGCGATATTTCCCTGATTCAGTGGAGTCGAATGTGATGATTACCCTCGGTTTCAATCTTGATGTGATGACTCAGAGCCCACATAAGGCGGCATATCTGGGAAATAGCACGAACGTCTATGCCAACACAGAGTCGTTGGTTATCGCGATGGATCGCTACCATTATGATTTTAGAATCATGAACGACCTCATCGCACCGACGTTTCAAAATACGACTGAACTATACAAATTCAATCTTGTGAATGGCACCGTAGTCTACAGTGCAAAAGGTTCTGTACCTGGCCGCGTGCTCAATCAGTTTTCTATGGATGCTTATGATGGCAATTACCGCATTGCAACAACATCCGGCGAAACATGGTCGGATACGTCACAAAACAACATCTATGTTCTCGGTAGCAACATGGTCATCAAAGGAAAATTAGAAGGCTTGGCACCTACTGAACGCATCTATTCTGCTAGATTTGTCGGCGATCGCGCTTACCTCGTGACCTTTAGACAAGTCGATCCGTTCTACGTCATTGACCTCAAAAACCCACTTAGCCCTAAGGTATTAGGCTATTTGAAAATACCTGGTTTCAGTGATTATTTGCACCCATACGATGCCAATACTGTTATAGGATTTGGTAGAGAGACCATCGAAACAGCCAACGGCCCTATCATAGGTGGTATCAAAATCGCCATGTTCGATGTGACTGATGTCGCAAATCCAGTTGAAAAAAGTAAGATTGTTCTTGGAAGTAGCGGAAGCTCATCTGACGTGCTCTATAATCATAAAGCGCTCTTGTTTTCAAAAGAAAAGAATCTATTTGCATTACCAGTGACCCTTTATAGTGGTGTTGGCAATGAAAACCGTTTCTCTTTCCAAGGCGCATACGTATATAGCATCAGCCCGAGTTCAGGTTTTGTCCTTCGTGGAACGTCAACCCATCTCACACAACCTGAGGTAGATGATAGTATTCTCAAATGGTATGACACCACTAAGAACGTAAGTCGCATCATATGGTCAGGCACAACTCTCTATACATTGTCTGAGTATGGCATCAAGAGTCATGATCTCGGCACCATGGCAGAAAAGGGCTTTATGATGTATTAGTTAAACGATGAAATTTAAATAATGGACTGAGGCCTGCTTATTTAGAGGCCTTAGTTTTTTGCGTCAAAGCCTATGAATTTCTCATATTAAAAGGGCGTGATAATGACGATATATTGAGCTATAATAGAGAGTAAGCAACAGAATGGAGGTTTTGTGTTATGGTGACCAATGAGAAAGTAATCAACTGTGAAATTGCCTATACTAAGTGTTTTTCAACGGTATACGAAGACGACAATATCTTAAGATTTAGGGATGACGTCATCAAAGATATGTATCATCACAACTATACCTATTTTAAAAGTCCTTATAAAGAACTTAAAATGAGAAGCTTGATGGAAGAAGAACTTGCAATCAGACGATCAGAACAAAGCGATTTTTGCGATATTAAAGTCAACGCAAAACTGAATCCAGCGATATTAAGCTATATTAAATACCCATCAGAAGTGACGACATTCGGATTTTACACCTTCAATATCAACCGTTTTGACGCCATCACAGAAGTGGATGGCATAATGGTTAAACAGGTGACATCCATTGATAACGTTGAAGATATCTTGTACTGTGACCTCAAAGCGGATGAAGCAAAACTAGGAAAAGACTTTTGCATTAGACGTTGTTATAGACGTGGTCAAGTTTATATCCTTGAGACTGGCGTAAATGCGTTTGTCGCTTATAAAGATGGCGCGATCATAGGCTGCTGTGATCTATTTATCCATGAGGGTGTGGCAAAGATTGAAGATTTTAGCGTAATCGAAGCCTATCAACGTAAAGGTTATGGTACGACATTGCTTAAGGCGATTATTGGTAAAGCGCTTGAATCAAATTGTTACACTATTTATCTTGTTACAGATGAAGAGGATACGGCACATGACATGTACCTTAAGTTAGGATTTGAAAAAACTGGAGAGATGAAACACATTCATTTTAAGCTCAGATAAATAGAAAAAGGATCAAGTCGCTCTTTATAAAGCAACTTGATCTTTTTTATTGAATATTACATCTAGACTTGCATCGTCTTGGTAGATTTGTCTTGATACATGAGCAGATCCGCTTCCTCTATAAGCTCATTCAAGGTGACACTAGAATCTGGATCAAAAATCGTTATGCCATATGAGAATGTCGGTTTAACAGCCCTGACGCAAAAATTCTCAAGAGACAATTTAACTTCCTCAATAAGTGATTTTGCATTTTCCAAATCACATTGTGGCAATGCTATTAAAAATTCATCGCCGCCCATGCGTACGATATGATCTGAAGTCCTTATGCGTTGTTTGAAATTCTCAATTATGATTTGAATGAACTTGTCACCTTGTGCGTGGCCGTGCGTGTCGTTGACATTTTTGAGGCCATCAACATCGATGAAAATCAGAGACATTTTTAATCCGAGTCTCTTACAATGTTTGATTTCGTTGTTGATAATCTCTATTCCTGCGGATCTTGGGTAAGTACCGGTAAGCGTATCAGTCATTGCAAGATATTCGAGATTTTTATTGAGCTTTTCATTTTCTTCCAACATTAATTTAAGTGTCTCAGTTATCTGAGCATTATTGGCCAATTCTTCTTGCAGTTTTAACTTGGCGATAAATGTATTGAAACTGTCACTTTCCTTTTTATAAGACAAAAACACAATCAGCATAGTGATCAGCGTCGTATTAGTATAATAGATGAACAACTCTGTTACAGTCGAATCTGATAAGATGGCGGTCAATCCTACAAGGGCAATGTAGGGAATCCCACAAATCAAATGAAGCCATTTTAAACTGACGCCGGCAAATAGAAATACGAAAAACATATCGACAATATAAGCTTCAAGAGCCAAAAGAGTATGTGGATGAAATGGCCCCTCGTTTAAATAAGAATATAATATTAGTGCGCCGACAGAGATGAGTAACCATACTAATATTAGTGTATGAATGCGCTCAAGTGTCCGGTTCTTTTTATTAGGAACTTTATATAGATAGAAACCATAGCCAATCAAAGTGACAATAAGCACCAGTCTGGTAAAAATCAAGCTCATAATTGGGACTTTGTGAGAGTCCTGAAAAATAAAGACTGAAGTTCCAATCAGCCCCATTATGACGAGTATCTTGCCAAGGCGTATCGTATCCTTAATTTGATAGTTATAGTAAGCGTCAGCATTATTTTTAGAAACAAATCGAGATTTACCAATATACATGTAAATCCTCCTTAAAAATTTAAAAAATTGTATGCATTTATGTTTATAGGTGAGGAAATTGCATAATTCCAATTTCTAGATACTTCTCATATAAAAATGACGAAAACAAGCCATTGTTGCTATGTTTGAAGTTTATTTTGAAACTTATTAGGTAATTATGCAATTTCCATAGGTATTTAATGAGAATGATTGCCTACTAAACTAGGTAATTTATACTATGCATTTTATTGTAACACTTTGGAATCTCAATTTCCATATAATTAATATTTGTTAACTATGAAAATTGTATAATTTCTTCATCTGTAACTATATTTCTATTAAAAATAAAAAAGCGACAACCTTTGAAAAATAAAGTTATCGCTTGTTTGTTCTTGTGAAGAATTTAAATATGACTATTTTTTTTATCTGAGTTGGCCAATTTAGCCTCAATATTTTCAAAATAAATCCAGCCACGTCGGTTGAGATATCTTACAAACATAATCAGTCTCTCGTAGACGGGCTCGCAGTTTTCACCAAATTTCGACTTGATGATTTCGCCAATTTCATAGATGTTGCGTTTGCCATCGATGGCTTTCCACACCGTTGAACCAAGATCGTCGAATTTCATATCAGATGTGCTCGATTTTTTGACGAGCCAATTTGCCGCCTTTTGTATCGGGTGATTGTGATGAAAGATCAATAGGACTAGACCGTTTTTTTCGATCCATTCAGTGTGTTTGATGTGTGGTACGAAAAGTAAAAAGTTTTCTTGAGGCATTTCTTCTTTGGCTTGCTTTTTCTTAAAGAACATATAAAAGGCTCCTTCTAATATAGGAAACTGCTGAGAGGCTGGCTCTCAGCAGTTTAGAACAACTCTATCTTGTTTTTTTGCCGTTTAATTTACCGTTGCTAGTGTCGTCCACTTTGACGATGAGCTTGTACATGAATGCACACAAGAGTACGCACATAAGTGCTGACGTCCATGGGCTAGCTGTAATTACTGGTAAAAGTTTAGGCCCAATAGCAAGTGTACCCGTCCATCCTGCTATAGTGAATACTGCGATTAAGATACCCATGATCGCATCGCCTGCAACGAGGCCTGATGCCAATAGAATACCTTTTTCAGTTTGTTTCTTAAGAAGTTCTGTGTCGAACTTGAATTTCTTGTCGACAAGCACTCTAACGATACCACCGATTACAACACCCGCTGAAAGGTGGATTGGGAGGTATAGACCAAGTGCAAATGGAAGTACAGGAATTTTCATAAGTTCAGCCATGATGCCAAATACAGCACCAACTAGTACAAGGTCCCATGGTAAGTTACCACTCATGATACCTTTTGAGATCATAGACATGATAGTCGCTTGTGGTGCAGCGATTTGCTCGCCACCTATACCGTAAGCTTGATTCAACATGAGGATAACAAAGCCAACTGCTGATGCAGAGGCGATGATACCGATCATCATACCGATTTCTACCTTTTTAGGTGTACCACCGATGACATAGGTTGTTTTAAGGGATTGCGCTGTACCACCCGCTACTGCGATGGCAACACATATTGTTGCGCCAGCGAGGATTGCAGCAATCATACCGACATCACCGATCGTACCAGTTGCTTTAAGTCCAGCAGCTGTTAAAAGAAGTGATGCAATCGTCATGCCTGAAATAGGGTTGTTTGATGTGCCGATAACACCAACCAATCTCGCTGAGACAACTGAGAAGAAAAATGAAAAGACTAAAACTAAAATACCGCCGATTGGTCCGATTTTAGCACCTGCCATAGGAAGGAACCAAGAAACGAAGAACACCATCGCTGCAATACCGATTACCCAAGTCATTGGTACATCTGTATCGCTCTTTTTTTTGTCTGCTTGTTTATGTCCCATACCAGCCATCGCTGATTTAAAGGAGCTAACAATGGTTGGTGCATTTTTGAAGATACTGATGAAACCACCAGCTGCAACAGCACCTGCACCGATATATCTAACGTACTTACTCCAGATGCCCCAAGCGCCTAGTTCTGCGATGATATCAGTGGCTGGGAAGATTGGCGACGCAACTGTAGAACCAAAGAAACTGATTAATGGAATAATTCCGAGCCATGCGACAAGTGCACCGGCAAACATATACATACCAATTTCAATACCGACGATGTAACCAACACCGATAAGGGATGCTAAAACGTCAGCACCGATAATCGTATTTTGAAGTGGTTTGATGTTCCATTCTGGTTCGTATTTCCAAAATCCAAGTCCTTCAGACGCGAATTTGTAGATGAAACCAGAAACGAGACCTGTAAGCATCATCGCAAGTCCTTTGCCACCTTCTGACGCGGAAACGAGCACTTCTGCCGCTGCCATACCCTCAGGATAGATCAAATTGCCATGTTCTTCAACGATTAAGAATTTTCTTAGTGGTACGACGAAAGCGATACCGAGAAGACCGCCTAAAATACCGACGATTGTGATCGTCATAAGTGATAATTCGCTACCTAATAATATGACTGCTGGAAGACAAAAAATAAGACCGCCTGCTAAAGATTCTCCCATAGAACCCATAGCTTGAATAACATTGATTTCAAGAATGTTATTGTGTTTAAATAGACCTTTTAAAATACCTGTTGCAAGAATAGCCGTTGGTAGACCCGCTGCGATTGTCATACCGACTTTAAGTCCGAGATATGTGTTTGCCGCACCAAAGATCACTGCAAATATGATACCTGCGATGATCGATAACCATGTCAATTCAGGCAATGCCTTATCAACAGGAATGTACGGAACATACTCTTCACCTTTACAGTCGCCATAAGCTGTGTAATGTAAACCCTTTTGTTCTGCCACGTTAACGCCTCCTAAATATTTTAGTAGTTCGCTAAAAGTGTAGCATGCCTACCAGTTTGTGACAATTGAAGAAATATTAACAATGTCCATTTAATGCCATATAAAAAATACTTTTTCTTAACAAACATGGCATTCTGTAATTCCAAGTATATTTCCTAAAACAAGTTGTATCAAAATAAAAATAATCCCCATATTCCAAATAACTATTTGATAACTCTAAAAATTGGGTACATAATAAGAGTTATAAGAAAATTCACAATTTTCATAATTTATTAATGAGTAAAGAAGGTGTTTCAATGGATGAGAAATCTGTAGAATTGGTTTTGAAAAAGATTATCGACATCGATAAAAAGACGGATGACGAGGTTAAGAGGGTTCGCATCGAAATCGTTGATCGTGAAAAACAATTGAAACGTATAATTAGTGAAATAGAACAAAATTCTATTTTGCATCAAACACAACATGGGAAAAAGCTATTCGAACGCATCCTGGCTGAAGCAGAGGCGGAGCAAAATAAAATCAAAAGTGAATGCTTTGATAAATTGTCTGCAATGGATCATCTCTTTGAAGCTAATAAGTCCCAGTTGCTTGAAAAAGCATTTAAAAAGATATCTGTTGATAAGTGGGGGACGTAATGGACAAGGTGAAAACGCATGCGGCAGCCAATGCCAAAGCGAACGCCATGCTTGGCAAGCTGCTTAAGGATGAGGACTACAACGAACTTTTAAAGCTCGATAGTGTTGAAGAAGTATTGGAATACCTGAGTCTTGGAACACATTATGCGAAACTCTTCAGCGATTCTGAGGGCGATGCGGAAAGTATTGAGCTCTTGATGAAACGACATTTTTTTAATGCGTATGAAAAGCTTTACCATTTTTATGTCGATGACTATCGCAATTTTTTTAAAGCATTGTTCACACGTTACGAAGTGGAAAATCTAAAGCTTTATCTAAGAGCACTCTCTAGAAATGAAAATCTGAGCCACATTACGAATCATTTGATTTATTCCAGTTTGTACTCGAATATCAATTACGAAGCACTCAATCAGGTGACGAGCACTAAGGAATTCTTGGAGGCAATAAAAGGCACAAAATACCACGCGGTTCTCGACCCATTTTCGGATGAAGAACCCGCAAGTATGATTTTCCATATGGAGATGGTGCTTGATAGAGGGTATTTTAACCAACTATATGATTCTATTATCGCACTTAATCGAACGGATAAGCAGTTGATGCTCGAATTACTCGGCATCAATGTGGATATTTTGAATATTCAGTGGATCTACAGAGGTCGAAAGTATTTTGGAATTTCTTCGGAAGAGCTATTTAACTTCACATTAAATGGCGGTGCAAAATATGATTACAAGGAATTAAAGCGATTTTGTTACATGGATCTCGACGATTTTAGGTTATTCATCACATTAGGTGAATACAAGGCAATTTTTCAAGATAGAGATTACATGATGGAACGGGCGATGGAAAGACATCTATATTATAAGCTCGACGACTTCACAAAAAAAGGTGGTCTCTCAATTGCACTCCCTGTTGTGCTGTTATTTAAGTTTGAATATGAAATAAGAGATTTATTTACAATTATTGAAGGTCACAAATACCATTTTCAGGATATACATGATTTATTGATTCGAGACTTAAGGAGGGAGCGATAAGTGGCTATTAAAAAACTTGCTATGGCAAATGTTGTTTGTCATCGCGACGGACTTGACGAGATCATCCGTGATTTGATCCTCCTTGAAAAATGTGAATTCATAGATACCTTTATAGAGATTAACGAAGGTGAATTCAATATTGGCATTTCTGAAGAAAATGCCGACGAAATCCTCGATATGGAGGATATCGTCCCATTGAAGGAAAACAAGGAGATCAAACAGGTGATACAAAAGCTTGATTTGACCTTGATGAGCCTCAATTACCGCCCAGATGTCACCAAGAAGCACATGCGTGGTGAGCAGAATTTTGAGCGACTCAAAGAAGAAGTGGATGCGCTGGGCTTATACTTTGCGAATCTTACAGACGAGGTTAATCAAATCACACAGAGATTAGAAAAATTGAAAGAGCTCAAAGTCATCGAGTGTATTAAAAATATAGATATCGATTTTGAAGAACTAGTGAACTTAAGTTACTTTACGACGAAATTCGGATTTTTAACTAGGGAAAAGGCTAAGAGAATCTCTCAAAACTACGACCATATAAAAGCAATCGTCCTTCACGTCGGCACTTTTGAAGAAAAGGAAGTCTACATCGTCCTTTCACCGAAAAGCCTTGATATTGAGATGGGAAGAATACTAAGAAGTACTGACTTTGTTGAAATCAAACTCGGCGATACTTTTCTTGGTACGCCAAAAGCAATGGTGGAAAAAAATAAAAGTGAGACGGCTAGAAATTTAAAACGACTCATTGAGATTCAAGAATTGACTAAAAAGGACATTAGAGACCGCAGTGAATCGATCGATATACTTTACTCCAAACTGATCATGGAAGGCAGAATCGATCAAGTGCGTACAAAGGTTGCCGTCACAGAAAATTTTGCCTATATTTCAGCATGGATTCCGGAGGCGTTCAAAGATAAGCTCGATACGGTACTGGAAAGAACATCAGAAATTCTAGTTTCTTACAAAAATTCAAGTGAAGTTTCTTCGAACATTCCGGTGCCTACATTTTTAAAGAACAACGCCTTTTTTAAGCCTTTTGAAATGCTCGTCAATATGTACGGTGTACCAAACCACAACGAAATCGATCCAACGATGTTCTTCGGACTGGCGTATACGTTTATGTTTGGTGCTATGTTCGGCGATTTGGGTCAGGGAATCGTCATCATATTGGCAGGTCTGCTCTTAAGGAAAAAAGTCAATGCTGACTTTTGCGGTATCTTGACCAGAATCGGTATCGGTTCGATGGTATTCGGCATATTTTATGATTCGTTTTTCGGATATGAACATCTGATTTCGAAGATTTTACCACTGCCGATTTATATTAGACCTATCGACAATATCAACCTCATGCTAATATTATCGATTTTAGCAGGATTGGTTCTAGTCTATATTAGCTATGGTTTCAGTATTTTCAATAAACTCAAACTTGGGGATCTTGAAGAAGGCGTATTTGGGAGAAATGGAATCAATGGTGTAGTGTTACTCACCTCAATACTTCTACTAGCTTATGAGCAGGTCATGTCTATAAATCTCTTGCCGAATCTACTTATGTACGGCATCATTGGCTTAAGTGTCTTGCTACTACTTATCAAGCAGCCTCTATCCAACTTTATTCACAAAGAAGAGCGGCTATATGACGAGAGTGCAGGGGCATACTATGTTGAAAGTGGCTTTGATCTACTTGAAACGTTTCTTAGCTACTTAAGCAATACTGCTTCATTTATAAGAATTGGCGCATTTGCTCTGAATCATGTGGGACTATTCATTGCATTTCATACACTTGCCGAGATGATTGGCAGTACTGGCGGGAACATATTGATGTTCTTTGTTGGGAATATCGTCATCATCGCCCTAGAGGGTTTGGTTGTGTTTATACAAGGTTTGAGATTGTTTTATTACGAGTTATTTAGCAAGTATTATACAGGTGAAGGGATTTTATTTGCACCTGACAAAATTTAGGAGGGGCTCTATGATTTATGTATCTATTTTAGTGATGATTATACTGATCACGATTGGACTTGGCATTTACTATTATTTTCAGCCATCTGTCGAGACGGCAAATAAAAAATTAAAGCTTATTTTTGGAACAAATGTAACCTTATTCGTCTGTGTGATCTTACTGGCTACCATTTCCGTTTTCTCTGGAGCAGCATTTTCGGAGACTGCAGTCCCAGTAGCACAAGTGGCAAACAATTCCGCAGGACTCGGCTATATTGCAGCGGCTATAGCAACAGGACTCGCTACTATAGGTGCCGGATATGCGGTTGGCAGCGTGGGCTCATCAGCACTAGGCGCAGTCTCTGAAAACCCTAAAATTTTGGGTAAGACGCTTATATTCGTAGGACTTGCTGAAGGTATTGCCATTTACGGATTGATTATATCCATCTTGATTTTGGGCAGGCTGTAATGAGATCGTATTGCCTTTGTGAAAAACAGGAAACAATGACTGCTATGAGGCTTGGCGGGATCGAAAGTAAGCTCGTCACATCTGAGGACGAGGCAAAACAACTGATTGAAGCGTTATTAGCGGATAAGACCATTGGTTTAATCATGATTTCAGAGAATATACACAATAGATTGAAAGACTTTATCATGGAGGTAAAGCTTCTTAGAAAAGATACACTCATCATACAGATACCAGGACCTGAAGGTTTACAGGACAAAGATTATATTATGAAATATATTAAGAACTCTATAGGAATAAAGTTATAAAGAAGGTGATATTATCATAACAGTTGAGATGAAAATAGAATTGTTTTCAAGAATGGTGATCGAGAAAAATCTGTCAGAAGATAGACGGACTTTGGAAGCACTCAATCGAAAACATGCAAAAGTGCTTGATGACATGGAAAGCAAATGCCAAAGACAGCGCGAAATCTATTTGGAAAACATTGAGGAGAAAGCGAAAGATCGAAAGAGGCGCATTCTCTCCAAAGCCTATTCCGAAGTACAGAATCGCCTCTTGGTGAAGAAGAACGAAATGGTAATTGCACTAAAGCTCGAGCTTATGGATGCGCTTGAAAAAGAGACTTTGACAGATGCCTACAAAGTATATTTCAAAAAAAGATTGGCGGAGGCCATGAAAAATTTTAAAGAGAAAGATGATTTGGTCATTGGACTTAAAGCGAGAGATTTCACATTGGTACGAGACGATATCGAAACAATAATAGACGATAAAATTTTAGGTGGCTTTTATATCATCAAAGGTGGTCGTGTAAAATATGACTATACGCTTAATAACGAAGTGGATCGTATTGATGATTTTCTAGGTCTCATGATTGAAACGCTTTACGAAACATCCGAGGAGGAAAGTCATGAGGACGAATGAAGGCAGCATCATCTACATTAATGGACCGGTTATAAAAGGCTCACATATGGGACAATTTCAGATGCGTGAGATGGTTATGGTTGGTGAGAGTATGCTGATCGCTGAAGTAATCGGACTCGATGATACCGTCGGAACGATACAAGTATACGAAGAGACTGAGGGGATAAAACTCGGCGAGAAAATCGTCGGACTTGGCACGCCACTTTCTCTTAAACTCGGCCCAGGGCTGATTGGCAATATTTTCGACGGTATTGGTAGACCACTAAATATCATAGAAAAAATGAGTGGTAATTTCATGCCGTTAGGTATTGGCCTTTTATCTATCGATCTCGAAAGGCCATGGGACGTTACGATGAAGGTTGCAGAAGGTGACACTGTCAAAGGCGGTCAAATCATAGCAGAAGTACCTGAATCGGGACTTATTATGCACAAGGTTATGATTCCACCAAGTGTAGAAGGCATCATCACGTTTGCCGTGCCAAGTGGACCACACAACCTTGATACGGTCTTGTTAAAGGTGAAGGATAGAAATGGTAAAATCGCAGACGTTAAGATGTATCAAGAGTGGCCAGTGCGAAAAGCGCGACCAATCGAGACACGTATGCGCATAACAAAACCACTCATAACAGGGCAGAGGATTCTCGATACGTTCTTCCCAATCGCAAAAGGTGGAACGGCCGCCATACCAGGAGGCTTTGGCACTGGAAAGACCATGACACAACATCAACTTGCAAAGTGGTCAGATGCAGACATTATCATCTATATCGGTTGTGGTGAACGTGGTAACGAAATGACGGACGTATTAGAAGAATTTCCAAAACTCGTCGATCCAAAATCAGGAATGGCGATTATGGAGCGTACGGTGCTTATCGCCAACACTTCAAATATGCCAGTTGCAGCACGTGAAGCGAGTATTTACACAGGTATAACCATGGCAGAGTACTTCCGAGACATGGGCTATCATGTGGCAATCATGGCAGACTCTACATCAAGATGGGCCGAGGCCTTAAGAGAAATCAGCGGTAGATTGGAAGAAATGCCCGCTGAGGAGGGTTACCCTGCCTACTTGTCATATCGTTTAGCAGAGTTCTACGAGAGAGCGGGCTACGTCAAAACACTTCATGGCGATGAAGGCTCAATTACAATTATAGGCGCAGTTTCACCAGCTGGGGGTGATTTTTCAGAGCCTGTTACTGAAAATACGAAGCGCTATGTCAACGCGTTTCTCGCGCTTGACAGAAAGCTGGCTTATGGGCGACATTATCCAGCCATCAATTGGCTGACGAGTTATAGTGGTTATTTAAAAATGCTAAACGAATGGTATGCCGATAACGTTGGAGACGACGCCATACCGCTAAGAAACCAAGTGCTTGGACTACTTCAAGAAGAAAGTAAACTACTCGATATCGTGCAGTTGGTCGGTGAAGATGTTTTGCCAGATTCTCAACGGGTAATTTTAGAAATTGCAAGGGTTGTCAAAACGGGGATACTCCAACAGAACGCTTTTCATAAGGACGATTCATTTGTACCGATTGAAAAGCAGTTTAGCATGCTCAGAACGGTATGGCATCTTTATGAAAGGGCAAGTGGTTGCACAGAGCTTGGAATTCCAATATCACTGATCAAAGATACCGCGATATTTGAAAAGGTCACTAAAATGAAGTATACGATTCCAAACGATAACTTGGAAGGTATTCAAGAGATTGTCACTGAAATCGATACTTATTATGACGCCTTGATCGCGCAATACAAATAGGGGGGGAAATGGTTAAAGAATATTTAAAAATAGACAAAATTGAAGGCCCCCTCATATTCCTAAAGGGAATCAAGGAAGCTAGGTATGGTGAAATTATAGAAATTAAAATGGAGCACGAAAATAGGATTGGCAAGATCATAAAGATTGATGAAAACCTCGTAGTCGCTCAAGTATTTGAAGGGACATCGGGTCTTAGTACAGTCAATGCTTCAGTCAGATTTACTGGTGAACAGATGACACTCAATCTTTCTAAAGAAATTTTAGGACGTATGTTCAATGGACTTGGAAATCCCATCGACGGTGGTGGCCCTATTTATTCCAAAAACAATTTTAACATCAATTCAAGACCAATCAATCCAGTTGCTAGGCAGTATCCAAGAGATTACATTGAGACAGGCATCTCATCAATCGACGTGCTTTGTACGCTGATCAGAGGGCAAAAGCTGCCGATATTCTCGGGCAATGGCTTACCACATAAAGAACTTGCCGCTCAAATCGTCAGTCAGGCCAAGATATCATCCGCACTCGATGAGAAATTTGCCATCTGTTTCGTTGCCATAGGTGTTACTAGGGATGAAGGCGCTTACTTTATCGAGAAATTTGAAGAAAGTGGTACAATTAACAACGTCGTCATGTATATGAATTATGCAGATGATCCAGTAACTGAACGCTTGAGCATACCAAAATGTGCCTTGACGGCAGCTGAGTATTTAGCTTTCGAAGAAGATATGCATATTCTTGTTGTTATGACCGATATGACGAATTACTGTGAAGCGCTTCGAGAAATTGCATCAGCGAAAGAAGAGGTGCCAAGCCGTAAAGGGTATCCAGGTTATTTATATTCAGATCTCGCCTTTATCTATGAAAGAGCGGGTATGCTCAAAAATAAAAAGGGCTCTATCACATTTATACCGATTTTGACGATGCCAAATGACGACATCACCCATCCAATTCCAGACCTTACAGGCTATATTACCGAGGGACAGATCGTTTTGTCTCGAGACCTCGCTAACAAAGACTTAAATCCGCCAATCAACGTTATGCCTTCTTTGTCACGTTTAATGAAGGATGGTATTGGTGAGGGATTTACACGTGCTGATCATCCAGATCTTGCTAATCAACTCTTTTCGTCGTTTTCTAAAGTACTCGATGTGCGTTCTTTGGCACAGATTATAGGCGAATCGGATTTGTCTGAAACGGATAAGCTGTACATGGAATATGGTAAAATGTTTGAAAGAGTCTTCATCAATCAGGGCTTCTCTGAGAGAAGAACAATCACGCAAAGCCTTGATTTGGGATGGAAAACGCTATCGATATTGCCGCCAGAAGCATTGGACAGATTAGACGATGCGACCATTCTCAAATATCATAGGAGATGAAGCAATGGAAAAATTGACGCCAACTAAAGCAAATCTCATGAAATCAAAAGCATTATTGATTTTTTCTAGACAGGGTTATCAACTTCTAGACAAAAAAAGAAGTGTGTTGATCCGTGAGATGATGATGATGATTGAAGAAGTTAAAAGCCTTCAAATCAAAATCGATGAGATTTTCGTTGAAGTTTACGCGGCGCTGAATCACGCAACTGTGACCATGGGATCAAGTGCCGTCATGGAAACCGCTTTGTCCATTCCAGTTGATGAAAATATAACCATATTAAACAAAAGCATAATGAACGTTGAAATACCAACGATTAGGTATGATGAAAAACCATTAAAACCCTATTATGGATTTTATAGAACGAACTCGGCAGTCGATATAACCGTCGTAAAAATGAGAGAGGTACAACTACTGCTTTACCACCTTGCAGAAGTTGAAAATGCAGTGTTCAGACTCGCTATTGAGATTAGACAGACGAGTAAGAGGGCCAACGCACTAGATAAAATACAGATTCCTAAATATATCGAAATGACTAAATGGATTGAAGAATCATTGGAAGAAAAAGAACGTGAAGATTTCTTCCGGTTAAAGCGGCTGAAAGGGAAGAAATTCTAAGTAATTTTTAGGGAATGTCGCTTGCGTCATTCCCTTTTTACATGCGATAATAAAGTAGTGTTTTTTTTACAATGATATTTATAAAAGGAGACTGTAAAACATGATTAGTTCAAAAGATATGGTTATTATTATTTATGTAGAAGATCAACAGCGCTCTAAAGCTTTTTATACAAGTCTCTTTGATACCAGTCCAGTCTTCGATGTTTTCGGCATGACGGAAATACCTTTAACTGAAACCACAAGACTCGGAATATTGCCAGGTGATGGCATTGTCGGTATTTTAGAGGGAAACGTTGACAATCCGAATCAGAATACAGCTTATCCGAGATGTGAAATCTATCTATACGTGGATGATCCCACATTTTATTATAACAAAGTTGTCGAGCTTGGAGGCCGTGGCATAAGTGCTGCAGCACAAAGAAATTGGGGGGATTATGTGTCATATTGTACTGATTTTGATGGCAACATCATTGCATTTGCCCAAATGAAGTGAGAGGTACTTAACATAAAAAGAGCGTGACTCAAAACGAATTGTCATTTTGGGTCGCGCTCTTATATTTTATAGAACGTTACAAATATCTATTGCTTAAAACTTTTCCATAGAGTACCCTCTATGTCGATGATATCCATAAGGTCTTCATAAGGTATTGAATACTCTTGAAAACCTGCTGCATATGCGGCTATGTCATATGGGTAGAAGTAGATAATTAGTGCAGTTTCAGTTATGATGAAGTTAGCCTCTTCTGTTAGACCTTTAAAACTCTCGGGAAATACCATAGTATTGCCACTATCGTAACTCTTTTGTATAGCGTCGGTTAAGATAATATCGAGTTTTTCAAGATAGCCACTATTTTTTTCAAATAGATCTTTAAGTTTATAAAATGTACCTGTTTGAATATCAAATTGATAATAGTCACTTATCGGCATACCATGTGCGGCACCAGTTGGATAATCATATCCGCTTTTGTGAATCGTCAATAAATCGCCATTCAGCGTCGCATCAAATTGGTCATCAATTGAAAGCCCAACTATGGCGTCCTTAGTTCTGATGTCAATAAAAAGCGATTTTAGAGTGGCATTGATAGCTGCTTCTACTTGATCATTGGTAAGACCATCAATACTCGGATAGATGATTAAAGCTGTACGATGAAGGCGTTCCTTATTTTGTTTAACGATGATTGTATCAGATATCTTATACGTTTGGTCAGCTTGCCATGCAAGGGTTCCATCTTCTGTCATATAAGATAACGCACCATCAATATCTGATTTAATTAAATCACCGGTGAAAGTCAATGTTCCAAGACCTTTGATTTTCGGAAGATTCGGCGCGATTGCACCATCTAGACCTATGAAAAATGTATGTGTTGCATCACTTGCTGAAGCAAAGTCACCTTGATAGGGTTTAACATCGTAGTAGATATAATCAGTCAGCTTTGTTCCCGTTTTATCGAAAATAGCCGAAGGCGTGTCAAGTAAGTCATAAAATTCACCAGTAGGGTCTTTAACTGCGAAATTACCATTTCCTAAATTCGAAATTCCGTTGTACACTGCTGGAATGATTGTTTGACCATCAAAGCTGACTACACCAAGTTTTGAACCATCTTGACTTGACTTAATGAATATGGCAAAACCGTCTTTTACGTCATATAGGCCAGTATAATCAGCACTTAGTGCAATTTCGTTCACTAAGTCTCCCTTTTTATTTATTACAGTCAGTGCATCGGCACTACTAGAAACGACTGCGTTACCGTCTGCATTAAAGGCTGTAGCCATGAGATATGTCGGTTTTATAACGACATTTCCTGAAGTATCAATGTACCCATATTTATAGGTGCTTTGATCTGTAAATACAGCCAGACCATTTTTAAAGGGTTCAATGATTCCCTCGTTTTTAAAGATACTTTGACCATTTTTATCAATAACTTCATAATTACTCCCATCACTAACGACAGCAAAACCTTCTGAAAAATCGTTGCCGTAGTTAAATGTCGGTTCTATGACAAAATCACCTTTATGGTCGATATAACCATATTTTTTCTGTTCATCTACAAATCGATAGGCAAGGTATAAGTTTGAATCTGACTCAACTTGATTTTCTGTTGTTGATTCTGTTTCGAGTTCACTTGAAGTAGGGGGAGGTGTCTCTTTTACTTTTCCACAACCTACGAGTGTTACAACAATAACTAATAATAAAAAAACTATTTTAAGTTTCTGTAGCTTCATGATGTCCTCCAATATTTCTTACAGTGAGTGTTACATGTTAAGGTTGAATCTATTTTAATCGTACCATCTTTTATAGAATTTAACTATTGAAATTGCATAATTGAGGAAATTGCATAATTCCAATTTGAATGATCTTCATTTATCAAAACGGCTTGATCGAGTCATTTTCAAATTCGATAAACGGAATTTTGCAACTTAAAAGGTAATTATGCATTTTCCATAATTACTTAATGTTAACAATTAAATGCATATTTTAATTTCGTCTTATGCTACAATACGAAATATGGACAATTATTCGAAATGACAGCTCATAAAATGAAAGCAAATAAGGAGTTTTTATGAAATTTGAAAAATCTGTTATAGATAATATCAAAACGAGAGTAAGTACACGAACCTTTGATGAAAGAACCATTCAAGGTGAAACACTGGAGAAATTCAATGTGTATTTGGAAGCTATAAACCAATCCACAACGATTAAAGCACGTTTTATCTTAGCTCAAGGGATTGGAAGTGGCGATAAAAAATTGGGAACCTATGGTGTGATTTCTGGTGCTCATACGTATATCATCGGATTAATTGATAAGTCCGAAAATGATGCGGCGACTTTTGGCTATCTTTTTGAAGAAATCGTGTTAGCAGCCAACGACCTTGGTCTTCAGACTTGTTGGCTAGGAGGTACATTCAAGAAAGGTGATTTTGAAGCGCAATTAACAATGTTGGAAGATGAACAAATTGCCATCATTTCGCCAATTGGATATAAAAAGGATAAAAGCCGTATCATGGAGACGGCTATGCGCGGTTTGGTCGGTGCTAACAAAAGAAAACCTTGGCAAGAACTGTTTTTCAATGAAACATTAGAGGTTGTACTTGACGAAAAAACAGTTGGACAGTACGCGGTACCAGTTGAAATGGTACGACTTGGTCCGTCAGCATCTAATAAACAACCATGGCGTATCGTCAAAAGTTCAGGCATGTATCACTTCTATTTAAGTCGTACAAAGGGATATGGTGCAATGGGGTTTGATATGCAGCTTAACGATATAGGCATAGCGATGTGCCATTTTGAACTTTCTGCCACTGAACTCGGACTAAAGGGAAGTTGGCAAAAACAAGAGGCGACTGATCTGAAAAACGATTGGGTATATGTAAACAGCTGGGTATGCGAATCATAGAATTAAAATTAATAAAATGGGATAAGTAGTAAGCAGATGAAGATAGGTGGATGTAAAGATGATAAGTGGCAAGGCATTGGCAATAAACAGTGTACTAAAAATGACGAAATTTAAAGACAATGTGGATTTTTTTGAACCAAGACGTTCTAAAAAGGTTAAGTTGCCTCAATCGCTATATAAATACAATATCATTGAAACCGTACAAATCATGGGTGGTTTTGTTCACAATATATTGCCCTTTGAAGAATCAACTAAGCAACATGTCATTTTTTTTCATGGTGGTGGCTATGTGCATGAACCCTCTCGCAACAATTTAGCAATGATCGAAAAGTTCATAGGACTTGCAAAATGCATGATTAGTTACGTAGATTATCCACTTAGTCCAGAATCAAATGTCAATGAAACCATGGAGATGGTGGTAGAAACTTACAAAGTTCAGATTGAGAAATTTCCTGATCATCAGTTTATTTTGATGGGAGACTCAGCAGGTGGTGGATTGGCTTTGTCTCTGGCAATTCACATTAAGACTATGAAGTTAAAACAGCCTGAGAAGTTGATCCTATTTTCGCCATGGCTTGACATAAGTCTTACTAATCCTGAAATTCAACTTTATGATGATCGAGACTTCATGCTCAACACGGAAACGCTAAGAGAAGTTGGTAAACGCTATGCATTTGACATACCTACCGACGATTATAGAGTTTCACCAATATATGGAGATCTCAATGATCTGGGAAAAATTCTCGTCTTTTATGGTTCGGAAGAGATTCTCAAACCAGATTGCGAGAAACTAATCAGCACTAGCGGTCTTAAAAACACATTTGTTAAAGGCATTGAATATGAAGAGATGCAACATGACTGGGTCGTACTACCGATTTTAGAGCAGGATCTTGCACTCGGTGATGCTATTGATTTTCTATTAAGTCAATGAATGCTTTTGTCTGTTTCTATTTAAATGTCGCTCAGATAAAATGTATTAGGTAATAAAAAGGGGAATCATAGTATGACGATAGCCGTCATATTATGGTTCCCCTTTAATATATTTATTTAGCATACTTTTTAATGCTTTACTTGTAGTTTACTTTGTCTTTGATATCATCCACTTTTTCTTTAGCAGCATCCTTTACATCGTCAATTTTATCTTTTGCTTTATCTTTCAATGCATCGGTTTTATCTTTTAAATCGTCCATAATATCATCCGTTTTGTCTTTGGCGTCTTTCATGGCTTCGTTGGTTTTATCTTTGACATCTTTTACAGTATCGTCAGCCTTATCTTTTGTATCTTTAACAACATCATCAAGTTTATCCTTGAGATCGTCTGCTTTGTCTTTGGATCCATGCACTAATTTGTCAAATGTATCTTTTAAACTCATGTATAGCCTCCTTGTTAATCTAAGTATCTGATATATTTTTGTTGCGTTACACATTAATATTACCCATTTGGCAAGGGTTTACTCAAATTGTTGCATTAGTAATACATGACTCGTGAAGTTGATATGATTTATTACGTGCATTATGCTAAAATTGTAGTATAGATTAAACTTTTGGAGGACTACCATGCGATTATTGATATTATTTGGAAGTAAAACAGGAACCACAGAAGAATGTGCAAACAAGATCAAATCTGCGCTTGAAAGCCGTCAAGAAATCGGAAATATAGATTTGTACAATCTTGCTAAACGTCCGAAAATCAATTTGGAAGATTATGACACGATCATCATAGGTTCACCAATTTATATGGGGCAAATTAGAAATTCAGTTAAGACGTTTTTAGGCTATAATATCGAAAAGTTAATGCAGAAGAACTTGCACTTTTTTGTTTGTGGATTGGCACGAGGTGATGAAGGTGTGGAACTCTTTAAAAAACAAGTTCCTACATCGCTTTTTAGACATGCTACGCAAGTCAAGCAACTTGGAGGTGATGTCCATATTGATCGACTGGGCCTAATATATAAGTTTGTCATGAAGAAAATCTTGGCTGAAAGCAAACCAGAGCTCGGACTATTAGAAGATGCGATTATCAATTTTGCAAACCATATTGAATAAGCCTATTGATTTGCAAAATTTTTTCTTCTTTCACCTTTTTTCGTTCTATGAGGTAAACCTAATGGATCAAAAGGAAACCATCTTTGAAAGGATAAAAGAAAAAACATCGACAGAAGCATTTGTCAACATGGTATCAAATAATCAGACTTTGATTCCAGTTTTATTTGATATTATTCATACAGATAAAGGCACACAAAAATTCTACTGTGAAAAAATCATCCGAAAATTGAGCGAAATTTCACCAGACATGATTTATCCTTATTATAATGATGTTGTACAAATGGTTGTGAGCGATAATAAATTTATAAAGTGGGGTGGTATCATAACATTGACGAACCTTGCTTCAGTAGATTATGACAGACATTTTCTAGATGTTTTTGACATGTTTTTTAATCTGATCAACTCTGAAGTGATGGTCACAGCTGCCAGTGTGATTGAAAATACATGGAAAATTGTAAAAAACTACCCCGATTTAGAGCCGCAGATTACTGGTAGAATACTTGCGGTTGCAGGCAACGTGTATATTCATAAAGGCAAAGAGTCCTCAGAATGTAAAAATATCGTAATTGGTGCAGTAATCAACTGCTTTGGAACGTATTATGCTATATCAGAGCGTAAGCAAGACATGATCGAGTTTGTGAAACGTCAGAAGAATAACCCGCGGAAAAAAGTGGCGAAAACAGCAGTGGATTTTCTAAAGGATAAATAAGTTTCGCTCAGTAACTGCGAATAGGTTGGGAAGAAAAAAAGATTGAGATACCCGAACGGATAACCCAATCTTTTTCTATGGTGGAGACAGTGGGACTCGAACCCACGACCCCTTGGCTGCCAGCCAAGTGCGCTCCCAGCTGCGCTATGCCCCCAAGGTCTAAATCTATTGTATGATGTTATTCAAAAAAATGCAATGTTAATATAACTTATCGGCGGAGGTAATCATTTAATTTCAATAATTATGTGTTTTCTATAATAGTTCTATGATTAAGCACCAAATTAATTTATAATAGTAAATAACAAAAAATACTACCTTAATGATTTATTATTACATGAAATATTACCATTAGGAGTTAACTATGACGAATATGTTTCGTAAAATAGAATGTTTATTTTTATGTCTGTTGATTTGTTGTGCATCGAACAGCTTTGCTTTTAGCGAGATGGATGACTTTCAAAGTGTCAAAAACATATTAATACTCAATTCGTATCACCAAGATTTGTCGTGGACAGATGATTCAACTACGGCAGAAATTGACTACATAAAAACACATTATAACGGTGATGTAAGATTTTATATTGAATATTTAGACTGGAAGGAATATCCCTTTGAACGTCAGTTGACGTCATTTTATGAGCTACTTGCACTAAAGTTTGCGGACAAAACATTTGACGTTTTGATAACTTCGGATGATGCTGCGCTAAAATTTGCCATCGACAACCGAGCGCTATTTAAGGAAACCCCTATAGTCTTTCACGGCGTCAGTGAGGAAAGTTATAAGATACTAGTAAATGAACCGAGGTTGATAACAGGTATTATAGAGAGCGTGGACATCAAAAAAACACTTGAGATCGCTAAATTAGTAAATCCTGATATGAAACGATTTTACGTAGTTTATGATCAGACAGAGAGTGGCTACTCCATGGGAACAACGGTGATTGATGAGATAAAAAAAGCACTTCCTGAAGTTGAAGTGCATGCAATCACAAACCTGTCCATCCAAGATATTCTAGACAAGGCGACAACTTTTGAACAGACAGATAGCGTCCTTATGACAGCTTATTACACCGATACGGATGGCAGAAATATCAATTTTGAAGATATGATTGAAAAAGTTAGTTCTAACTCAAAAGCACCTGTATTTTCACTCTATGATTTTGCAATTGGAACAGGTGCAATGGGTGGCACCATGCTAAGTGGTGTGAAATTGGGTGAGTTGGCAGGTCAGCATACTGTCTCGATTTTGGAAGGGGTAAATGTAGATACGCTGCCACTAATTCGTGAAGGGATGCACATCAGTGCCATCGACTATGAACCCGCTATCAAATTTGGACTCGATATAGATACATTGAAAAAATCAATTGACGTAGTAGGGGAACCCATATCAGTATTCGAGACGTATGCAAATGTCATTTATTTGACTATCGGTGCACTTGTCATGATGTTTTTATTCGTTTTGCTCTTATCCTACAACTTAAGACGAAGCAATCGATTAAAAAATCAATTGGCTCATAAAAATATGGAATTAAAACTTTTAAATGATGAAGTATCTGCCTCTGAAGAGGAACTCAAAGCGCAATTTGATACGCTCAATGAGCTTTATATTGCTCTTCATGACAGCAAAGAAAATAACGAACTCATACTTGATGCCATTAAAGATTGCATCATCGATTGGAATATCAAGGAAAAGAGAATCTACTTCTCTGAAAAATGGATGGATGCCATCGGTTATAACCTATCCGAAAACCATGAAATTAATTTTATTTTGAGCTGTGTTCATCCCGAAGATCTACTCGAATTAAAAATAGTATATGATATTACACGTCAAAATGCGCCTTCTGAATTTTCAACACAAGTACGCATTCGAACGAAATTAGGAAATTACAAATGGTTTCTCCTTCGAGGTATAAAAAAACATGATACATCTGGATACCCGACACGGATTATTTGTTCATATACCGATATTGATGAAATTATGAAAATGGAAGAGCAGATGCGCTATACTGCCTATCATGATGAGTTGACGGGCTTGCCAAATAAACGTGCACTTATTCATGACTTTAAAAGCAGTATAAGTAAGGGATGTTGTTCTTTGGGAATCATGATTATTGATATTGATCATTTCAAGCGAATCAACGATACGATGGGCCATGTTTTTGGAGACAAATTTATCATTGAAGTTGGAAAGAAACTTAAAAAAACATTGGATGCACAGTCAAAAATTTATCGAATTAGTGGGGATGAATTTATCATATTCTCTAAAGAGATGATCGCATCAGAATTAGAGAAAAAAGCAATTGGAATCATAGAGGCACAAAATACGATTATAGATGTAGATTTAAGTAATTTTTCAAATAGTGTTAGCTTAGGTCTGTCGCTTTATCCAGAAGATGGCGATACGATTGAGACTTTACTCACTAAGGCCGATCTTGCAATGTATAAGGCCAAAGAACAAGGACGAAACCGGTATGCCCGTTATGAAAATCATATGTATGAAAAGATCATATGGCGATTAGAACGTGAAAATTTACTCAAACATGCTTTAGCTGGCGACGAGTTTAAACTCCTTTATCAACCTATTGTAGATTGTAAAACGCAACAAATTCTCGGGTTTGAAGCACTTATCAGATGGCACAGCCCAAAACTTGGCGTTGTATCACCTAATGAATTTATACCTATCGCAGAAGAAACCCAATATATTATCCCTATTGGAAAATGGGTCATTGAACAGTCCTGTCATTTTATAAAAGCAATCAATGAAAAATATGGAAAGCATTACCATGTAGCCATCAATGTATCTGTTTTACAACTCGTTCAAGAGGATTTTGAGTACTTGCTCTGGGAAAGCATTAAAGCGCATGACTTATTGCCATCAAACATTATCCTAGAAATTACAGAAACGGTTTTGATACAAGCGATGAATGAATCTATATCAAAACTGATGCGCATAAAGCAGGGCGGTATAAAAATTGCACTAGATGATTTTGGTACAGGATATTCATCATTGAGTTATCTTAGAGAGCTTCCAATTGAGATTCTCAAAATCGACAAATCGTTTATCGACGATTTAGGAAAGTCACTTGAAAAGCAAAAACTTGTTCAAACTATCATAAAAATGGGACATCAGATGCAACTTTCCATGGTTGCTGAAGGGGTCGAAACCAAAGAACAGCATGACTACTTAAAAGCAAATAATTGCAATATGCTTCAAGGTTACTTATTCTCAAGACCATTAGATGAAGCGGCAGTGATGTCGCTCGTTGAAAAAACACATTAAACAAAAATAGTGGACTACTCTTCGCATTTTTTATATGCAATGAGTAGTCCTTTGTTTTTTACATAACACAGTAAAAAAAGCGCGTAGTAATTATTATTAAAGGGTATGAATAAATATGTGTCAGAAAATGCTCAAAATAGAGCCTTTGATCAAATTGAGGAATGTTAAATAGGAGGGGTTATGTCAATTAGGAAAAAACTTGGAATTGATTTTGGAAATATCGATTCCATCACAAAGCGTGAAGACAGGATCAAATATATCAATTTCAAATTGGCATCACTTGGCCTTCCAATTTATAGACCTGCCGACGAAATGGATACATCTAGTGCTGATCTCATCGATTTACTTGACGATATCATTAAAGATTATAAAGAAAAAACGCGGATGGTCGATTTAGGAGAAATTGGAATACACAAAAGAATCAATCGCTTTTTTGAAAACTATTTTTCTGAAGTCAAGATGCCACCTGAGGTTATCGAGGAACACTTTACGCTTGACCACTATGGCCTCGCCCGTGAAATGTCTTTACCACCAGGTGCTGACACTTATAAAAATGAGTATATCAGTAGCTATCGTATTAAACAGGGTATTCTCAATAATCCAAAAAATGATAGACGAACGACTAAAGGTTCTTTCCATATTGTTGAAGGCGGACTTGCAATTCCATTTGATAAAAAAGCAGTTCCTAAAGATGTGTTCTTGAAACTCTATGAAGCGGCTATTAGGCCACCAGAATCACTCAATATATTGCCTTTTACAGCAAATCAACCAAATCCTGCTAAAACGTTCGTTTCTTTAACAGTGAAGCCCATCGTTTGTCCAAAAGTGCCCGGCATAGTCGAGGAAAAGACAATGGAAGTACTTTTTATAGCGCCAGGAAGTCTAGTATCAAACCTCGATTTTCTAGAATCGGTATTTGGTAATTCGGGTGATTCAAGTTATCATAACAACGATTCAGGACTTGATGTCGATGGCTGGTCTGGGCATACTGGATATATTTTACTTGCACCACATCTCAATAAAATAAGAAAAGTAGACTTAGGACTTCCACATATTGATGATGCAACAGAAAGACAGCAAAGAGATGGTATGTGTTATAGTGATCCAAATGAATACTATAATGAAGGAAAGGCATTTAAACTTACCTGTAGAGATAAAAGTGGGGTTGCGGTAACGTTAATTGCCGACAACTATTTTGGCTATTCAAAAAAAGAAATTAAGACTCAAATTAGTTTTGCGGCGAATCTCTTTGGTGGCGTAGAAGAAGAACATGCCGGAGGAACCATAGTACATCCACAAAAAAATGTCGGTGAAAATTATAACGGGAATGAAGATAAAAGTTTAAATGGTTACACATT
Organism: Acidaminobacteraceae bacterium; assembly: GCA_041741755.1. Classification (GTDB taxonomy): domain Bacteria; phylum Bacillota; class Clostridia; order Peptostreptococcales; family Acidaminobacteraceae; genus Fusibacter_C. Next base: position 220,976 of record JBGSJR010000008.1, on the reverse strand, counting down.
TGATGATGTTTTAAGTAGATATGGTGATTTAATGGACCTTCAAGCGGACCATTATGGCATAGATAAATTAAATCCGGAAGTCATCTACCTGCCTGAAACAGTTGAAATTGACTTACACAAAACAGAGATTAAGTGGATCTATGAGTCAAAAGAAAGGTATATAAAGCTAAAGCCAAATATGTATTATATCTTGCCAAATGGCGAACGTCTTCATATGGAAAAACATCCCGCGACACCTGCATGGAAGCTGATCAGTACTGAAGCTGAAGGCACATTTTGTCATAAGCCATGCACAGTGTCAGGTGGTGGAAAATCTGAAATTTCCAAATCCATCAATAACTCTATTATTTATGGTACCTACTATGTCTTTGATTTAGCAAATGATCTTGATACATTAGAGCAAATCTTCGAGTACGATTACAGAAAAAGATGGAAAGATTATCCCGATAGAACGCGACCTTCAAGGCCAATTCTTTCAAAAGACCGTACATTGGGTTCGGTTATCAAGTTGTTGTCACCTTCGCCAGCCTATTCAGATACGTTTAATGCCTATATAGAGGCGATTCCAAATCATGTTTTATCACTCGTTTTTATGGTGAAGCGATTTTATCAGCACTCTTGGGGAAAGGACTGGCGGAAGCATTTTACAGTGGACATCATTAATGGCAAGCCTGGCAATGAAATCAATTTCAATGGGCGTAAAATTAGACCGAGCTTTTTGCGTGTTGGATTCGGTGAAGATGAATCTTGGCGTATATTTAAATTGCGTATTGATTTTGTTCCAAGTGAAAAAATCCAGATGGAAGATGATGTAACCGCTTCTGTTTTAGTCCCTGCTACACAGTTGAAAAATCTAAGTTCAGAGTATTCAAATAGCAGCTACAAATTCGCTACAAATTGTGAATATCGCTTTTTCCAAAGACCAGATGATGCGATACACAAAGGCTACGATAAACATGCAGAACAGGATCTTTCTAGCAACAATTTATTTGTGACTAATTTTGAACCGCTTAATAAGGCAGATGTTTTAGCAATAAGGGACGATGTCATGGAATACATTGCCTATACGGATCCAGTCAAGGCACATATAGAAGCTTTTTTAAAAGGTTCCGATGCGTATTGCATCGTCTCATCAGAACCAAGAATTGTAGATGGAAAGCCAAGTAAGAACCCGAGATATCTTGAGCATAGGTCTGACTTTCTTGACCCATTAAAGACTTATCTTTCTGATCTTGGCGTCAGACTATCCAGGAAAATCCCAATTGACCAACCTGTCCTTCAACCGGTTAATGCTATACTTGCTGGACGTCGAAACAACCCACCTGATCTTGAAAATGGAAAAAAAATACTACCGCTAAGCGTCTATAATCCCATTCATTATCAAGAGTTACCCGAGCTGTTTATGGACTTTATAAGTAGCTTAACAGGCAAGTCACCATCAACTACAGGTGCTGGATCTGAAGGCGCACTCACAAAAGCGCCGTTTAACATGCTCTTGCCAATTTACGACTTGAACAACGCACTCTTGTCATATATACTTGGTGATTATGTTGCATTCACAACACCAGCTGGTCACATTGGGCCGCATATGCGTGTAGACCACGATATATCGATTCTTGTTCCTGAACTTTGGTCTAGACTAGATGAAAGTGAACGAAATCCTTCAAAACTTATCGAAGAAGGATCATTTGAGAAGCTCGTCGATTTTGAATATGAGGGGGTTAATATTCCTGCAAGCCGATTGGGCTATCGAATGACAAATGTTTTTTCATATAAATACCTCGGGAAAATTTTTGATGAACCTCAGAGCATTTTCAGCGAAGACATATTAAAACCTGAAAAGCAAAGTATGGAAGCATTTGTCGACGGTGTACTCAATATCGTGTCTGGACATAGAAAAGCAGCGCTCGATTATTTTAAAGATGGAAGCATAGATGCTGCAATTCCACCGATCAAAGCGCTGCTCAATATAATGGTTGATGGAACATTTGAAGGCAATACGATTGACTCTAATGCGGTACGCATTTTATTTTCTAAAGAGGTCGTTCTTAAAAGTGAATGGTATATGGATAGACTTAAAAACAAGCAACAGATTGATGTTGCGCTCATCCAGAAAAAAATTGCCAATTTAGAAGCATTTATTGCAAATCCGATGAATCGAAGCTTGATTGTAGAATTTAAATATCTTGAACGCTTACAGGAAGCAGGAGAAACTTTATTCTACTATCAATCAGATGCCTATTTATCTGCGTTATACGGAACCCTTGGTGCAGAACCTATTGCGCTATAAATCCTGAATATTCATTTTAACGATCTCATCTTTGCTTTGCTTCTTCTGGTTATTTCTTATGATGGCGTATATGACAATATGAATATCAGCTGGTTTTCTTATCTTTCTTGTATTCTGAAATTAACAACTTAGCCGTTTCGAAATCAATTTTTTCGTTAACGGCTAATTTTTTTATTAAGGACACATAAGGTTCGTTTGAGTGGTCATCGCTAATCTGAATTTTTTGGATTAGTCGATCTAGCCTAAGTCTCACCGTTGGATAAGTGACGCCGTATGATTGTGCGATTTCTTTTAAAGAACCTGAAGAAAGCATGAATCGTTTTATAAAGACATAATCTTCGTCATCTAATGCACCGAGCCAACCCGGGATGGAATCGTTTGACATGTTAGCCTCCCATAAAAGTATAATCGTAGAATAATAATGCAAATAGCAATTGAAATTTGAACAATATTCAAGTACGCGTTAATAAAAATTTTAATATAATTAAACTAACATTTAATTAAGTTAAAGTCAATAGCTCGAAGTCTTTTTGCGACAGTCCGCACAATGCGATTGTTAAAAGGCGATAAATACTGTACAATTATACTTGGTGTTATCTTTAACAAAACAAATATTGGAGGCTTGCAGTATATGAATAGCAGAAAAATTCTTGCATTTATGTTAGCTCTTATCATGATCTTAGGGTTGGTTTCAGGTTGTAATGATCAAAGTAGTGACGATTCAAAATTTGACGTAATAGTAGTCGGTGGCGGTGCAGCTGGTCTTTCAGCGGCCATAGAAGCTGCTGAAGCAGGTGCTAAGGTAGCTGTTATTGAAAAAATGCCAGTACTTGGTGGCAGCACTTTATTATCTGAAGGTATTGTCTATGCAACGGGTTCAAAAATTCAAATAGATTACCCGGTCAACGATTCATCAGAAGCACTTGTGAATTTTTGGATCGATAAAGCGGAAGGTCAAAATGATGTGCCCTCACTTCAGTTAGTGGCAGATCAATCCGGCGCAACGATAGATTGGCTTGTTGATCTTGGAGTCGTATTCGGCAATCCTATAGCGACTGGTACAAGTCCAGTCTTAAGAGGACATGTGGCAGAAAATAAAGGTGCGGGAATTATCGATGCACTTAAAGCGCGCGCTGAAAAGAAGAAAGTTACCATTATTCTAGAAACGCGTGCTACGGAACTCCTAACAAATGAAAAATCAGAAATTATTGGACTTACGGCGCTTGATAAAGCTGGCCTGGAAGTATCATACGAGACTAAAGCAGTCATCTTAGCTACTGGTGGGTTTGATAAAAATGAATCATTTGTCGAGTCATACGCACCAGTCGCCAAAGGTCAAACTTCTTTTTCAAGTGAGGGTAGCACCGGCGATGGATTGACTATGGCTCTTGCAATTGGTGCAGATGTCATTTCTAAAGGTGGCGTATTCGGCACGAAAACGGTTGATGGTGAACCCGCGTACAAGACGGAAATCAATGCGTTGCTTGAAATGCCCTATTTAGCTGTAAATACTAAAGGCGAGCGATTTGTTGATGAATCGGAAGATTTCGCAATCTATTATCAAGAACTTGTCAAACAGGAAGAAGCTGTTTCGTACATTATTTTTGACCAATCGACATATGTAGCAACTTTAGATACTGCCGTAGAAAACGGTTCAGCTTTTGTAGCAGATTCTATAGAATCATTGGCTTCGCTTGCTGGTATTGATCCTACTGGATTAACAGCGACTGTTGCTTTTTACAATGACATGATCGAATATGGTAAAGATACTCAATTTGGAAAAGATTTAAAAGAATTGACGCCAATAGAAACGCCAAAATATTATGCTGTAAAAGTGATTCCAGCAGTTTTAGGTACGATGTCTGGACTTAAAACAGATATTGATGCTAAGGTCCTCAACACAGAAGGCATTGCAATTTCAGGGTTATATGCTGCAGGTGAACTTGCGACAGGTAACTTCTATAATACGGTTTACCCAGCGATGGGTACGTCTTTACAAGTGAGTATAACTTTTGGTCGAATCGCAGGTACGAATGCCGCGAATTTTGCTAACAAATAAATGCGTCAATTATCACAAATAATAATCTTGAGCATTCAATCATAATAATTTATGTTTGAATGCTTTTATTTTTTCTAAGTACATGATTTCTACACATTTTTATGAGAGAATTAAAGTATGAAATTTCCTGAGCTAAGAGTTCAAGTCAAAAGGAGGGTTATATGTCACTTAATATGACTATTGTTATCGATCCTGAAGTACAGGTGCAACTCAAAAAGAAAAAGAAAAAAAGCATGGTCCTCGACATTTCAAAAAGTGGCGGTGGCTGCTGTCCAACGTACGACGTGGTGGACATCTCCTTTAAAACACCTGAAGATGTGACGCTATACCACTCGATAGTTCAAGACGACTTAGAAATTTATATATCAAAAAAAGCGACTGTTAATGCGCCCGTGCTTAGATTTTCACTTGAAAAAACGGGGTTGATCAAGCAAATTGTCGCCAGAGGATTACTACTAAAAAGTGACCGATAATGATGGGAGATACGATCTCATGATTCGGTTTTTTTTTTTTGTAAATTTGCATACAGATTAATAATAATTATATCGATAGTTCTGATTTTCAAAAAAACAAGTAGCTCACAGGGAGAAAATCATCCAATACTAGTTCTTTATTAAATTTTGCTTTCAAATAAAAAAACAAGGATTCAACTTTATTAGTATAGTAAAAGAGTCCTATATTCCAACTATGGTTTTTATTATGAAGCCAAATAGGGAAATGACTTAAATGTTAAAAATGAACATTGATTTATGAAATTATTAACAAATTGAAAACATTTGACACCCTCTTTTCTGAATGTTACAATTAATTAACTGTTTTAGGGTCATATACTATATACAGTAGTGTCCAATTCTATTAAATACAAGGAGGAGTAGTAAATGGAGGGTTTGTTAAATTTTTCGGCAACGCTTGATGGGTTCTTCTGGGGACAAATAATGATCGTACTTTGTCTTGCAGCCGGCATTTATTTTTCAGTATTAATGAAATTTCCGCAACTCAGATTAGTTAAAGATATGGTTAAATTGTTACTTGGTGGTAAAGCGTCTGAAACTGGCGTATCATCTTTCCAAGGTTTTGCAATGGCTCTTGGTGGTCGTGTTGGTACTGGTAACATCACAGGCGTTGCATCTGCTATATTCTTTGGCGGTCCTGGTGCCGTATTCTGGATGTGGGCAATCGCATTCTTAGGCGCTGGCTCAGCGTATATCGAATCAGCATTGGCACAAGTATGGAAAGAAGAGATTCACGGCGAATATCGTGGTGGACCAGCTTACTATATTGAAAAAGGTTTAAAATCTAGACCTCTTGGTATCGCATTTGCTATTTTAACAATTGTATCTTGTGGTATCATGTTACCTGGTATTCAAACAAATGCATTTGCTCAAGCGGGTAAATTATCATTTGGTCTTGAAACTTGGATAATCGGACTTGTATATACAATTATTACAGCATGGGTAATCTTTGGTGGTGGTAAGAGAATCGCTAAAGTTGCTGGTATGATCGTTCCATTTATGGCGATTGCTTATATCATTCTTGCATTAGTTATCCTTGCAGTAAACTTTGGCAAAATTGGCGAAGTTTTCGGCATGATCTTCTCTTCAGCTTTCAACATGAACGCAGTATACGGCGCAGTATTTGGCCAAGCGATTGCATGGGGCGTTAAAAGAGGTATCTTCTCAAATGAAGCTGGTCAAGGTACAGGCGCTCAAGCGGCTGGTGCTGCTGAAGTTTCTCACCCTGCGAAACAAGGTCTTGTTCAAGCATTTTCTGTATACGTAGATACATTATTCGTATGTACAGCAACTGCTGTTATGATCTTATCAACAGGCGCATTTAACGTTGTCAACGAAGCAGGTGCTTTCATCACTGAAAACTTACCTGGCGTTGAAAAATCTAACTTTACGCAAGAAGCAGTTAACTCATTTATCCCTGGTATCGGTGGCGGTTTCGTTGCAGTTGCACTCTTCTTCTTTACACTGACAACTGTATTTGCTTACGCATTCTATACTGACTCTAGTATTGGTTACATCTTCAAGAAAAATCAAAACGGCGCTGGCTATAAATATTCAATTATGGCTTCTAGAGTGTTATTAACAGTCATGGTATTTATCGGTGCAGTTTCTTCAGTTGACGTTGTATGGAACTTAGGTTCTGCGGCAGTTGGCGCGATGGCATGGTTCAACGTTATCGTTATTATCTTCTTAACGAAACCAGGTCTTGCAACACTTAAAGACTATGAAGCACAGAAAAAACTCGGTCTGGATCCAGTATTCGTACCTTCAAGAGTTGGTATCAAAGGTGCTGAACTATGGGATACAATCGCTAAGAGACAATATCCTGAGCAATTAGATGCTTTAAACAAAGCAACTAAAAAATAGTCATAGAGATAGATGCATTTGTAACAAACAGAGGAAATAAATTAAAACCTTCATCTTTAATCGGATGAAGGTTTTCTTGCTTGAATAAGGCTGTATTTTTGATATAATCGATTGTGATGAGACTAATAGCAATGGCAATTGGAATTAGACAATTTCCTCAGCTTACATAAGGAGAGATTATGAAACAATTAAAGGGCGACATAATTCTACTGATTACAGCAATCATCTGGGGCACATCATTTGTATCACAAAAACTTGGTATGAATTATATCGAACCATTTACATTTGGTGCCTCTCGTTTTTTACTCGGCGCAATCGTATTGATACCTGTTATTATTATCTTTGATAAAATGAGCAAGAAATCAGCTAACTCAAATAAAGGGAATGACCAACTAAATGAACATCAAAAGGTGAAATTTCAGAAGAAAGATCTCATCATAGGTGGCATATTGTGCGGCAGTGCGCTGTTTCTTGGCGCTTCCTTTCAGCAATGGGGTATCTTGGGCACTACCGCTGGAAAAGCGGGATTTATAACAGCACTTTATATAGTACTTGTTCCAATATTTGGGCTATTCATGAATAAAAAAGTCAACCTTTTGACCTGGTTTGGCGTAGCACTCGCCATATTTGGGCTCTATTTACTGACCATTCAGGAGGGGTTCACACTTGAGAAGGGTGATGCACTTGTCCTTATTGGAACCGTATTTTGGGCACTTCAAATCATCTTTGTCGATATGTTCGTAGACAAAGTGGAAGGTTTAAAGTTATCTTGTATTCAGTTTGTTACCGCAGGTATTTTATCGGCTATTGCTGCGTTTATCTTTGAAACACCAGAGATTGGTGCTATCCTCGAGGGAAGCGCCGTGATCATATACACAGCAGTGATGGTTGTGGGGGTTGCATACACACTTCAAATAATCGGCCAAAAGTATACAAGCCCTACAGCGGCTGCCATCATCCTGAGCTTGGAATCTGTATTTGCAGTCATTAGTGGTGCAATTTTCTTGGGCGAATCTATGAACGCAAAAGAGATGTTGGGTTGTTTGATCATGTTTGTGGCCGTCGTCATCACACAACTTAAACCTGAAGACCTGAAAAGAATCATAAGAAAAGGCGCAAAAGCATAATTGAACAAAAATAATGGTCCCTTTATGAGGCGCCATTATTTTTTTCTATAATCGTTTAACATATTAGCATCTTTTATTTCGAGCCCGCGAAGTCCTGCTCGATATTCCAAATGATGCGTAAACTCATGAATCAAAGTGTTTTTTAGCACTTCTTTGAAATGTTTTGCTGTGGCATTTGGATAGATTTGCTTAAAAGAACCGTAGTAAATTTTGATTTGGCACCCCAAGTTGTTTCGGACATATTCCCCCATAATATAAAGTGGATGACCCTCTCTACTTTCGGGATGCATTTTAGGTGTTTCAACAAGGATGATGCCACCATGTAGCTCATCAAAAAACGGACTTGGTATTTCATCAGCAATTTCACTTAGCATCGCGTTGACTTCTTCAACTGTAAAAAACTCTGTCATGCTGTTGTGCCTCCATTAATACATTATAAACGTCAATTGACGCATTTATATTTTAATACCCTATACTTGGATTAATTAAACGTATCATACCAATTGACCAGATTGAGGGTGCAGTGATATGATAGACATATTAGATGACGAGGTGGTAGATATGACGAAAATTATCGCTTATACGACACAAACCTGTACCTATTGTAAACAAGCTAAAAAATTCTTAAATGATAAAGGTTATGCTTTTGAAGAACGCGATGTGAACAACGATCCAAAAGCAAATAGCGAATTTCAAACACTAAAACTCACGGGTGTTCCGGCTTTCTTAGTCGGCGACCAACTTGTCGTTGGCTTTGATCCTAAGCGTATAGAGTCACTACTTGATTATTTTGTCGAGCCGTGCCCAAATTGTGGCAAACGCTATAAATTCCCCAAAAACAAGGGCAAGTTGCGCGTTACATGTAAATCGTGTGCCCATCTGTACGAGCTGGATAGTGACAAAAGGTGAAGATATGTTGAAAAAAGAAAAATTTCATGATAAAAATTATATTATGGATTGCGATATGCCTTCTGAGTTATTTACGGTGAAAGGGATCAAGCGCGAATATAGAATGCTCGCCAAAATCTGGCACCCAGATGTATCCGAAGTACGTGAAGCGCTTTTTATCATGAGTAAAATCAATGCCCTATACAATGAAGGTCAGTCGCTGATCAGTCAAAATAAGTTCTATGAAAAAGAACGCATTATCTATAGAAATCGCAAGAATTCTCAGGAGAGATCCTTTGACTTTAACATAGAACGCGAAGACATGGATGACATGTCGGAAGCGTTTTATAAAGCTGATGATTATGCCGAATATGCTGAAAAACTAAAGCGTAGTAAGAAAAAACGAAGCATTGAACTGAAAAGTACGCTTGGAAAAACAGTTAGATTTAAATACCTAAAGCGCGTCATGATTGAACTGGGGTATATGTATGTATCTGAAGAGCATGTACTACTTGAAATCACTAAACTCAAGCGCAAAATCTACCTTGATTCTCTTGACTTAATTAAGCAAGGTGAAGATGGTTATTTTAAAGTAGAGAGGCCCCAAGTTATAGATACTTTTGAAACGGATTCGCATGGGTATCTCGTTTTTAAGAAAGAAAAAGGTATCGAACCCATCGTGATGCTTGAGTCAGTTCTGGGTTATTTAAAACCATTAGGTTCTAGAAAAATATGTGAAGGTATTTTTTATGATTTGACGGCTTTGAAATATAGAGGACTTACTTCAACAGCGCTAGATAAAGATCTTTGGTTCATCGATGTGAACACGGGTAAATTGCATAACTATGGTCTTTATTTCTATTTACATGAATTTAGTTCAAAGTTAAATAGAGCGCCAAAAGATGTCACAGAGGTATTAAGTCAATTGAGCCCTAAGGACAACGAGTCGCTGATAATTGATCTAGTGAAAGATACAATTATCAAATTAAACAACGCTAATGGGCTTAAAGCAGATGACTTCCATCATTGGATCAGTGACTTGAACAACGACTCACTTGAAAGGTCGCTTGCTGAAAGTCAAGTATTTAATCGTTCAATTGCTTCTGTTACAACACATGGTTTTGATTTAGAATCTTATTATGCCGCTATTTCAGTGAACTGATCAGCAAAACTTAAATGTTACAAAATGTTAACATATTAATTGTTGCAAGTTTTCAGAAATCAAGTATAATTAAAACAATATTTATATAAAAATCATGGATTAGGATTAGTATTTTTTTATTTGACTTCCCAGAGAGTCTCAGGTGGTGTGATGAGATAAGCCAGTAGAAAATGAATGGACCTATGAGATGCGAGGTGAACTTAAAGTAGCCATAGCCGTGTCCTCACGTTACAGGGGTAAGATATGTCAGTATCTGATATGAGATGAGATTAATGTTTTGTCATTAATTTCAAAAAGGGTGGTACCGCGAACGTTGACCGTTTGCTCCTTTGTTATAGGAGTAAGCGGTTTTTTTGTACCCAAAAAGGAGGTGACGATATGGTATGAAAGCAAAGTTTCAACACGATCAGAGCAGAAAAATTAGCGACAATACTATTTGAAGATACCAATGAGGGTATCAAAAGGGAGAAAACTATGAAAATTAAAAACATGATCTTAACCTCCGTTCTTCTGGCTATGGGCTTTGTACTTCATTCTATCGTCCCTGGATTTTTCGGGATGAAATTTGATTTATTATTAACGTTTATGTTTATTGCAATAGCAATTAATCCAACCTTCAAAAATACGGTATTATCTGGACTTTTGAGTGGTATCATCACCGCCATGACGACGACTTTTCCCGGTGGACAACTGCCAAATCTCATAGATAAGATGATAACTGCATTAATCGTTTACTACTTGATAAAGGCCATCCACACAGGGGTTATTCAAATGGGTATAATCGGCTTCATAGGTACACTAGCAAGCGGCATCATCTTCTTGACATCTGCACTTGCTATTGTTGGTTTGCCAGCACCACTTGGGATATTGGTGACGACAATTGTCATTCCAACTGCAGTTGCAAATACAGTAATTACCGTAGTCGTTTATAAAGCGGCTCAAATTGCAATCAAACCCCAAAAGTCGATTGTTTAAAGGCGACTTCTATTGCCTTTCTTTACGTTCATATTAAGTTATTCTTAATAGTTTCTTATCTCAATGGCTGATTGAATGTTTTCATGTATAATATAGACAGAAAGATGAGAATGAGGTACCTTATGAAAACGAAACGATTTTGGCGAATTGTTCGCATGACTTTATTGATTGTTATGATCGTCGCACTGGTAATAACTGTACCAATAGTCAAAACTGGATACGACATGTACAAAGACGCAACAACACATACGCACGTACAAGATAGGATTGAACGACTCAAAAGTGACGAAAACTATGTGACCATAGATGCTATATCCCCAGAATTTCTAAGTCAAGTGATTGATTCTGAAGATCGCCGATTTTATATGCATAGTGGAATCAATTTAATCTCAACAGCGCGCGCTATGCTGAAAAATGTCAAGGCGGGTTCTACCGTGGAAGGCGGAAGTAGCATTACACAGCAACTTGCAAAGAACATGTATTTTACTTTTGAAAAAAGGTATGAGCGGAAAGTGGCTGAACTATTTGTTGCATTTGACCTTGAAAAGATTGCCAATAAGGATGAAATCTTAGAGATGTACTGCAATATAGCCTATTTTGGAGAAGGATGCTATGGTATTAGGGAAGCTACGTTACACTATTATGATATTGAACCAATGGATATTTCCATCGAGCAAGCTACTTCACTGGTCAAGACATTGAAGAGTCCAAACTATTATAATCCAAATATGTAATGCCATTATGTAATTCCAATATATATTACCTATAGCGGAGATTGTTAAATCTTCGCTTCTTTTATGCCTGTCATGCGTTCAAAAGGGTATCGTGGGTATATAAAATTTATATAGAAAGGAGGCAATTATGGCGAAATACACACGCATTTTGATGATGGTAACCTTATTACTATTACTAAACAACCCAAGCTACGGCGTAGAAAAACGCGTACTGTTTGATGAATTGTACTCTTATTCATCCGACAAGCTCTATGAGAAAGCGCAAGAATTGGTTAGCATGTATCCCTATTTATTGTCTCTAGAAATAATTGGTTACTCCGAAGATCTTAAACCGATTTATGTAATTAGGCTGACTAAAGATATCTATAATTATGAAGATGTGGACTATGTTGAAAAATCGCACATACTCATTGATGGTGGTGTACATTCCAGGGAAACTTTCAATCCAGCGGCTGTACTTAAGATGGTTGAAGATTATGTCATCGACTATTATGATGACAATTATTTACCGAATTATAATGTACATGAACTCTTGCAAACAAGTGTCATGCATTTTATACCATTAGCTAATCCTGATGGATTTGATGTGGCTAAAAGAGGTATTGCAACAATTGACAGTCCAATACTAAGACAAAATATCAATTTGCTAATTCCAAACCTCCGTAATTATCGCCTCAAAGCGAATATACGAGGTGTTGATATCAACCGAAATTTCGAAGATCTTTTTTATGATGTAAAAGTTGGAAAATGGGTTGATCAATGGGGGAATAGTGATGTGCTTTGGCCGACGATAGTCCCAGGTGAAGATTATTTCATGGGGTATGCACCCGCTACTGAGGCGGAAACCAAAACGTTAATGACCTATATGTTGTCATATGATTTTAGGGCTTATGTGACTTATCACAGCATGGGACAAGTCATCTATTACTGGGTAGACCATCTTGGTCCTGAATATTATGCGACTAATCGTTTGTTTGCCAACATTGCTCAAAAAATTACAAACTATAAAATGATGGTCCCAAATACCTATTCAGAATATGGCTATTCGACGCACTACTTTGGTAACAATACTTTGAAGCCGGCTCTGACTATTGAGACCACGGCCTCAAATGTATTTCCGACACCAGTAGCCAATTACTATCAAGATTATCTCGTAAACAAATTATGGGCGATACCACTTGCATTTCTTGAAGAAGCAAAGCGCATCGGTTACTATGATCACAAACTTTACATCAATAACGTCTATGTAAGGGATTTTATGAGTGTAAATTATGCGCAGGCAATGGCTGAAAAACTAGGTGGCGTTATCCATACTTATAAAGGCGAGCCAAGTTTTCGATTGTCAAAACACGTTTCTGTAGAAGTTAACGAAACAGTTACACTGGAAAGAAGTCTAATGTCAGCAGATGGTCGCATATATGTAGCGTTCAGAGAACTCTTTGATCAGTTAGCCTATGAAATTTCTTGGGTAAAGGAAACAAGACAATCAATAGCGATAAAAGACAACGCTAAATTCAGTGTCAATCTTTCAACGTTCGATGTGACCTATATGATTGATGGATTGGTCGTTGAATTACCGAAACTTTCAAAACCAACACTTTATGAAGGAAGGTTGATGATTCCTATTGAGTATTTGACACATATTATGGGCATTGAAACGGATACACTTAAAATCATAGAAAGTGATGATATTGCGTTTAAAGATTTATAGAGTTTGTTTATAAAAAAAGCCGAAAACCAAGAGTGATAATCTCGAGGTTTTCGGCTTTTTTTATTGCTGCTCAAATTACACGATACATGATTAGTTACAAAGCTTCTACATAATATGCTATAACTTGTGATTCTATAAAATCCAGTTTTTTATAAAGATGATAGGCAGGTGTATTTGTACTGTCTACTTCGATGATGATGTCCTGGTCTTCATTTCTCAAACCGTAAAGAACATCCTGAATCAATTCTGTGGCATAACCTTGACCCTGAAATGCTTTGAGTACCGCAACGCCGTTGATCGAATAAACGCCCCCCTCATTGCCTAGCATCAGAGTACAAATCGGCTTGTAATTCAATTGACCTATATAAGCTGTACGTGTGGGACTGTTGAAAGTCGACGTTATAAACTGAGAGGCAACTTCATAATCATCTTCAAATGCATCGACATTGATATGAATGATGTTGTCGAGATCGCGTTCATAAGCTTTTGTTACTAGTAAACGCGTCGCGCGTGGATGATTATCCGTTTTATTATATGTCAAAGTATATTCAGTATAATCATGTCGCGTGAGAAAAGTGTCTACAAAAGCCCTACCAGAAATAGAGTTATCATCGCAAACATATAATACACGCTTGTAACCATATTCTTTTAATAGGTGTTTTGCTGAATTTACGAGAGCTTTTCCAATCCCTTTATGCCTGTGGTTGGGTGCAACGACAATCGATAACTCTGCTTCAAATGTATTGACTGCAAAAATATTACAGAGAGCTACAATCTGTTCATCAACTGTTTCAATCAACCAACAGGGCATTTCTTTTATATAATTCAAGTCAGTACCTAGTTTAACGCATGATGATACGTGATCAAATGCTTCACATTTTAATATAAACCCTTTAATCTCAGAGTCGAGCTCAGGTGTTAATCGATTGAATGATTGCATACTACCTCCTAATTTGAAACAAATCCCTTAATTCTATGATAACACGCATATGTGAATAATCAAGATTCATCCGATTAAATAGTGAACTTGACAGTAATTAAGAATAGTGGTATTTTTGATATACAACTTATAAATTTAGTAATCTACTAATTTACTAATTTACTAATTTACTAAATTTAAAATTTGCTAAATCGACAAACCGCTGAATTGCAAACTGCTAAGCTTCTAAACGACAAAAAGATCTATGTGTCTTAGAAAGGACGTAAAACATGAAAATACCAATGAATTTAAAACATAAACCCGTCATCGTATCAGAAAATTATGAAAATATTGATGGAAGAAGTGCCTATCACTCCGATGCAAAGGGATTGTCGCTTGGACTTGCCCAATGGAACGATCGAGGGAAAGTGGAAATTTCTGCAAAAGTTTGGCGTTATACTGGAGAAAAATGGTCGAGACAATCTGAGGAACTGCCATTACATCGAGTACTTGATTTAGCAATTTTAGTATGTAGAGGTAAAATGTATTTTAAAGAGGCTTATAGATTTCCAAAACTGTACAACGAAAATGAAACAATTATTGATAGAATTGGTTTGCAAGGTGATGCCATGACTGTTGCGATAGGCGTTGATAATGAATACATTGACGAAGATATTAAGCTGTTTGCGCAAGCATTAAGCAACGATGACGAGTTGCTATCAGAGCGACTGAAGACGTTGTCGACACTTTTAAAGGAGATGGGTTACTGATGGAAAGAGAAAAAAAGAAGGCATTAATCGAGCAATATAAAACAATGCAACATCCCATGGGTGTTTTTATGATTCGATTGAAACCGGATGAAGTGCGGCTAGATATAAATAATCTGGCTGTGAAAAAGTGTCACATCAGAAGTACAAATAATCTGAGGAGTATCATGAATAGTACAAAGGTTAAATTAGCTTCTAATTTTTATCCGTTTAGAGAACTTCAAAAGGATTGGACACTTTATGGAGAAGAAGCATTTGAAGTGGTAATATTAGAAGAATTAACATACACTAAAATAGATTTAAACGAAACATATGACGACGAGCTCGAAATTCTTAGAATCATGTGGGAAGATAAATTGTCGGAACAGGGCTATACTGCTTATAAAAAAACGACTAAATTATAATTGAAATTAGATGAGGAACATCTCCTTTATTTTATCTCATTGAGTTTGAGGAACTGTTACAGATATGTTAAAATAGGTTATGTGAGAATTATTAACAAGGGGGCTATAATATGATAAAAATAATTGCCGATTCGACATGTGACCTAAGCGATGAACTGATCGAACGTTACAGTATTGGTATTGCACCACTTAGTATTGTGATTGATGGTAAAACGTATCAAGATCGTATCGATATCAATTCGGACATGTTTTTTGCTAAGATTGCAGAATACAAAAAGCCTCCAACGACAGCGATGCCTTCTCCAGCGCTCTTTATCGAATTGTTTGAAGATGCGTACAATAAAGGTATCAAAGAGATTTTATGTATCTGCATGTCAAGTAAAACGAGTGGGTCCTATCAATCAGCTGTTATTGCCATGGACTATTTTAATGAAGAACATGCAGAAAAAGACTATAAAATACACGTTGTGGACAGTACATCCATGAGCCATGGTAGCGGATGGTTAATTATAAAAAGTGCAAGAATGATTGAAAACGGTGCCTCATTTGAGCAAGTGGTCGCATACAATGAAGCCTATAAACGCAATGTGAAACATTTTTTATCAGTTGATGATTTAGACAATCTGGTGAGAAGTGGCCGTTTGCGATATGGCAGCGCATTAATTGGAAAAATTATGAAAGTTAAACCTATCATGACTATGAAACAAGGTGAGGGTGCCATTGTCAGCAAAGAACGTGGACGCAAGGCGGTTTTGAGTCACTATATTAACGCATTTAATCTACGCGTCGATCTCGATGAAACCGACTTTGTCATTGTAGGTTATACATCTGACAGATTGTATGCAGAAAATCTCGTGAACATGATTAAAACAGAAACGGCATTTAAAGGTGAGATTTTACTCCTTCAAATGGGTGTAGCAGTTGGCACTCACGTTGGATTAGGAGGCGTTTCCTTCTACTTCATGGAGAAACCACACTTAAGAGATGGCATTATCATCAACAATATCAATAAGATTAAAGACGCTCTTGATAAATAGATTCAAATAAATTCAAATAGCATCAAATAAACAAATAGGACTGTCCATGATAATAAATCAGTGGACAGTCCTATTTTTTTATTGAGTGAAAACCATAATTTATTCTGGCGTTATTAACTTAGGTGTCTCTTTTACTTGTGTCTTTCCAAGATAACTAGGAATCTCAAGTCCAGCCATATTAAAAAGTTCGTTGAGTGGAGGCACTGACTGCATCATACCAGAAACAAATTTTGCTGTATTGGTTTTGCCGTCTTCAGAACCGAGGTTATCCCAAACAGTAATTTTGTCGATTTTAATATTTTTGATGGCTTCAACTTGCTTTTCGATAAGTTCAGGTAGCTTATCGACGATCATGAGTTTCATTGCTTCATCGGCACCACCAGATGCTTCAACAAGTGCTTTAAATCCTTCAGCTTGCTTCATGAGCATCTCGTTGATACCACGGGCTTCAGCTTCGAGTTTCATAAAGATGGCATCGGCTTCGCCACGCGCTTGACGTCTCGTACGTTCCGCGACTGCTTCTGCAGCGATTTCAGCGAGTTGTTTATCAATCTTAGCTTGAACGAGTTGATCAGCTTCACGTGTTGCTCTCTCGAGCTCAGCACGAGCAATTTCTGCTGCTTGTTCAGCTACATAAGATTCTTCAAGGGCTTTTGCTTCCTGAATTTTCTCAGCAGCAACGGCACGTTTGTTTGCAATCGCTTCCATTTCACGACGTCCTGCATCAGATTCAGCGATTTTGATCTTTGATTGGTTCTCACCTTCAACTGCAGTAGCATTTGCGACAGCGACTTGAACCCTTTGATCCATAACCGCTTGTGCCTCGCCGATAGAACCATCTCTCGTTTTTTGCGCAACTGAAATTTTTGCGTCGTTGACAGCTTTAGATGCCGCTTCTTTACCGAGAGCATCTATATAGCCAGATTCATCGCTGATGTCAGTGATGTTTACGTTGATCAGTCTGAGACCTATTTTCTTAAGTTCGGATTCCACATTTCTTGAGACTTCTTCAAGGAACTTATCTCTGTCGGTATTGATTTCTTCAATATCCATTGTGGCAACTACAAGACGCAATTGTCCAAATATAATATCTTTCGCCAGTTCCTGAATCTCTAACATTTTGAGGCCTAAAAGTCTCTCAGCTGCATTCTGAACGATTTCTGGTTCAGTACTAATACCAACTGTGAACCGCGATGGGACATCGATACGAATATTTTGTTTAGAGAGTGCATTTTGTAAGTTGACTTCGATGGACATCGGTGTCAAGTCAAGGTATTCATAAGCTTGGAATACTGGCCAGATAAAAGTGGCACCACCATGGATACATTTTGCACTCTTAATGCCTTTTTCATTTGTACCAACTAAACCATATTTGACTAGAATCTTGTCAGATGGACATTTTTTGTAGCGTGTCAATAAAGCGATAAAAATACCGAATAGAAATAAAACGGCTAAAGAAATAAAAATTAAACCAGAAGCATTTTCTAAAAACATTTTTTCCTCCCTATAGTTCTAATTTTTTCACGAGAAGTTTTGAATCTGACTCAACGCTGATGACTGTCACTTGGCTACCAGTAGTGAGTTCGGTTTGCTCGTCCGTCACCGCTTCAACTTCACGTAGTGTCCCTTGTATGACGATCATGATTTTGCCATAGCTTTGACGTCTTGGTGGAATGGGTATGTACACGTCGCCGATGGAACCAATGGCATGCGTTAAGTTCATGCTGCCGTTTCTTTGTAATTTACTGATTAGAAAGAAAAGACTCATCGATATTACTGCAAAGATCGCCCCAACTAAAATAGATATAAAAGCTGTCAAGAGAGGGTTTAGTTCGATTGAGAGCATCCATAGACCGCTCCAACCAAAAAAAGTGAAAAATGCAATCATATTTCTGACCGAAAACAAAGTAAAGCCTGTTTCACCGATCATATCCACATCGCCATCACCATCGAAATCCACATCGATTTCACCTGAAGCCCCAAAAATCGTCATGAAAGTTTGAATGATGAGGAGCAATGAAGCTGGAATCGCAACGTATAAATAAAATTTTTCCAATATTATTCACCTCCTACAGACTAAGGGTAGCACAAATTAGAATAAAAATTCTTAAAAACACATTAAAATTTTCTGAAAGACATTATATTTTAAAGCGAATCAAGAAATCTAAAATTTGATTTATGGTATAATTAGAGCAATCATCACAAGTAGAAAAGCAGTATCATAAAAGTGGAGGTTTGAGATGCATCATAAGAATTTTCAAGGAGAGATTTTAACCGCTTTTTTCTCACCGACTGGAACGACACGAAAAATTGTTAAGGCTTTTACTGAGGAATTGTTGGCTGTGATGAACCATAAAGTGGTAACAAATGAAATGAAAATCTTAGATTTCACACCGTTGTCAGAAAGATCGATTATAAATGGGCCGATAGATATGAGCTTTGGATCAGACGAACTAGTCATTTTGGGAGTACCAGTGTATGCTGGAAGAGTTCCTAATGTTTTATTACCTTATTTGAATTGTTTTAAAGGTGTTAATACTAAAGTTATCGTAGTAGTAGTTTATGGAAACCGCCACTATGACGATGCCATGATGGAATTATGGCAAATTTTAAATACCAATGGTTTTAATGTTATTGCAGCGGGTGCATTTATTGGCGAGCATGCATTTTCAGAAGTTCTAGCAGAAGGAAGACCTGATATTGGTGATATACTAGTGTGCAAACAATTTGCTAGGCAGGTTGCGGAAAAATTAGAGAAAGGCGACGCGAAACGACTTGAAAAGTCTGATATACCAGGAAACTGGCCTCTCAGAACTTATTATAAACCCGTTGATGCTTCGGGCAATGCATTCGATTTTAGACGTATCATACCAAGTACTTTAGATACTTGTATAAACTGTGGCCTTTGTGCCAATATATGTCCTATTCAGTCTATATCACACGCAGATAACCGGACCATTATCGATATCTGTATAAAGTGTTGTGCATGTGTGAAACGATGTCCTGTTAAGGCGAAACGATTTGATGATGCAAATTTTATGCTACATAAAAAAGAACTTGAAGACGGCTTTAGTGACTGTAAAATACCTGAGTATTTTGTTTGAGTCAAAAGGAGGAAAAAATGGAACGATGTGGGTGGGTAAACCCTGATAATGAACGTTATGTCGTTTACCATGATAAGGAATGGGGGGTATCGGTTCACGATGACCATCACCTCTTTGAAATGTTAATATTAGAAGGCGCACAGGCTGGACTATCTTGGGAGACAATTCTCAACAAAAGAGAGAATTACCGTTTGGCTTTCGATCATTTCGATCCTCGAATCGTCAGTCAATATGATGAAAACAAAATTGAACAATTAATGCAGGATTCTGGAATAGTCAGAAACCGATTGAAAATTAAAGCGACCATTAAAAATGCCAAAGTGTTTCTCAATATACAAGAAGAATTCGGAAGCTTTGATAGCTATTTATGGCACTATGTAGATGGAACCCCTATTGTAAACACCTTTAAATGCCTTGCTGAAGTACCGTCAAAAACAGAATTGTCTGATAGAATTTCTAAGGACTTAAAGAAAAGAGGCATGAGTTTTATTGGTTCGACGATAATCTATGCTTATTTACAGGCGATTGGGGTTGTCAATGATCACATGATGAACTGTTATAGATATCGCGAAGTGATGTTATGACATTCATAGGGTACTTAAGGGGATTATCACTCGGTTATGCAATCAGTTCAGAAAACTCAAAATTTGAAACAGCCCATGTACAAGATGTCGCTTACTATTCAGAAAAGCTAGCATTTGAGCGCGGTCTTGATCAGAATGTTGCACTTGCAATTGCATACGGACATGATTTGGGTCGCACGAAGCTTGGCGTCAATGGAAAGGAACACGCGCGTGTGAGTGCTAGATTCATGAAAGCGCTCATGGCTGCCTCTGACTTTGATGAAAAGACACAAAGCCTAATCACTACAGCGATAAAAAAACATAATAAAAAAGCAAAATGTCATGGCGTTTATGATGAACTCATCAAAGATGCAGACGCACTTGCACATCAAGACGAAGGCTTATTAGATGAGGGAAACCAAGTAGAAGCTTATCGAGCGACTATGTCTAATTTGCTTGAACTGTCTGTTGTCGTTGCACCACTTGAAGTATGGCGTGAACAGTTCGAATCACATCGAGCGACATTTCTGCATAATATGATGCATTTTGATTTATTTAAAGAGGATACGAGACAATGGATTCATGAACAACGCAAAAATGTGCGAAAGCTACGTAGCATGATTTGGTATTTGAACTTAGGAAATCAATTTGACGCTTTAGATGTAGTGTTAAAAGATTTTTTTGGCGATTTGTCCGAGGCACGTATGTGCCAAGTTCAAATAGACTATCTTAAAACAATGCCCAATATCCATAATTCACTCACTCTTGAAGAGATGGTCCAGATGTTTGAAGATCGGTTGAGCCTTGCAATCGCGTTGATTGAAAGACGCTTGACCAATGGTCATTACAATACTTTAATCGATATTATTAATCAAGCAATCGATATTGATGCTAAAAAGTTTGACGATCCAGCAATAAACCAAGATAGATGGCTCTCTGCATTTGCTGCATATGTCGCAAAAGCGGCTGAAACGGATCCTAAAAAGATAAAAGACCTTCATAAAATGCGGATTCGAGGTAAAAATTTCAAATATATGATGAATTTGGAATTGATTCAATTTTCATCTCAAGCCATAGAGACGGTTATTGGACATTTACATGATCAAATTGGCATTCTAAATGATTTAAGTGATATAAAAAATATGAAACAATGGCAGTCTTTTTATGAGGTCTCTAAAGTTGACTCGGAAATTGATAGGATTCAGAAGTTGTGTAACAACACGTTGTTTTTTTTCATAAAGCTTGATCAAATGATTACTTGTGGACATTTAAAACTATCTTGAGAACGAATGAATGAACGTATTAATAGGAGGGCATAAGATGGCTACAATAGGTCTTGATATTGGTGGTACAAAAATACTAGGTATTCTTTATGATGAAAAAGGATTAGAACTTGCACGTGAAAAGAGAAAAACGAAAGCGATTGAAGGACTAGAAGTGACGTTGAATCAAGTTTTTAAAGTGATTGACGACTTGATTAAGCGCTCGGAAGATGGCATCGATGGCATCGGTGTGGGGGTACCTGGTCTAGTAGATTCAGTTGGTACGGTTTTGTTTTCACCCAATATTCCATTCAAAGATTTCGAACTATCTAAACTATTGAAGAACCGCTATGGGGTACCAGTATACGTGGGAAACGATGTCAATGTTGCCATGTTTGGCGAGTGGAAGCATATCGGCAATGAAAGCACACACGATGTACTGGGTATGTTCGTCGGGACTGGGGTTGGTGGTGCAATTATCTTAAATGGTGAACTTTACCTTGGCCAAGGTAGTGCAGGGGAATTTGGTCATATGGTTGTCAGCGCAGATGGCGCGTACTGTGGCTGTGGCGCACAAGGTTGCCTGGAAGCATATGCGTCTAAAACAGCAATCCAAAAATATATCGAAAAACAAATAGCTAAAGGCAAGACTTCTTTATTGACGGAGCTACTTAAAGAAGACGGGGCGGTTCTTAAGAGCTCATCGCTTATAAAAGCCTATGATAAGAAAGATCCGCTAGCGATTGAAGTGATCGATAGGACAGCAAGATATTTAGGTATCGCAGTCGGAAGTTTGGTCAACATATTTCATCCTGATCAATTCATTTTAGGTGGTGGCGTAATGGAAGCACTTGGAGAGATTCTTCTTGAAAAGACTTTGAATGAAGCACAGCAGCATGCGATGCCGGGGCTATTAAAAACAGTTGCGTTCAGCCTCTCCGAAATGGGAGATGAAGCAGGTGTATATGGCGCTTATCAACTTATAAAGAGCAGATTATAGTCATCTGACAAATTAATTGATATAATGTAAACTATCAAGTATATAGAGGTAAACATGACAGATTTTCAGAAGAAAAAACTTATTGATTTGAGCTTTATATTAGTTGGGATTGTTCTTGTTGGATTGTTTTTAAAGACCCAACTTAGCAATCCGATCATATTAAACGTTGATGAAACAAAAGAATTAGATAGTAACAAAACATACCTTGTTGGCAATCATCATGAAGATGAGGAAAATCTTGAAAATGTAGGTGTTGCAGATATAAAGTCAATTTCAGTTACTATGGATACTGCCTATATTGATGTCATCGTGGCGCTTAGAGAATTGCCTGAGAAACTTCCAATTCAAACGAATGTATACAATTGGTCTATCTATTTTGACGTTAATGACGATGAATCAGAAAAAGAGGATATCATTATCGAACACAAAAATGTGATCTCATCGTCACAACAGGTCGATAGTGCGTCAGCAAGTGATTCAATATTTACAACAACTATAGCTAGACTTAAGCCTGATGAGAAAGAAATTCTAGGCGTTGGAGAGTCAGCAGTTGAAGAAAATATGTTGCTGATACGCATTCCAAATAGTCCCAAGCTTGATATCAATGAAAATACACCTTATAAAATCATCCTTTCGCATCAAATCGATAATGAGATACAACACGATGAAATGCCTTAAGGAAATAGTTTGAACGGACGACTTTTGGTAATATATATAATATCAGAACAATTAGGGGAGGCGTCTATATGTCAAATATGAGCTTATTATTACCATTCAGAAAAAAAGGCACAGCGATACAGTATCTAGTCAAACGCGAATTTATTGCAGGCTGGGATCAACACCCAGATCTTTGTGGCATAACAGTTGCAGTTCCCGATGATCAACTTGATAGTGAACTTGAAAAAAAAATGAAGACAGAAGTACACATTACTTTTGAACATGCTGATTTAATTCATCTCGGCGTTTGTGCGATCAAGCGTAGCAGTGACCATATCTGTTATCTTTATGCAATTGATTTAAGTAAAAGAACGGAAGTGCCAGAAAAAGATTTAGGTGATTATCTATGGGTCACAGATGATACCATCATGGAGAGTATTGATCCACAATTGTTATCATGTTACGCCAAATTGAGATATCTTGTATTTTAAGATTTTGAATCTACTACCTAAAATTAAAAACCTCGACGCGTGTTATGCGTCGAGGTTTTTTTCGAGTGATTTATAGTTCGGTAAAATACTGCCTAGGAGTCTCCAAAACGACCGGTCGTGATTGAGATGCGTCATGTGACATAACTCATGAACAACGACATAGTCTATAGCATCTGGATGTTTTGTGATGAGCATATAATTGAAGGTAAGCTCACGTTGAGCGTTACAGCTACCCCATTTCTTTATGCTTTTTTCAATCGTGATTTTTCGTGGTTTCACTTTAAAATGCGTCAGATAATATGACACGCGTTTTTCTATATAACGTTTGCTTTGCTTGAAAAGGAAAGAGTGTAGTGCTATATTCAGCAAATCATCCGAAAAGACTGTTGTCGTCTTATCATCAAGATAGAACACTAGGATGCTATCTTCAAGGAGACATTCAGTTTTTGATTTTCGCATATCAGACAAATAAATCGGTGTTTTAATGCCTAGATAAAAGCAAGCTTTGTTTGTACTTTCCATCGGTTATTCAGCCTGGGTAAACGGTTTGACGACGATTTCATCGCCGAATATTGCAAACCCGTCAAAGCCAGCTTTATCAAGTTGTACTAACTGTTTTCCCAACTTCTTTTTTAATCGATATAGCGATACCACAGCATATATTTGACGAAGTTCCATCGCTTTTTTTACAACATCCACTAGTGACTGATCGTCATCATATAATAATGCGATCTTCACATCGGTATTAGCCATTCTGTTTTCTGAGAGAAGTAGGTCGACGATACGTTCGAATCCAATCGAAAAACCGACAGCAGGTACATCGACGCCAGATATTTTGCCAATCATTTTGTCATAACGGCCACCACCTGCTATGGAGTAACCGAGGTCACCATAAGTGATTTCGAAAATAGTGCTAGTGTAATAGCCCATTCCACGTACTAAAGTGTGATCGAATTCTATTTTAAAACCATCTTCAAGCGATTTAATAACGGACATAATTTGACTTATATTTTCATAGCCTTCTGGACTTATTTCTTTGATGCCATCGAGCCCATGCTTAGTAAGATTATCTGAGGTCTCAAGTAATTTTACTACATCAGCTTCAGCGTAGTTCTTTGAAAGCAGTTCAGCTTTGACGCCGTCTATACCGACTTTATCGAGCTTATCCAAAGTAATGGCAATATCCGAAAATACATCTTCTGAAAAGCCAGATTCAGTGACCAATGCTTTTAGAATACGTCTATCGTTGATTTTTACAGTGAAATTATTGAATTCAAGTCGTTTAAGTGTGCTGGCAATCGTCTGAATAATCTCGATTTCCGCTAAATTGCTTTCATCGCCGATAACGTCGATGTCACATTGTGCAAAAGCTCTATAGCGACCTTTTTGTGCGCGCTCCGCTCTAAAAACAGTGCCCATCTGGATCGCTTTAAAGATCGTTGGTAGCTCATTGCGATTATTCGCGTAAAACCTAACCAGAGGTAAAGTCAAGTCAAAGCGTAGGCCATATTCGGCAAGTGCATCTGGATTGGAGATGTTGGCATTTTTGAGTTTATCGCCACGCATCATAATTTTAAAGATGAGTTTGGTATTTTCACCACCATCACCGCCGGTCAAGTTGTCTATATTCTCGATGAACGACGTTTCAATTTCGGTAAAACCGCTTTTCTTATATTCGTCGCGAATTTCTCGCATGACGTATTCGCGCACTTCCTTTTCTTTAGGCAAAAAATCGCGCATGCCCGTCGGGGGTAAAGTTGTATACATAGTAAACTCCTATTCTTATTTGATAGCATTCTATATTATTGAATTCTTATTGATTATGGGGAAGTTGGTTATGGCTGCAGTGTAGCGACTATTTCACGAATCACATTATCAGCATCAGCATATGGTACCTGGCAAGTTCCAACCATCTTATGGCCACCTCCGCCATGTTTCAGCATCAAGCTACCGATATCCACGGTACAGGTTCTATTTAGTATACTGTATCCGCAAGCAATAGAGACATTTTGTTTCTGCTTGCCATCAACGATCCATACAGAGACATTTTGTTCTGGATAGAGGCTGTACACTAAAAATCTATTTCCGGTGTAGATTGTCTCGACATTTCTCAAATCTGTCAAAATTATATTGTCTTCTATCGTAGTGTGCTTGGAAACCATTTCTTTAAAAAGTCTATCTTGCTCGTAATAGAGCTCGACCCTTTCCTTAACATCTTCTATTTCTAATATATCTTCAATTTTCATATTTCTACAATGGTTGATGAGCTCTTCCATTAATTGATAATTACTAATTCTAAAATCTCTGAATCTGCCAAGACCCGTCCTTGGATCTGAAATAAAGCCAAGTAATATCCAACCTGTTGGATTCAAAATTTCTTCTTTTGTCAATTGACCGGAGTCGACTTTATCGACAGCTTCTATCATATCCTTATAATCAGGGAATCTTGTTTCTCCGTCATAATATTCATAGATGATGCGAGCGGCTGAAGGTGCAAGGCGGCTTTCACCTTTTACGTTTTGAGACCATCCCAATCTATCATCTTCAGAAGTGTGATGGTCGAACCACATGCCACACCCTGGTACATAAGGCACATTTGCTAAAACATCATTTTCATTTGGATGAAATAGACCGTCCTGAAGATCTTTAGGATGGACGAAAACCCATGAATCTATGATGTCTACTTCTTTTAGGAGCATACCACAAATTAAACCGTCGAAATCAGATCGAGTAACTAAACGCATAAATGCCTCCTTTATGATTCCCCAAAATTTCTGTATAATAGATATATACACCATTCTATCATTCAAAACCTTATAATATCAACAATAAATAATATTATCAGCTATCGGAGGGCATAAAAATGAAAGAATTGAATAAATCATTTGAATATAACTATACAATCACGCGTAGCAAACGTAAAACGGTCAGTTTAATAATAGAACGTGGTGGCGTCATACGCATACTTGCACCTTTAAAGTATCCTGAACAAAACATCAATCAGTTTCTTATCGACAAAAAAAATTGGATTAGCAAAAAAATGAATGCATTGGCTGCAGATAGAAAAATAGCGCCTACATTCATAGAAGGTACGAACATCGAGTTTATGGGTGGTATGCTACGCATTGCGCACCATGTCGTTCAGAAGAAGAGTGATGCATTCATTTGTCAAGTAGACGATGTCATCCATTATAATAGAAGCGATTTTTCATATGAATCCATGCTTGAAGACACGGAACGCTGGTATAGGCATCAGGCTTTGATGATTTTTCAAGAAAGAGTGACATACTATAGCGACCTATTGAATCGAAAGCCTACAAAGATTAGTATTAAAACCCAACGGAAAAGATGGGGGACCTGTACTTCTAAAGGACATATTCTTCTAAATTGGCGTTTGATATTAGCGCCACTTGAGGTAATTGATTATGTTATCTTGCATGAACTATGTCACTTATATCACATGGATCATTCGAAACGTTTTTGGGACCTCGTTTCGAGTATAGATCCAAATTATACAGACAAAAGACTGTGGCTTAAACAGAATGGTTCCATTATACTATGGCCATATGAGAATTAGAGAAAAATCAACATGGATTGCAACCTATTAAAAGATAAGTTACAATAAAGTAACAAATAATTTTAGTGTTATGCTGGAGGGAAAATGATCTTAAATAATCTCAAACATAAAATGCAGGAAAACTTTCAAAGCATGGATGATTTGCAGCAAATTTATGAAGAACTTGAAGCTTCCTACCAGCAACTAATTGCGATGTCCGAGCAATTGACTCAAGCTGAGAACAAATATGCCGTTCTGATTCAAAACATGCGTGATATTGTATGGGTAGCCGATCCAAATGGTGAAATATTTTATATTAATAATGTTGTCACAGATATTTTAGGCTATGAAACGCATGAAATGGTGGGGAAAAAACTTTACGAATTTATGTGTCCTTTACACGAATATAAAGTGGGTTTTTGCAAAGACGTCGTCTCAAAAATGAATGATGTAGAATTTATAAGGCAAGAGATGTGGATGCTTCATAAAGATGGCAACACTCGGAAAGTACTTGAAGTCAATTCAAATCACTTATTTTATGAAGGGGTATTAATTGAGATTCAAGGCGTTGGTCGCGATATAACAGATCGCATTCAAAGTGAGCGTAAAATCGCTAGAAAAAATCGTCAATTGAGTTTTATCAATGACATTAGTGCTTCTATTACGAGCAATATATCGCTTAACAATTTAGATCAACTTTTGACGGAGACCTGTAAAAGTATCGTAACAACAGTAGGTGTCCCACTTTGCACTATTAGAATCAAAGATGACGTCGGTATGCTAAGTTTAAAAGCAGTCGCTGGCAAATACAAAGACCTCATAAAAGCACACCCAATTGATGCAAGTGAGGATCTGTTCAAAGATTCTATGATAAGTAGAGAAACGAAGGTTTTTTCTAGTGAAGAAAGTGAAAACTACCCTAAGCGTGTATCGCAAATTTTTGATACGGGCAAAGTAAAAAGTTTATTGGTGCTGCCCCTTAAAACAAATGATGATATTGTTGGTATTTTAAGTATAGGTGGTGACACAGCTTATGATGAAGACTATTCGTCTTTATTTTCATTACTCGCAAACAATATCGCGTTTGCAGTTGAAAAATCAAAGCTTTATCAAGATCTCAAAGCCTTCTATATCAATATTATTATGACGCTCGTCGCTGCGATGGAAGCTAAAGATCCATACACACAAGGTCATGCCTTGCGCGTTTCGACTTCTGCTGTCAAAATTGCAAAGGCACTTGGTTTATCGCGTGATGAAGTTGAAGATATTGAGATTGCTGGTATACTGCACGATATTGGAAAAATAGGCATCAGCGATACAATTTTATCAAAACCTGGCATGTTGTCTGGTGAAGAATTCGAAATTGTAAAACTACATCCTTCGATAGGTATGCGCATATTAGAGGCTATCAATTTGTCTGAGAATATTAAATCGGCTATATTATACCATCACTTACGCTTTGACTTGAAAGGCTATCCTTCTAGTCATAACATCGAAGCATTGCCACTTTTTGCCAGAATAATAGGTGTTGCAGATGCACTTGACGCTATGACCTCTCATAGATCCTATAAAAAGGCTATGGGTGTTAAAGAAGTTGAAGAAGAGCTATTGCGTCATATGGGCACACAATTTTGTCCGGAGATAGTCAAAGTCGTGATTAATCTACTTAGAGATAACAGCATCAAACCACTCTGTGAGTATATCTAAGTATTTACCTATGGAAATTGCATAATTACCTAATAAGTCGCATATTCAAAGTTTCTCATGGCAACAAGGGCTTGTTTACGTCATTTTCACGAGAGGAATATCTTCAAATTGGAATTATGCAATTTCCTCACCTAATTCAAAATTAATGGTTTAAAGTTTAACAAAAAGTTAACGTTTTGTAAGGCACTACGCATTGACAATTGATAACGATTATGATAATCTTTATCAATAAGAGATAGTATTGCATATAAAAGTGAGCCGAAACCATTATCGAAAAGTAGGTGGATATATGTTGTTGTCAAAAGCAAAAATAGGGCAAACACGTTCTATTATAAAAGTAGACGGAAAAGACAAAATCAAAAAATTTTTATTCAGCCTAGGTTGTAGTGAAGGTGAAGATATTACGTTGATTTCTATCCTTGCTGGCAATTACGTCGTCAATATTAGAGACAGTCGCTTTGCAATTGATGAATCCATGGCCAAGGCCATTGTTCTAGCAGACTAAGATAAAAACTATACCGCTTTATGCGGTATAAAAAATGCCCAAATAATGATAATGATTATCATTAACTTTAACAAAAAAACGATGAATCAAAACTAGATTCCAGGGGGTAACAAATGAAAATTGCATTGGCAGGCAATCCGAACTCGGGGAAAACCACGTTGTTCAACGCCATTACAGGTAGAAAAGAACACGTCGGCAACTGGGCTGGTGTAACTGTAGAAAAAAAGGAAGCTTATTTAAGACGCAAATTTGGTCAAATGACTGATAAAGTAACGATTATTGATTTGCCTGGCGCATACTCAATATCGCCTTATACAGGTGAAGAAGCAATCACTAGAGATTTTATACTCGAAAATGCACCTGATGTAATCATCAATATTGTAGATGGTGCCAATTTTGAAAGAAGTTTATTTTTCACGACGCAATTGTTAGAACTCAATATTCCAGTAGTCATAGCACTTAACAAATACGACGTTCTTGCAAAAAGAGGTAGCACAATTGACTTAGAACAGTTAAGCAAATTACTAAACTGTCCAGTTATTACGACTACGGCAACTTTTGAATCTGGACTTGGAAAACTTATGCAAACTGCCATTGATATTGGCCAAATGCATAAAAATCAAAAACAATTCGAGCTAATCGCTTCTGACAAAGAAACTTTGGACCAAAGTAGACAACGTGGAATATCGGAGTTAGTTGAAAAAATACTCATTAAAAATCATGATATGAGTATGATTACCCTTTCCGATAAAGTAGACCGTATTGTTGCGCATAAATATATTGGACTCCCAATATTTTTTCTGGTGATGTGGGCTGTTTATGCCTTTTCTATTGAAGGGCTAGGTGGTTATGTTTCGGGATATTTTAACGATACACTTTTTGGTGAAATAATTCCCAATGCATTGAATGGCTTTTTTGAAAGTGTAAATGTAAATCCGCTACTACAAGCATTGATAGTAGATGGTGCAATTGGTGGTGTTGGTGCTGTAATAGGTTTCTTACCATTGATTATGGTATTGTTCTTTTGTTTGTCTCTCCTCGAAGACAGTGGATATATGGCAAGAGTGGCAGTTCTCATGGACAGGTATTTTAAAAAAATTGGTCTTTCTGGCAAATCGATCATTCCGATGATTGTTGGATCAGGATGTTCCATTCCTGGGATTATGTCCACACGCACAATCGAAGATGAAAATGAAAGAAGAATAACGACCATATTGACACCATTTGTACCGTGTGGTGCTAAATTGCCGATTATAACACTATTTTCAATGGCTTTTTTCCCAAAATCTAGTTGGGTCGGTCCAAGTATGTATATACTAGCTTTTGTAATGATTATCATTGGTGGCCTTTTGTTAAAAAGATTATTTGTCTGGGAAAGTTCAACCAATTTCATATTGGAACTTCCGGAATATAAAATACCTAGTCTTAAAAATGCGTTTGTTCAGATGCTTGATAAAGCAAAAGGGTTTATTATTAAGGCTTCTACAATTATATTAGTCATGAATACATTAGTATGGTTTATGCAAGCTTATGGATTTGATTTTCAGCCAGCAATTGATCAAAATTCAAGTATTTTAGCTGGTCTGGGGGGTGTAATATCGCCAATATTCATTCCACTCGGCATGGTTGGATGGCAGCTTGCAGCTGCTTCAATCACTGGGTTCATAGCGAAAGAAAACGTGGTTGCGACGTTTGCTGTTTTATTGGCAGTCGCAAGTGAAGATGCACTATTCATGCCAGGTGGTGCGTTGTCTCAGATGTTCACACCAGTTACAGCGTATGCATTTCTTGCTTTTAACTTATTCACACCACCTTGTTTTGCAGCTATTGGTGCGATGAGAAGTGAAATGGGCGACAGAAAATGGCTATTTAGAGGACTCGCATTTCAATTGAGCGCAGGTTTCCTAATCGCAATGTTTATTTCTCAAATAGGTTCTATCGTTTTCTATGGCGTCGCTTCCTCAGGACTAGTACCAGCTCTATTTGTACTTGCCTTCTATGTCGTCTTGTTAATGGTGTTAATTAGACGTGCAGATCAAAAACGTGTCATCTAAGACTATTTCATAGAGAATGGATGTGATTTTATGGGTTCAACAATCATCGTAGGTATTATATTTGCTGGCATTTTATTTTTTGCTGGAAGAAAAGCATTTTCAGATATGAAAAAAGGAAAATGTAGTGGCTGCTCAGGATGTAGTGATAAGAAAACATGCAGTACGCCTGAAATTAAGCAAATTGAATTCTAAAACAAATATTTTTAGATAATAACTGTGCCAAAATGTGTAGACGTTTTGGCACTTTATTTGCAAAAAAATAAAAAGGACGAAAATCGTCCTCGTTAATTGGATTCAACTTACTTATTTATCTATTTTTTTTCGACTTCTTCAACGATTTCGTCAGCTACATCTTTTACATCATCTATAAGTACTTCTACACTTTCAACAATGTCATTCTTCTTCAAATCGTTTTTTGTTGCATTTACTTTTACTATGACCTTATCTTTGAGTTCTTGGCCTTTATTGATAGCATCACCGACTACTTCAGTCGTTTTCTTTGCAACTTTTGTAGCGCTCTCTTTAACGCGTTCGGCACCTTCATCAACTTTTTCTGCCACATCCTGTCTCATTTCTTTTCCTGACTTAGGTGCAGTGAACAAAGTGACAACTGATGAAACAACGCTTCCTATTAAAAGTGCGACACCAACTTTTTTAACCGTTTCTTTCTTTTGTCTACGCATTTCTGCTTCTTTTCTTTCTTGTAATTTCTTAAATATCATAGCGTTCTCCTTATAATTAAGTATTGTATTTTTTTATATACCCATATTAACGAGTCCTTACACGGTTTTAATTGAATTTTAACTATTATATATGGTTCATATCTGTTAATATTTGAGTAGAAACAGCATTTAGCAAAAGAGGAGTAATTATGCAAAAGTTAAATGTCGGCATTTTCAATGATTCTTTTCCACCGTTGATTGATGGCGTGGCAAATACAGCGGTAAATTATGCGAGATCCATTCAGAAATTATATGGCAAAGCAGTCGTGGCGACACCTTGGTACCCAAAGGTTAAAGATAACTATCCTTTTAAGGTGTTTAGATATTCCAGTGCCAACGTCAGCAAAAGAATAGGTTATCGAATGGGTAATCCATTTAGTCCAATCATGATTAGAAAATTACAGAAAGAAAATTTGGATATCATTCATACGCATAGTCCTTTTACTTCGACGATACTTGCTCGTGTTTTAAGGCGTTATACAGGCGCACCTATTGTATTCACATACCATACTAAATTTGACTTGGATATTGAGAAGCGTATTGCACTCAATCCGCTAAAAAATGCCTCAATAAAATTTTTACTCAATAATATTAATGCATGCGATGAAGTTTGGGTTGTTTCAGAAGGTGCTGGCGAAAATCTCAAGAGTTTGGGTTATGAAGGTGATTATCATCTCATGGAGAACGGAACTGACTTTGTTAAAGGAAAAGCATCACAATTGGGCATAGACCAACTTAATAAAAAATATCGTATCGGAGCTGAGGAAACTGTATTTTTATTTGTCGGCAGAATGATGTGGTATAAAAATATAAAATTTATCATTGATGGCTTACATCACGCTAAACAAAATGGTGCCAACTTTAAAATGCTATTTGTTGGTGAAGGTGTTGATCGCCAAGAAATCATGGATTATACAGATTTACTAGGTTTGACAAAATACTGTATTTTTACTGGCGCTATTCATGATAGAGAAGATTTACGCACATATTTTAGTAGAGCCAATTTATTCTTATTTCCTTCAACTTATGATACAAACGGGATCGTCGTCAGAGAGGCTGCGGCATGCAGTTGTCCATCGCTTCTTGTTAAAGATAGCTGTGCTTCTGAAGGAATCATTGATGAAGATACTGGTATAATTATTGAGGAAACGATACAATCTTTAGGTGAAGCAGTTTTAAGCAGTACATTGAACCATGATAGATTAAGTGTGATTGGTGGTAACGCAGCTGAGAAGTTATATCTTTCTTGGGATGATGCAGTAGGAAAAGCGTTTGCTAGATATAGTGAAGTTCTAAAAAAGCAGTTTATGAACCAGAAAGACGCTTGACTAGAAACCTTATAAACAGACAGAATAATCAATAATTAAAGCTCTAGTTTAGGGAGATTCCCTTAACTAGAGCTATTTTTATGCACAAAAAAACTTTTCTCGGTAACTGGCTGCCCTATTTAATGTGTATCATATTGACGATTTAATCGTCATGCCATTAAACTTAGGTCCTGATAGTTTTGCGCCGCACAATTTCTTGTACTTTGCTTTGATTCCGAAAAGTTTTTTGGTAGCTGGCTACCCTGCAAATCGGTTGATGTTACGAAGCCGTTTAGGCATGTTCTTTAGAGAACAACTCTTCAGTAACATAATATGGTCAATCGATCGTTTAGGCCCTATAGCTTTGCGCCTCATAGTTTTCTATGATTTGCTATTATTATAATACCCACTTTGACTTAAATAAAACAAGTTTACATAATAATTTCACATTTTTTCAGAGACATCCACAAAGCGGAAAGTCTTGACGTCAAAATAACCACGATCAGTGATTTTGAGCTCTGGGATAACCGGTAAAGCAAGGAAACTAAGCGTCATAAAAGGTTCCAAATTACTTGGAATACGTAGTGTTTCATTAGCGATTTTTCTGAGATTGCTTAATACATCTGTAACATATTCCATGGATTCCGTTGACATAAGTCCAGCAATTGGCAGTGGAAGTGATCCCTTAATGGAACCATTTGAAGCGATAGTAATGCCACCTTGTAACTTGACTATTTCATTAACTGCCAATGCCATATCATCGTCATTATCACCTATGACGATGATGTTATGAGAATCATGTGCTATAGTGGTCGCGATTGCACCGCCTTTTATATGGAAGTTTTCAACTAGGCCAATACCGATATTTTTCGTCATACCATGTCGTTCAATAACGGCGATTTTAGCGATGTCAAGATGCGCATTTGTTGCAAAATAATTATCGCCATCGAGGTAGACACGCCTTACAACGTGTTCTGTTAAAATAGATCCTGAAGAAATTCGGATTATATGTGCAACGTCACTTTCAAGTTTGAGTTTAAGTTGTGAGGCAGTAATTGGATTGATTTTGACCGTATCTTGAACATGTGTACTATCAATTTTAGAAGATTCAAATAGAGCCTGCTTATTTTTTGCCACACAAACCCCTTTTTTGTAGACTTCCATAATTTCAAAAGACTCAAAGTTATCAAACACTATCAGATCAGCATCATAGCCGGGTGCGATGGCACCAATATCCCTTAAATTGTAACATCGAGCTGGATTGATAGTTGCCATTTGGATAGCCGTGATAGGGTCGATGCCAAGCGATATAGCGCGCCTAATATTATAATCGATGTGACCATGTAGTAGTATGTCTTCTGGATGCTTGTCATCTGTACAAAACATGCACTGTTGCTTGGTTTGATTATTGACGCCTTTAATCAGTGCATCAAGGTTACGTGCTGCTGTTCCTTCGCGTATAGCGACATACATGCCCAAGCCAATACGCTCTTCCATTTCTTCGATGGTTGTGCATTCGTGATCAGTTCGAATGCCGTTGATCATGTAAGCGTTGAGCGATTTGCCTGTCAGCTCTGGACCGTGTCCGTCAATAATCATGCGATCAGCCATTTCCAATTTTTCAAGGATGTCTAGATTGCCTGCTATAACGCTAGGATAATCCATAACTTCACCAAGGCCGAGAACTTTCGGGTGATGTTCCAATATAGAGAGGGCTTCTCGATCGAGAATAGCACCAGAATTCTCATAAGGTGTAGCTGGCACACAGGAAGGCATCATAAAAAATCCGTTGAGTTCAGTCTCAGCCGTGGCATCAATCATGTACTGTATGCCTGTGATTCCGAGCACATTAGCAATCTCATGTGGATCCGCTATGACAGTTGTCGTGCCACGAGGCACGATAATTCGTGCCATTTGATCAGGTGTGACTAGCGTTGATTCCATATGCATATGTGCATCTATGAGACCAGGTGCGACATATAGACCTTTTAAATCAATGACGGTTTCACCCTCGTATGATCCGATACCAATAATTTTTCCATGATCGATAGCAATATCAGAAGCAATTATTTTTCCATTGAATACGTTTATAATTCTACAGTTTTTTAAGACGAGTGAAACAGGTTTCTTTCCAGAGGCGAGCTCTGCTCGCAATTTCATTCTTTGTATTTTATCAGATTTAGCGTTTGACATAGTCACAACCTTCTTTCATCTTTTTAATATTATAGCATTTTATATGAATTTCTAAACAAAAATTGCATTTTTGAAGATATTCTTGCATTTGATTTAAATCATCATAACTTGAGATGATAATTCTACTATTATTATGTATATAAAAAAACAAGAAACGGCTTAAATCACTGTCGAAAAAGAGAGGTGGTGGTCCATTTACATGTCTTAAAATGCAAGTTGTTATTTCCAAACTTGCATTTGAAGGGTGGTGGGACGTTTTTGCATCCTTTCCATCAAAAATTGTATAGAACCATGTGTTTTGATGAAATAAAAGGCATGTTCAAATAATTATTTCAAAATAAGCAATTTCGTGTAATAGAGTCTGCTAAAACATTGTATTTAAACGATAGTTATGGACTAATACCAGGTGAAAAAACAGCTTAAACTATGTCTAATTTGTGAATTGAGTGTAAACGTCTCTTAAAATTAATGTTACACAACTGTAACATTAAGGCTCGATGTTGCGAAAAGTTAATCGTATAAATTATTTCATACGCTTCAAAACCAGTGAAATTTATTGCAAAATTCACACAATAGGATTATGATAATATATATTGTTGCACAGATAGATTTACAGACTAAATTTAAGGGGTGAATGAATTGGGGCGTTTTTTAGTTAAAAGAACTCTGACAATGGTTGTGACATTATTAGTAATTATTACGATTACATTTGTAATGATGCATGCCATCCCAGGTGGACCATTTACTAGGGAGAAACAATTACCAGATGCGGTGCTTGCAGCACTTAACGCAAAATACCACCTTGATGATCCATTATGGAAGCAATATGTGGATTATGTAAAGGGTATATTATCATTCAATTTGGGACCTTCATTTCAACGCGCAGGCGTTACAGTGAATGACTTAATTGTAGAGGGCTTTCCAGCAACACTGAAAATAGGACTTGCATCAGTGCTTGTCGTTATTTTTGTAGGTATACCTCTCGGTGTTATTTCGGCACTTAAACAGAACAAATGGCAAGATGGTTTGGTTATGTTTATAGCCACATTAGGTGTAACGATACCTTCGTTCGTTATGGCTACAGGAATTATTTATATTTTTAGTGCAAAATTTAGCGTACTACCTTCCCATGGTTTGACATCTTGGAAGCATATGATCGGACCGGTCATAGCACTTTCAGGATTTTCACTCTCGTTTGTTGCGAGATTGACACGCTCCAGTATGCTGGAGGTATTGCAGCAAGATTATATTAGAACAGCTAGAGCGAAAGGTTTGTCAAATAACAAGGTTATTTACAAACATGCCCTTAAAAATGCCCTTATACCGGTTGTAACATATTTGGGGCCAATGATTGCTGGACTTCTTACTGGCTCTTTCGTTATTGAAAAAGTATTTGCTATCCCTGGAATGGGTAAACACTTCGTTGAGAGTGTTGGCAATAGAGATTATACTGTATTAATGGGCATAACCATTTTCTATGCGTTGTTCTTAGTCATCATGGTTCTACTTGTTGACATTTTATACAGCTTTATTGATCCGCGAATTAAAATGGAAGACTAGGGGGATAACATGTCAGAACAAGTGATTAGAAAAGATTTGTGGGAAGCTATTCCTAAAGAAGATAAAGATAAAGAAGTGCTCACGCGTCCAAGTATGACCTATTGGCAAGATGCATGGCGTCGTCTTAAAAAGAATAAGTTGTCTATGCTTGGATTAGCCTTTATAATATTTATGGGACTAACAGCAATTATTGGCCCATATGTTATCGAACACGATTATTCAACACAACAATTAACACTGGCAAATATACCACCGAAAATCGACATCTACAAAGTAGATGACGAAAATTATTTCTATATGCACAGTGAGTACAAATTGTTCCAAGTCACTGCGGATGGTAAGCTACTTGATAAAATCACAGAGACTCAAAACAATATGACTGAAAGAAATCGCGTTTACAATATTGGTGGCAAAGAAGTTATTCTAGATTATAAATATGGCGCTATGAAAGCCGAAGAAAATCCAGAAGGCATCAAATACAAACTCCTCATCGATGGCGTTGAAGCAAAAGTTGCGGATCGCGTACAAAACAAATCGTACTTTTTCGGAACAGATGCACTTGGCAGAGACATGTTGGCTAGAGTTATCTATGGTGCAAGAATTTCTCTTCTCATCGCTTTAATCGCTACAATCGTAAACTTTTTTATCGGTGTTTTATATGGTGGTATATCGGGTTACTTTGGTGGTCAAGTTGATAATGTCATGATGCGTATCGTTGATATTATCAACGTTATCCCACTTCTATTATATGTTATACTATTGTCGGTCATCATCGGATCTGGTCTCAAGTCCATCATTATTGCGATTGGCTCTGTATACTGGGTTGGTATGGCGCGTATAGTTCGTGGACAGGTACTGGCTTTAAAAGAGCAAGAATACGTATTATCGGCTAGGACTTTAGGTGCGAGCAATATGCGTATCATGATTAGACATTTAATCCCAAATGCCATGGGCCCAATCATCGTGTCATTGACAATGATGATTCCAAGTGCAATATTCACTGAAGCATTCTTAAGTTTCATCGGTCTTGGTGTTAATGCACCGCTCGCTTCTTGGGGTACTCTTGCAAATGATGCATTAGGTGGACTCAGATCGTATCCTTATCAATTGTTCTATCCTTCTTTAGCGATCTCGTTGACAATGCTTGCATTTAACTTTTTAGGCGACGGACTTAGAGATGCATTAGACCCAAGATTAAGAAAATAAGAGAGGTGTAGACAGTGGCTGATAAATTATTGGTAGTTAAAGATCTAAAGACCTCTTTTTTCACTCATGTTGGTGAAGTTCAAGCAGTTAGAGGTGTAAGTTTTGAATTAAGCGTAGGTGAAGCATTAGGTATCGTTGGAGAATCCGGAAGTGGAAAAAGTGTAACTTCTATGTCTCTTATGAAATTGCTTCAATACCCTGGTAAAATAAAAGAAGGACAAGTTCTCTTCGAAGGAGTTGATCTTGTTGGAAAAACAGAAAAGGAAATGAGAAAGGTCAGAGGCAATGATATTGCTATGATTTTCCAAGATCCTATGACTTCATTAAATCCAGTATATACAATAGGCAATCAAATTATTGAGGCTATATTGGAGCATCAAAATGTATCAAAACATCAAGCGCGTCAAAAGGCGATTAAGATGCTTGAACTTGTTGGTATACCTTCACCAGAATCGCGTTTGGATAACTATCCGCATGAATTCAGTGGTGGTATGAGACAACGTGCTATGATTGCTATCGCTTTATCGTGTGAACCTAAGTTACTCATTGCCGATGAACCGACGACCGCACTTGATGTAACTATTCAAGCTCAGATTCTTGAACTCATGAAAGATCTTAAGGAAAAAATTAACACATCAATCATCTTGATTACACACGATCTTGGCGTCGTTGCCGACTTATGTTCGCGCATCATCGTCATGTACGGTGGTTTGATTATGGAAGAAGGCACAGCTAGCCAAATTTTCTATGAACCAAAACACCCATACACGATTGGTCTGTTGAAATCGATTCCTAAGCTTCACAAAAAGGATAAAGAGAGATTGATTCCTATAGATGGTACGCCACCTGATCTCGTTTTACCACCAACGGGATGTCCGTTCTATGCGCGTTGTGATTATGCAATGAAAATTTGTCAAGAGCAACAGCCACCTTATTTTTCAGCAGGCCCTGGTCATAGATCAATGTGCTGGAGAATGCATGATGAAGCGCCATCAAATGAGCGTTTTTCTAAAGTATTTAATAGGGGGGTAAGTCATGTCTAAGCAATTAAACGAAAATGACGTGCTCTTGGAGGTTAAAAATCTCAAAAAGCACTTTGTTAGCAAATCAGGATTATTAGGACAACATATAACAAGAGTGCAAGCGGTAGATGGGGTTAGTTTTAAAATTCTTCGCGGTGAGACACTTGGTTTGGTCGGTGAGTCAGGGTGTGGAAAGTCTACAACTGGCAGAACGATTATCAGATTATATGATGTTACAGAAGGAGAGGTCATTTTTGATGGCGTCGATATCAGCAGGATCAGCCAAAGAGAAATGCGTCAATATAGAAAAAAAATTCAGATGATCTTTCAAGATCCTTATGCTTCTTTGAACTCTAGAATGACAGTTGGTGACATTATCGGTGAGCCAATTGACATTCACAATTTGGCAAAAGGTGAAGAAAGACAAAAAATAATATGGGATTTGCTTGAACGCGTTGGTCTCAACAAGGAACATGCAAACAGATACCCACATGAGTTTTCCGGCGGACAAAGACAACGTATTGGTATTGCTAGAGCACTTGCAGTTAGTCCAGATTTTATCATTTGTGACGAACCAATTTCAGCTCTTGACGTTTCAATTCAAGCACAAGTTGTCAATATGCTTCAAGATTTACAAAACGAACTTGGCTTAACGTATTTATTTATTGCACATGACTTGTCGATGGTTAAGCATATTTCTGATAGAATTGGTGTTATGTACCTAGGTAAAATGGTTGAGCTTGCGGGTTCTGACGAATTATATGATAATCCGAATCACCCATATACTCAGGCATTGTTATCTGCGATTCCTGTTCCAGACCCAGATGTTACAAGTGCGACACAGCGTATTGTTCTAGAAGGTGATGTACCATCTCCTATCAATCCACCTTCAGGATGCCGTTTTAGAACGCGATGTAGATATGCCATGGATATCTGTAAACAAGAGGAACCAGCTTTTATCGAGATATCTCCAAAACATTTTTCAGCGTGTCACCTCAACAACATGAAAAGTCAATAAGGTACTAATTCTCTAACTGTAAGTTAGGGCTGAAGTATAAATGCATCATGCAAAAGACATTCAAAATTAAAGGGGGTTTTTGATTAATGAAAAAATTATTAGCATTGTTATTGGTCTTAATGCTAACGTTCTCTTTAGCTGCTTGTGCTAAAGACGAACCAGTTGCTGAAACAGAAGAAACAACAGCAGCAGCATCTACTGAGGCACCAAAAACTTTAACAGCTGAAGAAGCGGTTAAAATCTACGAAGTAAGAAAAGCACTTACTCTTGCTATCGACAGAACTTTACTTGTAGAACAAATCACTAGAGCTGGACAAGTTCCTGCAACTGGATTCGTACCACCAGGATTGAAAGATTCTACTGGCGCTGACTTCAGAGCAACTGCTGGCGATTATGGCATTTCTGTTGATGGATCAGGTATCGAAGAAGCGAAACAACTTCTTGCAGATGCTGGTTTCCCAGATGGCGCTAACTTCCCAACATTAACAATTCTTTATAACACAAGCGAAGGCCACAAAGCAATCGCTGAAGCAATCCAAGAAATGTGGAAACAAAATCTTAACATCAACGTAGAAATTGCCAACCAAGAGTGGGCAGTATTCCAAGACACTAGACACCAAGGTAACTTCCAAGTTGCTCGTGCTGGTTGGATTGGCGACTACGAAGATCCTATGACATTCCTTGACTTATGGTTATCATATTCTGGTAACAATGACGCTCAATGGAAAGTTACTGCTTATGACGATTTGATCGAAGCTTCTAAATTAGCTGGCGGCGCAGACAGAGATAAACTCTTATACGAAGCTGAGCAAATGATCATGGACGACTTGATTGTATTGCCAATCTACTACTACACAAACCCAATCATGGTTAAAGAACATGTTCAAAACTGGTATTTATCAACATTGGGCCACTGGTATTTCGGTAACGCTACAACTGATGATGGTACACTCCAATGGAACCTTGGTTCTGAACCAAAAACGATCGACCCTGCTTTAAACAGCGCGGTTGACGGTGGTCACATCATTAACAACACATTCGAAGGCTTAATGAGAAAAGACAACGAAGGTATTCAACCTGCTATGGCAGAAAGCTATACTGTTTCTGAAGATGGTTTAACGTATACTTTCACTATGAGAGATGCAAAATGGTCTGATGGACAACCTGTTAAAGCTCAAGATTTTGAATATGCTTGGAAACGTGCTTTAGATCCAGCTGTAGCTTCAGAATACGGCTTCCAAATGTTCTACATCAAAGGCGCTCAAGAGTACTATGAAGGTTCTGGAGCTATCGAAGATGTTATGATCAAAGCTGTTGACGACAAAACTTTCGAAGTTACTTTAACTTCTCCAACACCTTACTTCTTAGATCTTACAACGTTCTACACATTTATGCCTGTAAGACAAGACGCTGTTGAGAAAAACCCAGAAGGTTGGGCTGCTGATCCTGCTGTGACAGTATCAAACGGACCTTTCAAATTAAAAGAATACAAAGTTGGCGATAGAATCGTTCTCGTTCCAAACGAAAACTATTGGAAAGCTGGCGATACTAAGTTAACTCAAATCGATGCTATGATGATCGTTGACCAATCTACTGGTTTAACGGCTTATGAAGCTAACGAACTTGATATCTTAGATGATATGCCAACATCAGAAATTCCTAAACTTATTGCTGAAGATCCTACATTCTCAATCCAACCTTATGTTGGAACTTACTACTACATCTTCAACGTAGGTATCACTGAATAATTGAAGCCGTCAAAGGCAACAATTTAACAAGCGAAAATAAATTCAAAATGAAAGCCGTCTCTTAAATGAGACGGTTTTTTTTTTCTATTAAATTGGATAAACTAGTAAAGCTATTAAATTTGTATGATTTTTTGTCAATCTTGTGAAAATTGAAGCAAAAAAAGGGTATCATACTCTCAGGGGGATTTGTTAATGGATAAAATAGTAGACATTGATAAAGTGAATTCAATTATGAGTGATATTATCATGACAATTGATAAAAGTAAAAATCAATTGCTTGATATCGTTGAATCAGCTAGAGAAGAACATGAACTCTTAAAAAGTGATCTTAATATAATAAAAATGGATATCGATAAAGTCATCGGCGATGTTGACAGGCTGACCCTTAAAGATAGGATAGTACGCAATAAACTAGCCGAGGTTTCAAAGGCATTCAAAACACATATGGAAAGTGATATCAAGAAGGCCTATGAAAACGCAGCTGAAGTAAAAGTCGAACTCATGACTGCGACGAAAGAAGAGCAGATGCTGAAAATCAGACGTAATGCATTGGAACTTTCGATGAAGCGTGCACTCAACAATATTCAGAATGCAGAACATGTCGTGCATCAAGTGACGATTGCTGTAACGTATCTAAAAGGAGAAATTTTGTCTGCAATTTATGATTTAGGAACAGATGAGATGGCCGTTGGTGTAAAAATTCTTGAAGCTCAAGAAAATGAACGCATGAGAATATCTAGAGATATACATGACGGACCTGCACAGCAAATTGCCTCAATTGTCATGAAAGCTGATTTTTGTGAACGCGTAGCCAAGCAAGATATTGATAAAGGAATGATTGAGCTTGCGCAACTCAAGGAACAAGCGAAAAAAGCACTTAAAGAAGTCCGAGGCATCATACACGATTTAAGACCCATGTCTCTTGATGATCTTGGTTTAAATGAAACGATTGAAACGTTTGTTCAAGAGTATTCCAAAGAATTTGGTGTAAAAACCACTGTTAAGACGGGAAAAATTGTCGTAGAAATTGAACCGATTATAAAAGTGGCCGTCTACCGTTTGGTGCAAGAACTTCTAAATAACATTAAAAAGCACGCTAAAGCGACACATATTTATATCAATTTGGAGTATGGTTCAAAGTACCTCCGGTTGACAGTCATGGATGATGGCATTGGTTTTGATGTCAATCAGACGCTTGAAACACTAAGAAGAAAGCATATATCCTACGGCCTTTTAGGTATTTATGATCGTGTTAAACAATTAAGTGGTGAAATAACACTACATTCAAAATTAAATGAAGGCACTACGGTTATGATAAAACTACCTGTGAATCGAGAGG
This sequence comes from Acidaminobacteraceae bacterium, assembly GCA_041741755.1. Taxonomy (GTDB): domain Bacteria; phylum Bacillota; class Clostridia; order Peptostreptococcales; family Acidaminobacteraceae; genus Fusibacter_C. The sequence goes on along the minus strand of JBGSJR010000008.1, from coordinate 177,511 downwards.
TGATACTAAATGACAGAGCGTAAAATTAAAATATTAATTGCAGACGATCATGATTTGATTCGACAAGGCTTAAAATCAATATTAAATTATGAAGAAGATTTTGTCGTAGCTGGTGAAGCCTCAAACGGTGAAGAAGCAATCGCGCTAATCTCTTTGTATAAACCTGATGTGCTGCTTATGGATATCAATATGCCATTGATGAGTGGTATTGAAGTACTTAAGAAGATTAAATCTATGGATTTGGATGTCAAAGTGTTGCTACTTACTGTGGAAAGCGATAAAAAAACCATATTGGACGCCATCGAAATTGGAGCGGATGGTTATATTTTAAAAGGTTCTAGTACACAAGAATTGGTTGATGGGATTAGGCGCGTCTATAACGATGAAAATTATATAGATAAGTCATTAGTCTCGATGCTATTTAAAAAAGTTGCAACAAAAAATGTGGAAAATGAGATCATAAAATTATTAAATAAAAGAGATATTGAAATACTCAGTCTAATTTCAAAAGGGTACAGCAATAAAGAAATTGGCGATTTGCTGTTTCTTTCAGAAAAGACAATAAAAAACAATGCAACGCGCATTTTCAAGATCATTGGGGTTACTGATCGCGTACATGCGACAATTTACGCAATTGAGCACAAAATATCTGAATATTTATAATGTAATTTCACTATCTATTAAGTGGATCAAAGACACAAATAAATTCTTCAGTAAAATAATGAGATGTAAAGGACTAAGGTCCCCAAAACAAGTGACCAACAGGTCAGTTTTTAGGGTCTTGCACGACTAGGAATCGATATTTGAATGTTTTATAATAAGAACATCAAAAGCCTAACAAATACACACAATAACACATCACAATAAATCAGCAGCATCGTGAATTTGTAAGAGTAGAAATTAGAGGTCGGATAATCACTTTACGTTAGTTAAAATTGGAGGTAGTTTTATGTTAAGAATGGCATGGAATTGGGCAGCAGTACAAATGAACACATTAAAAAAAGAAGATGGGCAAGGTATGGTAGAGTATGCACTAATTATCGCTTTTATCGCAATCGTTGTTATTGCAGGGTTAATATTCCTTGGACCAATTATCAACGACATGTTCGTGAATGTAGGAGACGAGTTAAATAAAGCTACAACATCAGCACCAGTAGGACCATGATGAATAATTGACGCAATTTGAGCTCTAATCTTATGGTTAGAGCTTATTTTTAATTACAAGGCATTGTGTTGATACACGAAATTGTTTTAATAAATTTATCTTTAACTCTAGGTTAATTGAGGTGCGCCATGAAACTTAAACTCAAAGAAGAAAAAGGACAATCAATGGTTGAATTTGCAATGATACTACCTGTATTATTGCTTATTATCATTGGCATCATTGAGTTTGGATTTTTGTTTAGTGGCTACTTGGCACTGTCGAACGCATCGAGAGAGGCGGTCAGAACAATAAGTCTAGGTGAAACAAATGCGGTGGCGATACAGAGGGCAAAAGATGTCGCCATTATTTTGAATCCATCAAAAATGAATATTTCGATAAGCCCTTTAGCTGCGATACGTGATAGAGGGGATTCAGCCACAGTAACAATCGTGTATGACTATGATTTTTTAACACCATTTATGGAAGCACTATTTGGCGGTGATCTACAGCTTGAAGCAGAAGCGACTATGCGCGTCGAATAAAACGTCAATGCATTGGAGGTGCGTTTTATGAAGAAATGGTACATATATTTAAAAAGAGAACAAGGTAGTGTGAGCATAATGGTTATGCTTATGATGGTTGTTTTATTGGCTTCAACTGGCGCAGTTATCGATATTGGTGTGGTTCTCGTGAATAGAACTCAGTTGTCAAATGCCCTTGATTATGCAGCTCTAGCTGGCGCTCAGGAACTCCCCGATAATGAGTCAGATGCTCGGGCGGTCGCAACGGATTATTTGATTCAAAATAATGTGAATCCTGCCGATGTTACAATAACGATTGCGCCTGACGGCAAATCAATTTCAATTGATGGCAATCGGCCTGTTGAATATACTTTTTTAAGAATTGTCGGCTTAGATGGCACAACAGTTAGTGTTCAATCGAAAGTCATGCTAGGTGCAGTGAGCAGTATCAAAGGTGGTCTTAGACCTTATGCTATTGAAGATTTTCCGTATGCTTATGGTGCTGAAGTTGTTCTAAAACAGGGTGCAGGTGATGGCTACCATGGTAATTATGGCGTCATTGCGTTAGGCGGCAACGGCGCTTCTGTTTATGAATCCAATGCATTATATGGATATGCAGGCACTGTGACAATCGGTGATGAAATAGATACTGAACCTGGTAATATGGCAAATGTTTCAAATCAACTTCAAACGTATATAAATGGCATATCAGATACATTTGAAAACCATACTAGAAAATCAGACAGACTTTGGACCGTCCCTTTAGTGGATTCACTTTTAGAAAATGGTCGTGGAACAGTGGTTGTAATGGGTTTCGCGCAAGTATATGTGGAAAAAATACAAAAAAAATCAGGAAAAATTCAAATCACGGCACGCTTTATAAAATTTGTCGTGAACGGCGACATAGATATAAACGTGGTTGATCGCGGGACTTACGGTGTAAAATTAGTAAATTGAGGAGCACTCTATGAAAAAATCAAATAAAGGGATCTTTTTGATGGCATTTCTACTCGCCTTATTGGGTGCAATTGCTTTGTTTGTCTACTTGAGATCTTTGGAACCACCGAAAGTTGCAGAGATTGAGACGACAGGTATCGTCGTTGCTTTAACGGACATATCAGCGAGAACGCAAATAACGGCAGAGATGCTACAAATTATTCAAGTCCCCGTGCAAGGGTTGATTGGAACGCCTTACAAAACGACGGATGAAATCGTGGGTAAATTCGCGAAAGAGAACATCTATATCAATCAAACGATTCATCCGGAAGTCATCATCGATGATATTTCAGATGAGCTTAGTCTTAAAATCACAGGTAATAATCGTGCAGTTACAATCAATGTCAGTGAATTGACAGGCGTCAACGGTCTTGTAAAACCAGGCGATTTTGTCGATATCATTCTGTTTTTACCTCAAATCGAGGAAAACAATAGAATAAGACCAGATATAGCGAAGTTGTTTTTGCAAAATGTAGAAGTGCTCGCTATCAACAAAAGACTAAATAGGGATTCACTTGAAGTGCCAACGGGAGAAACACCTGAAAACCCATCCTATTTCGTCACCCTATCAGTGCCTATCATGGACGTTGAAATGTTGATTTTAGCAAAGGACATTGGTTTTATTGAATTGGCACTTAGGCCACTTGAAGGGGATTTCCTCTATGTGACTGAAGGCGCGATTTGGCAAGAATTGTTGCTCAATGATCAGAATCAGATGAAAGATATGGCACCAGAATACGGCGTTATTGGCTCAGAACCGGATCAAGTTCAAGCCGGCGAATATAGTTACGACAAATATATTTATTACGTTGTCGAGTACGGCGATACTTTAAAAAGCATCAGTTTAAGTTTTTATGGTGATGAAGCCTTGTACACATTATTGCAGCAAGTCAATCGAATCGACGATGTCAACATGATATTGACGGGTACCGGAATCAAGATCCCTGTTCTTAAAGAGGGAGGTACTTCTAATGGCAATTAAAATTATCGTAGCAGATGATGTACAAGAAATGCGAGAGATGATCGAAAAAATGCTTATGACCAGCAGCTTGGATTACGAATTAATAGGCATGTGTGAAAATGGTTATGAAGCATTGGAACTCATGAAGAAAAAACGTGCTGACATCGTGCTTATGGATATCAATATGCCCGTGATGAATGGTCTTGAAGCCACTCAGATGATTGCGGATCAGTTTCCTCAAACGCGCGTGATCATGATGAGTGTTCAACATGAGAGCGAATACCTCAAAAAGGCGATGCTCGCAGGTGCAAAAGCCTATATTATGAAACCGGTGGACATGGATGAACTTATAGATACGATTACTACGACTTATGAGCGCTATCATTATTTAGATACAGCGCCTGTTTTGACAAGTTCAGTTCACAAAGCACAAATTGTTAGTTTTTTTAGTGCAAAAGGTGGCGTCGGAAAATCCATGCTCGCGCTCAATTCAAGCCTGATTATTCATGAGAAATTTAATAAAAAGGTACTATTGATTGACTTGGATCTTCAGTTTGGAGATATTGCACTCATGGTCAATAAACAAAATGAAATGACCATTAAAGAAATGTTCGATGACAGCCCGATTACATCCATAGAGGATATGAAACCCTATTTGTTCAAGTATAAAGAGAATTGTGACATGTTGTTTGCGCCAAAAGATCCTGAATCCGCTGAATATATTTCAAAAGAGCAAATTAAGTCCATTCTTGAGATTTTAAAAAAGCATTATGACATAATCATTATAGATACAGGTGTCAATTATGACGAAGTTACTTTAAATGCACTCGACCTTTCAGATCAAGTCATTATTGTGTCGAGTTTGGAAGTTACTGGTCTTAAAAATACAAAATTGAGCCTGAGAGTTATGCAGTCATTGAATTATGACAGTTCTAAAGTGAAGCTACTGGTCAATATGGCTCAGGATAAATTTGGTGTGACAAAAGCCAACGTTCAAAAGGCATTTACTTTCGAAGTCATCGGCTATATCCCGGAAGATATCAAGCTCGTAAGAAACTCGATCAACACTGGTGTGCCGCTGATTGCATCCAAAAATAGCAGCTTATTCAAACCGCTTTTAAGTGTCTGTCAAGCCATCATTAAGGCCTAGTAAAGCATAGTGGGGTGATTTTGTGTCATTAAAAAAAAGATTAGAAGAAACGACGGTTGATAAGAAAATCGTAAAAGCCGTTGAGAAAGAAAAAGACCCATATGTGGAATTGAAAATGAAAATTCAAGCCCAAGTTATTCAGGATCTCGATATCGATTTTAACGAAATCTCAGAACAAAATGAAAGCTTAAAGCAAGACTTAAGGGTTATAATCTCAAAAAATATCGAAAAGGAATCACTGAACATCACGCCGCCACAAAAAAAACGCATACTTGAAGAGCTACTTGATGAAATCATCGGTTTTGGTCCAATTACGAGTTTGTTACAAGACAGTTCGGTAACCGAAATCATGGTCAATGGACCCGATCAAGTATATACAGAAGTAAAAGGCAAACTCGTCATAACAAATGTACATTTTAAGGATGACAACCACGTAATGCACGTTATCAAGAAGATTGTATCAACTATCGGACGTCGTATCGACGAAAGTTCACCAATGGTCGATGCAAGACTTCCAAATGGATCGCGTGTTAACGCTATCATACCACCATTGGCTATAGATGGTCCTTCGATAACCATTAGAAAGTTTGCTGAAGATCCATTCGGCATTGAAGATCTTGTACGCTTTGGCACTTTGAATTCAAAAATGGCCGAATTTTTAAAAGCTTGCGTCGAAGGGCGTATGAATGTGGTCGTTTCAGGTGGTACAGGTAGTGGTAAAACCACTACATTAAATGTATTATCGTCATTTATACCTGAAGACGAACGCATCGTTACCATAGAAGATGCTGCAGAACTTCAATTACCACAGCCGCATGTCGTGAGACTTGAAACACGTCCGCCAAATATTGAGGGGCGTGGTGAAGTGACCATTCGAGATCTCGTTAAAAACAGTTTAAGGATGCGTCCAGATCGTATCGTCGTTGGTGAGGTGCGTTCGGGTGAAGCTTTAGATATGCTTCAAGCGATGAATACAGGTCATGATGGGTCTTTGACCACAGGTCATGCTAACTCGCCTAGAGATATGTTATCGCGTCTTGAGACGATGGTACTGATGTCAGGTATGAACCTCCCTGTAAAAGCAATAAGGGACCAAATATCTTCTGCAGTTAATATCATCGTGCAGCAGTCGCGCCTCGTCAATGGCAGTCGTAAAATTACGTATATAACAGAGGTTCTTGGCATGGAAGGCGATGTCATTATCCTTCAAGATATTTTCAGATTCGAACAAAAGGGTGTCGATTCTAAAGGTCAAGTCATCGGCGATTTTCAATTCACAGGCATTATGCCTACGTGCCTAAAAGACCTTAAAGAACAGGGCATACATGTTTCTACACAAGTCTTCAGTAATATGTAAATCCTAGGATGACGAATGTCATCATGAAGTGGGTGGTTATATGATTTATATAGCAACAATTGCATTTTTTTCAAGTTTATTGATTTTATTCTATGGTTTGCTTAGTGTGTCCAGTCAAAAGGAAAAAGTCCTCGATAAATTGGATGCCTATGATGCTGACAAAATTTTAGAAAACGAATTTAAGCTCCTTTCCAGTACAAAGAAAGGTCCAATTCAAAAAATCGCCAAACTGCTTGAAAACATGCCATCTAATGCAAGGCGACAAAAGAAAAATGCTATGATCATCAAACAGGCTGATATGCCAATCACTTTTGAGGAACTTTTTGTCATAAAAGTGATGGCAGCCTCTAGTTTAGGTGTCCTGACTGCCGCTTTGACAAAAAATCCGATTATTGTCATCATGGTAGTGCTCTTTATCTGGGTTTTGCCGATCTTCATCATCAACAGTCGGAAAAAGAAAAAAATCAAAGCATTTGATGAACAACTCAATGAAGGTTTAATCATGATATCAAATGCTCTAAAAGCAGGCTATTCATTCTTACAAGCACTTGCAGTAGCAGCAGAAGAGACACAAAATCCATTCTCGAAAGAGTTTAAAGGCTTACTTAAAGAATTAAGTCTAGGCATACCAATAGAAGATGGCCTAAATAATCTTCTTGAACGCGTACCTTCAGAAGATTTAAAATTAATAGTTAATGCAATCTTGATTCAAAAGGATGTTGGTGGAAACTTATCTGAAATTTTGGAGAACATTGGTGAGACAATAAGAGAACGCCAAAGGATTAAAAATGAGGTAAATACTTTGACTGCTCAAGGCAAGTTGTCAGGTATGATCATCATGGTTATGCCATTTTTCTTAGGAATTATTATCTATCTTTTTGATAACGAATATATATTGACGCTATTTACAACACTCCTCGGTCGAATGTTACTTGTCATCGCTTTAGTTAATCAGGCAATTGGTTGGGTTTTTATTAAAAAGATTATCAAAATCGAGTATTAAAGGAGGGCAGGTATGATCTATATAGTGATTGTTTCATTTTTCGTGATGATTCTGCTTTTACTTTATGGAGCATTAAGAATTTTTTATGACAAAAAAATGAAAGTCGATGCTCGACTTGAATATATTGAAAATATCGAAAAGCAACAATACTTGGATGATCCACTTTCATTTGGTGAGCGTGTTATCATACCTATTTTTAATGCAGTGGGCAAGCGATTCTTAGCACTATCACCAGAGTATAGCACAAAGAAAAAGCGTGCCATTTTAGAGCGTGCAGGTTTTTTAAAAAACATCTCTTATGAGCGATTGATTGCAAAGCGATTGATGACATCACTTGTCTTAACCTTAATGACTGGGTTATTTATGGGGATACTTGAAGTAAAATTTATCTTTACATTTTTTGCAATGCTTTGGACCTTTATTTTTATTCAAATTATCTTTAGGTTTGGTACAACGGCAGCCATCACCAAGCGAAGTGATCAAATGGTACGCGATTTACCATATACGCTAGATCTCATAACGGTCAGTGTTGAAGCTGGACTTTCACTTGATGGCGCTATAGGAAGAATCGTTCATAATATTCCAGGTGTCTTGTCTGATGAATTCTCCAAGATGCTAAAAGAAATGAGAATGGGAATCGAAAAAAAAACAGCATTGAGAAACATGTCAGAACGATGCGATGTCAGAGATTTATCTGTACTAATAAATGCCTTGATTCAAGCAGATGAATTGGGTGTCAGCTTAGGAAAGGTTCTTAGAATTGAGGGCTCACAGCTACGTGAGAAGCGGCGTCAAGTTGCAAAAGAAAAAGCTATGAAAGCGCCAATCAAGATATTATTCCCTTTAATGCTTTTTATTTTTCCTGCAATTTTCATAATCATTCTGGGTCCAGCAGTGATTAAAATGATAGAAATATTAGGGTGACCATACGATGAAAATTATAAAAGTGGATACAATTCGGCATGCCAACACATTTTTAAAAAAACTCAGAGGTTACATGTTTCAGAAAAGGCCAGAAAATTCTGAAATTATGATTTTTGATAATTGTAATAGTGTGCATACTTTCAACATGAAATTTAATTTAGATATTCTTTTTTTAGATGCACATAACTGCGTCGTTAAAAAGGCTTCTTCAGTACCTCGTGGGCGATTGATTGCTCCAATAAAAGAAGCATCAAGAGTGGTTGAAGCACCAGATGGTCTCTTTTCAAAAATTGAAGAAAATGAAGTGGTTTCATTTGATGCCGAAGAGATGCTATTTGGAATTAAAAAAATAAAAACTTAAAAAATAAAAAAACAAAAGCAGAACAAAGGAGACATGACGTCTCCTTTATTCTGCTTTTGTTCATTAAACTAGATTAGATTCATTTAAATCGTCCATTGGTTGTGAATAACCCCAACTAGCTTCCAATCACCTGCGACATTTTCAAAGACGAGAATTAAGCTCGACCAATCAATGCCACCATATTGTGGATCAAATCCAGTAAAGTGGAATTCAACAAATGAAGCCGTTGGATAAATCGTAGATAGATTGATGAGTGAATTACCAGTTCCGATGGTCGTGTTAAGACCAATCATATCTGGATTTACATAATCTTCATCGTAGATAAAATTGTCGAAGTAGTCTGCAAACGTGTAAATGATTGGATCTCCGGAGCCATCAAATGCGCCCCAGGTGTAAGTCGTGGGATCCGTTAAGAGTGTTGCAAAGGCAGTCGATGGATAACTCAAGTCTACGGCAGGATTCACATAACCGTAAGGTGTGAAGCGTACACCTTGAGTCGCATGTACATAGCTTGAAAATACCGCCATGTCCTGATCGGCAAGAGACTGAGCAACTTCGAGCGCCGCACCAATTAATGTTGTTGATGATGCTTCAGTAGAGGTAAGCGACTCGATTTGGAGTTTGAGTGTTGTATTTTCAAGTTCTACTGCTGTTTTGTCAAGTTCTAATGATTCAATTTGTGTCAACTGTTCAGCAACTTTGGCTTCCAAAGCCACAATGGCTTCTTTGTCAGCTGAATTGTCTGGTGCTTCGGGACTACAACCAATTAGTAACAAGGTCGTCAACAGAAGCAATAGTATCAAAGTAAAATTTTTATGTCTCATAAAATCACCTCATTATAATTATACCATTATAAAATAAATTTAATAATATATTTAGATGACATTGCACTTGTCACTCAACCCGTTTTATGGCATAATGGTAAAAGATTCATGCGAGATTAACTCAGAGGTAGAGTACTTCCTTGACGTGGAAGGAGCCGTGGGTTCGAATCCCTCATCTCGCACCATTTGGCTAAGAGCTTTTGTTCTTAGCTTTTTTATTTATAGAAGGTGGATTAAACCATTTATTTTGGGTAAACTAAGAGTAGACCGTTAGGGATTAGGTCAATTTCCTAAACAGAGGGGTGTATAACCGCATGAGAAAAGAAGATTATGTTAATCATGTTCAATTTGGCGAACTAGGTCTCATTGTCATGGACAATTGTGAAGCAATTGGAAAATGCATCGATGATCATTTACTTGAAGTCAGACGGACATCGCTTGAAGACGATGTGTATTTACCAGAGACGTTTATCATTAAGAAAAAAGAAGTGCGATTTTCTAATGGTGAAGGAAAAATTTTCTTGGAAGAATCTGTTAGAGGTAAAGATGTCTACTTGATTACAGATATAGGCAATTATAATTTGTCTTATACAATGTTTGGCTATGAAAACAAAAAGAGTCCTGATGATCATCTTCAGGATGTCAAGCGTGTATTGTCTGCCATGGCAGGAAAGGCAAGGCGCATCACACTTTTGATGCCACTTCTTTATGCATCAAGACAACATAGCCGTAAAGGTAGGGAATCACTAGATTGTGCTATGGCGCTGCAAGAACTTGAAAAACTAGGTGTTACTGATATTTTGACATTTGATGCGCACGACCCAACGATTCAAAATGCTGTCCCACTCATATCTTTTGAAAATTTGTATCCAACACTTGATATCGTCAAACGTTTTATCTCAGATGAAAAAGAACTGTTCAAAGATCCTTCAAAAATGTTGATTATCAGTCCAGATACAGGGGCTATGGATAGAGCCGTTTATTATTCAGGCGTTCTCGGTTTTGATATAGGACTATTCTATAAGAGACGTGACCATAGCATCATCGTAAAAGGCAAAAACCCGATAATTCAACATGAGTATATCGGAAAAGATGTTACAGACTGCAATATACTCATCGTTGATGATATGATCGCCTCGGGTGAATCGGTATTTGATATCGTCTTGGAACTTAAAAAACGTGATTGTAAAAAGATTTTTGTCGCAACGACATTTGCACTTTTTACTGAAGGCATTGAAAAATTCAACAGTTTTTATGACAGAGGACTTATCGATGGGATATTTACAACAAACTTATCATATGTACCCGAAGCGGCTAGGCAGGCGCCTTGGTTTGCAGAAGTTGATATGTCTGAGTTTATCGCTCGCATTATCAATCGCTTGAACTACGACTTGTCGATCAGCGATTTAATTGATACAAACAAGACGATAAGAGATTTGATGAAAATGACACAGAAAAAATAATTAATGGCGACACGGGGATTTTACCCGTGTCGCCATATCTTTTTTTGTAAGGGTTATTATCACATTAATCTACATCAACTCAATGATACAAGTCGTCGTATCATCTTTTATTGTGCCACTTAGTGCAAAAAGTGCGTGAATTTCCTCCGATGAATGAATCGATAGTAAGGAATCGCACAATAAAGTTAAGGCTTGATCGAGCGTCTTGTCACAATTTTCATATAATCCATCTGTAAAAGTGATTAATTTTTGAACGGATTCTAGAGGTATCGTCTCTACTCGGAATACTTCATTGTCTATTATACCGAGGATTAAATTGTTAGATGCAAGATAATTTGTCGAGAAATCTTTATGCTGCAAAATGAGATTAGGATGACCGGCGTTGATATATTTTAGTTTATTGGTTTCAAAGTCAAATTCTATAAATATGCCTGTGACATATTGTGCATAATCGTTATCTTCTTGATTGATGTGACACAGCATTTTGTTGATTTCTCTAACGGTCTCTTCGAGTTTCAAATACCCAACATGGTCGTCAAACATCTGAGCGACCGTTATCGCTACAAGCGCTGAAGAGACACCATGTCCCATGACATCAATAATCGCATAATAGTACTTCGTTGGAGTCGATTGTTTGAAATAGATGAAATCACCACCAATTTCATTAAAATCCGTAAGATGATAGTCGAAGACTAAATGTGTGTCTTCATGTTTAGCTGGTAGAAAAGTGCTTAATACTTTTTTTGCCACTTTTATTTCTTTTGAAAGCTCTGCGAGAAGCATTTTTTCACGTGTAATGTTTCGCCCAATTTTGAGATATTTTTCAATGGAACCATGTGCATTAAAGATTGGTGTAATAGTAGCTTCTTCATAAAACAGATGCGCGCTCTTGCTCTTATTGATGAATACGCCTTCCCAGACTTTACCTTGTGTGATAGTATCCCATAAATCTGTATAAAATGAAGCTGGATAATAATCCGTTTTTATGACACGAGGCGAATTATCGATAAGTTCCTCTTTTTTGTATTCCGTTAACATCGCGAAATAGGGATTTGCATATTGTATATTGCCTTTTTTATCAGTTATGACAATTGAGTTTTGCGCACTATTAAATAGATTATCCAATAGCGTGTTCTCGTTGGTTAGTAGTTCAAGTTTGATATATGACTTAATTGTGGCTTCCAATTCACTGAAAAAGTAGTCCTTTCTCAAGAGGTGATGGATGCCTTGATCATGCAATAGGTCATAATACTCTGCTTTGTTTGGAACATCAAGCACAATGATATTTGTGTAGGATTCGAGAATCATCTCTAGCATATTTTGCTCAAAGTCAATTTTATCAAATGTGATTATGAGTAAGTTATAGATGAAGTTTGGTTTCTCAAAGGTTGTTGATATATTCGTAATTGGTTCGCATACATCAGTAAATGCTTCGATGATACCCAAAATAGGGGCGTATTTTTCTGGTGACGCTACGATGTCTATATAGAGTGAAAATCGCCTGAACATGCTGTCCTCCTTGGATTCGAACTTGTCTTAATTATTTATTGATAAATTTATTTTTTTTGGTGTTTTTTAGTTTTAGATTGTTTTTTCTGAAGTGTCTTTTTCTTCATAATGGAATAGCCAAAAGTACCTAGTTGTTCGCCAAGTGCGTAGTAGGCACCATGGGCATAGCTAATCGGCTCCGCTAAATCCAGTCGAAATTTCCCCGTCTCATCGATGAGCGTACCATCGACGGTGACCCCTAATACTTTTGCCAAAAACATGTCATGGGAGCCGAGCTCAATAATCTGAGTGACTTGACATTCGATGCTTACAGGTGATTCTTCTATCATAGGTGCTTTGATAAAAGTACTTGGAGAGGGTGTAAGACCTAGGGTTTCAAACTTGTTAAAATCCCTACCCGATTTGACTCCGCAAAAATCGGTTGCTTTTACAAGATTTTTTGTGGTCAAATTGATGACGAATTCGCCAGAATCTTTAATGAGCCCATAAGAATGTCTCTCTTTTCTTATGGATATATAGGTCATGGCAGGATCGGTACAAACAGTGCCAGTCCATGCAATTGTGATGATGTTGGGTACTTCCATTGTGCCACAAGAGACCATGACAGCTGGTACGGGATAAACCATAGTGCCTGGTTTCCATAGTTGTTTGCTCATGATACCCCCTTATTAATGTTTGAGGAAATTGATAAATCCAATTTCCATGTTAGTCTGTTAAATTATACCAAGAATTGACTTTTATTAAAAGTTAATATTGCAGGATGGCGCAAATAGGTTTAAAATATTGGTATGTGGATGCATTACTGGTAGTTTGGTGAAAAAATTGCATAATTTCAATTTGTATGAATTTCATTTATCAAAACGGCTTGTTTCAGCCATTTTCAATTTCGATAAACAGAATTTTGCAACTTAAAAGGTAATTATGCAATTTCCATAGTAAGGCACGAAGGAGTTATAATATGAGTGGAGTCGTTCTAAACGCATAACTTAAGATGAGCATTTTTGAAAGCCAATACCTTTTGGAGGTTTATTTGTCGTTCAAAAATACTCGAGTTTGGTTTGGAACACTGATATTATAAAAATTGCGGATCACATACCTGACTTTGCGAAGTAAATGCATTGGCGGTTGAACGAGTGAGCGATAGACAGTGGGTCTATTGCTTTTTTTGTTTTTTGATGTTGCTGTTGCTGGCAATTTCCTCTGTCATTTTATACTGAAACAGATGTGAAGAATCAAACTCTGACACTAAAGACAAAAGTTTTTATGACAAGGAGAAAAGAAAATGGCAATAACAATGGAAATGAACAACGTCGTACGCACATCAATCAAAATGCTGGATTTTGACGAAATAATCATGCAACTTAAAGGGTACGCGGTTTCTGAAATCGTTAAAGAAAAAATGGAACAACTGGAAATTTACACAGACTACTATTTAATCAATAGACATCTCAATGAAACGAGCGAAGCACGTAAAATTATAGATAGTGCAAATAGTGTACCGCTTCACAGTTTAGTGGGCATTCAAAATTTACTCGAAAAGCTACCTAGACATGAGATTTTGAGACCAGTGGAACTTGAACAAATCTCAAATTTCATCAAAGATACAGCAAAACTAAAGCGATTTATGTTAGACAGAGTGTCGCTTGCACCTAAGGTCTCTGGATATGCTATGAATATTGAGCCACTTGAAGCACTCCATGAAGAATTGAACCGATGCATCGTATCCAGTAGAGTTGATGACAATGCTAGCGTCAGTTTGGCAAAACTTCGAAGAAAAATTGATCTTGTAGAAGATAAAATAAAATCAAAACTTCAAGACTATCTTTTGGGCAACCAATATGGCGGTATGTTGACAGATGCAATCATCAGCCAAAGAGACGGACGCTATGTCATCCCTGTTAAAAGCGAACACAAACGAAACATAGACGGTATGGTGCTTGACCGTTCCAGAAGTGGTGGCACTGTATTTGTGGAACCAGCAGCAGTAAGAAAGCTGTCCGATGAACTGTCTCAATTAAAAATCGATGCCGACAACGAAATCTATCGCATACTCAGTGATCTTACAAACCGAGTGGCTATGGACTATGTGGCACTTCACCTCAATTATGAAGTGATGATAACGTATGACTTTCTATTTGCAAAAGCAAAACTCTCGAGAAAATTTGATGCTCAAGCAGCAGAAGTGTCTTTGGACAATCATCTGAAAATCGTGGATGGTCGACACCCACTTTTAGGCATTGATGCCGTGCCAATGTCTCTGAGCTTATCTGCTCAAAACAGGAATTTGGTGATTACTGGACCTAATACAGGCGGTAAAACGGTAACGATGAAAACCGTTGGCCTATTTTGTCTTATGACGCAAGCGGGTCTTCATGTGCCGTGTGAGGCAGGGACGATTCTTCCAATCTTCGAAAAAGTATTATGCGATATTGGAGATGGACAAAATGTGCAGCAAAATCTCAGTACGTTTTCTGCGCACATCGGCAACATCATCCGAATTATTGAAGCGGCAAATGCCAAATCGTTAATAATTCTCGATGAAATTGGGGCGGGCACTGATCCTAGTGAAGGAACTGGTATAGGTATTGCGGTACTCGAAACGTTGAACGAAAAGAAAGCCTTTATATTGACATCAACGCACTACAATGAGATCAAAGTGTTTGCAAAAGAGCATCCAGATTTTGTGAACGGCAGTATGGCGTTTGATTTGAAGTCCCTGAGGCCTCTGTATCGACTTGAGATTGGCAAGGCTGGTGAGAGCAATGCCCTCCATATCGCCCTGCGTATTGGCATGTCAAAATCACTCATTTCAAGGGCACACGAAATTGCCTATAAAGAAAAGAGAGCATTTGAATCGTTTAGTGAACACTATGAACAAGCACTTGTTTCGGCACCTGATGAAAGTGAGAATAATATAACCCTTGAAGGTAATGACGTGTTTGAAAGGCCATCCATTTTCACGCCGAAGAAAGTTTCTGAGTTTAAATTGGGAGATAACGTCTATGTTTCTACGATGAAGCGTAACGGGATCGTCTGTGAATCAGAAAACGGAAGGGGCGAAGTTGGTGTGCTTGTTCTAGGCAAGAAAATCATGGTCAATCATAAGCGTCTCTCGCCATACATTGACAGTAAGGACCTTTACCCAGAGGATTATGACTTCGATATCGTCTTCGAGTCAAAAATTGATAGAAAAAAAGAGAAACTTATTGTAAAAGGAAAAGGAAAAGGTGTAATCATAGAAAAAAAGGGTAACTAATTAACAAGGGGTACTAAAGCGTAGTCTGGGTATTAATGGCTACAAATAATTTTAAAGGAGGTTTCACTTATGAAAATCGCAGTTCAAACAGGTTTAGGTGAATTGGCCGATGCGCTTAAGGCAAAAGGATACGATGTTGTGCCATTCAGATCAAGTGGACAAGATGTTAGAATAAGTATTTTAAATGATATCGACGCAGAATATGAAGAAATGGATCCTGTGACATTCATGGGTGAACCTGGTGATGAGATGGTGCTACTTGATGCTTCAAAACTAAGTAAATCTGAAATTCTAATTTTTGTCGATAAATATATGAAAAACTAAAAGTTGCAGCCTATGAAATTCTTCAGTTGAAAAAAGCCTGTGACTGTATTATAATACTGACATTAGGTATATTTCAGCTATGAAGAGAAGTAGTAAGATACGCGATGATAGTAGAGAGCCATTGTTTGGTGAAAAATGGTACGTCAAGTGTTTGAACTCGTCTTGGAGCTGCCCTTGTGAATGCTTATCATTAGCATGGGCCGGTTTGCGCCGTTAAAGCATCGAGTGGATTGCACATGTGCAATCAAATAGAGTGGTATCGCGGGTCCTTCGTCTCTAACGAAGGGCCCTTATTATTTTTTGAAAGGGGAATGGCTATGCAAGAATATAAACACAAAGAGATCGAGAAAAAGTGGCAGGATATCTGGGACGAAAAACAGAGCTTCAAAGCGTACAACGATTATACGAAACCAAAATACTACCCTTTAGTGGAATTCCCATATCCATCCGGACAAGGTTTACATGTTGGACATCCTAGGCCTTATACGGCTCTAGACATCGTGGCTAGAAAGCGAAGAATGGAAGGCTATAATGTCCTTTACACAATGGGTTGGGACGCATTTGGTCTTCCAACTGAGAATTATGCCATCAAAAATCATATCCATCCACATAAAGTCACTGAAGATAACGTCGCTAGATTTAAAGCGCAGCTTAAGAGTTTGGGCCTTTCATTTGACTGGTCAAGAGAGATCAACACCACAGATCCGAGCTATTACAAATGGACGCAGTGGATCTTTTTAAAATTATTTGAAAAGGGACTTGCCTATAAAAAAGAGATGGATATCAACTGGTGTACGTCTTGTAAAGTTGGACTCGCCAATGAAGAAGTCGTGGGCGGCGTCTGCGAACGTTGTGGTGGCGCTGTTGTCAAAAAGGCAAAATCCCAGTGGATGCTTAAAATCACAGAATATGCCGATCGCCTGATAGATGATCTCGACGATCTAGATTATATTGAACGCGTTAAAAGCCAACAGAAGAACTGGATTGGCAAATCAGTCGGTATGGAGGTTGACTTCCAAACGACGGCTGGTGATGCCCTTAAAGTCTATACGACGCGCCCTGACACAATCTATGGCGCAACTTACATGGTTATCAGCCCGGATCATCCGATGATCGATGCACGTAAAGCTGTCATCGAAAATTACGATGACCTGTTACAATATCGAAGTGATACAAAGCTCAAATCGGACTTCGAAAGAACTGAGATGAACAAAGATAAGACAGGTGTTGAGATCAAGGGTATACAAGCTAAAAATCCAGCATCAGAAGCATTAATAAAAATATTCATATCAGACTATGTGCTGATGACATATGGCACTGGCGCAATCATGGCCGTACCAGGACATGACACAAGAGACTGGGAATTTGCAAAAGCATTCAATTTGCCAATCATAGAAGTCGTATCTGGTGGAAATGTCGAGGAAGGCGCTTATACAGACAATGAAAATGGCATCTTAGTTAATTCTCCGGTCATCAATGGCCTTAAAGTGCCTGAAGCGAAAGAGGCGATTGCCAAATTCTTAGAAGGAAAAGGTATTGGGACGAGCAAAGTCAACTTTAAACTACGCGACTGGGTATTTTCAAGACAAAGATATTGGGGCGAACCAATACCACTTGTAAGCTGTCCAGATTGTGGTTGGGTGGCGCTCCCAGAATCTGAACTCCCATTAACATTACCAGATGTGGAAAGTTATGAACCGACCGATACTGGAGAATCCCCACTTTCGACGATGACGGATTGGATTGAAACGACTTGTCCAAAATGCGGGGGTCACGCACATCGTGAAACCGATACGATGCCTCAATGGGCTGGATCAAGCTGGTATTTCTTAAGATATTGCGACCCAGACAACGATAAAGAATTTGCAAGCATGGATGCCCTTAACTATTGGATGCCAGTTGACTGGTACAATGGCGGTATGGAGCATACGACACTTCACCTTCTTTACTCGAGATTCTGGCACAAATTCTTGTTTGATATCGGGGTGGTAAACACAAAAGAGCCATACAGCAAGCGAACATCACACGGCATGATCATGGGTGAAAATAACGAGAAGATGTCTAAATCCAGAGGCAATGTCGTTAATCCTGACGATATCATTAATGAATCGGGTGCGGATACTTTGAGACTTTACGAAATGTTCATCGGCGATTTTGAGAAGAGCGTACCGTGGTCTGACAACAGCGTTAAAGGATGCAGAAGATTCCTAGACCGCATCTGGAATCAAGCGGAGTCAGTTGTAGAGGGCGATGCGTTCTCTCCTGAACTTGAAATCCTTATGAACAAGACGATCAAAAAAGTATCTGAAGATTATGAGACGTTAAAATTCAATACAGCTATTGCTGCTATGATGGGATTAATCAACGATTTCAGACGCGTTGGCACAGTCAATCGCGCAGAATATAAAACATTACTTTTACTTTTAAACCCAGTTGCGCCACACGTATCTGAAGAACTTTGGTCGATCATGGGCTTTGGTGGCATGATTACTGAGCAAACGTGGCCAAAATACGATCCTAACAAAGTCGTCGACGATGTAATCGAACTTGCGGTTCAAGTCAATGGCAAAGTGAGAGGTTTAATTTCACTTCCGATCGATGCAACGGTAGAGGTTGCCAAGGCACTTGCCATGGCAGACGAAAAAATCAAAATGTTCCTAGAAGGTAAAACAATTGTAAAAGAAATTTTTGTCGCTGGAAAAATATATAATATCGTTGTAAAATAGATATATAGAACAAATGAGAATTTATCTCATTAATTGGAGGCAATATGAAAAAAGAAATGATGATCGAGGGTATGTCTTGTAACCACTGTAAGATGAGAGTAGAAAAAGCTTTAGGCGATATTGAAGGCGTTGACAATGTAACTGTCGATCTAGAAGCAAAAAAAGCGACTTTAGAAATCGTCGGTGAAGTTGGCGACGACGTGCTTAAAGAAGCAGTTGAAGATGCTGGCTACGATGTAACGGCTATCAATTAATCCTAGCTACAGTATTAGTCTAAAAACTATAAAACATCTCAAGAGCATTATGCTTTTGAGATGTTTTTTTAGGTTTCGTTTTTTTGAATGCATACTCATATTTTCTCCACATTTAAATGATACACTGACAAAAAAGCATAAGAAGGAGAATCTATAATGTCGAAATCAAAAAAAATTTTAATCATGGCGATTGCATGTGTCCTTTTAATTGCTGGCTATGTTGGATTAAGCGCAGCAAATAAAGCCGCAGATTCAGAGGACAAAACGAACACGGCTAATGGCAATACAACTTTTGAGATCGTGGGCAAGGATATAAAATTTACTAAAGCGGATATCACAGAAAAAGCGAGTTTCTTTCCATATGAAGACGCGAGTAACTATATGGAAATTATCGCGATAAAAGCAAGCGATGGCAGTATAAGAACCGCGTTAAATACATGTCAAGTATGTTATGATTCTGGTAGGGGTTATTACGAGCAAGTTGGAGAAACATTAGTGTGCCAAAATTGTGGCAATATATTTGGCGTAGATGACATTGAAATCATAAAAGGCGGTTGCAATCCAATCCCTATACTTGAAACGGATAAAAGTGAAGATGATTTATATGTGACAATCAAAGGTTCGTTTTTAGAGGCAAGTTCGATTTATTTCGAAACTTGGAAAAAATAGTGGAATATAGAAAAGAAAATGTGTGCTTTTATGACACATTTTTTTTTATGGAAATGCGGTAATTATGAAATTTCCATAGTCAATTGTCATATTTGTGCCATATTCTGCCACTATAATAAGGGTAACAAAGATAAAAAAGGAGGTAAGACTATGATGTATGGAAGAGGTTATTTTGGCACAGAATCTTGTGGCATTTTCGGACCATTGATGATGATCGGTGTTGTGATACTTATTGCAGTACTCGTTTATTTTTTATTGAAATCAAACAAATCTAAATCTGGAGATCCAAAATCCATCGAAACAAGATTTGACGATTCAAATGCACTTGCGATATTGAAAGAAAAGTTTGCAAAAGGCGAAATCACGGAAGAAGAGTACCAAAACAAAAAAAATATATTAGAAAGAAGGTAATCAGATGAAAAGAGGATTAATAATTGTTTTAGTTTTGAGCTTATTGGTTGGCATGATGTCACTATCTAGTTTTGCAGCAGTCAGAAACTATCAAAATGGCTCAAATTATCAAAATGGCGGTATGATGTATGGGAACTATTCTAATTATGGTGGCATGATGAATGGCAATTATGCGGGTCGTGGCAACATGATGAACGGTAACTTTGCAGGTAGAGGTGGCATGATGGGTAGTGGCAATGCAATTAACCCCGCATGTATCAATAATCCGTTAAATTATGACGGAACAAATGCCGGCGTACTTTCTGAAAACGCCATTTCTTTAGACGAAGCCTATGTGATCGGAAATGCTTATCTTGAAAAAGAACTGTCTTCAGAATATACTCTAGATAACGAAGGAATCGCAACTGGCAACTATTATACGTTTTTTATTGAATCGGCAGACAAAACAGTCGGTAGATTGAGTGTCGATTCTTTGACGAGTGAAGTATGGCTTCATAACTGTAGTGGCTTATTACAATAATCATAACGAGGTGAATCGATGGGGTATAACATCTTAGTTGTTGAAGACCAAAAGGAAATCAGCAATATTGTGACAAAATATCTTGAAAAGGAAGACTATGATTTTGACGTCGCCGAAAACGGCTTTATCGCTCTAGACTTATTTTCAAAAAAATCGTTTCACCTCGTATTACTTGATGTGATGATGCCGGGCATCGATGGATTTGATGTCCTAACTGAGATTAGAAAAACGTCTAATGTCCCAGTAATTATGCTCACAGCAAGGCAAGATGAAATAGATCGTTTGAAAGGCTTTGATTTGGGTGTGGATGATTATGTTGTAAAACCCTTTAGCCCGAGAGAACTTATGCGGCGTATCAAAGTGATATTCAGGCGTATATACAGTGAAAATGAAGACACTATCTTTCAGGTAGGGTCTTTTAAACTATATTCAAATGGTATGAGACTCACAAAAGATCATGTTGAAATTGACATCACCACCACTGAATTTCATCTACTTCAAACCTTCATGAAGAACAAGGGAAATGTTCTCACGCGTGAGCAGCTTATCAGTCAATCTTTCGGCGATGATTATGAAGGCTTTGATCGCAATATTGACAGTTACATAAAACGCTTGCGCCTCAAAATTGAGGACGATCCCAAAAACCCCAAAGTCCTCATCTCTAAATATGGCGCTGGTTATGTGTTTGGAGGTGACATCAAATGACGATGCGAAAAATCTGGTTGACAATTTTAACGTTGGTCGCTGTTATTTCAGTTGGGGTCAATGCTATTATCTTATCTTCTTTGACTGATAATTATTTTGTGGATTATCTAACAACGAGCTATGAAAATCACGTCACACAAATTGTCGAATACACCAAGAAATCACTGCTAAACAATCCTGTTTCATATGAGCAAATGGCCATAGAGCTTGAAACGCATCTGGATGATCCAGTGGTGCAAATCAAACTCTATAAACCAACCGGGGAACTGATCGTCGATGTTAATGATTCTAGCTATCCAAGTAATGCGATGATGGGTAGAGGGATGATGTTTAATAATACAGAGTTTCGTGAAACGGTTGATCAATTTGATGTCATCAATCAAGGTGAACGGATTGGAATTTTAAATATCACGCGTCAAAGTTCAACAGAAAACTCCCTAGTCGCCCAGTTATTTAAGTCAGAACTCTTGAAAAACAGCTTGATTTCAACGGTGCTTGCCTTGATGCTCGCATTTGCGATCGGCCTTTTTGTAAGTAATCGCATGAGCAAAGCACTCAAAGAAACCGCAGAATCGGCAAATGCTATTGAGTTAGGTGGAAATTTTTCATACAAGATGCATTATATCAAGGAAATCAATCAAATTAGAATGTCACTTGAAGAACTTAATACTAGGCTGAAGCTAAAACAGAAAAGTAGAAAGGTGTTAATTGATCAAATGGTGCATCATGCAAAAACGCCACTCACAATCTTAAAGTTTCATTTAGAAGCTCTAGAAGACGGATTGATCAATTTTAATGAAGAAGAAAAGAGTGTTTGTCATGCACAAATCGATGCACTTAATCAGATGGTTTCAAACATGAGCAGCCTAATTGATGCTGGAAAAGAAACTGAACCTTTGAATATTGAAACATTTGAGCTGTATCAAGTTTTAAAACAAATCGTAAGAGGCTTAAAAACGCAATTTGACAAAAAACATCTCAGGCTTGAAATTCTATCAAATGAAAAGGTGTTTATTGAAACGGATAAAGACTTATTTAGCCAAATCATCTATAATCTTCTAACGAATGCCTATAAATATACAAAATCGAATGGTCAAGTGATGATCTCATATAAGACGAAATCAGATCAAATAATTTTGACCGTTCAAGATACGGGCATCGGTATAGAGGGTAAAGAAATCGAGAAAATATTTCAAGCGTATTATAGAACGGATCCTATGGCAGATGCGCCAGGGGAAGGTATAGGTTTATATGTCGTAAAGGAAAATTTAACAGCGATGCATGGCATTGTCAAAGTAGAATCGGTAGTAGGTAAAGGCTCGGTTTTTACGATTACATTGCCGCTTAAATAATATAACCGGTATTGAAAACTGGATAAAGTAAAGGACAAATAAAAATGGACAAACAAAAAAGGACAATCCTTACGGAGCGTCCTTTTTGTTTCTAAATTATCGACTATATTCTGCGATATGCGCATTAAATTTATACCCTTTGTTTCTAACGGTCAAGATATAGTGATGGGTTGAATCGATTTGGGCCATTTTTTTGCGAAGTCTGCTGACATGCGTCATGAGTGCATTGTAATCACCCAAACTCTTTTGCCCCGTAATCATTTGAAACAAGTATTCCATGTTAAATACGTCGTTGGGACTCTTTGCAAGTGTATAGAGGATATTGAACTCAGAATGTGTCAAATCAAGCCGCTTGGTCATGAGATAAATCTGTTTAGAAAATGGATCTATGGTTAGGTTTTTGTACACGATTGCCGTTTGATCGTTTTGATAAAGTGTTTCTAGAAAATTCATGTGTCTGTTTTGTGCAGCAATCTTTAAACACGTGAGTTCTGGGTCAAATGGGAAGGAAAGATAGTCGTCGGCACCGCTAAGTAGTGATTCTTTTAAGGTTTCGGCACAATTGCTATGTTCGTAGGCAATGAGGTATGTACAATTTAGTGATTTCCGATTGAATCTTTCGCCTTCATTTGTTCCCATAGCAAAATTCGAGTTGATATCTAGGGCATTGGCAATTAGAACGTGATTGCGGCTGTCATGTTCCATGATATAGTGGTTGAATGATTCATAACTCTGGTAATCAATATCATGCATCGTTAAAAATTCTCGTAGCGGGTCGAAATAATTGAAATCTTGAGCAATTATAATTACCCTGTGATTGGACATAGACGGCCACTCCTCATTAAGTATTCATTTGATGTATATGGAACTGTTTTAGTCCAAAGTGCTTATAGGTCGGGACTTTAACCTCAGGTAGATGTAATCCCGTGTTAAATATTATATATCAATCGTAAAACAAAATATGTAATCATTTTTAAAATGCAAGAAATTGTAAGATTGGAATAGGAATTATTTTATTTGCAAATATTGTAAAGTGATATCAGAGTGTTTCTTTACCAATTAGAAAATAAAAGGTATAATTCATAATAACAAGGAAATTACATAATAATCAATTTAAGGAGGATAATATGGGAAAGAAAGCAATAGAAATAGCAAATTTGGATGTTAAAAAGTTAATCCAGATGCTCAATGAGGCACTTGCTGAAGAATGGTTAGCATACTATCAATATTGGGTTGGCGCAAGAGTTATGGAAGGGCCGATGCGAAGCGAAGTTGAACCCGAACTATTACTCCATGCCACTCAAGAACTTGGACATGCCACACTTGTCATCGGTAGAATTCTACAACTTGGAGGCACGCCGATTTTAGATCCTGCTGAGTGGACAAAATATGCGAAATGCCCATATGAAGCACCTGTTGATCCCTATATTGAAGAAATACTGAAACAAAATCTAAACGGTGAACGGTGTGCGATTCAACGATATGAAAGCATCGCGGACTATACAAACGGCAAAGATCATTCAACCTATAACATGGCGATTACGATATTAAATGATGAACTTGAACATGAGCACGACATTGAAGATTTCTTACGAGATATTGAACGGTTAAAAGAAGATATAAAGAAATTTAGATTATAAGTATGAGGCGCAAAAGCTTAGTGGCTTTTGCGCTTTTAATGATAAGACAAAAGGATGGCATATGGCTAAGATTATTGTAAAAGGTAGACACAAGAACAAAAATAAATACACGGGCTTAATATATTTTGCTACAATCGTTTTGTCGATACTATTTATATATTTTGGCAATCAAATCGCTAGCAAAGATATGACTGCATTTAATAGTACGGACAAAATGCGTGTAGAAAAAGCTAAGATAACTGAAATTATAGAGGTAGTTGAGCAGACAGAGTCGGTAGGTGATGCAACATCAGTACTTATCAAAGATGTTCTCTTCAAGGCTGAAATACTTTCTGGTGTCGACAAAGGCATCACAATCGATGGGGTACAAAACATCAACAGTTACTTCAAAGTGACACCCAAAGAAGTTGCAACAGGGGATAAAATCATTATGTATCAAATGCCAAGTGATCAATATAATGCAGATTGGGTATATGGAGAATATATGCGTACAGATGGTTTGATTGTACTTGGCATCATATTTGCTGTGCTGCTACTAATACTTGGAAGATTGAAAGGGTTGCAAACACTCTTGTCGATGACGTTCACTGTATTGGCAATATTTCTTGTCTTCATTCCTGCTATCTTATCAGGATATAATGTTTACCTTTGGACGATGATTATATGTTTATTTGTCACGATAATGTCACTCACAATTGTTAGTGGCGTCAATATGAAAACGCTCGCGGCTAGTATTGGATGTTTTTTTGGTATTGGTTTTTCAGCGATACTGGTACTAGTAACAGATCACTTTTTAAAACTTACTGGCGTTGTAGACGAAGATTCAATCTATTTGTTGTTAATGAATCCAGATCATCCAATTGATTTGAAAGGTATCTTTTTCGGTGCAATCGTAATCGGTTGTATGGGTGCCTTACTAGATGTTTCTATGTCAATAGCAGCTGCTCTTTATGAAATCAAGGAAAAATATGCTGCAAATTCATTTAGTCAAATTGTGAGTTCAGGCATGACAATTGGCAGAGATACTATAGGTACTATGGCGAACACATTGATTCTCGCCTATATTGGTAGTTCGTTATCCATCGTCCTGCTACTCATCACATATAATCCGTCGATGTTAGATCTTCTAAATCGTGAGATGGTCGTCATAGAAATCATGCAGGCACTCATTGGCAGTTTGGGTATCTTGTTGACTGTACCACTTACTTCTATGGCATCGGGTATATTGTTTGCAAGAGATGCGGATAGCTCTCGATTGAAAAATAGAGTCTAAAACGCTGGTTGTAAAGTAGGAGGGATTGGATGCAACTTACTAAACTTCTTAAATGGGATAAGTATAAGTCAATTCGAGTGACTTTTATCGTTCCGTTTATTGTGCCACTTTTGATTATATTGGCTATTTTAACCATTCTGATACTCAATGGAACAAACCATATATCCGATCTTACCGTTGAAACAATGAGTGATCAAGTGTCCGTACAAGTTGATGAACTCCTAAACCACAATCTTGATGAAGCGGTTCAACTCAATGCATTAAACGTGAAAACCTATAAAATCGGAATGTTAAATCTGGAGGATGCCGACCAAAGAGAACGGTATTTTTCAAGTGTTATTTCTGTCTATCCAAAAGTGACGATGTCCTTTGTGGGACTGCCCGACAAGCGCTTTTATGGTGCAAGGCGAACGGTTGATGATTTGATTCAAGTTGTTAAAAATGACTCTTCAACAAAAGGCGCTTCAGAGTATTTTCAAATAGATGAAAACGGGAATTCCGAATCTTTAGTGGAGAGGTTTAAAAATTTTGATCCTACAAAAAGACCTTGGTATGTGAAAGCTTCCGAAAGTGTAGGCCCCGTTTTTAGTGACGTCTATAATCACTTTATCTATAAATTGCCTACGATAACTGCGAGTTATCCTGTTTTTGTTGATGGGAAACTAGAATGTGTCTTTGGTGTCGATTATCTTTTGACATGGTTAGGAGAGACTTTGTCGACACTACCAGTTAGAGAGAATGGCATAGTCTTCATAACCGATTCAAAAGGGCAGATGGTTGCCTCGTCTAAATCTTCAGATGATATTTTCGAAATGGTTTCTGGGGAATCAAAACTGGTAAAAGCGATTGAAAGCCATAATCCGTTAATTAGTGAAGCTTCAAAATTGATCGAAAGTGGTTCTTATGATGATGTTTCAATTGAAGGAAGAGACTATTATATCAAGGTAAATACTTTTAAGTTGAACAACCTTGATTGGAATGTTTATGTAATGCTTTCAAAAGATGATGTTTTGGCTGATATGAATTTAGCCGTGTCACAAACTTTTATCGTCGTGTTTTTAAGTATTTTTATATTTATCATCTTTGCATGGCTACTTTCAAATTGGATCACTCAGCCAATTTTGAATCTTAATAACGCAGCTAAACGCCTTTCGGATGGAAAGTTTGAGTTCGTCAGTGACGAGAGACGTAAAGATGAGTTGGGACAACTTAGCCAATCGTTCAATGAAATGGCTATCAAATTGACCAATGTCGTTTCAACCTTAGAAAAACAAGTTGCCGAAAGAACCAGAGATTTAAACGAAATCAACGAATCCCTTAGTCGACTCTCTTTTAGCGATGGTTTAACTGGCCTTCCAAATAGACGAAAGTTCGATGCTTTTTACCATGATGCTCATGAGGAAAATTTAAATCAAAATCGACACATGGCCATCGTCATAATGGACCTTGATGATTTTAAAGCATTTAATGATACGTTCGGTCATCTAGCCGGTGATGACTGTTTGCGCCAAGTAGGTGCAAGACTCTCAGCTGTCATTACATCAAAAAAAGATTTAGTTGCACGTTTCGGGGGAGAAGAGTTTTCAGCGGTACTACAAGGTTATTCTAAACAAGAGTTGCTGAATCTTTGTGAACTAATAAGGTGTGAAATTGAATCGATAGAAATTCTAGTCGATCCAGTTACGACATCAAAAATAACGATCAGCATCGGTGTCGCGTACTTCGTGCCTACAAAAGATGAACATATGGATAGTTGGGTAAAGAAAGCCGACTTAGCACTTTACGAAGCTAAACACATGGGTAAAAATCAAACGCAAATCAGCGAGTAATGTTACAATTGTATTACAATATAAATGATAATGATTATCACCTAATCATTGGGGATATATATTTCGTATAACGAATATTATTCCGAATGGAATGCATAAATGATTAGGAGGCTATTATGAAATATACATTACCAGAACTTAAATTTGCCACAAATGCTCTTGAACCAGCTATCGATCAAAAGACTATGGAAATTCACCATCAAAAACATCACGGCACATATATTACGAACTTAAACAACGCGTTAGAAGGTCTTTCAGAATTCGATACGTGGTCAATTGAAGATATTCTTGAAAATTTAGATAAATTACCTGAAGGCATTAGACCTGCTGTCAGAAACAACGGAGGTGGACACTACAATCACACACTCTTTTGGGAAAGTTTGGCACCAGGTGGTAAACCGATGAGTGACGCTTTTAAAGGCAGACTGGAGGCAACTTTTGGCTCCGTTCATGCATTCAGAGATGCATTCAAAGAAGCCGCGCTTAAACGTTTCGGTAGCGGTTGGGCTTGGCTGGTTTTAGACGGTGACAGCCTTAAAATCGTCAGTACACCAAATCAGGATGCACCAATCTCAGATGGATTAAAAGAACTATTAGGTCTTGATGTTTGGGAGCATGCGTATTATCTGAACTATCAAAATAGACGTGCAGACTACATTGAAGCATTTTGGAGCGTTGTCGATTGGGAAGTTGTCGAATCCCGTTTATAGGGGACAATATAATTCGAAAAATAATGAAAGCTCAGGAATTTCGAAAGATTTTTCTGGGCTTTTTAATATTTATTGGTTCTCGGATTCTTTATGTCTAGATAGTTGAGGAAATCGCAAAACTATATTTGTAAACAAGCCATTGCTGCCATATGGACAATTGATTTTGAAACTTACTAGGTAATTTATGCAATTTCGATGGTTATTTGTTATAATAAGTAAATATAAAATTTTGGAGGGCGTATGAAATTTGTAAATTGGAATGTCAATGGTATTAGAGCCTGTTTAAAAAAGGGTTTTTTGGATTATTTTAATGAGGTGGATGCCGATTTTTTTTGTCTTCAGGAAGTTAAATGTTCAGAAGGTCAGCTTGAACTAGATTTAGTTAACTATCACCAATTTTGGAATTATGCCGTCAAAAAAGGATACTCAGGTACAGCAATTTTCACCAAGCATTTGCCAATTAGTCATACAAATGGCATTGGAATCGAAGAACATGATCAAGAAGGGCGTGTTATCACTCTTGAATATGATGATTTTTATTTAGTCACTGTCTATACGCCGAATTCTAAAGGCGCGCTTGAAAGATTGCCTTATAGGATGGTGTGGGAGGATGATTTTAAAGCGTATTTAAAGCAACTAGAACTTAGCAAGCCAGTGATCGTCTGTGGGGATTTAAATGTCGCACATAAAGAAATAGATATTAAAAACCCGAAAACCAATCTAAGAAGTGCAGGTTTTACAATCGAAGAGCGGGATAAGATGACAGTTCTCTTGGAATCTGGATTTGTCGATACCTTCAGATATTTTTATCCTGACCGCAAAGATGCGTATACGTGGTGGTCTTATTTCGGAACAGCGAGAGAAAAAAACGTCGGTTGGAGAATTGATTATTTTCTTGCATCGGAAGCCTTGATTCCTAAATTTGAAGGCGCAAGCATTGAACCTCAAATTATGGGGAGCGATCACTGTCCGGTGACATTTAAAATGAAATAGTTGGTATCGATTTTGCATAGTAATAATAGTATCAAATATGGGAATTGCATAATGACCTAATAAGTCACAAAATCAGAGTTTCACATGGAGATAACGTCTTGTTTACATCTTTATTTATGTGAGAAATATTATTAAACCCAAGTTATGCAATTTTTTTAAACGAAAAGGATGTGAGGTTTTTGGAAAGTGTATTTAATTGTCTTAGAGAAAATCAAACAGTCATAGAAGAGTTAACAAATGCAATCGTCGTTATCGATCGAGAGGGTATCGTTAACAACGTCAATGCGCGCGCACTTGAATTACTAGGTGTCACGGCAGAATATGCCATTGGTCGACATATGCAAGATGTATATCCTGAATCCAAACTGACTCAAACGATCATCACAGGTGAGACTCAAAGAACAATCAAACTAAGAATCCACGATAAGAACTGTATTGCATCTAGGGTGCCGTTATACGCTGAAGGTGAGATTGTCGGTGCGGTATCCATTTTCGATGATGTCACAAGGCTAGAGCAATTGAGCAACCGTATTGAAGCGGATCGAAATGAAATGTCAATACTCAAAACTATCCTTGAACTCGCATATGATGGTATCCTTGTCGTCGATGCAAAAGGGTATATCACTATGATTTCAGAGGCATACAAGAAGTTCTTGAATATCGAACTCGTTGATGTGATTGGTAAACATGTTACTGAAGTGATTGAAAATACACGTATGCATATTGTTGCACAGACAGGAGTCCCCGAAGTTAATGATTTTCAAGAAATTCGAGGTGACTATATGGTTGCAACGCGTATGCCTTATTACGTCGATGGAAATATTGCAGGTGCCATCGGAAAAGTCATTTTTAGAAATGTCTCAGAACTTCAAAATATAAACAAAAAATTTACTAGAATCGAAAAAGAAATCAAGAGCTTAAAGTCTGAAATAAGTAGTTTGCATAAGGCAAAATACAGTTTGGACCAAATCATCACTAATAATGAAGAAATCGTCAAGCTTAAGGGGTATGTCAATAAACTAACCCATTCCAAATCAAGTGTTCTCATACAAGGTGAAAGTGGTACAGGTAAAGAACTATTCGCTCATGCCATTCACTTGTCGAGTCACAGACGTGACATGCCATTTGTCAAAGTTAATTGCGCAGCAATTCCTGAAAACTTGTTGGAATCTGAGCTTTTTGGCTATGAAAAAGGTTCTTTTACGGGAGCAGATAAAAACGGGCGCATTGGAAAGTTTGAGTTAGCTGACCAGGGTACTATATTTTTAGACGAAATAGGAGATATGCCACTACAAATGCAAGCAAAAATTCTCAGAGTACTGCAAGAAGGTGAAGTTGAACGCGTTGGTTCAAACTCGCCTAAGCAGATTGATGTCAGA
The DNA here is from genome assembly GCA_041741755.1 of Acidaminobacteraceae bacterium. Classification (GTDB taxonomy): domain Bacteria; phylum Bacillota; class Clostridia; order Peptostreptococcales; family Acidaminobacteraceae; genus Fusibacter_C. The sequence continues at coordinate 147,257 of JBGSJR010000008.1, read as the reverse complement.
ATTATCGCTGCTACAAATCGCAATTTAAAAGTTATGGTGGATGAGAAAACTTTTCGAGAAGACCTTTACTACCGATTAAATGTCATTAACCTCACTGTGCCCCCGCTGAGAGAGAGAAAAGAAGATGTCATTCTGCTTTCCAAACACTTTATAGACTTTCTCAACCGTGAAAATCACGGCAATGTACGTGGATTGTCTGAAAAAGCCCAGATGCAACTTTCTAGTTATGACTGGAAGGGCAATATCAGGGAACTTAAAAATGTTATAGAGCGTGCCTATAATATCATTGAAGGAGAAGAATTTATCCAATTATGGCATCTTCCAACACATATAAACAATGGAAAAACAGCTTCGACGGGTGAACCTTTAAAGGCACTCGTTGACAATTCAGAGAAAAAAATCATCCTAGAGCGTTTAATCTCATTTAGTGGTAACAAGACTAAAACCGCTGCCGATTTAGGTATTTCAAGAATGGCGCTTCATAAAAAACTTGAAAAATTTGGTATGAAATAAAATAAAATAAAATAAAATAATGAAATCCACACATATAAGTTTTGAATGTGTAATGAAACGATTACAACTTTCAATAAAACGGTTATTGTGTAAACAAATATTTACAACAACTATTATTTGGCAAAACAAGTGTAATCTTTTGATTACACTTGTTTTCTTTTTATCATTACATTGTTGCTTTTTTGTCGTTGGTTACTCCAAAAGTACAATACTCCCTTTTATGCCATTTTGATATGAGAAGAAATGATTTTGCAATTGCTTCATGTAATTATGCGATTTTTATAACGAATAGAGATGACAAACAGATACTCAAGAAGTTGGCACGGGTTTTGCATATAAATATGATGAAAGTGTTACGACGTTTAGAAAGGATGGTTTTATGATTAAGACACTAAGGAACCCAAGGTATTTCAATGCGATTTATCAGTTATTGCTTTTATTTGTCATTGCTCAACAGATCTATTACCCACAAAACTACAAGTATGTACATCTGGCATTGGTGTTCATCCGCATGGTACTCTCAGAGGTATATGTGATCGATTTTCGTTATTTGAAACATGAGCAATATTTTGTAATGGCAATTGTGGTTACCTCAATTGTTTCTATCTTGGAAGGCATCTTTTCGATTCCACTGGGATTTCTCTATTTGATTAGCTTAGGGGCGGCGGTCGTCATAATGAGTACTTTTATCAAGACTATGATTGACGATTCTAACAATAAGGCGGCTTCAAAGAAGTTTCATTCTAAGCATATTGAAATGCTCAAGAAAAACAGAGTCTTCACAAACGGCATTCTATATGTGCTTCTAGGAATCAACGCAGTGATACTTTTTTCTGCACTTTATGAACTAATTAAATTATTAAGTTAGGGGGACAAACAAATGTTAGGTGTATTGGCAATTATTTTCACACTATTCGCACTTATGTACTTGGCTTACCGCGGCATTACTGTACTCGTACTCGCACCGCTTTTGGCGATGCTTGCGGCGATGATGTCTGGGGAAATACCGGCACTCTATGCACTATCTAGCGTATTTATGCCAGCAGCAGCAGGATATATCAAATCGTATTTTCCAGTGTTCTTGGCAGGTGCTGTATTTGGTAAATTGATGGGCGTTACAGGCGCTGCAACTTCTATTGCACACTTTATTTCAGAAAAATTTGGTAAAAAGCATGCGATTGCGGCAGTTATCGTTGCGACGAGTTTACTGACATACGGTGGCGTATCACTTTTCGTCGTTGTATTTGCAATCTATCCTATCGGTGCAATGCTTTACAGAGACGCAAATATTCCAAAACGTCTGCTACCAGCAGCAATCGCACTTGGCGCATTTACATTTACGATGACAGCGATGCCAGGTTCACCACAGTATCTCAATACAATGCCTACAAAATACTTCGGTACGGATATCTACGCAGGATTTTGGCTTGGTATCATCGGTAGTGCATGTATGTTCTTTGGCGGTTTGTGGTGGTTAAACAGACGCGCTAAAAAACTCACCTCACAAGGTGAAGGATACGGCGAGCATGAAAATGAAGGCTTGAATACAAGCTTTGAAAACTTGCCTAGCTTCGGGCTTTCTATTGCTCCGATTATCATCGTATTTATCGTGAACTACGTTTTAACAAACTGGTACTTTAAAATTCCTTCAGTATTAGCAAAATATACAGCTTATGATGAAAAAGCGACAATCGACGGCACTTGGGCAGTAATCGTTGGCCTTTCAGTAGCCATCGTATTTGTACTTGTCGTTTTGAGAAAATACCTCAAAAACACAAATCAAGTTATTTTTGAAGGTGCAGTTGGTTCATTATTACCGATCTTCAATACGGGTTCTGAAGTTGGTTACGGCGGCGTTATTAAAGCACTTGCTGCATTTGCAACTGTTAAAGGTGCAATTGTCGCAATGGCAATACCATCTGTTTTCAAAGTCGCTTTCTCTACAACGCTTTTAGCGGGTATCGTTGGTTCTTCTTCAGGTGGTACGGCAATCGCACTTGAAGTTTTAGCACCTGAATTTTTAGCGATGAACATCGATCCACGTGCGCTTCATAGAATCATGCTAATCGCCGCTGGTGGTCTTGACTCATTACCACATTGTGGCGCTGTAATCACCCTTTTATCTGTGTGTAAATTAAACCATAAGCAATCTTACCTTGACATTGCGATGTTGACAGTTGTCATTCCGATGATCACAGTTGTTGTCGTGTGCCTTGCTTACCTGGTATTTGGTATCGTTTAATTGCATTATTAAAATGAACAGGGCAGGTTTGGCGACTGCTGAACTTGCTCATTCTTCTAAAAGTAGAAAATAAAGTCGGGATTTAAATAGATGATAACAGATGGCACTGTTATCGAAATTTGGAGGGTAGATCATGAACAAGGTGATGACACTCGAAGCGGCAATAGGACTAATTAAAGATGGAAGCACCATAGCATGCGGTGGTTTTGTCGGCAATATGCATCCAGAAGCTTTGAGCAGAGGGGTTGAAGAAAGCTATACACAAGCGGGTCACCCAAGGGACTTGACACTCGTGTATGCAGCAGGACAAGGTGATGGTAAAAATAGAGGTCTGAATCATTTTGGACAAGAAGGGATTGTTAAAAGAGTTGTAGGTGGACACTGGGGACTTGCTCCGAAACTTGGAAAGCTAGCACTAGATGAAAAACTTGAAGCATACAATTTCCCACAAGGCGTCATCTCTCATTTGTTTAGAGAGATTGCAGGTAAAAAGCCAGGTGTCATAACAAAAGTTGGCCTAAAAACCTTTGTCGATCCGAGGCTCGAAGGTGGAAAAATCAACAAGTCAGCGAAAGAAGACTTGGTAGAACTCGTCACACTTGGTGGTGAAGAATGGTTATATTACAAGACATTTCCAATAAATGTCGCATTTATAAGGGGCACATATGCAGATTCTTCTGGCAATTGTACTTTCGAGAAAGAGGCACTCAGCTTAGAGATGCTCTCAATTGCACAGGCGGCTAAAAATTCTGGCGGTATCGTCATCCTTCAAGTAGAAAAAGTGGTCGCAGAGGGAACACTCAACTACAAGATGGTAAAAATCCCTGGAATTTACGTGGATGCAATCGTCGAAGCAAAACCAGAAGATCACATGCAAACATTTGCGGAACAATATAACCCATCTTACAGTCAAGAAATCAGGGTTCCAGTCAAAAGCATTTTACCGCTTGAGCTTTCTGAAAGAAAACTCATTGCGAGACGTGCTGCTATGGAGCTCAAACCACACGCTATTACCAATTTAGGGATAGGCATGCCAGAGGGTGTCTCAATCGTCGCAAATGAAGAGGGTATCGAAGGCCTCATACTTACGACTGAAGCGGGTACAATCGGTGGCGTTCCAGCAGGTGGTCAAAGTTTTGGCGCTGCGACAAACCCGGATATGATTATCGACCAACCTTACCAATTTGACTTTTATGATGGCGGGGGACTCGATGTTGCATTCCTTGGGTTGGCGCAATGCGATGCTAGAGGCAATGTCAACGTATCCAAGTTCGGACCAAAAGTACCTGGATGTGGTGGTTTCATCAACATCTCCCAGAATGCGAAAAAGGTCGTCTATTGTGGTACGTTTACTGCTGGCGGCTTAGAAGTTGACATTGAAGATGGGATGTTGAAGATTATAAAAGAAGGCAGTTCAAAAAAATTCTTGAATGATGTTGAGCAAGTTACATTTTCAGGAGATTATGCCTATGAAACCTCACAACCCGTCATATACGTGACAGAACGTGCTGTATTCGAAATTACAGAAAAAGGTCTTACCCTAACAGAAATTGCACCTGGTATTGATTTAGAGAGGGATATCATCGGTCAGATGGCTTTTAGACCAGCAATTGCTGAGTCTCTCAAGCTCATGGACGCGCGAATATTTAGAGAAGAGAAGATGGACTTACAGATATAAGGAGTGACACTATGAGATTAAATGGTAAAGTGGCTGTCGTAACTGGCGGCGCACAAGGAATTGGAAAATCAATTTGCGAGACGTTTGCAAGAGAAGGCGCGAAGGTTATCGCAGTAGACATGAATGCCGCAGTATTTGATCAAGACAATATTAAAGGGTATGCACTAAATGTAACGGATCGTGCGGCTATTGAAGTGTTCGTCGAAGTGATGATAAAAGAATACGGTAAGATTGATATTCTCGTAAACAATGCAGGCATTACAAGAGATGCCTTGATTCACAAGATGACTGAAGACATGTGGGATGCTGTAATCAATGTTAATTTAAAAGGCGTGTTTAACATGGCTCAATTTATTGGGCCAGTCATGATGGAACAAGGAAAAGGCAGCATTATCAACATCGCATCTGTTGTTGGAGAATATGGCAACGTCGGTCAATCTAATTATGCAGCAACGAAAGCAGGCGTCATCGGTCTTATGAAAACATGGGCTAAAGAATTTTCAAGAAGGGGTGCAGCTGTTCGTGTGAATAGTATTGCGCCTGGATATGTCAATACTGAAATGATGATGACAGTTCCAGATAAGGTCCTAGATCCTATCAGAGAAAAAACGATGCTCGGTAGACTTGGCGAACCACAAGAAATTGCTAATGCAGTATTGTTCTTAGCAAGTGACGAGTCTTCGTTTATCACGGGTCACAACTTATCTGTCAACGGCGGATTGAGATTATAGGAGGCATGAAATGAGAGAAGTTGCCATTGTTTCTGCTGTACGAACACCTGTTGGTTCATTTGGAGGTGCTTTAAAAGCACTTTCAGTAGTTGATTTAGGTGTGGTTGCTGCAAAAGAAGCCGTTAAGCGCGCAAAAATATCTGAAACAGAAATTGATGAAGTCATCATCGGCAATATTTTAAGTGCTGGACAAGGACAAAACGTCGCAAGGCAAATTGCTATTAAAGCGGGACTACCTGTTGAAACACCTGCCATGTCGCTCAATATTCTCTGTGGTTCTGGTCTTAGAGCAGTTAGTTTAGCAGCGCAAATTATTAGCAGTGGCGGAGCAGAGGTTATACTTTGTGGCGGATCAGAAAGTATGTCAAATGCACCTTATCTTGCGATGCAAAACCGTTGGGGTAGCAAAATGGGTCATGTGGAATTGCAAGATCATATGATTAAAGATGCTTTAACTGATGCCTTTAACGATTATCATATGGGCATCACAGCAGAAAACATCGCTGATCAATGGTCTATCACGCGAGAAGAACAAGATCATTTTGCAGTGTCAAGTCAGAATAAAGCTGAAAAAGCTCAAACGGCAGGCCGATTTGCAGATGAAATCGTACCGGTAGTCATCTCTACTAGAAAAGGTGATGTTGTTGTAGACAAAGATGAATTCATAAAATACGGTGTGACCACTGAAAGTCTAAATACACTTAGACCTGCTTTTAAAAAAGATGGTTCAGTTACAGCGGGCAATTCTTCTGGAATAAATGATGGTGCCGCTATGGTTGTCGTTATGAGTTTAGAGAAAGCACAGGCGATGAATCTCGAAGTGCTCGCACTTGTAAAGGGGTTTGGCACAAAAGGTGTTGATCCATCAATCATGGGTTATGGTCCTGTACCAGCAAGCCTTGCAGCACTGAAAAGTGCCAATTGGTCCGTAGAAGACCTCGATCTTGTTGAAGCCAATGAAGCGTTTGCAGCACAGTCACTAGCTGTTGTGAAGGACTTAGGGTTAAACTCTGAGATTGTCAACGTCAATGGTGGCGCAATAGCTATCGGCCATCCTGTAGGTGCAAGTGGTACGCGTATTCTCGTTACTTTGATACATGAGATGCAAAAGCGAGATGCTAAAAAAGGCCTTGCTACGCTTTGTATCGGAGGCGGCATGGGTACAGCACTTCTCATCGAAAGGCCATAAATGAATCAAGTGTAAATAGTGTACAACAAACGGACAGATGTCCAAAGTGAGTGAACAAAATTTTTCTAAAGCATGTGAAAAGTGTTTGCTTAAAATAAAACAAAAGGGCGTATCCTGAGGATTTTCCAAATCCTTTAGATACGCCTTTCCCTATATTTTGTGATATTGATTTGTCTGTAAATCATAACGAAAACCCGCCTTCGACAGGATGTCATCGATCTCCCTAAAATCGAGTTCAAGATCGTCGCATAAGATTTCCATAGTTGAATAAAAATCTCTGAGTTTCATATTGACGATTCCAAGTAAAATGATTGGATCTTGTGGCATTTCAAATTGCATAGATTGCCTCCTTTTGTATAGTTGCTTATTATGATATAATATAATCGAATATGTAGTCTTTCACAAGTACCATTAGGCAATTTACAACTCAGGAGGAAGATATGAATAAAAAGATGATCATCGCCATTGTGGCCGTGCTCGGTGTCGTTCTTGCAGGAACATTGGGATTTACTGTTGTCAAAGGTATTATAATCAAAAGTGATCCAGTCAATCACTTGCTATATAGCTCTGTAAGCAACAAGTACGAAGCCGTTGATGCAACTATGAGTGGCAAACTTGTCATTGATGAAACTGCACTATCGGAATCTATGGGGTTATTTTCAACGGATCCTGCTTCCCTTTCAAAATTCATGGCGACGATGTTTAACAAAGTTGCTTTTACAGGGGACGTCAAAATGAAAATGGACCTTGAAGCTAAAGAATTCTATTTAAAAGAAAATATGGCTCTCAATTATGGAGATAAACCCCTTCTTAAAATGGGTATTTCACTCGACGATGAGCAACTATTGGCTAGCAGTGATACATTCACTGATAAGACATTTGTCTTATCAAAAAAAGATATCTTTGACATGATCAATGCAGAGAGTGACGTTGATCTCAACGCATTAAATCTTGATAAATACATTGACATTCTCATTATGGAAAATGACCCACTGTATAAAGCGCTTGTTAAAGACACTAAAGGTTATGAAACAATTATCCGAGACGGACTTAAATCACTCAAAAAAACAGGAAAGTCAGATGTTACTTTATCAAATGGTAAAACGATTAAATGCGATACGCTAGAATTGTCGTTAACAATGGACGAAATGACCAAACTTGCTATTGATATTTTTAACGAAGCCAAAAGTGATGTGGAACTCAAAGCACTTGTTAAGGGTAAAATGTTAGAAGCACTCAATCTTTTAATCACCTCTGAAGATTATGTCCTATTAAAAATGGATGTAGCCGAAATTACATCTGCTATTGAAGACATCGAAGCGAACTTTGACGAACTTTGGAATGGTACCCTAGATGAGATGATATTCGCATACCAAGATGCACAATATGAACTTGGTCAAACTATGACAAATGATTCAAATTATGTAATTCGTTTTGCTATTGATTCTAAATATAATTTGAGAAAAATGGACTATTCTACAAATGTTATGGGTATTGGTTTCGAGCAAACAATTATTTACAACGCGTTCAACGAAGATGTAAAAATCGACGAAGTTCTTGATCCTGAAAAGGTTATCAACATTAAACAAATCGCAGAAGATGAAGTGTTTGCAAGTGAAATAGGCATGGAGATGTTAGATCAAGGGTTAACAAATATCATAGAGGGTGAAGCGCTCACAATGATTATGGATGACATGAAAACTAATGCTACTTTATTGCCAGAACCTGATAATCAAATGGTAATGGATATGGTCAACTATTTCTATGAGAACAAAGAATCGCTGAAAGATATGATACTCAGTTCGATGGGATTCGTGAATTAATATGAGTGTGCATCATTTGAGTCCACTTCAAAATAATAATCGAGTCGTAGAAATCGATATAATTAGAGGATTCGCATTATTTGGTGTCTTACTTGTTAATATGACGATGATCGATGCGACCATGTACTCGCATGTATCCGCATTTGACCTCGTTAATCCCTTTGAACGTTTTTCTGCTTTGATGATTCATTTTTTTGCCGTCGGTAAATTTTACACGTTGTTTTCGATACTGTTTGGCCTTGGATTTTATTATTTTATAAATAAAGCTGACGGAAAGTTGGTATCTGGACATTTGTTTAAAAGGCGACTAATTGCTTTGTTTTTCTTTGGCATTTTGCACCTAGTATTTGTTTGGTATGGGGACATTTTGCATGTCTATGCCATAACAGGTGCAGTTTTACTTAATAGTCGAAATAGAAGTAGTAAGTCTCTACTTAAGACAGCGATCCTACTATTTCTCTTGTCAACAGTGATATTCACTTTGTTTCAGGGAAGTGGGGGTACTCAGCATGACCTGTCCAGTCTAGCTCAAGAAGCTGAAAATGCTTATAAACAAACATCTTATATCGGTATGCTTCAGTATCGATTGACTCGTGAATTGCCGATGATTGCGTTTAATTTTCTAGCAGTTCTTCCGAAAATATTATCGCTATTTATATTCGGATATTATATTGGAAAGCGTCAATTGTTTGCATCTTTAGAGGAAAATCTACCACTTATCAAGCGGACATGGCGCATTAGTACGATGGTAGCTTTGGCTTGTGGGATTGGCTATTCGTTGATTATGAGTGGCTTTATCGTTGGCAACTTACAAATGTTGGCAGTCATTTTCGACGAAGTGTTAACTTTAAGCGGGGCATTATTTTATGGGTGTTCACTGATCTTGCTTTATCAAAATGAACGATTAAAAAAAATAATAGCACCACTTAAGTATTCGGGCAAAATGGCTTTGACAAATTATTTGACGCAGACGATTTTCTTCACGACGCTAATATATGGTTACGGTTTTGGCTTGTATGGTAAAATACCATATTGGGGTTATTTTCCCATTGCCGTTATGTTTTATCTTGTTCAAATAGGATTGTCAAAGTGGTGGTTGTCACATCATAAGTTTGGACCTATGGAAAGCGTATGGCGCCAGTTTACTTATTGGCAAAATCGCTAAGCGGTCTCGGACCTCGAACGACACGTCTTATGATGCGTAGATTCCCATCACTGTCTGGGAGTGTGCGCCATTCGATTAATGATATTTGATTGTCGACGATTTCAATTCCCGTAATGTTTCGGGGATGAATGCAGCACCCTGTATTAAAATAAGGCAGCTCTCCTGGTTTTGGAAATTTTGGACGATGTGTATGCCCAACAATAAGCACTTTATTATAAGCGGCAATAAATTTCGAATAGTTGATTTCGATTTTATGCCGTTTATGTGCGTTTTTGGCAGGACTTGCCGGATTTTGAAAACCCACAGTATGAAAATAACGCCAAAAATATCGATTCAAAGTACGCATAACTGGCCAGATTTGATCATTTATAAAATCCCCTTGATGCCCATGGACGACAAAAATCTCAAGTGGAATTTTTTCATTAACCAGCACAACAGCTTCATGAACCTTAATACCTTGAAAGAGTGCGTTGGTATCTTCATCGTATTCATCATAAAAGTGATACAAATTCTTTTTTACTTGCTTAGGATTTTTGAAAGTCATGTTGTGATTGCCATATAACATGATAAACCGGTTGTCGTCATAAAACTTCTTAAGTAGCATGAAAACGGGACTATGTGCGTATCTTATGACGTGAAATTTCGTCTGTTCCCATAGTTCATCACCATCTCCAACTTCTATATACGTAAACCCATTATTAAAATAATATTCCATCGCATGATAGTAAATATTTTGATTATGGGCAAATTCATCAGCTAGGCTGTTGTCCCCACGGTGCACATCGCTAAAAAATATGAGTCTAGTGTCTTCGTTAAAGGGGACCTTGTAAGCGTTTTCATAAGCAGATAATAGTTTTTTTAGTGTATTCATGGTCATCGCCTCCATATGAATAATACCCTTTTTTTGTGACTCATATCAAAAAGCCTAGAACGAGTGAATCGAATCTAGGCTTTTATTTAAATTAATTTGTGTTGTGTGAACCCGTTGATGAGTTCAAAGTCGTTCAAGTTTTTGATCCAATCAATTGGTATGCTTGAGTACCCAAGTGTCGCACCTAAAATCATACCTATGAGCATTCCTCTACCAGCAGAATCACCACCACTGAGCACGTTTTGTTTCATAGCTTCGTCAAAGCGTGTCGGATATTTTAAAATAAAAAACATGGATGCTGGAAAGGCAAATTGACTAGAGCAACTTTGACCAATGTCTTTAATAACTTCAGTTGTATCATCAGTTAGTCTCGCTTCTAGCCTTTGTATAGTTGCTTCAATTACAGGATAATTTTGGCTGACATTGCGGATGGATTCTAAAAGGGGTTTACCTATTATGAGTTCTAGCAAAAGATCAACGATGAAATTCCCATAGTTGTTTAGAGCATCATTATTGTGTGTCAACATCGTTTGCCGTTCGATGTATCGATGTAGAGATGGATCGTCAAAGTGGTAAAAAATAAGTGGAGCAACTCTTGAGAGTCCCCCGAGTTCATCTGATGAAGACCCAAAACTTGAGTTGCTGTCAAGTAGTTGAAGGGATTCTTTAGAGGCCCGATCCATATATCCCTCATATTTGGACATGTAGGTCAGCCAATGCGTCTTAAATACGTCAAGAGCGAACCCTTGATTAGATGCAATACTCTTTAATAGTAATAAACTTTGATCGCCATAATGTGTAAAATCACCTTTCCTTTTACCACTATGAAAACTATCTTTAGAAGGGGATATATAGCCTTCTAATTTATCTGATTCTTGTTTTAGCTTCTCAGTATCATAAACCCAGTGTAGACCCAAGGCGTATGCGTCGCCGACGAAAGCGCCAAATAGCATTCCCTTTAATCGCTCCATATTATCCTCCTTCATAGATTGCAGAGCCAGTAATTAATACAAATTCAATATCTATTTGTTAAACGTAACGCGAATCAAGTCAGTTTCAGAGTATCTAGCGATAGCATACAATGCATCGGAAAGACGATTGACGTACTTGATTAGCTCAGGTCTGATTTGTTCTTCTTCATTAAGTGTCAAGATGCGACGTTCTGCACGTCTACAAACGGTACGTGAAACGTGAAGTGCAGCACTAAGTAAGTTGCTGCCAGGTATAATAAATTGAAAAACTTCATTGCGATTCATGAGATCCAAATAATGATCGATGATATCTTCAAGCCATTTTACATCTGAATTCGATACTTTTTCTGGGAAGGACTCACCATCTTGAGTAGCTAGTTCACCAGCGACATTAAAAAGTGAACGTTGGAATTTTAACAAATACTCAGTGATTTCTGCGTTTGTGCTGTACTGTCTGGCAAGACCAAGGGATGAGTTTAACTCATCTATGGTGCCATAACTCTCAACGCGTATGGAATCTTTTGGCACCCTTGTACCGTCGTAAAGACTCGTTTCACCTGTATCACCTGTTCTAGTGTAAATTTTTAGCATATTGTCCTCCTGAAATCGTTTGATTATCTTATTATGTACCCTGTTTTTTTATTTAAACACTTTTTGATTTATTAAAAGTAGAATTTACAAGCGCACATGATATAATGATAATGAGGAAGATTTTTTTAATTTTCAAGCAGATGCATAATAAATCATTATGGAGGTCAATATGGGACATTTTAGGTGTACGGTTTGTAGTTACGAATATAAACCTGAACGTGGCGATTGGATGCATGACATACCAAAGGGAACGGCATTTGAAGATTTGCCAGAGGATTGGCGTTGTCCAACATGCAATCAACCGAAGATGGCATTTGTACCAGTTGATCAAGAAAAATAGGAGGCTGACATGATAAACAAATACGATCATATCACAGAATACTTTGAAAACACTTTCGACCTAACACGTATAAAGAGATTGCCAATAACAGATAAATTCAGATTGATCAATTATATCAAACTTGTCAGTAAAGCAAATGAAGTGGCAAAAAGTTCAAATATTGATGCCATAACAAAATCACCACTATATAAAATCGATCACACCTTTCACTTATTTATCTCATTGCTTGCCTCCGATTTATCTATGGAAACAATCTCAGACGTCATAGAGTGCTATGCACATAATTTTGACGAAAGCGATGTTTATTTTGCGAAAATTGCTATCTTAGGTTCTGGTGCGCTTATGATTCAAAAGGGTATAGAAACAAATGCAATCATAAGTTATCAAATTGCACTGCTAGGAGAAGAATTTTTAAAAAGCAATTATCAAAGAATTTTCAACGATAAAGACGTGTTAGACATAACCGATGAAAATGAAATTAATATAAAATATAAAAATTTTGATATGACCTATCGCAAGCTGAAATACGACATGTTGGCGCTTAGACACATCAAGAGAGATCAAGGTCATAGTAGACTAAGAGAAGTGATTTTTAAACATTATGACAATCGTGATTTGAAGCTCTATTTTTCATTACTGGATGTTCATGACAAAAAAATCTCAGAGTATTTATATCGCAAATTGATGAAGGATTCTCCAAAGATGGATCGGTTCTTACTAACTGCAAGCCGATGTATGATTCGCGATGTCGATATCCTTGATATGCATTTTTTATTAAATGCAGTAATTGGTAAGTATACAAACTTCAGTAAACCATACAGTGAAGTAGTTGAAGAGATTAAACTTAGAGAAAATGAAATTCTCGAAAACATCAAATGAATCGGTTAACAAAGATCGTATATTTTGGTGTCCTTGTTTTGATATCGGTCGTCCAGTTGACTCAAGCCAATTATATACTTGCAGCGATACTCTTTGTCCTAACTGGCTTTGCTTTACCTACTTATGAAAAGCGTGAGGCAAAGAGGCGATTCTATCGAGCCATTAGAAAATTATATGTTTGTGTCGATTTAAATGCGTTTATAAAAGAGCGTGAGTATTTAGTTGAGCAGGCACTATATAAAGGTGCCATATCAACCCCACTGAGACTTCTAACGAATATTGAAGCGTATTATAATGGACAACGCGAATCAGTTGCCATCGATTTGTTGAGTATGCCTTATGACGCAACATACCAATATTGGATTGATTGTTATATTAGTTTGTGCGACGTATCACATATCTCTCAAATGAAGATTTCAAGCAAGTTCGACCAGGTGCCGCGATATTACCGTGAAATTGCCTCTCAACGCTTCGAAGTGCTTTTGCTGATGCAGAAGTTACATTACGGCAGTGCGGTTGATACAACTGAAATTGAAGCCCTTAGAGAATGCGTTACATCCAATCTGCTGGTTGCAGAATTGACTCAATGCTTGAGGGAAAATACACAGAATGCACGCATTCAGAATTATTATGAAAAGGCTGCGCTTAACTTAAGCAAAGGTTTGAAAATATAGCGGCTATTATGTTTATGTAAGTTGTATCAATATAATGGATCCGTAAAAATTAAAGGCGCTTACCATGACTCAATAAAATGGTAAAGCGCCTTTGTTACTTACTGTGGTAACAGCTTTGAAGCTTTAAGCCTAGCACGAGTTGGTGCAGCGATTGCAAATGCAATGAGGATTTTGATAGCATCAAGAGGTATATAAGGTAAGCTACCGACAAAAAATGCTTTTGCTAGGTCCATTTTGAGGACTATGCTGAGTTGAATAGTTCCGATACAGTAGATGACTAATATGCCTACAATCAAGGCAGTGGTGTAAGCTATTGTCGCGTTCATTTTTTTTTGTTCACCATAGCGGATCAATAAACCAGCCATAAAAGCTGCAAGCGGGAAACCGATTAAATAACCACCAGTTGGCCCTAAAATAACTGAAAAGCCAGCACTTCCTCCCGCAAAAACTGGCAAACCAACACTACCTAGTAACAAATAAACGAGTTGTGACAAAAACCCAAGTCGTGGTCCCAATATCGCACCTGCTAAAAAGACGCCAAGCACTTGAAATGTGATCGGTACAGGTGAAAATGGAAGTGGTATTGCAGGCAATAAGGCAAGTACAGAAGTAATAGATGCAAACAGTGCAACAAGTATCATAGATTTTGTTTTCATGGTAGTCTCCTTGTGGTATTTAGCTGGGAAATTTGAATAATTCCATAGCTCACGATAATAGTATAAATAAATCAATTTCTATTGTCAACTTGTATTTTCGGATGGTTTACAATCGGCAAAAGGCAAGGTAAGGAAATTATGCGATTTCCATAGTTGAGGAAATCCCATAATTCAGGGTATATATCTTGAAATAAATAGTTTGGGAGGCGCCTTATGAATATTCAAAAAACACTCGTTATAATAAAACCAGATGCCGTAAAGAGAGGCCTCATCGGTGAGATTTTGAAAAAATATGAATCCAAGGGTTTAAGTATTAGACAAATGAAAATGGAATACGCTTCTGATTCACGTTTAGAAGCGCATTACTCAGCCCATGTTGAGAAATCTTTTTATGGGAATTTATTGGCGTTTATGAAATCGGGCCCACTGATCGTGCTCGTCCTCGAAGGTACTGATTCGGTTGAAGTTGTTAGAAAAATTAACGGGGCAACACATTATCTTGAAGCAGAATGCGGCTCAATCAGAGGACTTTACGCGCTTTCAGTAACTGAAAATTGTGTGCATGCCTCTGATTCTGAAGAAAATGCACTTAAAGAAATAGAGATATGGTTTAATTAACAGATGAATATTGTATACATCACCAACAAATATTGTACATGTTAAACAAAAATGATACCTTGAATATATAGCTGATATATCACAGGGATATGTGGCATTTCCATTGTTAGGAAATTACATTATTTCAATATGTATGAATTCCTTTATCAATACGGCTTGTTTGAGTCATTATCAAATTTGATAAACAGAATTTTGCATCTTAAAAGGTAATTATGCGATTTCCATTGTTAAGAGAATTTCTTGGTTTCAGTTTTAGATTCATGTATAATTAGGAAAGTTTCGCAATATAAACGTATAGAGGATGTCTATGTTAAATCAGTCAAAACCCCTAATTTATGAAGAACTTAAAAGAAGAATCATCGAACTGGAGATGAAACCAGGTGACCCTATCATTGAAAAAGATTTGATTGCCGAATTTGGCGTCAGCAGAACACCAATTCGTGAGGCGCTAATTAAGCTTACTCAAATTGATTTAGTTGAGTTTAGACCACGTGTCGGAACCTTCGTGACGCAAATTGACATAGCAACTGTTAAAAGTGCCTATGAGGTCAAGAAAAATTTGGAGGCATTCGCCGCTGAACTAGCTGCAAAACGTGCGAGTGAAAGTGAAATTGAAACTTTGTTTCAAATCATTGAGCGATTCTCAACCTATGATCTAGTCATGGATTATAAGCTATGTATTCAGGATGATCAGCTTTTTCATGAGGTCATCAGAAAAGCTTCGAGAAATGAGATATTAATTGATACTTTGGATATGCTCAATACGAAGACTGCGCGATTTTTGCAATCCATCCATTATGTGATTCAGCAATACGATGGACTCATGGATTCGCTTCAAAAAATTGCTATAGCTATCAAAGATCGAAACACCGACGAAGCTAGAATACAGACTGAAGCGCATACCCGATTATTCCTGGAAGAAATGTCAAAGAATTTTTTTGCTTAAGTATTGAAATTGCATAATTGCCTAATAAGGCACAAAATCAATTAGAAGTTTTTATAAATTTTAGGAGGACGAAGCATGGAACATCTTTATTCGAATCGGGTAAAACAAGTCAAGGCATCGGAAATCAGAGAAATTTTAAAACTCACTCAAAGACCTGACATCATTTCTTTTGCAGGTGGTTTGCCTGCGCCTGAATTGTTTCCAATCGAAGCGATGAAAGTCGTTTCCCAAAAGGTACTGACCGAAATGGGGCGTGAAGCGCTACAATATGGCACAACAGAAGGCTATGATCCCCTTAGAGACAAAATTTCAGATAGAATGCGGCGTTCAGGTATTCCAACGGTTAAAGAAGATATTCTAATCACAAGTGGCTCGCAACAAGGACTTGATTTTTCTGGTAAAATTTTCTTGAACCCTGGCGATTTTGTGTTGTGTGAAAGTCCGAGCTATTTAGGGGCTATCAATGCATTTAAAGCCTACGAATGTGCGTTTAAAGAAATTGAAACCGATGCTGAGGGTATGGTTTTAAGTCATCTTGAAAGTGTTATTCAATCGACACCAAACGTCAAATTTATATATGTGATTCCTGATTTTCAAAATCCATCTGGTCGAACTTGGTCAGAAGCAAGACGGCGTGGCGTTTTAAAACTTGCAAATCAATATAATTTAGTCGTCATCGAAGACAACCCTTATGGTGAGCTCAGATTTGATGGAGAGTGGATTGCGCCATTAAAATCGTTTGATACTGAGGGTAGAGTCGTTTATCTAGGTACTTTTTCAAAAACCTTTTCGCCTGGCATACGCATAGGATGGGTCATGGCATCTCCTGAAATTTTAAACAAATATATATTGGTTAAGCAAGGTGCTGATTTACAATCGAGCTCTATGAGTCAACGTGAACTCAATACCTATATAGACTTATACGATTTTGATGCACATATAGAATCAATTAAGGTGGTATACAAGAAACGCAGAGACCTTATGATCGAGACAATCAAAAGTGAGTTTCCTGATGTTGCAGAGTTTGATGTTCCAAATGGCGGTTTGTTTGCTTGGGTCAAATTGCCTAGCCATATGGATACGCGTGCTATATTGATTAAAGCGGTCGAAAATAAAGTGGCGTTTGTCCCAGGAAGCTCGTTTTTTCCAAATGGTGGTCAGCATAATTTCATGAGATTAAATTTTTCTAATATGACGGAAGAAAAAATAGTTGAAGGTCTCACAAGATTGGGTAAAATATTAAAAGAGAGTTTATAAGTTCAAACGCAATATGCGAGCCTTATACTCTCAAAAAAAATTGCGGAGAGGTTTTTATGGTTCATAGGCTTCAAAATTTTGCGGTGTATGGTATGATTGTCGAGTCAAATCAAATATTGCTCGTTCAAAAATCAAAGGGCCCCTTCAAAGGACTATGGGATTTACCAGGTGGTAAGATAGAGTTCGGTGAATCCCCCGAAACGACATTGATCAGAGAAATACTTGAAGAAACAGGGCTCGAAATAGCGGAGCAAAGCTACCTTAAATCCGATTCTGTCGTTGTAAATTATGTGGATGATGAAATTGGTAAGGTGACATTGCATCACGTTGGATTTATATTTAAAGTCAAACTGAAGGATATCAAATCGTTGATGCCTAAACATGATGATGATGAACTCATTATTACAAAGTGGTGTGATTTTTCAGAGTTTGAACTTGAACAATTGTCACCTTTTTTACAGGAACTTTTAATTGATAATAACGCCTATTAAAAAAACAATAACTTTTGCACGATGAGGTGCAAAAGTTATTGTTTTTTTGTTAATGTTTGTGTTCTTGTATGACACCATTTATAATATAAATAATGGAAATTGCATAGCCATGCTTATGCGAGGCATAATCGTTCTATTAGATAAAATGAAGAAAAGTGGTTGAGTGAAGATGAAGGCAATAATAAAAGGTATAGAGTTTACAATCGTCATAGCACTTTTAACCTTAAGTATAGTGACGTTCAATAAAATTAATCAAGTAAAGCTAATTGAAAATGAAAGTATCGTAAGCAGTGAGTTTCACCTTGCCATCATAACTGATGACGTAGATTCATATGCATTTGATAAATTCATAGCAGGCGTTGATGCGTCTATTGAAAAATTTGGTTCTATCTATGAAATATATGAAGTAGGTGATATGACGCTTGACGATGTCATCGATATGGTGATAATAACAGAAGTGGATGGCGTCGTATTTAGACTTGGCGACAATGCATTGGCAAGCGCCTCTATTGATAAATGTAAGCAAGAGGGAG
Organism: Acidaminobacteraceae bacterium; assembly: GCA_041741755.1. Lineage (GTDB taxonomy): Bacteria > Bacillota > Clostridia > Peptostreptococcales > Acidaminobacteraceae > Fusibacter_C. Next base: position 129,089 of record JBGSJR010000008.1, on the reverse strand, counting down.
TACCCGTCGTCGCAGTTGGCAATGATGCCCCAGAGTCTATGCGCGATTTATATATTGGTACCAATAAATTTAATTTGGGTAGACATGCTGCCAATCTGGCTATTAAGGCAATCTCTGGTTCCGGAAATGTTGGCATCATTCTAGGTAGTGAATATGTGGATGAAAAGGCGATTGCCACAAACAACTTTGTCAATGGCATCCAGGATATCGTGACAAAAACAAGTGGCGTTGTTCTTACGACGATCACCTATACAAAAGACAAACGCGCAGAACTACTGATGGACGAACTTTTGGATTTAAAAGAACCCATTGATGTGTTAATTTGCACAGATCCAGTAGATGTCAATCGCATTATTCGCGTTTTAGTAGATAGAAATCGCGTTGGCGACCTTAAAATTGTCGCTAGTGGTGATACCACTGAGATACTTGATGGGATTCAAAAAAAATTGATTACTGCGAGCATCGTCGAGGATTATACTGAACTTGGCGCGCTATCCGTCTTTTATTTGAACCAAGTCATCGAAGGTGAACGCGTATCCTCTTATATCAATGTTCCGTTTGAAACAATTCACCAGAGCAATCTGGGCTTGGAATAAGGGGGGGCATATGAAGAGACTTCAATCGCTAATGCTCAGCAACACGCTCAAACGGAAAGTATTTACATTCATCTTAGTGATACTTCTGTGTTTTTTATCGGGCTTTGTATACACCTTTTATGTAACGTTTAAAGTCAATGCACAGATTAATCAGATGTTTACAACCAGTATTGTTCTAAATGAAATGAAAGAAGATATGGATCAGTTTGAAACGCATTTAGAAGCTTATCTGGCATCCAAGAACTCAGATAGTTTTGTGGCCTACTTAGACTATTACAATAAACTCGATGAACTTACAAAAAATGTACGTTCTGAAGTTGGTCCATATGCATCCAGTTTGCAGATGCAAAACATCGGCAAGCTGTTGGGTGAATACCTTAAGCAATCTGAAACTGCCATAGAGTACAAACGTGGTAGAAATACGGAAGGTTATTTAGCTTCGTTTAGTGAATTATTAAAGACAAGTAGCTACATAGACTTGAAAGTTACACATTTGGAAAATTCGGATTTCAAAATAAATCTTGAAAACTATATGCAATTAACTTCACAGTTCGAAGAAATTCAAGTCAGCTTAATCGCAATTGTTGCCTTGTTAATTGCACTAAGCATTCTATTTGTATTCACATTTTCAACCAATGTGACTCGGCCAATTGAAGAATTAAGTCGACAGGCTGAAAATATAGCCAGCGGCATCTATCAATTTGAGCGTGTAAAAGGGAACCATTTTAGAGAAGCAGAACTATTAAGGGATACATTTTACGATATGGCGACGCATATTCAAGAATATATTGGAGAATTGAAAGATAAAGTGGATACTGAAAATAAACTTAGACTTTCTGAAACAGAGAAGCTTAGAATGCAAAATTCTTTGAATCAGGCTGAACTTATGGCTCTTCAGGCACAGATCAATCCACATTTTCTGTTTAATACATTGAACGCTGGCATGCAGCTCGCGATAATTGAAGACGCTGAGAGAACAGGTAGTTTTTTGGAAGATTTATCTTCTTTATTCAGATATAACATTCAAAGTTTACAGAATAAGGTGAAGTTGACGGATGAATTTGAAAATGCAAGGCGCTATTACGAACTGATGCGCGTTCGATTTGGCAATCAATTTAATTTCACTTTTGAACTGGATTCAAACGTTGAAAACATTGAAATGCCACCACTGATTTTACAACCAATCATTGAAAATGCACTTATTCACGGATTCAGAAATAAGACTGAAAATGGCAATATTACTATCAAAGCCTATTCAAGTCAACTAGGAGTCGTCATAGATATCACCGATAACGGTGAAGGCATTTCCCAAAGTGATCTAGAAAAACTTAACGCGGGTGATTTTAGAAAAATGTCGGACAATGGTGGTCATACAACAGGATTGGGCCTTGGAAATGTCTATGAACGATTGAAACATTTTTTTGATGCACCTAATATCATGCAGTTTGACAGTCGGGTGGATGATTATACAAAAGTGACCATTACTTTACCTAGGAAGGAACTATAATATGTTGAGAGTGTTGATCGTCGACGATGAAGCGATCGTATTGGAATCTGTATCGCAAGTGCTCAGTTTGCACTTTGACAATATTGCTATAGAAACAGCCAAAAACAGTCGTGAAGGGCTCATTAAAGTTGAACACTTTAGACCAAATATCATCATGTCTGATATCAAGATGCCGGGAATGAATGGGCTTGAGTTTATTGAGCGTGTTAGAAAGGTCAATCAAGTTGTCAAAATTATTATCGTTTCAGCTTATGATCATTTTGAATATGCCAAAGAAGCTGTAAAATTTGGTGTTGAAGACTATATACTAAAGCCTCTGTCAAAAAATAAGTTGATCGAAGTGATTTCTGAAATTGCTGAAAAGGTGGAACTTGAAGAAGAGCTGCGCAATAAAGAACTGGACAATATTGAAAAATACTATCAATCCATACAACTTGTAGAGAGTAATTTCTTTAATTCGATTCTACTAAACCGTAATATTTTTAAGTATATGCCCCACTATAGAGAGATTTTGGAAATACCATTTATCCATGGTGCAATCGTCACAATTGAATTTGATAAGTTGTCCACAAGTACTGAATCCAATGAACTAAATAGCTATAACCAAAAGCTCTACGATTGTGCAGACTATCTGAAGACGTATATCAAATATCAGCGTATAGCAATAGTCAGTAACCCATTCCTCAACCGTATCTTTGTCTATATAGAAGGCGATATTGACCGAGTTTTTTGGAACAACCTCGCACAACTCATTATGGAGCGTTTTAAGATTCGCGTAAGAATAGGTCTTGGTACAGTGAAGGAAATTGAAAATTTAACAGAATCCTATACGGAGTCACTATTGACAATGCGCGTTCTTGATGGCGCAGTTTGCTCTATGCAAGATATCAAAAGCACTGACGCGAGCACAGAAACATTTGATGCACTTAAGACGGAGATCTTTGATGATTTTATCCACCGCAACAAAGCTTTTAAGATAAAACTAAAGCATTTTGAAGGCGAATATATTAAGATGACCACTCAGAAAGTAACGCTTGAGTATGCTGAAGCTGTGCTCATAGAACTCATGGTTAATATGCATGAAAGAAGCCGTCGGACTAATTCGCATTCAAAGCATGATACACATAGACATTATCTAGCTGAACTGTTGGCACAAACAGGTCTTGGAAAACTTCAATATTTTGAAAGAGTCGTCACAGAATGGTTTGCTTTATATGCAAAAATGCAAAGTGATTCTTTTAACACCATCACGTTAAGCGCGCTCGAACAACTTAAAAAAGCATATTCGGAAGAAATTTCACTTGAAGACGTTGCTGGGCAGCTAAATGTGACGCCACAGTATCTTTCTAAGTTATTTAAGGAAGATACAGGGTTCACTTTTAAAGAGTATTTGACTGAACTTCGCATAGAAGAAAGTAAAAACCTTTTAAAGGCCGGAGAATTGAGTATTAAGGACATCTGTTTCAAGGTTGGCTACAACGATACGAGTTATTTTATAAGGGCTTTTAAAAAATTTGAGGGCATCACCCCAAAAGATTATCAGAGAATCAATCGCTAGGAGCATACGATGAAAAACAAATGGATTATGTTAATAGTAGTGCTAGTGATTTTATCTCTCGCACTGACAGCGTGTTCAAAAAAAGGAAATGCTGACAAAGAGGGGATTCTCATTGGTCTGTCACTTGATAGCATTGTCGTGGAGAGATGGCAAAGAGAACTTGAGATACTAGTCGCCACGGTAGATGAACTTGGCGCTCAGCTCGATGTCCAGATTGCCAATGAAAGTATTGAAAAGCAAACAGAGCAAATCAAGTATCTCATCGACCAAGAAGTAGATGTACTTATCATCGTACCAAACGATGCAAGAGCGTTCTATGATGTTATCGCTGAGGCAGATCGCAATGGCATCGATGTCATTGCTTATGATCGATTGATTATGCACCCTGATGTGGATCTTTACGTATCCTTCGACAATATGGAGATTGGCAGAGGCATTTCGCAACGTTTAGTCGATGAACTGCTAATAAAGTTGGAAGAAAGGCAGAACGATGCGTCTATAAGCGAAGATGTCAACAACGAGAATCTTAATAAAGATGAAAATCAAGGACAACAAATGCCACAGCCGTTCAATCTGTTGATTATCAATGGCGATCCAAAAGACAACAATTCAATCTTACTCAACAAAGGCTTTTATGAAACGATTCAAGAGCATATCGATAGCGGTCTTATAAATGTAGTCGATGAAACTTGGGCAAACGAATGGCGTGAGAAGTACGCTAAAGATCTAGTAGAAAAGCAACTTGCTGCAGGTGTGAAAATCGATGGTATCATCGCTGCTAACGATGTTCTGGCAACTGGTGCCATAGAAGTGTTGGCAAAATGGCGAAAAGCGGGCGACGTTATCGTTGTGAGCCAAGATGCCGAATTATCCGCCTGTCAACGCATTGTTGAAGGCACGCAACTTGCAACGGCTTATAAACCAATCTACGATTTGGCGTCAACCACGGCAAAGATTGCTGTTGGTATGGCGAAAGATGAAAAGATCATTGCAAATGATACCATCTATAATGAATATGAAAGCATACCCTATCTGAAACTGGATGCCTACGTCGTGGATCTAGATAACATGGAAACAGTTATTATTAAGAGTGGCTTCCACCGCAAGGAAGATATCTACAGAAATATCACGGACGGTAAATGATTAGCATTTTATCATTTGGTAAAATTCCTCAACCAAAAACACGGACAAATTTAATCTTAAATTTGTCCGTGTTTCCTTTTGTATACAAACAACTTAAAAAAATTGATAAAATCATCAATTAATTGATTAAATTAGTGAAGTGACTTTAATGTTAATTTTGTGTAAACTTTTTATAGGTTCTGACTTGAACGCTTTTTTGTTATTTTCTCAAATGATGTGACTTTTACCTATGAAACGATTAAAATAGTGGAGTGTATTGCTAAATTATCATGAAAGCGTTATGATAAAACAGTAAAACTTTACTAAAATTAACCGTATGAGTTTGATCAACGATCTAGCGATGCTTGGATCTTCAATCTTGTGACAGGTGTAAGTCTAAATTTGAAAGAGGTAATAAAGATGGCAACGATATTGGACATAGCAAAGAAGGCTGGCGTATCATCCGCAACGGTTTCAAGGGTTTTGAATTACGATGAATCCCTGTCTGTATCCGATGATAAGCGCAAATTGATCTTCGAGATTGCAGAATCTCTTGATTACATGCCGCCACGCAAGAGAAACATCAGTAAGACGCCAAAAAAACTTAAGATATGCCTCGTACATTGGTACACCATGTCGCAAGAATTGGACGATCCTTACTATATGTCAATAAGACTCGGCATAGAAAAGATGTGCTATGAAAACAGCATTGAAATCGTAAAAGTATTTAAGCCAGATGAATTCGATTTTCAGAAACTAGAAGCTGTTGATGGGTTTATAGCCATCGGCAAATTCACCGACAGTCAGATTTCCAAAGTTTACGAAAAATCAAGAAATATTGTATTTGTCGATTCTTCCCCTCAGGAAGATCGCTTTGACAGCGTTGTGATTGATTTTGAAAAAGCAGTGACGAGTGCGCTAGACTATCTATGGCACATTGGACACAGGAACATAGGCTACATTGGCGGACGCGAGTATATAGGTCCGGACAACATCGCACTTGGTGAAAGACGCGAGAGCGTTTACAGGTCACGAATGTCCGAACTTGGATTCTTTGATGAGAAAAATATCTATATTGGCGCTTTTTTGGCTGAATCGGGTTACAAACTCATGAAACATGCGATTCAGACGTCAGAAAAACTACCAACAGCATTTTTCGTCGCGAGCGATTCAATCGCTATTGGGGTTTTAAGAGCAATCCACGAATGTGGGTTAAAAGTGCCTTCGGATATTAGCGTCGTTGGTTTCAACGATATTCCAACGTCAAAGTATACTGTGCCACCGTTGACGTCTATTAGAGTTCATAAAGAGTTCATGGGTGAGACTGCGGTTGAGTTATTGCTTGAGCGAATCGTTAAAAAGAGAACGATTGCAAAGAAAGTCATCGTGCCGACGTCTTTACAAGTCCGCGAAAGCATTTGTAAAGTTTAAGTAAAATATTCTTGACAGTTTCGTAAATATTTACTAATATGGAAATGTAGTACACAATTATATCTTGGGGAGATGAATTATGAAAAAGTTTACAGCTATTTTATTAATTTTGGTAATGGTTCTTTCATTATCTGCATGCGGCGCTAAAACTGAAGAAGCTTCAGGCGGCGACATGCCAACAATCGGCGTTACAATCTACAAATACGATGACAACTTCATGTCATTCGTAAGAAGAGCAATTGAAACAAAAGCTGTTGATAAAGCAAAACTTGAAATGAACGATTCACAAAACTCTCAAGCAACACAAAATGATCAAGTAGACACGATGATCTCTAAAGGCGCTAAATCTCTTGCAATCAACTTGGTTGATCCACAAGCAGCTAGCGCAATCATCGAAAAAGCAAAAGCAGCTGACCTTCCAGTTATCTTCTTTAACAAAGAGCCAGATGCAGCTGTATTGGCAAGCTATGATAAAGCATGGTATGTTGGAACGGCTTCAGCAGAAGCAGGCGTTATCCAAGGCGAAGTCATTATAAATGCTTGGAATGCTAACCCAGCTTGGGATAGAAACGGTGATGGCGTTATGTCATACGTTCTTCTTAAAGGCGAACCAGGACACCCAGATGCAGAAGCTAGAACAAAATTCGTAGTTGAAACAGTAGTTGCTGCTGGTATCAAAGTTGAAGAGTTAGAACTTCAAACGGGTATGTGGGACTCTGTAAAAGGTAAAGAATTAATGGACGCTTGGATCGCAAAACACGGCGATGCAATCGAAATGGTTATCTGTAACAACGATGGTATGGCACTTGGTGCAATTCAATCATTAAACGCTGCAGGCTATTTTGAAGGCGATAAATACATGCCAGTAGTTGGTGTTGATGCGATTCCAGATGCTCTTGAACAAATTAAAGCTAACAAAATGGTAGGAACAGTATTAAACGATGCTAAAAACCAAGGTGGCGCAACATTTGATTTAGCACTTAACGTTGCTATGGGTAAAGATCCATTGGATGGAACTTCTTGGACATTGGATGATACTAAATCAGTTCGTGTACCTTATGTAGCGGTTACAATTGATAATATCGCGTTTGCTGAAGAAGCATACAAATAGTTATTTTGGATAAAGACTGTTCGAGATGCAGAGATGCATCTCGAATTTTTTGAAAAAACAAATATTAATCAATACTCGTAATTCACGAGATTAACCAAGAAATTATTTTAAAGAGAATAATTTACGCATTTGAAATGTGAAATAGAATAATATATTCACTCAGTATGTGAAATAGAATAATATATTCACTCAGTATGGGTATTCAATATATAGATAAGGAACTTGATTAATTCCGATTAGTTAAGTTCCATAAGAAAGGAGGCGTAATCCATGCAAGAAGATTCAATAAAAGACGATTCTCAGTTTTTACTAGAAATGACTGATATCTCTAAAGAGTTTCCTGGTGTAAAAGCATTAGATGGCGTCACTTTGAGGGTACGTAAGGGAAGTATACATGCATTGATGGGCGAAAATGGGGCTGGTAAATCCACACTTATGAAATGCTTATTTGGCATTTACCATATGGATACAGGACATATTCGATTCAATGGCAGCGATGTCAATTTCACATCCTCAAAGCACGCACTAGACAATGGCGTTTCAATGGTCCATCAAGAACTGAATCAAGTGAGAAGTACAAGAATTATGGATAACATTTGGTTAGGCCGTTTTCCTAAAAAAGGAATCTTTGTAGATGAAGAAAAAATGTACAACGATACACTTGAAATCTTTAAAGACTTAGATATCAAACTCGATCCAAGAACGACGGTTAGAGAACTACAAGTTTCTGAATGTCAAATGGTCGAGATTGCAAAAGCAGTTTCTTATAATTCAAAATTAATCGTCATGGATGAACCTACTTCTTCATTAACTGAAAAAGAAGTTGGTCACCTATTTAATATCATTCGAACGGTTAGATCGAAAGGCGTTTCTGTTATCTACATTTCTCATAAAATGGAAGAACTCGAACAAATTTGCGATGAAGTAACGATTATGCGAGATGGCAAGTGGATTGCAACGCGTAAAGTAGCTGAGATTGGCACAAATGAAATTATTAGCTTGATGGTCGGTCGAGATTTAACCAATCGATTCCCACCAAAAACAAATACACCTTCTGATGTCATTTTAAGAGTTGAAAACATGACGGCAGTCTATCAGCCTTCAATCAACGATATTACATTTGACCTTAAAAAGGGAGAAATTCTTGGTATAGCTGGTCTTGTTGGTGCAAGAAGAACCGATGTCGTCGAGTCGATTTTTGCAGAAAGGCAAGCCACTGGAACCATTACACTCCATGGAAAAGTAGTTAATTTTAAATCACCCCGCGATGCAATCAAAAGCGGTGTCGCACTTGTAACGGAAGAAAGAAGAGCGACGGGAATATTCCCGAATCAAGATATTTATTTCAATTCAATCATTGCCAATATCGACCGATATGTAAAACGTTTCTCCATTCTAGATGATAAAAAAATTATCGACGATACAAATTGGGTTGTTAAAAGCATGAGTGTTAAAACACCGTCCAATAAAACGAGAATCTTATCACTTTCAGGTGGTAATCAGCAAAAGGTAATCATCGGAAGATGGCTTTTGACTGAACCTGAAGTGTTACTTCTTGATGAGCCAACTCGAGGTATCGATGTTGGGGCTAAATACGACATTTACCAATTGATGATTGACCTCGCTGCTAAAGGCAAAGGTATCATCATGGTTTCTTCTGAAATGCCTGAACTTCTCGGCATCACTGATCGTATACTTGTCATGAGTAATGGCAGACTTGCTGGTATCGTCAATACAAAGGAAACATCACAAGAAGAAATTTTAAGATTGTCAGCAAAATATTTATAGCGGGGAGATGGGGATATGTCAGAGAAACTTAATAAGCACGGAAAAAAACGTGTCAATTTTTCGAATATGACGAAAAAAGACGTTTTTGATTTCGTAATGAACAATGCAATCATCATAGTACTTTTCGTATTGATGGTAATTATCATAGCAATTGAACCTAGATTTATTTCACTTAAAAACTTTACGAACATTTTAACGCAAGCATCAACTAGAACTATATTCGCACTCGGTGTTGGTACGATTATAGTAGCTAAGGGAACTGACCTTTCACTAGGTCGTCAAGTTGGTTTGGCAGCTGTTATTTCAGCGTCGTTATTACAAGCACCTGATTATTTGTACAAAATGTATCCAGATCTACCAACACTATGGGTTATTGCTCCAATTTTGCTAGTTATGGTCATCACGGGACTTTTTAGTGGCTTAAACGGTATTATCGTTGCAAAATTCAAAGTAGACCCATTTATCGCAACACTTGGTATGATGGTTGTAGTTTATGGTGTAACTTCTATTTACTATGATAGACCACCTTACGGTGCGCAACCAATTGGTGGACTTGATCCAAGATTTGCAGAAGTGGCACAGGGTTACTTTAAATTAGGTGGTATAATAATACCTTATTTAGTAATCTATGCAATTATAGCCGTTGTATTTACTTGGTTCTTATGGAATAAAACGCGCTTTGGAAAGAATTTGTTTGCAGTAGGTGGCAATGCTGAAGCTGCAGCAGTATCGGGTGTTAACGTTGGCAAGATGATCATTTTAGTCTATATCTTTGCTGGCCTTTTATATGGTCTTGGTGGTTCACTTGAAGCCGCGCGTATTGGCTCGGCAACGAACAACACAGGTAACGGTTATGAGCTTGATGCTATCGCCGCTTGTATCGTCGGTGGTCTTTCATTCTCCGGTGGTATCGGTAGTATCGCAGGTATCGTAACAGGCGTATTGATTTTCCAAGTTATCGCTTACGGCCTTTCGTTTATCGGCGTCAACCCATATCTTCAATTCATCATTAAAGGTTTGATCATCGTCGTGGCAGTTGCTATCGACAATCGTAAATATATAAAGAGAAAATAATCCCCATTTAGGTCAATTTTCGTTTTCTAGAACAGCGCCCCTTCTTTATGCGTTCTAGTGTCGAATCTTTGGCCTAGACTTTTTTTAAAACGAGTGTTATATATTGTTGATACTGTTATTAACATTATTATTATGGAAATTCAATTTTCCGTTATCATTTGAGAGGTTATTATGATATTAGGCGTAGATTATTATCCTGAACATTGGCCAGCTGACATGCTGGAAGAAGACATAAAGCGAATTATATCACTAGGCGCCAATACTGTTCGAATTGGCGAATTTGCATGGCATATGATGGAACCTGAAGAGGGACGGTATGACTTTGCTTTTTTTGATTACGTTATCCAAAGACTCAAATCAAATGGTCTAAAAGTCATCTTTGGTACCCCGACTGCGACGTTCCCAGCTTGGCTTGCCAAGAAATACCCACTGGTTCTCGCCGTGAACGAGAATGGTCTGAGCCATACTTTTGGTGGACGTAGACTCTATTGCTATAATTCACCGGAATATAGACGTGCAACGGAGAAAATAGTCACGCAGCTTTTGACACATTACCAGGATGAGGAAGCTATCATCGCGTGGCAAATTGATAATGAACTTGGCCATGAAGGCTCTGATCAGTGCTATTGCGACTATTGCCAAACGGGCTTTCAAAGGTTTCTTCAAAACAAATACCCATCAATTGAACGTTTAAATGACATTTATGGAACGATTTTTTGGGGTCAAACGTACAATGATTTTGATGAAATCCCTGTACCAAAGCCGACAATTACGACGCACAATCCTTCACTTATGTTAGACTGGGCGCGGTTCAGATCTGAAAGCATCAACACCTATGCAGCCTTACAGATTGATATCGTAAATCGTCTGAAAAGAATCGAACAGAAGGTGACCCACAATTTATTTGGTGGATTCTTTGATAGGGCGTACGATCAAAACGTGTTGGCAGAAAAACTTGATGTCGTTTCATATGACAACTATCCAGTATGGGGTGGGCTCGAAAAGCCATTATCACCTGCACATATTGCGATGACTCTGGATTATATAAGAGGGCTTAAAAGACAGAACTTTTGGATTCTCGAAGAGCTTATGGGGGCGCAAGGGCATACTGTTATTGGATATCTCCCAAGGCCAAATCAAGCGAAACTTTGGTCTTATCAAGCGATGGCGAGAGGGTGTGAAGCGCTCCTGTATTTTAGATATCGTGGCATGACCCGCGGTGCTGAGCAATTTTGCCAAGGCATTTTAGATTCTGACAATCAAATCAACGACAAGTTCTTGGAAGTTAAAGGCTTTTTTGAAGAGATGAATAAAGAAGAAGCGCTGTTTGAAACGGAAATTAAATCTGAAGTCGCCCTATTATATGATTATGACAATAGGTGGTCGTGGTCCGCGCAACCTCAAAGCCATGCCTTTGATTTTACGGCCGAATTTGTGAGACTCCATACTGGTTTTCACAAACTTGGTGTCATGACAGATGTCATAGATATCAAGAAGGACTTTTCTGCTTACAAAGTGATTGTATTGCCCGTCATGCAAATTGTGGATGAGACGCTTTTGGAGCGATTAGAAGCATTTGCAAAAGCTGGTGGCACGGTTGTTTTCGGCTTTAGAAGTGGCATTAAAGACAAAAGCAATAATTTAAGGCTATCAAAAAATATACTCAACGCATTTTGTGGCATAGAGCTGAGTCAATATGAATCATTGGGCATCGGTCAAAGTGTTGAAATCTCTGATGACTTTGGACACTTTGGCAAGATTGCTGTCTGGCGTGATCTAATCAAGACGGTCACTGCAGATGCGATTTATAAGTATACCGACGCGATGTTTGAGTCATATGCGGCAGTTACTGTTAATCCTATTGGGTTAAATGATGGCAAAGTCTATTATATAGGCGGTGGCATCAGTGAGGGCATTCTTGAACGATTGGTTGAAACGATTTGCGGTGACCATAGTATCGATATGATGAAACTTCCAGATGGCGTAGAAGTGGTGAGACGCAGCAACAAATTTGTGGTCATGAACCACACGGAAGAGGATCAAATGGTAGGCAGTACATCTCTTAAACCGTATGAAGCCAAGGTGGTTGAGCAACTGTGAGAGAGTGCGTGAGTGGTTGTGTCAAGCAATTCGACTCATAGAAGGTTTGATTTTGTTACTGTTCAGTAAAAAAAATAATAGCCAGTCGCGTATGCGGCTGGCTATGTTTATATCACGTTAAACAAATCATGAGTCGAATTGCTTGACCCCTTAACTCATTGACTCTGCTTCACTGACGAGTGTATGCATTAGCTTTTCAACGGTAGTAATCTCAGTGATGCGGTGTACGTTTTCACCTGCGAAGATAAGACCATTGTCGACATCACCTTTTACTGAAGCTACGAGCGCTTGTGAGATACAATAGGGTGTCGTAGCAGGATTGCAGGTTCTTAGGCAGTTGACACAACGCTCAATACGCGGTCTGTCGCCTTCAGCAATTCTTTGTATGAATGGATTATCAAGTGCTCTCCCTGGCATGCCAACGGGGCTGATGATAATTTGTGCTTGATTTTCAACCGAGTTGACATAGGCCCTCTTGAAATTGATGTGGGCATCACATTCTTCAGTTGCGACAAAACGCGTTGCCATTTGAACGCCTTCAGCGCCATATGAGAGCATCTCAGCGATGTCTTTGCCATCGAAAACGCCACCGGCAAAGATGATTGGGATGTGCTTTTCGTATTTTATTTCATAAGGCTTGATGGCTTCTCTGACGCCTTCGATGATCGTTTTGGGATCAAAATCTTTATCGAGGAGTTCTTCTTTTGAAAAACCAAGATGACCACCCGCTTTGATCCCTTCGATGACGATGGCGTCTGCAGCAGTTTGGTGGTTTCTATCCCACATTTTCGAGATGACTTGTGCCGCTTTTACAGAGGACACAATTGGGATGATTTTTGTGGTTGAACCTTTCACAAAAGCAGGAAGCTCCGTTGGAAGACCTGCACCTGAAATGATAAAATCGATGCCTTCTTTCACGGCTTCTGTAACGTGTTCTTTATAATTATTCATAGCCACCATAAAATTGACGCCGACTAGACCATTATTTGACTTTGCTTTTGCCATCTTTATTTCGTGTCTTAAAGCTCTCAGATTGGCTTCAAGTCTGTTTGAATAAAAATCACTTTCATTGAAACCAAGGTTTACACCAGATATGACGCCGAGTCCACCAGAAGATGTCACCGCAGCAGCAAGACCTGAGCGTGTGACGCCGACACCCATTGCGCCAAGAACGATTGGAAATTTTATGGTCAATTGACCGATTTTTAGTTCAGGAAGTTTCATGTTCCCTCCATATTCTGTGTAATAGTTTTAGGATATTATTAAGAAAATCGCATAGTTGCCTATGAATAAATGCTTAATCACTTGATAATCATACCTCACCAAAGGGTGTCATAACAATGCTTCACACAAAAATGCTATAAAACGTTAATAAACATTTATGGCTCTGTTATAAACTTTTAGCATAACCCTTGGGTTAAAATTTTAAGTTTTTATAGAGTTTAGATAGAAATTTTTGAATTAACATATTATAATGATGATGGGTAACCTGTTTCCAAGAACAATTTTATAATTTGAAAGGGGCTTGGAATATGAGTAAAAATGTAAACATCGACTGGTCAAAATTGAGTTTCGGTTACACGAAAACAGATTTGCGTTATGTCTCCATGTGGAAAGATGGAAGTTGGGATGATGGAAAGCTCGTTGAAGATAACATGATTTCAATAAGTGAAGCATCCACTGCTATCCACTATGGACAACAGTGCTTTGAAGGCTTGAAAGCGTACAAAACTCCAAATGGAGACGTGCAGCTTTTCAGACCAGATGAGAATTCTAAGAGACTTAATCGTAGCTGTGCACGTGTTATGATGCCAGAGATTCCAGTCGAAAAATTTATCGATGCGTGTATTCAAGTTGTTAAAGCGAATATGCACTTCGTACCACCATATGGTACAGGTGCGACACTTTACCTGCGTCCATATGTCATCGGTGTCGGACACAATTTAGGTGTTAGACCAGCTCCAGAGTTTATGTTTGGCATCTTTGCCGTTCCAGTTGGTCCTTATTTCAAATCGGGACTTGCACCTGTGAACTTCACAATTGCAGACATGGACAGAGCAGCACCATTTGGTACAGGTGCCGCTAAAGTGGGCGGAAACTATGCAGGTAGCTTATTACCACATCAAAATGCAGTAGATCGCGGTTTTGCAGATTGTATCTACCTCGATCCATTGACACATACTAAAATTGAAGAAGTCGGCGCTGCAAACTTCTTTGGCATCACAAATGATGGCAAATTTGTCACACCAAAATCGCCTTCAATTTTACCAAGTATCACGAAATATTCATTAATGCATTTAGCTAAAAATTATTTGAAGCTTGCCGTTGAAGAACGTGATTGCCTCGTTGACAATCTCGACGAGTTTGTTGAAGCAGGCGCATGCGGTACTGCAGCAGTCATCACACCAATTGGTGGTATCGAGTACAAAGGCGAACTCCATGTTTTCCATAGTGAAACAGAAGTTGGTCCTATAACTAAAAAACTATACGACACATTAGTTGGTATTCAATTTGGGGAAATTGAAGCACCTGAGGGATGGGTTGTAACAGTTAAGTAGTACTATCAAAATAAAAGCTCAGAATGCTTAGGCATTCTGAGCTTATTACATTTTTGAAGTGGTCACTGGATGTCGATAACGGTTATTTGATAAGCCAAATCCCGCTTTCAGGAGGCTTAGATTCGAAGTGATAATGTTTGCCAAAGGCGTCAAATTTTAGTTCGCTCGCCCATAACGCCATAGAGACATGCGCTGTGTTTGGCCATTTAGAACCGTATTTCTCATCGCCGAGAACAGGGTGACCAAGATGTGACAACTGCGCGCGAATCTGATGCTGTCTACCAGTGAATAAGTTAATGCTCAAATCAGTAAGAACACCTTGCTCCGTTTCATAAACTTGTGTGATGACATAACTGAGTTTGGCTTTCTTTGCACTGGGATTCGTATAGACATCTATATTGGTTTTATTGAGTTTAGAATCCACAGTCAAATAATCAATCAATTGTGCTTTTCCTTCAATAGGCTTGCCTTCAACGCGTGCAGAATAGCGCTTAGTAATAAAATGCGAGACGAATATGGCGTTTAGTGTACGCGTTGCTTGTTCGGTTTTTGCGAACACAACAACACCGCCTGTATGACGATCCAATCGATGCACCAAGCCAATATAGGGATTGGAAATGCCACATTCGAATTCAAAATAATCGATGACCATGTCCATTAGGCACCTTTGCTTCGTTTGATCGCGCTGAATCGGACAATTTTGAGGCTTCTCGACGGCTATTACTTGCTTGTCTTCATATAGAATTTTCATAAGGACCTCTTTGTCTGAAATTCATTGTTTAGTGCAACCATCACATCGGGTGTATCCGTAATAATCGCGTGGAGGTCATTTTCTATAAATGAACGTGCAACTTTAAGATCGTTTACCGTATATGGATTAAGTTTAATATTATGATCAAAAAATGACTTCATCATAGGACCATTCAAAGATTGATAATTTGGATGGTAAAAATTCGCTTTCAATTTTTCAACGTACTCCCAAGGGTCTACGAGAGCTGAAGCAGTTAGAATACCTGTTGTTGCGGTGTCATCAATCTCTTTGATGCGCTTAAGTGCAAAGTGATCAAAAGAAGAAAAAATGACTTGGTCTTTAGGAAGGAAACGATAACAAAGCGCCAATGTATTTTTCTCGATATCTGGATAAAAATCGCTGCCAGCTTTAAACTCAACATTGAGGATAAGCTTACGGTTATATTTTTTTTGCATTTCGAGAATCAAATTGAGCACTTCTTCAAGCGTTGGAATAGGTTCATATTGATTCTTGAATTGTACTTTGAATTTCTTAAGTGCTTCATATGAAAAGTCATATATAGCGCCTTTTACGCCACACATGCGATCAAGTGTAAAATCATGAAAGACCATAATTTGCCCATCTTTTGAATAGTGGATATCGAGCTCGATACCATCCGCGCCTTGAATAATGGCTTGCTCAAAAGATAGAAGTGTATTTTCGGCATAATATGCCCGAGCACCGCGATGCCCCAATATCAGTGTCATTTTATCCTCCTAGGGTAAAGTGTCGTTATAACCATTATAAACCGAAAACTTCCATCCTAGTAGTGATAGTTTGATTAATGGGCAAATTTGATACTTGTTAAGTTTAAACCACGCCGATACCAGCTTCTTCAAATGTAATCATATCGTTCACCATCGTGCAAGCCGCTTCGATGATGCCAAATGCTATTACGGCACCGCTACCTTCACCAAGACGCATGTTCAAGTTTAGGAAAGGTTTCATACCAAGTAGATCAGTTGCTAAAGCCGCACTTTTTTCTTCAGAAGCGTGTGATGGAAAAAGATAGGATTTGACATCAGGATTGAGCATACACGCAAGTAATGCAGCAACTGTGGAGATATATCCGTCGACGATGACTGGTACGCGATGGATTGCCCCACCGAGCATGACGCCAGTTAATCCTGCAATGTCCAATCCGCCAACTGAAGATAAAATATCCAGTGGATCAGAAGCATTGATGATCTTCGTGTTAATTGATTGTGCAATGATTTGAGCTTTGTGGTCGAGTTTTTCAACAGGGAAGTTTGCACCGACACCTGTGAGCGTTTTAGGGTCACGACCACTAAGAACTGATAAAATGGCAGTAGACGTTGTCGTATTGCCGATGCCCATCTCGCCAGTAGCAATAAGGTTGTGGCCCTCGTTCACGGCGAGTGTCACCATCTCCATACCAGTTTCTATAGCAGCAAGCGCTTGTTCCCGTGTCATGGCATGACCTTTGGCAATATTATGTGTACCATTCATGACTTTTCTATGAATCAAAGTTGGATGGCTTTCATCTGAATCAATCCCGATATTGACGGTATATACTTTTGCGTTTGAAGCCTTGGCAAGTGCACCTACGCCAGAAACACCTTTCGCGATGTTGAGTGACTGTATTAAAGTGACAATAGGTGGTGCTGAAGCAATACCCTCAACACAAACACCATTGTCTGCACACATGACGATAACCGCCTTTTTAGAGATTTTAGGCATGCTGCTCGCAAAAATACCCGATAATTGGACCGCGATTTCCTCAAGTGCACCTAGTGAACCTTGTGGTTTAACGAGGTTATCGACGCGTGTTCTCGTCTGTGCCATACAAGTGGTATCTAAAGATGTTATCAACTTGATATCTCCAAGTGTTAAAGCCGGCTTCAATGAAAGCGTTTCAGTGTACATTTGCTCATTTGTGTTCATAATCATAATCCTCCATAGTCATTTTGGGTAGGTGAAAATAAAAAAAGTCCATTACTTATAAGCGTAATAACCTCAATCAAGGTTAAAAACACGAATAAGTAATGAACTTTACCTTCGTTCACTAAATCTTTTACAGGCAGGTCTCCTGGCTCGACGTCATCGCTAGCTGCACCTTCCCAGTTTCCCAGTGGCATACGCAGCAGCTCAATCATACAGTGATGGGTTCGCTTAGGTTTTTCACCTAATTCCCTATTCTCCATGTTAATGGCACCTATAACTTCTTAATTCTATCCTAAAACATAAATGTCGTCAATTATAAAAAAATTTTAATCTTTGCTAAAAAATTGCAAAGGTATTATTTCATGATATAATAGGAATGGAATATACTAAAGGAGGCGTCAAAATGATTTCAAAACAAATTCACGAGGACTTAAAAAATGCTTCTTGGATCAGAAGAATGTTTGTTGAGGGCGGAAAGCTTCGAGAACAATTCGGCGAAGAAAACGTCTATGACTACAGCTTGGGCAATCCATATTTTGAACCCCCAAAATCAGTAATGAATAAATTAAAAGAAGTCGTGAACAGCGATGCGCTAGGCACACACCGTTATATGGATAATGCTGGTTTTAAAGATGTTAGACAAAAAGTTGCTAACGCCATCAATAGAGATATTGACCATCCTATCGGCTTTGAACATATTCTTATGACAGTCGGCGCTGCTGGCGGTATCAATGTCGTTTTACGGACGATATTGGACGCAGGCGATGAAGTTATCATTTTTGCACCTTATTTTGCAGAGTATATATTCTATATCAAAAATCACAATGGCGTACCAGTGATTTTGATGACCAATGAAGAGGATTTTCAACCAAATTTAGAGGCTTTTGAAAAAGGGATAACGG
Organism: Acidaminobacteraceae bacterium; assembly: GCA_041741755.1. Taxonomy (GTDB): domain Bacteria; phylum Bacillota; class Clostridia; order Peptostreptococcales; family Acidaminobacteraceae; genus Fusibacter_C. Next base: position 110,647 of record JBGSJR010000008.1, on the reverse strand, counting down.
AAAAAACGAGAGCGATTATCATCAACTCTCCAAATAATCCAACAGGGGTTATCTATTCAAAAGAGACGTTGAAGGGCTTGAATGCCATCATCGAGAAAAAAGAAAAAGAATTTGGTCGTGCTATCTATACCATTTCTGATGAGCCATACAAAGCGCTCGTCTATGATAATATCAATGTGCCAAATTCACATAATTACTTCAAACATTCCATTATGGTCAACTCGTATTCGAAGTCTTTAGGACTCGCAGGAGAGCGCATAGGCTATATTGCAATTAACAGCTCATTTGAAGATGTAGAGCTTTTCATGGGCGCACTGGCATTTGCAAACAGAACACTGGGCTTCGTGAACGCCCCTGCTTTGTGGCAAAAGGTTATCGCGGATTCTCTTGAAGAATCAGTGGATATTTCACAATATCAGATTAGAAGAGATGCACTATATAAAAAGTTGACAGAACTTGGTTTTGAAATGGTTCAACCACAAGGTGCTTTTTATCTATTCCCAAAAGCTCTGGAAGCAGATGATGTCAACTTTGTTATGGAAGCGAAGAAATTCAACTTACTCCTTGTTCCTGGCAGTGGTTTCGGATTCCCAGGTTACTTCAGAATCTCATATTGTGTAGATTTGAGTATGATTGAAAGATCATTCCCTGCATTTGAAAAGCTGGTCGCTCATTATAAAAACAAATAAAAGCAAATAAAAGCAAATAAAATATAAGCCTCGAACCATATCGTAACAGTTGGTTCGAGGCTTTTTTCTATATTTCTCAAATTTTCATGATGACAAGTGAGGAAGAAACAACAGAATAGTCGTACCGTTATCTGGTTCACTTTCAATACGCATGTGACCGCCGTGCGCTTTGATGAGCGCATCGACGATGGACAAACCAAGACCAGTGCCACCTGTCTTTCTATTGCGATCTTCATTTAAACGATAGAAACGATTAGTCAGTTGTGCGATGCTATCTTTAGCGATGCCTCGCCCTTCGTCTGAAACGGACAATTCAATAAATTGATTGCGCTTAGCACTTCCAAAAGTGATTCGGCTACCTTCAGGCGAATATTTAACAGCATTCTCAACAAGTGCTCTTATGATTTGCGTCATTAGTTCAAAATCCATAAAAACGTCTTCAACATAATTCATATTGAGGTGAAATTCATGTTTTGGATACAGTTTTATACATTCTTGGTGGGTCTTGTTGAAAAAATCAGGAATCTCAAGCCATTCAGAGTTGACCTTAATACGCTTGTTTTCAAGACGTGCTAGAATCAGAAGTTTCTCGACGAGATTTTTCATATGGGTGGCTTCATCCTCGATTGAATCGAGAGATTCTCTGAGAAGGGCTTCATTGGAAGTGCCCATAGTCTTTAATAGATCAATATAACCTAGAACAATCGTAAGTGGGATTCGCAGCTCATGGGAGGCATCGGAGACAAATCGTTTTTGATACTCAAAGGACATTTCTAAATTCTGAAGCATCAAGTTCAAACTCTTAATAAGCGTATCTATCTCATCATTGCTTTCAGTAGACGGTATGCGATAGTTAAGCGTTTCATTGTTCATGTTTTGAGCGACATAAGACAGATCGACCAATGGCTTAAGTGCTTTTCTAGTAAACAAGCGACTAAAGGCTGTCAAAAACAAGATTCCGATAAAAGCAGATACCAACAAAGCAGAATTTAAACTGAGCAAAAAATCCTTGTCGAGATCAGGATATAAGAAGATACTTACATAAGCACTATAATCCAGTGCACCATCAAAGCGTAACGTCGTGTACATGACATCATAGCCTAATAATGTCGATTCAGTCACAAAAGGAACACCGCCTTTTGACGGTACCTTTATTGAGATGTCCATGTATTTTAACTTTTCGTTGGTATCAAGTCTTTTATACAATTCGAAATTTAATTGATCATATGCAACGTCGTTCTTAGAAATAAAGGAGACGTTGATATCCATAGTGGAAGGATTTACTTTGAGTTGATCGAGTAAAATCATATCATAGACTTCTTTGTTTAAAGTATATGAGGTTTGGGACCTCGAATCGAAGAGCATGATTAACGTTTTGTAGTTGTCGAATATGTAGTAATTTTCAAATTTTTCATAGATCCAAGCGATGCGATCTTGTGGATCAACGGCATTGATGGCATCACTTTCAGCAAGCAAAAGCTCTTCAATCTGGCGTTGCTTGGTCAATAGTTCTTCTTTGTTCTTGAAATAGAGAAATTGTGTGGTTAAAACGGTGATTAAATGCATTAGAATGGCGATGATGATCGAAAACAGAACGACGTTGGAAATGGTGATTCGCGTCGTCAATTTCAATCGGCCAATGCGACTTTTCAATTTTTTCAGATGACGATTAGCGAACAACGTAACCACGGCCCCTTATTGTTTGTATGAGTTTGCGATCATATTCACGATCAATTTTATCTCGCAGGTATTTGATGTAGACGTCGACAATGTTTAAACTGCCATAATAATCATAACCCCAGACTTTGTTTAATATCTGCTCACGGGTTAGAACAATCCCTTTATTGATTAACAAATGCTTGAATAAATCGAATTCTGTTTTTGAAAGCTCTATTTTTTGCCCAGACCGCGTCACTTCATAAGTGATAGAGTTAATCAAGATATCTTCAAATATTAATAGATCAGTCGATGGCGCTGCAATGGATTTTTTTCTGATATTTGCTCGTATACGCGCCAAGAGTTCATCGAAGACAAATGGTTTCGTCACATAGTCGTCAGCACCAGAATCAAGGCCGTTGATGACATCTTGAATATCGTCTTTAGCGGTCAACATGATAATTTTTATATCAGGAAATAATTTTTTGATGGCATTACAAGCTGTGATGCCATCAGTCTTTGGCATCATGACATCCATGAGTATTAAATCATATCTATTTAAACCTGCTTTGTCGATTGCATCAGAACCATCAAAAGCCAGATCGGTTTCATAACCTGCATAGCGAAGCTGTAAATCTATAATTCTTGAGATTTTAACTTCATCTTCGACAATTAGTATCTTTTCCATTTAGCACTCCTTTTGTATTAACTGTAGCTTGGCTTATTATGGGAATCGTGAAAATTATGCAAATTCCATAAGGAAATTGCATAATTCCAATTTGAAGATATTTTCATATACAAATGACGTGAAAAAGCCATTGTTGCCATATCAAACTATAATTTTGTGACTTATTCGGTGATTATGCAAATTCCATAACTAATATAACAAAAAAAATCACGTGACACAACACGTCCACGTGATTTACATGAATATAAACATTATAGCATAATTACTTCAATAGCGCCTTGGAATTGATATTTGCTTTGTCGAGCGCTGAGACAATAAAAAATGCAAGGACTGCACCAACCCCAAATTGTACGATGTTCCATGGGATACTGAAAATTGGCACCAAGAAATTGCCATACATAATACCCGAAGCAACATAATAGCCTAAGACCATCCAGATGCCAGATATAACCATGCCGACCATGTAATTAATCGATACTTTAAAATGGTTTTTAAAATAGAGTAGGGCAAGCATGAGAATGGGAATAATGATAGATACAACGAGAAGTTGCGTTTTAAGTGTTGCAACAAGTTCAAGTGCTTTATCAAGTGTTTCAATTTCGACTTGTGTGACAATAGTGTCCATGCTCGAACGCGTGATAGCGAAAAAAAATGCGAGAAGTGAAGCGATCCAGACGAGCATTGATACAACGAGATATGGTTTAGTATTGGTATTTGATTTGGCAAAGTAGCCAATCAACATACCCATGACTGTTTTGATAATTAACGTTGGTAGAACCCACTGTCCATAACCGCCAAGAAAGTCTGCCATTGCAGACCCAACACCGGCAGCCACGCCACCATACCAAGGTCCTAGCAATATACCCGCAACAAAGATACACATGTCACCAGCGTGAATATACCCATCTGTAAATGGAATCGGAATTTTGATAATCGACGTCGTTATAAAGACGAAAGCCGTCATCAATGCCGTATATATAAGCGTTCTTAAATTATATTTCACTAGAACCTCCCAAAAATTCTTGATGTCATATTCATCATAAGATATAATTGACATTGTTAAAAGATACAGAAACGTACTTATCAATAGGGTCAGAATGAAGTCGATTTTCATTATGATATTGGTAATAGGAGGCTAACTTGATTGGATTTGTGGTCGATTTTAGAACGAATGGTATTCCAAAATATATACAACTTTATGATTATATAAAGAAGGAAATTGAAGCTGGAAATCTTAAAAATGGCGAAAAATTGCCTTCAGTGCGCGCTATTGCCAAGATGCTCAGTATTAGCAAGGCGACCGTAGAAAATGCCTACAACCAACTCCTTGTCGAAGGGTATATCGAAAGCCGGATCAAAAGCGGCTATTATGTTTTAGGTTTTGATGCCAATGAATTAGGTCACTTTAAAAGGGCGATGATTCCTCAAGATAGACGCGAAGAAGTGATTGAGAAGGAGAGGCCATTCAATACGGATGGTACAGAAGAAAGTGCGTTCAATTTTGCAGAGTGGAAAAAAGCAATTAATCGCGTACTAGAATATGAGACAAAGTCGTTGTTAAACTATGGTGATGCAAAGGGAGAGTACTGCTTAAGGCGTGAAATTGCAAGCTTTGTACATCAATCTAGGGGTGGGATTTGTAAACCTGAACAAGTGGTTATTGGCGCGGGTATTCAGTATCTTTTTGGATTGATCGCTTCGACTTTCAAAACTGAGTATAGCAGCATAGCCTTTGAATACCCAGGGTTTTCAAAAGGTATGTATATCTTCGAAGATTATGGCTATAAGATGGTAAAAATCCCACTTGAAAAAGATGGCATTGATATGAGAACACTTCAAGCGTCACGTGCCAATATTGTCTATGTTTCACCTTCACACCAATACCCAACAGGGAACGTAATGGCAATCAAAAAAAGATTACAGTTACTGGACTGGGCAAAGAAGAATAACGCCTATATTATTGAGGACGATTATGATAGCTTGCTTAGATACGAAGGGTATCCTGTACCGGCGCTTCAAGGACTAAGCGAAGGTGAGAATGTCATCTATGTAGGGTCTTTTTCGAAACTTCTCATACCTGCACTTAGAATTAGCTTTATGATCTTACCTGAATCTTTAATGGCTAAATTTGAAGCGATTCTACCGCGCTATTCCCAGTCAGTATCAAAAATTGAGCAACTTGCTCTTGAAAACTTCATGAGTGAAGGGGCTTTTGAGCGTCATATTAGACGAATAAAAAAAATCTATGGTCGAAAAAACACTTTATTGATCGATGCTTTCAAACGTAATGAGTCACCACTTGTAGAACTTATAGGAAAAGGGTCTGGACTGCATGTCACTTTGTCATTTGATACATGTGTCAATATTAAAAAAGTTATTGAATCCTGTCAAAATATGGGCATCGTTCTTGAAGAAATTGCCGGTTATAAACAGGGAAACATCGTAGTTTTTTCCTACAGTGGCGTACCAGATAATGAGATGGAGAATGTCGTTTCGAAAATTATCAAGATATCAAACGAAAATGTCCGAAAATAGCAAGACAAACTCGAAAGAGCACGTTCCTATCAGTTTCGTTAGGAACGTGCTCTTTATTATTAGTTGAATAAAATGTCTGGTTTCTAAGCTTCTTTACCAAAATGTGCGACGATAGCGTTTAAAATGATGCCGATTATAGCAGCAAGGCTAAGTCCTGAAAGTGAAATCAAAGTTCCGGGAACTGGAATCGCAAGACTTAATGCGGGTACATAAGACGGTGCAAGTCCAATGATGAGAATCGTTGCCATGATTACAATATTTTGAACGTTCATTTTAACATGGTTGTCTTTAATGTTTTTAACACCGATAAATGCGATCATCGTAAACAACATGAGGCTGATACCACCCATAACAGGAACTGGGATAGATGATAATGTCGCTCCAAGTTTAGCAACAAGGCCGAGAATGATTGCAAATACCGCTGTAATTCTAAGGATGGCTGGGTTGTAGTTTTTTGTAAGTGCTAGAACACCTGTATTTTCACCGTAAGTTGTATTGGCAGGTCCACCGACAAATCCAGCGAATAGTGTTGCCAAACCGTCTCCAAGTAACGTTCTGTTTAAACCTGGATCTTCGACAAAGTTTTTTCCAACAACAGCGCCGTTAGTCGTTATGTCACCTACGTGTTCCATGAATACTGCGAGGACCACTGGTGCGATAACGATGATTGCTTCGATTGAGAATTTAGGCAGTGTAAAAGCCGGCACTGCAAATATGGCTGCACTCTGAATGCCAGACACATCTAGTACGCCCATGAAAGAAGAGGCGATATAACCAACGACCACACCAACGAGGATGGAAAGCTGACGGACAAATCCTTTGCCTAGAAAATTGATAGCGAGTGCCGTACCAAGTGTAATACCTGCAAGGATGAAGTTTGCTGAAGCCATACCATATGCGACTGGTACAAGATTGAGGCCGATGACGATAATCATAGGTCCAACGACGCGAGAAGGTAAGTATTTTTTGATCGTCTGTACGCCAACCGCTTTAACGAGAAAAGAGAAGAGGACATAAAGAAATCCCGCAACGACTATACCACCTTGAGCATACGTCAAATCGCCGGAATACATATCTTTTACTTGAATAATCAATGGGATAAATGCAAATGAAGAGCCAAGAAAAACGGGTACCTTATAATTTGTACAGAAATGAAATATCAACGTACCAACACCAGCTGTAAAGAGTGCAACCGATGGGTTGAAGCCTGTAAGTATTGGAACAAGTACTGTAGCACCGAACATAGCTATGAGATGTTGTAAGCCAAGTACGTAACTTTTAGGATCTTTTAGAGTAGAAACTTTTAATACTGCGGTATTTGTAGACATAAAAAAACCTCCCCTTTTTCTTCGTTTGTAGGAGAAGATCGCAATCTTCTCTTCTTAGCCTCACTGGACCAAATTAAAAAGCTTTATATAATTCTTAAAGATGATACCATATTATAAAATCAAAAGCAACGCAAATTTTACATTTTATCACACTTGAGTTCGTGATATGATAGTTGAGGAAATTGCATAATTCCAAATTGTATGATTTCATTTATCAAAACGGCTTGATGCATCCATTTTTACATTCGATAAACGGAATTTCGCAACTTAAAAGGTAATTATGCTATTTCCATAGGTAATTATGCAATTTCCTTAGTTATAGATGTAACAATAAACATGACTCTGACAATCAAATAGATGTAAGACTACGGAGGGATTTTGTGGGACAAGTATACGAAAAAAAATACGCTCTAAATTATTTTGATTTTGATAAGAATTATAAGTTGAAACCGACCACGTTGATGAATTTTTTACAGGATATTTCCACTTTGCATTTCGGTGTGCGTACGCAACATCTTTCAGATGCTGAACTTCCTGGACTATGGGTGATTGTCGAGTGGCAAGTGGACCTGCTGGAACTACCCGCCACCGTTATGGATTTGACAGTCAGAACTGAGCCAAATTACTTTAGAAAATTTATCGCTTATAGGCGTTATGAAATAATTGACGATAAAGGTAAACACTTGGGAACGGCTATAAGTAAATGGGCTTATATTGATCCTAAATCTAGAAAACAAATCAATATTCCCAAACTATTGAATGCGGTTTTTGAAGTAGAAGAAAACTGTGAGAAACCAGGAAAAATTGAATTTGAAGACATGGAGGGGGCAACAATAGATGAAATGACACGAACCAGTGTCTACTCAGATATCGATGTCAATCATCATGTTAACAATGTCACCTATATTAAGTGGGCAATAGATGCGCTGGGCAGTGAATTCTTGGATCACTATCAGCTTAAGACGCTGAAAGTAGCTTTTAAACGGGAATTATTTGAAGGTGAAGCAGTCACCGTAAGTACAGAAATAAAAGAGACTGCACTGGGTGCAGTCTCTAAACATCAAATTTTGTCATCGGATCAAACGGTTTGTGTCGTGGTTCAAATCGACTGGAATAAGTTAGACTAATCGTTTGGCCCATTTATTGGACATGATGCGCGGCAGACCTAAAATCATCTTGACGATCTCTTCAATATTGACAAGTGCGACCACTAAATATACGGGTAAGTCTAGAACAAAAGCGCCTATCAAAGCCAGTGGCACGCCAATCAACCAAACACAGGAAACTTCGAGTAGCATAGAGAACATCGTGTCGCCACCACTTCGAAGTGTCCCGATGATGATAATCGTATTATAAAATTTGAATGCCATAAAGAACGCCAAAATTTTCAATGTCTTTATGGTGATCTCATAAGAGCTTGGTGTTAAGTTGTAAAGTGCAGACACGATGAGGGGTGCGGTCAAAATTATCAGAGCACCGACGATTATGCCTAAAATGAGACTGAGCGATAAAAATTTCTTGTTATAGTCTATCGCTTTTTCAATCTCACCTGCCCCCAGAGTGTTACCTAACATAACAGATGAAGCATTACCCAAGCCAAATCCCACAACCATAAATATGCTATTTACAGTGTTCGTGATCATCACTGCAGCGACGGCATCTGTACCGATACGCGCATACACGAGCGCATAAGCTGTCATGCCAAGTGACCAAAAACTTTCGTTCAAAATCACAGGAAGAGCAGTTTTTGCAATCAGTTTAACCAGTGTCAGCTTGATTGTAAAAAAGTCCTTAATGGTAACTGCAAGGACGGGTATCATCTTATAGATGCCTGTTAGGATGATGACCATCTCGATGATGCGTGCTATGACAGTCGCGATAGCGGCACCTTCGATGCCCATTACTGGAAAACCAAATTTCCCGAATATGAGAATATAGTTCAGGCCTGTATTAATCAATAGTGAGATGACACTTGCCATCATCGGGAGTTTAGGATGGCCAACGCTTCTAGATGAAAAACCAAAAGCAAAATTGATAGCGGTTATCATATAGCTCAAACTGACGATGCGCATATAACTAGCACCAAGTTTGACGACCGCTGTATCTTTGGACATCAAGCCAAGGACTTCAACTGGAAAGATAAAGCCGATGATAAAAAATAGTGCAGAGATAATTAAAGCAAAAATAATACCAATAGACATGACCGATTTAATTTTATCGGTCTCTTTTTTTCCCCAATATTGGGCGATGTAGATACTGATGCCACTATTACCACCAAATAGAATCAATGTCATGACAAAAAATACTTGATTGGCCAAACCCGCAGCGGCGATAAATGTTTCGCCAAGTTGACCTACCATGACATTGTCGACGAGATTCAGTGAAGATGATATCAAGTTTTGGATGACGATTGGTATCGAAATGGTAAAGAGTATTTTATAGAATTCTATATTTTTTTTGTAACCGAGCGAAACCATATGTCCTCCATATATATGTGTGTGCAATTTCCTTACTTGAGCATATTTTTGAGTTCATCGACAGAAAGTACTTTGCCAATGGATTTTACTTTTTCGTCGATTACGAGAGCGGGTGTCTGCATGACGCCAAACGCCATAATTTGTTTGAAATCTTCAATTTTCTCAACACTTGCTTCAATGCCTAGTGACTGAATGGCATCTTTAACGTTTGCCTCTAATTTTTTGCATTTATCGCATCCTGATCCTAATACTTTTATAGTCATGTACGCCTCCTTAATAGTGTATGTTAATCATATCAAATTATATTATAAAAACAAATAGCCAAATGGGGTCATTTGTCTTATGAAAAATAATAATAGGAATTTTTTTGGGTATAGGCTACAATATGCTTATTAAACCTCTGCTGAAAATTAATTACAAATTTAGGCGAAAGCCAATTTAGAGTGAGGGACATATGACTAAAAATAGACTTCTTATAATTGATGATGAAGTGCACATCTTAGAGTTACTTAGATACAACCTTGAAAGTAGTGGCTATGAAGTGGTTCAAGCAGAATCAGGGGAAGAAGCACTTGAGAAACTTAAAAAGATTCATGTGGACGGTGTGATACTCGACTTAATGCTGCCAGGTATAGATGGAATTGAAGTATTAAGACAAATCAGACAGTCTGACCACATGTATTTGCCAGTAATCATGTTAACGGCAAAAAATGAAGAAATCGATGCAGTCATAGGACTTGAGATGGGTGCGGATGATTATATCGGCAAACCGTTTCGAACGAGAGAGCTCATTTCACGTGTTAAATCTGTTTTGCGACGCGCACACCTTAGAGAAGAAAGTACTAAAAACCATGAAGAAATCATGGAGAAGGGGCTATATGTCAACACGCAGTCACATCAAATTTTCAATGATGGCGTTGAGTTGTTTCTGACACTCAAGGAGTTTGAATTGCTTGAGAAATTGATTAAATCTCCTGGACGCGTTTTTACGCGTGACGAACTCCTAGAATCCATATGGGGGTATGATTATATGGGCGAGACGCGTACAGTTGATGTCCATATAAGGCAGCTCAGAAAAAAAGTGGAACAAGATGACAAGAACCCGGAAAAAATTCTAACTGTAAGAGGCATCGGGTATAAATACAAATCATAAATTGGAGAGATGCATGAGAAAAAAAATAGTTGCGTCATATGTGGTTTTAACAGTTATTTTGACGATGCTTTTTGCATTGATTATGATGAACAGCGTACGTGAATCAATGACGGTGCAGTTTAAAGATCGTTATGTAAATGAAGCTTTATTGGTTAAGGATATTTATATTAAAGCCTATGAGTTGGATCAAAATCTTGACTATAAGCAGTTTGTAAATGAAATAAACTTCGACGGTAAAACGCGAGTAACGATCATCGATAGATCTGGCGTCGTTTTAGCAGATACGATTGAAGATCCAAAGAATATGAACAACCATCTCAATCGAGATGAAATCAATCAAGTGATAAAAACAGGCAAAATTGGGACGTCCATTCGATATAGCAATACCGTTAAAACGGATTTTTTATATGTAGCAGTCCCGGTACAAATAGAGGACAACTACTGGATCATACGTGTATCAAAGCAACTTGTTGAGCTCCAACAGATAAATAAGCAAATTATCAATGTTGGACTAATACTAATGGTGGGTGCTGCTGCGATTGCGCTACTTATGTCTATCATTATCTCAAAGCGGATCACAGACCCTATTGATTCTTTAACAACAGCTGCCAATGAAATTGCAGATGGTAGTTATGGAAAAAAAATCTACATTACAGGAAACGATCAAATAGGAGCACTCACAAAAGCATTCAATAAAATGAGTCTTAACCTCGACATTTCACTTGAAGAACTCAAACAAAGAAACTTAGAACTAGAAGCGATACTCAATAGTATGATCAACGGTATCATAGCGATCGATCAAAACAAAAATATCATACTCATCAATAAATTCTGTTTCGAAATATTGGATTTGCCACAAGACTATGTGGTCGAGAATGAATCTATGTATAAAATAATTCGAAATGAAGAAATTGCAGGCTTGGTAGAACAAGCGATGACTGACGGCATTTCACAGACAAGGGAACTGCCATATGTTCATTTAGACAAAGTGCTTCGCATCTATGTCAACCCAATATTTTCATCAGAGCGTGAAATCATGGGTAGTATCGTCGTCATTCAGGACATCACACAAATACGTAAACTTGAACAAATGCGAAGTGATTTTGTTTCAAATGTATCCCATGAGCTCAAGACGCCATTGACATCAATTCGCGGTTTTGTTGACACCCTAAAAAGTGGTGCTATCAATCAACCAGAACAAGCTATGAGATTCCTTGATATCATCGATATCGAATCCGATAGACTTTATCGATTGATAAACGATATTTTATTGCTATCAGAGATTGAACGTATGAATCAAGAACCTGAACAAACTGAAATCGATCTAGGCGACATCGTCCTGGAAGTTTGCAGCATTCTACAGCAAAAATCAGATGAAAAAAAATTGAGTCTCATCGCCAAAGTAGAAGGTTCCTTTAAACTTGTGGCCAACCGTGATCGCATCAAACAAATGTTTATCAATCTTGTCGACAATGCTATAAAGTATACTGAACAGGGTGAAATAACCATTGAGTTACAAAATCGAGATGGATGGACAAAATGCATCGTAAAAGATACTGGGATAGGATTTTCCGAAATTCATAAAGAGCGATTGTTCGAACGGTTTTATCGCGCTGATAAAGGGCGTAGCAGAAATCAAGGAGGCACCGGACTAGGTTTATCCATCGTTAAACATATCGTTCTTTTATATGAAGGAAAAATTTCTGTTGAAAGCACGCCTGGTGTTGGCAGTACCTTTGAAATTCTTTTACCAAACAATCTAAAGTAAGCGTATTTTGTGCCATGTAGTGTATCATACTACATGGCTTTTTTTATGCATTTTATATCCCATAAATTATTATTAGACTTTACATAGACTTAACATAAGGATTATTTGTACCTAACATTGACCTGTTAAATTAAGAGTGTAATTAATAACGGAATCGCGAAATTGCGTTTCCTCAGCAGTAAGAGAAAATGTAAGAAAGTAAAATATTAAAATAACAGGTATATGGAGGATTCACAAAAGATGAAAAAATTTAAATTGATGGGTATGTTAATGCTTGTAGCTGTGATGATGTTCACTGTAACGGCATGTGGTCAAACGGATTCGGAAACTGAATCAACTGAAGCAACTGTAGCAGGTGAAACAACAGCAGCAGCAGAAACAACAGCAGCTGAATCAATGGAAATCGAAGGCGAAGTTATCGTCGATGGATCTGGAACCGTTTATCCACTTATGGCACATATCGCTGAAGAATATATGACTAGCGTTCAACCAAACGTAAGTGTACAAGTTGGTAGAGCAGGTTCAAGCGCAGGCTTTAAGAAATTCATACCAGGTGAGACAGATTTTTCAGATGCTTCAAGAATTATCAAAGATGAAGAAGTCGCTCAGCTCGCTGAAAAAGGTTTAGTAATGGGTGAAAATATCATCGAACTTAAACTTGCATATGACGGCCTTACAATGGTCATCAACAAAGAAAACACTTGGGCAACTGAAATGACTCAAGAAGAAATCGTCAATATGTACCTTGCAGGAAAAATCAAAGAAAACGATGTGGTTCTTTGGTCTGATATTAGAGCAGATTGGCCAGCAGAAGAAATTAAATTCTACGGTCCAAACGAAAACCACGGCACTTACGAGTTCTTCGCCGAAGTCATCTTAGATAAAGAGCCTATGGTTACTACAGCAAACCTTCAACAAGAATACTCAACACTTGTAGACTTAGTATCAAAAGATAAAAATGCCATTGCATTCTTCGGTTTTGGCTACTACGTAAACAACACGGACAAGTTAACAGCTGTTAAAATAGACTTTGGCAACGGCCCAGTTGCTCCAGAACTTGCAACAATAGGCGAAGATCTTGATTATGCAGGCTTTACAAGATTGGTTTACACATACCTCAACGCAGATTACGCTAAAGAAAAACCAGCAGTATTAGACTTTGCTAAGTATATTGTGTCTCCAGAAGGCGCTGCTAGACTAGCAGGCGAAAATGGTTTTGCGCCACTTCCAGAATCAGTATATGCAGAATATGCATCTCAGCTTGATTCATTGAAATAAACTAAATCCTTTTAAGTGCATAGTTAAGGAAATTGAATGATTTCCTAATAAGATGAGAACGCTAACTTCTCATCTTATAACTATGTAATGAAGAAAAAATTATGAAAGAGTGAGTCTATGGAAAGAGAAACGAACGTAAGATCTCAAATACGCACAAATATTGGTAAGAGAAAGAATAACATAGATAAGATCATGCCAAGGTTCTTTTTTTTGATGGCGAGTATTTCAGTTGTCACAACATTGGGCATTGTCTTAACCCTTGTTACAGATGCAGCCAAATTTTTTAGTAAAGTATCTATCTTTGAGTTCTTCGGGACGAAACTAGCACCACTGAGTGCGGATCCGTCTTTTGGCATCCTGCCTTTAATTACAGGAACTGTCTTATCCTCAATAATTGCCATGTTAGTTGCCATACCTGTGGGACTGACAGCTGCGATGTATATGAGTGAATTTGCTGGGGCGCGTGCGCGAACAGTGTTAAAACCTATTATGGAAGTACTAGCGGGTATACCGACAATCGTCTATGGTTTTTTTGCCTATTCAGTTGTAACACCATTGCTTATGACTATCATACCGTCACTTGAAGCAAAAAATGTACTTAGCCCAGGTATTGTTATGGGTATCATGATCATTCCGATGGTCGCATCACTTTCTGAAGATGCGATGAATTCAGTGCCAAATGCTATGAGAGAAGGGGCGTATGGATTGGGGTCGACAAAACTCGAAGTGACTCTAAAAGTCGTTTTACCTGCAGCCATTTCGGGCATCATGGCATCCTTTGTCCTCGCAATTTCTAGAGCGATTGGAGAAACCATGATAGTCGCGATTGCCAGTGGTAGTTCAAAGAACTTAACGTTTGATATTACGCAGTCGATGCAGACTATGACGGGATATATTGTCGAATTTACCAGCGGTGATGCAGGTAGTGGCACAACGGGTTACTATAGTTTATATGCTGTTGGGCTCTTGCTGTTCGCATTTACTTTTGTCATGAATATGCTGGCGCACCATATCTCTAAGAAGTTTAGAGAGGAGTACTAATATGAATGTAGATCATGCATTAAATAAAATAGAAAAACATAAAATTAATATAGAAATCAATCATAATCGCATTGAAAAACGCGTCATGATCAATGGCGTGGCAAAGTTTGTCTTTTCTTTGTCAACGGTCTTTGCTTTAATCGTTCTAGGTATTCTTTTATATCGCATTGTCGCCCAAAGCATCGGTTGGCTAGATTTCAAATTTATAACTGGAAAGCTTTCTATTTTTCCAGAGAAAGCGGGCATCTTAGGCGCTATCGTCGGTTCACTTGGGCTGATGCTCATCGTGATTCCAGTGACGTTAGTCATAGGCGTTTCGACAGCTATTTACCTCGAAGAATATGCAACAAAAGGCAAAGTTCAAAACTTTATTAAAATTAATATTTCCAATCTGGCCAGCGTGCCTTCTGTGATATTTGGTCTTTTGGGTCTATCATTTTTCAGTAGAATCATGAATCTGGGTTCGAGTATGGTAGCAGGTGGATTCACACTGTCTCTACTCGTACTGCCAATCGTCGTCGTGTCAAGTCAGGAAGCATTAAAGGCGGTTCCTGGCTTTCTCAGGGAAGCATCATTTGCCATGGGCGCAAGTAAATGGACGACAATTTGGAAAGTCGTACTGCCAGTAGCGATACCTGGTATTTTAACCGGTGCCATTTTATCGATTTCAAGAGCGATTGGCGAAACAGCGCCACTTGTCGTATTAGGTATCCCAGCTCTCATCATGAAGGTACCAACCAGTCTTATGGATAACTTCACGGCGTTGCCGATACAGATTTACTACTGGACACTTGATACCGTACTAACGCCAGAGTATGCCAATCTAGCAGCTGCTACGATCATCGTATTATTGGTTGTACTGTTCTTGATGAACTCAGTCGCAATATTCATTAGAAATAAATCGCAAAAAGGCTTTTAAAGGAGGCATATAAAAGTGGCTAATTCAATAGAAAAAATTGTATACGATGTTCGCGATCTAAATCTTTGGTATGGTCAAGATCAAGCGCTTAAAAATATCAACATTGAAATCGGAAAAAATGAAGTAACGGCGATCATTGGCCCTTCCGGCTGTGGGAAATCGACATTTATAAAGACGTTAAACCGTATGATCGAAAACATTCCAAGTGTCAGAACAACAGGTGAAATCCTATATCATGGCACTAACATATTCGACAAGACAATGCGCGTTGAAGAACTGCGTACACGTGTTGGCATGGTGTTTCAAAAGCCAAATCCTTTTCCAAAATCCATTTATGAAAATGTCCTTTATGGCCCCAAAATACATGGTATCAAGGACAAGCATATCCTGCAGGAAGTGCTTGAAACGAGCTTGAAAAGTGCGGCTTTATGGGATGAGGTCAAAGACAGACTTCATGACAATGCTTATGGTTTATCTGGCGGTCAACAACAAAGACTTTGTATCGCAAGAGCACTGGCCGTACAACCTGATGTTATTCTTATGGACGAACCTACATCGGCACTTGATCCTATCGCAACAGCTAAGATTGAAGAGTTGATTGACAGTTTGAAAGTTGACTATACAATTAATATTGTCACACATTCAATGCAACAAGCGGGCCGCATATCAGATAAAACCGCATTTTTTCTGATGGGTGAACTCGTCGAATTTGGAACGACTGAATCTATATTCTCTAATCCAAGAGACAAGCGCACAGAAGATTACATTACAGGCAGATTCGGTTGATATGATAATTGAGAGAAGAAATTGAATTAAGGAGATAAACTATGAGAGCACCCCTGGATAACGAGTTAAAAGCGATTCACGTGGACATCATCAAGATGGGTACATTAATCGAAAGAACGATAGAAGAAACGATAACTGCCTTGGTTAATCAAGATGTAAAACTTGCAAAGAGCGTTGCAAATGGAGACGACCGCTTCGACAAGATGGAGCTTGATATAGAAAGCAAGTGCATTTCCGTCATCGCGACACAGCAACCTGTGGCTTCTGACCTGCGTAAGTTGTTTTCAATCGTGAAGATTGTCACAGATCTTGAAAGAATTGCAGACCACTGCCAAGATATTTCAAAATTGACGCTTGATCTTTCAGGGCAAACCTATGTTAAACCACTAATTGATATTCCAAAAATGGCCAAGCAAGTGAGAGAAATGGTCAAGATGACAATCGATTGTTATATTGACCAAGATGTGGCTAAAAGCAAGATCGTTTGTGCAAATGACGATATAGTTGACGATTATTTTAATACGATTTTTAATGACCTTGAGATCGTCATGAAAGAAAAACCAGATGCAATCAAGCAATGCATGGACTTTTTGATGATTGCTAAGTACCTCGAACGCATGGCGGATCATGCCACAAATGTCGCCGAGTGGGTCATTTATAGCGTAGAAGGGACACATTTTGACGGTAATGCATAATTATAGCGGAACATGAGACTACAGACCTAATAGGTCTGTAATTTTTTTGTAATAATTGAAGGAGCTATGATATAATATTAGTAACAAAAAAACCACGTTTAAGTGAGGCTGACAGAATGAGTATATATTTAGATAACGGTGCAACATCCTTTCCAAAGCCTTTGAAAGTACAGGAAGCGATAATAAGTGCCCTTACAGATTATAAAGGCAGTGCTGGCAGAAGTAACGCCACTGAAATTCACACACTTGAGCGCCTCGTTTATGATACAAGGCTACTAATAGCACAATTATTTAACTTTAAACAAATCGATCACGTCGTATTTACAAAGAATATCACTGAAAGTCTAAATTTGTTTTTGTTTGGCTTTTTAAAGCAAGGCGATCATGTGGTTATGAGCGCACTTGAGCACAACGCAGTAGCAAGACCACTTGAAGCGCTGAAAGCCATACGTGACATAAAGGTCACGGTTATACCCTGTGATGTTTATGGTCAGATAGATCTATACACACTCGAGTCTGTATTGAAAGAAAAACCGACTCTCGTCATCATCAATCACGCATCTAATGTCAGCGGCGATATTCAGGATTTGGCCAGTGTTGGTCGACTTACGCGTCAATATGCCGTGCCACTTATCGTCGATGCTGCACAATCAGCTGGCGTTATTCCAGTAGATATGCAAAATATGCACATCGATGTGTTGACCTTCACTGGTCATAAAGCATTATGTGGTCCACAAGGCATAGGTGGAATCCTCATGTCACCAGAAATTGCGTCAAGGGTGACACCACTTATATTCGGTGGAACTGGTAGCCTGTCAGAGCAATTGGCACAACCAAATATCATGCCTGATAAGTTCGAATCAGGTACATTGAACAGTCTCGGTATACTTGGTTTAAAAGCAGGCATAGAATTTATACGTGAATTTGGCCTTGAATCCGTTCATAAAAGAGAAACGGAGCTGATTGAAAAGTTACAAAGAGGCATTGAAGGCGATTCAAAGATTCAGATTATTGGCAATCCCGATCCTCTTAAACGTGTTGGCATATTGGCGGTGAACTTCATTGGCAAAGATAACGCCATCATCGCCCATGAACTTTCAAAAAAATACGATATCATCTCACGCGTTGGTATGCAATGTGCACCGATGGCTCATAAGTCTTATGGTACGTTTCCGCATGGCGTGATTAGGTTCAGCACATCCGTATTTACAACAGATGAAGAAATTGAAAAAACCATACGAGCTGTAAAATTGATAATAGAAGCATAATTCTTTATTCCAGGTGGGTGGACTATGGGGCTGAATAATCTTAATATGAGGTTGTCAGAAGAGCTTGAAGAAGCATATGATATTATAAATAAGACAAATTTGGTTATTTTTAAATGGACGTTGTCAGAAGATATTCCTACGGATTATGTATCGGATAATATTAAATTGTTCGGCTATGATCCTGAGGACTTCTATACTGGTACGCTGAAAGACTATTGGGAATTTGTCTATCAAGAAGATCGAGATCGCGTAAAAACCGAGCTTTATTGGGCGCGAGAACATGGCAGACAGAACTATAAAAACCAGTATAGGGTCATCTGTAAAAATGGAGAACTCAAATGGGTAGAAGAATGGGTGATTCACGAGAGAGATGAACGCGGTAAACTCATCCATGAAAAAGGTATTATAAGAGATATCACCGATAGCGTGATTATTTCGGAGAAGTTGAGAGAAAGTGAATCGCGATACAAGGAACTCTTTGACAATGCATCCGCATTGATTTGGACATTCAAAGAAGATGGACGACTCACAAGCTATAACAATTCTTTTGCAGAGATGATGGGGATAACATTCAACAACTCAAGCCATACAATCGAACGTTTTTTTTCTAAATCGACGATGGATAGAATCGGTAACCAAAGTGTATTTTCTTATTTTTTAGATCATATCAACACGCGCATCGAAATCGAGATGATCAATAAGAACGGAGCGATTTATGCTATTGAACTTCATATGCGAATCGTTTACAAAAATAATCAAATCGATGAACTTCAAGCGGTTGGTAACGATGTCACCGACAAAAAAATAGCTGAGGCAAAAATTAAATATTTAACTGAACACGATACCCTTACAGGGCTAAATAATCGACTGTATTTTGATAGAGAACTAGAGCGGCTTGAAAAAGAAGAGGTGCATAACCTAAGTATTATTATAGGCGATATCAATGGCTTAAAAATGGTCAATGACGCCTTTGGACATAAAATGGGCGATCAAATGCTCATAGAGGTATCAAAAGTTTTGATGGCGATCTTTAACAAAAATGAAGATGTCATTTCTCGACTCAGTGGTGATGAATTTGCTATTATAAGTCAAACGAGAAATATACCTGCGAAGATTGATGAGATACAAACAGCCTGCCAAAAACTCGTCCAGTTTCCTTTTGTCGTCGATATTTCACTCGGTTATTCGATTCGAAAAAAAATGACGCAGAGCTTAGATAGTATTTTCAGAGAGGCAGACCACCAAATGTATCGCAACAAACTGCGTCGGACTAAAAAAATAAAAATGAACATGATTGAGTCGCTAAAGTCCCAACTAGAGGCAAAGTCGATTGAGACAACAATGCATTCTGAAAGGATGACAGTCTTAGCAGAAAAAATGGGCATGTTTTTAAAACTCAATGTTGCAGCCGTAGAAGAGTTGATTTTGGCGACTTCAATGCACGATATTGGGATGGTTTCTGTGGACAATAGCATCGTTATGAAACCTGACAAACTCACACAAGAAGAATTTAAAGAGATTATGAAGCATTCTGAAATTGGTTATCATCTTTTAGTTGCCACGCCGAGCTTAGCTGGTATTGGTGAATACGTACTTGCTCATCATGAAAACTATGACGGTTCGGGGTATCCGCAGGGGTTAAAGGGTTTAGAAATCCCATTATTATCCCGTATCATTGCTATCATAGACGGTTATGAATCCATGACACACGACAGACCTTATCGAAACGCTTATAGCCATGAAATGGCAATGAACGATATTATGGCACAATCGGGAAAAAAATACGATCCAAACTTAGTACTTGCCTTTATCAATTGCTTGAAAGAATAATTAGCAGCGTTTATAGCTGTTTGGAAGGAGGACGACAATGGAAAGAAGGCGCGAGAAACGGTTAAGCCAAGTGGGAATGATTGAATCGTTCAACTTTCATTCTTCGCAACATAATGTCGTCATCAATACCCCTGTGGAGATATCGCTGATAGATATGTCTGCTGGCGGTCTTGGAATAAAATCTAACGTCGCTCTTGAGAACGATACGACGATTAGTATCAATATTCAATTTGATGAGACGAATTATGTTGTCATAGGACGAGTGGTTTGGTGCACCCAGGAAGGTAATTTATACAATTGTGGTTTGAAGTTAATCTATATCCCATCAGAGCTAAAAGATCATCTAGAAGATAAAGAAGATCAACAGACTAAATACATCAACTAATCGCAAATAGTGGAGGAATTTATGAGAAGAGAAGAAATTGAAGCGCGTTATTTATGGGATTTGAGTGATCTTTTCCAAAATGACGACGCATGGGAACTTGAATTTTCCAACGTAAAAGCGCTCGCTGAGCAATACAAAGCTTTTAAAGGGATCCTGACTGAAAGCTCTGAAACACTTTTAGCGGCTATCAAGCTTCAAGAGACTCTATCAAGAAGTCTGACGAACGTCGTCACATATGCTAAAATGAAGCAAGATGAAAATACTAAATTAGCGACGTATCAAGCGTTAGTAGCACGTTCTGAAAGTCTCATGACCGAAGTTGGCGAAATCATGTCGTTCGCGGTTCCTGAAATTCTCAGATTGGATTATGAGACGTTTTCAAAACTATTGGAACATCCTGAATTAAATGATTATTCAAAACATTTTCAAAACCTTTTTAGAGGAAAGCCACATACGTTAACTGAAGAAATTGAAGGTCTTTTAGCACAGACTGAAGAAATGGCTGGGGTACCGAGCAACGCCTACGGTATGTTGCTCAATGCCGATATGACTTTTGAAGATGCAATAGATTGTGAAGGCAATGCGCACAAATTGACCAACGGAAGCTATGTTTCACTACTAATGAGTGAAGATCGCATTTTGCGTGAAGACGCCTTTAACAAGTTTTATAAAGTATATGGTGCGCATATCAACACGATATCGTCACTTATGCAAAGTGAAGTGAAGAAAAATTTATTCTATAGCCGTGTGAGAAAACACCCTTCTTCTAGAGAAGCTGCATTGTTTGAAAACAATATTCCCGTTTCGGTGCCTGACAAGTTGATAGAAGCTGTCAATGCAAATCTTGAAACGTTTTATAAGTACATGAGACTTAGAAAGCGAGTATTAGGAGTCGATACCCTTCATCTTTATGATATCTACACGCCAATCATCGCAAAAGTAGATTTCAAAATCGAGTATGATGAAGCGAAGGAAATCGTTACAAATGCCTTATCTGCACTAGGTGATGCGTATCAAAATGATATTAAATCAGCATTCGATGAGCGCTGGATCGACGTTTTTGAAACAGAAGGTAAGCGCAGTGGTGCGTATTCATGGGGCACTTATGATTCGAAACCTTACGTTTTGCTGAATCATAAAAACAATCTTGACAGTATGTTTACTCTAGCTCATGAGCTAGGTCACTCTATGCACAGTCTCTTGACGCGCAGAGCACAGCCGTATGTTTATGGCAATTATTCCATCTTTGTTGCAGAAGTTGCTTCGACGACCAATGAAGCCTTACTTAACGATTATTTGCTTAAGACAGTGACGGATACAGAAAAGAAAAAATATATTCTCAATCACTATTTGGAGCAATTTAGAGGCACGATTTTCAGACAGACGATGTTTGCCGAGTTTGAACGCGATATCCATCAGCATGTCGAAGCGGGTGGTGCTCTAACGGCTGACTTTATGTGCGAACACTATATTGACCTCAATAAGAAATATTTTGGTCCTGATGTGATAATCGATGACTCAATCAAATATGAGTGGGCAAGAATTCCACACATGTATTATAATTTTTATGTTTATCAATATGCGACAGGTTTTTCTGCTGCGATTTCCCTAGCTGATCAGATTTTGAAAGAGGGAAAACCGGCACTCGATCGTTACCTAGGATTCTTGTCAAGTGGCTCGAAAGATTATCCAATCAACATATTACGCGAAGCAGGAGCCGACATGGAAACTGAAATACCTGTAATGAATGCACTTGCAGTTTTCAAGTCCGTCGTCGATGAACTGGATGCTTTGCTGTAGAACTTGAAGTTTTACTTTAAAAGGAGCTAATCATGCAATCAACCCCCAAAAATCTGGGAAAACCTAAAATGAAAATGCCTACTTCAGTGATCGTAAAAGCTGGATTTTTAGCGACGGTAAGTATTGTACTTACTCGATTTTTATCGCTTATGTTGTTGCTTGGGGGGCTGCCTGCACTACGTGTTGGATTTGGCAGTGTACCTATTATCATGTCGGGCATGATGTTTGGACCAGTGGTAGGTGGCATTACCGGTATCGTCGCGGATGTGGTTGGCTATCTTATCAATCCTATGGGTGGTACTTTCTTCCCAGGATTTACTCTATCAGCCGCCTTGTATGGCATAATAGCTGGTATATTGTTTAAAAAAATGAATATTCAAAATAGCAAACTCAACTTCAATTTCATCAATGCCTTTGTTATGATTGCATTTGGAGTAGGCCTTTATGTGTTGATGTTAAGTACAAAAGTGCTTACTTTTGAAGGTGGCAAACCAATTTTCAACGATGCGGATGCCTTACCACTCATCGTACTCATGGTACTTGTAACCGCTCTTTTTATTACATTACCCTTTGCCATTTCGTATAAATTTAGAAACCGCGATCAAAAAATTCACTTTGACAAAATCGCTTTTGTTGTGAGTCTAACTTATGTCATCAATGCGCTTTTACTCAATACACTGTGGTTATCCATCTTATTTGATCAAGGGTTTATTGTTTTTTTACCTGGGCGAATTATAGCGGCTGTCGTGACAATACCACTTTATACTATAATTCTCTTTACTTTGGGTCGGTTTATAAATCTCATAGAGCAATGAAAACTAGTCGAGCAATAAAATCATGGTTAGGTGGACATTTCCACCTAATTTTTTTTATAAATATGGTATAATAAACTTTGAATAGTGAGGGCCATATGACGAAAAAAAGCATAAAAGAAGTAATCGAGATCCTTGAAAGACTATATCCTGATGCTCAGGCAGAGCTCGATTTTGAATCGCCTTTTGAACTGTTGATTGCCGTTATTTTAAGTGCGCAGTGTACAGATGTA
Organism: Acidaminobacteraceae bacterium; assembly: GCA_041741755.1. Lineage (GTDB taxonomy): Bacteria > Bacillota > Clostridia > Peptostreptococcales > Acidaminobacteraceae > Fusibacter_C. Next base: position 87,306 of record JBGSJR010000008.1, on the reverse strand, counting down.
CGCGTTAATCAAGTGACAAAAATATTGTTTGAAAGAGCGGGCGATGCTTTTGCACTAGCCGCACTTCCCTTGGATGAAATTGAATCAATCATAAGGCCATGTGGTCTTTATAAGACGAAGGCAAAAAATATAAAAACCACTGCAAGTATGTTGGTGGACGATTATGCTGGCAATGTACCTAGTAGGCATGAACAACTTACCCAACTTCCCGGAGTTGGAAGAAAGACGGCCAACGTCGTCGTAAGCAACGCATTTGATACACCAGCCATTGCAGTTGATACACATGTGTTCAGGGTGTCGAATCGCATCGGACTCGCACAGGCTAAAACCGTAGAAGAGACAGAAGAACAATTGATGAAGGGTATTGAAAAAGCAATGTGGACCCAAGCCCATCACATGATCATATTTCATGGCAGACGAGTCTGCAAAGCACGTAGCCCATTGTGTGGCATATGCGAGCTTAAGTCGTACTGCAAGTATTATAAAAAACACCCTCAGGAGCTAAAATGATGCGATTGAATCCAATGCCCAAAAATTTGATGTTTTCACTAGATATCGGCACTCGAAGTGTCGTTGGCATATTGTCAAAAAAAGAAGGTAAGAAATATATTGTACTCGATCATGAAGTCATGGAGCATCCTGACCGGGCTATGTTTGATGGACAAATTCACGATATAGCCAAAGTAACAGAGGTTGTGAGAACGGTCATAGACAAATTGGAAGCAAGACATGGCTTCAAACTGGAGCAAGCAGCTATAGCAGCGGCAGGTAGATCACTTAAAACTGAACGCGCCCTATTTGAACTTGAAATCGATGTGACAAAAGAAATTGACAAAGCGATTACAGATAGTATCGAGATGCAGGCGATACAACTTGCGCAAAAGAAACTGTCTGAACTTCAGGATCTACACACGAGCTATTATTGTGTGGGCTATAGCGTTATCAATTATTATCTGGATAAAAACATGATTCTCAATCCTATCGGACATAGAGGTGTAAAGCTTAGCGCAGATATTATAGCGACTTTTTTACCGCATATCGTCGTAGACAGTCTTTATTCTGTCGTACACAAAGCTGGACTTGAGGTTATGAATTTGACACTTGAACCAATCGCTTCTATTAATGTGGCGATTCCAAATAATTTACGTCTTTTAAATCTTGCTCTGGTAGATGTCGGCGCAGGTACTTCCGATATTGCGATATCTAAAGATGGTTCGGTTGTATCCTATGGGATGGTCGCTCAAGCAGGCGATGAAATCACCGAAAAGATCGCTCAGACCTATTTACTTGACTTTAATCATGCAGAACGCCTCAAGGTAGGACTCTGCAAAAATGAAATGAACGCATTTACAGACGTCATCGGTATATCACATTCATTGTCTACCGAAGAAATTATGGAACAAGTTAATCCAGTGGTCGTGGCCATCACAAAAGAAATTGCAGAGAATATCCTCCAACTCAATAAAAAATCACCAAGCGCTGTATTTTGTATAGGTGGCGGGGCTCAAATCCCAGGATTCACCTTGTCTTTGGCTGAGGCGTTGTCCCTTGCGCCCGAACGCGTCGTAATTAAGAGTGTGGAAAATCTAGATATGGTTGAATTTGAGTGCGAAATATTGACTGGTCCAGAGTTCATTACACCGATAGGAATTGGTGTCACTGCCTTTGAAGAGAGAGACCAAGACTTTATACAGGTCAATGTCAACGATACAGCCATAAGGTTATTTAACTCAAAACCATTACAAGTATCTGATGCACTGATCCTCACTGGGTACAATGCGCGCAGTCTAATTTCTGAACGCGGAGATAGCTTTAGTGTCGAAGTTGATGGCGAAATACGTGAAATCAAAGGCGATTATGGCGAACCAGCGCAGATTTTTATCAATGGTGCAACCGCTCATTTAGATACTAGAATCAATCACAAAGATCTAATCACAGTCGTTCCCGCTCAAAAAGGCAAACCGAGAAAGATTACTTTAAAAGATCTTGTTAAACTCGATGGTCATATCAAACTCAATGGACAAGCTATCAAGTTGATTGAATTTGTGAGTGTCAATGGCGTCAATCGCACAGGTGAATATATCTTGATTGATGGAGATGTCATCTCAACACGAGGCATAAAAACTGTCAAACAACTTGCAGAAGCAGTAGAACTTGATCTTTTTAGTTATGCTATATATATTGGAGAAAACAAACTTGAACCAGCGGACGTTATAAAAGTGGGTTCAAATTACCATTATAAAAAATACGAAGCACCTATTCGAACGGATTTTGATCGCATCAATCAAAACAAAACGGATGACATGGTTGAAGAAATCTACGGAGGTAAAAAAGAACTAAATGTCTTGGTAAATGGCGACATGATCACTATGCCCATTACAAAATCTGAGATGGTCTTTGTGGATATTTTTGATCATATCGTTTTTGACTTGACGCAACCAAAAGGTATTTTAGTACTCAAACTTAATGGTTCGAGGGCTAATTATTCCGATATTTTAAAAGAAGGGGATGTAATCGACATCTATTGGAACAATTAAATGGAAGCAAAAATAAGCACGTTATTCGATCGACAGTATACCTGTCCGATTTGTGAAAATAATTTCACTTCAAAACAAGTTAAGACATCTGCAATACGGGCAAAAGAGCGGAGAAAAGATTTTCACACGTTTTTTTCTGGCGAAAACCCGACTTTTTATGGCGTCATATGCTGTCCAGAATGTGGTTATGCAAAATTTGAAAACGACTTCAAAAAAGAAGCTTCAGTAAAATGCAAAGACATCATAAAAAACACGGTTTCTAAGAGCTGGAAAATGCAAGATTATACAAATGAGAGAGATCTAAGTGCGGCTATCAAAGTACATATGATCGCACTCGTCAACTATACGGTTCTAAAAGAAAAGCAAGCTATAATAGGCAAACTGTTACTTAGGCTTGCTTGGTTCAACGAAGAACTTGGCAATGAGAATGAGGCTTATAGATATGTAAAGCTAGCACTAGAAGCTTTTATCAAAAGTTACGAACAAGAAAAACTGGATGATGTCGAAGAAAAGGAACTAGAAATCATCTATCTTATTGGAGAGTTGAACCGTCAATTGGGCAATTATAAAGAATCTGTCAGATGGTTCGATATGGTGGTCAGACATGAGTTCGCATACAAAAATCGGTTGATAAAAAATTATGCAAAAGAGCAATGGGCTTTAGCTGCAGAACAACACAATTCAAGCAAATAATCTCAACTTTTATATACAAACAGGAGAAAAAAATGATAATATATTTAATCAGGCATGGTGAAACAACAGCAAATGTCGAAAAAAGATTTGCCGGTGTAAGCGATGTCGAGTTGACTGAAAAAGGAGTAGGGCAGGCCGTTTTAGCTGGAGAAAAACTGAAAGATATTCAATTTGATGCCTTTTATAGTTCCACTTTAAAGCGTGCACACGAAACCGCTAAAATTATTGCTAAGCATCAATCCGTTAATGTGGTTGCATTAGAAACACTCAAAGAAATGAATTTCGGAATTTGGGAAGGTAAAAAATTGTCGGAGATAAAAGAACAAGATGGCGAACTGTTAAACCAATGGTTTGTTGATTTTGAGACATTCGTTGTTCCTGAAGGTGAAAGTGTCAAAGAAATGTTTGAAAGAGTAACAATGGCGTATAAGACTATTATAGAGCCCTACGCTTTAGATTCAGACACGAAAATTGCAATCGTCGCACATGGTGGGGTCATTCAATCTTTACTCAGTTTTCTTTGTTTTGGTGACAACACAGGTTACTGGAAATTTAGAATTGATAATTGCGGTGTCAATAAAATTGAATATGTGATGGGTTATCCAGTGATTCAAGGCATTAATCAATAAGCTTTACATTTCCTCCATACAAAGTTGTTAAAAAAGTTTACATGGATTAAAAGATTATATGGTATTATAGGAATAGAAAAGATTCAAGTAAGGAGGCATATCGGTGAAGGCAGAATACATCAATTCGTTTATTAAAGCATCTACAGAGGTGTTAAACAATTTTGTAGCAGACAAATTTAGCGTTGGAAGACCTTATATTAGGACGAATCCATTTCCAACAAGAGAAATTGTGATTATATTGGGTATAACAGGCGACATCAAAGGACAAGCCGTATTCAGCCTTACAGAGGATATGGCAAAAAAGATAGCATCAGGTATGATGATGGGTATGCCAGTCGATGAAATCGACGAAATGGCTAAGAGTGCCCTCTCCGAACTAGGGAATATGATCATGGGCAATTCAGCCACGCTTTTATTTAATGCGGGCGCAAAAATCGATATCACACCACCATCACTCGTTAAAGGTACAGCCATCGAGATTTCTTCGGCAGGGATGGAAACAATCTGTGTACCACTCGTCTCTGAGCTTGGTGAAATTGAATTTGATATCGGAATCAAAAAATAGATTTGGAGTAAATCATGGCGATTAATATAGTTCTATATCAACCAGAAATCCCACCTAATACAGGTAATATTGCAAGAAGCTGTGCAATTACCGGATCAAAACTTCATCTCATCAAGCCTTTGGGCTTTTCTATCGACGATAAGCATCTGAAACGCGCTGGACTTGATTATTGGGCGTACCTCGACCTCGAAATCCACGAAGACGAGCACGCTTTTTTTGAGAAGTATGGTCAAGAAAAGTTATACTTTGCAACGACAAAAGCAACAAAGTATTACGATGAATTTGCTTTCGAAGACGGTTGTTTTATAGTCTTTGGTCGTGAAACATCCGGGCTTCCAGCTTATGTTCACGAAAGATATTGTGAAACGAGATTCAAGATTCCAATGAAAAAAAATGAACATCTAAGAAGTTTGAATTTATCCAATTCTGTCGCAATTATCTTATATGAAGCCTTGAGACAAAATTGCTTTTTCGATTTGAAATAGGCACTACAGGGATATCGTGTGGTGTTTTTTATTGGAAATTTATAAACAAGGATGGAAATATGACTTTTACAGCGAAAGAATTGATAGCGATTTTGATGCCATTATTAGGTGGACTTGGGCTATTCCTATATGGAATGACTGTCATGAGCGACGGCCTTGAAAAATCAGCTGGAGATAAACTGGAAAAATTAATAGAAAAGCTTTCTGGAAATATTTTTAAAGGTGTACTCATGGGCGCCCTTGTAACGATGGTCATACAGAGCTCATCCGCAACGACTGTTATGGTAGTTGGCTTCGTCAATGCGGGTATTATGAATTTGACGCAGGCTATCGGAATCATCATGGGTGCCAATATCGGTACGACGATAACCGCTCAATTGGTATCTATTGATTTAACCGTTTTAGCACCAGTAGCGATTGCGATAGGCGTCGGTTTTAAGTTGTTCTCTAAGAAAAACAAGTCGATTATTTTGGGCGAAATCATATTGGGATTCGGTATACTATTTCTTGGTATGGAACTCATGAAAGAAGCCCTTGCGCCATTAAAGGAATATGAAGGTTTTGAGTTGATGATACGTTCCATAGGTGCTGGCACTGCAGGAGGCATGATAAAAGGCTTTTTAATTGGCTTAGTAGTTACTGGGATTGTGCAAAGTTCATCAGCTACGACGGGGATCATGGTTGCGCTGGCGAGTACTGGCGCGTTGCCTATCGAATCTGCCTATCCGATACTACTTGGTACCAATGTCGGCACGTGCGTTACAGCCCTTCTTTCTTCAGTTGGTGCAAACCGAACAGCAAAGCGCGCCGCAGTGATGCATTTGCTATTTAACGTCATCGGAACAGTTATCTTCTTTTTTATATTCTCAAAAATTACGATCAATCTCGTAACGGCTATGAGTGATGATGCAGCTAGACAACTCGCAAATGCACATACGTTCTTCAACGTCATCAATACGATTATTTTATTACCATTTGCAGGACTTATAGTCAAAGCTGCTAGCGTGATTGTGCCTTCCACTGCAGAAGAGCGTGAAGCGACAACATATGGCGTCAAGTACCTCGATGAGCGGATACTTGAAACACCTACAATAGCACTTGGTCAAGTTATTAAGGAAGTGCTTCACATGGGACATATCGCTAAGGTGTCGCTTGAAAGTTCCATACAAGCGATGCACGATAACGATCAAAAATGTGTTGAAAAAACCTTTAAAATTGAAAAGAGCATCAATACTTTAGAACGTGTAATTAGCGAGTATTTGGTAAAATTATCCAATCGTTCTATTGACAATGACGATCGAAAACTCATAGATGGCCTGTTTAGTACCATCAACGATATAGAACGCGTCGGCGATCATGCTGACAATATCGCTGAACTCGCTTTGTATAAAATTGACAACAATGTTTCTTTTTCTAATGTTGCAACAAAAGAACTCGAAGAGATGGTTGCAATGGTTATAGATTCTTATCAAATGGCACTTGATGCCATGCAAGATAAAGATCGATACAAAGCACAACAAGTTATAGAAATTGAAGACCGTGTCGACGATATGGAAAAAATCCTGCGAAAAAAACATATAACACGATTAAATGAAGGTCGATGTGAAATGAGTTCAGGAATCGTCTTCTTAGATATGTTAAGCAATCTCGAGAGAATTTCCGATCATGCTTCAAATATCGCATTGGCAGTTTTAGACGTATCAGAACATTAAAACTTGGAGGCAATGAATGGAGAAAATTTACGACGTAATCATCATAGGTGCTGGACCAGCCGGATTATCTGCTGGACTTTATGCAGCACGTGCGAAAATGACGACTTTGATCCTTGAAAAGGATCGCACAGGCGGTCAGATTACTGGTACGGAAGAAGTGGCGAACTATCCTGGATCAATTAAGGATGCAACTGGTCCTACTCTTGTCGCACGTATGGTAGAACAATCCGAAGAATTTGGTGCAACACGACTTAAGGCAGAAGTGACACATTTTGAACTTGAAGGTGCAATTAAGCTTGTACATACTGATAAGGGAACTTATCGGGCGAAATCCATCATTTTGGCAATGGGCGCGCATCCACGTCTACTTGATGTTCCTGGAGAAAAAGAACTTACTGGAAAAGGTGTTTCTTATTGTGCCACTTGCGATGCTGAGTTTTTCTCAGATCTAGAAGTTTATGTATTCGGCGGTGGTGATACGGCACTGGAAGAAGCGATGTTTATCACAAAATTTGCGCGCAAGGTAACCATCGTTCATAGGCGGGATGTTTTTAGAGCTGCAAAATCTATTGTCGAAAAAGCACAAAACAATCCCAAAATTGAGTTTGTTTTTAACTCAGGTGCAAAAAAAATTATCGGTGATGGCGTGGTACAAGGTCTCGAACTTGAGAATTATGTAACTGGCGAATGTACAGAGATATTAGCGGACCCAAATGATGGACTGATGGGCATTTTTGTATTTGTAGGGTATATTCCAGAGACACAGATTGTAAAAGACCTTGTAAAATTGGATAAATCGGGTTACATTATAACTGACGAATTGATGCAAACGGGTATACCTGGTGTATATGCGGCAGGTGATATTCGCGTAAAGAGTTTAAGACAAGTGGTTACTGCGACAGCTGATGGTGCGATATCGGCCGTTCAAGCTGAAAAATACGTAGACGCATTGACGAATTAGGAGGCAAGAAAATGTTGGTACTTGATAAAGAAAATTTTGAAATGGAAGTTTTGAAGGCAGCTGGTTTGGTTGTTGTCGATTTTTGGGGAGAGGGTTGTGAGCCGTGCAAGGCACTTATGCCTGAATTTGATGCCCTTTCAGAGTCTTATGATGAAAAAGTGACATTTGCTAAACTCAATACCTCACAAGAGAGAAAACTCGCCATCAGCCAACGCGTTCTAGGGCTCCCGACGGTTGTCCTTTACAAAGACGGTGCAAGAGTTGCAGAGTGCACAAAAGAAAGCGCAACTCAAGCGGGCATTAAGCAGATGATTGATGGACATTTATAATAAAATCAAAAGATATACACTCTAATATATGCATCAAATTTTAAAAGATGAACGCTTAAACGGCGATATCATCTTTTTTTATGTCATGATCTATATAAATTGACAGCGTGATTCAATGGAAAAAAGCATAATAGTTAAGAATAATCAGTTTTTATATAAAAATTACAAAAGCATGAACAGTATTGTCCAAAAGTATAGTTGAATCCGTTTTTGCATGTTAACTATTAACAAACGAACGGGTTTGATTCAATCACAAATAGATGTTCTTTAGTGAAAATTAACATAGCTTTTTATCGATAACTTCATGTTTGAAAAACAGAACAATTTAATTCTATATTAATCACAAATCAGCAATTCGAAAATTGTGAATAGTTTGCAATAAAACGCCTGCTTTATGGGGGCTAATGACAGATAACTGTTGTAATTTGAGTTCTCAAGGGATATAATTAATTCGAAGACGCAAGTCAAATTGAAATTATTAGTGGAGGTCACAGAATGAAAAAAGCATTAGTGATTGTACTAGCAATCATGTTAGTAAGCATGGGTTTGGTCGGATGTGGAGCAAAAGCAGACGACACGTTTGAAATCGCACTAATCACAGACAAAGGTAATATCGATGACAAATCATTTAACCAAGGCGCTTGGGAAGGTGTTGTCGAGTATGCAACAGCAAACGATAAAACGCACACTTACATCAAACCTGAAGAAGCATCTGATGCTGGTTACTTAGCAGCGATTGATCTTGCTGTTACAGGCGGCGCAAAAGTTATCGTTACACCTGGTTTCCTTTTTGAAGTTCCAATTTTCGAAGCACAAACTAAATACCCAGATGTGAAGTTCATCCTTCTTGATGGCGCACCACACACGGCAGATTATGCTACATTTGAAACAAAAGCAAACGTTGCAAGTGTTATGTACTCAGAAGAGCAATCAGGTTACCTTGTAGGTTATGCTGCTGTTAAAGATGGCATGACAAAACTTGGTTTCATGGGCGGAATGGCAGTACCTGCTGTTCAAGCTTTCGGATACGGATACCTTCAAGGCGCAGAAGCAGCTGCAGCTGAACTTGGCTTAGCAGATGGCGCAGTAGAAGTAACTTACCACTACACTGGCAACTTTGAAGAAAATGACACAAACAAAGCTACAGCTAGAACTATGTATCAAGAAGGCGTAGAAGTTGTCTTCGCTTGCGGCGGTTCAGTTGGTAAATCTGTTATGTCAGCAGCTTCAGAATCTGAGGCGAAAGTTATCGGCGTTGACGTTGACCAAAGATATGACAGCGAAACTGTCATCACTTCAGCAACAAAAGGTCTTGCTGCTTCAGTTGTAAGCGTTCTTGATGCAATCTACACTGACGCTTGGGCAACTTATTCAGGTCAAACTACATTCTTTAACGCTGCTAATGGCGGCGTTGGCATCCCAACAGAAGTTATCGGCGATGCAGCAGGTAATGCATTTGACAGATTCTCTTCATTTGACAAAGCTGCATATGATACAGAATTTGCTAAATTAGCAAGTGGCAGTATCGTTCCTGTTCGTTCAATCACAGTTGCAGATGCAAGTGGTGCTGCTACAGCAGAAGAACTTACAGCTGCATTAAACCTTGTAAAAGTTGCAGTTTCTACAAGATAGTTTTATAGCTATCGCTACTTGACATATGGCTTTTGCCTATGCATGTATGAGTCAATCAATGGGGGAAGGCGAGAGTTTTCTCCCATTTTTTTGTCACTAAACGCCGCTTTTGATTGATGTTTGTCGGATCATTTAGCCTCTAGCAAAAACTATATTTGCTCTGTATCGGATAGACGTTTTAAACCAGTGGTGATTACAAATAAGATAAGATTTAAGAAGAGGTTAAAGTGGAAAATTATATTGTAGAGATGCTGAATATAACAAAAGAGTTCCCAGGTATTATCGCAAATGATAATATTACCTTAAATTTGAAAAAAGGTGAGGTCCATGCGCTTCTCGGCGAGAATGGCGCTGGCAAATCCACACTTATGAGTGTGCTCTTTGGATTGTATCAGGCAGAAAAGGGCGAAATAAGAAAAAATGGAAACGTAGTTACAATCAATAACCCAAATGACGCCAATGCACTAGGCATAGGCATGGTACATCAACATTTCAAGCTCGTTGAAATTTTTACTGTACTAGAAAACATTATACTAGGCGTTGAACCGAATACCATGGGCTTTCTCCAAAAGAGTGAAGCGCGTGCAAAAGTAGTAGAGCTCAGTGAAAGATATGGATTGATGGTGAATCCAGATGCTTTAATTGAGGAAATTTCTGTAGGTATGCAGCAAAGAGTAGAAATCTTAAAGATGCTTTATAGAGAAAATGAAATCTTAATCTTCGATGAGCCTACTGCTGTTTTAACACCACAAGAAATCAAAGAACTGTTGAAGATTATGAGAGGGTTTGCAAATGAAGGCAAATCTATTTTGTTCATTACACATAAATTAAATGAAATCATGGAAGTTGCAGACAGATGTACTGTTCTAAGAAAAGGAAAATATATTGGAACTGTTGATGTCAAAGAAACGACCAAAGAAGAGTTGTCTAAGATGATGGTTGGCCGTGATATCAGTTTCAGCGTAAATAAAAAGCCGATGGCTGTCAAAGATGTTGTGCTTTCAGTCAAAAATGTGACTGTACCATCAAAACTACACAAAAACAACGCCGTTAAAGATGTCACATTTGATGTCAGAGCAGGAGAGATTGTATGCTTGGCAGGGATAGATGGCAATGGTCAGACTGAGTTTGTCTCGGCATTGACTGGCCTTGAAAAGATGAGCGCGGGCACGATAACACTTTGTGGAAAAGATATTACAAAAGCATCAATCAGAGATCGCTCTGTTGCTGGTATGAGTCATATTCCAGAAGATAGACACAAGCATGGTTTGGTACTCGATTATTCATTAGAAGAGAATTTGGTCCTTCAAAGATATTGGCAACCGATGTTTCAAAAAAATGGCTTTATAAAATTTGATGCTGTCAGAAATTATGCGGAAGGTCTCATCAAACGATTTGACGTCAGAAGTGGCCAAGGACCAATCACTGCTGTAAGAAGTATGTCAGGTGGTAATCAACAAAAGGCGATCATTGCTAGAGAAATTGAGAAAGCGCACGAAATCCTCGTGGCTGTACAACCGACGAGAGGGCTTGATGTTGGTGCTATAGAATATATACACAAGCAGCTCGTTGAAAGACGTGATGCGGGAAAAGGCGTTTTACTCGTGTCACTTGAACTCGATGAAGTCATGAACGTAAGCGATAGAATTCTCGTCATGTACGAGGGTGAAATCGTCGGTGAATTAGATCCAAAAACGACGACAGTCCAAGAACTCGGACTTTATATGTCGGGTGCAAAACGCAATACTGTAAAGGAGATTAATCATGCAGGATAAGAATCGTTCGTCTCGTAAAAGTATGTTAAACATTGATAATCTCACGCATAGCAAAGGTTTTTCCGCCTTTACAGCGGCACTGTTAGCCATAGCTTTAGGTTTGATCTTCGGATTTATAGTCATGCTAGTTGCAGCACCAAACAATGCATTTGCAGGATTTAGATATGTACTATTAGGCGGCTTTGGCCGATTTGGAAATGTGCTCTACTTTGCTACACCGATTCTTATGACCGGTCTTGCAGTTGGTTTTGCATTTAAAATGGGTCTTTTTAATATAGGTGCATCAGGGCAATATACCATGGGTATGTTCTTCGCCCTTTATGTAGGATTTATGTGGGATCTCCCACCATCTATTCATTGGATAGTCGCAATATTTGCGGGTATGGTAGGTGGTATGATTTGGGGCTTTATCCCGGGTATATTTAAAGCGCTTCTAAACGTCAACGAAGTTATTACATCGATCATGTTCAACTATATAGGCATGTATTTTGTAGATATGTGGATTCAAAGTAATGCTGTAATTTATATTTCATCAAAATCAAGAACCAATTATTTGCCTTCAACTGTTCAAATTCCCTCGCTTGGAATTGCTGGGTCAAATGTAAATTTCGGGATTATTTTTGCCGTGATTATTGGTATTATCTTATTCGTTGTTTTGCAAAAAACGACGTTTGGTTACGAACTCAAAGCAACGGGATTTAACAAAAATGCAGCAGCATATGCAGGTATGAAAGGCAAGCGCAACATCATTTTAACGATGGTCATCGCAGGTGGCCTTGCTGGTCTTGGTGGTGCATTTGCAATACTGGCGCCATCAGCTATAGCAGGTAGCAGTATGACTTATGAGCCGATTAACATCATTGCAGCAAATGGTTTCAACGGTATTGCAGTTGCCCTACTGGGTGCTTCAAACCCGATAGGTATTATTTTCTCTTCAATCTTTATCTCACATATTCAACGTGGTGGCTCACTTGCAAATCTCGTTGGTTTTAAACCGGAAATTATCGACGTTGTAATTGCAGTTATCATTTATTTCTCTGCATTTGCCATGATCATGAAATCGGGATTATCTAGTTTTATCAAAACGCGACTTCTGAAAAAATCAAGTGTACCTAGCGGCAAAGAACCTGCTAAGGAGGTAAAATAATGGATACTTTTTATTATTTAATTCAAAATATGCTTCCTGTCGCGATTCCGTTACTACTCGTAGCACTTGGTGGTATGTTTAGTGAACGTAGTGGTGTTATCAATATAGCACTTGAAGGTATCATGCTTTTTGGTGCATTCTTTGGTGCGTTGTTCGTCTACTTTGTACAAGGTACTGCGATGAATCCCCAGTTGATTCTCTTTTTGGGTATGTTCGTTGCCGCCTTTGCAGGCATCATTTACTCTCTACTACTTTCATTTGCAGCTGTTTCCATGAAAGCAGATCAGACAATAACGGGTACTTCGCTTAACATGATGATTCCAGCAGCAATATTACTATTTTCAAAAATGTTTTTTAGTAGTGATGGTATCACAACCAACATGAATTTTTTCCTTCGTAAAATCCCTGTTTTAGGTGATATTCCTGTTCTTGGACAAATGTTTTTCCAAAAGACGTATTTAACTGTTATGATTGGCCTTTTATTACTGGTCATTACAGTCATTATCTTTTATAAGACGCGTTTTGGTCTCAGACTTCGCGCCTGTGGTGAACACCCTCATGCGGCCGATTCTGTAGGTATAAATGTCTATCGCATGCGTTATGCAGGCGTCGGTTTATCAGGTATTTTAGGTGGTATTGGAGGATTTTTCTACTCAGTTGGCGTTATGGACGGTAATGTCAACGGCCATACGGGCGTAGCTGGTTTTGGTTTCTTGGCGCTAGCTGTTATGATATTTGGACAATGGAAGCCAATCAAAATCCTGTTCGCTGCATTATTCTTTGCGTTCCTAAGAACATTGGCTTATTCAGTAGCTTTGATACCGTTCTTGAACGATCTAGGAATCAATCAAACGTATTATAAAATGATGCCTTATATCGCAACGATGGTCGTCTTGGCATTTACATCTCAAAAATCAAGGGCACCAAAAGCTGAAGGTATTCCTTACGACAAATCTCAAAGATAAAATTAAAAGGCCTATATGCGGATTTATGTGCATATAGGCCTTTATTTTCAATGTATTTTTGCATATGTAGTTTCCTTCACTATCAATTTAGAGTGCAATTTGTTATAATTATAGAGTTACTTCACCGGTTGAATTTTAAGGATGAGATGGTATCAAATATGAAGATGAATTTTAATTTAAACTTGATTCAAACTCAAAAGCTTATAATGACCCCTGAGTTGAAGCAAGCAATTGAAATATTACAATTTAATGCCTTGGAGCTCAACGAGTTTATTAATGAGGAACTCCTTAATAATCCAATCCTCGAAAAAATAGGTGCAGAGCTAGAAGAAGAGGTTGTTCCAGAAAAATCTGAACAAGAATTTGAGTATGATCTCGACAAAGGTGATAAACCTGAAGTGGACTGGGAAGATATGGTAGGTTATTTTGACGATGTCCGAATAGCTGGAAATACGAACTATAACTCTGATTCAGAAGTCAATTACGACAACTTCGTCGCCGATGAGGAGACGCTAAAAGACTATTTGCGCATGCAACTTAAGTTCTCGAAACTCGACGATGACATCGTACGCATAGGCGAATATATTATAGAAAACATAGACGACAATGGCTATCTTCAGATGAAGAACGAAGAAGCTATGGTGCTCTATAACAAATCTTATGAAGAAATCGAACAAATGGTGCGTTTGATTCAAACGTTTGACCCACCTGGTGTTGGCGCAAGAAGCATCAAGGAGTGTCTACTTATACAGCTCTATCAACAAGGCTATGAAGAAAGCCTCGAAGAGACACTGGTAACAGCTCATCTTGAAGAACTTGGCGAAAAAAAGTTTGTCATAATAGCTAAAAAGATTAACGAAACCGCTGAACGCGTTCAACAAGCCTATGATTACATCAAGACTCTCGAACCAAAGCCAGGAAGATCTTTTTGTTCCATGCGCGACGTTAGATATGTTATTCCAGATGTTTATGTTGAAAAAGTTAAAGATGAGTATATGATCGCAGTCAATGAAAGTGCGTCGCCACGACTTCAAATCAACGGTTTTTATAAAAGTATGATGGGTCAATTTACAAAAGACTCTCTAACAAGTGAGTACCTGTCTAAAAATCTTCAATCTGCACTTAGAATTATCAAGAGTATCGAGCAGAGACGTAACACAATCTATAGGGTTTGCAAAGCTATCGTGGAATATCAAGTTGATTTCTTTGAAAAGGGACTTTTGTACCTTAAACCCCTGAACCTGAAGGATATCGCCGATGAGATTGAAGTGCATGAATCCACGGTGAGTCGAGCAGTAAACGGAAAGTATATCCAGTGTCCAAATGGTTTATTTGAGATTAAATATTTCTTTCAAAGTGGTGTTAAAGGGGCAAGTGGTGAAGGTGTGTCTTCAGAGAGTGTCAAATTAGTTATGAAAGATATGATTGATAGAGAGGATACAAAAAAACCGTTAAGTGATCAATACCTTGCAGATGCACTGATTAAGATCGGCATCAACATTTCAAGGCGAACTGTGGCAAAATATAGAGATGAGCTTAACATTCCACCTTCTTCAAAGAGAAAGCGTTTTTAATGAATCAATGACATTTAATGGGGTCTATTTATCAGTAAGATTGGTAAATAGACCTTTAATTTCGTTCAATATCGCATCAATATTTAGATTGTGAACTATCTGGGACAAAAATAAACCTGGCGGGATAAATATTTTCATTTTTTATCAAAAACCTATTGAAATTCAAAGTGCGAGTGGTATAATAAACCTATCAGGTAGTTTTTTTTTAGCCCATATGGGACGAAAAAACGACGACCGGACAAAATACATCCCGAAACAATGGTGATTGATATGGAACCGTTAAAGTATTCAGAACAAGATAACTTAATATTCGTTCTCAAGTATGCATTTCCTGAGATGGAAGAGCTTTTGCCACTAAGGTTTAATCTTCTGAACAGTATCAAGTTCAATCAACCTGTTGGGCGTAGGATGCTCTCTGGCACGATGGGATGCACGGAACGCGTTGTAAGACGTGAATGTGATATTCTTAAGGAAAATAATCTAATCGATTATTATCCGGATGGCATGCGTTTGACTCAAAAAGGACATGAAGTTTTGGAAGCACTAACTGATGTATTTTATAAAATCAATGGCATCAACATCCTTGAAAACGAACTTGCTAAAAAAATGAAGATTAAAAAAGTCATTGTTGGCTCAGTTGGCATTCAGGATGAAAATGTTTCACTAAACGAAATTGGCTATGAGGCTGCAAAATACTTAAGCACTTTGATCGAAGAAAAAAGTATTATTGGTTTAACCGGCGGTTCTTCGATAGAAAAAGTGATTAATGGGTATAAAAGTGATTGGGTTCCGTTTAAAGGCGACCAGATCATGGTCGTACCAGCTAGAGGCGGCCTTGGCAATAAAAATGAGTACCAGGCCAATACATTGGCTGAACGCTTGGCGAACAAGTTAGGCGCTCAGTATCAAATGCTTTATACGCAGGACAACTTGTCAAAAGCGAGCATCGAAGAACTTAAAAATGAGCCGAATATCAAAAAAATTCTCAGTAATATCACAAAATTGGACGTCTTATTGTTTGGCATCGGTCGCGCAAGCGTCATGGCCAATAGACGTGTTTTAGAAAATGAAGAGATTGAATACATCCTGAGTAAAGGAGCAGTTGCCGAATCATTTGGCTACTACTTCAACAAGGATGGCGAAATTGTTTACGAAATCAGTACCATCGGTATTGATTTGGAAATATTCAAAGGTTTGAAGCATGTTATAGCCGTTGCTGGCGGTGTTGATAAAACTGAGGCGATCATCGCGATCAGTAAACTTAACCCAAATCTAGTATTGGTCACTGACGAGCAAACTGCAAAAAAAATACAAGAAGTATTAAGAGATTGAGGAGGAACAAAAGATGAAAAAAATCGCAATTAATGGTTTTGGAAGAATTGGAAGACTCGTATTCAACGCAATGGCAGAACAAGGATTACTCGGTACGGAATTTGAAGTTGTTGCAGTAGTAGATATGGCGACTGATGCAGATTATTTCGCTTATCAGTTAAAATATGATTCAGTACAAGGTAAATTCGGTGGTGAGATCACTACTAGAAAAAGCAGCCCGGAACTTGCAGAAGAAGACATCATTATCGTAAACGGTTTTGAAACAAAATGTGTTCAAGCAACTAAAAACCTTGCTGACCTTCCTTGGGCAGCTATGGGTGTCGAATATGTCATCGAATGTACAGGCTTATTTACAGATTCAGAAGCAGCAAAAGGTCACTTGGCTGCTGGCGCTAAAAAAGTTATCATCTCTGCACCTGGTAAAGGCGACGTGAAAACGATCGTTATGGGCGTAAATGAGAACGAATACGATTCAGCACTTCACAATATCGTTTCAAATGCTTCATGTACGACAAACTGCCTTGCTCCAGTTGTACACGTTCTTCTTAAAGAAGGTATTGGTATCGAAACTGGCCTTATGACAACAATCCACGCTTACACAGCAACTCAAAAAACAGTTGACGGTCCTTCAAAAAAAGACTGGAGAGGCGGAAGAGCAGCAGCAATCAATATCATTCCTTCTTCTACTGGCGCAGCTAAAGCAGTTGGCGAAGTATTGCCAGCGACTAAAGGCAAATTAACAGGTATGTCATTTAGAGTACCAACACCGACAGTATCTGTTGTTGACTTAACATTTACAGCTTCTAGAGACTCTTCTATCGAGGAAATTGATGGTTTACTCAAAAAAGCGTCAGAAACATACTTGAAAGACATTTTAGGTTATTCAAATGAAGAACTTGTATCATCTGATTACATCCACGACGCTAGATCTTCAATCTACGATTCATTGGCAACAGTGCAAAACAACCTTAAAGGCGAAAAGAGATTCTTTAAAATAGTTTCTTGGTATGACAATGAGTGGGGCTACTCAAACAGAGTTGTTGACCTTTTAAAATTCATGGCAAACAAATAAGATTGATTTCGGACTATGTCTGATCGTGGACCCTGACTTAGTCAGGGTTCACTTCATGTAAAAATTGGAGGCGTGTAAATGTTTAATAAAAAGACGATCGAAGATGTTAATGTAACAGGCAAACGCGTATTAGTACGCGTCGATTTCAACGTACCACTTAAAGATGGCGTTATAACAGATGAAAATAGAATTATGGGTGCAATGCCTACGATCAATTATTTGATAGAAAAAGGCGCAAAAGTTATTCTTTGCTCACACCTTGGTAAACCAAAAGGAGACAACATGGCAGCTTTCACATTAGCGCCAGTTGCTAAGAGACTTACTGAGATTCTCGGAAAAGAAGTCGCTTTTCCTGCTGAAGCTGAAGTGGTTGGCGATAAGGCAAGAGCAGCAGTAGCCGCTATGAAAGATGGCGATGTGATCCTTCTTGAAAATACGCGTTTTCGCGCGGAAGAGTCAAAAAATGGTGAAGCATTCTCAAAAGATTTAGCATCAATCGCAGATATCTTTGTTAACGATGCCTTTGGTTCTGCACACCGTGCGCACTCTTCAACGGTTGGCGTTGCAGATTATGTAGACACAGCTGTTTGTGGTTACTTGATTCAAAAAGAACTTAAATTCCTCGGCGAAGCGGTTGAAAGTCCAGAAAGACCATTCTGTGCGATCCTCGGTGGCGCTAAGGTTTCTGATAAAATTAAAGTTATCGAAAATCTGCTCACCAAAGTAGATTCATTGATCATCGGTGGCGGCATGGCTTATACGTTCTTAAAAGCACAAGGCTACACAATCGGTAAATCGCTTGTTGAAGAAGACAAACTCGACTATGCCCTTGAGATGATCGAAAGCGCAAAAGAAAAAGGCGTAGAACTCTTATTGCCTGTTGACCACATCGTGGCGGCAGAATTTAATAAAGATTCAGCACCGATCATCACTGAAGGCATGGACATCGAAGGCGACTATATGGGCCTTGATATCGGACCAAAAACAGCGGCACTTTATGCTGAAGTGGCTTCAAAAGCAAAAACGATTATCTGGAATGGCCCAATGGGCGTTTTCGAATTTGATAACTTTGCAAAAGGTACTATAGCAGTTGCAAAAGCGTTAGCAGATTCTGATGCAACGACGATTATCGGCGGTGGCGATAGTGCCGCAGCTGTCAACATCTTGGGTTTTGGTGACAAGATGTCCCATATCTCAACAGGCGGCGGCGCATCACTTGAATTCTTAGAAGGTATCGCACTTCCTGGTATTGAAGCATTAAACGATAAAAAGTAATCAAATAGGAGGCAACATGAGAAAACCAATTATTGCAGGAAACTGGAAAATGCATAAAAGTGTAGCAGACGGCCTTGCTTTTGTATCCGCTGTAAAATCTGAAGTCGCTGGAACGGATGTTGAAACGGTTATCTGTGCACCTTTTACATTACTTCCAAGTTTAGTTGAAGCGGTTAAAGGCACAAATATCAAAATCGGTGCACAAAATATGCATTTTGAAGATAAAGGTGCTTTTACTGGCGAAGTCAGCGCGGATATGTTACTCGATATCGGTGTGACACATGTCATTATCGGTCACTCTGAAAGACGTCAGTACTTTGCAGAAACAGATGAAACGGTTAACAAAAAAGCGATCAAAGCGCTTGCGAAAGGCTTAGTACCAATCATTTGTTGCGGTGAAACACTCGAACAAAGAGAAGCTGGAGAAACAAAATCACTTGTAAAAGGTCAAATCGAAAAAGCGTATGCAAACATTTCAGCAGCGGAAGCTGTTAAAACGGTTGTCGCTTATGAGCCGATTTGGGCGATCGGTACTGGTAAGACAGCAAGCAGCCAAGATGCAAATGACGTAATCGCTTATATAAGAGAAGTACTTGAAACAGCATACGGCGATGATGTATCTGAAGAAATCAGAATTCAATACGGTGGCAGCGTAAAACCTTCCAATGTAGAAGAAATCATGAACGAAGCGGATATCGACGGAGCACTCGTTGGCGGCGCAAGTCTTGAACCAAGCGATTTTATAGAGCTCGTAAACTTTTAAGGAGTCTTATATGAAAAATCCAACAGCGTTGATCATCATGGACGGTTGGGGTCAAAGTGACTGCAGAGTTGGTAACGCAGTTGAGATGGCCAACACGCCAAATTATGATCGACTACTTGAAAAATATCCACATACTTTGATTGCAGCAAGCGGGCTTGATGTCGGTTTGCCAGAAGGACAAATGGGCAACTCAGAAGTTGGTCATTTGAATATTGGCGCAGGCAGAGTAATCTATCAGGAACTCACAAGAATCACCAAGTCGATCCTCGACGGCGATTTCTTTGTAAATCCTATGTTGCTTTCTGCGATGCATCATGCTAAACAACATGGCACTAAACTGCACACATGGGGTCTTTTATCAGATGGTGGTGTTCATAGCCACATCGAACACCTCAAAGCGCTTATACAGATGGCCAAACAAGAAGGTGTTGAAAACATCTACGTACATGCATTTATGGACGGCAGAGATACATCACCAACCAGTGGTTTGTCCTATGTAAGAGAGTTAGAAGCCTTTATGGCAGAGATAAACTACGGTGTCATAGCAACCGTTTCTGGTCGTTATTATTCCATGGACAGAGACAAACGCTGGGACCGTATCGAAAAATCTTATAACATGCTCGTCAAAGGTGAAGGCGATAAATCGGAATCTGCCTTGGCAGTCTTTGAAAAATCGTATGAACTCGGCGTGACAGATGAATTTATTATACCTACGGTTATTGTTAAAAATGACGAACCGATAGCAAAAGTTAGTGAAAATGATGCTATCATCTTCTTTAACTTCAGACCAGACCGCGCTAGAGAAATTACACGCGCTATAGTCGATGTTGATTTTGACGGTTTCAATCGTGAGTATTTTCCAACAAAGTACGTCGGTTTTACACAATATGACAAGACCATTGAAAATATCGGTATTGCCTATAAACAACAATCGATCGACAACACTTTGGGGCAGTATCTTGCTAAGCTCGGCAAAACACAACTTAGAATCGCAGAAACTGAAAAGTACGCACACGTGACATTCTTCTTTAACGGTGGTATCGAAGCGCCAAATGAAGGCGAAGACCGCATGCTGGTCAACTCGCCTAAAGTAGCGACTTACGATCTCAAACCTGAGATGTCAGCTTATGAAATGACAGACAAGCTCTTGGTTGAAATCGATAGAGACCACTACGACTTCATCGTCATCAACTATGCGAACCCTGATATGGTTGGTCATACGGGTATCATATCTGCAGCGATTAAAGCGGTTGAAGTTGTGGATGAATGTGTTGGCAAAATCGTTGCGAAACTCGAAGAAAAAAATGGTACTTTTGTAATCACCGCCGACCACGGAAATGCTGAACAGATGCTTACCGATAACGGTGAACCGATGACAGCACACTCCATAAACAAGGTGCCTTGCATCGTTGGCGGCGCAGGTGCAGTAAAGCTTTCAGAAAATGGAAAACTATGTGATTTGACACCGACACTCCTCGAACTCATGAAGATTGACGTGCCTGTGGAGATGACTGGAAAATCTATCATTCTAAAGAATTATGTGGTTATGTAGCATGCATTATGTGT
Source organism: Acidaminobacteraceae bacterium (assembly GCA_041741755.1). Classification (GTDB taxonomy): domain Bacteria; phylum Bacillota; class Clostridia; order Peptostreptococcales; family Acidaminobacteraceae; genus Fusibacter_C. The sequence goes on along the minus strand of JBGSJR010000008.1, from coordinate 66,294 downwards.
ATTTATAAATGAACAGTCATTAATTGAACTAAAACCAATATAAAATGGAGGTAAGCGAAATGTCAGTAATTACAGATGTATTTGCAAGAGAAATTTTAGATTCAAGAGGCAACCCAACAGTAGAAGTGGAAGTTTATTTAGAAGACGGATCTATGGGTAGAGCAGCAGTTCCATCAGGCGCTTCAACAGGTGCTTTCGAAGCGGTTGAACTTAGAGATGGCGACAAAGGCAGATATATGGGCAAAGGCGTTGAAAAAGCAGTAGACAACGTGAACGAAATCATCGCACCAGAACTTGAAGGTTGGGATGCTTACGATCAAATCGGTATCGACAAGATGATGATCGCACTTGACGGCACACATAACAAAGGCAAATTGGGCGCTAACGCAATCTTAGGCGTTTCTATCGCAGTTGCAAAAGCAGCAGCAGAATCAACAGGCCTTTCACTTTACGAATATATCGGTGGCACAAATGCCAAAACATTGCCAGTTCCAATGATGAACATCATGAATGGCGGCGCACATGCTGATAACAACGTGGACATCCAAGAATTTATGGTTATGCCAGTTGGCGCAACATCTTTCAAAGAAGCATTAAGATGGGGTGCAGAAATTTATCACTCACTTAAATCGGTTCTTAAATCTAAAGGTTTAGCAACTGGAGTAGGCGATGAAGGTGGTTTCGCTCCAAACCTTCCTACAAATGAAGATGCTTTAAAAGTTATTATGGAAGCTATCGAAAAAGCAGGCTACAAGCCAGGCGAGCAAATCAAGTTAGCGCTTGACGTTGCTGCAAACGAATTATATGATGAAAAAACTGGTAACTATACTTTAGCAAGTGAAGGCAAAGAGTTTACACCAGCTGAATTAATCGAATATTATGCTGGTCTTTGCGAAAAATACCCAATCATCTCAATCGAAGATGGTCTTGCTGAAGAAGATTGGTCAGCTTGGAAATTGATGGTTGAAAAACTCGGCAACAAGATCCAAATCGTTGGCGATGACTTATATGTAACGAACACTGAGAGACTTGCAAAAGGTATCAAAGAAAAATCTTCAAACTCAATCCTTATCAAACTCAACCAAATAGGATCAATCACTGAGACTTTGGATGCGATTGAAATGGCTAAAAGAGCTGGATTCACAACAATCTCTTCACACAGATCTGGTGAGACTTCAGATTCAACAATCTCTGACCTTGCAGTTGCAATGAACACAGGTCAAATCAAAACTGGCGCACCTGCTAGAACAGACAGAGTTGAAAAATACAACCAACTGCTTAGAATTGAAGAGCAATTAGGTGACAACGCAGTATATGCGGGCATGTCAGCATTTTACAATCTTAGATAGTCAGTAGTTAGGATACTCCCCACAGTATGCTAAAGACGAATAGTAAATAAATAAGCACCGAGGCTTGGTTCTGCCAAGCCTCTTGCTTTTTTAATATTTAAAGATGATTTAATTGTATTTATCCCACTCGTGTGGTAAAATACCTATGTTAAGCATGCAACACAAGAATTTGCACTAAAATAATCCGCGACGTTTAACAAAACGATTGCAATCATAGGAGGTGGAAAAAATGGCTACTACTATAGCAACTGTATTTTTAATTTTGTCTTCATTGATTCTCATTGCAAGTATTTTATTACAATCAGGAAAATCAGCAGGTTTATCTGGATCGATTGGCGGGGGCGCTGAACAAATCTGGGGTAAAAACAAGGCGAGAGACTACGATGCAAAATTCGATAAAATCACTAAAATAGCGGCATTCGTATTTATGATTTCATCATTGGTTATGACTATTATACAATAATTAGTTCACACTAATTGTTGTATATTTTTTTCTACGCATGTGCAGTTTTTAACACATAGGTGATACCAAAAGTTGTGGGGAGGATTTATCAATGAATTACGCATTATTGTCGGCAAGCGCTGGTATCCTGGCACTTGTATTTGCGACTTTTTTAGTCGTGAGAAAAATTAACACGGTTGTAGTAAAACATGACCGTATGAATGAAATCGCTTCTTATATTCACGAAGGTGCTATGGCGTTCTTAAGACGTGAGTATAAAGTTTTGATTATTTTTAGTATCGTCCTTGCTTTAGCCATTACAATAGGCCTTCAAAGTTATCAAACGGCGATTGCTTTTGTTGTTGGTGCTTTTTTCTCGGCATTAGCAGGTTATATCGGTATGCAAGTAGCTACTAAAGCAAATGTTAGAACGGCTTATTCAGCTATGGAAAGTGGCATGAATAAAGCGTTATCCGTTGCTTTTTCAGGCGGCGCTGTAATGGGTATGTCTGTAGTGGGACTTGGCTTATTAGGCGTAAGCGTACTTTATTTTATTTTTGAAGACGCTCAAATCATCACAGGCTTCGGCCTTGGTGCTTCATCGATAGCATTGTTTGCACGTGTTGGCGGCGGTATTTATACAAAAGCTGCAGACGTCGGTGCGGATCTAGTCGGAAAAGTTGAAGCAGGTATACCGGAGGATGATCCAAGAAATCCAGCGGTTATTGCAGATAATGTAGGCGATAATGTCGGTGACGTAGCAGGTATGGGCGCGGACTTATTTGAATCTTATGTAGGATCAATCATTGCAGCGATAACACTTGGTGTTGTTTCTTTCAATATTGAAGGTGCAATGTTCCCACTTATTTTATCGGCAGTTGGTATTTTAGCTTCTATCATTGGTACTTTCTTTGTTAAAGGTGATGAGAAATCTGATCCACATAAAGCGCTTAAAAAATCGACTTATGTCAGCGGTATTATAGTTGTTATTTCTTCTTATTTCTTAAGCAATGAGTTTTTTGGTAATTACAAAGCGTTTTATGCCATCACAGCCGGTCTGATTTGTGGTATTTTAATTGGTGTTGTTACCGAGATTTATACTTCAGGCGATTATAAATATGTTAAGAAAATTGCTGAGCAGTCATTGACTGGTCCTGCAACGACGATTATTTCAGGTCTTGCGGTTGGTATGCTTTCAACATTGTTCCCAATATTATTTATATGTGCAGCGACGCTTATCGCATTTGAAATTGCTGGTCTTTATGGTATTGCACTTGCTGCTGTCGGTATGTTATCAACAGCGGGTATAACGGTTGCAGTTGATGCTTACGGTCCGATTGCGGACAATGCAGGTGGTATTGCAGAGATGAGTGAGCTTCCAAAAGAAGTTAGAAAAATTACAGATAAACTTGATGCGGTTGGTAATACAACGGCTGCTATCGGTAAAGGCTTTGCAATTGGTTCAGCTGCTTTAACAGCTCTTGCACTTTTTGCATCGTATTCACAAGCGATTAATATTACAACGATCAATATCTTGAATCCAAAGGTTGTTGTTGGTTTATTTATCGGTGGTATGTTGCCTTTCCTTTTCTCAGCGATGACTATGGAATCCGTAGGTAAAGCAGCTTATCAAATGATCGAAGAAGTTAGACACCAATTTAAAACAATTCCAGGTATTATGGAAGGTACAGGCAAACCTGATTATGCACGTTGTGTTGATATTAGTACGACGGCTGCTTTAAGAGAAATGATGTTACCTGGTCTTATGGCAGTATTGGTGCCTATCGTTGTCGGCCTTGTATTAGGCGGAGAAGCTTTAGGTGGTATGCTTGCAGGTTCACTTGTAACTGGTGTTCTTTTAGCGATCTTCATGGCCAATGCTGGCGGTGCTTGGGATAATGCCAAGAAATATGTTGAAGAAGGAAACTTCGGCGGTAAAGGCTCAGAAGCGCATAAAGCAAGCGTTGTTGGCGATACTGTCGGCGATCCTTTCAAAGACACTTCTGGCCCATCAATCAATATCTTAATTAAACTTATGACGATTGTTTCACTTGTATTTGCACCGTTATTCTTACAATTTGGATCGTTGTTATAATCGATAGTGTACCAACAGGGAATTATCAACAAAACTACAAAACAGAGGTCTTGGCAGTTTTTTAGAACTGCCAATGGCCTCTTTTTTTTTACTTTATGATATAATGGGTATAAGAGAAAAAGGCTGCGAGTTTATCCACAGCAGCAAGAGGAGACCTTATGAGTAATAACGCATCGAATTTAAAAGATAATATCGTTGCTTTTCTAAAAGAACATAGCGAAAAGCCATATATGGAAATGGATCTGTTTTTGGAAATGAACATCGATTCAATTGATCGATCTAACTTTGTTGTCGCGCTAGAGGAACTATCTGAAGCCTCAAAAATCATTAAAACCAAAAAAGGCAAATATGCACTCCCTGAGTTTTTCCAAATCTACGTCGGGAAAGTGCAAGTGGCTATGAAGGGTTTTGGCTTTGTCATTGTCGAGAACGTAGACATGAGAGACATTTTCGTACCATCTGATTCGCTCAATGGTGCCATGAATGGCGATAGAGTTCAGGCCAAACTCACAAAAGTGGGTGGTCCTGATTCGAAGAGCGAAGGCGAAGTCATCAAGATCGTGGAGCGCGCCAACACCATCATCGTCGGTACGTATGAAGAAAGCAAAAACTTTGGCTTTGTTGTCCCAGACGATCAAAAGCTTAGAAAAGATATATTCATCTCAAGAAATGCGACACTTGGCGCAAAACAAGGTGATAAAGTCGTCGTAGAAATCAGCAAATGGCCAGAAGATAGACGCAACCCAGAGGGCAAAATCACGGAGATTCTCGGCCAATCAGGCGCACCTGGCATCGACATCTTATCCATCATCAGAACGTTTAAACTCCCTGAGATCTTCAATACGAAAGTGCTCGAAGAAGCGGAGAAAATCCCGACAGAAGTGACCGAAGAGATGATCGGTAAACGTGAAGACTTCAGAAACTACAAAGTCATCACTATTGACGGCAAGGACGCAAAAGACCTTGACGATGCCGTGCATGTTCTCGAACTTCCAAATGGCAACTTCGAACTCGGCGTGCATATCGCCGATGTGACACATTATGTCAAAGAGCATTCTAAAATAGACAAAGAAGCACTCAACCGCGCGACGAGTGTCTACTTACTCAACCGTGTTATACCAATGCTTCCTGAACGTCTGTCCAATGGTATTTGCAGCCTTAACCCTCAGGTCAATCGCCTAACTTTATCGTGCATCATGGAGATCAACAAAGACGGTGACATCGTCAAACACAGAATCTGTGAATCCGTCATCAAAACCGTGGAGCGCATGAACTACGATGACGTATCAGATATGCTTGAAGATGCAATGACGCCAGAGCTTAAGGCACGCTATGCGTCTATTATAGATGACCTAGGCAACATGAAAGAACTAGCTATTCGCTTAAAGGGCAAACGCGAAAGACGTGGCTCGATCGATTTCGACTTTGCTGAAACGAAAATCAAACTCGACGGCGAAGGCAAACCGATCTTTATTGGCGTGGCAGAGCGTCGTATTGGCAATAAGGTCATTGAAGACTTTATGCTAGCTGCCAACGAAACCGTTGCTGAGCATATGTTCTGGCTGGAGCTCCCATTTGTTTACCGTATCCATGAGATGCCAAACCCTGAAAAAATAGAAGCGCTTAACAAGTTCTTGAACAACTTTGGCTACAAAGTCAAAGGTAGCTTGGACGAAGTGCATCCAAAGGCGATCAAAGCCCTCATCGATGAAGTGACGGGTAAGAAAGAAGAGCATGTCATCAGCAAGATGGCGCTGCGTTCCCTTAAACAAGCGAAGTATTCGCCGCATAACGAGGGCCACTTCGGGCTCGCAGCCAAGTACTATTGCCACTTTACATCGCCGATCAGACGTTACCCAGATCTTCAGATTCACCGCATCATCAAAGAGATGATCAACGGCAAATTCAGCCCTACACGTATTGCTGCCCTCAAGAAAATCGTGGATGAAGTCTCAATCCAAAGCTCGGAAAAAGAGCGTAACGCAGAGCTCGCAGAGCGCGAAGTGAACGACATGAAGATGGCAGAATACATGGTAGCGCACGTCGGCGAAACCTTTACAGGTATCATCTCATCTGTGACGTCGTTCGGGCTTTTTATCGAACTGGAAAACACTATCGAAGGATTGCTCAGACTTGACGAACTCGATGACGACTACTACGTCTACGATGAAGCAAGAATGCAGCTCGTCGGTGAACGCAAACGCAAAATCTACGCACTTGGCGATCAAATCGAAATCGTCGTGGCTAAAGCGGATCCTGCGCTTAGACAGATTGATTTTGAACTCGCATAGTACTAAGCCACTATCTATATGAGCGTCAATAGGCAGGATTAGATGCAAATTAAAAGAATAATTACTATGTAACAATAGGAGGCAGCATGAAAAAGCTCATCGTCAGCGACATCGACGGGACACTTCTTAGAAGCGATAAGCATGTTTCAGACATAACTAGGAATAAAATAATACAGTTGATTGGCGATGGGCATCTATTTGCTATCGCCACAGGCCGTATGCACGGCGCTGGCAAGATAATCACGCAGGAACTTGACTACGACGGCTACCTCATCTCGTGTAACGGTGCCGTTGTCAAGCACCTTAAAACGGGAGAGGTCATCCAGGCCATTGAACTCGATCCTGCACTCGCGGCGCAGGTGGCTGCAGTATGTGAAAAATATAAGGCGTATTATCACTTTTACAACATTGAAACGATCTACGCATCGGCGAATAAGCACTTGGCTGGGATATATGCTAAGGGAATGATAGCATTGCCTGAAGCGTATCATTTCACGGTGACGTTTCCAGAACATTTACCATCACTGGTTGGCACCTTGCCCATCTATAAGATTGGCCTCTATCATGAGGACCCGGCGACATTTGAAGCAATCATGACGGAACTTAAAGCCATTGAAGGGCTAGAAACCTGCAAGTCTCTTGAAACGTCATTTGATGTCATGGCAAAAGGCGTCTCAAAAGCGACTGGCATCGAAGCGATCAGAAGCCACTTCGGCATCCCGATCGAAGATGTCATCGCATTCGGCGACAATGAAAATGATATCGACATGATCAGCTACGCAGGGGTTGGTGTGGCTATGTCCAATGCCACAGACGAGCTAAAAGCAGTGGCGAACTTTGTGACTGTGTCCAACGATGAAGATGGCCTGGTGTATGCGCTTGATAAGCTGATAGGATGAGTTAATAAGGTGAGTTTATGTGTGAGTGGCGGTATAGATGTGTCGCGAGACTGTGGTGAACATTAGAATAGGATTCATTAAATTTACATTACGGTTACATGTTGGCATTGAAGGGTTCATAAACCTATGTTAGAATAATAAAGCAGTGTAAGTTCTTTAGAAAGGAGGCATGTATGGCCGAGATGAAACTACTCGCACAAAATAAAAAAGCCTGGCATGACTTCTTCATAGAGGAGACTTACGAGGCAGGTATGGCGCTGTTTGGACCGGAAGTCAAATCGATCCGCGGCGGTAAAGTGAGCATTAAAGAATCCTATTGTGAGATAAAGGATGGCGAAGTCTATGTCACGGGTATGAATGTCACGCCTTACGACTTTGGCAATCGCTACAACCAAGATCCGCTGAGGGTTCGAAAACTCCTGCTTCATAAACGGGAGATCGCAAAGCTTCAAAACTATACCACAAGAGAGGGGTACACACTTGTGCCACTCAAAGTCTACATCAATGAACGTGGCCTCATGAAGATGCAAATCGCAGTGGCAAAAGGTAAAAAGCTCTACGATAAGCGCGATTCTTTGGCTAAAAAAGATGCCGAAAGGCACATCCAAAAGACGCTAAAAGCGTACAATCAGTAATGTAATGCCCATACGAAGCGATGTTGTCCGAACTAGGTAGTGCTGGCTTTGGCATCAAAACTTTGACATGGGGATGTACTGGTTTCGACAGGGATGATGATCTAGGATAAGCGAGCCGTGTTTCTTGATCTGGGGTACACGTAAAAGAACTGGATCAAAAATATAAACGCAAAAAATAATTACGCACTAGCTGCTTAATTGCAGTGTCACCCCAAAGCCTTATCTCAGCCGCTTTGGATGTTGACCTAAACCTTGCTGAGGTCCCCATCAAAGATGCTTTTCTAATCTGAATTGGCGGTACAATAGAAATAGCCTAGCCACCAGGGTGTCGATGCTCGGGAGGCGTGGCGAAACCTAAATAATCGACTGCGCTCGGAGAAAGTGTTAGTGAGTTATTTTTGGACGAGGGTTCGACTCCCTCCATCTCCACCACTTGTATGCACGTCCATAATTGGACGTGTTTTTACATTTTTTGATAAAGAATAATCGATTACTGTGGCAACTTGTGAACCAACGGCATTTACCAAATTGTATTCGATTGATACATACTCATTGTCAACATGAACCCTTTCAACATAAGTATTAAATAGTTTCTTTAGTTCAACTGTGTTTTGATCATCGAATAATGATTGTGCATTATTGTGCAATCTTTCAAATGTTTTTGAAAGAACCTCTTTTTTTATTGATATGTTTTCATGTGTACTTTCCAAATTCTTGATTCTGTTTTCAATAACCAACTTCGTTTTTTCTAACTCATTTAATTTTTCTGATACCATGCTACTTGTATTTCCAGACATGATGAAGCTAAGAAGGTTGTCTGCATCTTTTTTTATTTGACTCAAGCTCTTGTTCAATGAATGGATTTCGTCTTTTGAGGTGTCTTTTGTTGAACTTAAATATTGATTATATGCAGTTGTGATGTCATCTGCATTGCTTTCAGTGAAGATGGAATTGATTAAGGTTTGAAGGGTGAATCGTTCAAGATATATTTTATTGATTTCTTTTGATTCGCATTTTTTTCCGTTTTCTCTTTTATTGCATTTGTACGTTAAATAAAGTTCTTTATTTCGCCCAGCTTTTCGACTTGTACCAACTAATGTCTGCCCACAATAAGCGCATTTCAACTTACCTGACAAATAATAGTTATGAACTGCTTTGTACTGTGCACCCTTTCTTACGTTCTCAGTCAATTTCTTCTGAATTGTATTCCATAATTCATCAGAGATTATTCTAGGCATGCCATCTTTTATTCTTATGATTTTATCATCATCTTTAAGCTGTCTATTAGTTTTTACTTTCTTACCATCAATTCTTTTTGCTTTATCGCGGCGATTGAATATATAAACACCTGTATATTTTTCGTTTCTGAGAATTTCTGAAATGCTATTTTTTTTGAATGATAAGCCTTTTTTCGTTAGATATCCAAGTTGATTTAGCTTGTCAATTATTTCTGTATATCCACAATTGTCCGCATACATTTGAAAAATCATCTGAACAGCAATTGCTTCTTTTTGGTTTACTTGGTATTTCTTATCTTTGTTCACTTCGATGACATCGTAACCAAGTGGTGGTATTCCACCAAGATGTAACGCTCTGCCAGCTTTTATTTCCATAGTTTTCATGACTTCTTCACCAAGATTTGCGGAGTAATACTCGTTAAAGGATTTTATAATAGATTTTAATAGTTCACCGACTGGATTGTTTTCAATGGGTTCTTTGACTGATATTAACTCGATATCAAACTGATTTAGTTTCTCTTCTGAAAGTCCATGGTCAATATTATTACGGGCAAATCTATCGTATTTATGAACAATTACATAGTCGAATTTTTTATGCTTTGCATCTTCAAGCATCAATTTAAAATTAGGACGGTTTGTAGTCGTACCAGAATATGCTATGTCATCGTAGGTTTTGATGTAAAACATTCCATGATCCTCAATAAATTTTTTACATGCGATATCTTGTGCTTCGATTGATTCTTCAGTTTGATTATCAGAGCTAATTCGCGCATAAACTACCGCTCTTTTCAGATTTAATTTTTTCATATTCGCCTCCGGTTGGATTTAATTATACACTTTTTAGTTTAATTTGCAACGTCTTATTCTTTTGAATCCTGTAGTATCAGATCAAGTAAAGCAAAAATTGCATTTTTTTGCTCGCTTGAAAGACTCTTAAAATCAACAGACAGTGTTTCTAAGTTCATATCATTTAATTCCTTTAAATTCTGTTTCTTCACTTTCACAGTCATATTATTCCTCCAAGGTTTATGAAGGAAATGAGCTCATTTCCGATTGGGTAGCTAATCCAACGTTGTGAAGGGATTTTCTTGTCCCTCTACTGTGAACATAACATACAGAGGAAGGCTTTCAGGCCAGAAAGGGCCTTTTCGGAAAAATAAACTTGACATGGAACAGAATAATTGATTAAAAATAGAATACTACTGAGGTATTGATGAAGAGATATAGGTTTGACTAGAGGTTTAATCAATAATGAAGGTATTTATATAGATGCTCGAAGCAATTAATAGAATTTGCTTCATAGACATGCCTTGTCTATTAAATAAGGCGCACACTTGATTGTAGTGAAAGCTACACTGACGTAGTCAGCACATCGAGCACACTCGTCGCTTACTCATCGAGTAAGCAGCCGCTGAGCGGCTAAACGAGACAATTACTCAACTATGCAAGTTCGTCCGTCTCTGTTTGTATAAACAGAGACGGACCTCAAAACAGGAAGTAAGTTTCTGGAGGCATTGATATTACTATGGAGAAGGATAATCGAAAATTTAGTATAAAAGTAAAAAGGCGGAAAAACATTAGCAACCTAACGAAAATCGATTAGGTTTATTCATTATGGGAGGAAAAAATAATGAAAACATCAAAAATTGATGAAATGGATCAAAAGACCTTAAATATATTTGAGAACCTGAAAGGGCAGGTAAATGCAACGTTTAAACACAGCCATGAGTGTTCATTTAAAACGCGGGAGACTTATCAAGAACGTATGGAGGTTTTTTGTAAGTTTATGGCTTTAGAATACAGAAAACAAAATATCAATAAGATTTCAAACGATCATCTTACGCATTATGTCCAGTATTTACAGGAAAAAGGGCTTAGTACTTCATACGTTACGACAAGCATGTCGGCCATTCGATATTTTTATAAAAAGGCAGTGGGGGATCGGTTTAAAATCAAATCCAATAAATCGCTTGGAGTCGATGCAAGGACTAAGAATGAAAGAATTGGAAAGGATAGAGCGATAAGTGACGAGGATTATTTAAAATTGCTTGAAAATGCAAAAAAGGAAGGCAACAAAGAGAACGAATTTGCATTCAAACTAGGAATGACTCTTGGTTTACGAATCCATGAATTATTTAAGATCAATAAATCGCAGATTAAAGAAGCACTTAAAAATGGTGAAATAAAAATAAAGGGCAAGGGCGGATTCATTCGTAGCGTGCCTATTGGAGAAAATGAGAAATTACTACTAAAAGAAGTGATTTCGAGCCTAAAAAGTGATAATAATCGTATTTTTGTGAATAAAGGTAAAAAAACACATATAAAGATTAAAGCATTAGAGGCTTACGTGAGAAATTCGAAAGAAAACAAAGCCCATGGATATACATATCACTCGTTAAGACACTCTTATGCGCAAAAACTATATAAAATACTAATAATTCAGGGCTTTAGCGACTTTGAAGCGCGAATGACGGTTTCGAGACGTCTTGGTCATAATCGCCTAGAAGTTTCGGACATATATTTATCTGCTGTCGAATGAATAAACGGTGTACACGAATGCGCATGAAAATCATGCACATCGTGAACACCGTTTATTTATTTTTTTTTACCATGCACACGATGTACACGTGAGCTAAGCGTGTACGTCGTGTGCATGGAGATAAAAAAATATGGGTATTTTGAAATAAGACTTGACAAGATATAAAATCATTGGTTATAAATTAATGCCAAAAATAAAAAGATTAAAGGAGCAAAAACTATGGCGGAATTTATATATTTTAAAAAGGGGCTTTACAGCCTTATTAACTCAAATGGAGTTAATGTAGAAACACCTGAGTTCGTAAAAAGATCTGCAAAGAACTACAGATTTGAGGTCGAGAAAAACATTCTTCAGAAAAAATGCATCGATTGTGGGGTTTATCATGACGTACATGAACTTCGAGGAACGGAATGGATTGATATCCATGATGAACATGTCTTGCATTTCCACTCAATATCGAGTGGTTTTAAAACAAGATGCACCAAATGTGATAAAGTAAATTTTAAGCAAAAGTATCTCAATGACGAACAGAACGATAACGAAGTTTTACCTGAATTAAATAAAGACATAATCAAGACTGTAAAAGTTAAAGAAGAATGTCAGCCTCAAAACATAATATACTCGATTTCGTTTGACGATATTATCATTGAGTTTAACTTATGGAACTTGAGTAAAAACGATCAAGAAATACCAAAGATATCAATCAGCAAAAGAAAAGCGTAAAAATGCCGGTCTCGATTTTGAGACCGGCATTTTTACGCTTTTCTTTTTATATTTTTTCATCATCGTCTAAAATAAAAACCGTCTCATATTTACATTCAAGAGCTTTAGCGATTTGTTGGAGTTCTTTTTCACTGAAATTATCCCGAGCCAGTTTGTTCGATATATTTTGTACAGAAGTCCCTAACTTTTCAGCCAACTGACTAAAAGTAATATTTCTTCGCCCACAAAGGATTTTTATTTTTTCACCTGCACTAAGCTGCACTGTATCCTCCTCATGTTTGGCTTCCTAACTCATATTATAAATTGCTTAATGACAAATTACAAGTTCACATTCGCCATTAAACGATTTAATGTAAAAATACATTGACTAGTTCGGCGGTTTGGTTTAAAGTGACATTATAATGAATACGATCACACTAAAAATTTAAAGGAGGATAAGCATGAATTCAATTGAGCAAGTTAAGGAATGTAACGTAAACAAAATATCCCTGTATAAAGAAATTGCCAACAATACACAAAAACCACTAGAGGTACTACGTGAGGCAATCAGCAACAGTGTGGACGCAAATGCCGCCAATATCCTTATTGAGACTTTTATCGATGAAGAGACCAATTTGTTTGTATTAAAGATCAAAGATGACGGCGATGGCATGAATCTAAGTGAGTTAGACGATTTTTTTTCTTTGGGAAGTTCTAAGAAAAAGCAAAGAAAACGAATTGGGGAAAAGGGATTAGGATCAATCATATTTTTTAAGAGCAAGAAACTCGAAGTAATTACTCAAAAAAATGACACTCGGTATCATGCGATTCTAAACCATGCTTGGGAAAAAATACAAGAAGGAACAACACTAGATTATAAATTTAAAGAAGTAGATGCCATTAGTGCTATGGATGGTACTGAGATACTAATTTATGGATTTGAAATCAACAATTTCATTAAGCATCATTTCAACTTTCATTCAATGAAAGATTATATCTTGTGGTATACGGCTGCAGGGAGCTTCAAAACACAATTTTCGAATGTTAATGAACTCAGACAGCTGGTAAACAATATTCATTCAACACCTGTGATAACGCTAATTGACCGCATTAATAATATTCAAGATGAATTTGTCGGGGAGCATCCTTTTGAAGAACCGGATGAAAATCCCAAAGAATCAGGGCCGCTGCAATTTGACCGAATGAACTTTTATTCAAAAAGGTTTGGTCCGTATCACAGAAACGAAGTTATAAATGGAAAATATGTGTCCTTCCAAATTTATGGCGCAATTTCTGGTGTAAACAAAAGAAATGAAATTATCAATTTTGGACCAGGTCAAAGGCATAGAAGCCGATTTGGATTGGTCTTTTGTAAGGATTTTATTCCTTTTAATAATATGAAAGAATTTTTGTTAGACGATAACAATTATAGCCACTACCATCTGCTAATTAATTCGCAAAACTTTGAGCTTACTGCGGATCGCAATAACATCACAAACATGGATAGTCCAGAAGTGCAATGGATTATAGATGAGGCCAAAACATTAATACGTGAAAAGATTACAGAGGTCTCGAAGAAATCTTATTTCTTAATGAAAGATGAAGAAGAAATGCGAAAGGCAGTACATGCAAGAAAAATTGAAACCGCGAATAGATTATCCGCTCTAGATGACAAGGAAGATATAGTCATCCCCAATATAGGTACGATGAAAAAGCCCGAAAATGAAAGCCAAACGTTAATGGTATTATCTGCTATCCTGGCAAGCCATGACATCGAAAGTATGAGAATCGTAGATTACTCGAGTAGATCTTCTACAGATCTTATCATGATGGATGACAAGGATGTTCCAATTCTTGCAGAAGTTGAATATAAACTTTCGAGCGTATTGCGACATGGTCATCCTATAGATACGCTCGATCAAATTTGGTGCTGGCGTAATGATCTAGAACTCAATCAATTTTATACACTTGGAGAGCATAATGTGATTATGATAAAAAACAGCGACACACATTATATAAAGCATGGCGCGGACAAATTGATAAGGGTTTTCGAAATCAGTAAAATTCTAAATGAGCTTCATTCAGCTTAGTGTGTATAAGAACTTGAGATAGTACGAGCTTGAGAGATATGCCTTAATAGCTATAGCATCAAATACTGATTTGTCCGGTACTTAAAAAAACATTTTGAAAATCATAAAAAAAGACTTGACTTAAATATGAGTAATTATTTAATATGTGGAGCAATAAAAATGGTATCTAAATTATAATATGGAGGAATTGATTATGGGAGTACAAGAAAACAGAGTTATGGAAATCGAAAATGCAATTAAAAAGGCGTTAGTGGACTGTGGTTTTAGCGTGGAAAGTAAAGATGGCTATCTGCAAGGCACTAAAGAAGAAAAAATAGTAAATTACTCGGCCAAATGGATTTTAAGAACAATGAAGAAAAATGAAGATAGTAACAGCGTGTACTTAAATGTTTATGCTGAAAACAATGAAGGTTACGTCTTTGAGCCAGAGCCTTATGTGGCTAACTGGATAACAGAAGAGGAGCGTACTGCTTTGCCAGAAAACATCTTTGAAGAAATGATAGATGATAGATTGATTGTCTATAAAAGAACTGGAGATGCTGGAAACAATGAGTATGCATCAATGTATGAAGTGGAAAACAATCCGTGGATTATGGAGAAAGCACACGAGTACTTGGGGATTATTGAATCTTACAATTATGAAGTTCAAGAGTTTGAGGGAGAAAATTTTATTAGAATTATTGATTGTTTTTCGACTTCTGATCCAAGATGTACACTTATGACGAAAGCAGTACAGAGCATTTTAACTGAAAGATTTGGAGATGCGATGTATATTACCATGACTGAAAGAAATGATTTGTTTGCTTTCAGTTTGGAGGAAGATCCATTTGATGTTGCAAGAAATATAATGGAATCAAAATTAGGTATGTTATCTTCCAATTTTGATGTGGTACTTCACGACCAAAAGCGACTCACAAATGTTTTTAAAATCACACAATTCTTTAATTAAATTTGCTCAGTTATTATATTCTAGTAGAATGAGATATATTCTACTAGAATATGATAAAGACTAGTGAGGTGTAAAGTGAAAGTCAGATGTTTGGACTGTGAAAATTATCAATATCAAGAATATTGCTTTATGGAAAATTGCATTTGGCATCCTGACGGGTATTGTGTTCCGTGCCCGTGCAATCATTGCGATGTTGATTGTACTACGCCTGAAAAAGCAAAGGATATTTCTGTAAGACCAAAGTATGTAAAAAAGGTAGATGAGTAAAGAATAGTTTGAAAAGATAAAAAAAATGGACTATAAGAAGAAGTGAAATGAGCCGTAACAAATCTAGATTCAATAGATTTGTTACGGCTCATTTTCATTGATAATTGTTGCTCGGTTGCATAACAGGAGAATCTCTAATCTATTTTCTACAACCGTTCATTTCACTGATCAAAAATTCACTTCAAAAGTTTCCGTCAAATTTGCTCACAGCTTCTAATATGTTGATTAAGCTAAGTGAACATCAAAAGGATATGGTCGAAAGCTCACTCTAGATCAACGGCTTATGAACCCTATGTTGCCCAGAGCTGAAATGGGTAAGGTATCTGCCTGTGCAAGCAATGTATTTGATCTATGGCATGAAACCCATCATAAAAAGTCTACTCAACTGGTATTCTGTGACCTGTCTACACCAGGTGGCAATAGTGCGTTTAACGTATATGATGACCTTAAAACATTACTCACGGACAAAGGCATACCCAAGAAAGAGATTGCCTTTATACACGATGCAACCGATGAAATACAAAAGGATGAACTTTTTTCGAAGGTTAGAAGTGGCGATGTGAGAGTTCTAGTGGGGTCAACCCTTAAAATGGGTGCTGGGACCAATGTACAGGACAAGTTGATTGCCACCCATGATCTAGATTGTCCATGGAAGCCATCTGACTTAGAACAGCGCGCTGGAAGATTGATTCGCCAGGGCAATGAAAATGAGAAAGTGAAAGTTTTCAGGTATGTCACTGAAAACACCTTTGATTCATTTCTTTGGCAACTGGTTGAGAACAAACAGAGGTTTATCAGTTAGATCATGACCAGTAAATCACCCGTTAGAAGTGCTGAAGATGCAGATGAAAGCGCCTTGTCATATGCTGAAATTAAAGCACTAGCAACAGGAAATCAGTTAATCAAAGAGAAAATGAACTTAGACGTTCAAGTCAGTAAGTTAAAAATGATCCAATCCAATTATCTCAGCAATAAATATGCCCTTGAAAATAAAATTATGAAACAGTATCCCAATGACATCAAAAGACTAGAAGATGCAATAAGTGCGTACCAAGTTGATATTGAGCGTGTTGAAAAACACACAGTCAAAGGGATCGATGGCGAAAAAGTCTTTAATGGTATGAGTATCAATAGTCAGGATTATGGACAGCTTGAAAAAGAAGATGCCGGAAAAGCGCTGCTGAATTCATTCAAAAGAGTGAATTCAGGTGAAAGCAAAGCAATTGGTTCTTATCGTGGATTTGAAATGTCGCTTAAATACGATAGCTTCTTTAATCAATTCGACTTAACCCTTAAAAGGGCAATGAATCACACTGTAACTTTAGGATCAGATGTTTACGGTAACATCGCACGGATTGATCATGTGCTGGATAACATGACCAATAGACATGAAGAATCAAAGCAGAAATTGGAAATGACAAAGAACCAATTAAAAAGCGCTGAAATCGAAGTCAAGAAACCATTTGATAAAGAAAAGGAGTTGAAAGAAAAAGTGATCAGACTTTCCGAACTTGATAGACAACTCAATATGCTAGAAAATGAACCACTTGAAGTTGTTTCAGAACTGGATAAGGCAAAAGAATACATCATGGATTTTATTGCACATGAATATGAAGAGGACCGTAAGCCCTTTGAATTTGAAAACCTAGAACGCATTGAAATTGCCTATACAACAACCGAGGATGATAAGCATGGCATACAAGCAACTATTGATTTAGTGAATTTCTCAGTCAATACTTATGTGGATGACATCCTGGTGCATACTGATAGCTATGGCAGTTTAAAAGAGTTATATGATTACGCACTGCAGCACCTTGATTATGGATCACTTGTCTATGTGGACGATGTAGATATCGAACGGGTGGAGAAACTGACGATTGATAAAGACACTGACCTTGATGGCGTGATTGATCGATTTGATAGTGACTTTAGAGATTCGGATGTTATGACAAGTGGTGATTTAGATGAAAAAACAAAGGATAAATCAGGTGCGGAAAGGCCTTCAATATTGGGACAGCTTAAGAAGAATCAGGAGAAGATAAGTGATTTGGATGTTCAGATGAAATGTAAATCTGATTTGGATGTTTGTTTGTAGATTTCTTGTGCTCCAATCACTTCGTAGTGGTTGAGGCTTTTTTGTTTTGCCATAATGTTTGTTTAATTAAATTCCTAAATTGATATAAAGCAACAGTAAGAATTTCACGCGTTATAGAGCATATAACAAAGAGCTTCAATTTAAGTAGTGAGTAATACAAAACGCAGAATGAATTTTTCAAATATAACTCCCATGATTGTAAAGATAAAGTAGCTATTAAAATAACATGAGATAGTCTTAGAGAATAACTTGTAATTACCAAATAGTAAGAATAAAATATAAACAGAGTATTATTTGAGGTGGAGGTGATTCACAATGGAATTAAAGAGATTTTATAAAACCCAGCGTGAAGTAGCAGAAGTTATAAATTTTTTGGTTGACTCTTATTGGGCAGATGAATTAACTGAGGAAATTCTCGTCGATGTGGTTTGGAAATTGCATAATGACAATCCGGGAAAAATTATAAAAATGATTGATTTCACAACCGTATTGAAGCAGCAATGTGGAAAAAGGCGGCTAGATGTGATTGCAAGAATATTAAATCTAAGCTTAAAATAAAAGTGTTTTAGGTTGGGAAGGAGACTTTATGCAGATTAACTCGGACATTAATATTCTTGGTGGTTTATCTGATTTAAGAATAATCGAAGAATTGTTAAGAGTCAAAAATTCAATAGAAGAAATTGATGGCCCGCAAAATGTCATCACTAGTATGAAAACGATTAAGGCATTTAAGCGTTATGAGAAAGCAATTAACAACACCCTCTTGAGATTTAGTGACCATAAGGTGGAAATTTTAATACAAAAGGTAATTAAAACTGAAAAAATAACGGCGGATAGTCTTTTGCTTCTCTTTTGGAATGCGTCTTTAAATAATGAGTTGTTAAACTATCTGAATCAGAATGTCTATTTTCCAGCATTGTATAGTGGCAGATCAACTATAAAAAAGGATGAGGTAATTGCGTGCTTAAAAGACTTAAAATCAACTGAGGCTCAACTTCAGAAATGGTCCGATTCAACAATTGAAATAACAGCATCAAAGTATTTAACCTTACTTTGTAAGTTTAATTTACTAGAAGGTCGCGTTAATAAAAAAATACTACATCACAATATCAGCGATAAAGTTCTAATTCTTTTCCTATATTGGTTAGTTGCAGTTAATGAAAAACCGAATATATTGGAAAGTCCATGGATATCTTATTGTTTTATAGAAAGAGAAATTTTAATTCAACTAATCCTTCAAAAAAAATTCATGAAATTCTTTAATGTAAATTA
Organism: Acidaminobacteraceae bacterium; assembly: GCA_041741755.1. Taxonomy (GTDB): domain Bacteria; phylum Bacillota; class Clostridia; order Peptostreptococcales; family Acidaminobacteraceae; genus Fusibacter_C. Next base: position 47,431 of record JBGSJR010000008.1, on the reverse strand, counting down.
TTTGGGAGACAAATTAAAGATTGAAACTATACTATCATATGAGGAGGTATATGATGAGTTCAAGTAGCCCACAAAAGATTATCGAAGCGACTATGAGGTTGGTTGAAACTACTGAAAGCTCACATATTAGTTTGAATGCTAATGGTGGCAACTCTGTACTTGTTATTTGTGAACCCTTAAAAGAGATCGAATATATTGAAGCAATGAAGGCGTTAATGCTGCCATCCAAATACGATATCATTGAGTTAGAGAAGCTACTTAACCAATTTGTCATGGAAAATCGAGAGGATATTGAACTTGGTTTTGAGTTGTTAAAAGGCTCGATCCACCAAATTTTCAAAGCACCACAGGGGGAAGAAGGCCCGGATTTTCTTGGTCTGATTTTAAAAGCTATTTCTGAAAGTATTCAAATAGGTAAAATTCCAGTACTGATCAATGCTGGAAGCTTATATGGAAGTGGTATTAGCAATATTCACATAATGGAAAATGAATTAATTATGAAAGCGCCGTTGCCTTTGATTATTCTTTATCCAGCTATCAAAGTTCAAGAAAAGCTCATGTACCTGGGCAAAAGACCAGCATCAAAGTATCGATGCATGATTGTAGATTAAAATAGAGAGAGGTTGCCACGATGAAGATTAAGGATATACTAACGATAGATCTTTCTGAAGACATAAAAAATGTAATTGACTTAGAAGATTTCTCTGAAACTGAAATTAAATCTGAAATAGAAAATTACATCATAACAGATGGTTTAGCAAAAGACTATGCTGATTTTGTTGCCACCTTTACTTCAAATATTAGCGAAACAGGTGTTTGGCTTTCCGGATTCTATGGTTCGGGGAAATCATATTTCGGTAAACTTTTGGGATACCTATTGAGCAATCGCAATATTTGTGGAACCCCTGCAAGAGACCGGATAATGCAACGATTTACTGGTATCGCTGATGAAGCGTTGATTAAAAATACTTTGTCTAAACTTAACACTACAAATTGTCGTGTAGTTTTCCTAGATGTTGCTAAACAAGATACATCTAAAGGTTTTGCATTTGCTCTTTTTCGTAATTTTTTGAAGTCACTTGATTTGCCTGAGAATGAGCATGGTTTCTTTTTGTATCAATTGATGATTAACGAGAAGCAAACGTACATACATGATTATATCCGACTTAAAACAAATAAAGATTGGAAAGAAATTAAAACAAAACTGCTCCAATATTCAAAAGTGATAAAAGAAATATATATGGAACAAGGGTACACCGAAAGTGACTACAATAACTTGTTTACCACAGTGCGAAGAGATATTGATCAGTTTAGCGCAGTCCGATTAAGAGAAGAATTGACTAACTATTTACAAATCAATAGAAGCGAAAAAATAATTTTTCTTTTTGATGAGGCAAGTGAAGCAATTAGTCAACAAAAACTAAATTTACTTGATTTAGAAGGGATTAGCGAAGCACTCTCAACATTGGGTGGAAAAGTTTGGACCATCGCAATTGCACAAGAAAAATTGGATGACGTAATTAACAATTCGAATGTTAGTAGAACACAACTTACGAAGGTCACAGATCGATTTAAAACTAAAATTCATTTAGAAGCTACAGAAGTAGATGTGATAATACGTAATCGCTTGCTTAATAAAAAAGATGATGCCATCAAGAAATTGGAAGAACATTACAGTAAGAATTCTGGTAAAATCTGTGATTTAGCAAATTTGACTGCAACTGGAATAAACAAAACTGATACTGTTGACTCTTATATCACGTACTATCCTTTTTATAAATATCAGTTTAATCTGCTGCAGAATTTTTTATTTGGAACAAAAGGATATGCATCAACTAAAGTAGCTGCAAGAGGAATGATCATCACTACTTATGATATTTTAAAACGTGAGCTTCAAAAGAATGAAATGTTTGATATAGTAACAAGTTGGCAGATAGCAAATCAAGCACAGCCTCAACCGGATGTGAGATTGGTCAATCGATATGACAATGCAGAGCGAATTTTAAAAGAACGTAACACAAATATTTCAGGTCGTAAATTGCTAGAAACTATCAATTTTTTGTCTGAAGCAGAGGTTGTTCCAACAACTCTATCTAATATTATAAAAGCGTATATTAGCGATCCTGAAAAATATCATAAGAAACAGACAGAGATTTCTGAAGCTTTGAGTGCTCTAATTGAGACTAAGATTTTGATTTCAACAAATAATGAATATCGAATTACTACAGATATTGAACAGCGTTTACTTGATGAAATGAACGTTTTCATGGTTCAAAGTTATATTAAGAAAAGCCAAGTCATTAAAGCTTACAAATCAGCACAGTTTATCAAGACTGTAGGCCGTGTTGTTGATGATAATTTACAATATGATTTCTACATCACAACGGATAATGATGATGAGCTTAGCATACCCTTACTTAAAGATCTTAAAGTTAAGCTAAAGAGTTTATACAATATTAGTGATAACCGAATTGCAGATATTGAAGCGCTTAAAGTTCAGAATCAAAATTCAAAAGACGTTATTTGGCTGGTTCCAGACAATAAGGCTTTTGATGAAATGGATAAACTGGTTGAAGATATTGAGCGTATTAGTTATTTAGAGCAAAAATATACAAATCCTCAATCTGAGGAAGGACGTATTCTGAGGAGTTTTGTAACTTCGAAAAACGAGAAAGAAAGCAGGCTAAAAGATATAGTGGAGCAATCACTGCAAAAGGCTACTGCTATATATCTTTTTAACACTTATCAGCTGAGTCAAGATAATTGGCAGTCAATACTTCAGAAGCAACAACGGAGTGTTATCCAAAATGTATACACAAAGAGATTATCTTCACAACTAAATGATGAAGTAGCTGCTAAGATTATAAAGGAGACAAATACTGGACATTTACACACGTATTTTCAAGGATCAGACTTTAAGTTCTTTGATTTGCATGGTAACTTTATAGGAGAAAACTTAAAAGTAGCTGAAGAGATTTTATATACGATAAGGAATACCTTTGTAGATGGGCTAGCCCTTGAAAAAGAGTTGTTGAAACCACCTACTGGCTTTGCTTTTGGAACGGTAATCTCTACAGTATCCGCATTAATGCGGGCTGGCAAAGTAATGGCAAAATACAATGGGGAAGATAAGTTTTCTTGGCGTGATGAAGGAGTTAGCACAATTTTCACCAATTCTCGTGAGTTTAGGAAAGCATCGTTTAAGGCAATAGCAAAATCACTTTCGGCGCTTCAAAAGAATGAGATGGTTACGGCACTTCGTGGATTGAATTGTGACGACTATATTAACAAAAAAATTGATTGGAATACAAATGATTTTGAAGTAGTAGCAGCTGCAAAAGATCTAGTTAAGCGATTCTGTGACAAAATTGATGATATGCGTAAGCAAACCAAAGACTTTGATATCTTGTTCAGTGAAATGGTAGAATATAAAGAGTATCTTGTTGGATTTACGGGTGCAGTAACTGAAGCCAATTACATTGAAAAAGCAGAATTATTTTTGGCAGCACAAGAGAGATTTAGCGATGCATTGAACGCAATTGAAAAAGTAGAGAAGTTCAAATTAAATAGCTTACCTAAGTTATTAGTGTATCGTATGTTTGTCACATCAGTTTGTGATGAATTGGAGAAAGCTGCAACAACCAGTGAAACAATTTCACAATTATCAAGAGAGTTTGACAATCTACATGACAAATCAATCATACAGAATTTTGCAAGGCTAGAACAAATAGCGCAAAAAATCAAGGATGAATACTTTTCATTAATGCAAACGGCATCCCAAAATATGGCCTTAAAGTATCAGCAGTTATTGAAAGATACAAAAGAATTTATTTCAGAAATCAATTCTCTTCCAGCGGGCCTGAATGTTGATGTATTAAAGCAAGCAAAGGCTATTCTACAGTATGCTGAGCAAAGAACGCAAGTTACCGTTGTAAGTGTATTTGATGTCCAAGATAAGGATACAAGGTTCACTTATTCTGAAATGTTGTCTTTCATTGAACTTTGTAGTGTAAAGGCAATAGATTTAGAAATTATTAAGACAGGATTAGTCAAATTAGTATCACCTGTGCATGAAAATGAAGGTGATAATCCATCTCCAGTAGTGAAGAAAATTATAACAACCCGCCTAGCAGTGAAGACAATCAAGGTTTCCGAATACAAGTCGTGGCTTCAACAAGAGCTTAAGAATTTAGCTGGCGTTGAAGATAATGATGAAGTTGAAGTGAAGGAAGGATGAGACTATGAAATTAGCAGATCACGTAGAACACATTCGAGTATTAATAGATAATGCATTTCGTAATCGCTTAGGCAGAATGGGTATAACTGCAACAAAATTACTACCATTAGAATCGTTATCAACAGAATACCATCATGATAGAAATCGATTAGAAACAATTCTAGAGACTTTGACATCAGAAACAGGATCAACTTCAGATGCCTATGAGAAGTTGGTAGAAGAATTCACCTTCACATTGTTCAACCGCCTTGCGGCTTTAAAAGTTATGGAAGCACACACGCTCCATCCCGAGATTATCACACGTAGATCTCAACATGGAGAGCGGTCGTTTTCCCATATGTTGTGGCTTGAGCAAAATCCCACTGGTCGTACAGAAGAATTAGAAGGTTTGAATTTATTCATTGAAGATCATTTCAAAGCTCTTGCTGTTGACATTCCGCTATTTAGCACAGAATATCCTTATCATTTGCTACCAATGGCAGTTGAAGTGAATAGTATTATTATTGCGATAAATGAGGTTGAAGTAGATTCACAAATAGATGTGGATATTTGGAAAAGTGATGATGTCCTGGGTTGGCTTTATGAAAGTTATAACAACCATAAAAAGAAAGTCCATAAGGAAAGTAAAAATAAAACTGAATTCAATAAGGTAAGTATTCAGAGTCAGGTATATACGCCTAAGTGGGTTGTAAAATTTTTGATTGATAATAGTTTAGGCAAACTCTACCTTGAGATGTTTCCTGAGTCATCAATTAAAGAAAAGTATAAAATTGCCAATGCTCCCAAGACACAAAGGCGAGATATAAAGCCACTTACAGAACTACGCCTAATTGATCCGGCAACTGGATCAGGTAATTTCTTACTCTATGGTTTTGATTTGTTTTATGATCTTTATATGGATCAGATCAATAACTATGGAGCAGATTATGATGAAAGAAAAATACCTGCTTTGATTATTCATAATAATATTTTTGGTGTAGATTTAGATGATAGAGCTATACAATTAGCACAACTTGCTTTATTCATCAAGGCAAAGCGAAAAAAACGGACAATTAAAATTGAGCATTTCAATATTGTCAGTTCAGATTTCTATCTACCTGAGTATAAGGATGTGAAACATCTATTTGAAAATAAGGGAAATCTACCAAAGGAGTTGGAAGAACTAATAATTGAGCTTTGGAGCGATCTTCAACAGGCATATAAGTTTGGTTCACTTATAATGATTGAGGAGAAATTTTCGAATAAGCTTGAGAAACTTGAATCTGGATTCAAAAAATTTCAAATTGATATTTTTGAGTCAGCACAAGTTTCGATGTATTATGATTTCCGACAGTCATTTTTTATTACACTTCAAGATGCACTGGTGCAGAATGCAGAAAGACAAGGTGTTACATTTTTGAATACAAAAACATCTGATGCAATTTCCTTCATGCAAATATTGACTCAAAAATATGATGTTGCTGTGGCAAATCCACCATACACAGATAGTAGTGAATTTGGACCAAGTCTTAAAGCATTTCTGGATGCCAACTACAAGGAACCCTATAAATGTAATTCGAATTTGTATGCAGCATTTGTTAAAAGGTGTTGTGAAATAGTGAATAAAGAAGGTAAGGTGGCTTTAGTTCACCCACCTACCTTTATGTATATAAAGTCATTCGAAGATACTCGAAGATATATTTTAGATAAAATGCACATTTCCATTTTTGTTGAGTGGGGGTATTTAGGTATGTTTAATCCCACAGCAAGAGTTGATAGTGCAATGTATGTGTTGGAAAAAATGCCAAATGGACTTCCAGCAACGTTTATTAAATTAAACAATTTGTATGAAGGCAAAAGATATGATGCTCTTATGCTAGCGTTTGACGACTTATTGAGCAACAACGATAACAAGTATAATTATGTAATTGAGCAATCAAAACTAAAAAGCATCGAAGGGTGTCCGTTCATTTACTGGATATCTGACTCTTTTAGAGAAAAATTTCAAGTTGGCTCATTATCTAATAACTACAATATTGCTCAAGGATTAGCAACGGCAAATAACGATAGATTTGTTAGATATTGGTGGGAAATTGCGCAAATATTTAATTATAAAAGCAATAAAGATAAGTGGTTTAACTATTCGAAAGGTGGCCCTTTTAATAAATGGTTTGGAAATAATTGGGCAGTTGTAAATTGGGAGAACAATGGATTTGATATAAGAAGAATTAAAGACGATAAAGGTAAACAGCGGTCAAGAACGCAAAATGAAAAATTCTATTTTAAAGAAGGGATAACATATACTGCAAGTGGTTCTAAAGGTGTGTCTTTTAGAATGCACCCTAAAAATTCTTTGTTTGACGTTGGTGGTTCCTGTATTTTTCCGACAAAGAGTTATAATAATTTAGAATACACAATAGGTTTATTAAATTCGAAATTAGCTTTTTACATTATTGATTGCTTGAATCCTACGGTAAATACTCAGGTTGGTGATTTACAAAGAATACCTTTTGTCAAACCATCCAAAGAACTGGAAGAAATGATCTCATCATTAGCAATTCAGAATATTGAAATCAAGAAATCTCTTAATACTTATAGGATTTTTGAGACAAACTTTGTGAGTAGTCCCATTGATTCTTTCTTAGGTTCTACATTGCACGAAAAATTGTTGAATTACCTAAACTTCGAAAACGCTCTAATTTGCATTGTGATTCTAAATGAGGCTATTATTGATCAATTAATCTATGAAGTTTATGATCTTAATTTGGATGACCGTTTGCAAGTTGAAGCAAAATTTGGCAAGTCAATTGGGACGTTACCTGTACTACCAGAGGCAAAAAAAGCTTTCTTAATCGAAATAAATTCTAAATATGATAAAGTCAGCGATTATGTTCAAGCATTGCCAGAGTATAGAATTGATGAGAAGCAAATTGAATCAATTTGCATCGAATTTCCAATAATGTATCAATCAAGCAATGATATGGAGAGTTTATGCATCCGTCATCAGATAAATCCTATTAACATTTGGTATTGGTTTAATGTGAGTAAAATTCTACCTCAAGGAAGAGCGACTGATATTGCACTTGAGTATTTAGCTGATGTCTGTCGTACTATTTTAATGGATGATGAAGATGGCATAATCCCATTAAGTGGGCTTCCTGGTGAATCTAAGCTTTTGGATAGAATAGAGCAGCACTGTTCAATTAATGGAATAAAAGCAGCTCTTTTTATGCAACTGGAAGGTTTGTTAAATCTCCCAATAAACAATTTCATTGAAGAAAGTTTATTTAAGAGTTTCAGTAATCACTTAAATTTATACCCTAATCTTCCCAAAACACCTTTTATGTGGCATTTAAGCAGTGGTGAACTAAGGGGGTTTGAGGTTTACATCATAATTTATAAATGGAATAGAGATAGTCTATTTAAACTAAAAACGAATTATCTGAATAAACGGGTAGAGAACTTAGAATATAGACAAATCGAATTGGCTGAGAGCAAAACTGCTCAAGCGCAAAGCGAGAAAGAATTAATACGTATGCAATTACTAGAGATTGCTAATTTTACATCAAAAATTGATGAACTAATCTCTGAAGGATATGATCCAAAATTGGATGATGGTGTAGGTAAAAATATAGCTCCTCTTCAGAAAAAAAGGATGTTAAAGTGTGATATATTGAATGAAAAACAGTTAGAGAAATATTTAAAGGCGGACTGGTGATGATCGATAAGTGGTTTGTAGAAGATATTGAACATTTACTAAAAAGACGTAATCTTATAGTTTTATTAGACCCTCAAGTGCAGAGTGGGTTTCTTTTACCCTTGTTGGAATCTAAAGGATACACAATACTTCAGACTAATAAAAGTTTGTCTGAAGAATGGCAAATGGTTAAGGAAGAATTATTCTTACGGGAGAAGGCGGAAAATGAACATAAAGACAGTAAGGTTGTTTTTTATGTGACTCGTGATCAGAATAAATTAAGTTTTTTATTTGATTATTGTTTTACGCATGGCTGTCTTGACTTAAGTAGTCTGTCAGTGTGGTTGAAAGATAAACTATTTGCCAATACAGGGTTACAAGTACATCTTGACAATAAAATGCTTTTAATTGCTGCAAAACAAGGTGTTGGAAAAGACATAGCATGGTGGAAGAAGATACTTCAGGATCTAGAAGATTTGATCAGCCTTGATGATGAATTGCTTCCATTTTTGAATGATCCAGACAATCATTTGAATAACAAAGATAAGGATATCCGCAAGCTGGTTGAGGAAAAGCTGTTTGAACTTCTTGGACAACCGTATATGAAAAAACCTCCAAAGACACTTGCTAATGAAATTGTTGGACGGTTGCTTGATGGGTTAGCACACAATACTGTAACACCACTTTTCATGCAAATGTATTATCGCTGGATTGACAGCGAAACATATTATCCTTCATTAACACAGTATGTTAATGCTTATAAACTTGAACAAAAAATCGACCCTTGGACGGCTCACCCTGAACACTGCTTCGAAGCACTGGATCTGAAAATGTTACAGCTATTGAATGAACATATTAAGGATAAAGTATACCTATCAGAAAAACTAGATATTATTAAAGTTCGCGCTAATAGTACAAAGATTAAGAGATTTGTTTCACCTTGGTGGCATGATGTTATCATGCTTCTTGAATTTGATATGAGTTTATTAAACGCTTGCAAAGATTTCAATGCAGTAGTTACTTTTTATGCAGATTATTATTCAAAGATTGATAGAGCTATCCGTAATTTGTATGCAACTTTCTTACATGAAAAAAGTATTATTCGACCGCTGCAGGACTATTATGAAGCTTTGAATTATGAACTGCTTTATAAGTGGTTTGTTGAAGGTCATGATTATCAAGCTAATCAGAAGGGATATTTGGTTGACCTATTTAGGCATGCAAAACCAGGGACTGCAGTTGTTGTGGGCGATGGAATCCGATACGAAATTGCTGATTATATTGCACAAACTTTGTCGAAATATCTTAAGGTAGAAAAGCAGATTATGCTAGCAGACATGCCTTCTGAAACAGAGCATAATATGAGTGCTCTGTATGTGGAGAATGGGGAAGTAATATCTATTCATAAAGATCGCGAAAAGAAACTAACGGAAGCAACTGGCAAAGCAATTGTATTTGTGGATCTTGAAGCTTTAAATTATGGCGAGAAACCAGACTTCCTTGTACTGAGTTACAAAGATATAGATTCTGCAGGTGAAAAACTACAACAGGGTGCAATAAAGTTATTTTCAGAGTTTGAACAGGTGTTGATGGATAAAATCACGCAGCTTCTCAATATGGGCTATCAGGAAGTTCATCTCGTAACAGATCATGGATTTGTTTTAACAGGGGTTCTTGAGGAAGCTGATAAAATTTCTCCGAATGTCACGGGAAAAAAAGTGGTTCATGAGCGATATATACGGACAGTTGAGAAACAGAATGATAATGATTGGTGTGAAGTTAAAGAATCCTATGGTGAATATAATTATGTGTATGCTGCTAAAAGTTCAAGACCATTTAAATCAAAAGGCACTTATGGCTTTTCTCATGGTGGATTTACTCCTCAAGAAATTGTACTTCCTAAATTTTGTTTCAGTAAAGAAGCGGATATTGCGTCTGGGTTAGAGATAATAATTAAAAACAAGAAAGAATTATCAGATGTTGCAGGTGATATATTTGAAATTAAGTTGCAAGCTTCTTCTATGATTACGGACTTGTTCACAACTTTTCGGAAGGTTCAGTTATTGATATATGAAGGTAGTATCAATTATATCAGTAGCAATATTATTACTATTAAACCTGGGGACCTACAGTCTGTAGAATTTACTTTTCAAGGTAAAATGGAAGTGAAGGCTGTACTTTTGGATGCAGAAACACGTGAACAATTGGATGTTACAGATATTAAAAAGTCTAATGCACGTGACTTAGGCGGATTGCTATAAAGGGGGGATATTGATGCTTATCGACGATTTAGATAAAAAAGCGTTAGAGCACTTTAGAGGATACGTAGTTCGAAAGGATTTAGCCACGTTGATTAAAGGTGGTGCAAATGTACCTGCCTTTGTACTGGAGTATTTACTAGCGAATTCTTGTAGTACCGAAGATGAAGACAAAATAAATGAAGGTATGGAAAATGTTAAAACAATACTACGAAACCATTATGTAAATCCAGAAGAAAGTGCCCTCATACAGTCGAAAGTTAGAGAGAAAGGGCGCTACAAGATTATTGATAAGGTATCCGTTGAGCTTGATCCTCAAAAGGATCGGTATTGGGCAAGCATAAGCAATAGCAATATCAAAAAAGCAAATATTAGTGATGATCTGGTCAGACAACATGAAAAAATATTATTAGGTGGGATATGGGCCATTATTGATGTGGAGTATGATCCACTGATTACAATTGGTTCGGTTGTGTATCCGTTTGTTATTAAAGATATTAAACCTATACAATTATCAAGCTTTGATGGCAGCAAAGTAACGGATAAAAGAAAAGAATTCACAAAGGATGAGTGGCAAAGATTATTACTGCGTAGTGCAGGATATGAACCTGACAGCGAAGGTTTGGATCAGAGAAAGCAGACACTCTTGCTTATGCGACTGATTCCGCTTATTGAAGCTAACTTTAATATGGTAGAACTTGGTCCAAGATCTTCAGGAAAATCTTATATATATAAAGAGATCACTCCTTATGCTCTGTTGATTTCGGGTGGACAAGGAACTGTTGCAAAGTTGTTCGTCAATAACTCAACAGGTCGTGTGGGTTCTGTAGGTGAATGGGATGCAATTTGCTTTGATGAAAGCACTGACAAGTTATTTAAGGATAGGGATGCTATTCCATTAATGAAAGACTATATGGAATCCGGATCATTTTCTCGAGGCGGTAAAGGTGGCGAAATATCTGGACATGCATCAATCATTTATAACGGTAATATAAATCAACCGGTTGAAACCGTATTACAGACTTCACATCTGTTTAGTCCAATATCAGAGGAAGTAAATAACGATACTGCTTTTCTAGATCGTATAAATTTATATCTACCAGGTTGGGAAATTACTAAATTTAGTCCAAGCAATTTCACAAAGCATTTTGGGTTCAGCACTGATTTCTTCTCAGAAGTTTTAAAAGATCAAAGAAAGAATACGCACTATGAGGCAGTAGATAAGTATTTCTCTTTTGGACATCATCTTAAACAGAGGGATTCAAAATCTGTGAGGAAAATTATTTCAGGTTTTATCAAACTACTACATCCTGACGGGGAATATACAAAAGAAGACATTCGTGAATATTTGGTTGTAGCAATGGAAATGCGAAGACGCGTAAAAGAACAACTAAAGCGAATTGGTGGAATGGAATTTTGGGATACTAATTTTTCTTATATTGATAAAGAGACTCAAGAAGAATATTTTGTGAGCTTGCCTGAAGAGCGGAGCAATGCGATTATTCCAAAAGATCCTCTACCACCTGGAGTTTGTTATACTGCAACCAGTGATGGGGATATAAATTCAATAGTGAAAATTGAAGTAGTGGCTATTAGAGGAAATGGCAAATTGAATGTAACAGGAACAAATAATCAAATAGTAAAAGAAAATATCAAGAATACGTATAACTACTTACGTGCAAATGAAAAAACAATATTGACTGAACAGCATTCACTAAATGGCTATGATATCAATGTTCAAATAAGCAATCTCCTAGGCGCTTATATAAGTGAGGGTATTGGAAGTGCGGTGTACATTGCAATTATTTCGGCAATATACGGCAAGAACTTGAAAGCTGGCTTGGCAGTACTCGGAAATATATCCATTGGTGGAGCAATCGAAAAATCCACACATTTTGCCGAAAAAATAACGGCGCTATCTGATAATGGAGCAAAGATGATTCTTGTGCCAATTGACAATATAAATGAGATGATGACTTTGCCATCGAGTATTTTGGGTAAAACAGATGTCCCGTTTTATGCAAATAGTCAGATGTTGTTACAAAAGGCCGTAGAGTAGGAGCCTCTTATGCATATTAAATCATTCAACAAAGAGCATGATTCTATTTGTTTTATATATAAAAGTATTAGGCGTGTTAATCTACGATAACTCGGAGGTAACTATGTTAAGCAATAAGGATTTTTTGCGTGAACTTGGAAGTTCGCGTGCGAATTTCTATCCTGCAGATTTCCATTTTCACTCAATTGCATCCTATGATTTGAAAGAAAAAGTGTCTAAAGGAATATTTTCGGAAGAAGAAACAGACTTTTTAAAGATTTTAAGTGGACAATCAACAAGTTGCCTTGGATCTTACGAAAAATATGTAATTGAGAAAATTCCAGTAGAGCAGTATTATGAATTACTTTTAAAGAGAAAACGAGATGTTTGTACTCAGTTAAAGCTTAATGATGGTGATGAGTGGGCTATGCTTGCGATTACAGATCATAATGTTTTTGAGTATTCTACATTACTTTCAAAACATGCTTGGGGGAAAAGAGATACAGAAAAATTGATAATATTGCCCGGTGTTGAATTGGAAATAGAGACAAATGCAGATGGCGAAAAATTTAAAATTCATATTCTTATTATTTTCGAACCTAACATTAGCTGTCAGGATATGTATCATCAGATAAAAAGTTCTAATAACAATAAATGGGATTACGGGAATGCTCTTGAGTGTAATGACATTGAGTCGTTTATTGACAAGCTTAGAAATGATAAAGAATATCCTGCAATTTGTATTGCAGCGCATGTTTCATCATCAAAGGGTATTCAATACGAAGCGAAGAAAGTCTTTTCAACTAGAGAGGCAGACTTGGCAAGGACTCAAACTCAAATTGAAAACCCTGAAACTAACGCCGAAAAATTTGAGTTGGAAGAATCCTTAAAAGTTTTAATAGAGAAAGAAACAGATGATTCAATTTCTCTAAAGGTATTACAAATAATTGGGAAGTGTGGATTTGATGCACTTCAAGTAAGAGGGAAAAGAGATGAACCTCACTATCAATATTTGCACAGATTTTTAAGAGGAAAAGGTCGGAGTGTTTCTATTACTTGTTCTGATGGTCATTCTTTGTCAGATTTATTTATAGTTGAAGATAAAGAACAAGAACATACCCCCTTGCTTAAAATAGATTCGAGAAAATTCACAATGCAGAGCAAAGATTTATTTTCAGAAATTAAAGATAAGGCAATAAGATATGGTGAAACACGGATTTCTTATGGCAACAAATCAAATGTTGGACAATGGATTGAAGGTATCATGATTGAGAAAGAATCTCAGGACTGTTCTAAATTTTGGTTCGGTAATAATTCGAAAGAACATTTAATTATACCGTTTTCTCCAAATTTAAATTGCATGATAGGGGGTAGAGGATCTGGGAAGAGTGCTATTATCGAAATGATTGAATTTACTCATAAAATGGATCAATTTACTAATTTTAAAAATAAGGAAGCAGATTGGTATGAAAGAGCATCAGCTACTCTTAAAGGTTGCAAATTAACAATATGTTGGAAACTTTTAAATGAACCTTTATTGAAAAAGAAAGCCTTGTTTAGAACATTTTATTTTGATGCTAATGGGAAGCATAATGCAGGAACTTATACAAATATAAATGGTGAAGAGGTTTTGCCGAGTGCTATTGAGGGTGCAAAATTAATAAATCCTACTATCCTTAGAATACATGATATAGAAGTTGAAGCTGAGTCGAAAAATTTGCTCAGGTTATATGATCGGTTAAGCGGCCTAGAGAATGATATTATTAACAACGATATCACATCTAAAATTGAGAGCTTGTCTCATAACAGGAGGCTGCTAGTTGAAAAAGCTACAAATGTAAATGCATTGTGTGAAGATGCTTTGCCAATGAGAGAGTATGGAAGAAGAAAAAAACAGTACGATGAAGTCAATGTTGAAGAAATTAAGATTCTTTATGAAAAAATTGATGCTTTAAGTGATGAAAAAATTGAATTCAGTAGGTTTAAGAGTAAGTGGGATGAGTTTATAAATGGCTTGAATTTGGCTGAAATATCAGAAAATACCAAAGTTTTTTTTGACGGGTTAGATTTGATCACAACAGTAAATGATCAAGAAAGTAAGAAACCATTAAATGAATGGCTGCTAACTAAGCTCTTAAAAAAGAACGATGAAGGGAAAACTTTTTCAGAAATTCTTATAGAGCAATTTCAAATTGCAGTTGATAAAGTTGGAGATATCTCAAATCAAATTGAAAGTCAATTGACCATCATAGATTCAAACACAAGGCAAGAAAAAGATGTCTTGGTGCAGTTGGGATTACCAACTGGCTCAACTGATAGACAAGTGAAAAAGGTTGCTTATGAAGAAGCGTGTAATAGCTTAGGTCAATATAATGTGTTATTAAGCGAATTTAAAGACTTGTTAAAAGAACGTGATGTATTAAAAAGTGAATTGAAATGTCTAGTTGATTCAAGAAGTCAAAAGAGAGAATCTGCATCTAAAATAATGAGTCGAGAATTGAAGGAAAACCTGAACGATAAAGTACTAATCATTGAACTGGATGCGCAATCTCAGCAGAATAAAGATAAATTAAAATGGTGGCTTAAAAATAGGTTTTTTTGGGGTGGATCAAAATACACATCAGAAAAAATTAGAGAGCTTACAAAACTCAGTAACATTAGTGCTGACAATTTAAGAGAAAAGCTTTTTATGATTGAAATTGATTCTGAAGACTTTCTTTCTGTGGAAGGTAATAATGCATCAGATGGTCGCATTTTAAAATCGGAATCAGGAAGCTATCTGTTAGCTAATTCAATATGGCAAAGAATTGATCCTGAAATTGCTAGCGATGGCGATTATTTAAACGAATTTATTGAAGAATTACCATTGCCAATCAAAGAGGGCATTATTTCTTTTCGCAAGGATACATCTCAAAAGTTAAATTTAGATATAGTTTTAGAGCTAGATGAGATGATAAATGAAGATATTCCCATTATTAGGTTGAATGATAGACCTCTGGAAACTAAAATCGCTAAAGATATTTCGACTCTTTCGCCAGGACAAAGATGCAGTGCTATATTGCCGATGTTACTTTTGCATGGTAGTCAGCCATTAATAATTGATCAGCCTGAAGATAATTTAGATAATAGGTTGATAAGACAAGTGATTGTTAATATTCTTAATGCAATAAAACTTAAACGTCAAGTAATAGTTGCTACTCACAATCCCAATATACCGGTGCTTGGCGACTCTGAAAATGTTTTGACGCTTAAATCTGTAGACGATAATAGTAGTTCCCTGGTAGCTCAAGGGACCATAGACGAACGAATTGTGATTGATCAAATTTCCAAAATTATGGAAGGTGGTAGAGAGGCATTACAGTATCGATATTCAATATACCAAGAGTTTTGGCAAGAAATAAATAAATGTGATTAACTCTATCATTATCGTTTTTTTCGCTAACTGTTATTTTGCAGAAAATCCACCTATCGGATGACGCCGGTTAGGACACAAATTCACTAAGATCAACCTACTTTGCTCTATTGAGTATTTCGTACCCAATTGATCTGGTTCTGACGACTGTGGTACTTATTAAATCTTATTCTGAACGTCTTGATGCCAGGTACAAATTTGGCGGAAATTTCTGTAGTGACTCTTTATATCAGTCAAATGAACGGTTAGAACTCACAAATAAATTCCCACCGTTGAGTGGCCGAACACCAATTATATCGGTGGAACAATTATGAAAGTTGAAGAATTAACGCACACATTACAAGTGTACCTTTTTAGTGGAACAAAAAAAATCCTGTGGCCACTTACATCTGTAGCGGACATGGGAACTGTACCACCAGAACTAATGGGTAAATTCAATCTTATCTTTTATCAATCACTAGAGTATGCTCTATTCAAAGTACTTGGTGTTGAGTAAGTAAAGGAGGTTATGTTTGGAATTATTTAGCGGTAAAGAAGTAAGACAATTTACATCTGAATTAATGAATAAAATTAACGGGGAGATTCAATCTTTTAGTGATCAAAAAATAAAAAGTTGTAATGTTAACGAGTGGATCGAATACTACTATTCGAAATATAGTCTGTATCCAATTGTACTTTATGAAAATAATATTACTCAGTCTATGGTTGAAGAAAAAATCAAAAAATATAATCCTTGGTTTAAGAATAACCATTACGAAAATGAGTTTTTTATGACTGATGGTTATTGTATTACATTTACAATTCCATATGACGGATCTGCTGAGTTGTTAAAACTAAAACCCAACACTTATATTATGACTTCTTTCGAAGTGGTGGATTTGACCATGCCTAGTAATGATAATTATGGATTAATCAGTTTAGATTTTAAGTATACTAATCAAGAATTAAAAGAAAAAGAAAATCCTAAACAATTTGTTGAAGATCAGTTTAGTAAGAAATTCGATAGTTATAAAAAAATGATAGAATATGTAAACTCGGAAATCGAGTTGTTTAATTTAAGCATTAGGGATAAAATACAGCATTATTTAAATGAGCGAAGAATAAAAGCAACAGATTTTGAAATGATAAGTGAAAAACTTAATTTACCATTGCACTTGAGTGCTAATGCACCTAATATATCTCCGATACCTTTAAAACGAATAGAGCGTTTACCTAAAGTGTCATTGCCTCAAAACAGGCCTATTCCGAAAGAGTATAGTATTTCAGATGCAGATTACAAAAATATAAATAATATAATTCACTCTTCCTGTACTTCAATGGAAAATACAGCTCGTACATTCAATAAAATTGGTGAAGAAGAATTAAGAGACATTATCATTTCAAATTTATCAACACATTACATTCAGCAAGTGACTGGCGAAACATTTAGAAAAGTAGGTAAAACCGATATTCATATTTCGTTCGAAAACAAATCGGCTTTTATAGGTGAATGCAAAATTTGGCATGGGATTAAAAATTTTAAAGAAGCAATTAGTCAATTGATGGGATATTCGACATGGAAAGATTCAAAAATGTCACTAATTGTGTTCAATAAAAACAACAAGGATTTTGGGTCTATTCGCTTAGTCATAGAGCAATGGATAAAAGAAAATACAAATCGATACAACCAAGAAAATGCCAACGTATGGCAGTGCACTTTGCATAGGCCTGATATTAATGAAAATATTAACTTATGTATAATGGTGTACGATATTACGGTATAGTGTCTTAAAATACTGATGGAGAAAACAGATGAATTGCACCTTATAACGGTAGATCAAATAATAAATATTGAAAAGGTGATCAAATGCCATTTGAAATCGTAAGAAACGACATAACAAAAATGCATGTAGATGCCATCGTCAATCCAACGAACTCTAATATGTTTGGTGTAGCTGGTGTGGATGGTAGTATTCACAAGATTGAAGGTCCACGGTTACGAGAAGAAACTGCCCAAATGGGTGCATTGGCTCCGGGAAAGAGTGTTTTAACAAAGGCATTCAACCTACCGGCAGGTCATATTATCCATACGGTGGGGCCGATATGGAAAGATGGGAATAGTGGTGAAGAGGAGGTCTTAAGAAGTTGCTATAAGACTTCTCTTGAGCTTGCAAAAAACCAAGGCTTTGAGAGTATTGCATTTCCATTAATAGCGTCTGGATCTTTTGGGTGTCCTAAAGATGTTGCACTTAATACGGCAGTTCGCACCATAGGTTAGTTCTTACTTTTCAATGATATGACGGTGTATCTGGTAGTCTTTGATAAGAAGGCTTATCAATTATCTGAGGCTTTGTATGCGTCGGTAGAAGCCTATATTGACGATCATTACATAGAGGAACAGTATATAGATGCGCGTAGGCTTGAAAGACGTTATAGTGAAAATGAATATTTAGAGAACATTTTAAACTTGGAATTACAGTTAAAATCGAACGAAATTGTGCAAACGATGCAGATTAAACAAAAGAAGAAATCCATAGATGATGTAATCAATCACTTAGATGAATCTTTCTCTGAAATGCTGCTGAGACTTATAGATGAAAAGGGAATGAAAGATCCAGAAGTCTATAAGAAAGCCAATGTCACAAAACAGACCTTTTCAAAGATCAGAAATAACAGCCAATATAACCCTACTAAGCAAACGGCACTTGCTTTTGCGATTGCACTAAAGCTTAATCTCGATGAGGCCAAAGATTTGTTGATGAAATCAGGCTATGCTTTATCAAAGAGCAACCGTTTTGATGTGATTGTAAGTTTTTTTTTAGAGTCGGAAAGCTATGATATATATGAAATCAATACGGTTCTTTTCAATTTTAATGAAAAACTACTGGGCATGTAAAAGTCAATTCCCAAGCGACCTTTTGCTTTATTGAAAGGTGTATCCTTAAATCATCAAAGAAAATGATTGGAGGATTATTATGAAAAAGGGATTAACAGAACTGGTATTTATACTGGACAGAAGTGGCTCAATGAGTGGACTGGAAAGTGATACGATTGGTGGATTCAACAGTGTTTTGACCAAACAAAAGGGTGAAGTGGGCGACGCCAATATTACTACCGTGCTATTTGACGACAAGTATGAACTGCTCCATGATCGCTACAATCTGATTAAAGTGCCAGTGATAACCGATAAAGAATATTTTGTCAGAGGGTCAACGGCTTTGCTTGATGCAATCGGTATAACCATTCATAAAATGGAGAACGTACAGAAATATGCTGCAGAGGATGATCGGGCAGAAAAAGTAATGGTTGTCATTATTACTGACGGCATGGAAAACGCAAGTGTTAAATACTCTTATGACCACATTAAAAATATGATTGATCGTCAGAAGAACAAATACGGCTGGGAGTTTATCTTTCTTGGTGCAAATATTGACGCGATTGAGACAGCTGGTCGATTCGGTATAGCAGAAGATAGGGTTGCCAACTATCATGCAGATCGTGAAGGGACAATCCTTAATTATCAAATAATTAGTGAAACGGTCAGTATGGTTCGTTCGAAACGCGCTATTGATGCGGGTTGGAATGACAAAATTAAAGAAGACTACGAATCTAGGAAAAGGCGGTAGATGCTATGATTGGTGCAATTATTGGTGATATCGTCGGTTCAAGGTTTGAATTCAATAATCATAGATCGAAGGATTTTGAGCTTTTTACAGATAAATGCTTTGTGACAGATGATTCCATTATGACGCTTGCCGTTGCAAAAGCAATACTTGAAACGGACAAAGCTGTTTTAGAAAGTCAAAATAACACAAGACATGATGAAGAATATCTTGATCGATTGTCAGAAAACACTGTTTCAACGATGCAAGTGATTGGCAGAAATTATCCGAATTGTGGATATGGAGGCAATTTTGGCCAGTGGATATTTAGTGAGAACCCTCAGCCATATGGAAGTTACGGCAATGGCGCTGCAATGCGGATAAGTCCTGTTGGTGCAATCGCTGAATCTGTAGACGAAGTAAAACTTCTGTCACGTGCGGTCACTGCTATCAGCCATAACCATGTCGAAGGGTTAAAAGGCGCCGAGGCCACGGCGATGGCCATCATCCTGGCAAGAACGGGGCATAGTAAAGATCAGATACGGGAATACATTTTAGACAATTACTACGAAATTGATTTTACCCTTGATGAGATTAGGGGCTCTTATCGATTCGATGTAACTTGTCAAGGGACGGTTCCACAAGCGATACAAGCCTTTATTGAAGCGAATTCATTTGTAGACGCGATACGAAATGCCATATCCATCGGAGGTGACAGTGATACGCTTGCTGCAATCACTGGAAGTATCGCTGAGGCTTACTATGGGGTGCCAGATGAGTTGGTAGAAAAGGCTTTGGGGTATTTAGATGATGATCTGCTGGGGATATATAATGAGTGGCGGAGTAGACAATGACAAATAAAAGAATAACGGCAATAGAAATTTTAAAGGCTGCAACGTAAAGGTGGTGTTATATGAATCCAAGAGTTTCAAGCGTGATTCCAAGTATTGATTACTCACTGTTAATCACTTTTGATAATGGGGAGAAGAGAGTTTTTGACATGAATGACTATTTGAGTATTGGTAATTTTAACGAACTGAAGGATTTAAATCTTTTTAAAACCGCAAGAGTTTCAATCGGAACAATTTGTTGGGACAATGGATTAGATTTATGCCCCGACACGCTTTATTTACAAAGTAAGCCAATATAAGATAAGGTCTATTATAGGGGGGCACGATGAGTGAGTCTAACATTTCCAATTACTCCGATGTAATCAATTGGGTTGCCAAGATGCACGATCAACAGTATCGAAAGGGCAATCAAATACCATATTTGGCGCATGTATTTGGGGTGGCATTTTCATTGATATCGGCTGGAATTGAGGATAGAGATGTAGTCATCGGAGCACTTACACATGATGTGGTTGAAGATACTGAAGCGACGCTTGATATGGTTCGAGCGCTTTATGGCGAAACGGTAGCTTTATATGTTGGCTGGTTGAGCGAAGATAAAGAAAAGTCTTGGGAAGAGAGAAAAATCAATGCAATTAGGCATACGGATCAAATGCCACTCGGCGCGAAGTGGATTAAACTTGCAGATAATGTAAATAGTCTTGAAATGATGTCTTTTGAAGTGGAAAATGGGACTATGAACTGGGATAAGTTTAATAAAGGTTATCTCTTTCAAAAATGGTATTATACGCGTATTTTATATGAGCTAGGGCAAGATGATGTCATTAAGTCTTCTACGTTCTATCGTCATGCTATGGTACTCGTACAGGCTGTATTTGGTTACGCGTATGGCGTTGTGCCTGCAACAGAACTAGGCGTTAATGGGGAAGATGAGAGGACCATCTACGTTGGCGAGGGAATCACGAAAAGTGGTTGGAACTATACTTGTGAATTTTGGTCAGTCGATCAGGTGTCGAGTTTTACGTATTATTTTGATAGAAATATCGTTGTTGATTTAGAGAAAGAGAATCTCGTGAACTTTCTTGTCGATGAAGAACTAGTGGATTTTTTAGGTGAAAAAAAGTATGTGGCTGCTAGTGAGATTGTTGATCAAAAGGGGCAGTTGGTGGTCTCGGTTAATATTGTTGTAGGCGATGACGAGGAATTGTTTGCAAATCCTAGGAATTTGGTGAGTTGGAAGGTGTAGAAACAAGGTGTGCCAATCAAAAGGTCTTGTTAGTGGGACAGGAGATGAATATTTTAATCCCAATGATCCTATTTCGAGACAAGAATTAGCAGTAGCTTATGTAGATATTAACTATAAGTTAATTTGATTGAGTATTTGACAAAATGATGAAGTCATGTATATAAGATTATGAAATATTGAATTCAACCATTATTTAAAAAAAATATAGTATAAAATAAAGGAGAATTTCTATGAAATTTTTTGAACGTTTTTTTGGTAAAGATAAATGTGTTGATGAAGAAATTAATGTAGAGATTGAAGAAGAAAATGAAGAAGAAATAGAAGAAGAAATAGAGGGCGTGTTTACATGTAGTAAGTGCGGTGAAGAGTATCCAGAAGATGAACAAGATTATGATTCTGGATTGTGCTACTCTTGCATAGAAGTATTAAGAGAGAAATATTTTAATGAGTACAAGACTTGTCCTGACTGTAACGGTACTGGTTTTGCCTACATAGGTAAGCAATGTGAAACTTGTGGTGGGCAAGGTGATATATGACTTCTCTAGTTTTACACTAACAAAATTCATAGAGTCTAGATTACTTGAGTTCTGTTGAATATAATATGCAGTCCATTAACTAAATTGTCCTTTTAGGTATTGGCTATAAATGATTAACCCAACAACTGTGTTTGTAAGTCAAGTATTTGCTATGTGTACGATAATAATATAATTGCCTCACAAAAATAAACGCACTAATAGTTCATGAAGCGACATTAAAATTGTGAGATAAGTGAGAATTTTGCAGAATACAACTTAATTTCCAACGATTTGGACGGTAGAATAGCATTTCTAAATTGAGGTTGTATATGTCAACAAATTTCTATACCACTTGATCATGAATTTGTTTACCAGTAATGATCACGAAGCTGTTTACCACTTAACTGCTAAATATGGGGAAAAACCTTTGCCAGCCTTTCCCTTTTGGTTATTAAAATATGATATTACCCAATTAAAAAAAACAGGTTCCTCAAATTTTGTGAACTTAAGCACCAATACCAAAAAGTGTTAGATGTAAACAAGAAAACAATCTTCTAAGCTAAGTTGAGATAAAGGGTACGCGGTATCATAACGGCGGAAATTTTTGTGTGACGGCTGAAACTCTCTAATTTCAACTAGTATAGAAATTCAATTTGACTTCCCGCTATTTTGTAACTCGATACCTGTGGTGGGATTCTGTTGGATTCACATATAAGTAAGGGGTGAATATTTATGAAAACACTTGAGAACAAATTTCATGAAGACATGGTAAACATTTACTACATAGCGAAGAAAGATTTAAAGTATACGGCATCAAGATTTTTTCAAATTGTTTCCAATTATGGTGGATTAACGGCTGCAAAACTTCTAATTGCAAAAAGTGGCAGAACTTACGGATTTGAAGTTCTTTGGGAGAACAATAGACTTGATTTGTCAGTAGAAGCTTTGGTTCTAAGACCCGAGTATTATGAATTTTTCACTGAAGAGGAAAGAAACATTTGTAGAAATAGGTTGAAGGAATTTGGATTCGAAATAGATAATAAATAGGGGGATCAATTCATGTCGTTTCAAACGCCACTAACAATTAATGAAGTAGTAACAGATATACACGCGAAAAAATATCTATTGCCATCTATTCAGAGAGAGTTTGTCTGGAGTACTGAACAAATCAAAATGCTGTTCGATAGCTTAATGAGAAACTATCCGATCAATTCATTCTTGTTTTGGAAAGTTCCAAGAGAAAAGTCAGGAGAGTTTATATTCTATGAATTTCTTAGAGATTACCATCAAAAGGATAATATCCATAATCCTAAAGCCAATATTAATGGCAATGAGGATGTCATGGCAGTTTTAGATGGTCAGCAACGATTAACCTCTTTGTATATTGCACTGAAAGGTACCTATGCATATAAGCTAGCATATAAGAAGTACAACAACCCTTTAGCTTATCCTAAAAAGACATTTTATGTAAACCTTTTAGATACTCCTAAGGATTTCTCATATGAATACGAATTTGAGTTTCTTACCGAAAAAGAAGCAAAGCTAGTTGATGAGACTCACCATTGGTTTCAAGTGGGGAAGATTCTAGATTTGAAGGAATTGTCAGATGTAATGGACTATTTAATAACATCAGGTTTAGCTGCAAATCCAGATAAAGTAAAAGCACAGTTTGCTAATAAAACTCTTTCTAAACTCCATTCAGTCATTCATGTTAATAGAATTGTTAGCTATTATCTTGAACAGAGCGATGAACTTGATAAAGTTTTAAATATTTTTATTCGTGTTAATAGTGGTGGTACTAAACTGAGTTATTCAGATTTGTTACTCTCATTTGCGATAGCACAATGGGAGACAAGAGATGCTCGTGAAGACATTAATGAATTTGTAGATGAAATAAATCAAATTGGTAGAGGATTTAACATAAGTAAAGACATTGTATTGAAGGCCAGCTTAGTTCTATGTGATATTCCAGATATTTCTTTCAAAGTGGACAATTTTAACCGGACTAATATGCTCAAGATTGAGAAAGAGTGGGACAATATTACAAAGGCAATTCGTGATGCTGTGAAATTGATTAGTAGCTTCGGTTTTAGTAGAGAAAATATAACTTCTAACAACTTAATGATTCCCGTTGCATACTATCTTAAGACGATTGGTCTGCCAAATAATTTTGAAACCTCAACAACAAGAATTGAAGATAGAAGGAAAATTAAGTTGTGGTTCGTATCAGCATTACTTAAGAGGGTATTTAGTTTTGCACCAGATGGTGTCTTAAAGCCTGCAAGAGATTTAATTAGGAATAAATCAGTAAATGGATTTCCACTAGATGAAATTTTTGAACACTTTAAAGGGACTAATCGTGCATTGCAATTTAATGATGACGATATAAATAGTTTGTTAGATTCCAAATATGGTCATGGAGATACTTTGGTTGTATTGTCATTACTCTATCCTTGGGCGGATTTAAAACATAATTTTCATGTTGATCACATATTCCCCAAGAGCACATTTACTGCAAAGAGGTTAAAGAATAAAGGCGTTGCAGATGATAAAATTGAGGAGTTCATTAATGCTTATAATTACTTAGGTAACCTTCAACTTTTAGAGGAAATTCCTAATATTGAGAAGAACGCAATGGACTTTGAAAAGTGGATTAATGAAAAGATTCCTGCAGGTGAGCTTGCTGATTATAAGAAGAAACATTACATTCCAAATGTAAATTTGAGTTATAACAATTTTGACAAGTTCATAGAGGAGAGAGAAAAGCTAATTATTCAAGAAATGAAGAATCAATTGAAAAAATAAGGATAGATGGATGAGGTAAATTTTGTAAATTAAACAGAAATCTCAAGAGACTTTAGATTATAATGAGACGAGAAGTGAAAAAAATATTAAGCTAAGAAATAAAAAGGTTAGAAAAAGTTGTTTTGAAATGAAGTATATTAATTACAAGAGTTCATCTTGAATTTGAAGATAAAGGAGTGATTATTTTTTGAGGGATACGTTGAATTATGGTAATTTTCAAATCAAGAAAATGAATAAAGCGATAAAAGAAGCATCAAAAAATGCGACTAAGCATTATCAATATTTAAGTAAAATTGATAATCAAATAGCAGATTATATCAGTAATTATCTAGAAAACAGAGACATTCTTAGTTTTTTAAATCAAGCCAATAAATATGATAAAGAACTTGTAAATAAAGTAAAGGACTTAGTAACAGAAAGAAATTATATTATTGAAGGTACTGAAATAACTAGGCAGCAAATTTTTGAAGAAAAATTTAGCAATGCTGATAAGTTTACTATAATGCTTTTCGGAAGAACTATGGCGGGTAAAAGTACAACTATTCAAGCTTTGATGGAAAAAGATCTTAAGATTCAAGGTAACGGTACTCCAGATTGGACAAAAGATATTGATCAATATGATTGGAATGGTATTAGATTAGTTGATACACCTGGCATTGAAGGTTTTGATGAGAATAATTATGAAATTGCTGATAATTATATGGAACAAGCAGATTTGGTACTAATGGTTATTAGTGATGACCACATTGAGCCAAATTTAATTGAAAGACTTGCTGGGTTACTAAAAGAGAATAAACCATTAGCAATCATTTTAAACATCAAAGCTGGTAATCCCAAAATTGCGTATAAGCGTCCAGAAAAAGTGATAAGACAAGATGAAGTAGATGGGCATGTACAACGAATTAGGGAATATCTGAAAAAAGAATTTAAGTACCATCAAAGTTCGCAAAAAGTTAGCGACATTCCAATATTTCCAGTCTATGTAGAAGGTGCATTCCGTGCAACAATTGCATTAAAGAGTACTGATTTGAGTATAAACGATATTGATTTATATCAAAGAGTTCAAAAATTTTCTAGAATTGAAGAAGTGAAAGAGTACATTATTAATACAGTGATAAATGATTCAATAATTATTAAAACTAGATCAGCATATGATTCTTTTGTTTATAGATTAGAAGAGATGGAAGATATTTTAAGGTCGAAAGTATTCCCTTTAAAAGCCCAAAAAGATTTGTTGGCAAAAAGAAAGCCACAAATTTTACGCGATATCTATAAAAAGAAAGAAAAATTTAGTTTAGATTTTGAGTTTGTTAAAGAAATATTTGATACTAAAACATTTGGAATAGATGTGTTTGTTGAAAAGTATATTGATAGTGGAGCAAAGGGAGATCTTCAAAAACTGTACGAAGAATACTTAGATTGGAATTATATCAGAGAACGAATTGTAGAATATCAATCAAACAGCATAAGTGAAATGAACCATTATTTATCAGCTTTTGAAGAGGATTTAGGCTTTGACCTAAATATTGTATCAGAAATTACAAATCGAAATATTGATTATGTGCCTTCTATTAACACTTCACGTTTAAAGTTTGCAAAAGTCAAAAAAAATACTGCAAAAGCAATAAAAACAATCGGACAAACTGGTGCAGGTCTTGCACCAACTGCTTTATTAGGATGGGCAGTTGTAAACTTTTGGAATCCGTCTGGGTGGGCGGCTGCCGCTGCAGGAGTTGGTGTGGCAATTGTTGGGGGCGTAAGTGGCTATTACAGTTCAAAAGAAGTCAAAAAGCTAGGTGATGATTTAGAAAAAAGTGGAGATAAAGATATACAATCAGAGAAAAATAATGTGATTAGAGAATTGAAACATGATTTATTGAATAATCATCAGGACTTGTATGATAAAAATAATGAATGGATTAAAGTAATAACTCAAAATGCAATTAGATTAACAGTTGATGGTATTTCATTAGCTATAAAAGAATCTAGCATTTATATAGAGGAAACTTTCGTATTGATTAACAACTTGTATTCAAAAAGGGTTGAAATCTTAAATGAAGAATTGAAATTTATGTTTGAAAGAATTATTGGTAAAGAGTATTCCAAGACATTCAAGGTACATAGAGTAGTAAGAAAGTTTGGAAAATTTATTAAAATTGGAATCGTTCCAACCAATAATTCGGGTGAAGATATTCTTAAGTACTCAATGGGAGAAAACAATAAGTACTTAGCAATATTAAGGGAAAATTTTGGACAAGAAATTATTAATATTGTTTGTTTTAAAGATTCTGTTGGTAATTGGGGCGAAGATCAAGTGATTCAAGCGTTAGGGGTAGCTACCATTAAAGATAGTCGTATTAGTATTGAAGAAAACCGAAATAGAAAGGTGCGTATCAAGTCCTGTACAAAAGATGAAATCGGATTGCTTTATGGCAGAAAGAAAGCGAATCATTATTTATGCGAAAATCTATTTAGATGCAAAATTGTATTTGAGGAGGCGTAATGCTATGAACAGATTATTATATAAAGAAGGAACTGAAAAAGTAAGTGAAGTATTAGATAAGATGCGAATCTTCATTGTTTCTTTACCCGATAAAGAAGATATTCCAAAGGAAATGTGGCTATCAAAATTAGATTTGATAGTTCCACAAGCAGAGGAACCTCTTTCAATAGCACTTGTGGGTGAATATGATGTTGGTAAATCATCAATTATTAAAGCATTAACTGGTGAAAATGTGTTGATTAATTCCAATGTAGCAACAAGCAAAGTGAAGAAATATGATTATTTAGGTCTAAACTTGATAGATATGCCTGGAACTCTTTC
Organism: Acidaminobacteraceae bacterium; assembly: GCA_041741755.1. GTDB lineage: Bacteria > Bacillota > Clostridia > Peptostreptococcales > Acidaminobacteraceae > Fusibacter_C. Next base: position 19,988 of record JBGSJR010000008.1, on the reverse strand, counting down.
AGGTGTAGAAGAGCATGATCAATTAGCATATGAAGGAGCTGCGAATAGCGACTTACTGCTATATGTGATAACAAATGAATTATTTAATTTATCAAATATTACTCCCTTTTTTGACACACTCAAATCATTGAAAAAAGAGAACCAATGCATGTTGATTGTAAATCAAATTGATAGAGTAAACCTTATGGAGCGCACAATTGAAGATGCAATTGCTATTATGATGGAAGAGTTGACGTTAAGAGTGAAACCATATTCAATTGATCAATTTTCACCAGTGTTCATCTCGTCAAGAAACTATATAGATTCACTTTCTGAGGATGAAGAAGAATTAAAACAAGATCTGTATGATTCCAGTAGAATTGATAATCTTAAAATGGCTTTAAATAAGTTTTGTAATGATAATGGTATAAATGGACGATTATTAAGACCGCTCCAAAGTAGCTTGTCACTACTTGATTCACTAAGCAACTGCATTGGAGATGAGAATAATGAATATAATATACTGAACAATTATTACTCTAGGCAAAAGAGGATTTTTGTTGATAGTGAAAACAGTATTAAGAGCAAAATCAATAAATTAAAAACAACAATAAAGAAAGAAATATTAGATTTATGCATACCTATTGTTAAGGCGTTTGAGAATAAACTTGAGCCTGATGACATCGAAATGGCATATGATGATGCGGACTTTAATTTAAATGAGATTATTGATAAGTTATCCATAGATATTGAGGATATATTAAAAACTTCAATAGAAGAACTACAGGAAAAATTAGAAGAATTTGACAGTGCTCCTGTTACTTTGAAGGTAAAAGCTATAATTGATCCTTCGAATATTAATGTAGATAATTTAGATTTTTCTAAACATCCAAAGAAAATTCCTAATTTAATAAAATCTAACATTAGAAGCGGCATTGATGATGCTTCAAAATACTTATCTAAAAATGCCGATGATTTAGCAAAACAATTTGTAGAATTCTATAAGCAAGCCAAAAATGTAAAGTTTAAGCCTCACGGTAAAATAAAATTAACTGATAAAGCAGGTAAGGTAATTGGCAAAGCAGGTAAGGCCCTCGGATGGTTAGCTATTGGTTGGGATTTATATTGTAATGTAAAAGAAGAAGTAGATGATGCGAAATGGGATAAACAGTTAAGACAATTTAAAGCTTCAACAAAGCAAAACTTCAAACAAGCTGCTGACAGATGTGATGAAACAATAACTAATGCGGTTAATCAATTTCTTGAGAGTCAAATCCGTAGCGAAATCAATGAACTTGATAAAAAGCAACAAGAACTAATAAATTCTGATAAATCAGATAAGAAAGTTAGAGCTGATATGAAAGAAATTGAAGATATAATTAATACGACTCTGTTAGATTTGAATAGTTTTGTTTGATAATTATATGGGTTCAATAAACTGTAGATCCGAGTTTGATAATAGGTGTGATAAATACCTAAATAACAGAACGCCTTTTCAAAATGTCTAGGATGAATCAAGAACATAAAAGCAGAAGGGGGGGATAGCAAATGAGTATTCACCCCGTTTGCAATACGATTTGTTAAATTGTATAAGACTCATGTGATACCGCATGTTGAAGTCGTTTGCAGGTTAACTAAGTAATATAAATAATTAATTGAGTAGAATCAAGTTTTGACGAATATGGGTACATACTCGGTACCAAAACGGCGGAAACTTTTGTGTGACCGCTGAGATTCAGTGATTTCAACTAGTATAGAAATTCAATTTAACTTTCCACAATTTTGCAACCCGGTACCCGTGGTATCATTACTACGAAAAGAACAATGAATAAGGCTAATGGTATTTTAAATTGAAATTGTACTTATATCGACCGGTATTTGTTTTGATGATATGGCAAATGCGAAAATTCAATTAAGTATTGATCTATTTCTGTTCATTGGATGTGGCGCTTTCACCAAATTGGTATCAAACAAGTGGAAGTTAGTGACAGTTAAAAATCCATAAAACTAATATAAATATATAGAGGTGAATAAAGCATGGGAGGAAAAGAAGCATCACGGGGATTTTTATACCAAGGATTTGCTTCAGTATTAGAAGCATTAACAGAGAATATTAACTGGGATAAGATATATATTGAATTCCCAACATCAAATGATAAGGTAGATATTGCGTTAGAGCGGCATAATCAAATTATTAAAAGTATACAAGTAAAATCATCAATAAATACTTTTTCAAAAGCAGAAATTAAAACATGGATTTATGACCTTGTAAATGATATAGACAGTCCAGAATATAAATTGTTTTTAATTGGACAATGTGATAAACCTGGCATTACATTAATAAAATCAATTGAAAAGTTTTATAATGAGAAACTTGATAAAGAAGCCATAACATCTTTAAAAGATTTTGATACCATTTTGCTAGACAAAAATCGAATACACTTCAAAATTCTTCCATTTGATATAGAGTTTTTAGAAAAAATCGTTAGAGACTCATTGCATCAATATATTTCAGTTCGTAATCGAATGATGACTTTTGATCAAATCAGTTTTATTTCTTCTGCAACTATAAATGATCAAATGATTTCTTCAACACATGGTAAAGGTATTGATAGGAAAAAATTTGAAGAAATACTAGAAAAACGTATCCATCTTGTTGCAGATAAATATTCCCCTAAAAGAATATCTATTGCTGTAAAAAGCTTTGCCCGCGGAGCAGAAAAATTGGAAGAAGAGACTGAGAGTTGTTTATCATTCATTAATATGTTTGATGATCGTAAAATAAAAGATGAATATGATTGGAACGAAGATATTTATGTAAATTTGCAAGAGTTTCTGCTCACAAACATGAATAAGAATCAAGCTTATCAAATATTTTTGGATACACATGCATCTATAGCCTTTGCAACAGGAAGAATTCTTGATAGTAAATCAGGTATCAATGTTTTTCCAATTCAAAAATCATCAACCAAAGGGACCGAATTATGGGATGTGAAACTTTCATCTCAAAGGAACTATTCTAATTGGGAGATTTCACATGAAAAATTTAATGAAAATCTATATGATTCTGCATTAATACTAAATGTCACTCGCAACATTTACTATGACGTAGTTGAATTCATTAAAGAAAAAGATCTATCAATAGGAAGCATCATTAACTGTACACCAAACGAAGATGGTGCTACTAATTTTTCGATAGAAAATGGTACTCATGCTACTATTTTGGCAAATTCAATTTATAAAGCTTTATCTAGAAGAAGTACAGTTGAGCGGCGAGCAACTTTACATATTTTTGCTTCTACACCAAATGCATTTATGTTTTTCTTAGGACAAAACTCGCTGGGATTTGGCAAATGCATTTTGTACGAATATGATTTTGAACAACGAAATTCTTGCTCATATTCACCGTCATTAGATTTTACAAAATAAGGAGGGGTATTTATGTCTACTGTACCATCATATTTTAAAGATTTCTTGTCTAATATTCGTTTATCTGACAATCAAGTGAATGAATTAAAAACAGGACATACGACATTAAGAAAAAGATTAGAGGAAGATGAAACATTATCAAAGGTAATTATAAGCACTTTTTTACAGGGAAGTTATCGTCGTTCTACAACAGTGAAGCCTAAGAATGGTAATAAATCAGATGTTGATGTCATTGTTGTAACTAAATTAGACTCTGAAGAATATACTCCAGAGGAAGCATTAAATTTATTTGTACCATTTTTAGATAAGCACTATAAAGGTAAATATTGTATTCAAGGCAGATCAATTGGTATTAGTTTGAGTTACGTTGAGTTAGATATCGTTCCAACGTCAGCGCCGAGTGAAAACGAGACTGATGCTCTTCGAGATATGGCTATTAATTCTGATTACACAATTGAAGAATTTCAGCAAAAGTTAATAACAAAATCAATGGATAAAAAGTTGTTTGAAAGCAATTATAACGTTTTTTTCAAATCAGATAGCGGACTTCAATGGAAATCTGAACCGCTTCTAATTCCTGACCGTGAGGCTGATGAATGGGATAAGACCCACCCGTTAGAGCAGATACGCTGGACGGTTGAAAAAAACAAGAATTGTTATACCCATTACATAAATGTTGTAAAAGCATTGAAGTGGTGGCGTAAAACGCAGTATCCAGATATGAAGCATCCAAAGAGTTATCCTTTGGAACACTTTATTGGCGATTGCTGTCCAGATGGTATCAATAGTGTTGCAGAAGGTGTGGTTTTAACATTAGAGAATATTGTTTCCAAATATCCTAACAAACCATTTTTAGCAGATAGGGGGGTTCCTTTACACGATGTCTTTGCAAGAATAACTAATAAAGATTACTCTAACTTCTACGATACCGTATGTGGAGCTGCCAAAATAGCTCGACAAGCTTTTGAATATGAAAATATTTACGATAGTGTTTGCAAATGGAGAGAATTGTTTGGTAATGAATTCCCGTCTGCTCCAGAGCCTTCAAAATCTAATTCTTCAACAGGCTTTACACCTCGTACTGAAAAATCAACATCTATCCCAGAAGGAAGATTTGCATAGATGGAAACAAATCAAATTCTTGAAAAATTAAATCAAGCTCGAAGGGCTTTAGATTCGTTATCACAGATTGAAATAATAGATGAATGGCATTTTTGTAATGAATCAAAATTGTGGTATTTGCATTTTAATGTAACAATTGAACATAAGACATTGCATTTCCCCCAAAAATCCCAGTGGTATATTGTTGTGGAATCTGAATATCCGAAGGGAATAATCAAAGTATTTCCTGATGTGAATAGTAGTATTACGGTTACTTTACATCATCAAGCAAACAACTCTAAAATCGAGAGAAATGGACTTTGGAGAACAGGTGCATTATGTCTTGACGTAAATACAACACCTCAGTTCCAATCAGAACCATCTAGTATTAATGACAGATTATTGTTTCATGTACACAGGGCAATTAACTGGCTTAAATTAGCTGCAAAAGGTGAATTGGTATCAAATGATGAGCCATTTGAACTGCCTGAATTTACTTTGAGCAATACATTAGATTTAAAATTTGCTTTTTCTGAAGATGCTGTAACATTTATGCAATGGGAAAGTACTGTATGCAGATATGGTATTGCAGAATTAGAGGTTTATAAAAGTAAACCATATGTGTATTATGTTAAGAAGTTTAAGTCATTAAAAGGCATCAACGTACACTACACACAATGGGGGTGTCAACTTTCAAAAATGAGTAATCATTCTACAATAAATGCTCCGTGGATACTTTTAAATCAGCTTCCTGTAGTTAATGAGTGGCAAGCACCAGAAACTTTTGGTGAATTAATAGATGCTTGTAGAAACCAACAGATTGATATTATGGATGATTTGGAACATATGGTTACTAAAATTCGAGATGGAAACAGACATTTACTTTTGCTTGGTTTTCCAGTTCCAATTTTTTTTGGAGGAAAACCTGAGATTATATTTTGGAAAGCTTTGCATTTGCCTGTTGTATCATATGGTAAAAAAACAGCTAGCGGATTTAGAAGTAATCAATTAGGCTGGTGGAAACGTGATAAATCTGTAGTATTTAATAGAAAAACAGAATTAGATTGGATTGTTTCAGAAAATTGGAATCAAGATGAAATATCTCAACGAGGTAAAATGAATAGCCTGTTGTTGCGAAAAAGTATATTGCTTGTTGGAGTCGGTTGTATAGGAGCATCAATAGCCGAAATATTTATACGAGCTGGGATATACAATCTTACTATTATGGATTACGATTTATTTGAAGTCGGCAACTTATCTCGTCATACTCTAAATCTAAATAATATTGGCGAACTTAAGGCGATGGCATTATGCAATTATCTTAATTCTCTAAATCCGCACGCAAATGTTGAAGTGATAAATGACACTCTTTCAAGTGATGGAGCCAACATAACTAACATAGACTTGGATAAATATGGTATCGTTATTGATTGTACGGGAGAAAACAGTGTTCTTGATATTATTCAAAACACAATTTTTAAGAAAAATCATATTCTTGTTTCAGTAGCAGTTGGTTTAGGAGCTAAACGTTTATACATTACTTTGATGAATGGCAATGCTTTTAATTTCAATGCCTTTTTTGAGTTGATTTCCCCATATTTACAGAACGAAAAAGACTTATATGACAATTACAACTTGCCAAGAAATGGTATTGGCTGCTGGCATCCAACATTTCCAGGAAGAAGTGATGATGTCTGGCTTGCCGCTGCAACTTCTGTGAAAGCAATTGAAAATTATATTAGATCAAAATCCCAGAAGGCACTTTCACTCGTTTATGAACAAATAGAAAGTGATGGAATTTTTGATAGCTTTAAGGTGGTGGATAAAAGAGAAGATGGATAATTTGATTTTCCAAGATAAGTGCGAAACATTTACTATTAATCTCGAATATAATGCGTATGAACAGATGCTTCAATATTGTGTCAAATCTAATCCTAACGAGACAGGTGGCATTTTAATTGGAAACTATTCTACTAACCAAGGAATAGCAAATATTATACAAACACCACCACCACCACTAAACTCCAAACACGCAAAATATAATTTTTCGAGAGGTACTAAGGGTCTGAAAGAGACTTTAGATATAGCTTGGAAGAATGGTCAATATTATTTAGGAGAATGGCATTATCATCCTAATGCTCCCGCAGATCCTAGCTATACAGATATTAAACAAATGATTACTTTCTCAAACGATAAAAAATTGAAATGTCCTGAACCCATATTATTAATTATTGGCGGTAATTTAAATAATTGGAAAATTTCTATTAGCATTTTTTCAAACAAAGAGCGCACGATTTTGGAATGTAAGAGATAGTTGAATTAGCATGTAATTATTATGCTATGCTATGAACTATTGTGTTTCGGGAGTATTCTTTTAATAGTAGGTGTATTCGGACTCTCAATTCCATTTGTGAATTTTAGTATCACTGACAAATAAGGGATTGTTGATCGTTTGCTATTACAGACTTAGTTGTACTTATTTAACATTGGAGAACTGGATATATAAATCAGTTGTTTACATTTTCTGAACAATTGCTGTAAATGGTGAATTAGGCGAGAATCTTAAAGATCTCAATCACTGCTCTCTTACCGAGGCAAGTACTTTTTATTACGAAGCCTGATCTCTTTCAACGTAGTATTCACAATTATCGATATACATCTAAATTCATTTCAAAACTTTGAAAGTTGATATTCTTCATAAATAAAATTACGTGTAACGCTTGTAATAGGCCGCACCGGATTGGACGTGTATATGAACGGCGACGCCCCATCTCCACCAATAAAAGGAAAGGCCCATGCATATGCATGGGTCTTTCCTTTTACCGGCGGAGCTGTGGGAGTCGAACGGACCGTTAAGAAAAACGTCCGGGGGACGGTTTTTAGGTCCTGGCGTGATAGCATCTGAGCCGCGCCAAAAAGCGGCGACGGTGCGGAGCGACTCCCCATATGTATGTGATGGGGTGTTGTGTGGACGGAGCGACTGGAGGAGAATCGATTAGTATATATTAACATAGACCTTATATAAACGGAGCGACTGGTAAGAGGTATGAAAAACGAAGTACAATCATCACAACCAATATATCCTTTGAGGCATGGGATGAAGTATTTCTTGATCCAGTTATTGCAAATGCAATCCTAGATCGAGTATTACATCATGCTCAAGTTGTAAATGTGATTGGCCCATCTTATCGAACGAGGAACCACTTTAAATCTGAATAAATTTGTACATTCTTAAATGATCAAAATTGTACATTTTAAATTTGACATTTATAGAAGAGGACTACATCACTAACTAAAAAGGAGAATTTGAAGATCAAGCGGCTCTTTATGGGGTTCTCAGGCGTATTCAGGATTTAGGTATGTCATTGGTCTCCATTAACCCAGTAGAAGATGAGGATATGGTCCTGAAATCACCAACAATTTTGAAAAAGAGCCAGTACAGACCTACTAGCTCGAAAACGAGTCATAAAAAACAAACTTAAGTAGGTATCGAGCCTTGTTCAATCAAGGTATACTAATAACGAGCCATAAGCAATAATGAATAAGGGGGAACAGTCGTAGTTCGGGGAAAAAGCCGAATTTCGTCGCAGAACCGCTAAAATCCCGAAATGACAGTTCCTCCTATTTTAAAATGCGTTGCTTTGGAATACAACAAAATTGAAAAGTAAAAAAACGATGATGGAGAAAGGAATGAAAAATGAAAAAAGTAAAACAATTTGGGGAAACCGTGGAAGGTTACAACATCCCTGTTTTAAACGAGCGGGAGATAAGGGCATCGGCAGGAATACTATATTTGATTATGTTTTGGTCCTGGATTCTGGTTATATTTAATGATAATTATCTCCTGCTAAAGTATGCCAACACGATCTTCCTTGCAGATTTCATCGTACGCATATTTATTAGCCCTAAATATTCCCCATCATTAATAATCGGGCGTTTAATTGTCAGTAATCAAACACCTGAATATGTGGGGGCTGCCCAAAAAAAGTTTGCCTGGACAATCGGTCTGGTTTTATCAGCAATCATCTTCCTTCTATTGGTTGTACTGAATTCAGATAGCTTCATTAATTTTTTTGTTTGTCAAACCTGCCTGATATTCTTATTCTTTGAATCTTCGTTTGGCATTTGCTTCGGGTGTAAGTTTTATTCAATGTTCTATAAAGAAAAAGCTCAGTACTGCCCGGGCGAAATTTGTGATATTAAGGAAAAACAAGAGATTCAGAAAACATCGTCACTGCAACTTGCTGTTGTTATTGGTTTTTTCGCGTTTGTTATAACGGCAGCCATCCTGTTCAATGATGGGTTTGGTGCAAAACCGACTTCTCTGTGGTTTATCTAGAAATCTGCTTTTTCAATATAAATATTATTTTACACAAAAGTTAATTTAATTATAAAAAGACAGGAGAAAGTAAATTGTGAACAGCTAATGGGGATAAACGACATTTAGAATGTAAGAAAACTATTAAACAAGCGGTTGATCAAATCGAAAGAAGATGTCGAATACTGAGGACGGACTGGGATAAAATAAAAACACTAGTTAACATTGACTTGCCAAATGATCCATTGAATGATGATGGAATAATTAAGTTGGCCTGTACAAACATTTTTTTAAGTAAATATTGAAGTATGTTTTATATCCTCTCAAACTTAGAATAGCGAGTGATACCAACAGTTGCAAAGATTGAAAACTTAAAATTTAATTGCTTTCAGACGGTTATTCAAGCCCGTCGGAAAAATGTTTAAAACGTATATCAATAATTTGCATAGAATCAATAAGTATATATAAGAACTTTAAAACCAAAAGAAAGAACTATCTGAGCTCAGATAGTTCTTTCTTTTGGTTCACCATAACCTTTTATTATATTGAATGTTTTGTTTTAATTTTCTTGAAATATAAAATTAGATTTTTCTCTAGACTTAAAGTTAAAGTATCTGAGAAATTTTTTGCGACTTTTTATCATTGAAATAATCAAACATAACAAAAATGTAATGTTAATGAAATCTAATTCGATGGTTGCTGCAAATAAAATTGTATATGATAAGTACATCAGATGGAGTTGAAACAATTAAATTTAAATTTAAATTTAAAATTAAAATAAAGAAAAAAAGGGAGAGTTATAAATGAAAAACATATTAAGTGTAGAAAAAATTGAAAAGTATTATGGAAATAAAGATAATGTAACAAAGGCTATAGATAATATCAGTTTTAAGGTAGATGAGGGTGAGTTTGTTGGGATAATGGGACCTTCGGGAAGTGGTAAAACTACATTGCTTAATTGTATATCAACTATTGATAATATCAATACAGGGAAAATAATAATAAATAATAGTGATATCACTAGGTTAAAATCAAAAGCATTAGATAAGTTTAGACAAAATGAGTTAGGTTTTATATTTCAGGATTTTAACCTACTAGATACCCTTACAGCCTATGAAAATATTGCGTTAGCATTAACAATAAAAGGTGAAAAAAGTTCAAAAATAGATGAAAAGATAAAATCAGTAGCAAAATTTTTAGACATTGAGCAAGTACTAACTAATTATCCTTATCAAATGTCAGGTGGACAAAAGCAAAGAGTTGCTTCTGCAAGAGCAATAGTAACAGATCCATCCTTAGTACTTGCTGATGAACCAACAGGGGCGCTAGATTCTAAATCAGCTAGATTATTACTTGAAAGATTTGAAAGTTTAAACAATGATTTAAAGACAACAATACTTATGGTTACCCATGATGCGTTTACAGCAAGTTATGCTCATAGAATCCTTTTTATTAAAGATGGAAAAATCTTTAGTGAGGTAGTAAGAGGTAAGGATACTAGAAAAGAATTTTTTAATAAAATTATAGAAGTTATAACTCTACTTGGAGGTGATGATAATGTATTCCAAAATAGCTGTAGGTAATGTAAAGAAGAGTTTTAAGGATTATGCTATATATTTCTTAACACTAACTTTAGCAGTTTGTATATTTTATAGCTTTAACTCAATGGAGTCACAAAAGGCAATTAAAGATGTGGGATCCTTAGATGAATTAATGAAACTTATGTCTCAGGTGTCAGTATTTGTATCTGTAGTATTAGGTAGTTTAATATTATATGCAAATAATTTTTTAATCAAAAAACGTAAAAAAGAGTTAGGAATATACATGACACTCGGTATGGGAAAAAGAAAAATATCTAAAATATTAGTAATGGAAACTTTTCTAGTTGGAGTTATATCTTTAATTAGTGGACTTGTACTAGGAATTGGAGTATCACAAGGATTATCCACTTTTGCATTAAAGCTATTTGATTTGCCGATTAATCAATATAAGTTTGCAGTTTCAACAGGTGCAATAGGTAAGACTGTATTATACTTTGGAATAATGTTTTTAGTTGTTATGATATTTAATGTATCCATTATTTCTAAATACAAGATAATCGATTTATTAACAGCAGGTAGAAAAAATCAAGATGTTAAATTCAAAAATCCTATTATATATTTAATAGCATTTGTTTTATGTGCGCTATCACTTGGGTTTGCATATAAATCAATACTAAAAGTAGGTTTAAATCCAAACGACCCTATGTTCTTTATATCAATAGTTTTAGGAATATTAGGTACAGTTTTATTTTTCTTTAGCTTATCTGGATTTATATTATATGTGGTAAAGAAAAATAAAAAGGTTTATTTTAAAGGGTTAAATATATTTGTAGTAAGACAGATAAATAGTAAAGTTAATACAAACTTCATATCATGAATATTCTTATTCGGCGGAGCCGCAGTTCCGGTGTGGCATGAGCCACTTGTCCGGAACCACAGAGCCACCAGCTAGTTTTTAATTATTCACTCAATCGTTTATCTAGGCCATAGACTTCTCGCATTGATAAGTCTTTTGTTGGGTCTACACTTTCGATATTTATCTTGTAGGAATCATGTACGATACGGTCTAGAATTGCATCTGCTAAAGGTGAATCATCTCCACCAAGTTGATCATACCAACCTTCGTGTCGATATTGTGAGCAGAAGATTGTAGACGAGCGTTTTCTTCTTCTGTGTAGAAGTTCAAAAATGTCTTTTGCCTCTGTTGCAGTAGGTTTCAAGAGCAACCATTCATCAATAATTAGAAGCAACGGATTGGAGTATTTTGCCATTACTTTTTTATATGTGCCTTCATTTCTTGAAAGTTCAAGATCAAGGAGTAAGTCAGGAAGGCGGACATATTGAGTTTTGAATTTATGCTTACAAGCTTCCATCCCAAAAGCGTTGGCAATATAAGTTTTACCGCTTCCAGTTGCGCCTGTTATAAATATATTTCTGAATTCAGCTATATATTCACAAGTTGCAAGGCGCTTAACTAAGTCTTTGTTGATCTTGCGGCCTGAGGAATAATTAATATCCACGATGCTTGCGTCTGGTTGTTCAAACTCTGCATTTTTTATCAAGTGATACAGACGATTGTTTTTCCTTCTTGTGTACTCGATATCAACCATCATTCCGATACGATCTTCAAAATCAATATCTTTCATTTTTGGATCGGTAACTTGTTGACGATAAGCATCTGCCATTGCGGTTAATCGCATTTCTATAAGTTTATCAATTGTTGAATTATTTATCATTGTTTTTACCTCCATAGTAGTTAGAACCGCGCGTTACACCAAATTTGTTCTTTGGAAGCTGGTCAGGTTTAGGCTTTGGCTTATCGAGTGTCCCGGAAGCAAGAATATTTTTGATACTCTTGTAACTTGGACTCGCAGTGTAACTCAAAGCTTTTTCACAAGCTGCTTCAAGACTTTCTTCAGAATGTCTCTCAGCTAGCCTGAGTAATCCCATGCAGCTTTTATAGGTTTGTTGCTCCACGCGACTGGAGGTGAGAATGGCGTTGATAACATTATTTGTATTTATACCGATTCGTTCGGCCCATTTTCTGAAGCGATCACCGTTCCATTCAAGGTACTTTTGATGATCTGGAGGCATATGTTCCAAGATGGTACTGTATTGCCCTTTGCGTCCATAAAGTCGCTTGTGGGAGGCGATACGATTATGATTATAAAAGATTTCGATGATTCTATCTGTTACCCGCACATCAACCTTGCGTTTGATATACTCATACGGAACGGAATATAGCATTCCATCCAAAGATATGTGATAATTAAACTGAACGGTGGCTTGTTTCCAGTCTGCCAGTTCATAAGAGGAAGTGGGTAGTGGGCTTAGGAAAGGCAACTCTTCGTAGTGGAAGAGACTCCACCTGCTGCCTTCTTTCTTTTGAAAATCCTTTGAGTTAAAAATCTCAAGTTTTTCCTTAATCGCAGTATTGAGTTCTACCAATGTAAAGAACTGTTCATTTCTTAAAGCAGCTGTAATCCAAGTAGAAATGTTACCAACGGTACCCTCTACATTTGCTTTATCTTTTGGTTTTCTAACCCTAGCCGGAATAATAGCAGTGCCATAATGTTCAGCCATTTCATGATATGTGGCATTGAGTTTTGGCGTATACCAGTCTTTGGTATGAACAACAGCAGTCTTGCAATTATCTGGAACTAGAATCTTAGCAACGCCACCAAAGTAGTTGTACATATGAACATGGGCCGTTACCCAAGCGCGTTGCTTTTCATTGATGAAGGCTTCAACATACGCGTATTGACTATAAGTCATGACGCCAACAAAGAGATACGCATCGATGACTACTCCGGTATCAGGATCAATTATTTTGGCTGGATCGCCAGCCCAATCTACCTCGACCTGTTCTCCAGGTTTTCGACTGATATGCATAGTTGCACGACGTTTTTGCTCATCTTCTTGAAGGTAACGACAAAACTGAGAGTACATGAGCGGTGTTTCACCACTAAGCCTACATTCTTCCATGTACTCAGCCCAAAGCAATTTCTTGCTTACACCGTTTTTAAGCAGTTCACCTCGGATGTACGTAAAGTTGGGTAATCGCTTGGCAAGTGGCTCTTTCTGAGCAGGGAAAAGTAATGTCTGCCACTCTAGGTTGGTTCTTGTGCTGCTCTTTGTCCACTGCACACCTAATTCAGTAGCTTTTTTAACAGCTTTTGAAACCGTGTTGCGCGAACAAGAACAACTGAGCGCGATATTGCGCTCACTAAATCCAAGGCTTTTAAGCCTCAGAATCTCATGATAATCGGTCATTAAATGACCTCCTTTACATGTATTTACATCTTTAGGATGTATGATTACAGTATAAAGGTTTTATTTCAAATGGCTCACCCAACGGAATGGCGGCTCATTCTAAAACGGAATGATGGCTCAATTGTATCGGACAGGTGGATCAAGTTAGTGCGGAATACTCATCAATGTCTTTAATTTGCTTAATGTTATTCTTCACAATAGTAAGTTTATCTGCAGGAATAGGATTTAAAACAACTATAGAAGCAGGACTTAAAAAGGCAACGGCTTTTGATGCCAGTATAATATTAACGAATAAGGATAAAGGCTACAATATTGAAGATATTCTAAATCAAATTAATTTTAAAATAAGTAAAAATGAAAAATCTGTAGCTTATAATGAATATGTTACAGGTATTAAAGCTAGTGACTTTTTAACAACAGGAGATATGGATTTTAAAAATGTGAATGTTGTGTTTGTTAAAATATCTGATTATAATGAAATTTTAAAATTTAAGAATCAAAAAGAACTAAATTTAAATAAGGATGAAATTTTAATTTTATCAGTTTCTAATAAGTTAATAAACCCAATAAATGAAAAAATAAAAAATAATAATAAAATTAATATTAATGGGAAAGAATACCTAATAAAAAACCCTAAAGCTATAGAAGAAAATCTTCAAACTCAAAATATGGCAAATAATCGTATTACAATAATTATAAATGATGAGTTTTTATCAGGTTACAAAATTAGTACATCAGTACTTAATGTAAATTATTTAGATAAAAATAGAGAAGAATATAATAAAAAATATGCAAAAATCAGCGAGTTATTTTTGAAAGGTGAGTATAAAAGTTTAAACATTGATTATATAGTAGGTATGACAAAAGATGCAGTTTATTCAAAAAGTAAGGGATTTACAACTATATTGCTATTTATTGTAATATACTTAGGTATTGTATTTTTAATAACTAGCATGGCAATACTCGCTCTTCAACAATTATCAGAAGCCAGCGATAGTATAGAGAGATATAAAGCTTTAAGGAGACTTGGTGCAAACAAAAGAATGATAGACAAAACAATTTTTGTTCAAACATTGATATACTTTAGTCTTCCAGTTATTCTTGCAGTTATTCATTCAGTGGTTGGAATTAAGGTAACTAGTGATTTTATGAATAATCTTGCTAAAATAGATATTAGATCTTCAGCATTAGTAACAGCTTTAGTATTTACTGTAATTTATGCAGGATACTTCTATACAACATATGTAGGATATAAAAATATTGTTAAGAGTAACTTATAAAGAGATTTATTTTAGATAAGGATTTTATGAAATTTGTTAATATTCAGCAACTTAGCTGATTAATAAGGAGAGGGTGATTATTTTCACCATGTGTTAGGCTAGTTGTCAGAGACCTCAAAATTAGTTGAAAGACTAAGTATTAGGAGGACTCTCTGGCAAAATACAGTGAAGAATTTAAATCGTGAAAGCAAGGACAAAGATGAAGAAATCAAACGTCTTCAGAAGGAACTAAAGAGAAAAGATGAAGCTCTAGCAGAAACAGCAGCACTTATAGTACTAAGAAAAAAGGCCCAAGCCATCTGGGGGGACAACGAGGAAGAATGATTTCTCGTGAAGACAGAATTCTAGCAATTGATCTCATAAATGAAGCCGTCATAAGTGGTGCAACCGAATTTAAAGCTTGTGAAGTATTGGGAATCAGCCAAAGAACACTCTTCAGGTGGCGAAGTGCAGTTACACCATATGAGGATCAAAGACCTCATGCGAACAGACCAGAACCTAAAAACAAACTTACTACGGAAGAAAAATCATTAATCATTGAAACGGTTAATCGCCCTGAGTTTAGAAATTTACCACCGAGTCAAATTGTACCAACTTTAGCCGATCAAGGCGTTTATATTGCTTCTGAGTCGTCGATGTACAGAGTATTAAAAGAATACAACATGCATCATCATAGAGGATTTAAAAATCACCTGTTAAGAGAGAAATATCAACGCATTACGCAGATGGACCAAACCAGGTATGGATGTGGGATATCACGTATATGCCAGCTTCTATTAAGGGTACCTATTATTATTTATACTTAATTTTAGATCTTTACAGCCGAAAAATCATCAGCTGGGAAGTTTATGAAAAAGAGTCGTCGGAGTATGCTAGCCACCTTATAAGAAGAGCTGTGATGAGTGTAAGTAGAATGAAAAGTTCAAAACCACTTGTACTCCACTCGGATAATGGAAGCCCAATGAAGGGAGCAACATTGTTCGAAACATTAATCAAGTTAGGCGTCATTCCTTCGAACAGTTGGCCCCGTGTAAGCAATGATAATGCATATGCAGAATCTATTTTTAGAACTTTAAAATATAGACCAGGTTATCCTATTAAAGGACTTGAAATGATTGATGATGCAAGAGCATGGGTTCTGAAATTTGCACGTTGGTACAACAAAAGTCACTGACACAGTGGTATAAATTTTCTAACTCCAGAGCAACGACATAACGGTGATTCAGAGTTGATTCTTTCAAACAGAAAATTATTGGTAGAAAAAATTTGAGACTTAATGCATATCTTTGTGTTTATGTACGTAAACCACTGAAGAAATATAGCCTTATATATATCTTAAAATTATTTTATAAAATTTAGAATATGTTATGATATTAGGGTACAGAATAAAATAAGTAGGGAGGTAAGAGTACATATGGAAAAAATTATTGTTATTGAAGATGATGAAGTTATAAGAGAAGAATTACAAAATTTTTTAAAAAGATATGGATACGAAGTAAAAGCTCCTATGAATTTTAATAATATAATACAATATGTTAAAAATGAGAATGCGGAACTTATATTGTTAGATATTAATCTTCCAGTGTTTGATGGTTATTATATATGTAGAGAAATACGAAAAACTTCTGGGGTTCCAATTATAATAGTTACAAGTAGAGATAGTGATTTAGATGAATTAATGAGTATGAATTTAGGTGCAGATGATTTTATAACAAAGCCTTATAATATAGAAATATTATTAGCAAGAATAAGTAATATTTTTAGAAGAACAGGTGAAAGTTCAAAAACTAATAATATATTAAGCTATAGAGATTTTAATTTGAATCTTTTAAATGCAACGGTTATTTATAAGGATAAATGCTTGGAATTAACGAAAAATGAGGTTAAAATACTCTCTTACTTAATAAACAATAAGGGGAATATAGTAAAACGAGATTCGCTTATGGATTATCTGTGGAAATCAGATTATTTTGTAGATGATAGTACCTTAACTGTTAATATTAATAGATTAAGAAAAAAGCTTGAGGATATAGGCATAGAAAATTCAATAGAAACAAGAAGAGGGTTAGGGTATATAATGCCATGAGTATAGGTGAATTTATTAAAGAAAAAATGGTAGTAATAATATCTAACATGCTGCTATTTATCATATTAGCAGTTATATTGATTACTATTAATGTTAATGTCATTATAATTTCATTTGCTTTTTGTATTTGGTTTTTTCCATTAATTTCTTATATGGCATTAGAATTTATAAAATTTAAAAATTATTATGATGAAATTAATAACATATTAGAAAATTTAGATAAAAAATATTTACTTCCAGCGGTAATAAAGGAAGCGAACTTTATACAAGGCGAAAAGTTAAATTCTATACTTAAAGAGATAAGCAGAGATATGCACGAAAATATAAAATATTATAAGGATATGCAGGTGGAATATAGAGAATACATAGAGACTTGGGTACATGAAATTAAAACACCAATAGCTTCTACAAAGCTAATAATTGAAAATAATCGAGATGAAGTAACTAATAAAATAGACTTCCAGATTGATAGAATTGAGGGGTTTATAGAACAGGTGCTTTATTATTCTCGAAGCGATGATGTTAGTAAAGATTATATTATAAAACAAATTAATCTTGATAATGTAGTAAGGAATGTAGTTAAAAGAAATTATAGAGATTTTATTCATAAGAAAATAAAATTAGATATAAAAAATATTAATGAAATTGTATTTAGTGATACGAAATGGAATGAATTTATTATTAATCAGATAATAGGAAATTCTATAAAGTATTCAAGTAATATAGAGCCAATGATAAGTATATATTCAATTAAAAAAGCTAATTCAGTAATGTTAACCATAGAGGATAATGGGGTAGGTATAATAGATAAAGATATAAATAGAGTCTTCGAAAAAGGATTTACTGGTGAGAATGGAAGGAAATTTAGTAAAAGTACAGGAATGGGCTTGTATCTATGTGAAAAACTATGTTCAAAACTGGGCTTAAAAATTACTATTGATTCTGAGGTGAATAAAGGAACTAAAGTTACATTAATATTTCCTTTGTCTGATATGGTAAATTTTACAGATGATTAAGGAGAAATTATAAAATCATATTTTATAAAAATTCCTCTCTGTTAAAGAATAAAGGAGAGATGTCGAACTTTTTTAAAAAACCCATCAAACCTTTATTTATCAGAATCATTTATCTTTACACTGTTGACGTATAAGCAGGAGTAGATTAAAATTATTGTTGATTAAGGGAACTAGAATCATACGCACTATTTTATAGAATGTTAAGTATAAATATAGAAATATCAACGGGCTGATATATGCGGTGTTTGTAAACATAGTGTCAGTAAAACCTAAAAAATTAAGATGATATTTCGTCGATACAATTTATAGATTCTTCCTTTTCAGGATTTAGCCATACTTTATCACTTAATGACCAGTTACGCGTATTTCTAGACCATCTTTCTGGATGTCTTAGTTTAGCTGCTTCATACACGACCCTACGATTGGCTAAAACCGCCTCGGATTGACCATTATGTCTTTGTTCTGGGGTCAAGAAATTGAGCCCACTGTGATGATGTTGCTTATTGTACCAGCGTGCGAATTCGAGTACCATTTTCGTGCATCTTCAATAGTTGCAAGGCCCTTACGTGGATATCCAGTTCGATATTTAAGCGTTTTAAAGATTGATTCTGCATAAGCATTGTCATTGCTTACTCGTGGTCTGCTGTTCGAAGGCATAACGCCCAACATGATTAGTATTTCAAGTAAAGTTGCACCTTTCATTGGACTCCCATTGTCCGAGTGAAGAACAAGCGGTCTCATGTCTTTCGTACGATTTTCACTCATAATCGCTCGACGCACAAGCTTGCTTGCATATTCTGACGACTCTTTTTCATAAACTTCCCAGGCTATGATTTTCCTGCTATATAGATCCAAAATCAAATATAAATAATGGTATTTACCTTTGATTTTAGCTGGCATGTATGTGATGTCCCACATCCAAACTTGGTTCGGGCCATCTGCTGAATGCGTTGACATTTCTCTCTTTACAGGTGCCCTTGTAAGGCCTCTGTGGTACTGCATGTTATATTCTTTAAGTACTTTATACATAGTGGCTTCTGAAGCGATGTACTCGCCTCTGTCCGCTAATGCGGGAACGATTTGACTCGGTGGCAAGCTCTTGAATTTCGGACTATTTACGACTTGAATAATGCGTTCTTTTTCACGTGGTGTCAGTTTGTTACTGGGTTCAGGCTTTATTGCAAGTGGCCGTTGATCCTCGTCTGGTGTGTTTTTACTTTGCCATCTAAAGTGCGTTCTTTGGCTGATATTTAACACATCACAAGCCTTGATTTCTCTGGCACCGTGCGATACTGCTTCGTCTATCAGGTCTATTGCAAGAAGTCTGTCTTCACGAGAAATCATTCTTCCTCGTTGTCCCCCCAGATGGCTTGGGCCTTTTTTCTAAGTATGACATCAATCCAAGTCTAGCCACTGTATAGGGTGTGCACCTTTTAGCAGAAACCCCACACAATTTAGCGATATTAAAATCACCACCTTCATTGAAAAGTCGCTAAATTGTATCAAAATCATAGTCATTAGACAATAAAGGAAAGGCCCATGCAATCGCATGGGTCTTTCCTTTAACTGAACGGTGCCAGGTGCAAACACGAAAGTTGGCTTCACACAATCAAATAAAATCAACCCCTAAAGAGACTGAACTTCCCCTACTGGACTTGGTAACAGGTTTGTATGAACGGAGCGACCCAGGTGGAGATGGTGTGATAATGGCCACTATAGTAATATGAGTGAGAGAATTGTTAATGCCGTAACCGCCGCTAACGTCGGGGTGACATCTGTGGCCTTTTTAGATAGATTTACTCCATGTCATCTTCTAACCAGATCGCTGTTTATGGTAATCTAAAAATACAATGAATGGCAATCAAAAATACAAAAAGTAATTGCCAGTACAACCTCAATCAAATATCCTTTTAGGTAGACTAATACTTAAAGGAGTGAAAGGACGTGCTGACAATTACTCAAACC
>JBGSJR010000007.1:0-118709 GCA_041741755.1 Acidaminobacteraceae bacterium | reverse complement strand
CATGACCTTAGCGTTGTTAAGCATATCAGTGATAGAATCGGCGTTATGTATCTTGGTTCACTCGTTGAACTGGCAGATAAGAAAGACCTTTACGACAGCCCTATGCATCCATATACGCGCGCCTTGTTATCTGCGATACCTATTGCAGATCCAACGAAGATCAAGAAGATGGAAGCAATCATCGGTGAGATTCCAAGTAATGTTAACACGCCATCAGGCTGTAAGTTCCATACGAGATGTCCATATGCTAAAGACATTTGTAAAGAAATGATTCCACCAACCAAAGAAGTATCGCCGAGACATCTCGTAGCGTGCCACTTTGCAGGCGAAATCTAAACGGAAGTAAGAGAGGATTAATTATGTTTAAGAGATTAAAAGAATCGTTAAAAAAGAAAGAAATAGACCAGGATAAAAGAGATGTTGAGTTTGAAAAAGGTGATTTTCTTGCATTGACCATTGCGGCTGCGATGACGATGCTTCCGGTATTGTTCGGGATTTTTGCGATCTTTGGTCTCATAGCATGGCTGATGTTCTAGATAGCAAAACAGGTTATCACGTATGTGATAACCTGTTTTTTTTAGTTTTTAATGTATTAGGCAATTATACAAGTTCTTTAATTAAAAATTAAGCATTTTTAAATAGTTCTTAGTGTATAATTTATTTTATACATAGCGTTTCGATTTCGATGGAAAACTAATCTAAAATACCATTTGTCAGTATTAAAAAAGAAAAAAAACACCCTCAGTGATCAGCTGAAAGTGTTTCCTTAACTGGAGCCGACGGAGAGATTCGAACTCTTGACCTACGCCTTACCATGGCGTTGCTCTACCTGCTGAGCTACGACGGCACATCCTAAGTTATTATAATGGAAATGTCATGAAAAAACAAGTCTAAATGTAAGGCTATACATAAAGGTATAGCTACAATAACATACTGTCAACTTTGATTTGGGGAGGCAACAGAATTTAATGGAGAAATTGATTGAAGAAGAAAAAAAGGCAATGGGTATAAAGAATAAGACCAACAAAACTAAGAATGGCAAAAAAAAGCAACTAAAGCCAAAATGGTACTTGCGATGGTCTTTCTATTTTATTTTAGCGACTCTTTTTTTTATTGCTTTATTCGCATGGAGTGAAAAAGATATAGAAACGAAACAGCCTTCAGAGAATTGGTCGATTGGTGTTGAAGTAATGACGGATTTACCTGCTGATTATCGATTGATTGGCCAAGTGTCCTTACCAAACGGTGAAGGTATAGCAGTCGCCTTTTATGACAAGCTAGGCTTACATTTGAGTACCGTAGATTGGTATGGAAAAGAGATTGAATCAAGCAGAATCAAACTGGATGATTATACGATCAAATTAATCGAACTTACAAGCAGTGGAGATAGCCTATATTTATATTATAGTGATAGAAAGACACTAAACCGCTTGACGATAGATCCTGTATCGCTTGCATCGGTAGAGGTGGTTGAGATTAGCAAAAGCGCTGAACAATTTGCAGTAGATGGAGATTACGTCGTTTCTGGGGATGACACAGTGACAGAAATCTACAAAGGCACTGAACGCTTAGCCACTTTTGAAGCCTATGACAATGTAAAAAAAGTGGGAATCGCAACATCAGGCGAAAAAGTTATCGTGACACATAACGCAGCAGATGGAGGACGACTTTTGACCTATTATGAAGATAAACTCAGTGTTTATCAACTGGCTGATGAAGCAGATCAAATGACGTATGGTTACTTTAAAGATCTACACATAGAAAATGGCGTGCTAACACTAGTATCGAGTTATTATAACCACTTTACACCGAATTCTCCGACAGTTCTCGGCGTATGGCAACTTGAGGAGGAGACGTATAATGAAATATCATTTAAACTCTTCTACCACGTGAGAACAAGCCTTGAACCAGTTATTACTGGCGTTGAGGGTAAAAAAGTCAGCTATATTTTAGGTACGCAACAAACCATAGATAATGTGAATAAAGGATTGTCTAAGTACCCTCAAACAAAGGGCGGTCTCTTTACTAACGTTTCACATTTCACGCGTGAAGACGATATTTTAGTAGAGAATACTAGAATTACTTTGACGAGACAATACCCAGTAGGATATGAAGTGTTCCATGCACCTTTCGGAGATGTTTTAACATGGGCAGATAAAGTATCTGGAAAAACTATTTTAAATATGGCTGGGCAGGGTGAGGTGTGGATTGACTATGCCAAAAGTCAACATCAAACGCATTACTTGATTTTGATATCGGCCGCACTCATGGGATTTGGGAACACCATATTCTTTGGTGTGATATCACTATTAATCAGTTTGACACCATATATGTGGTTGATAGTTGCGATGTGCATCATCGCGTATCTTTATAATAGATTCATGCCAATAGAAAAGGAACGACGCGGGAAGCAAGTCTTGTTCGCCATGATCGTATTTACGATTGGACTAAAGTTATTTTTGATGGCAGGACCCAATTCTGATTTTCGCTTCTATGGCCAAATTTATCCATGGTTATTTGGTAGCACCCTAACACTTGCAGTAATGTCAGTTATTACATCTTTGCTTTCTGTTTGGATGTACTTTTTATGGCAGAAACAACATTATTATTATGCAAACAGGTATTTGAAATATTCAGTATTCTTTGGTTTAGAGCTATACTTATTTATGATAAGCACCATGGCGTACTTTGTCACAGCAATGATGAAAAGCAACTTTATGTTATAATCAGTAAAATTTACATGAGTTAACTATTTGAATTATTTGTAAGAGTTGATTGCGAAATGAGGGGGATTATGAAAAAAATATTGAGCATTTTACTTGTTTGTCTCATGATATTTAGCGTTTTACCGATACAGAGTAGCACTTCTTTTGCAGCACTAGCTGAAGAGCAAATTATAAAGGTCCATTATCATCGTTTTGACGACAATTATGAAGGTTGGAATATATGGATTTGGCCTGAGGGTGGAGAAGGCAAGGAATATGCATTCACTTCAGAGGACGGATTCGGGAAAACAGCTGAGATTCTCCTTGAGGATTTTGGTGATGCCAAAGAGATAGGATTTATTGTAAGAAAAGGCGATTGGGAAGAAAAAGATGTCGATTCGGATCGATTTGTCAAACTCAATCAAGTTAAAGATGATGGTGTTCTTGAATTCTATCTTGTACAAGGTGCAGAATCTATTTATTACTCAGAGGCTGAGATTGACTTATCACCTAAGTTCTTAAAGGCAGAATTTGTCGATGAGAAAACGGTACAACTGACTACGTCAAAGCCGATTTCATCTAACGACTTACGAGAGAACTTCACCATCGTTTCTGATAGTGGAGGTGCAATCAAGCCGGTTGCAATCAGTTCTGGGGCTAGTGATATAGCTCAAAGTTTTACAGTCATACTCGAATCAAGTGTCAAGATAGGGGAACCTTATAAGACGGCTTTTGATAGCTATGACTCTCTTACGATAGAGCCAAGTGGCCTATTTGATACGGAAACCTTTAATCAAAACTTTACTTACACAGGGGAACTTGGCGCGATATACAGTAAGAAAGCCACGACTTTTAGAGTTTGGGCGCCAACAGCGACAGCGATGTCTTTGAATTTGTATAAAGCAGGAGATGGCGGTATAGCAGAAACCACCATCGACATGACACGTATAGAATCAGGTGTTTGGGAGACTGTCAAAACCACAGATTTAAATGGGAAATACTATACGTATTCAGTGACCATAGCAGGCAAAGTGACTGAAACGTATGACCCTTATGCGAAAGCAGCTGGTGTCAACGGCGACCGCTCTATGGTCATCGATTTTGAAAGGACAAATCCAAAAAAGTGGACAGATGACAGAGGCCCAATTTACAAAAAAAATAATGATCTCATCGTATATGAGATGCATATCCGTGATTTGACATCACATGTTTCTTCTAATGTTAAAAACAAAGGAAAATACCTTGGCGTTGTTGAAGATAATACGATTACTAGCAATGGTGTACCGACGGGGCTATCGCATTTAAAAGGCCTAGATATTACGCATGTTCAAATATTGCCGATGTTCGATTTTAACAGCATAGATGAAACACGGTTGTCGGATAAAGTATTCAACTGGGGATATGATCCGAAAAACTATAGCGTACCAGAGGGCTCTTATGCAACCGATCCATATCGTGGTGAAGTGCGTGTGAGTGAAATGAAGAGAATGATAAAAGGCCTTCATGACAACGGCATAGGGGTCATCATGGATGTTGTTTACAACCACACAGCACTCAGTGCTGACTCTAACTTATCCATACTGGTGCCTAATTATTATTACCGTATGGTATCGGGCAAATACTCAAATGCGTCGGGTACGGGAAACGAAACAGCTAGTGAGCGGTCGATGGTAAGAAAGTTAATGATTGATTCACTCAAACATTGGGTAACCGAATATCATATTGATGGTTTCAGATTTGATCTTATGGGCATCCATGACATTGAAACGATGCGTCTCATAGAACGCGAACTCAGAATAATTAACCCTGACATCATCTTGTACGGGGAAGGTTGGACAGGGGGTACTTCGCCACTACCAGAAGAAAAACGACTCGTGAAGGCCAATATGATGGCGATTGACAGTATTGGCGCATTCAATGACGACTTTAGAGACGGTGTCAAAGGTCATGTTTTCAATGCAACCGAAGCAGGCTTTATCGGTGGTGCGCCTGATCTCGAAGAAAGTGTAAAATTTGGGATTGTCGGAGCGGTTATGCACCCACAAATCGATTATAACCTCGTCAATTATTCAAAAAAACCATGGGCAATAAACCCGTCACAATCAGTAAACTATGTATCTGCACATGACAATTTAACCTTGTGGGACAAAATAAAGGCGACGCAACCAGAAACTGCAGAAGATCAAAGAGTTGCCATGCAAAAGCTAGCCAATGCCATCGTATTGACTTCTCAAGGTATGCCGTTTTTACATCTTGGAGTCGACTTCTTACGGACAAAGGGAGGCGATGATAACAGTTATAAATCACCAGATTCGGTGAATGCCATTGATTGGAATCTAAAAGATTCAAATCTGGATGTCTATAACTACTATAAAGGACTTATTTCGATCAGAAAAACTTACTCTGCATTTAGAATGGAAACACAAGAAGAGATTGAAACGCATTTAACATTTTTTAGCGAAGGTGATGCCTCTTTAATAAAACTACCTAAACAAATGATCGGCTACATGATTGATGCGAAAGCCAATAAAGAAAACGCCTTAGATATGTATGTGTTTTTCAATGGCAGTCTAGAATCACAGGAAGTTGTGCTACCTGATGGTGCCTATAGAGTTTTGGCAAATGAGCAGTTCGCCGATGCCTTTAATGGGACTTATATCGTGGGTGGTTCATATGTAATGCCCGGAAGTTCCTCACTTATTTTGGAAGAATCTCCGAGCCGTTTAATAACTGATGTCAATAAAGAATCAAATAATTTTATAGTTAACCTTTTGATCATCGTGTCGATAGTGATTGTCGTTATAGGGTCTGTGATGCTTATAAGAAAGATAAAACAAAATAATATTTAATCAAACTGTAGAGGTTAAAAACCTTCACCGAGGACTTCTCTAACATTTGAAATCATGACAAAAGCCTCTGAATCAATGGTTTTGATAAAGACTTTTAGACGGATGAATTCTTTTTTGTCCATAACAGAGGTGACAATCTCTTTATCGCGCATCGTATAGGCACCCTTGGCGGAATAGATTGTCGCACCACGCTCAAGCTTTTCTACGATAAACCTTTGAATGGTATCCGATTCTCTTGAGATTATGGAGACATTGACTTTCAAGTTGAAACCTTCTATAGCTGTATCGATAATTAGTCCGTTCATGATGATACCAAGAAATGCATAAATTGCGAGTTCAATACCGAAGCTATAAGCGGCGAGTGACACGACGATAAAGTCAGCTAGAAGAAGGCCTTTTCCAATTTCAAAGTGGAAATACTTATTCAGTATCTTGGCGATAATATCCGTTCCACCTGTTGAGGCATCTTGATTGAACACAATGCCAAGTCCAATTCCTTGTATTAAGATACCTACGATCAGATTGACGAAGAGGTCATCTACTAGGGGTTGTTTGATGACGATGAACGTGTCAAACAAATAAATGATACCAGTTAATAAAAAGCTGGCATAGATGGTTTTTGCGCCGAAGTCTTTTCCGATAGTGATAAAACCGACTACAAAGAGTATAATATTTAGGACGAGTAAAATTTCACCAATGCTCAAAACCGGAAACAGTGAATGTATGACCATAGCTAAACCCGTTATGCCGCCTGTTGCCAAGTTTGCAGGAATGAGAAAAAAGCAGATGCCAATAGCAACTAGGACAGCACCGATTGTTATCAATAAATAATTCTTAAATTTGTTCATGTTGTCTCCTTGTATCAATGAATTTTCTTGTAAGTATTATTATATCATCTCTATAGACCTTTCCCAAATAGTTAGAGGAGACCTATGCAAACTATTAAAGCTTTTCTAAAATTAGTAGAAATACGTACAAAAGTTGCCAGCATGTTTCCGCTACTTCTAGGAACGCTCATGGCTTATCATGCCATTCAAAGATTGGACGTCATCAATTTTTTACTTATGTTTGTATCACTGCTTTGTATCGATTTGACGACGACAGGTCTCAATCACTATTTTGATTACAAACGCGCCTATTTAAAAACTGGGTATCATTATGAAGCGCATAATCCAGTCTCATCAGGTGAGTTCTCACCTGGAAAAGCGCTGAGTTTACTTATTCTCTTAGCATGTGTGGGTATGATCGCTGGCCTTGTTCTTGTGTATCGTACCGATCTCGTAGTTCTAATGCTTGGCGCTTTGGCATTTGCTGTAGGCATTGGTTATTCAACAGGGCCTTTGCCCCTTTCTAGAACGATATTGGGTGAGCTGTTTAGTGGGTTTTTCATGGGTGCCTTAATACCATTTTTGGCTTTTTATATACATTTGCCCGTGAATTATATTGGTACACTAGAAGTTGTTGAGGGGACGATAGAGATAGCTTTTAATATTATAAAGATTGCACCTTTGTTGTTTGCAAGTTTACCAATGGTTTTATTCATCGCTAACATCATGTTGGCCAACAATATTTGTGATGCGGAAGAGGACATTGTCAACAAGCGATATACTTTACCTATATCCATTGGCAGAAAGAATAGCCTGAAGCTATATCAATCAAATGTAATAATTGCTTATGGCATCGTGATTTGTTCAGTACTTATAAAAATTATGCCTATGGGTTATTTGTTGACACTAATTGCATCGCCAATGCTCTATAAACAAACACAATTGTTTGTTTCGAACCCCAAAAAATCTGAGACTTTCAAACTATCAGTTAAGAATTTTATGGTTTTTTCCAGTATGAGCCTATTGGGCTTATTCGTGGCCTATGTGTGGCAATGAAAGCGGTGATTAAGTATGAATCGATTGAATTTAAATTTTGAAGACCAGTCAACTGAAATGGCATATCGTGAAGTGACAGATCATAAATGTATGCGACAACATCGGTTCCTTTATGTCTTTAGTATACTGTTCTATCTTGTTTTTACGTTTGTTGACAGACGCGCGGTACCAGGTATGATGCCATTATTTTTGACGATTCGAGTTGGTGTTTATACGCCGATTGCACTAATAGCCATAATTTTTACATATTCAAAGTTTTATCCAAAGTATAATCAAATCATCGTAGGCGTTGTTTCCACTATAGGCACTTTGGGGATGATTTTATTGACTTATGCAGGATCTAGCCAGGGGTTTCATTCCTATAAATATGGTATTCTGTTTGCACTTATTATCATTACAAATTTGACGAAATTGCGATTTATAACGGCGGTGATGGTTTCCATATCGCTATATATCGTATATTTTATGGCATACTTATTTTACCCTGTCATTCCGTCAGAGGTACATTTTGATTCACTTATCTTGTTTGGTTTCATCATATTCTTAGGTAGCTTATCCAATTACTTTTCTGAATATGCTGAGCGCACACAATTTGAACTGGTGAAATTGCTGGAGCTTGAACGAGATAAAGTTAATGAGATAAATGAATGCCTTGAAGATAAAGTTGTTGAACGGACACTGCTGCTGAATTCTACGAACCAGACATTGGTTAAAGTCAATGAGAAACTTGGATCTAGCGAGTATACATTTAGAAAATTATTCGAAGAATCTGCTGACGCTATTATGTTGATAGAAGATGGGAACATCGTCAATATAAACCAAGCAATGGTCAATCTGTTGGGCTTTTATCACAAAAGTGATTTGAAAGGCAGAAGTTTATGGTCGATTTCGGTAGTGGAACCTGCCCAGAACGATTCAGAACTTGAAAAAAGGTTGGAGACGATATTAAATAATGACGATATCATCATTCAGTGGTGGCTTAAAACAAAAGAGGGAGGCTCGTTTTTATCTGAAATCAAGTTGACCCAAATCATGGTGAATGGGAAAAGGTTGACGCATATGTTGGTCAGGGATATCAGTGAACGCCTTGAAATGGAACGAATGCTTGAGTATCTCAGCTACCATGATCAGCTAACTGGTTTATATAATAGACGTTTTTTTGAAGAAGAACTTAAGCGAATGGATGTTAAACGAAATCTGCCAATTACCATCATCTATGCCGATATAGACGGACTTAGAGAGATTAATGATACTTATGGTTTCAATGTCGGTGATTTATTGATTCAAAAGGTGTCGATTGCCATAAAAGCAGGCTGTCGGTCAGATGATTTAATCGCAAGAATAGGCAGTGACGAATTCGCGATTATGTTGATGAAGACGGACATGCAAGATAGCGACTTGATTATAAATCGCATCCAATCGATGTCAGTGGGTTTTGAAATTGATAAAAAGACGCTTACAGTCTCCTATGGAAGTGCAACTAAACTTGAAATAGCCACTAATATTTTCGAAGTGATGAATGAAGCTGAAAACGTCATGCAAGGTATAAAACAAAAAAACAGAAGCTCTATGTAGGTATAGGGCTTCTGTTTTTATCTTTATCAAAGCTTAATTATTGCTTTGTCATTTTTATAGGTTTATGTTCTAAGTGCTTTTGTATTAAAATAGGATAAACAAAAAGCGTCAAGAGTGTCAAGATAATAACAAAAACGCTAAAGATAAAATAATTTAGAGGCGAAACGCCTGTCAATTGCTTGATCATAATACCGTTGACATTCCAAGGTATCAAAGCGACGATGTTGAGTCCTGTATTTGCAGTCATCATGACCAGAAATTCTCTTTTGAGCTTAAAATCATCGTAGTAGGGTGCCATGTATTTGCCACTGACCATAGCAGTCATCGCTTGACTACAGGTGACCATACTGAGTAGGATACTAAGACAACCGGTGTTAAACAGCAATTTTCGACGGGAAGTAAGCTTTTTAACAAATGGTGCGATAATAGCACCCATCAGATGATCTGCTTCTAAAATACTGCCCAAAACCCCGCTGAAAAAGATGACGAGGATGACGTTGATCATCTGCTTAAAACCGGATGTCTTGATGTAAGCAGAGAGTTCTGGCACAGAGGACGCGTATCCCCCCCAGAGCAATGAAGGCAACTGAGGTAGCGAAAGATCTGTCATTAGAGCGATGCCTGCACAAACTAAGAATACAATCGTAAGTACCCGAGTGATTGGTTGCTTTATAACCAAAAGCAAGATCATCAAACCAAGTGGCAATAAGCGCCATAAATTTATATCAAATATCATAGGCAAAAGAGCGTTGCTTGAAATCATATCGATTGTGATCAAGGATTTGAAACCCCAAAAGTGGAAAAAACCTAGTGACAGAAGAAAAGGTGGTGCTGCACTCATCAATAGCAGTCGCATATTGCTTACAAAGTCAGTCTCAGTAATACCTGACAAAAGATGAAGACCAGAAGATAGCGGCGAGCAGCGATCTCCAATATAGACCCCCGATATGAGCGCTCCAATGAGGATCGGATAGTCGATGCCTGACTGATAGGCTATAGAAGCAAATAGTGGCAATAAGATCGTCAATGTGCCAATCGCGGATCCGAGAACCATAGATAGAACTGTCGATATGACAAAGGCTGATAGCAACAGGTTATGTCCAACCATGAGATTTGAAACGTGATAGATTAGAGTGGGCAGAGTCCCTGCCGCCATGAGAACGGGTAGTGTGATGCTGATGAGAAACATGAGAAGCATCGTTTTTGAAACTGAAATAGTGTTCATTACAATAAGCTGTGGCAGTTTTTGCTTATTTTTTGTTAGGATAGCACTGATGAGACCGGTTGCACCGATGCCGATAAATAGGGGTTGATCCATAAAGATGACGACAGTCACTGAAAGAAGCAATAAAAAGATGATTATGTAAGTTTGATTTTGCTTTGTCATGATGTCTCCTGTGGTGATTTATTTGATTTTATGTGCTATATTTATTATAACTAGGAAATTGCATAATTCCAAATTAATTGTATTTCAAAAAGTTTGAAAAATGAAATAAAGGAGCGTTTATGGAAAATATTAAAGAACAAGTGATTGCAATCGACGAAGCGTATACTGAAAAATTACCAGCATTCAAGCTAGGCATTATCAAAGCCAATGTAACGTGCATGCCTTCATCAGAAAACTTGATCAATCATATGAATCAGTTATTTGATAAAGTTTCAAAGTCGTCAAAAGTTGAAGACATCAGCAAATATCCAGAGATCGTCGCTGGTAGAGCGGCATACAGAGCGTTTGGTAAAGATCCAACGAAGTACAGACTATCAGCAGAAAAACTACTCCGTAGAATTATCAAAGGAGAGGGGCTCGATACGATTAACAACATCGTGGATCTATCGAATATTTTATCGCTTTCTTTCAAATGCCCCGTGGGTACGTTTGATTATACAAAGATTAATGGTGACGTCATCTTGAGAGCAGGTCAAAATAGTGAGAGCTATTTAAGTCTAGGCAATCAAGAACTCAATATCGAGGGCTTACCAATCTTTGCAGATGAAGAAGGTCCATTTGGTTCTACGACATCTGACTCTGCAAGAACTTCGGTGGATTCAAACACCAAAACCATACTGCTTACTGTCTTTGGTTTTGAAGACAGCTTTGATTTTACGGGTGCAATGGAACTTGCCAATCAGTTGATTATCGATTACGCTGACGGGGAGATACTGATCAGTGAGATGCTGATGCCTAAAAACAAGTTGCAATTGCGCTGATATTTTCTTATAATGGGTATGAAACATAACTTAATATTTTTTATGAGGTGTCTTTTGACTTAAAAGGGAATCGAGTTAATGCTCGAGCTGTCCCAGCAACCGTAAAGCCGACGAAACTCACATACCACTGCGAAAGCGGGAAGGGTGAGTGGAGGATGAAGCTAAGCCGGTAGACCTGCCCATAATTGCATGATCGTCTCCTGGGGATGGGATGGAAAATAATCGTTAATCGACTCATTTTCCATCGACAGGAAAATGAGTTTTTTATTGTAAAATTGCATGATTAATGATTAAAAGGAGAAAAAAATGAACAAGAAAATGATCGTTATCGGGTTAGTTGTACTATTGGCAGTCGCAGCATTATTTGGTTATAACAAATTCTTTGGTCCAGAGACGCAAGAGGGCGCAAAAGAAGTTACTGTAGAGATTGTTATTGAAGGACAAAGCATTGACAAGTCATATACACTAAATACAGATACGGAATTGTTATTTGATTTACTTAATGAAGTTAAAGATAAAATCAAGTTCGAATCCCTAGATTCATCTTATGGACCAATGGTGGTAGGACTTGAAGGTTACACTGCGGATGCTGCAAGCGAGTATTATCACATCATAATCAATGGCGCTGACGCTATGGTTGGCATTAAGGACATACCAGTTGTAGATGGCGACGTATACCGTTTTGAAGTAAGAAGCTTCTAATGCGTGCAAGTGATATCACCCTAATTGCCATACTTTCAGCATCGCTCACTGCGGGCAAGCTCGTCCTAAGCGTCGTCCCCAATATTGAGGTCGTGACATTTTTACTGATTACCTATACGGTGCTGTTTGGGTTCAAACGTGCCATAATGACTTCAATTGTCTTTGTGACGACTGAAATTCTCATTTATGGCTTTGGAACATGGATTTTGGGTTATTATATTATTTGGCCTATGTTAGTTTTGTTGACAGCTATTTTGAGTAAAACAGTTAAATCAGAGTATAGTTATGCTGTGTTGGCTGCAATTTATGGCTTCTCTTTTGGCCTGTTTTTTGCATTGTTTGAATCGATATTTTATGGATTGAGCTATGCAATCCCTTACTGGATTAGTGGGATTCCATTTGATATCATACACGGTGTTTCGAACTTCATCATAGTCCTCGTCTTGTTTAAACCTTTAACAAAAACCATGCTTGAGGCTATAGAAAAGATGCATTTGAATAAATAATGTACTGAAAGAAACATTAAGAAATCCTTAAATCGTTTTGATTTAAGGATTTTTATTATTTTTGTGTATTAAAGTATGATATATTTTAAGTGTATTCAAGTAATTATTGTCACATAATCTAAATAGTGGAGTGCTTCTATGAATTATAGTTTTACTGAAATCGCATGGATGTTTTTAATCTATTCCGTTATTGGGTGGATGTGGGAAACACCTTTTGTTTCTATTAAAGAAAAGAAGTTTATCAACAGAGGATTTTTAAGGGGACCAATCATTCCCATATATGGTTTTGCAGTGACGACAGTTATGCTTTCTATGTCAGCGATTGATGCATACCTGAAGTTTCATCCTATAGTCAACACGTTGATCGTGATGACATATATTGCTTTAATTGCTACGATTTGGGAATATTTTACTTCTCTGGCTATGGAAGTCTTATTTAAAACGAGATGGTGGAATTATTCGAACCATCGTTTCAACATTAAAGGTCGTATAGCATTAGATGCTTCCATCTTCTGGGGATTGGGTGGGTTTATTTTATGGCGTTTCATCAATGGTCCTGTTATCCAGCTCTTTGAAGTGCTTCAGGGTCCCTATTTTAACGCAGTATTGGTATTTTTATATATGCTCTTTGCCATCGATACTGGATTAACTGTATTTGAACTTGTCAATCTTAGAAATGTTGTCATCAAGCTGCACAATGCTTCTGAAGAGGTGGTCTCTCAACTCACCTTGAAGATTGAACAGCTAGGCGATAATTTTGAGACACTATCAGAAAATGTCACAGAAAATATATTGGAACAGAGACAAAATTTTGCTTATAGAATAACTGAAGCGAAGAAAACGCTCAAAACCCGTGCACAATATAGAAAATACGAGGGTTTTCAGTATTTTGGAGATTTCTTGGACGACATGGCTTCAAAATGGAAGACTTGGCTAGATGATAGTGACCTATCTTTGACGCACTTTGGAGATCTCCTTAGCAAGGTGAAAAATCAGTCGCGTTTCTTTAATAACTATCCAAATGCGACTACAAAGCTATTTGAACTTATGTATTCAATAAGAAAGCAAGAGGAAGCTAATAATAACGAAGATGATAACGAAGATAATAACCTTAAAAAATGATGGGGGTGCAAAATGAAAGTTTTTATCAGTGCAGATATGGAAGGTGTTACAGGTACGACAACCTGGGAAGAATGTGACAATAAAAGTCCGTTTTATGCAAGATTCGCTGAACAAATGACACAAGAAGTCCTTGCGGCAATAGAAGGTGCAACGGCAGCGGGTGCAACTGAAATTGTGGTAAAAGATGCGCATAGCTCGGCAACCAATATTGATATAACACAACTTCCAGAGCATGTGAAACTGATCAAGTGTTGGAGTGGTCATCCTTATTCCATGGTGGATGGCATCGATGCTTCTTTTGACGCGATAATGTTTGTGGGCTACCATTCAGCAGCAGGTATCGTAGGAAACCCATTATCCCATACGATGACAGGAAATCCATGGACGATCAAAATTAATGGCGAGTATGCCAGTGAGTTCATGATATACAGTTATGCAGCCTCTTTAGAAGGTGTTCCAACCATTTTTCTTTCAGGTGATAAAAACCTTTGTGAAGCAGCTCAGATATTGCATCCATGCATAACGACTGTACCAGTCAAAGAAGGATTTGGTGGCACGACGATCAATATATCCCCGAAATTGTCACTTAAACAAATAAAAAAGCAGTCAGAGACTGCTTTAAAAGGTGATTTGAAGGCATCGAAGATCTCACTTCCCGAACATTTTACAGTAGAGATTACTTATAAAGAACACACTTATGCAACTCGGAAGTCTTTCTATCCTGGTATAGAACGCATAGGAAGTCATACACTTAAATTTGAAACAGATAATTACTTCGAAGTGTTGAGATTGATTGCATTTGTATTATAAGCAGTGCTAGGCGGTATTAGTTTTCAGGATTGATGACGATGGCATAAGGGTACCAATTTTCGATGGAATCCATAAACACAGAGGCTTCATAATATCGATCTTTCCCCATGGGTGTGCCGTCTTCATATGTCATGTCCCAGTTATTTGGATCGTAGACTTCAAAATAAGTGTACTGATCTACAAGTGCATAGCCTTTAAGAATCAGATAATGGCCGCTATCAAAGTCATAAAAACGGTTTGTATGTGCAGTGGTATCGGCTTCACGTGTGATATAACCCATACTATTGTTGATGATGGCGATGCGTCCAGAGTCTATGATACTTCTCAGTGTGTTGATGTCTTCAATCAAAATACTGTCATAATCTACTTTGAAAAGTTTTAGGCTTTCTTCAATATCATCACTATACCACCAACCGCCTTCTGGACGAAAAGCATCTCGTGCTTTTTCGGGTGTACCTTCAAAGGCTTCATCTGCCCATTTTGCGGCCATAGCGACAGAAGTTGGTCCACAGTTGTTCGTGGAATGATCACCAGTATGTGCTTGATCTATGTACCAATCGTAAGTGCGATTACTTCCAGCATACAAGATTAGAGCATTGCCGAGTTTCCAATTTTTGATATTGGCTTCAAGTGTCGTTAGATTGTCGTTAACGCTGTTACCAGAATTATCTTCTGTGTTAATATCAGTGCTAACTTCAGTGCTAACTTCAGAGACATCAATAGGCGCAGAACAACCTGTCGAAACGCTTAAAAAGGCAACGAGCAAGGTCAATGCCATTATGTTTTGTAGAATTACACGTTTTTTCATAGATTTAACCCCTTTAGATTAAAAGTTATATCGAAAATTAAGGATTCTTTAACCCATTACTAATTATTGGTAGGCATAATTAGAGTAACACATATATTAAGGAGATACCATATGAAAAAGTTACTATTGACTATGACCATCATCGCCGTCGCCATCTCTGTTTCAGCCTGTACTTTTTGGAACAAAAATGATGGAGAAGGCTTTTCGCTTTTAGACAATGAGTTGGATGAGTCTGTGAGTTTCAATGAGGATTTATCAAATTATAAGAAGCTAGAACTCAATGTTGATTTGTCCGTATCGGAAGTAAAGATTGAAGCGACAAATGGCGACACGCTTAAATATGCACAAAAGGCCAACAAGGTTGAACTGTTGGCGGATCTAACAAAAGAAGAGAACGGTGACACAATCGTACTAACTTTTAAAAACGAAAAAAACCCAAAGTTGATATCGGGTTCACAAACGAGTGAAACAACTATATTAATACCTGAAGGTATTGAAGTCGTGATTCATAGTGATGGTGACGTCGGCGACCTCAGCATTGACCTAGATAGTATAACTGTTTTAGAAATTGACGCGACTACCAATGTCGGTGAAATTAACCTTAACGGCAATCAAGATCAAAGCAAATTGAGCTATATTAAAACCACATCTGATGTCGGTGATATTCATACCACATTAAATGGAGAGATGCATGCACTTGAACAAATAGTAGCCAATACAGCAACAGGTGAAATTGAGATCAAAATCAATGGTGAATTTGAAAGTGATATGGAAGTAGATGTGAAATCATCAGTTGGGGACATCAGTCTTGATTTTGATGGCAATTATGATGAATCGGTAAACGTTGTAGCGACTACCAATGTAGGGGATATTAATTTGTTTGTACCAAGATCGCATGAAATTGTCCTTGATGCTGATACGGCTGAGTTTACTTCTAAGCTTGAAATCGATGATATGCCGTTTACAAAATCAAAAAGCATATATACGGTTGAGGGTGACAAAAGTCCATTTAATATCGACCTTACAGTGAATGTAGGCGACGCAACTATAAAATATTCTAACTAGGCCATTTTCTTTTCGCATAAAATACTATAAAATAGTATTAGGATGATTAGAAAGGAGAATAGCCATGTCAGAGAAAAATATGGAAATGATGAAAAAACTTTTAGAAAAGAAAAAAGCGGAACAACAGCAGCAAGGCGGTTTTCGACCAGAGAAAGGCAGAGGCGTAAGCTCAAAGCCTAAAAAAAATCAAAAACCAGGCGGTGCAAACAACAAGGTCTGATAAATAAGCACGAACTGAAAGTAACACGATCAGTTCGTGTTTTTATTATAATGCTGTACGATTCATACAGCTACTGGACACACAATTTGAAGATTCCCTTATTTTGTGGTAATATTGATAGTGAATAAAGAAATTGAGGAGGCATCTGATCATGGAATCGGACCCTGGACCTGCGAATATTATTTCGCAATTGATATTTATAGCAGCATTGACATTCGTTAACGCATTTTTCTCTTCGGCTGAGATGGCTGTAGCATCTGTCAATAAAACGCGTATTAAATTACTAGCTGAAGATGGCAATAAGAGAGCAAAGCTCGTAGAAACACTTTTAGAAGAACCGACGAAGTTTCTATCAACGATTCAAGTTGGTATCACATTGGCAGGATTTTTCTCCAGTGCTATGGCAGCAACTGGTTTGTCAGACGACTTAGGTTTGTTTTTAAGTAAATTCGACATACCTTATAGCAGAGAAATAGCATTGGTGCTCATCACTTTGACACTTTCTTATTTTACTTTGGTATTTGGAGAGCTTTTCCCAAAGCGAGTTGCACTTAGAAAAGCTGAAAAAATAGCTATGAGTAGTGTGAAACCTATATTGTTCATCTCAAAATTGACAGCACCTTTCGTGTGGATCCTATCTGGCTCAACCAATCTGTTATCAAGACTTTTTAGACTATCAAAAAGTGAAGAGGATTTTATCTCAAGAGAAGAGATAAGGAGCATGGTTGAAGCAGGTCAAGAACACGGTTCTATCAACGAAACAGAAAAAGCCATGATCAATAGCATCTTTGAATTTGACGATAAGCTCGCTGTTGAGGTTATGACACCACGTACAAATGTCTATGTGATAGATATCAACAAGCCTCTTGAAGACTATATAGACCAGTTGATTGAAGAGCGATATTCAAGAATCCCAGTCTATGAGGGAAACTCTGATAATATCATCGGCATACTATACATGAAAGATTTTATGGCGGAAGCTCGAAAAAAGGGTTTTGAAAATGTGGATATCAGAAAAATCATTCACACACCTTATTTCGTACCTGAACGTAAAAATATCGATGAACTCTTTAAAGAGCTTCAAGGTAAGAAAAAACATATAGCAATACTTGTCGATGAATACGGCGGATTTTCCGGTATCGTAACAATAGAGGATTTGATAGAAGAAGTCATGGGGGATATCGACGATGAATATGACGAAGATGATCCGATTCTTCAAAAGATCGATTCACTCAACTACTATGCTAAAGGGATTTTACCAATTGGTGATTTAGAGGCGCTTTTCAACGTGTCATTAGAGGAAGTCTATGACGATTATGATACTTTAGGTGGTTTTTTAACGGGTTTACTTGGTCACATTCCTCAGGAAGACGAAGTACAAATCATTGAATATGATCACTTGATCTTTGATATAAAAGAAGTAAAAGATAAACGGATTGAAAAAGTTAAAATAACCGTTAAACAAGCTGAACTCGATGTAGAATAAGTGAGATAACTATTAAAAGACGTCAAAGTGATGTCTTTTTTTGACAAAGTAATGCTTGTATATTACGATATAAAGACAGCTAGTGGAGGTAAAAATGGTATCAAAATTAGAAACTAAAAAACTCAATTCAATTGGCCTTGCTATTCTTGCGGCCTCTTTATATGGTATCAGTGCACCTGTTTCAAAATTGTTGCTCGTTGAACTTTCGCCTACACTTATGGCAGCATTGCTCTATTTAGGCGCAGGTTTTGGTATGCTCATGGTCAATGCCGTTAAGATTCTCCTTAAGAAAGAACGGCTCGAAGCCCGTATGACGATACAAGAGCTCCCTTATGTGGTCGGTATGATTTTACTGGATATTGCAGCACCGATCTTTTTAATGTTAGGGCTTACGATGACAACATCATCGACCGCATCGCTCTTAAACAATTTTGAGATCGTAGCGACATCCATGATAGCTTTGTTTATTTTCAAGGAAGCAGTCGGGAAACGCATGTGGGTTGCAATAGTTCTTATAACACTATCGAGTATGATTCTCTCAGTTGATGACTTAAGCAGCCTATCATTTTCAGCGGGTTCACTGTTTGTGGTCCTGGCATGTATCTGTTGGGGCTTTGAAAACAACTGCACGCGCATGTTATCTTTAAAGGATCCCCTTCAAATAGTCGTTGTAAAAGGGTTTGGATCTGGCCTAGGGGCTTTGTTGATCACTTGGTATAGACAAGATATAAAGGGTAGTCTAATGTATGTGGGCATTGCACTTTTGCTTGGATTTGTCGCTTATGGTCTCAGCATTTATTTTTATATTAGAGCACAAAGGGCTTTAGGTGCTGCGCGAACAAGTGCCTATTATGCTGCCGCGCCATTTATAGGCGTGATTATTTCGTGGATTGTACTCAAAGAAAGCATTTCAAATACATTCTTAGTGTCTCTCGGTATCATGTTGGTTGGCACCTATTTTGCCGTTTCTGAAGATCATGCACACAAACATGTGCACGAAAGTACACATCATGAACATAAACATAGCCATGATGACAGTCATCATGGCCATACACACGAATCTGAAACAATTGGAGAACACAGTCAAGAACACAGTCACGAACACGTCCATGAAGGTGTAGAGCACGTTCATAAACACATGCCTGATCTTCATCACAGACATTCACACTGAATCGACTGATTTCTAAATTAATCTCCAGATAGTTGCGTTAATACTGTAGGTCTAAGCTATCATGCTTTAACTTTCTAATCACTTCAATCGCAAGTGAAACTGCGGATTCGACGTCATCTAAAGCGCTGTAGTTGTAATGTGTATGCACATAGCGTGAAGGGACGCCGAGCACTAATACGGGTACTGCTTTGCCTTGCGTATGAATTCTACCGGCATTTGTGCCACCTTTGCGGCGCACAGCAGACTGAACTTTAATCCCTTTAGCAAGGGCAATGGATTTTGCAAAATCGATAAAACGACGATGGCTGACATAACTTGAATCCATATGCCTGATTTGTACGCCGCCTTTTAAGACGCATTGAGCAGTATAAGTATCAAAATATAGATCATCAGCGGGTGACCCCTCAAAGACGATGGCAAAATCAGGCTGAACAACTTGGCTTGTTACATAGGCACCACGTGTACCAACCTCTTCTTGACTGGCAAGTGCACCTATAACATCAAATGGCAAACCTTCAATGTTGTTAAGGCGTCGCATAGTTTCAACGACACTAGCACAACCAATACGGTTGTCGAAAGCTTTGCCAAAAAGTATACCAGTTTTTTCATTGTATTCAAAAGTCACATCTGGTGCTACTGGATCACCCACTTGAACACCGAATTGGGAATAGACATCATCGCGGCAAGTGACGCCGAGGTCAATTAAGAGATTCTCAATTTCAATAGGTGCTGCTTTTTCTTGGTCGGTCATGAAATGCGGGGGCTTTGAGGCGACGATTCCTTTGACATAAGTACCCATTTGGGTTTTTATTAACACAGTATGTGCAGGGATATTTGTATTGACCCAACCACCTAAAGTTGCAATGCGTATAAGACCGTTCGCTTGAATACTTTGAACCATGAAACCGACTTCATCTAGGTGTGCATCGAGCATGATGACGGGCCTATTGCCAGTGTTGGATTTTAGAGATAAATAGACGTTGTTCATCTTATCTACGGTCATATCTAGATTGTCGATATAGTCTTTTAATGCGCTGACAACATCTTCTTCAAAACCAGATGGACCAAATGCGTTCGTTAATGACTCAATTAGTTTTACAACCATAAAATCCTCCAAGGTAAGATAAGTTATGTTATAATAATTTCAATTCAAGCTTATTATATCATGGGATGATACAATACATTTGACTAAAATGATAGGATTCTTTAGAACTTTTATGTGGAGGCGACGATGGCACGGAAATTTAGTTGTCCAATATTAGAAACAAGGCGATTGAGACTCAGACCGTTGCAGTTGACAGATGATGTTGCCATACTATCACTGAGATCGCATCCTATTGTGCTAAAATACGTTGAGATGAAACCCTATCAAGATTTAGTGCGTGCTCAAAAATTCATAAAAGCTGTGAATAAGGATATTGAACTCGAAGAAGCCTATTTTTGGGGCGTGACGTTAAGAGAAACAGATTATGTAGTAGGCACTTTTTGCATTTGGAATTTTGAAGAAGGGAAAGTGAAAGCTGAGATAGGTTATGAACTACATCCAGATTTCCATCATCAAGGCATTATGCGAGAGGTTATGGCAGAGATAATCCAGTTTATTAAAGCGCATCATTCACTAAGTATCGTTGATGCTATCACGCATATTGACAATGAACCATCAAAGCGTATCCTCGATGATTTTGACTTTAAGCTGTTAGGTAGGGCAGTTGATGTGGATCCAGAAATAGAAGAGGGTCCAGAAATGGTACTCTATCGTTTAGAAATAGAGAAAGGACAACATTGAAATGTCTACGTCCGAATTAAAAGAATCAGATCAAAAAAAACCAGTCAAAGCGAATCATAAAAAAGTTGTCATAGATGGGGATAAGCTTATTAAGGATCTTATTCCACTTATTTTGGTGCCAATAGTTTTTATCATATCCAAAAGTATTGAAAATAGCGCTGTTGGTTATGAACTGTTTTTTGCTAGGGGCATCAATAAATGGACGATTGAACTCATGAGTTTGGTAACGGGTTTTTTTAAATATTCTATTGCAGAATTTGTCGTCTATGGGCATGTGTTAGCAGCGCCAATAGTTGCCATTTTATTGATTGTTAAGCTTTTTAAAGGTGGCTTGTTTAAAAGTCTCCTACGTATACTACAATATTTAAGTGTGCTCTATGTGGCATTCATGTTGCTGTGGGGGTTCAATTACAACCGCGTGTCCATTTCAGAGATAATGGCATTTAATGTACAGAAATACAGCACACAGGACCTTGCTGAACTGACCGAGTCACTGATTAAGTCCGCAAACACATTGAGGGAATACCAAATTGAGGATTCTGAAGGCGTTATGGAATCACTAGGCAGTTACAAAGAAATTTTTGCGCGTGCGC
This sequence comes from Acidaminobacteraceae bacterium, assembly GCA_041741755.1. Classification (GTDB taxonomy): domain Bacteria; phylum Bacillota; class Clostridia; order Peptostreptococcales; family Acidaminobacteraceae; genus Fusibacter_C. The sequence continues at coordinate 97,220 of JBGSJR010000007.1, read as the reverse complement.
ATGAAGGTTACGATGCGATTGGCAAATCAGTTAAAGCGCTCAATGGACCCTATGGTAGACCCAAGCCCGTCTTTGCCTCGGAATTGATGCTTTATACGGGAATCACAGGTGTTTATTTTCCTTATACTGCTGAAGCCAATGTCAATATCGCAGTGCCAGATTTACTTTTGCCAGCTACAACGTTGCATGAAATGGCACACCAACGTGGCATCGCACCAGAGGATGAAGCAAATTTCGTCGCCTACGTAACAGCACTTTCACATCCAGACAAGGACTTTAACTATTCAGGTACCGTACTCGCATTGATTCACAGTATGAATGCCTTATATGCTCAGGATTCAGAACTTGCTATGACGTTACGCAATAGCTACTCTGAGGGTCTCAATCGCGATATGGCTTACTACTCCGAGTTTTGGAAGGCATATGAAGGCAAGACCAATGAAGTCGCGGATCAAGTCAATGATACGTATCTGAAAGCAAGTGGTGAAACAGATGGTGTTAAGAGCTATGGTCGCATGGTCGATTTATTGCTGGGATACTATTATAGAGATAAACCGTATGTTGAAAACTAATTCAATATAATCGAAAAAGCTGATCAAGCGTAACTGCTGAATCAGCTCTTTTTTTTATTCGGAGGTTCATAGAAGCACCTATAAGATAGCCTTGAAGGCTGTGATAAATTGATCGATTTGTTGCGCTCGATCTTTGCGTTTCCAATGAATGATGGCATGACTTGCCACTTTTGCACCACGTGCTGTCAATTCTTTTTCCATCATAGTAACTGCTCGTTTTCCGCCCATCCAGTCAAATGGAAAAAACTCTGTTGTAAACACGACACATTTTTTTCCTTCAAGTGAACTAAGATCGGAAATGGTTTTCATGATAGCAGGCGATGCATTGGCGCCTCTGACTGGAGCACCAAATACGATCAAATCCGCACTGTTACAATCGGGTAGTTCGTTAATGACTATTTTAGTTTTGTCCATTTCGCGTTCATTTGTAGCTTGAACATGCGTGAGCGTGATATTGGGATTAACCGGTTCGATTGCGGCTAGTAGTGCGCTTGCTACGGATAATGTATTTCCCGTTTGTGAATGTACAATCAGTTGAATGTTCATAATACTACCTCCTGTAATCTTTATTGGGGAAATTGCATAATTAACTGTTTATGCTCTTGACGTCTTCCAGCGCTCGTATTGAACGGGGCTGTAGTCGATTTCTTGTCTAAGTTCCACAGCGGCGTGCATGGTGAAATTCGGATCGATAAGGAGTTGACGGCCTAAGAACACGAGGTCGGCGCGATCGTTCCTAATGATTTCATCGGCCATTTGTGACGTTCTGATACGACCACCTGCCATGATCATAAATTCTGTTTGATCTTTGATAATCTCCGCAAATTTTGTCTGATACCCATCATAGGAAGACACGCGCGTCGGTACGACGCCGCCTGAGCTGACGTTGATGACATCAACGCCTGTGCCAATGTTTTCAATCGCATTCAGTGCTTTTGAGATTTTTAGAGGCGTATTGCCACCTTCTGCGTAATCTTCGGAGGATACTCGTAAAAAGATCGGTTTATTACTTGGCCATACCTCACTGACTTGCTCGATGATGCCTTTTAAAAATTTCGTGCCATATTCAGAAGCATAACCGTATTCGTCCGACCGTTTATTGGTGAGTGGTGATAAGTATTCGTTGATCAAATAACCATGAGCACCATGAAGCTCTATGACGTCAAAGCCTGCAGCTTGTGCGCGGCGGGCGGCTTCTTTAAAAGCTCGAGTTACGGTCAAGATATCCTCGGGGCTCATTTCCAGTGGCATTTTAAATTCAGGATCCTCTGAATCAAAACTTATAGGTGATGGTGCGATGACCGTTTCTGTTCGTACATTGCATTTTCTACCTGCATGGGCAAGCTGAATGCCAGCTTTTGCACCGTATCTATGGATTTCTTCTACGATTTGTTTAAGGCCTTCTATATGTGCATCGTCCCATATACCGAGGTCGTTACCAGAGATTCTGCCTCTAGGCTCAACGGCAGTGGCTTCGAGGATCACTAACCCCGTTCCGCCCATGGCTCGTGCAGCATAGTGTGTCTTATGAAAAGGCTGAACAAAACCCTGCTCATCGGCACTGTACATGCACATAGGTGCCATGACGATTCGGTTGCGGAGTGTGACGGATTTGATGTTTAAAGGTGTAAATAATTGATTCATATGGTTTCCTCCAATATGTTTTGGGTTACGAAGCAATTATACCCCAAGTCATGCTAGTTTTAAACAATTCAATTGGAAACAAAATATGTCTATTTTATAAAATCCGAAGTATAAATTATTTTTTATCGGAAAAGTTCGTGACAAATTCGTAACAAATGTGCATAATAGAATATAAAAACTGAACCATCAAAACTGAACCATCAAAACTGAACCATCGAAACTAAGGTTATAAGATTATTAACAGAATTTTGGAGGTGTTACCATGCAAAAATTTAAGCGCGTCCTCGTCGCAAACAGAGGTGAGATCGCTATCCGCGTGTTTAGAGCTTGCCACGAACTAGGCATTAGAACGGTGGCAATCTATTCGGAAGAGGATAAGGCGTCACTTTTCAGAACAAAAGCAGATGAATCCTATCAGGTAGGCAAGGGCAAAAGCCCAATCGACGCCTATTTAAACATAGAAGAAATCATACAGCTCGCCAAGAAAAAAGGGGTCGATGCCATCCACCCTGGATACGGCTTTTTATCTGAAAATCCGGAATTTGCTAAAAAATGTGAAGAGGCTGGTATTGTCTTTATAGGACCAAACGCCAGTATGATGAATAGCTTGGGCGATAAAATCAAGTCAAAGGTCGTCGCCATCAGCGTCGGCGTACCAGTCATCCCAGGTGGTGAAGCGGCGATTCTCACAGATGAGGAAGCAGTCAAAGCGGCAGAAGAATGTGGCTATCCAATTATACTCAAAGCTTCTGCAGGTGGCGGAGGTCGCGGCATGCGTATCGTGCGACACGCAGAAGACTTGATTCGCGAATACCATAGTGCAAAAAGTGAAGCGAAGAAGGCGTTCGGCATAGAAGATGTCTTCGTTGAAAAGTATTTGGAAAGTCCGAAACATATCGAAGTTCAAGTGCTTGGCGACAACTACGGAAACCTCGTGCACCTTTATGAGCGCGACTGCTCCATCCAAAGAAGGCATCAAAAAGTCGTAGAGTACTCGCCTGCCATCACCCTAACAGAAGAAAAAAGACAGGCAATCTGCGAGGATGCCCTTAAGATCGCTGGGGCTGTAAACTATAGAAATGCTGGCACATGTGAGTTTTTGGTCGATAAAAATGGCGATCACTATTTCATCGAGATGAATCCAAGGATTCAAGTGGAGCACACCGTCTCTGAGATGGTGACGGGCATCGACATCGTTCAAAGTCAAATTCTCATCGCAGAAGGGCATGCACTTGATTCCAGCGAGGTGGGCATCCCAAATCAAGAGAGCGTCGTCACGAGAGGTTTCTCGATTCAGTGCCGTATTACGACAGAAGATCCAACGAACAACTTTGCACCGGATACGGGTAGAATTGACGTCTACCGCTCGGGCTCGGGCTTCGGCATCAGACTAGACGGAGGCAACGGCTTCACAGGTGCGGTTATTAGCCCATATTATGACAGCTTGCTCGTCAAGGCGACCTCGCATGGCCGTACTTGGGAAGATGCTGTCAGAAAATCGCTTCGAGCACTTGGCGAGATGAAGATCAGCGGCGTCAAGACGAATATCGCATTTTTGATTAATGTCCTCAATCATCCACAATTTATAGCAGGTGCTTGCGATACGAATTTCATCGCAGAAAACCGTTCACTGTTTGAAATCGCGCCTAAAGCTGACATAGAGTTCAAAGTCCTGTCATTTATCGGTGAGAAAGTCGTCAATGTGACGAAAGGTGAGAAGGAAGAGTTCGATGTACCAAGAGTCCCTGTTTATGACAAAGAGATTCCCAAAAGTGCATTGAGCGGTACGAAACATATCCTTGATGAACAAGGGGCAAAGGGTCTTGTCGATTGGATTCATGGGCAGAAAAAGCTGTTGCTTACGGATTGTACGATGCGTGATGCCCAGCAGTCTCTGATTGCAACGCGTATGCGTACTGTAGACATCAAGAAGGTCGCCTCTGCGACGGCATACCATGCAAGTGATTTATTTTCACTTGAAATGTGGGGCGGTGCAACATTTGACGTGGCCTACCGTTATTTGAACGAATCACCTTGGGAGAGACTGGACCTCGTTCGTGAAAAGATTCCAAATATATTGCTGCAAATGTTGATCAGGGGCGCCAATACAGTAGGGTATAAAAATTACCCCGACAATGTGGTGCGCGCGTTCATCAAGGAATCTGCGAAACGCGGCATCGACGTGTTCAGAATTTTCGATTCGTTGAACTGGCAAAAGGGCATGGAAGTGGCCATTGATGAAGTGTTAAACGCTGGCAAAGTTGCTGAAGCCTGCATCTGCTATACCGGTGACATTTTAAATGAAAGCAGAGACAAGTATTCACTCCAGTATTATATAGACAAGGCAAAAATGCTTGAAAAAACAGGGGCTCATATCCTATGTATCAAAGATATGTCCGCACTACTCAAGCCGTATGCCGCAACAAAGCTCATCAGAGCACTGAAAAATGAAATCAGTATGCCAATTCACCTGCATACCCATGATACGACAGGCAATGGCGTCTCAACACTGCTTATGGCGGCTGAAGCCGGTGTGGATATCGTCGACACAGCCATGTCGAGCATGTCGGGTCTGACGTCACAGCCTGCACTGAACGCCATCGTGGCAGCACTTGAAAATACGGAGCGCGACACGCAGTTTGACCTTGGTAAACTTCAGGAAATCAGCGACTACTGGCAAGATGTGCGTCCAGTTTATAAACAATTTGAATCGGATTTAAAATCCACGTCTGCTGAAATTTACAAATACGAGATTCCAGGTGGGCAGTACTCAAACTTAAAGCCGCAAGTAGAGAGCTTTGGGCTTGGTCATCGCTTTGGCGAAGTCAAAGAGATGTTCAAAGAAGTCAACGAGATTTTCGGCGACATCGTAAAAGTAACGCCATCATCTAAAGCGGTGGGCGACATGGCCATTTTCATGGTGCAAAATGACCTCACGCCACAAAACTTGATGGAAAAAGGGGCAGATCTTGCATTCCCAGACTCTGTTGTATCGTATTTCCAGGGTATGATGGGGCAACCAGATGGTGGTTTTCCAGTAGAACTTCAGCGCATTGTGCTCAAAGGTGAAGAACCAATCACATGTAGACCGGGTGAGCTTCTGCCGCCTGAAGACTTTGATGCGATCAAAGTAAAACTTGAAACCACCTATAAACGCACGTTTGAAATGGATGAGATCCTCAGCTACGCACTGTATCCGAAAGTGTTTGAAGACTATTTAAAAGTCAAGGAAGAGCATGGCGACCAATCTAGAATTGGTTCAGATGTCTTCTTCCATGGTATGTACGAAGGTGAGACGTGTGAAGTTGAGATCGCTTCGGGTAAAAAGTTGATCGTCAAGCTACTTGAGATAGGCAAAGTCAACAGTGTTGGTCAAGTGAAGCTCACTTATGAGGTCAACGGCAACCGTCGTGAGGTTCAAATTAAAGACAGAGGGTCTAAGTTTGATGCGGTAGTGCAGGAAGCGATACTGGCTGATCCAGACAATAAATATGAAGTCGGCTCGTCCATTCCTGGAAAAGTCGTAAAAATTCTCGTTAAAACGGGGGATGTCGTCAAAGAAAATCAAGTCGTAGCCATCGTTGAAGCCATGAAGATGGAGACCAGTGTCGTCGTCTTAGCAGATGGAGTCGTATCGGAAATCTATGCGAAAGAAGGCAATGCTGTCAAATCGGGCGAACTCTTGATGAAACTCGAAAAATAGGTCGAAGTGCTGTGATTGTTTGAAACCAGTATAGAATGGTATATTATTAATGAATAAGCATGGAAATTCCATAATTACCTTTTAAGTTGCGAAATTCCGTTTATCGAATGTAAATATCGCTGAATCAAGCCGTTTTGATAAATGAAATTCATACAATTTGGAATTAGGAAATTTCTTCAAGTATAAGGAGGGGCCAATGTATCATTTAATTACTGGTGGAAGCTCTGGTCTGGGATTTGAGATTGCCAGACACTTGATCATGATGGATGAACACGTTATCATTTTAGGACGTGATCAGGCCAAGCTGGATGAAGCGAAAGACAAGCTTAAAGAGATTTCGGTTAAGGCAGATGTATTGGCGTATTCGCTGGATATCTCTGATGAAGAAGATGTCAACGCATTTATAGAAACACTTGAAACGTCGGAAAAACGCATCAAGCATCTTTATAATGTCGCGGGTACGACCTATTATGGACCGGTAACTGGCATCACAAGACATGCCATCGACGACGTTTTGAAGTCGAATATGATAGGCCTCATGCTGTTTACCTCGAAGATGACAGGTTTTATGCTTAAAGAAGAGCCTTATGAAGATAAGCGCATCATCAGCGTTTTATCTACAGCAGCGCTTAAGGGTAAGAAAAACGAAACCATCTACAATGCGGCTAAATGGGGCGCTAGAGGGTATCTCGAATCACTTCGCGATGAACTGTGTGACAAGAACATTGAGATTATCAATATCTTTCCCGGCGGCATGAAAACGCCGTTTTGGAAGGAAACACAGTCTGGATACGACGTCGATACGTTCATGGACCCTGCTGATGTGGCAAGAAACATCGTTCGTATCGCCATGGACAGCAAAGTCTATGTGACAGATATCACGATCAGTCGTCCAAAGTAGTTAAGACGCGCAAAAAAAAATAACGGCTCAGGTTCATTTGTTGAACCGAGCCGTTTTTCATTTGATTTATTTTATGTGTTTATCAAGGTGTAGGTTCATCAAGGTGACGCATTTCATGGAAAAGGAAGAAGGCTGTCATCAACGATGCTGTGAGGTCAGCGATAGGTCCTGCAAACCAAACACCCGTCAGACCAAAGAATCTTGGCAAGATTAGGAGTAGTGGGATTAACACGATCACTTGCCTAAGCATACTCAAGAAGATAGCTTTAGGCGCTTTTCCAACGGCTTGGAAGTAGTTTGCACTGATAATTTGGAAACCGATTACAGGAAGCATACATAGGAAAATACGCATTCCCTTTGTTGCAATGGCTAATAGTTCAGGATCACTGTTGAAGATTTTAATAAGTGGCACCGTTAAGAACTGAGTCATAATAAAGCCGAATGTTGAGATTGTGGTTCCTGCTAAAATAGCCAGTTTCAAAGTTTTCTTGACGCGACCGTACTGTTTAGCCCCATAGTTGTAGCCGATAATAGGCTGCGTACCTTGATTGATACCAAAGATAGGCATCATAAAAAAGATGACGATGGCGTTTATGACCGTCATGGCACCGATCGCCATGTCTCCGCCAGTAGCTTTTAACGCATTGTTCGTTACTACTGAAACTAGACTTGCAGCGACTTGCATTAAGAACGGTGAAAGGCCTATTGATAGGATACTTAAAATAATTGTCGTATCGAGCTTAAGATTTTTCTTATATAGTTTCAAGTTACTCTTACCAATGGTGAAGTGATGGAACACGAGCAACATACTGACGAACTGAGAGAAAATGGTGGCTAAGGCAGCGCCTTTGATACCCATGTTAAATGTAAAAATTAATAGCGGATCCAGGGCGATATTGATAATGGCCGCAATTAGTGTCGTATACATAGCTTTCTTTGGATTACCTTCTGAACGCATGACACCGGTAAGTCCAAAACCGATACCTTGAAAAATTGCACCGTAAAGTATGATGGTGAGATAATCGCTCGCATAGCCTATAGTTGCCTCACTGGCACCAAATAAGTAGAGAAGGTCCGTCTTAAAGGTTAGACCGACTATCATGACGGCACTCATGATAAAGAAAAGTAATGTAAAGGCGTTTCCAAGTATTTTTTCGGCATCTTCTTTGCGATTTTCACCTAGTCTGATGGAGATTCTTGAGCCTGCACCTATTCCGACGAGCATAGCGAAGCCCATGATCAAGACCATTAAAGGCAGTGAAAGGCCAATCCCTGTCATGGCGAGTGGTCCAATCCAACCGATGTACATTCTATCAACGACGTTGTACAAGGCGTTAACCATCATACCAATTATCGCAGGTAGAGAAAATTTAAAGAGCAGTTTGCCGATGCTTTCGGTTCTTAATAATTCGTTATTTGACATAATTTCATCCTTATTTTTTATTTGCAAGAATTGTGTTTGTAAGCGCGTGCATTGGTCATGAGTTTGTCAAAGAGACTATTCAATGTTTTGCGTTCTTCGTCTGTAAACCCTTCAAGCAGAGTCGATTGCCATTCTAAGGCGATGTTATTCAAATCGTTTTGAACGGCATGGCCGCTTTCAGTTAAAACGATTCGGTTAATGCGTTGATCCGTGGTATCACGCTGTCTTTCAACTAGACCGTTATCTTCAAGTTTGCTGACGGAACGTGTGATTGTGGCTTTATCTACTTCGAGCGCCTTGCTGAGCTCGTCTTGACTTGCACCATCATGCTTGTAGAGATGGAAGATCAAACCCATATGGCCGCCACCGATGTCGAAGTTACTAGCTTTCGCTGAAAAAAAAGATTGTCCTGCACGGTAGAGTACCGAAATGAATCGTCCAATATGAAAGGCATCTGCGCCTTGTTCAACTTCTGATCTATGTGCTGTATTTGATTGTTTCATATGACACCTCTTTAATTAGAACTTCTATTTTATTAGTTGTGCATGCAACTATTTTACAAGATTATAGTTGCGGTGTCAACTAAAATTGTTTGCAAACGTTTGTTTACTATATAAATAGCTGGGTAAAAGTTTAACAGCTTCAATTTACACGGATAGGTTTAAAGAAATCAGCGACAAGGAGACTATATAATGAAGATAGCCAACATAATTTTACAGCTTAGCGGAATTGATTTGGCAAGCTTGAAAGAAAAAGAAATACTCGAACAAATCGAAAAAGGATGCTTAGAGAAGGGGATTGATCCAGCTACAATCGGTGATGTCAATGTTTACATCAATATTGAAGGTACAGCTGTGACGGCGTACTATGCGTGTGAAGAAGGTAGTGGTTCTATTCGTTTGAACTAATAGAGAGCATTTTTTAAACTGAAATTAAACACATATAACAGCCTTCAATCAAGTATTGAGGCTGTTTTTACTTTTTATCAGAAATTTAAGCATTTTTTAATATCTGTTCACTAAAATGAGGTTGGAGGTGGTAGTATGTTGCAGATTAAAGGGGTTACTAAAGTATACGGAAAAGATAAAAAAGCAGTTGATGCACTCAGCATGGATATCATACAAGGTGAAATTTTTGGGTTTATAGGACCAAATGGTGCAGGTAAGACGACGACGCTTAAGATGATCACGGGAATTATCGCGCCAACGGATGGCGATATATTTATTGATGGGCATAGCATCAAGACAGATGCTGTTGCAGCAAAGAAAGGGTTTACATTTGTACCGGACCATCCTGAAATATATGATGCAGTAAAGGGCATCGACTATTTAAACTTTATTGCCGATATGTATGAAGTGACATTAAATGATCGAAAAGAGCGTATAGAGCGGTATACGAAGCTATTTCAAATAGATGACGCACTGACTCAAACAGTCAATGCCTATTCCCATGGCATGAGACAAAAACTCATGATCTGTGGTGCGTTACTACCAAAGCCTAAATTGTTTATTTTAGATGAACCACATGTCGGTCTTGATCCACATTCTGCGAAAGTGCTCAAAGATTTGATGAAAGAGCATTGTGCAGAAGGCGGAACGGTGCTTTTTTCATCACATGTTCTGGAAGTTGTGGAAAACTTATGTGATCGCGTTGCCATCATCCACAAGGGAAAACTTATAGGATGTGGTACGATTGAAGAAATCACTAACAATACAGACGTTTCACTTGAAGATATTTTCTTGGAGATGACTAAAGATGAATAAACTATGGGCTCTTACGAAAATACAACTAAAGGATTTTTTTAGCCGCTACACGCAGCAACTGAATATTAAGAATAAATGGATGGGCAAGTTGATGATTCTTTTGCCTATACTGATTATGATGCCAGCTTTTGAGTTGGTCAGACAGTTATATCTCTCGTTTGCTACCATCGGGTATCCTGAACTTACTTTAACCTACTTATATGTTGGCACGACGATGTTCGTATTTTTTAGCGGCATCCCATTAATTATCTCCGTTTTTTTCTATGCTAAGGATTTAATGCTCATAGCAACTTTGCCAGTCAAAGATGACACCGTGGTTTTCTCAAAACTCGCCTCGGTGTACGTCTATTTATTAGTAATCTCAGCAGCGTTGTTTGGTATGGGTGTTGGATTTTATGGCCTTTATGACGGTGTTAAGCCACTTTCTTTGCTACTTGGATTCGTGGGTGTCATGCTAACGCCACTTATGCCAATGATCTTTTCAACACTGGTTATCCTGCCATTTATGTCGTTTGTAGGCGGACGTAAAAACAGAAACCTCATGGTGATCATAGGTAACGTACTCTTGCTCATCACAATCATCGTCTTACAACTTTTATTTACGCGAATTCAAATGGACCCAGAATCGCTTCAGAAATATGTATCGAGTAGTGAAGGTTTGATTGGCCTCATAGGCAGCAAATTTCCTCCGAGTGTCTGGTTGACGAAGATGGTCATGGGCTCGTGGATTGACACCCTATTTTATGTGCTCCTAAATATTGCATTTATTGTGGTGCTAAAGCTTACGGCAAGTCGCTTATATAAAGGTGCCTTGTTAAAATATAACCAAGAACGTGGTGGTGGATTGGCTGTTAAAAATGGAAAAGTGGCCTATAAACTACATTCAAAGCGCAATTTGCTAATTAAGCGCCACTTTGGTATCATCACCAGCAATCCGACATTTCTGCTCAACATCGTACTTACGATATTCGTACCGTTACTTCTATTTGGCATTTACTTTGCCATGGGTATGATGACGCTAGATACGTTTAAGAATCCGATGTTTAAGCCTTTTTTAGTCTACATCTATGCTGGTATTATTAGTGCGCCAAGCATCATGGGTACGTTGTCGGCCACGGTTATTACGAGAGAAGGAAAGACCTTTTGGGAGACGCGTGTTTTGCCAATATCAGTCAATGAAAACCTTTTAACGCGCATATTATCGTCCGTCATCTTAAATGGAGGCGCATCTCTAATCTTAGCTTTTGCAGCCATTTGGGTAATGCCACTCAGTGCTTTAGATGTCGTTTTGGCACTTGTATTTAGCATCATGGCGACACTTTGCTTTAGTACGTTAGACCTTCTCATAAATATACAAAGGCCTTATCTCAATTGGTCAAACCCTACTGCTGCTGTGAAAAACAACCTCAATATTATGATTGCGTTCTTGCCAAGACTTGTATTTGGTGGCATCGGGTTTTTAATGTTCAAATGGATGCCCGACTTTGGTGGACATTTCATAATAGCGCTGTTTAGCGTGTTATTATTCATCGGTTTTCTCATATCATATGCACTTGTGTTTGGACGATTTAGAGTGAAATTTATCAATATTGATGCATAGACAAAGAACGCCCCTCAAATGAATCGCTCATTTTGAGGGGCGTTCTTTTTTATCCGAGATATGGACTGCAGCCATTTGTGAGGGTTGGCGCATCGCAACCAGAACATTTTAAGTACGTTTTAACCTAGTCTATTTATATCCAATTTTCATCCATTAAAGCAAAAATATTATTAAGATGAATTGGCCTCAGTTTACATGAATATAACTATACAAAAGCATAGTGGTACCGTTATAATTGTTAATAAAAGGCGGAGGTCATGATTGATTAAAATTGATAACCATAATTTGCATCTAATAGCTAGTTTACTTGCAGTGAGTGTCGTTGCCATACTCATCACCTTGTTTTTCATAAACCAAAACCGAAAGCGTATAGAAAAATCAAACAATCAACTCAAGCGTTTATTCGACAACATGCAGGAAGGGTTTGCTAGGCACGAGATTGTATGTGATGAAGAAGGGCATCCGATTGATTATATCTATTTGGATGTCAACAACGCCTTTGAGAGAATTACTGGACTTAATAAATCAGAAATTATAAACAAAAGGGTTCTTGAGGTATTACCAGGTACTGAAAAAAACTGGATTGAAAAGTATGGTGATGTTGCATTAAACGGTGAAACGTTGACCTTTAACAACTATTCAAGAGAGCTGAGTAGATATTTCTCTGTCAGTGTCTATTCCCCTCAGCCGAAGCAATTTGTCACGATTTTTACAGATGTTACCAGACTTAAAAGACTTGAACAGGAGCTTAGGCAGGAAAAAGCGCTCCTCCAGACAACGCTTCACTCACTCGGAGATGGCGTTATATCTACAGATATGCATGGCAAGATTGATATCATGAACGCTGTCGCTCAAAATTTAACTGGATGGTCAATTGAGAAGGCGAAGGGAAAAGACTTTCAGGAAGTCTTCAGACTGATTGACACATTTACAGATGAGTCAATTTTAAATCCCGTTCAATGTGTTCTTGAAACAGGGGAGAAGATAGAACATTCTTCAAATACGCTTTTAATTCGAAAAAATGGGGATACCTTGCCTATTGAAGACAGTGCATCGCCTATTCGAGATGAAAAAGGTAGTATTCTTGGTGTTGTATTGATTTTTAGAGATTATACTGAAAAAAAAGAAAAACAGGAAAAAATCATTTATTTAAGTTATCATGATCAGTTGACAGGACTTTACAACCGCAGGTACTTTGAAGAAGAGCTTAAAAGACTGGACACAGAGCGCAATTTGCCTTTTTCGATTGCTATGATTGATGTCAATGGTTTAAAACTGACCAATGACGCGTTTGGACATCTTAAGGGGGATGAACTGTTAGTGCGCGTCTCATCAGTCATAAAAAACGAATGTCGATCTGATGAAATTGTAGCGCGTGTTGGCGGAGATGAATTTGTTATACTTTTACCTAGAACGTCATATGCGGAAGCAGAGCAAATCATGAACCGAATTTATCATTCAATCGGCAAAGAGCGTTTAGACAGCATCGTCATGTCAGTGTCCATTGGTTGGGACACTAAATTAAGTGTCGATCAAAAAATTACTGATGTCTTTACGAAAGCAGAAGAAAGTATGTATAGAAGAAAGTTGTCAGAAAGTCAAAGCATGCGAAACTTGACCATACAGGTCATCTTAAAAACACTCAATGAAAAAAGCAGACAAGAAAAAGACCATTCAGATCGCGTCAGCTATTTCTGTAAAAAAATTGGGGAAGCGATGCAATTGGACCTTGCGACGCTGCATGAAACAGAAATTGCAGGCTTGATGCACGATATAGGTAAGATAACGATCCACGAAAATATATTGAACAAACCAGGGTTATTATCAGAAGAAGAATATGATGAGATGAAAAGACATCCGGAAGGTAGTTATCATATATTGAAATCAGTGGATGCCTACGCTTATTTATCTGAACATGCGCTATACCATCATGAAAGATGGGATGGTCTAGGGTATCCAAAGGGACTAAAAGGTGAAGAAATTCCATTGATTGCAAGAATTATTGCAGTAGCAGAAGCCTATGAGTCGATGACTTCTGAGCGTCCCTATAAAGTGATAAAAACTTCCGAAGAAGCGTTGGATGAACTTCATCGATTTGCAGGCACTCAGTTTGACCCTGCGATCGTGGCAGTGTGTACGCCGGCTACGTTTTTTTAAGAGCGTAAGATGACTAAATAAAGATACGATAAGGGGAGGCAAACGATGCTTACAGTGGAAGCTATTGAAGCACTTATTAAGCAATTGACACTCGAAGAAAAAGCATCACTCTGTTCAGGAAAAAATTTTTGGAATTTAAAAAGTGTTCAGCGGTTAGGGATTCCATCTATAATGGTGTCAGATGGTCCACATGGGCTTCGAAAGCAAATGGATGATAGCGACAATATCGGACTCAATGCAAGTGTACCTGCTACTTGTTTTCCAACAGCCGCAACGTTGGCTGCTTCTTGGGATAGATCGCTGCTTGGTGAGATTGGAATAGCACTAGGTGAAACCTGTCAGGCAGAGAAGGTATCTGTAATCTTGGGACCAGGCATCAACATCAAACGATCGCCTCTTTGTGGCAGAAACTTCGAGTATTTTTCTGAGGATCCGCTACTAGCGGGTGAACTAGCTGCAGCGATGATAGAAGGTGTACAATCACAAGGGATTGGCACGTCACTCAAACACTTTGCCGTCAATAATCAGGAAGCCAATCGCATGACCATCGATGCCTTTGTCGATAGCCGTACTTTAAGAGAAATATATTTGACAGGATTTGAGATTGCTGTAAAAAAAGCGCAGCCTTGGACCGTTATGTGTTCGTATAATCGTCTCAATGGCACATACACAAGTGAACATAAAGGCCTTCTCACAGATATTTTGAAAAAAGAATGGGGACATGAGGGGCTTATAGTGACGGACTGGGGTGCAACCAACGACCGCGTCGCAGGGCTAAAAGCAGGCCTTGAACTCGAGATGCCATATTCGGGTGGTTTCACAGATGCTCAGATCGTATCTGCTGTAAAATCAGGAGAATTGGATGTTGAAATACTCAACGATAGCGTTAGACGCCTACTAAAGTTGATTTTTAAAAGTACAGAAGCGGCGAAATCGGATGCGATATATGATAAAGAAGCACAACATACACTGGCGAGACGCGCTGCTGCTGAAAGTACAGTGCTCTTAAAAAATAACGATGGTTTTTTACCGTTTGTCGATGCGAGAAAATCCATCGCCTTAATCGGACAGTTTGCAAAAATACCGAGGTATCAAGGGGCAGGCAGCTCACTTGTTACAACGACAAAACTCGATACTGCTTATGATGCCTACATTGAACGAACGGATCTTTCTATACCATACGCTCAAGGCTATGATGTACTCGATGATACCCCTAACCAAGCCATGATCAATGAAGCCGTGGCGCTTTCAAAGACCGTTGACTTTGTCGTGCTGATGGTTGGTCTTACAGATGCCTATGAATCCGAGGGGTTTGATCGCGTGCACCTAGATTTGCCAAAATCCCATCAAGCGCTGATAGAAGCTGTTCTTAAAGCCAATCCAGATACAGTTGTGGTGCTAAACAACGGGTCACCGGTGCTCATGCCATGGTTTGAATCTGCAAAAGCGGTTGTAGAATGCTATCTACCTGGTCAAGCAGGTGGAAATGCTCTATGGGATGTGCTCTTTGGCGATGTCAATCCAAGCGGTAAATTGGCTGAAACCTTCCCACTAGCTCTTGAAGATATCGCAGCATCAAAGTACTTCCCTATGGGGCCAAAAGGCGTTGAATACAGGGAGGCATTATATGTCGGATATCGTTATTTTGACAAAGCAATGCAGCCTGTTAGATTTCCTTTTGGATATGGGCTCTCTTATACAAAATTTGAATACAGCGCTTTGAGACTTTCAAAAGTCGATATGCTGGATTCGGATACACTTGAGATCAGCGTCGATGTGAAAAATGCAGGCGACAGAACAGGCAAAGAAATCGTACAGCTTTATGTGCGAGATGTTGAATCGACGATTTTCAGGCCTGACAAAGAACTCAAAGGTTTTGAAAAACTCGAACTCATGCCAGGGGAAACGAAAACAGCCACATTTATTTGTGATAAACGCGCATTTGCGTATTACAATGTTCATTTAGAGGATTGGGTTGTAGAGACGGGTACTTTTGAGCTGTTAGTAGGCGCCTCTTCAACAGAATTTTTGTCTAAAGCGACTATCAAAGTCACTTCGACATCAAATTTTGACGAATCACTCAATAACCAAAAAGAAACGCTTCACAAGTATTATTCTGTGACGCCTAATTGGGACGTGACAAAAATGGACTTTGAAGCGCTATATGGCAAAGCAATTGTTCATGATCCAGTCGCTCTAAAGGGTAACTTTGATCGCAATACGACGATTAATGAGATCCAGACGACTATTATTGGCCGACAACTCTATAAGATTATAGGTAAACAAGTTGATAAAATGTTCGGAGATGTTGATGCCAAACAGGTTGCTATGATCATCGCGATGATCAATGAGTTGCCGCTTAGAAACTTATCTATGACCACGGGTGGCAAAGTGACGTCAAAGCAGATCGACGCCTTGATTGATTTACTAAATGGGCATGTGATTGCCGGTTTGAAAAAATTAGTCCGCTAGTCGTAGTTCGACAGATACAAGATTTGGTAAACAGATTATCCAGCCACCTGTAATACGGGTTTCAATACTGTCTAGGCTCACTATACCTTGCTTGATGCAATCTTTGTTATCACAAGAAGCACTCTGCATATATACGTGATCCTCTTTGATTACAATTTCATTTATATGTCCATTTTGCTCGACAGTGACCGTTTGGGGTTCTGATAGCTTGATGCGTTGATATTCATGTTCACCGACATAGATCACAACATAGTTTTCGGAATCGCTTTTATGTGCAAGCTGTAAGCTTGCAAAGATACCGATAGCAGCGATAACCAATATACCGACGATCAGTTGAAAGTCTCTTTTTTTCATGAGTGGCCATCCTTATTTGATGTTCAATTTGATGGCTGACGTTATTATAGGTAACACAAGTATAACGTGACAAACAGGCCAAATCAAGGTTTGATGTTTGTTTCGTTGTATGTTAAAATGCAATCAAACTCATTTGTCACCGTTTTACCGCAGTTAGAAGGAGCGAAAATCATGAGAATTGGGCAGTTTGCAAAAGCACATAATATACCACTAGATACGATAAGGTACTATTTGGACATTGAATTACTAGTCGCAGAAAAACGCGGTGGACAATACTATTTTGCTGAAACGGATTCTAAAGATATCGAGATGATATTGAGGCTAAAAGGTATGAATTTTTCACTGAGTGAGATTCAAAGGTTACTAGCCGTTCAAAGGTTGAGTGGTGCCAACACGGATGTCTTCAGAAATATTTATAAAACATTACTTGAGAAAAAAAAGACTGAAATTGCCGAAGAACTACAGCGTTACACAAAGTTGAACGGGTACCTTCATGAGACCATAAAAGATATGAAAGATGGTGGCTCACAAGAGATTCAAATACTCGGGATCCCCTTTAACGCTCTGAGTTTATTGGCTTGTCCAGAATGTGGTGCAAATATAAGCGTTACAGATGGGTCGATTATACAAAATATGATTATGGATGCTAATATCTACTGTCAGTGTGGGTATGTTGCCAAGATAAACAATGGTGCCTACATTGATGCACGATCCGTTCGAAAGAAATTGGTTAATGGATGTCCGATGCCGACTAAACAAGAGTATTTGGAAATGAGCACGTATTCCTATGTCAATTTTATCTATAAAGGTTTGACGTCTCTCAGCGACTATGTTCAGCGTCATGTACCAATGCCAAAAGTGATATTGGAACTCGATAACTGCGTCGGTTTTTTCTTGATGCAACACATAGAAAATTTACCATCGACCACACTTTATATATTGATTGACTATGACTTTGATAGGCTGATGGATATGAAAAGAAATTTGGAAATGTATCAAAACCATACGAATTTCTTGTTTTTATGTTGCGATGTCGACAAACTGCCACTAAAAGCTGAATCAGTAGATGTGGCTGTTGACTATATGATGTCAAGGCTATATTATGAGGCGTCGAATAAGCCTTTGCATGATAAAATCAAACCGTTACTAAGTAAAGATGCCGTTTATTTTTCCTCTTCACTCTTTCATAGCCAAGAGGTTCAAAAAAATAAGACATTTGATAGAGAATCTATCCTTAACACATATAAGCAAGCGGGTTTAACACTCGTTGAAACGTCGCAAATCGGTCCCGCATTTAACTGTGATTCGATGGATCCTAATGCACATAATAAAGAACTTTATCAGATATTGATTGCATCAAAACCATAGAGTATGGTCCATGTTAATTGATATATATACGAATTAGAATAAGAACCTTGAGGTGACTCGAGGTTTTTTCTTTTTTTTGTTAAAAATAATGCAATCTAATGGGTTGACATAGACTCGACTCTTGAGCATAAACTGAAAGCAATCAAGAAGCGGATGGTTTATGCAGACGTTATTATAGGAAAATCACTACTGCGTAACTATTGAAAAGTTAAATATTTATCAATTTTTTCAAATTGAGACAGCTTCAAATCAAAAGGGGATAATTGGAGGAAATGATGAAATCGAAATGGATGAAGGGAATTAGTTTAATACTATGTTTTGTACTAGTATTTGGACTGACGGCATGTGGCGCAAAAACAGAAACTGGCCAGAATGAGGAAATGACTGAAGTGTCGCTTTATAAAGCGGGGACTTACACGGGTACTGCAAAAGGCAATAACGGCGATATAAAAGTTGAAGTCGTATTCGATGCGAATGCCATCGTTTCTGTTAAAGTACTTGAACATGCTGAATCAGCAGGTGTTAGCGATGCTCCTATAGAAAGAATCGCCAAAGAAGTCGTCGAAAAACAATCTCTTACAATCGACACCGTTGCAGGTGCGACGATGACTTCAGAAGCACTCCTTGCTGCAATCGAAGATTGTGTGGTTCAAGCAGGCGGGGATGTCTCTCTACTGAAAACAGCATCAAGTGGTGACGACAAGGGCACTGAAACAATCATTGACACGGATGTTGTCGTGGTTGGCGCAGGCGGAACGGGCCTTGCAGCAGCCGCTTCAGCATTTGAACAAGGGGCAAAAGTAGTTGTTCTTGAAAAACTGGCAGCAACAGGTGGATCAACGGCATTGTCTGGTGGTGGCATCTCTGCAACCGGCACTAAATTCCAAGTTGAAAAAGGCATCACTGATACGAAAGACTCTTGGATGACTCTCTGGAAGGAACGTCAAGCGACGAGCAATCCCGATGGTATGTATCCAAATTATGATTTTGTAGACTACTTTATGGATGAGGCTATTTATACAACGGAATGGCTAGTTGATTACGTTGGTCACGAATATGTAGCGATCATGGGCTTTGGACTAGACCCAGTAGAGCGCTTACACTTTGCATTTAGTGACAAGACGACAAAAGGTGGCACATCACTCACACAAAATATCGAAAAATTCTTAGTGGATAACAATGTACCAATCTATACAGAAACAAAAGCACTTGAACTTATGACCAATGCTTCAGGTGATGTTGTCGGCGTTATCGCTGAGAATAAAGACGGCAAAGTCATCGTCAATGCGAAGAAAGTAATTATGGCAACAGGTGGTTTTGCACAAAGCCCAGAGCTACTTGAGCGATTTATCCCAGAAGTAGCTAAATCAAACCCACTTAGCATAGCTTCAGTCGGTAGTACTGGTGAAGGCATGTTGATGGCAGAAGCGGTAGGCGCCGTCTTCTACGAAGAGCCTTGGGTAATCGGTCTTGGTATCGCGAGTAAAGTACCCGGTACTGGTGGTATGATGATGGACTGGACAAAAGTTTATATCAATGGCGCTGGTGAACGCTTTACAAATGAGCAAACACATTATGCGATTGCTACAAATAAGTTAATTGAACAAGACAAAACATGGGTCATCGTCGACTCTACAGAAGCAAACCAAGCAATCGTAGATGCAGTTGAAGCGATTCTGCCTTCAGAAGAGGCCGTGAAAGCAGATACACTTGAAGGTTTAGCTGAAGCAATGGGCGTTCCTGTTGAAACGTTTGTAGCAACTATGAACACGTACAATTCGGGTGCTAAAGCGGGTAAAGACGCACTTGGCAAAACAAAAGATTTCCTGGTAAGCATGGAAAGTGCGCCCTACTATGCAATCAAATTCTATCCTAATACGATGGGTACTTTTGCAGGTGTTAAGACGAACGAAAACTTCCAAGTGCTTAAAGCAGATGGTTCTGTCATCGGCAACTTATATGCAGGTGGCGAATGCGCCAACAAGATACTGTATAACCAAGTTTACATGTCTGGTAGCGCGGTACAATATGCTCTAACAAGTGGGCGTATCGCAGGCGCGCACGCAGCACAAAATTTAGAGTAACCCTTTCTAATAGAGTCATATCAAATAAAACCAGAGCAGCAATTGCTCTGGTTTTATTATTTCAGTGGAAGTTGAGCACTGTGGCATTATACAATTTCATCACTTAAAAAAGCGTCAACAACGCACTGAGGGAATAGATGATTCTATCCGCACGTCTTAATTCTTCAGATTCACCGTAACCATACGCGCAGCCGATTGTCGTGATGCTATTTTGGATGCCTGCTTCCATGTCGTGAAAGCGGTCGCCGATGATGGCCATTTCAGGATCTAAAGTGTGTTTGATAGCGCTTAGTATGTCAGACTTTGGCATTTGCCCGTATTGTCCTGAACAAACGTACTGATGGAAATATCGATCGAGTCCAAAGACTTTTATGGCTGTGTTCATATACACTTCGCTGCAATTACTGAGAAAGACGAGCTTGTAGCCTCTTTCGACCAACTTGGTTAAAATGTCATGTGCATCAGAATAAAGTATGCCATTGCCACTTTCCATCTGCAGCCGCATTTCATCCCCAATGATTGATTTTGCTTTGTTTTGAAACACTTCAGGGCACTTTGGCATAAAGGTTTTCCACATGTCATCGCTATTGTAGCCAAGCCAAACGGAAACTTCTTTTGGCGTAAAGGTTCGCGGCTCAGCCATATCATGATCCACGAGATATTGGTAGCCTTTCAGAAAGGCTGGAAAATAAACGTGGATCGTGTCGTGTATCGTCCCATCAAAGTCAAAGATCAACGTTTTATAACGCGCGCCATTATTTAGCGATAGCGTTTCTTGTCGATCCATATTTAGAGGACCGCTAGGAGGTTTGCCATCTCGATTGCTGTAACGCCTGCATCGTAGCCTTTGTTGCCCGCTTTCGTGCCTGCGCGTTCGATGGCTTGCTCGATAGAATCCACTGTCAAAACGCCAAAGATGACTGGCACTTCAGTTTCAAGGGAAGCTTGTGCGACGCCCTTTGTCACTTCGCCAGAAACGTAGTCAAAGTGTGGGGTAGCGCCTCTGATGACTGCACCAAGGCAGATGACGGCGTCGTATTTTTGTGATTTCGCCATTTTTTTAGCGATCAAAGGGATTTCAAATGCGCCTGGAACCCACGCAATCTCGATATTGTCTTCTGAAACGCCGTGACGCTTGAGTGCGTCGAGTGCGCCGCCGAGTAGCTTAGATCCGATAAATTCGTTAAAACGACCTACGATGATGCCAAATTTTTGATTCTCAGATACCAAATTTCCTTCGTATACTTTCATATTAATTGCCTCCTTGAGTTTTTTTCATATCGAGCATATGCCCCATTTTTTCTTGCTTTGTTTTCAGATAAAATTCATTTTGTTCGTTGTGGTTCATTTGGATTTCTACGCGTTTTACGATTTCGATGCCATAGCCTTCAAGACCGCTTAATTTTTTTGGATTGTTGGTCATGAGCTTCAGTTTCTTAGCTCCGAGCTGGTATAGAATTTGTGCACCAATACCGTAATCCCGCATGTCCTCAGGAAAACCGAGGGCGATGTTTGCTTCAACAGTGTCCATGCCTTGATCCTGCAGATTGTACGCTTTTATTTTATTGATGAGCCCAATGCCTCTGCCTTCCTGACGCATGTAGAGGAGGATGCCTCTGCCTTCGTCGTCAATTGCCTTCATTGCCGCAGCCAGTTGGTCGCCACAATCGCATCTGAGTGATCCAAACGCGTCACCTGTCAAACACTCTGAATGAACGCGCACTAGTACCGGTTCGCCATCCGTCACATCGCCTTTAACTAGTGCCACATGGTGTTCGCCAGTGAGGAGATTGTTGAAGCCGACCATCTTGAAATCGCCATATTTTGTTGGCAGCTCTGATGTTGCCACTTGTTCTACAAGGCGTTCATTTCGGCTACGATAGGCGATGAGGTCCGCGATGGTGATAAACTTGAGGCCATGCTTCTCAGCAAACTTTGTAAGTTCAGGTACCCTAGACATAGAGCCATCATCGTTCATGATTTCACAGATGACACCTGCTTCGCTGAAGCCTGCCATTCTAGCAAGGTCTACTGCCGCTTCTGTATGGCCTGCGCGTACGAGCACACCGCCATGCTTTGCCTTAAGAGGGAAGATATGGCCTGGTTTGTTAAAATCAGTGGCACGGGCATTTGGATTGACTAGCAATTTGATGGTCATCGCACGTTCTTCCGCTGAAATGCCCGTCGTACATGTGAAAGCATCCACAGAAACAGTGAATGCAGTCTCTTTTGGATCGGTGTTATTCACAACCATTTGACCAATCCCAAGTGCATCGAGGCGGTCTTTTACCATCGGTACACAGATGAGGCCACGTCCGTACATCGCCATGAAATTGACCGCTTCAGTTGTGATCATGTCGGCAGCCATGAGCAGATCGCCTTCATTTTCACGGTCCTCATCGTCAACGACTACGACCATTTTACCTAATTTGATATCTTCAATTGCTTCTTGAATCGTATTGAAAATCATATGTCCTCCTATTATAAAAAGCCGTTTTGCTCTAAAAATGCCATATCCAGTTTAGATTTCGCTTTCATATTTCCATGTTCTTGTTGGTGTTGACTTACTTGGTTAAAGGCCGTGATCCGCTCGACGTATTTGCCAAAGGCGTCGCATTCGATGTTGATGATATCGCCTACTTTTCGTGCATCCAATGTCGTCATCGCACGGGTGTGGGGGATAATCGATACTTTAAACGATTCAAAATCCACAGCGGCCACGGTTAAGCTGATGCCGTCTAGAGCCACTGAACCTTTTTCTATGATGTATTTCATGATGCTTGCAGGTGCTGTTAATGTGTACCATGTGGCATTTTCGTCCTTATCTATTGCGATGATTTTACCCGTGCCATCGATGTGCCCAGAAACCATGTGGCCGCCAAGCCGATCGCCCATGCGTAGTGCGCGTTCCAGATTCACTTTCATGCCGGTCTTTGCAGTGGCAAAATTGCTTCGGTTCATCGTCTCGGGCATGACATCCACTGAAAACTGACTCTTGCTGAACTGCGTCACAGTGAGGCAGACGCCGTTAGTGCTGATGCTATCGCCGACTTTAACGTCAGCTAATACATAATTTGCCCCTATTGTAAGGGTTGAGGCTTTGAGTCCCTTGGAAATGCTAACAATGGTTCCGATTTCCTCGACTAATCCGGTAAACATAAATCCTCCTTCTTTACAGTGGCTTCTATTAAAATATCCGACTCAATCATTGAGACTTTTACATTTTCTAGCTGTATGGCATCCCGCATCAAGGCGATGCCTTCACCTGCGACAGGTGTTTTTGCATTTCGACCACCGATGATCTTGGGTGCAATAAAGGAAAATACGCGATCGACGAGCTGTTCATTGAAAAGAGAAAAGTTTAGCTCTGAGCCACCTTCGACGAGTACGCTGTCGATGTGCATCTCGCCGAGTTTTTTTATGAGCGTTTTTAGATCCACATGACCATCCTTTGAAGGCAGCGTCAGTACGGTTGCGCCTTTCGCCTCGAGTGCCAATCTATTTTCAAGTGGTGCCAAGTTCGTCGTTGCAATGATGGTCATCGCTTTCGAGTCTGGTAGATTCAATACTTTTGCATCTAGCGGCGTACGCGCATGTGTATCGACGATGATTCGGTGGGGGTCAGAAGCTTTATGAACCGTATCAGCTGCAACGTCCTCTATGTTCATCGGCGACAAATAAGCCTGTTGAATCGTATCAACTGCAACGTCCTCTATGTTCATCGGCGACAAGTAAGCCTGTTGAATCGTATCAGCTGCAACGTCCTCAATGTTCATGACGAGTCGCGTCGTCAAACTTGGATTGTCAGCGAGCACCGTTCCGATACCCACCATGATGCCGCTGTATTTGTTTCGCATCTTGTGAACGAGCTGCCTAGATGCGGCATTTGAAATCCATTTGGAATCTCCTGTTGAAGAAGCGAGTTTACCATCAAGTGTCATGGCCGTTTTAACGACGATGAGCGGACAACCAGTTGTGATGAATTTCAAAAAGGGTTCATTGAGATCGGCTGATTCGGATTCTAGAATGCCCGTTTTTACAGTGATACCATGCTCTGTCAGCTTCTGAACACCGCGGCCACTTACCAGCGGGTTTGGGTCCAACATGGCGACGACGACTTTGGTAATCTTATGTGCGATGATGGCGTCC
Source organism: Acidaminobacteraceae bacterium (assembly GCA_041741755.1). Taxonomy (GTDB): domain Bacteria; phylum Bacillota; class Clostridia; order Peptostreptococcales; family Acidaminobacteraceae; genus Fusibacter_C. The sequence continues at coordinate 73,030 of JBGSJR010000007.1, read as the reverse complement.
ACACAAGGGGGTGTCTTGCCAAAATGGCTGCAAGGCTCAAGTGTGACATAGAGCGTCGCACCCTCTGCAGACGCTTTAAGGCTTTGGAAGGCCATGATTTCAGCATGTGCACCACCATAACTTGCATGCCAGCCTTCGCCGATAATTTGCCCGTCCTTGACGATGACAGCACCGACTAGCGGATTTGGTGCTGTTCGTCCCTCGCCGTTTTTTGCGAGCTCGAGTGCGCGTTTCATATAAGTATTATCGTTCAAGGTTTACACACCTCCTGATTTTCAATAAAAAAACGCCCCTAAACAGATTAAGGGCGTTAAAAAAGCAGTCACTGATGACTTTGAATTTCTACCTTGTACGTAAAAAAACCCTGGCTATATAAAAATAACCAGGGCAAATAAACATAAAGCAAAAACACATCTTCTCCCATCCAGACTTTACTGTCGGTCTTGGAATTACACCAAGTCAACCGCGTGAGCGGTTCGTGGACTATACCACCGGTCGGGAATTTCACCCTGCCCTGAAGAACTATTAAGTTATTCTAAAGATAGCACGCTTTAAATTAAATGTCAACATTGCTTAGCAATTTGTATCTATTTGGTCAATAGAATGCCGTTCATCTTCATGTTATACAGTGCAAATAGATTCATGAGTGGGGCTAAATGGTTGGTTTCTGGGAGGTCGAATGTCTCTACCATTGATAATGGTACGATGACAGACCCATGAATATTCCATTGATTTAAATAAGCTCTTAATGTGAGGGCGAAGTTCATGACACAGATGTCCGTCACCAAACCCACAATGATGTAGTTCTTGATATGATCATGGAGGGCGAGCCACTCTGAAAAGGCAGGGGCCAAGAATCCATTGACAGAGTTTTTTGCAATGAGGGTGGATTTGGGATGTTCGATATCAAATTTGATTGCAAAATCTGTTTCTGGGGTACCAATAATACAATGTGGTGGGTAAGCGTTAAATTCTACTGAATCTTTCGTATGATGGTCAGCAAAATAGACTTTACTGAAGCCTTCTGTTTGCTCATCGAGTTTTTTTAACGCATCAAGGATGACAAGTGCGCGGTCAGAGCTTAAGTTCCCCTCTGTCACAAATCCACTCAGAACATCCATAAAAATGATGGCTGTATGGGTTTTGTCGTAAAGACTGATATCAAATGCAGTTAAACTTTCTAGGTCGTTTTCTATGCTAAGCAAGGCAGCTATTGCTTCATCTTTACATAGGCTAATTTCAAATTTGTTGAGTAATGTTGCATGTATCATGATAGTCTCCTTTCAATCTTTGTTTTCACTTAGTTCTATAAAGAACATGCGTCATATTGATACCCGCTTCATAAAAAAATACCCTACTTAATATTTATTGGTAGCGTGGTATCTTGATAGAAACCAAATGATATAAAAAGTTCATACAAAATTATATAAATACTGGTAGACAACAAATAGTGCACTGTTGTATAATTCATTGTTAATTCGTAAACAATATTTTTGTTATATTTGGTTAACTAATTAACAAGTTTATAAGTTTTAAATCGGACAGTCTTGAGATAAGCAGTGTTATATAAATCCATAGAAAATAAAGGGGTAATAAGATGAAGAGTGGTATAACGAGAAAGGTGACGCTATTAATTGTAATTTTTGCAGTTTTTATTTGTGTCATAGTAGGTGGGATTTCGGTATTTATTAGTAGTCAGAGTATGACTGATGAATCTGAAGAAGCGTTGGTCGATGCGACGCAGCTCGGGGCAGAAAAAATCAACATCATCGTCAATGACAGATTGTTGCTTTTACAAGAAATTGCTAATCGTGCAAGAACACAGACGATGGATTTTAAGATTCAACAAGAATCAATAGTAGGCGATGTTGAAAGACTTGGCTATTTGGACATGGCAATTGTGACACCAGCAGGTCAAGCGACCTATGTAACGAGTGGTGATACGACGGATCTATCCGATAGAACCTATATCCAAAAAGCGCTTGCTGGTGAAATGAATGTCTCAGACGTCTTAATCAGCAAAGTAACCAATTCAGCTGTTTTGATGTATGCGGTACCGATTATGAAAAACGGTCGCGTCGTTGGCGCATTGATCGGAAGACGCGATGGCAACGCTTTATCTGAAATTACAGATGCAATGGGCTTCGGCGATGAAGGCTATGCGTATGTAATCAACGATAAAGGTATTATTGTGGCACATGGTGATAGAGAATTTGTCATGACACAATTTCAGCCGATAGAAGCAGTTAAAACAGATGAAACGATTAAACCACTAGCTAAAGCTTTTGAAGAAATGCTTCAAAACAAAATTGGTGTAGGCTCATACACGTACAAAGGCAACGATTTGTACAATGCATACCACCCTATAGATGGCACTAACTGGACCCTGGTTAATACGGCATTCAAAAGTGAAGTGCTTGCTGGTGTCAACGCATTGCTTATCACTTTACTTAGTATCATAGCGGTTGTTATCATCTTAGCGAGTCTTGTCGCCTTTTTCATGGCGAGATCTATTGCAACGCCGATTGTTGCATTGACACAGATTGTAAATAGACAAGCGGGACTTGATTTTACTAAAGATGATACAAAGGATTATTCTAAAATTGAAAAGAGAAAAGATGAGATCGGCCTAATGACAACGGCACTATTTTCAATGTCAAATAACGTACGCGAACTTTTAGTCAACGTATCAAGCACAGCAGAGCACGTTTCTGCAACTTCTGAAGAATTGACAGCAACATCGCATCAATCTGCGACAGCGTCTGAAGAAGTGGCACAAACCGTCAATGAGATTGCAAAAGGCGCATCCGATCAAGCAAAAAACACGATGGATGCCGCTACAGCACTTGAACAATTGAGCGTCGAAATCGAAAACAACCAAAAGGGTACACAAGATTTAGCAAGTGCTTCTTCAGAAATTACTAGACTCGTAAGCGCTGGATTAACGGTTGTATCGGATTTGGCACAAAAGACACAAGAAAACGCTATCGCATCAGATGTTGTGTTTAGTAGCATTCAAAAGACAAATGAAAGCTCAGCAAAAATAAGTGAAGCGAGTAGCATGATCACATCGATTTCTGAACAGACAAATTTACTTGCTTTAAATGCTTCAATAGAAGCTGCTAGAGCGGGTGAGCATGGTAGAGGTTTTGCCGTGGTTGCTGAAGAAATTCGTAAACTTGCAGAACAATCAAGAACGACGACGACAACGATCGACGAGATGGTTACAAGGCTCCAAAAAGATGCTGAGACAGCTGTTCAAAAGATGCATGAATCAGGAATCATCGTTAAAGAAGAAGAAAAGTGTGTTGAGTTGACGAAGGAGACATTTGATCAAATCGCTCAAGCGATTGGACAATCTGAGAAAATGGTGACCCTCATCAATCAGACTAGTGTAAAAATGGAAGCTAATAAAACACGTGTCATGGTAAATATAGAGACTCTTTCAGCTGTCGCTCAGGAAAATGCGGCATCTACTGAAGAAGTGTCAGCTGCTATCGAAGAGCAAACGGCATCTGCAGAACAGATTGCTGAAGCAAGTGAAGACTTGTCGGAAATGGCACAAAGTCTTCAGGCTATGATTCGCAAGTTCAAAGTTTAAAACTAAACAGCTGAGTATATTCAAACCCAAAACCCGTCACAATTTTTATGTGACGGGTTTTTCTATGAGAATTCAGTAAAATAATATTGATTATTCTCACATAATATGGGAATATATAAACGAAGGTTTGTTATACTAGCTGTGATTACTTGTTGTGTTGGAGGCTTTTATGAATCGATTTAACCCAGATTCGAGTTTGTCTAATATGTGGAAGGCATTTAATGCCATGCCCTCAAAAACGACGGCACTTGATAGGATAACTGAAAAGTCAAAAGCAGAACAACAATCCGTGATTGACAACGCAATCAAGCAAGCGACAAGCGCTGAGTACATCCAGTCCAAAAAGGTTGACGGGGCGTTCTTCAGACGATTTGATCGTGCAAAAGCTGAGCAAACTGAGCATACAAGAGAGTCAATTGCAGAGCTTAGACGTTTCGTTGGCAAGGGGACGAAAGTGGATGCATATGTATAAGCGAAGAAAGATAAATAATAACAAAAATAAAGGATCAAGAGAGACGTAACGTCGCATCTTGGTCCTTTTTAAGTTAATATAAGCTTTATATTAATTGAGTAGAGACTTGATTTTTGCCATTTGCCTTTGCATGGTACATCGCTAAATCTGCGCGTTTAACCACGTCGTTGAAATCTTTGTCACTGTTATCAAAATAGCTGATGCCAAGCGAGATGGTTGGTATGACGACGATGCCTTCCTTTGTTTCGAGCTTTACATTGGAAATTGTTTCAAGGACTTTGTGTGCGACGTTTTCAGACGTTTCTTTTCTTAGACCATCAAATATGATGATGAATTCGTCTCCCCCCCATCTTATCAACATGTCGGTGGCGCGAATCAGTTCAAGTACAGCACTAGTTACTCTTTTAAGAGCAATATCGCCAAAATCGTGACCATAGTGATCATTAATTCGTTTAAAGGCGTCTATATCAAACATCATAATTGTATATAAGTGCCCGCTTTTTTTAGATTGTTCAAGGCATCTTGTCAAAGCTTTTGTGCCAAAGTTTCGGCTGTATACTTTTGTCAAAGTATCGTAATTTAGTTCATCCTCAAGTTTAGTCTTAGAATGTCGATAGGACCAACGTTCGACGATTATCTGTAGACCGAATCCCACTAAAACAATTAATGACAATAGCAATGCCAATATAGAAATAGTTCGAGACGCCAATTCTTTGCTGTGTTGACTTGTGTCATCGACAAATGCTTGTAGATCATCAAGGTAAATCCCCATATCAATAATCCAGTTATAGGGTTTATAGAGTTTTGCATAGGTTAACTTTTCTGCGATGACGTCGCTGTTTAGTTTTTTAAAAAAGTAAGTGAAAAAGATCTCACCTTCATTGTTAACGCCTTCAAGCTCAACGAGGTAGGGGAAATTGCCTTTGATATCTGTCATATCCGTTGACAAAAGGATTCCTTCCGTTTCGGGTTTGTTTGGATGAATTTTTCGGATGGCATAATCTTTACCACCTTCATAGTGGATGACTTCGTTGACCCAAATATAGGCATCTTCAGAAAAAGACATCCGATGAATTTTATCGTGTATCATGGATTGAACCTCTGCATCAATGGCAACTTTGCTGATGCCTATGAGCATGTGATATCGACTAAAACTTGTGATTTGAAAGGATGCAAGCTCTGAAGTTAGCGCATCTTTCGTTTGATTCCAATCCGTCACTGTGAGTTCAAGTGGGTTATACACGGCTGTTTGAGTCACGGTATCCCATACGACGACTGTCCACTCTATACCAGAGGTTTGCTCGCTAAAATATGTTCCGATTAACTTAAGATACGCGTCGTTCGATATATCTGACAAATTTTCGAAGCGGTTAGTCGATTCCAAGACTAGGTTGTTATAGAACATATAACGTTCATCGCGCAAGAAGTCAATATCGCCGATGAGGTTGTTGACGGTATCTTTCAAAAAGGCTTTCTTAGTATCTTTGATACTTTCCAAGGTTTGTTCTTTATATAGTTCAGCTAGTTCATCTGTTGAAATCAAATAGACATAGCTAATTATCGCGCAGATCAGAACAATTAAAGATATGGTAATTACTCTATATTTATATTTGATAACGAACACCTCCTGATTTATTTTAATGGGAAATTAGCCCTAGTAATCTATTACTATTATACGTTAAACTTGTTATTAATACAGTTATTATTATAGGTCATTAAAAATCAATATCCGTTAAATGCATCAAAAAAGGAGCCTTGCGTAAAGCAATAACTCCTTTTTGGGTCATATTATATAACAGTTGAAAGAACGCGCATAAAGTTGCCATAACAGATTTTATGGATGTCATCTGCTGAAAAACCTCTATTTTCAAGTTCTTCGACGATACCTTGTGCCTTCGTACAATTTTCAAGATCCTTAGTATACTTGAGTCCGCCAGTAGCGAAAGTGCCCATGGCATCTTCATCGAGGTAGTCGACAAAATCGAAGCCCAAACCTACGTGATCAATACCGGCTAGATTCACCATGTATTCGATGTGATCGACATAGTAGGAAAGTGTCTGCTTGGATTCAGTCGTGTGGATAAATTCTCGGAAAGCATTTAAACCAACCAGTCCACCAGCGCGTTTTATAGCGACTATTTGTTCATCAGTTAGATTGCGAGGTACGTCGCAGAGTTTTCTAGCATTTGAGTGTGAGGCGATAAATGGCTTTTTCGCATACTTAACGACATCCCAAAAGCTCTTCTCATTGAGGTGACTGACATCGATGAGCATACCCTTTGACTCCATCCATTGGATGGTTTTTATACCAACAGCTGTCAAGCCTTCTTCAGAGTTGGCTTTTACACCTGTGGCAAAGGCATTGGCAGTGTTCCAAGTCAGTGAGGCGTGTCTGAATCCGATATCGTACATTGCCTCAAGCGCTTCGAGTCCACTTAGCCCATCCAAACCTTCTATCCCGAGCACAATTGGAAATTTACCAAGTGATGCGGCGATTTCGAAGTCTTCCATGTGTCTAACGACATGGAGTTGGTCAGCGTTCTCGGTAAGCTCGGCCCTCATAGCATCCACAATTTCCTTGAACCGTTTTTCAGGTTTGTTGTCAGGAGGTGTATCAATCCAAACGACAAAGATGCCGCTTGCGATTTGGCCCTTTTTAAATTTATCAAGATGGTGCGTTTGAATAACGTGTGTTTCGCCAGAGCTTCTTTTTTTGACGACATCGTTCCAAATATCGCCGTGGCCATCAAATATTTTTGCCATGTCTACTCCTTATAGTTTTGAAAGCATATTGCCGATGATGATGGCAAAATAGTTACCGATGATATAACCGAGAACGCCTACGAGCATCGCAGGTGCAACGAGTTTTGTCCAACCTTTTGATATCGCCATAGCTGCAGCAGTTGTAGGACCGCCGATGTTAGCATTGGAAGCGATAAGGATTTCTTCGAGGTCGAATTTGAACAATCTACCAATAAACATGATGACTGCAAGGTTGATGAATACGACGATCAAACAGAAGACGAGAAGAATTGGAGAATTTTGAATAATTTGTGGGATTGAAGCGGGAACGCCAATAACTACGAAGAACAAGTAGATTAAGAAAGTACCGATTTCTTGAGAGCCCTTTGCATCGCCAAAGGTTTTTGGCATAAAAGTGGCAAGAAGCATAGAAAAAGTTGTAATCAAGAGGTATTTATTGCCAAATAAACTGTTCAGTACTTTTAAGAATTCGTTGTCTGTTGGTATATTTGTTGCAAAGAATTTTGCTACTTCGATGCTGATGGCGACGATGACGACAGCGCTACCAAAAGCAAATGCGATATCTTTAAGTGAGATTTCTTTACGTTGCCAATATTTGCTTGCAAGGTTTTCATCTACGCCGACGTTGCTTTCAACCGCGTCAACATGGGGATGCTTGTAGAGTTTTCTGAAGATGGCCATTGCAGGAATTGTCATAAGAACGAAGAAGTACATCGCCATGACCATATTGTCCGCAACGATGGTTGCAGATACGACTTCACCAGCTGCACCGAATGCGTCAGACATGGCAACGAAGTTGACGCCACCGCCTATATACGAGCCGCAAATCATGGCAGCTACTTTATAAAGGTCAGGGACGAAACTTTTAATTGCAAAGAACGCCACGATGACGCCAAGACATGTGCCCACTGCACCGATGAGGTAGATACCAAGCATTCGACCAGATTCTTTCCATATTTTTTTGATATTTGCTTGATAGAGTAGCATTGGAATAGCCATAGGCACTACATAAGTCCAAATCGTGTCATATACGGGTGATTCGGTAGGAATAACGCCAAAATTTGATAGTGCCATGGCACCAACTAAAGCGATGATGGCGCCTGTTATCTTTGAAGCCCAATTGTACTTTTGTTCTAACCAGATGCTCACATAAGCCCATCCAGCTATAATCGCCCAAAGTACCCAAATGTTGTCTGCTGCAATCAACGTTTGTTTCATAACTTTTACCCCCAAGTATAGTTTGTCTTTTTCGTAACAAATTGTTTACCTGAAAACAATGTATCATAAAATGAACTTTAGTTCAATATATTGAACGTGGAATTCAGTTTTATTTTTTTTGATTCTATTGTATAATGAATTAAAAGCAAATTCGAGGTATATTTATGGATATAGATTTAGGAAAAAAGATTAAAGCACTTAGAACAAAAGCTGGGTTCAGCATCAAAGAGTTGGCTGAAAAAGCTAGTGTTTCAACGGGTTTGATCAGTCAGATCGAAAATGATAAAGTCGTCCCATCAGTCACGGCACTCTATAAAGTGGCTAAGGCATTGAACGTCAGTGTGGGCTATTTTTTTGATGATGAACCCACGGTACATACGAACCCAGTTGTACGAAAAGACGAGCGTAAGCGGCTTCTAATCGATAAATCAACGGGTATTTATGAACTTCTTACACCAGATATGAATCGAAATATTGAATTTTTGTATATCATATTGAAGGGTGGAGAATCCTCAAATACAGATTTAATCGCCCATGAGGGTGAAGAATGCGGCTATGTACTCAAGGGCCATCTACTAATAAAAGTTGGAAGCAATGAGTATTACCTGGGTGAAGGGGATTCCATCTCATTTGATTCTTCTATTCCACACAGATATATCAACATTGGTGATCGCGAGAGCCATAGTATCTGGGCGATGACGCCACCTTCATTTTAGTTCAGGATATTGAACGCAAACAGGAGACTGCCGGTAGGTCGGCAATCTCCTGTTTTTTTATTACATCTGATGCTCTACTTGATTGGAACATCAAGCTGTGTGTGCGATTCTCTTAAATTGATCGCGTAAAGTTGTTGGCAAAATGCTCTTCATCAGCACAGGCACTTGAGAAATTTAAGCAGTTATAACGCTACTTATGAACACAATAAAAGGTCCTAAATTCACATGCGAATTTAGGACCTTTTGAGCGTATAAAGCAACTTTTTATGATTGTTTCTTAGAAAATTCAAAGCCACCTTTTATGTTTTTCTTTACATCGTACATGGTTGAATCGGCATTCCTTAATAGAGTCTCACTATCTTTGCCATTAATAGGATATATAGCGGCACCGATGGATGCGTTTACTTTACATGCCAAGTCGCCAATCGTTATAACTTCTTGAAGGGCTTTGTGAATTTTATGAACAATTTCAGTAATGATTTTTTTACTTTCATTGTTGCGAATAATAATCGTAAACTCATCGCCACCCATACGTGCTACCGTATCGGATTTTCGAATGCACTTTGAAAGTCGATTGCCGACGGTGATTAAGACCTCATCGCCAATGGCATGACCGTAGTTGTCGTTGATATCCTTAAAGCCATCCAAATCCAGAAAAAGTAGGACAAACTGATGCCCATCACGTTCACTTTCCAGTACCATTCGATCTAATCTTTCAAAGAACAATCTTCTATTTGGGAGTCCAGTCAATTTATCATAATTTGCAAATGTCTCTAGTTCGAGTTCAAGTTTTTTGCGTTCAGTAATATCTGATGCAGAACCTACGATATGCGTGACGCGATCCCCTTCAATGATAGGTGATAATGTTGTTGACCAAAGATATTCGCCACTTGGAAAATTTAATAATTCTTCGTAGTTGAAACGTTTTTTGCTGATCACACATTTTTTATAGTTTTTACTTACAATATCTCCAAGTTCTTTGCCCAATAGCTCTTGGGGTGATTTATTCCTTATTTGATCGAGTGTTATGCCTGTTTTATACTGATGTGTAAAGTTGTTTCGAACGTACTGGAAGTTGCCATTGTCTAAGACTTTTATTAAAAACATAGCTTCTTGCGTCCCATTGAACACGATTGCATATTCGTTTGTTAATCTAGATAGTTCAAGTTCTGTCATTTTTAAATCCGTTATATCAGAATGTGCGCCCAACATGCGAATTGCCTTTCCGTTTTGATCTCGGATCGCTAAACCTCTACATCGGATCCAAACTGTGGATCCATTCTTATGTCTATATCTTACTATTTGATCGTATGGGCAATCCGGATTCGCACGGTGTCTGTTAAAATTGTCTACGGCTAGTTTTAAATCATCCTCAAAAATAAGGCCTTGCCACTCACTTGATAAATGCTTCTTTTCTTCTGGGTTGTAACCAAGTGTTTCCCAAAATTTGGGGCTCATCCATTCATTTTCGATGTTTTCAAGATCCCAATACCAAATGCCATCTAAGGAACCTGATTGAATAAATTCAAATATATGGGTGTCGTCACGCATCAAATTATATAGCTCAGTTTTCAAATAATTATCTTTCATAGTATGCCCCCTTTTTTGTAAATGAGGTAATTATGCAGTTTCTATATATAATGGGTGTATAACTGATGATTGTGACTATTATGTATTTAACGCGTTTTCATTTTAATACAGTTTAACATTAGTATGAATTTTATGCAATATCATGCACGATATGGCTTTCTGTGACTGAATCACGGCATAAAAAGTAAATATGCGTTATCCTATATAAAAAACTGGAGGCGCTCGATGAAGCAAATAAAGTGGATGGACTGGCTATTTTTAGGGACCATCTTATTTTTTATACTGGGTATGGTTCATATAACTTTTGCGCTACTTGGTTTTATATGTATGGCGACGCCATTTGTGCTGTATCTGAAAACAGGGAAGAAGCTGTGGTGCCAGGCTTATTGTCCACGTGCAGCGCTTTTTACGAAGGTTTTTTCGAAGCTTTCGCTTGGGATGAAACCACCTAACTGGCTGTTCACGGCGAAGACGAAACAGTTGGTCGTAAATTACTTCTGTATCAACCTCGGTTTTGTGATCATGTCCACAGTGATGGTGGGGCTTGGTCGTCTTGAACCGATGGCTTTTATACGATTTTTGATCGCCTTTCAAGTACCGTTTCAGCTCCCGCAGCTTCTCGATTTAAATGTTCCCGATGTCATCACACACCTGGGGTATAGAATTTACTCGATCATGTTCACGTCAACAGCAATTGGAATCATTCTGGGCATTTTGTATAAACCGAGAACGTGGTGCGCTGTATGTCCGATTCAGACGCTTACGACTCAAATTGAGAAAGTTTAAAACAACCTAATGAATAACGACAAAAAGAAAAAAAGACAAAATGCAGAATCAGCATTTTGTCTTTTTTCTTTTATCTACTTTGCTTTTATTCTTATATCGAGTCCATTATAGAAATAGGAATCTGTAAAGATAAACTCAGTGCCGTTTTTTGCAGTATACCAGACGTCATTAGGGACTGATTTGTCGAGGAGCATAGCGTATATTTCTTTTCCATCCGCATGCGTTTTTGCAAATAAAGTGAGTGCAGTCAAAGTTGCCTCGGGAACGCCGAGTTGGTTAAAACCAGCAATATTAACGACAACCATATCTGGATATTGATTGAAAATTCTCATGTAAGCATGTCGCAAACCATCAACATCGTTTGAAGCGCCTATATAGATCGAAGATTGACCCATATAAATTTCCATATCTAAAGCAAATTTTGCAACCAAAGCTTGAATATTAACATCATCTTTAAAGCTATAATCTTTTACGTAACTGTTGCTCTTTCCGTCTTTACCGAAAATGGCTTGAGGCGCCTCATAATAGTTTAAATTCGTAAAGTTTTCTGAATATGAAGAAAGTCTATGTGAATTATAATAGATACTGCCGTCATATGACGGCAGGTATTGAAAGATGGGTCTTAGCCCAAGCGACTCTAGAAGAGGAACCAATTCAGCATAAGGTTTTCCGTTGATAATGGTATCTAAATAGTCTGTGTCTTTTATGGCATCATAGTAATCGCGATCAAGTAATATTCTTCTAATTAAAGAGGCATCACCATAGGCTTTACCATTTCTAAACATCAATTCGTTTCCACTTGTGACATTAAACTGGCTACCGACATCACTGCCATCGTTATCCCGCATGAAACTGACGATAGGAGAGTTCACTATGACGTAGAAATCTTTTGTTTGATCTAGACTACCCTCCATACTTGGATTAAGGGCTAATACGTTGTAGTTTAAGTTCACAAAAAGAGCACGCATAGGCACATAAGTCCTGCCATTTGAAACATAAGGTGCCACATCAATTTCAAGAGACCCCTGTTGAGTTTGGACAAAGTTTTTTCCGATCGTAAAGCTTATGGTGACATCACCCTGAGTAATCTCAGCCGTTTTTGTATCTTCGTGCCAGATAACCTCACAGCCAATCTTCTCAGATACGATACGAAGAGGAACGAAAGTTCTGCCCTCTTTTTTAATCAAGCTGCCATAAACATTTGCATCCCAAGTGAGATCTTTTCCATTAAATCTGAAGCCAATTTGTCCTGCAGGAGCTTGGGCACTAGCAGATGATGGGATATGTACTGATGAAAAAAGGAGCAAAATCAAAATGCAAAGGGCAGATTTTTTTAATTTATTCATATCTAAGTTCCTTTCTTGTTTTATTATCATTTAATATACCTAAATTCTACGTCAATTTTCAAATTGCAATTAAATCCGCTATTCTGATGTATTTTACGAAGAATTGAGGTTGTTGCTTCAACATTTTAACATTTCTTGCTCACCCTTTCAACCACAGCATCATCCAAGAGACTCGATTGTATTAATGATTTCTTCATCAAAGTAACCACGTGCCGAGTAACTAAACAAATTGCATCATTAAAAAGTCACAATTATAAAGAAATTCTAACCCAAATTTAATCAAAGATTTTCGAATGTCATGTATAATAATCTTAGTTCGATACAAATCTAACCACAGGAGGACACGTATGTACAAATTTCTAGAGCATTTTTACACGGACGTGCGCATAGAAGAAGTCTTTGACACGAAAATCAGCTTTAAAAAAGGCGTCCTACAAGAGCAAAAAGTGAGGCGCAATATCGGCGCCTTTATCAGAGTGTTTGACGGCAATCGCTGGTATTACAGCGCCACAACTGATATCGATCACATTCAAGACAAGATTGACGCCCTAGCTGAGATGGGCACCGCAAACCTTGAAATTCTTGAGCACCCAATCGTGAAACGCTTTCAGATTAATCACGAGACGATTCTAAGTTACACAGATAACTCAGTAGAAGACATCCCAATTATGGAAAAGCAAACGTGCCTCAGTGGCTACCTCGACTTATTAGACGATCCCACCATCGTCCATCACACGGCGATGTATGTGGACAACCGCACTGTGAAAACGATTTATACCTCAAAAGGAACTGAAGTCAAATTCGACAATCAAACGTGCGGCATCCGTTTCAACCTTGAGCTTGCACATGGTGACAAAAAGGACCAGAGCAGCATTTCGAAGGCGGGCATCACCTTTGACGACATCAAAGATATCAAGGATTATGTGAAGGAAGAGCTTGAAAAGACCCTTCATTTTGTAAAAAATGCTGAGCCCGTCGCACCGGGTGAATATGTGGTTCTGATGAGTCCGCTAACGACAGGGGTCTTTACACATGAGAGCTTTGGACACAAGAGCGAATCGGACTTTATGGTTGGCGATCCTGCGATGAAGGCCGAGTGGGCACTCGGTAAAAAAGTCGGCGCAGACCTACTCACCATCATCGACGATGGACATGTCACAGGCAATGGCTATTCACCATTTGACGACGAAGGCAACAAAGCAGATAAGACGTACATTGTCACAAATGGTGCACTAACAGGCAGACTACACAGCACGGCGACGGCGACGGTTCTGAATGAAGTCCTCACAGGCAATGCAAGGGCAGTCGGATTTGAATTTGAGCCCATCGTACGCATGACGACCACGTATATCCAAAAGGGTACGAGACCACTGAGTGAGATTGTCGCTGAGATTGAAAATGGCATTTATATAGAAAACATCAAGCACGGCTCGGGCATGTCCACCTTTACCATCGCACCAAACCGCGCTTATAAGATCGAAAACGGTCAAATCACAACCCCTGTGAAGATATCAGTCGTTACAGGAAACGTCTTTGAGACCCTCGGCGAAGTGGATGCCGTCAGCAGCGAATTTGAACTGCTCAGCTTTGTCGGCGGCGGCTGTGGCAAGATGGAGCAGTACCCGCTTCCAGTTGGATTCGGCGGCCCATACACGCGCGTGAAACGCATGAACGTACAATAATCCAGGAGGTGTGCTGTGAAAAAAGAATTTATAACCGTCTCTGAAAAGGAGACTGTCCTAAGAATACAAGCTTGTAAGATTGAAGCCGTCCGCTCGAAAGACATCGTCAAAAAAGGCGTGAGAGTTTATGAAGGCGGCAAGATTGGCATCTCAGGTGCCGTTGGCGATATCCCGGATGACGTGCTCATCGAGCGCGCTATCGAGAACCTCGCAACGGACATAAGTTATGACTATGCACTCGAATCAAATCACGTCGAGGCTCGCAACTATAACGAAAATCCCATGACTGCAAAGACAATGATCGACCATACGGAAGCCATCCTAGAAGAGCTTCGCACAAACTATACGGATTTTGACTTCTTTGAAAATGTGGGCATCCGTGAAAAGAAAGTCGAGATGCGAAACACTGAAGGTTTGCATCTCACTTACGAAGATGCCCTCTTCAGCTTAAGTCTCGTTCTCAAAGAAAAGGGTGGTCCAAATGTTTTTGACGGGTTCCTCGTCTATCAAGGCAGGACATTTGATAGAGATGCCTTTTGGCGACAAAACCACGAAATCCTAAATGCCTACCGCACAAAAGTGTCACTCCCTGAAGGCGATAAACTCCCTGTATTTATGTTGGATTTTGAAGTGCTTACGAGTATCCTTGCACGTTCATTAAATGGAGAGAACTACGCAACGGGCAGCTCGCTCTTCAAAGGCAAGCTCGGTGAGACGCTGTTTGATAGCCGCGTCAACCTCTATCAATGGGGCGATTCCAAAGCGACCTTTGAACCGTACTTCGACCGTGAAGGTTGCCTCACAAAAGGCGACAAGTTGCCACTCATCGAAAATGGCAAGCTTGTAAGCGTCTTCACCGACAAGCGTGCGGCGAAACTTTATAATCTTCCACACACAGGTGCCGCATCAGGCGAATACGATGGCATGCCATCACTCACCGCACCGCCGCTCAGACTGGACGTAGATACAACGGACATCCAGAAGACACTAGGCGGCCAGCTCGCAGCACTCGTCGTCATCGCCGCAGGTGGCGATTTTACCACTGACGGCGACTTCGCGTCACCGGTTCAAGTAGCCTTTTTATTCGATGGCAAAAACATCCTGGGCAAGCTGCCAGAGTTTGGGGTCCGCTCGAACCTCTACAAGCTACTCGGTGAAGACTACATCGGCACGTTCGAAAATCCGTTGTATTTTCAAGAGGATTCATTGATACATGGGCATTATATGGAGATAACGAAGTGAGTGAGTTATGGTGTCAAGCAATTCGACTCATTTGCTGATTAGAGAACGCTTGACCACTTCAATCTCGAAAGTTTATTGAAATCAGACCCCAAAAAGACATGCCCCTCACCAACAATGAATACCTGGTGAAGGGCATGTCTTTTTGATCACAGGTTTGACTTTTCAAAACATTGCCAAAGACATAATCTGTTGGTATACTGTTCTAAAAAGGAACAGTCTTCAGAGGAGGTCTTTATGTTAGAGATGATTGCGAAATCACGCGCAAGAAGTAAGTCTTACGGGATCAAAGAGACGCTTGTTTATAGCCGAAAGGTGATCGATGGCGCGGGACTCGGTGACCGAATTCTCAAAAACAGGGACCTCATCTTGGCAGCGGAACCCTTTATGAATCAAATGTATGGATTTGTTAGAGGGTCTGAATTCTTTGCGATTTTAACAGATGCTGAAGGTTGTATTCTATCCATTATCGGAGACGATGCCATCTTAACGGCGGCGGATGAATTAAAAATGATTCCTGGCGCTTTTATGGATGAGGCGAATATTGGAACAAATGCCATGGGAACGACGCTTGTAGAATGTGTTCCAGTTCAGGTATCAGGTCGTGAACACAGCATCAGCGCTTACTATAGATGGACGTGTTCTGCAGCAGTCATCCGGGCTGAAAACGGACAGGTGATCGGAACCCTTGACTTGACGGGTTATATTGACAATGTCCACCCGCATACGCTCGGTATGGTCGTTGCGGCAGTCAATGCCATCGAAAGCACAATGAAGCTCACGACAAAAACGCATTTGATTCGTGAAAATGCCCAGTTTATTGAGAGTTTGCTGGACTCCATACAAGCTTCGATCATTTCATGTGACATAACAGGTGGCATTAAAACCGTAAACAAGCAAGCCCTTCAACTCTTTAAAACCACAGAAGGACACTTTAAATCTAAACCCGTGATGCGGTATCTCGACCGATTTGAAGAAGTCGTCGAGGCTTGCGGCCATGGACAGGAGTTTCAAAATGAGGAAATCGCAGTATTTGGATTGCCGAATATGGCTTATGTCAGTGTTAGCGCTTACCCGATCGCAGGTGAAGATGATAAACTTGAAGCGGTCATCTTGGTGCTAAGAGATGTAAAAAAAGTGCATAAAATGGCAAATGAAATCATGGGAAGACGTGCAATATACACGTTTGATCAAATAATTGGCAAATCCAAACAAATTAAAAGAGTGATTGAATTTGGCGAAGAAATATCCGACAGTAAGTCCACAGTGCTTTTAACTGGCGAGAGTGGCACAGGTAAGGAAATCTTTGCCCATGCGATTCACAACAATAGCAACAGACGAAATAAAAACTTTATCGTCCTCAACTGCGCTTCCATACCGAGAAGCTTAATTGAATCAGAGCTCTTTGGGTATGAAGAAGGGTCCTTTACTGGTGCAAAGCGCGGCGGCAATCCTGGAAAATTTGAGATCGCCGATGGTGGTACTATCTTTTTAGATGAAATAGGCGAGATGCCACTCGATATGCAGACCCGGCTTCTGCGCGTCATACAGGAAGGTATGGTTTCAAGAGTGGGCAGCAATTCACAACTAACAGTCGATGTACGGATCATCGCGGCTACAAACAAGGATTTGTATGAAGAAGTGAATAAAGGCAATTTTAGGTTGGATCTTTATTATCGATTGAAGGTGCTGCCGATTCACCTGCCTTCCTTGAAGGCGCGTCGTGAGGACATTCCACTGTTAGTTGAGCATTTTAATCATAAAGTATCGTACTCGATCAATAAAAGTCCCATGGAAATTCCAGAAGCTTACATGGCGGAGCTCAAAGCCTACGATTGGCCTGGAAATGTGCGTGAACTCGAGAACGTCATCGAACTGATGCTCAATACGCGGCGTATGCCAGAGCTTGGGAAAAACAAATTCACTGACTTGGTTCCACTTGACACACTTGAGCCAGTTGCTGAGCAGGATGCAGTGAAAAATGTATACACAGCCATTTTAAAATTGGATGAGCTGGAGAAAATGCATATTGAGCGCATCTTAAAAGATACCGCATTTAATATTAGTACAGCTGCAAAGCAACTCGGCATCGGACGCAACACACTGTATCGTAAAATTGAGCAGTATAGCATAAGGGCTTAAATCAATTAAACCAATTAAAACAAGTAGCGTTCCACAATAGAACATTGTTCTGTTATGGAACGCTTTTTTATTTGCTTTTATGCGCTGTTATAGAACACTATCGTTTGAGTAAGCGCTGTAACCCGCGTATTGGTACTCTGAAAAGCTTGGCGAGATTCTTGCATTTAATATGAGTAACCCTATTTTTTTTTTGGAGGACACTATGGATCGATACGAACGAAATGGCATCATAACGAAGGAAGAGCAAGACAAGCTGAAGGTCATGTCTGTTTGCGTGATTGGTTGCGGTGGTCTGGGCGGATACGTCATTGAGATGTTATCAAGGTTTGGTATTGGGCGTCTCACACTTGTTGATGGCGATGTGTTTAATGAAAGCAATTTAAATAGGCAACTGCTTTGCCTGATGCAGACTTTAAAAAAATCGAAAGCTTTTACTGCGGCAGAGCGGGTCGAGGCCATAAATCCCGATATACAGGTCAATGTGATCGCCACCTATGTGGATGAAGACAATGTCCTCAATATCCTTGGCGACCATGATATTGTTGTGGATGCGCTGGATTCAAATGCCGTACGACTCATCGTTTTAGAGGCATGTCGCGCACTTGGGATACCATGTGTACACGGCGCAATAGCCGGTTGGTATGGGCAAGTGAGCACAGTATTTCCAGAAGATACCTTTGTTCGCGAGAATTTGTCACAAGCAAAGTCAAAAGGCATCGAGCTTGCACTTGGCAACCCATCATTTACGCCAGCCTGTGTCGCCAGCTATCAAGTGGCGGAGACAATCAAAGTACTCCTAAACAAAGGGGCATTATATAGAGAACAGATTCTGTATATCGATTTACTGGAAAACGAAGTGGAAATCATTAGAGCCAGTGAATAGGCATCCACAGGAGTGGCTAGAACAGCGCATCATATAAAAATAGTTGGAGGTTTTATGAAGCAGTTGGGTTTGAAATGGGTATTCGCATGCATCATTGCAATCAGTGTTTTAACTGTAGGGTGTGACAAACAGAGTGACGTACCAAGTGCCATCATACTCGCCACGACCACATCCACGGAACAGACGGGGCTTTTAGATGCTTTGATCCCTGATTTTACTGAAAAAACGGGCATCGAAGTAAAAGTGGTGGCAGTTGGAACCGGTCAAGCACTTGAAATGGGTCAAAATGGCGAAGCGGATGTGCTTTTGGTACACGCCAAATCTTCTGAAGAAGCATTTGTTGAAGAAGGTTATGGCATCAAACGCTATGATGTCATGTATAACGATTTTGTGCTTGTTGGCACAGAGCCGTTACCAGAGGCTTATCAGAAGGACATCGTTGGCGCGTTAGACTATATAGCAGCGCAGCAATACCCCTTTGTTTCTAGGGGGGATGATTCGGGCACACATAAAAAAGAACTGGCAATATGGGGCAAAGCCCTCATTGAACCAAATGGGTCGTGGTATGTCTCAGCAGGGAAAGGTATGGGTGAAGTGCTTCAAATGGCGGATGAAATGCGCGCTTATACGTTATCAGATAGAGGCACTTATTTGAGTATGCAGGGAAACCTCGAACTTAAAGTCGTTGTGGAAAATGCACCAGATCTACTCAATCAATATGGCATTATCGTGGTTAATCCAGATAAAAATCCAAATGTTCACCAAGATGAAGCACAGCAGTTTTTGGAATGGATGTTATCTAAAGAGACACAGGAAAAAATTGGCGCTTTTGGCGTTGAAACATATGGACAACCCTTGTTTGTTCCAAATGCGAAGGAGTAGTCATGGCCTATATTATAGAGGGTGTTAAAGAAGCATTTTTACTATTGCTTCGTGGAGATTCTGAAATCAATAGAATCATTCTACTGTCGCTTGGGGTCTCTGGCATCGCCACTTTGTTAGCCGCGTTCGTTGGCTTACCACTTGGCATCTATACTGGTATAAAAAAATTCCCACTGAAAAGGCTCTATGGCAGCTTCCTATTTACGGCCATGGGTATTCCGCCAGTGGTTATTGGCTTGCTCGTCACCATCATCTTGTCTAGGAAGGGTCCCCTTGGAAGTTATGAGCTTCTTTTTACCCCTCAAGCGATGGTGATTGCACAATTTTTGTTGGTCCTCCCGATTGTAACCGGCATCCTATTTGGCACGGCAAAAGAAAAAGGCCGGCAAGCTTTTGAACTCGCTAAAACGTTGGGGGCCAATCGATGGGAATGTTTGTTTTTGCTGATACGCGAGCTACATAGTTCCGTACTTCTTGCGATTATGACTGGCTTTGGTAGGGCCATCTCTGAAGTTGGTGCCGTTATGCTCGTTGGCGGCAATATCAGAGGGAAGACTAGAGTCATGACGACGTTTATCACGATGAATAACAGCATGGGCGCTTATGAAAAATCCATCGCCATGGCACTTGTGTTGTTGCTGATTGCACTCATCATCAATGGCATCTCGCATCACATGACGGGAGGTAAATCCTATGTCGATTGAATGTCGCCTTATATCAAAAGGCTATAAAAACAAACAACTTTTTAAAGCACTAAATATCAACTTTGAAAAAAATATTTGTAACTGTATCCTCGGGGAGAACGGCTCAGGCAAAACGACGCTTTTAAAAATCATCGCTGGACTTGAAAAAGCGGATGAAGGGGTCGTAAGTAAAAAAGGGACGTGTACCTATTCTGGAAGCAATCCCTATATGATGCGTGGGTCGGTCCTTGAGAATATTCAGTACCCATTTACACTAAAGCGTCAAGTGGGAAGGCCAGATCCTAAAGCCGTTTTAGAGATAATCGAACGACTGGGACTTAGAGGTCTTGAACACCGTGAGGCGCATTCGCTTTCTTCAGGCGAAAAACAAAAAGTGGCCTTAGGACGCGCGCTGGTCTGGCAACCGAATATCTTGCTCCTCGATGAGCCCACGGCAAACATTGATCGCGATACCATCGAAAGCATCGAGCAGATTCTTTTAGATTATGTCAAGCAACCGGATCACACGTTATTGCTCGTGAGTCATGATTTAGAGCAAGCAAAGCGGCTATATGGTAAAACATGGATTTTGAAGGAACAAACATTGCAGCATCAAAAGGGAGATTTATAATGGCCTATTTAAATGTGGTTAAGGTGGATGAAGCGCTAAGGCAAATGAGCGAAAAGTTTCAGACATACGTGATACATGAACGCGTCGCCCTTCGTGAATCTATAGGTAGAATCCTAGCAGAAGACCTATATGCAAAAGAAAATCTACCTGCATTTAGACGGTCGATGGTAGATGGCTATGCCGTAAAATCAAGCGATACATTTGGTGCATCTGAACAATCTCCCATATTGCTTGACTATCTAGGGCAAGTTGAAATGGGCAAAAGATCGGATCAATCAATCCGTGACGGCGCGGCGCTGTATGTGCCAACAGGTGGTGAAATTCCAACAGGGGCTGACGCTATGATCATGATCGAGCATACAGAGCGTTTGGGACCAGACGTCGCCGTATTTTCAACGCCAAGGCAGGGGGAACACATCGTAGAAATCGGTGAAGACGTACGTTTAAATGATTGCGTCTTACCAAAAGGTAGGCGCTTAGCACCGCATCATATGGGCTTGTTGGCGAGCCTTGGTATCTCTCACGTTAACGTGTTTAAAAAGCCAAGAGTGGCCATATTATCCACGGGCGATGAACTGGTGGCTGTTGACGAGACACCGAGTTATGGTCAAGTTAGAGACTGCAATCGTCCGATTATAGAAAGCATCGCCTACGCATGTGGCTGTGACGTTACGCTGACCAGTCATATCGCAGATGATTTTGAAGCGCTTAAAAGCGCTTTGTCACAAGCGGTGAGTCTCGCCGATCTGGTGATTCTATCAGGTGGCAGTTCAGCGGGAACCAAAGACATGACACAGTCTGTTATAGAGACACTCTCAGGTGAATCAAATGTGTTTATACATGGACTTGCAATCAAACCTGGAAAACCGACGATTATTGGAATGGTTGATCA
Source organism: Acidaminobacteraceae bacterium (assembly GCA_041741755.1). GTDB lineage: Bacteria > Bacillota > Clostridia > Peptostreptococcales > Acidaminobacteraceae > Fusibacter_C. Next base: position 51,504 of record JBGSJR010000007.1, on the reverse strand, counting down.
AAAGCCCGTCATCGGCTTACCAGGTCATCCAGCAGCTTGTTTTATAACGCTAAAAGCATTGGTTGAACCCTTTATTCGCGCTTGGATGGATCAATTGGATCAGTCTGTGAAAGGCGTGCCTTGCGTCAGCGATTTTCAACTTTACGCAGCAAGTGGTCGGGATGTCTATCAACTGGTAAGGCTCAGTGAGACGGGCGAAAATGGCGTCTTAACGGCGCATATCGTCTACGGTAAATCTGGGATGGTCAGTGCTTTAGCACATGCAAATGCGTATGTGGTCGTACCGATGCAACATGAGGGCGTTATGAAAGGCGATGCACTGATCGCTTATCTTCTATAGTGGAGGGTTTATGAAAAGAAATATCTATCTGAAAACCGTAACATTGGAAGAGGCGTTTCAATGTTTTGAAGAAAAAACAGCGCATTCGTTTAGTCGGTCCATTGAGACATTGCCAGTGGAAGCGGCATACGGCAGAATCACATCAGAGCCTATCTATGCAAGCTGTTCCAACCCACATTACAACGCATCAGCCATGGACGGGATTGCCGTTCGCTCCGAAAAAACGGTTGGGGCAGATGAGCGGCATCCCGTGAGGTTGACCCTAGGCGATGATTTTATCTTCGTCGATACAGGCGATGTGATCGTGCCACCTTATGACAGTGTGATTATGATCGAAGATGTTCACATTATAGACGACAGCTTAGTTGAAATATTGTCGCCAAGCCACCCATGGGAACATGTTCGGATGGTGGGTGAAGACTTTGTCGTGGGTGAAATGCTTTTAACGCGTGATCATAAAATATCTGCCGTGGACCTCGGCGCATTGATCAGCGGTGGCATCAAGGCAGTAGAGGTCTATGCACGCTTAAAAGTGGGGCTTATTCCAACGGGAACAGAGATCGTGGAGATTGGAACAACGCTCAAACCAGGAGATATTTTAGAGTCCAATAGTCGCATGTTTGCTGGACTAGTACAGGAAGGCGGTGGCATACCGCTTCGATATCCAATCGTTCCAGATGACCAAAGCCTCCTAAGACAGGCCTTAAAAAAAGCGGTGGCGGAAAATGATCTCGTCATCATCAATGCGGGATCTTCTGCAGGCAGTGAAGATTATACCGCGTCGTTGATTGCAGAAATGGGTGAGGTCTGGGTGCGCGGCATCGATATCAAACCCGGCAAGCCGACGATCCTCGGTTCCATCGATCAAGTGCCTGTGATTGGCATTCCTGGTTATCCAGTTTCAGCCTATATGACGTTTAAACATTTTGTCATGCCCCTTTTAGACCCTGTGAAGCGTCCAGCACAAAAGGTGACAGCCACTTTATCACAAGCGATGCCCTCTTCACTCAAGCACAAAGAATTTGTTCGGGTACAGCTTGGGTATGTGAATGAAACCTTGATTGCCACCCCCTTAAAACGCGGCGCGGCATCGACGATGTCCCTGGTGAAGGCCAACGGAATCTTGACCATAGAAAAGGAATCGGAAGGGTTTACGGCAGGCACACAAGTGACGGTGGAACTTATGCGGGAACATCAAGACCCTCATAAAGGGCTCGTTGCTATCGGCAGCCATGATTTGATTATGGACTGGCTCTCCGATTTACTGCTCAAAGAGAAGAGCGAAACCTATTTGCTTTCTGCTCATGTGGGGAGTTTAGGTGGCATCATGGCCATAAAAAGAGGTGAAGCCCATATTGCGCCTATCCACTTGCTCGATGAAAAAACAGGGCTCTACAATATAAAAGACGTTACCCGTTATTTACCAGAAGGTGAGTGGGTTTTAGTAAAAGGGATTAAAAGGTGGCAAGGCTTTTATATGCGCCCTGAAGCCGTCATGATAGAGGACCTTGAGGACATGGTCGAAAAAAAACTGATGTTTGTCAACCGTCAAAACGGATCGGGCACGCGTTTGTTGACCGATCATTTGCTAAAGGGCTCAGGTGTGAACCGCGAACAGGTTTTGGGCTACAAGACAGAAGTGTTAACCCATACGGCCGTTGCATCGGCAGTTCTCGCTGGAAATGCGGACGTGGGCATTGGCATTGAATCCGTAGCGAGACAAATGGGGCTTGCTTACAAAGCCTTGGCAAAAGAAGATTATGATTTTTTAATTCCGAAACGCTTTATGACTTTGCAAAGTGTCCAGGATTTCTTGGCACTCTTATCGCATGAGGATTTCAAACATAAATTACGCGAAGCAGGCGGCTATGAACTGGGACCCATCACGTATCTAGAGATTGGAGGGGCATAGATGCAAGATCATTTTGGCAGAACGATTGACTATTTGCGCTTATCAGTAACCGATCGCTGCAACTTAAGGTGTCAGTATTGTATGCCTGAAGCGGGTATACACAAAGAGCCACATGCCAATATTTTGCGAAACGAGGAGTGTATCGATCTCGTGAAGACGATGGCGGCGCTTGGCATCAAAAAAGTCAGGCTTACAGGCGGCGAACCCCTAGTGAGAAAGGGACTCCCACAGATGATAGACGGCCTGAGGCAGATCACTGGGATAGAAGAAGTGACGCTGACCACCAACGGACTGTTATTGGTGGATCAACTGGAGGATTTAAAAGCGGCAGGTTTGTCGCGTTTTAATCTGAGCATAGATTCTCTAAACCCTGAAACGTACCAGAAATTATCGCGGGGCGGGGACCTTACACTGGCACTTCGCGGGCTTGAAAAAGCGCAGCAACTTGGAATGGCGCCTATAAAGATCAACGTCGTTCTCATCAAAGGCATCAATGATCATGAGGTAGATGCGTTTTTAAATGCCTTTGATCCATCCATAGAAGTGCGTTTTATAGAACTGATGCCTATAGGCGAAGCGGCCTCTTGGAACAAAGAAAAATTCTTGAACTTAAATGAACTACTTGCGATGCGCAGCGATTTGGTCCCTGCCTTTAAGCATGGTAATGGTGGCCCTTGCAGGTATTATAAACACACAAAAACAGGGCGCTATGTGGGCATCATCAACGCCATATCCGATCACTTTTGCGCGACATGCAATCGCCTAAGAGTCACTTCGGATGGGATGCTTAAAACTTGTCTTCATGACGCAACTGAATATAACTTAAAACCCTATTTGGACGATGCGCAGGCACTTACTCAAATCATCTTAGAAGCAGTCGGTGCAAAACCAGAATCGCATCAACTCAATCAAATGCATTCAAATCCCATTACAAGAAATATGTATACCATAGGAGGCTGACGATGTCACTTACACATATCAACGCATCCGGCTATGCGAAGATGGTTGACGTCGACGAGAAGACAGATACACTGCGCATCGCCATAGCAACCGGTGAAATCACCGTTTCACCAGAGACTTTTAAGCGTGTTAAGGAAGGCGGCATAAAAAAAGGCGACGTGCTTACGGTGGCACAGGTTGCGGGTATTATGGGTGCAAAGCGCACCAGCGAGCTTATCCCGATGTGTCATCCCTTAAATTTACTAGGTGTGGACCTGAATTTTGATCTTATTGACGCAACCCATACCATCTGCATTACAGCGGAAGTAAAAGTGTTTGGGAAGACCGGCGTTGAAATGGAGGCACTAACGGCCGTTACAGTAGCGGCTCTAACAATCTACGACATGTGCAAAGCGGTGGATAAGGACATGGTGATTCAGAACATTTACTTAAAAGAAAAAATAGGCGGAAAAAGTGGTCATTATCAAAAGGCATAAAGGAGGACAATGATATGGTTGGTAAAGTATTGGCGATTAGTATCAGCGAGACAAAAGGGGTACCAAAAACATCGATTCCAGAAGCCATGATGATTGAAGATTTTGGGATTGAAGGCGATGCGCATGCTGGAAAGTGGCACCGTCAAATCAGCCTCTTAGCCAATGAGAGTGTCGATAAAATGCGTGAGAAAGGTGTTAAGGGGCTATGTACAGGCAAATTTGCTGAAAATATAACCACTGAGGGGATTAACCTGTGGACTATTCCAGTGGGTAGTAAAATGTACATCGGTCAAACAGTTCACGAAGTGAGCCAAATTGGCAAAGAGTGTCATCATGGATGCGCTATAAAACAACAAGTAGGCGAGTGCGTGATGCCTAAAGAAGGTATTTTCACGAAAGTGATCAAAGGCGGCATCGTTAAAGTAGGTGACGTCATTCGCGTAGAGCCTTTAGTTGAAGTGGTGACTTTATGAGGACGGTAGGTATCATCACCTCAAGTGATCAGGGTTCAAAGGGCTTACGTGTCGACGAAAGCGGTGAACTGATCAAAAAAATGGTAGAGGAAAAAGGGTATCAGGTTGTGAAGCAAGTCATCGTTTCAGATGATCTGCCTTTGCTGCGCGATGCAATGATCCAGATGGCCGATGCACTCAAATGCCACCTGATTCTCACAACAGGCGGCACTGGCTTTTCAAAGCGGGACAATACGCCTGAAGCGACCGCACAGGTCATCGAGCGGTCATGCCCTGGCATCGTGGAAGCCATGCGGTGGATCAGTTTTCAAAAGACGCCTAAAGCCATGCTAAGTCGGGCGGTTTCTGGTATCAGGGGCGACTCGATCATCGTGAATCTACCTGGTAGTCCAAAAGCGGTTAAAGAATGTTTGGAGGTGATCTTAGACCCATTGTCTCACGGCATCGATATCTTACTTGGCGATGCCAATGAATGCGCTACAAAATAAGTCTTAAAGCGTGGACATAATTCACTGATTATGTTACTATTTAAATAGTCAGAATAATCAAACTTATCCGAGTTAACGGTTCTAAAGCACAGAATCTTGTGTCATGACGGTTAACCAATGGGTGGAATAGGAAACTAGACTGCCTCCCGATATTTGGAAAGGATAGGGTTAACATTGGAGTCCACTGTTATCCTGTATGCACGTCAAAATGGCGTTCATAACACTACCAAAAAAGGGAGGTTTTTTCATGCACAAATTTATTCGCATCAACATGACCGATTTAAATGTAACCATCACAGATGTCCCAGAAAAGTATAAAGGTTTAGGGGGCCGCGCACTCACATCCAGCTTCGTAAACGACGAAGTTGTACCGACTTGCCACGCACTCGGGAAAAACAATAAAATCATCTTTGCACCAGGTCTACTTAGTGGGACCTCAGCAGCCAATTCTGGCCGTATGTCCGTAGGCGCGAAAAGCCCTTTGACAGGAACGATTAAAGAATCCAATACGGGTGGTTCATCTTCTCAAATGTTGGCAAAAATGGGCATCAAAGCGTTTGTCATAGAAGGCAAACCAAGTGGCGATGCGTTTTATGTCATCAAACTCGATATGAATGGCGTGACTATCGAAGAAGCGCCAGCAGAGATTTTGGGTGGCTGCGGCAACTACGAAGCGATTAAAATTTTAGGTGAAAAATATGGCACACATGTTGGTATCGCAATAGCTGGACCAGCAGGCGAATACAGATTACCAGCTGCAAATATCTCTTTTAAAGACCCTGAAGGCAATATCAGAAGTGCAGGCAGAGGCGGACTTGGCGCAGTATTAGGCTCTAAAAATGTCAAAGCCATCGTCATCGATGAAACGGGCGCTGGCAAAGTGCCTCTCGCAGATCCGGAAGCTTTTATGGCCGCATCAAAGATCTTCGCTAAAGCACTACTCGATCATCCAGTTGCTGGACAGGGGTTAGCACTTTATGGCACTGACGTGCTCGTAAATATTCTCAACGAAGCAGGTGGTTTGCCAGCTAGAAACTTTACAGCGGGCCGTATTGAAAACAACGATACCATTTCAGGTGAAACACTTAATGCTACGATAACAGAACGTGGGGGCGAAGGAAAAGTCTCACACGGCTGCCATAAAGGGTGCGTCATCCGCTGTTCACAGTGGTATCCAGATAAACAAGGTAAGTTCATCACAAGCGGTTTTGAATATGAAACGATATGGGGACTTGGCGCGGATGCGGGCATAGATGATCTAGACGCCATCGCGTATATCGACCGCGCTATGGACGATGTGGGCATAGACAGTATTGAGACGGCTGTAGCAGTAGCCGTTGCCATGGAAGGCGGATTGATTCCATGGGGTGATGGTAAAGCGGTTCTTGAAATCGTAAAAGACATGGCAAAACCAACGCCAATGGCTAGAATTATCGCCGGCGGTGCATCTGTAGTCGGAAAAGTTTGTGGTTTGTTCCGCGTACCAGTAGTTAAAGATCAAGCGATTCCAGCTTATGACCCACGTGCGGTTAAGGGCATGGGATTAACTTACGCAACGACGACGATGGGTGCCGATCATACAGCAGGCTATTGTGTATCAGGTAATATCTTGGCGATTGGCGGGACGATCGACCCACTCAAAAAAGAAGGTCAAATAGAATATGCGAGAGCTATGCAGATTGGTACAGCTGCCATCGACAGTACGGGCATGTGCTTGTTTGTCTACTTTGGCATCGCAGACAACCCAGGTGGTTATCAAGCATTTATCGACCTGATCAACGCACAGTATGGTCTCTCTTTAACCGCTAACGACGTCGATGAACTTGGTAAAACTGTACTTCGTATTGAAAGAGACTTTAACAAGCGCGCTGGCTTCACAAATGCGCACGATAGATTGCCTGAATTTATGGAATATGAACCACTCGCACCACACAATGTGGTGTGGGACTTTACACCAGAAGAAATAGATGAAGTTATGAAGTTCTAATCCGTTGCTATTAGTCGCTGACAGAAGGAGGCACAAAGATGGAGGATTCTAAAAAGATGCTTGAAATCAGAGGCTTCTTAAAACTAGACGCCTATCTAAAAAAGAAATTTGGAAAAATGCCCTTCTTTTTAGAGATCGATGCACCTCTTAGTGGCCTTGAATTGTCTCAAACGTTAGAGATTAATCGAGACGACATAGAAGTTATCTTTGTTAACGGATTTGTCCAGCAGGTAGATTACATCCTGCATCCAGGGGATCGCGTGGCCTTTTTACCACCAGGCTGTCCAGGACCTTACCGGATTGCACTTGGCTTTTATGGAAAAAACCAAGACAATGAAGCAAACTTTAAAATAAAGTAGGGCGACTAAAGGAGGCTTACATGCAGATCACCGTTAAGCTCTTCGCAACGCTGAGAGAAAATCGAGAAAAAATCATGACGCAAGAGGTTGAGGACGGTACAACCCCACGAGAGATCATTGAGCGCCTAGAGATCCCCGTCTTGGACGTCGCGATTATCATGGTAAACGGCCGAGCGGTGACGCTGGATCGTGCACTCGTGGAAAACGATGTATTGGCTCTCTTTCCGCCCGTTGGCGGCGGATGATATAAATAAGAAAACATGCCCCTCACCTAAATTGAAAACTAGGTGTGGGGCATTTTTTTTTACATCAGATGGCCTGTTCTTTTAAATGAGCGTTCCAATCACAATTCTTAATTGGAAAAATATGGATATTTTTATAGAATTGTAGTATACTCAAATTAATAATTCCAGGAGGATACTACAATGCATTCAAATCAAAAGACATTTACGACACCCTATAACGACGTCATTTTCAAAGCCATATTCGGTAAAGAAGGAGACAAAGGCCCCCTCATGTCACTTTTAAGCAGCATAATGGATCTACCCTTAGATTCATTTGAAGACTTGATACTGCTCAATACTGAACTCATTCCTGATTCAATAGATCAAAAAGTGAGTAGACTTGATATTCGAATAAAACTAAAAGATCAAACAGAAATCGACGTGGAGATTCAAGTTGTCGATCATATCGCCTATAAAGAACGCGTCTTGTACTATTGGTCCAAGATGTATGGCAAAGCCATAGAAAAAGGTAAACAATTTAATGCCTTAAAAAAATGTGTCGTCATCAACATTATTTACTTTGTTTTGTTTGACTCTCCGCGCATGCATACAAAATTTCAAATCTTCGAAACAATTAATCACACAAAATTCACCGATCATCTAGAAATCCATGTTCTTGAACTTTCCAAACTAAATGCGTATAATAGAGATATAGAGAGTGACCTATTAATTGACTGGGCTGAGTTCCTAAGCCTAAATAGTGAGGAAAAACTTATGGATTTTAAAGACCGAACAGATTTACCTGAGGGTATATTAAAAGCAATCGAAGAATTCGAGCGCATCAAAGATGATCCTAATCTTCAGATGGAAGCTGTGAGTAAACAAATCGCTATATTGGATTATATGCAAGTTATAGAAGACGCTACTAACAAAGGAAAAGCAGAAGGAAAAGCAGAGGGAAAGGCAGAAGGCATCGAAGAAGGAAAAGCAGAAGGTGACCTCCATTCAAAGTATGAAATTGTTAAAAAAATGAAAGCCCGAGGTTCAGATTTAGATTTTATTGCAGATATTACAGGCTTAGACCTCGAAACAATAGAAAATCTATGACACGTAGGTACATCAATCACAACGATTAATACTTCTAGATAAACCAAAGACATGCCCCAAACCAGAGTGAGTAAGTGGTGAAGGACATGTCTTTTTTATCGCATATAGCGCAACCATATGCTTCAAACTTCCTGATTATATAACTCTTTGATTACAGTCTTGTTATTCATAATAAAGATGAAGATGCCCACTGTGATGATCAGTCCAAATGCGATGGCCACATAGGTATACGCAAAAAGTTCGCCCAACCAACCGGCGATAAGTTTGCCAAGCAAGATCGAGCAGCTCATCATGGTTTGGAAGACGGCGTTTAAACGGCCTCGCATGCTGTCGTCAATCTTGTTGTTGATGGAGGTGACGCGGATATTCGCCGAATTCATACCGATGAAGCCTAGGAAAAATTTGGTGATTAACATGAGCATGAAAGGCATTAAGAAGAATAAGGCATCTAGAAATGCAAAAGCAAAATAGACGAAGACTGAGATCGCGAAACGTAAATGCGTCGGGATCTTGACGTAATAGTGTAGGACGCCACCGAACATGTAACCTGCGGACTGAAGCGACAAGAGTAACGAGTAGTCGACAACGGAAAGCGACGCGCTATTTTCAAAAAATGGATAGATGAGTATGTTGATGCCATCGGCAAACATGATGACTACAAAGAAGAGATAGACGTTCCAAATGGCTTTTTCTTGCTTGAGGTAGCGAAAGCCTTCACGGATATCTTCAAAATGTGAGGTGACGTTAAAGACAATTTTTTCCTTAGTGGTTTCCACAATGTCGATGCGCCGTTCAAAAGTGGAAGCGATGATGAGTAAAATCCCTTCAAGCATAAACATAAAGGCAACGCCAAAATAATGAAAGATGACCGTAGCGATGGGGAGTACCACCACATTTGTCAGTGGGTAGATCAGATTGCCGATGGCGTAGCCCTTTTGAAACATCCCTTTGGGAATTAAATTTGGAAAGAGGCTGTCATAGGCAAGGCTATAGATGACGCCATTGACGTTCATGATAAGTCCCATGAGGACGTAAAAGTAAAAGTTGAAATAACCCGTTTTGGTGAGCCAAGCAAAGACCAAAAATACGAGACCAAGCATCAAATCCAGTGTGACGATGATGTTTTTTCTTGAGTACCTATCAACGATTGGGCTGATCAAAACTGGAAGTAAGATGGATGGAATAATAGTGAGCGCACTATATAGACCAGTGAGCCACGTGGACTGTGTGTTATCATAGACGGTTACTGAGAGTGCAAGGCTGAGACCGACGCCGCCGATCGCTGAGATCACAGTGCCAAGCATGATCAGTGTAAAGTTCTTTGACCAGAGTGTTTCCTTCATTAAAATCCCCCGCATTTGTATTTAAATCTAGTCTATCACAAGACTTAACGTACAAATACGGGGTAATTTTGGGAAAATTTCACTCTGATTTACATTTGAATAACGCTAAAAACAGGTTTTCAGGAAAGTTTTAACGATTCCATGAGCGTGAGCGCCTCTTTGTATCTTCGGTTCGCTTTGTAGGCTTCTATCAGGTATTGACCATAAAAAAGATGGAAGCCAAAGTGGGAATCACGCTTAGACAGGTCAAAGGTGGCCAATAAATCGTCGAGGTATCCAGGTTCCTGTTTGGGGTCGTCGTGGTTTTTGAAGTGGGCCAGCCATTTGATCGACTGAATCATGGAGGCATCTGCATCGCTCTTTGATGCGGCCATATGTGCTTCGAGTTTTTCTAGCCATGCGCGTGCCTCAGGTAGCTGACCTAACCCAATGTGGCACAAGACGAGCTTTTGATAAAGGTAATACGCGCGTCCGACTGATTCTGCGCTTAGATATTCTAAAGCTTGGTTGAGATTAATATGTGTTTTTTCAAAATCCCCAAGCATCAAATAAGTCGCCCCGATATTGTAAAAGACAGAATAGCGCACGTGATTTTGTGCAGCATGTAGCGTCAAGTTCAACTGGCGCTTGTAAATATGGAGTGCCTTATCGATTTGATTCAGGTTTGAATAGGCCGCTGCGATGAACCCACTGATCTCGATCGCGACGTAAAGGTTGCCCGCATCCATGAGTTCAATATAGGCTTCATTGCCATAAGTAATAGCCGACACATAGTCGCCTTTAAAGAAGTAGGTCATACCGAGTTGGCCGATTATCATCCCGTCTCTTTTGCTGTGTTGCGCCTGCATAAACGCTTCCAATGCAGCGTCATAAACCACTTCATGGACGGCGCGCTGGCCTTTTAGAGTGTACACGTGATATCTTTGATTGGTACTATAGTACTTTGAATAAGCCTCCAAAGCTTCGATATTAGCTGAAACGTCATCCCAACGCCAACCTTCAATGGCGAAATACGCATCGAGTATATGCCAATCGATGACGAGCGGAGATGCCAAGAATAACGCGCGATCTGCTGCAAGCCCTTGATACTTTTTCACAGCTTCCACGTTGTCCCCCAGAATCAGAGTGTTTATGGCGTCGTATATTTGCGTCTGATACCCTTCTATGGCGTCGATAGTTTCCGGAAAGGGTAGCTTTAATCTACCAAAAAGCAAAGCCAATATTTCGTGACTGGATTTTGCTTGTCCATTTTCAATTTTACTGAGGTAAGACACCGTGCAGATGCCTTTGCAGAGCGATTCTTGGCTCATATTTTGATCGAGTCTGTTTTTTTTTATGATCGTTCCAATCATAGCGCCTATCACAGTTTCAGTCATAGCTTCCTCCTAAGTCGAACGGTTTGATGTTTTATTTTATGTTATGACAGCAGGGGGATGTTGTCAATTTTATTGTTGTTCCAATGTAAACCACGGCATCCATAATACATAGTATTAAATGAACCGTAAGAAGTTTTCACAAAATGGAAAAATATGGATATTATAGACGAGTTGTAGTATACTCAAATTAATAATTCTAGGAGGATACTACAATGCATTCAAATCAAAAGACATTTACGACACCTTACAACGACGTAATTTTCAAAGCCATATTTGGTAAAGAGGGAGACAAAGGACCCCTCATGTCACTCCTAAGCAGCATCATGGATTTGCCTATAGAATCCTTTGAAGACTTGATACTGTTAAATACTGAACTATTACCAGACTCCATAGAGCAAAAGGTGAGTAGACTTGATCTACTCATAAAATTAAAAGATCAATCTGAGATTGACGTAGAGGTTCAAGTTGTCGATCATATCGCCTATAAAGAACGCGTCTTGTACTATTGGTCCAAGATGTATGGCAAAGCCATAGAAAAAGGTAAACAATTTAATGCCTTAAAAAAATGTGTCGTCATCAACATTATTTATTTTGTTCTGTTCGATTCGCAGCGCATGCACACTAAATTTCAAATCTTAGAAACCATAGATCATAACAAATTCACAGATCATCTTGAAATCCACGTTCTTGAACTTTCTAAGCTAAATGCGTATAATAGAGACATAGAAAGTAACCTATTGATTGATTGGGCCGAATTCCTAAGCCTAAATAGTGAGGAAAAACTTATGGATTTTAAAGACCGTACGGATTTGCCTGAGGGCATATTAAAAGCAATCGAAGAATTCGAGCGTATCAAAGATGATCCGAATCTTCAGATGGAAGCGGTGAGTAAACAAATCGCAATTTTGGATTATATGCAAGTGATAGAAGATGCAACTAATAAAGGAAAAGAAGAAGGCAAAATAGAAGGCAAAATAGAAGGCCTCGAAGAAGGTGACCTCCGTTCAAAGTATGAAATTGTTAAAAATTTGAAAGCTTTAGGCTCAAGCCTTGAATTCATTGCACAAGCAACTGGCCTAGACCTAGAAATAATAGAGAAACTTTAATGCATTTATAGAGAATGAATTCCTAAGCCTAAATAGTGAGGAAAAACTTATGGATTTTAAAGATCGAACGGATTTACCTGAGGGTATATTAAAAGCAATCGAAGCATACGAGCGCATCAAAGATGATCCGAATCTTCAGATGGAAGCGGTGAGTAAGCAAATCGCCATACTGGATTATTTACAAGTGATAGAGGATGCAACTAACAGAGGTAAAGCAGAATACAATATTGAGATAGCGAAGAATTGTAAAAAATTAGGTGTCAGCATTGATATTATCGCTCAAGCAACTGGATTAGACCTCGAAATAATCGAAAAACTATGACGCGTAGGTACACCAATTACAATAAATAGTACTTTATGATCAACCAAAGACATGCCCCCCACCAACATTGAAAACTGGTGAAGGACATGTCTTTTATTTTTTTGCAAAGCCCACTTGACATTTTATGCAAAGCGAACTATACTAAAATTGCAAAGTTAACATTGCATTTCGGAGGTCACGTTTATGAAAACAAAAATTCAAGAATTGCGTAAGAAAAACAAAATCTCACAAGAAGAACTGGCAATAGCCGTCGGTGTGACGCGTCAAACCATCACTTCCATTGAAGTTGAGAAGTACACGGCATCACTGGTACTGGCGTACAAAATCGCAAAATATTTCAACCTCTCTATCGAGGACGTATTTGATTTTACAGAATTGGAGGAAATATAAAATGGACAATAAAATGGAAAACAGAATGGTTGACAACATGGAAAGCAGCATGGGCGGCAACAACGCTAATAGCATGGGTAACACGCTCGCACGTTTTAGATCAAAACTAAAAAAACGCCTCATGTGGGCAGGCGTCTATAACCTATTTGTGGTGCTCATCATTCTTGTCAATCGCTACTTGGGGAACAAATTTTCATTCTCGGATATGGCATCGGGATTTACGACGGGCTTCTTTATTGGCATCGAGCTGCTTGTGGTCATCGGCATGCTAAAAATACAGTCGGCTTTAAAAGATGACGCAAAATTAAGAGCACTCTATATCAAGGAACACGACGAACGCACAATCGCCATTGAAAACAAAATCGGTGGGCTGGGCATCAACCTCATAATAGCTGGACTTGGTCTTGCCACCGTCATCACCATCTATATCGATCAAACGATATTCTTCACGATTCTTGCTACCTTACAGTTCACTGTGCTCGTCAAAGGCGGCCTAAAGCTCTATTATCATAAGACGCTGTAAGCCTAATGAGTCACATGAGGAAATAAATAAATAAATAAGTAAATAAATAAATTGTCACTCATTTAACAAGCCCTTAACATGACTTTAACGGCTGCCACATAGTTGCCTTACAAACGCGGTGTATTCTGACAGTGTCATGAAACCTAATATTATTGGAGGGCACTTATGAAAAAGACGGTACATCGTTTACTAGCAGGCATCACGGCTCTAAGTTTGATTTTTGGTGGCACCATGCTAATGACGCAAAATCAACCCCTTACTTATGCTGACGCAACAAACAGTAATTGGAATGGCAACGCACCGAAGTATATCTTTCTATTTATCGGAGATGGTATGACGTATCCGCAGTTTACGGCGGCGAGTGACTATCTGGGTGCAGTAAAATCGGAAAACAAAGTCGTTGACCCAGATAATCTCGCCTTTATGGATTTTCCAGTAGTGGGCAATGCAACAACTTTTGACGCCTCTTCATTTTGTCCGGACTCGGCCTCCACAGCAACGTCTATCTCCACAGGCTTTAAGACATTAAGTGGCGTCGTCAACATGGATACCTCAAAGACAAAGACCTATGAAACAATCGCAGAAAAACTTAAAGCTCAGATGGGATACAAAATCGGCGTCATCTCCTCAGTGCCAATCAACCACGCAACGCCAGCAGCGTTTTATGCGCACCAACCTTCAAGAAACAACTACTATGAAATTGGTGAAGAGCTCGTAGATAGTAACTTTGATTATTTTGGCGGTGGTGACTTCTTATTGCCAACGGGAAAAGAAAATAACAAAAAAAGTATCTATGATGTGGCCACTGCAAATGGCTATACCATCGCAAAATCAAAAGAAGCCATACTCGGCTTGACAGCTTCCAGTGACAAAGTTATCGCAATAAACCCAACAACGGTAGGCAGCGCTTTACCCTATGAGGTAGACCGCAAAACGGGTGATCTGTCCTTAGCGGATTTCACTAGAAAAGGCATCGATGTCCTTTATAACGAAACGGGCTTCTTCATGATGGTGGAGGGCGGAAAAATTGACTGGGCGTGCCATGCAAATGATGCCGTCGCGTCAATACAAGACACCATCGCATTCGATGACGCCGTACAGGAAGCGATCAAGTTCTACAACAAATACCCTAAAGACACACTCATCCTCGTTACAGGTGACCATGAAACAGGCGGTATGACCATCGGTTTTGCAGGCACCCAGTACAGCACCTATTTAGAGCAATTATCTGATCAAAGCATGTCGTATGAAGCGTTTGACGTAAAAATAGGCGACTATAGAACGAACAAGACGTCATTTGAAACCGTACTCAAGGACATTCAAAATGAATTTGGACTCGTTACAGCAGCTAAAAAGGATCAAACAAATTATACGAATATGGTCATGACCGATTACGAGCTTAAACAGCTTGAAACGGGTTATCTACTCAGCATGATCCCAACGAAAGAGCGTAAATTGACAGATGCGGATAAGCTGTTATACGGCGGTTATGAACCATTGTCAATGGCCGTCACGCATCTTCTCAATAACAAATCTGGCATCGGCTGGACGTCATACTCACATACTGGTTTGCCAACTGCCGTATTTGCAAGAGGTCTAGGAGCAGACTTGTTCAGCGGCTCATATGACAACACGGACTTATTTGTCAAATTAAAAGCGCTAACGAAAGTCAAATAGCATGCAGCTCAAATGGCAAGATCCCACAACACATCGCATCTGGTTGCCGACGGCCTTTTTACTGGCCGTCGTCATCTTACTTATCGTCATACCGAACCCATACAGCCAGCTCATCTTTCCAAACACCCAAAGTGTGCCAGTGACCATCCTGCAAACAGATGAATCCAGTATCAAGCAGACGGGCATCATCCAGCAGGGCGAACAAACTTGCCTCGTGAAAGTCGACAAAGGGCGCTTTAAGGGCATCGTCGCAAATGGCATCAACTTACTTCAAGGCAATCTTGAAAGTGATAAGCTATACGCAGTAGGCGACCGCGCTTTTGCAGTGATCGACTATACAGACGCGGGCATCCATCATATTTCGCTCGTCGACCATTATCGGCTGAACTGGATCCTATGGCTCGCTGTTATCTTTGTAGTGACACTTACCGCCTTTGCAGGGGCCATCGGCTTGCGCTCTCTATTATCCTTCATACTCACTGTCCTTGCGATATGGAAAGTCCTCATCCCTGCATTTTTATCGGGACACAATCCCTTGATCATCGGACTGATCATAACCATCTTCTTGACGATTGCCATCATCATGCTCGTCTACGGCATCGACAAACGCAGCCTCGCGGCAATCACAGGCTCCATCCTCGGCACGCTCCTTACGGCGCTGCTATCGGTGGTCATGGTGGACGTATTCAAGATACATGGTGCGGTCATGCCCTTTTCAGAAAGCTTGCTCTATGCGGGCTACGCACACCTTAATCTGACACAGATCTTCACCGCCTCCATCTTCATCGCGTGCTCAGGCGCCATGATGGACGTGGCCGTAGACATCACCTCAGCGGTAGACGAAGTCGTTCGCAACGCCGAGAACATCAGTCGCTTTGACGCCATCAAGTCTGGCCTAAACGTAGGTCGCGCCGTCATGGGCACGATGACCACAACGCTGCTCCTCGCATATTCTGGCGGCTTTATCTCGCTCCTTATGGTCTTCATGGCCCAAGGCACGCCGCTCCTCAACATCCTCAACTTAAAATACGTCTCCTCAGAAATCCTACACACCTTGATCGGCAGCTTTGGCCTGATCACCGTCGCTCCCTTCACGGCAATAGCCAGTGGTCTATTGCTCGGTAGCAAAGCGCCACGCCAGTAGTGGCTTTTTATAGGACATGCCTCTTTGCTATATAAGAAGGGACGTGTCTTTTTTGCTTTGCTTTTGCGATTAAGCTTTAATTGGTCCTACATTGGGTATAAGGTAAATGTGGCAATTGTTAACGCCACTTGCGAAAGGAAGGTATTACATGTTATTTGAAATTGTAAAACGTTTTCCAGAAGATATGATCACTGATAAGAATGGACCACTTGTCTCACTCTATCTACCTACCCATAAATCATACCCAGAAAATAAACAGGACCCAATCGTGTTCAAAAATCTACTAAAACACATTGAAACAGCACTAGAAGGGGTTGACTCAGCGGATACTATTTTGAAGTCTTTATATGCACTCAAGGAAGATAAAGAATTTTGGAATCATACGACTGAAGGCATCGCTGTATTTGCAACGTTAAACAAATGTATCGTTTACAGATTAGATAGTCCCGTCAATGAAGTGGCATTAGTCGCCAAAACGTTCCACATCAAGCCGCTTTTAAAGGCTTTTCAGTCTAATGAAAATTATCTTTTGCTTGGTTTAAGCAAAGAAAACTTTTCGTTATATAAAGGCAATCGACATAGTTTTAAACCCATCGAAATCGATAAAGAATTTCCAACAACCTTACATGAAGTCCTTGGATTTGAGAAAACAGATATTAATTTGACGTTCGGGTCATATAATGGCGCAGGTAACCCAGCTATGTATCACGGCAACGGGGATGCGCAACAAGAAATTGAAAAGGATACCGAGAAGTATTTCAGATATGTAGATGCATTCGTTTTAGACCATTATTCTAAAGATAATAAATTGCCACTCATTTTACTTACACTTACGGAACACCAATCCATATTTAAACAATTAAGCAACAATCCGTATTTGATTGAAGAGGGCATCCATAAATCCATCGATTCTATGGACATAAAAGACATTCAAAATGAGGCATGGAAGATTATTGAAACCATAAATGCAGAGAAAATTCCAAAGATTACCGAATCATTTACAAAAGCAGAAGCAGACGCGCTTGGCTCATCTGAACTTGAGGCGGTCGTCAAGGCAGCACTTGAAAGTCGCGTCGACACCCTTTACATCGAGGATAAAAAAAGCATTCCAGGTAAAATCGATGATGAAACCGGAAAGGTCGAATATATTGACGGTCAAAGTATAGATCATGTTGATATTTTGGATGACTTGGCCGAGATCGTCTTATCCCATGGTGGCACAGTAACTGTACTGTCTAAGGATGAGATGCCGAGCAAGACAGGTGTGGCTGCTATTTATCGGTATAAAAGTTAAATTAGGTACAAATGAAACGCGCCTTCATATAAATGGAAGCGCGTTTTTTTCTGGCATAAATAGAGCAGATTTATGATTCTTTCATATAGTTAAAGTGTTGTTCCAATGTAAACCGGAGCAGTGATTTTCATGTATTATACAAATGGAAAAATATGGATATTTTACATCGCATGATGTATACTGAAATTAATAATTCCAGGAGGATACTACAATGCATTCAAACCAAAAGACATTTACAACACCCTACAACGACGTCATTTTTAAAGCCATATTCGGTAAAGAAGGAGATAAAGGCCCCCTCATGTCACTTCTCAGTAGTATTATGGATTTGCCGATTGAATCTTTTGAAGATTTAGAACTTCTCAATACAGAACTCGTACCAGATTCAATAGATCAAAAAGTGAGTAGACTTGATCTAAGAATAAAATTAAAGGATCAGTCTGAGATTGACGTAGAGGTTCAGGTTGTCGATCATATCGCCTATAAAGAACGTGTGTTGTACTATTGGTCCAAGATGTATGGGAAAACCATCGAAAAAGGCAAATTCTTTAACGCACTTAAAAAATGTGTCGTCATCAACATAATATACTTTGTAATGTTTGATTCACCGCGTATGCATACAAAATTTCAAATCTTAGAAACGATTGATCATAACAAATTCACAGATCATCTTGAAATCCACGTTCTTGAACTTTCCAAACTAAATGCGTATAATAGAGATATAGAGAGTGATTTACTAATCGACTGGGCTGAGTTCCTGAGCCTAAATAGTGAGGAAAAACTTATGGATTTTAAAGATCGAACGGACTTGCCTGAGGGTATTTTAAAAGCAATCGAAGAATTCGAGCGCATCAAAGATGATCCGAATCTTCAGATGGAAGCTGTGAGTAAACAAATCGCTATATTGGATTATATGCAAGTGATAGAAGACGCTGAAATAAAAGGCGATCTCAATGCAAAGTATGAAATTGTTAGAAATTTGAAAGCTTTAGGCTCAAGCCTTGAATTCATCGCCCAAGCAACTGGCCTAGACCTAGAAACAATAGAAAAACTATAATCATCATGCAATACAAGTAAAGACATGCCTCACACGATTGACCATCAGTGAAGGACATGTCTTTTTTCCGTCTTACCCCCTTGTCATATTTGTGCCATAATCATCTGCCATAATAAGAGTATAAATCAACCAAGGAGGCAATCATATGATGATCATCGTATTTATAGCAATAGGCGCACTCGTCTATTTCGCATTTAACGCAAACACAAATCGCACAACAAGCAGCAGCAATACAAATTACCCAAACTTCAATCGCACAAGCAACGCAAATCACGCACTCGACATCCTAAACGAACGCTTCGCCAAAGGCGAAATCGAAGAGTCAGAATACCTTAAGAAAAAAGCGACATTAAATCAATAAAGAAATTTGACCATGCTCATAATATCTTCACAAAAGGGTGTTATGATAACCTCAATAAATCAAAGAGGTGACCCAATCATGGATCAAGAACATTTAGAGCAAAAGACGCAAACACCCGCACCATCACACGCACACAAAAAACACGGCATCATGATGCTCGCTTGCTGTCTCATCCCAATCGTAGGCGTCGTAGCAATCTCAGCATTTGGTCTAAAATCAAGATCCCTAGGTAGCTTAGCAATCCTATTATGCCCACTTATGCACATCGGCATGATGCTGAGCATGAGAAAATCAAAAGGTAAAGCGCCATGCTGTGCACATGAACAGCAAGTTCAACCGACGCAGCCACAAGAGTAAGCACCACCCAAAATAATAATCCGCACCACTTTCGATAGCACCTAAAAGTCCCCCCAGGACAAATAGTTCCTCAAAGCACCAAATCCTCCTCCCGCACCAAAATGTTACACCAATCTTTAATCGTTTCTTAGTCCCCTAAGAACACACACAAAAATCGCGCCTTCAACCTACGGAAGCGCGTTTTTTCTGTTCGTTCACCATTCGTTAACATAAACGCAAAGATTTATCACGCAAGGTAACATAAGATTAAAGGGTGATAAAAATGCAAACCATCCATCGCACCACCCCTACAATATCAAGCCAGAGGAGTAACGCTATGTCCGAGAAAGACCCCATCATGCGAGAAATACATAACCTATCCAGACTCATCGGCATCGTCGCCTTAAACAAAGACATCGTCCATGAACAAATCGTGGACGAAGCGAGCGTCCTCTCACTTTCAAATTTTCTCCGCGTCAGACTTCGCGAACTCACCGACCAGGGCCGCATCAATGACGCAGAAAACTACCTCTTCGAAGTCCTCGGCACCCACGTCACCGAAGAAAAAATCGCCGTCGCCCTAGAATTCTACGCCGACCTCGCCACCTTACCAGACGCAGAGCTCACCGCAGCTGGCTTCTCTAGGGAGGAGATTTTAGAGGGGCTGACAGAAGTCTCGAAACTTTAGCATGGCAGTGTTGTTCCAATGCCAACCAGAGCATCTTCACACAAAAAATTCGAGAGCTGCCACTATGGATGTTATCCATGGGGGGAGCTTTTTTTATCGTGCGTTACCATACTTTTACTATTAGCCTGTATTAGAAATGTGACGATTATGATATAATGAAATCGATAGAAATGGAAGAACTGGGAATTGAAACTGAATCGAACAATAATACATAAAACGAAAGCGCTCAGCACTTAACAGTAAATGACTTTACACCTGTAAGGTCAACTGAAAAATAGATTATTAGAGAGATATAAAACATATAGCCAGGGGAAATATATGAAGCGCGCATTCACAGGAAACAGTGACGAGCTTTGCCATGAGCTCAATGAAGTGTTACATATTAAAACAAAACAAGAAGATCAAAATAGCCTTTGTCCGAGTAAATGGGATAAGGGCTATTACTCATGTTCAGAGGTGTGCCTATGAATAGAGAGCGTTTGCTATCAGATATTAAGAACATGAACATTTGGAAGAAACACGATCAAAGAGCACCGCATAAACCGCTCTTAATCCTATATGCGCTTGCACAGATACAAGCCAATCAAAAGCAGTGGCTGGACTACAAGGTCGTGAGTGAAGACCTTCGAAGACTATTAATCGATTTTGGACCTTATAGAAAATCTTATCATCCTGAGCAGCCATTTGTCAGATTGGCAAACGATGGCATCTGGCAACTAGAAGCTAAAGGATTTACAAGTTCGATATCAATACAAGATTTAAATATTAAAGACAACTGGTTAAAAATACATGATACAATGGGTGGTTTTAACGATGACGTGTTCCAGCTGCTAAAGGCTGACAAGAATCTCGTCAGAGAAATCGCAGAAATGCTACTAGACATGCATTTTCCAGAGTCCCTACATGAAGACATACTAAGTGCTATTGGACTTGATATTAGTTATAGCAACACCTATACACTCACAAAAGTATCAAAACGAGATCCAGCATTTAGAGAGAAAATATTAAGAGCATATGGCTACAGCTGTGCTGTGTGCGGTTTCAATGTAAGATTAGGTCAAAAACTAGTCGGCGTGGAAGCAGCACATATCAAATGGCATCAAGCAGGTGGACCAGACATAGAGAACAACGGAATTGCACTTTGTTCCATGCACCACAAGCTCTATGATCTTGGTGTATTTACCATCAACACAGAACACAATATAATCGTTTCACAAAACGCGCATGGGACTCAAGGGTTGGATGATTGGTTACTTAGATATCACAGTCAAAAGCTCACGAAACCAATTCAAATTTCATATATGCCTGAGCTAGAGTTCTTGGATTGGAATGTTCGGGAAGTGTTTAAGGGTGAGGGGCTTAGTGTGTATAAGTGATTTATTATTAAGTAATACTGGATAATTGAAGAATAAACTAAAGAGGTATTTCGTGAAAAAAGTTGAAGTAGTGGCAGCCGTACTAAAAAAAGACAAATCAGTACTATGTTTGCAACGTAATGTAAATAAGTACGATTATATTTCAAATAAATTTGAATTTCCAGGTGGAAAAGTAGAGTTAAACGAAGATCATAAACAAGCTTTGCAGCGCGAATTACGAGAAGAGATGTCTGTTGAGGTCGGCGAAAATGAAATGGATTATTTTATGACCGTTGAACATGCCTATCCAGATTTTATAATTATCATGCACACTTATATTTGTGAGGTATTTGATGTGGAATATACATTACATGAACACATTGATGCCAAGTGGTGTCGTGAGGAAAATATAAAAGAACTAGACTGGGCAGCGGCAGATTTACCAATCGTGGAAAAACTATTGTCAGAGAGGGTCATATGAATTTTTCTGAAAGCCTCAAACTCGGTATCTTTAATGGCTATATTGATGATGATATCCAAGCAGCAGAAAATTTTAAACCTAGACTTATTGTAAATGATATTGAACGTGGTGAGAAAGTACTTACCTCTATTAGTGATGAATTAAAGAAATGCGATGAGTTTTTGTTTTCTGTTGCTTTCGTCACGAATGGCGGTATTTCAGCTTTAATCAATACATTCGAATGGTTATCAAAGAACAATATAAAAGGGACTATAATTGCATCACAATATCAAAACTTCTCGCAACCGATAGCTTTACGACGACTTCTTGCCTTTGAAAATATTGAACTGAGAATAGTACCCGATAAACAGTTTCATATGCATGCAAAAGCCTATATTTTTAGAAGAGATGAAGAATATACATTAATTGTTGGCAGCAGCAATCTTACGAATGACGCATTATGTGTAAACCAGGAGTGGAATATCAAAGTGTCTTCAACAGCTGATGGTTCAATTATTAAGCAAACACTGATTGAATTTGATTACTTTCGCAAAATTTCAACTCTTGTTAATGAAGAATGGTTAACTTCTTATGAAAAAGTTTATGCGTTTGAGAAAAAGAAGAAACTTGCGATTGATGCGATTCAAGATATGGAAGAAATTGAACTTAATATGATAATGCCAAATGCAATGCAGACAACGGCATTGAACCAACTTCAGTTAACTCGTGAAAATGGTAATCCCCGTGCACTTGTAATTTCTGCTACAGGTACTGGTAAGACTTATTTATCGGCATTTGATGTGAAAGCATTCCAACCAATGCGCTTTCTATTTGTTGTACACAGAGAGTTGATCGCATCTGATGCGATGAAGAGTTTCAAGAAAGTTATAGGGCGTCATGTTAAAATGGGTGTGCTTGGTGGAAAGAATAAATCTATTGAAGCGGATTATGTATTTTCCACCATTCAAAGCATATCAAGAGATGATATTTTAAGGAATTTCTCAAAAGATTCTTTCGACTATATTGTAATTGATGAAGTACACAGAGCTGGCGCACCATCCTATCAAAAAATTCTAAATTACTTTGAGCCTAAGTTTTTACTAGGGATGTCAGCAACACCAGATCGTACAGACGGATATGATGTGTACGGCCTATTTAATCATAATATTGCCTATGAAATTCGATTACATGAAGCAATGAAAGAAAATATGGTTTGCCCATTTCATTATTATGGAATATCAGATATTACGGTAGATGGTGTAGTTATTGATGAAAAAACTGACTTCAGATACCTTGATACAGATGAGCGTGTTACAAATATAGTTGAAAAGGCTAACTTTTATGGATTCAGTGGCGAAAAAGTTAAAGGTTTAGTTTTTTGCAGTCGAAATGACGAAGCAAAATCACTTTCAGATAAGTTTAATGAAAAAGGTTATCGTACTATGAATCTCACGGGGAGCGATTCCTTTGAAGCTAGAGAGGACGCGATTAAGAGACTAGAATTGAAAGAGCATGAGGATTCACTAGACTATATATTTACTGTTGATATATTTAATGAAGGTGTTGATATTCCAGCCATCAATCAAGTGATCATGTTAAGACCAACACAATCAGCGATTGTTTTTGTGCAACAACTTGGTAGAGGACTTAGGCATGATTATGACAAAGAGTATGTCGTAGTGCTTGATTTTATTGGCAACTATGAAAAGAATTTTTTCATACCTATGGCATTATCGGGTGACAAAAGCTACAACAAAGACAACTTAAGAAGATTTGTAATTGAAGGGAATCGTACGATTCCTGGATGTTCTACTGTTAATTTTGATGAGATAACTAAGAAAAAGATTTTTAGCGCCATTGATAATGCAAATTTTAACGAGATTGGCACAATTAAAGAAAGTTATAAATCATTGAAAAATATGCTCGGTAGAATTCCTACATTGTTTGACTTTGATCAATATGGCTCAATTGATCCAATGCGTTTTTCCGAAAATAATTCGTTGGGATCCTATCATAAATTCTTGACGAAATATGAACCAGGATATGATATGGAATTTGATGATCTTAAAGAAGAAATGATTGACTATATTTCAAGAAAATTTGTTAATGGTAAAAGGCCACATGAACTTGTATTGCTTGAACTCATGCTGGATGATCATAATGATGTTCTTAAAGCTATAGCAGAAACGTTGAAAGATCGTTATGCGATTGAAATTAATGAAATAGCTAAGGAATCTTTAATCAATATCATGACAAATAACTTTGCTGCAGGCGCGGCAAAAAATACCTATAAAGAGTCAGTCTTTATTGAACTAACTACAAATGGTCAAAGTTTTGATTATAGTATATCGAAAAGGTATAGTGAAGCATTGAAAGATCAATCTTTTAAAGAAACAATAAAGCAGATGATACAGTATGGATTAAAAAGATATGAATCACTGTACTCAGAGCGTTATAAAGACACTGACCTTCAATTATATCAAAAGTATACGTATGAAGATGTATGTCGACTGTTAAATTGGGAAAAGAATGAAGTGCCACTTAACATTGGAGGCTACAAATTTGATAAACGTACTAAGACATATCCCGTTTTCATCAATTATCATAAGGACGAGTCAGTAAATGCCTCAATAAAATATGAAGACCGTTTCGTATCACCAAAAGAGATCATTGCGATTTCAAAATCCGGTCGAACAAAAACATCCGATGATGTTAGAACTGCTTATGAAGCTAAAGATTTGGGTGTGAGTATGCACTTGTTTGTTCGCAAAAACAAAGATGACAAGATTTCCAAAGAATTCTATTATCTTGGAATGATAGAAGCTGTAGGACAACCGAAAGAGTTTACTATGGAAGGAACTGATAAGTCAGCAGTTGAGATTTATTATAGGCTAGATACTTCTGTACGTCGTGATGTTTATGATTATTTTATGGTGGAGTAAAACCAATTTATTTTTAAGATCTTTAAACATTATTATTTTGGAGGAGGGTACCATGACAAACATCAATAAGGGATTTTTTGCATATTCCAATGAGCCTGAGTCAGTTGGCGAGACAATTGAGAATGCAATATTAAAAATTAATGAGATCGGGAAGTTGAATTTGAAGTCATGGAAAAGAATGGACATTTCCGGAAAATTAATAATTGATGAAATATGTGATGAAATTGATGCTTGTGATATTTTCTTGTGTGAGATTTCAAATCTTAATAATAATGTACTTTTTGAACTTGGCTATGCTTCTGCTAAACAAAAAAAAATATTCATATTTATTAATGAAACAATAAGTGGAGTTAAAGAAAGTTTTGATAGGTTTGGACTACTTAAAAGTACAGGATATGTAACTTATTCAAATAGTGATCATATGAAAAACAGCATAATAAGTAGCTATGAAGTAAAAGATAATAATTATTTTGAAGAAATACTGAATAATAGTAGAATTGAAAATACATCAAAAACAATTTTTTACATGAAAACTCCGATTGAGACTGAAGCTTCGATTGCCTTATCACAATTTATAAGTAACCAAAAAACAAATATTATTGTTGATGATCCATTAGAAGTATCTCAACAATCTATTTCGTGGTATATAGAGAAGTTGCTCAATAGTAATGGTGCATTGTTTCATTTAATGTCTGAAAATTATTTAGAATATAAAAATCATAATGCGAAAATTTCATTTATTAGTGGACTTGCTTATGGTATTGATTTACCTTCACAAATATTAGTTGGGAGTCCATACTCATCTCCAATAGATTTTAAAGAAAAAATATTAATATATCGATCAGCACAACAATGCAAACAGTTTGCACAAGATTGGTACCATGTACATGAAAAAGTATTTTTAGAGAATAAAAGTAATGCCATTTTCACAATTAATCAAATGAAAGCTTTGAATGACCTCCAAAAGATTGATTTAGGTGATAATGTAACTGAAAATGAAATGGATTCAATTTTCAATTATTATGTTAAAACCTATAGCTATGATGAAGCGTTAAGACGAAATAATTGTATCTTTATCGGTAGAAAGGGGTCAGGAAAGACTGCGAATTTGGTAAATATTGCAAATGACTTGGAACTGAATAAGCAAAATCATGTATGCATTATAAAACCTGTAGCTTATGAAATTGAAGGTATATTGCAGGTACTAAATACTAATATCTCTAGAGCAGAAAGTGGATATTTAATTGAAAGCATCTGGAAGTATCTTATATATACTGAATTAGCAAAGAGTATATATTTTGTTATTATTAAACAATCGGTTAATTATTTGAAAAATGATTGTGAACTAGAGTTAATTGAATTTGTTGAAATGAATCGTGAAATAATTTTGCCTGAGTTTTCAGTTCGACTTGATCATGTTGTTAGACAATTACAAACATTAAATAATCATGATTCTAATGGTATCGAAGCGCATCAAATTAAAGTAAGCGAATTAATACACGATACAATAATCAAGAAACTTCGTACAATTGTTGGTAATTATTGTTCGAAAAAGAAAAAAGTAACAGTACTTATCGATAATCTAGATAAGGCTTGGAGCATTGGAGCTGATATTGAAATGTTAAGTCGTTTCATTTTTGGTCTGCTAGATGTGGGACATTTAATAATCCAGGACTTTTCACGAGAGGATCATTGGAGACAACCAGTAAATCTAGCTTTAATTATATTTTTAAGAGAAGACATTTATTCGCAGATGGCCCAATTTGTTCCAGAAAGAGACAAGTTGACTGTTCAGAAAATAATATGGGAAGATCCAGAAATTTTACTGCGAGTTATTGAAGAAAGATTTAGTGAAAATAATAGTATCGATATTTGGAATAAATTTTTCTGTGAATTCGTTAACGGAATAGAAGTAAAAAAATTCTTAATTGATAATGTTATTCCTCGGCCGAGAGACATTATAACACTTGTTAAAGCAGCACTAAATAAGGCGATAAGTAGAAAACATTTAAAAATAGAACAAGAAGATATTTATGATGCTCTAGAAACATACTCAGGTTTTGCATTTGAAACTTTAATTTCTGAAATTGGACCACAGCATAAAGGAATAAGAGAATTTTTATATGAATTTTCAGGAAGAAATGCTGTGGTTACAAGGGATGATATAATCGCAGCAATAAAAAACGCAGATTTTTTAATAGATGATGTAGATAATATAATTAAGATAATGTGCAAATTATCTTTTTTGGGCATGGAAATATTTGAAAATGATTTTAGATTTATATATAACGAAGACGATTTTAATAAATATAATATTTTGGCAAGACGTGTTGTTGAGAAAAAAAATAGCGCCGAACAGCAGTATAAAATTCATAAAGCATTTTGTGTTACACTTTCAATTATATGATTCCAAATGTAGTTCTAGTGCAGCTGATTTCTTCCTGTGTCCTCGTATTTTATGGGTGCGCGGTACCAAACGGCGGAAACTATTGTGTGACCGCTGTGATACTCTAATTTCAATGAGTGTAGAAATTCAATTTGACTTTCTGCCACTTTGTAACTCGGTACTTATGGTAGGAATTCGATATCTTTTTTAGATTTAACTGCAATATAGAGAGTTTTTCAAAATGTTAAAATGATAATTTTATTCCCTATTATGATATAATGAATCCAGTAAGACTGGAAAATATGGAAATTAATCTAGCCAGTCGCAAATGCGGCTGGCTTTGTTAATGTCACTTTTAAAATAATTAATAGACTGAGGTTAAATATGGGCTTTCTTTCAAAATTATTTAAAAAGACAACTCAAGTGAATTTGTCTAAAGTAACGACGGAAACTATAGTTCCCGAGGAAGTTAAAAGTCTGCGTGATATAGATAGACAAATTCAGGTTTTATTAGCATGTGATAAGTATATTGCTAGAAGTGATTATCGCGATATTACTAATGCTTATACTAAAATTGAGCCTTATTTTAATGTGCTCCGCTCCAGCGATTTGTTAAGTGAATTTTGTCAAAAGCGTAATCTGAATCAGCGTGAGATAATGGCTGGTATTGAGAAAATAGACAACATAGACACTTTAGTTGAAGCGCATAATGAGACATACATAATAAGAACTAAAGCAAATGAAAAAATGTATCTTGATTCTATTCTTAAAGACATCGATCCAAACATTTCACTTGATGAGAATCAAAGAGACGTTGTGCTCACTGATGAAGATTATTGTTTAGTTATAGCAGGCGCTGGAGCAGGTAAAACGACAACTGTTGCTGCGAAGGTCAAGTATTTAGTTGAGAGAAAGAACATTGACCCAAAACAGATACTCGTTATATCGTTTACAAATAAAGCGGTTGATGAGTTAAAGGAGAAAATCAACAGAGATTTAGCGATTGATTGTCCTATTACGACGTTTCATTCTACAGGGAATGCTGTTATACGTAAAAATAATGATGCTAAATTGAATATCTTTGACTCAAACAAATTATTTTATATTCTAAAAGACTATTTTCAGGACAGTTTAGTCAATAATAAAGAGTTGATCGGCAATATGATTCTATTTTTCGGATCCTATTTTGAGAGTGTCAGTGACCCACAAGATTTAAGTGCTCATTTTATCGATCAGGCGACAAAAAAATATGAAACTATCAAGAGTGACTTAAATGATGTCAATTGTGAAATTAAGGATAATAAAAGTAAAAAGTTAGTTACAATAACAAATGAAATATTGCGTTCTCAGCAAGAAGTCGACATAGCAAATTACTTATATCTAAACAATATTGAGTATGAGTATGAGCCAATTTATCCATATAACATTGAGTTCTCAAATAAGCCATACACGCCTGACTTTATCATAAAGCAAGGTGACAGAATCTGTTATCTCGAACATTTTGGTATCACAGAGTCAGGGGCGAATAATCGGTATAGCGAAGATCAACTAGCTCATTATAAAAAAACGATTAATGACAAAATTCGTTTGCATAAAAAACATGGCACATTATTGATCTATACGTTCTCGCAATATGATGACAAACGACCTCTTATTGAACATTTAAATGAGGCGTTATTGAATCATGGCTTTGAAATGAGTCCAAGAGCTCAAGAAGAAGTGATGGAGAAGTTGATTAACTCGGAATATTCTAGATATTTCTATAAGTTCATTGAGTTGATAAGCAGATTTATAAATAATTTTAAGGCAAATGCTTATGGTCTGGAAGACTTTTCAAAGATGTCGGATAGTACGACAAATGTGCGATCAAAGTTGTTTTTAGAAATCACTAAAAGCTGTTATTTGGCATATCAAAGATATTTGTCAGATAAAAACGCTGTAGATTTCCAAGATATGATTAATGAATCTGTAAGAATTCTGAACGAAATCAAGTCAATGAAAGAGAAACTGGATTTTAAATATATTATTGTAGACGAATATCAGGATATTTCTAGACAGAGATTTGATTTAACAAAAGCGCTTGCCGATGTGACGGATTCAAAAATTATCGCTGTAGGCGACGACTGGCAATCGATTTATGCATTCAGTGGGTCTGACATTACCTTGTTCACTCAATTTTGCAAAATAATGGGGTATGGAAAGCAGCTCAATATTGTCAATACATACAGGAATGCCCAAGAAGTAATTGACATTGCGGGTAACTTTATTCAGAAAAATACTAATCAAATTCGTAAGGCTTTGGTTTCCCCTAAAAATATTATAGACCCAGTTATCATCTATACTTTCGATAGCACTGAGAAGAAGCCAGGACAAAACACACGAAGTGGTGCTAATTATGCCACTGCAAAAGCCACAGAGATAGCGCTTGATAATATTGTAAATTATAATGCAGAAGAAAAAAAGAATCAGGATTCAGCAGTGTTATTAATAGGTAGATTTGGATTTGATGGTGTTAGACTAGAAAAGTCGGGGTTATTTCAATTTGACAATCGAAATTCAAAGCTTAAGTCCATTAAATATCCTAAAATGAACATTACTTTCATGACAGCCCATTCATCAAAAGGTTTGGGATATGATAATGTCATAGTTATAAATGGAAGAAATGAAACCTATGGTTTCCCTTCAAAGATTGAAGATGACCCTGTACTAAAATTCGTGTTAAAACATGATAATAGTATTGATTATGCTGAGGAGAGAAGGCTATTTTATGTGGCATTAACAAGAACCAAAAATAGAGTTTTCATAATCGCACCTATGCAAAATCCTTCAGAGTTTCTTTTAGAGATAAAGCGAGATTATAAAAATGTAATTCTAGAAGGTATTTGGGAAGAACAAATAATCACAAAGACAAATGTGAAGACTTGTCCGATTTGTGGGTTTCCATTGCAATACCGATATAAAAATGCTTACGGTCTAAGACTTAACATTTGTACAAATGAGCCTGAAATTTGTGGATTCATGACAAATGATCTAAGTGGCAAAAAAATGTCGATATCAAAATGTAAACAATGTGAGAATGGTTACATGGTTGTAAAGAGAAAAGGCGGGGGAAAAGGAAAGCCATTCATGGGCTGTACAAATTATTTGCTGAATGGAAATGGCTGCGGAAGCACTATGACTATGGAAACCTATTATACGAGTTTTGCATTAGTAGACGATAGTATACTAGAACGTGTGGATGAGAATGTTGAAAGTGTTCATGCTACTAAAGTGAATAAGTCTTACGAAAAAATTGATACTCATATTGATACAACTAAAAAAAATACGGATTTTGATGGTGTTAAGAACACGTCTTTGTCAACGCAGAAGGATTTATTTGAGATCATAACAGTTGTTATTGCTTGTATTACCGAAATTAATGAAACATACTTTTTTGGCAAAAACTTAATCCTAGATGTTTTGAGAGGATCAGAAAATAGTAAAATTAAAAAATATAAGTTTGATCAAATTCTGTATTATGGAAAATTAATTCATATTGAGCGAGAAAAATTGGACTTTATAATTGAATGGCTTATTAGTAATGATTTTCTATTCCAACGTGAAGGTATGTACCCAGTCATACATTTGACCTTTAGAAGTAACAACTTAAGCACTGAAATGAGTGAGAAGGAACTGACGAGTCTAAAACGCGCGATTGAAAAGCATGTTGTGAGGTCTGAGGGGTAATTTATTGTGTTTACACTGACCGCAATTAATCAAAAAAGACACAGAGGTTACATGACAAATCTTCAGATTGTGTGGCACAAATTATCTTTAGTCGAAAAGAAGGAGGATAAGCAAATTGCCAAATTTCAAATTGCACGGAAGAGAGATTGGTAGCATTTTCCAATTGATGGGCTATAAAGAAAATGACATAAGTCACAGTACCGCGTGGGTACTAGGTAAATGTAGCGTTATGCTAGATCTCTTTATTAATGATATTTTAGGTTTAACCAATTTTGATCATGACAACGTTGAAATATGTGTTCAGGAATATGATAAAGAGTCAGGCATAACAGATATAGAAATTAAAGATGATAAAGAGTTCTTTATTATTGTTGAAGCTAAGCGTGGTTGGATTCTACCTTCTAAAGAACAGCTGTTAAGATACTCAATCAGGGAGTCATTCGTGAAAAGCGTTGTAAAGAATAAAATGATTATCACACTTTCAGAATGTTCCAGAGAATATGCCAATCATCATTTGGAGATAAAGAATGCTAACGGAATACCAATAAAACATATTTCATGGAAAGATATTCATCAACATGCTGAATTGGCATATGCTATTTCATCAAATTCAGAAAAAAAATTATTGAGAGAACTACAGTTATATTTAAGGGGGCTAATTACGATGCAAAATATAACATCAAATGAGGTATATGTTGTATCAATAGGGTCTGGAAATCCAGATGATTGTTTACTTACATGGATTGAAATTGTAGAACTTAAGAAAAAGTATTTTCATCCAATGGGTGGGAGCGGTTGGCCCAAAGAGCCACCTAACTATATAGCATTCAGATATTTTGGAAAGTTGCAGTCGATTCATCATATAGAGGGTTATACGATAGTGACAAATCTAAATGATGAAATTCCTGAAATGCCAATTAAAGAAGATAAGTATGCACACTTTGTGTACACTTTAGGACCGGCAATTAAACCATCAAAAGAGATTAGAACAGGCTCAATTTATCCAAGTGGTAGAGTCTGGTGTCATTTAGACACCTTATTAACAAGTGATACAATTTCTGAAGCTAGGGATTTAACAAAAAAAAGATTTGAATGAAAATTGAAAGGTGGAATTTATGATGCTTATCAGAACGAAAGAAGATGAATTGTTCAACAAATGGAGATTGGATATGAATATTACTGGCTCATTTGATACGGATGGGATAGTCAATCCAGAAGTGTGGGCACTAACTTCTCCAAAGATTTTATATGTGTTGAAAGAGACAAATGCGTTGAATGGAGATTTGAGAACTTTTTTAAAGAATGGTGGAAGCCCTACATACTATAGAACTTGGAACAATATCGCAAGATGGACTAATGTCATAATAAATAATGAAAATTTAGATTATGTGTCAAATGAAGAACGTCAAGAGTTGCTGCAAAAAATATGTGCCATTAATTTAAAGAAAGAGTCTGGTGGAAATGCCTCTAATAGAGATGTGATTAGAAAAGCAGTTTTACGAGATAAAGAATTAATTAGAGAGCAAATTGATATTTACGAGCCAGATGTTGTTGTGGCTTGCGGCTTCGAATTAGTAGCTATTGCACTAAGAGATATTGTTTATGAAGAGTCAGGAGCAGTGTGGCAAAAACATAAAAATGGTTTAGAATACTACTCTAGTCAATTAATCAATAAAAACAAACCAGTATATGTAATATCTATGCCTCATCCAAATCGATCAAGTAAAACAAAATGGAGTGAATCATTAGCAGAACTTTACGATGAACTTAAACTCGTATGATAGATAGTACTCTTTCGATTAACACAATAGGTGCCGAGCAACATAATGGCGATAATGAATATCTTTTAAAAAATGAAATTCTAGGGAGGATTAAATGTCATTGGAAAGATTTATCAAAGAAAATGTAAAAGAATTATGTGATAAGGTTTATATATCTCCTGATATACCCGAAAAAAAATTGAATGCAGCAATCAAGTCAATGGCTTCAAATGTCAATCCGGACTATGTTTTAGCAATAATTGACACGACTGTATTTGGAGG
The DNA here is from genome assembly GCA_041741755.1 of Acidaminobacteraceae bacterium. Classification (GTDB taxonomy): domain Bacteria; phylum Bacillota; class Clostridia; order Peptostreptococcales; family Acidaminobacteraceae; genus Fusibacter_C. The sequence continues at coordinate 18,650 of JBGSJR010000007.1, read as the reverse complement.
TGCAAAAGATGGTGGATTATTTACAGGGAAAACTTTCTATATTCATTCATTTGCATCGGATACATATGAAATCCATTTTGAGAATTTAAAATCAGTTGAATACTCGGAAGAAATTATAGAAACTAATAATGGTAAAACTGAGACCAAAGTAAAAGTAACAGTCAACTTTAAGGATGGGAGTACAAATGATATAAGTAGTCTTATTGTTGGTATGAGATACAAAGAACTAGTAGATTTTCTCAATAAATTGACAGAGGAAGCTGAAGGAATTGATGAATTTATAATGACATCACAAATAACACCATTATCAACAATGGATGAGAGTGTTAAGGCAGATTATATAAAACTTTTATGTAATTTTGCTTATTCTGATGATCAAGTAATTGATTCTAAAGAGTATGCTGAGATTATGTCATTGATTGTTAGAATTGAAATGAAATCAGTAGCTAGATTAAGTATTAGAGCTTACATGCTAGAAGGCGATTTTCATGAAGTAAATCAGCTAATATTAAGTAGAATTAAAGCTACTACAGGTGATGAGAGATATGAACTGATTAAGAAATCTGTCATTAAAGATATAATATACTTACTAAGATCGAAAGATAAAACCTGCAATTGGAATGAAAATGAGTTCATAACTAATTTGCAAATGACACTTGAAGTATCAGATGAGCAGATGAAATATATAGTTGAAACTATTATTAACGATGAGGAAATTCTTGCTCAAAGAAAAAATGATAGTGAAATCACAAAATCAATGAAGGATATGGCTGCGAAAGCAACGGCAGTGGGTGTGCCTTTGGCTGCAATTTATCTATCTGGTTCAGTAATTGGTGTTAGTGCAGCAGGATTAACATCGGGCTTGGCTGCCTTAGGTATGGGTGGTGTTCTAGGCTTTTCTGGAATGGTTACAGGTATTGGTGTTGCAATATTAATTGGTGTGGGTGCATATAAAGGGGTTAAAAAATTAACCGGTCTTAGCGATATTGAAAACAATATGCAACGTGAACTTATGATACAAGCAATAATTAGAAATTCACAGAAGTCGATGAGCTATTTAATTGAGGATCTAAATGAATTATCAAGACAATTGAGTACTGAATTATCTAAAGGGCTTGAGACAGAAATTAGAATCCAAAAGTTAGCAAAAATGATTTCGATGATATCACAAGGCGCAAGAACAACTTCAGACAAAATTAATAATGCACAAAAAGAGAGTGTAATTGCAAAATTGCCAAGGTATATTAGTATTAGTCGAGTGGAAGAATTGACTAATTCTGCTACAAAAGCTAAATATAGAGAAATCATACTATCTTGTTATAAAGAAGCAAAAATTGAAGATGATGAAAAATTAGTAATTCGATTCGAATTAGATGATTCGAAAACTGAAAATGAACTCAGTCAACTTCATGATATTTTAGAGAGCCTGGGGTATTTTAATGTAAAAGACGCTGCCTTGGCATCAACAAAAGGGTTGTTAAAAAACGTATTTTCAGTTTAAGGATGATGAAATAATGGAAATCAAAAAAGAAAAAATTGATGAAATAGTAACAGTATTAAGCGTTCAAAAACATCAGCAAGATTCGATAAGTAGACAAATTGGCGCTTTACAAGATGGGATGGATAAGCTAACTTCACTTAATGATTGCAATCTAGATAACCTAGATGATTTGCTACGCCAAACTGAAGGTTTGTTAAGTGAAAAGGTTGTGATTGATGATAATGACTTTGAAGATCTAGATAGTTTTCTTACTTTAAATGCTGAGGACAGGGAAAATATTAATATTATCGATTTCGGCGAACTAGATTTTATTGAAATTTCCAATGAATCAAAGTGGGAAGAGTATCTTGAAAAAGTTGAATTATATATCATTGAGAATAAAATTGAATTACATGATAACCCTCTTGAGGATTTGTTAACGGATTCTGATAAGCAGATGATAGCTAGAAGGCTAAATGATGAATTTAAAATGGAAAAAGCATACTGTGATAAATATGATTATATGATTGCAGGTTTCTGTGGAGTGATTACTGGCTTAATTGATAGTTTGTTCGTTGGTATGCCGAAGGACAGTAAATTGGGTGATTGGACTGATAGTAAGACTGATGATTTTGTTAAAAATATTTCTCAAAGCATTTGGAAATGTGACAAAAGGGGAAAAGGTTCTGGGAAACCAAAAAAAATGCCTGATAGCCTTAAGAAATGTATTGAGTATCTTGAGCAAAGATTTCAAATTAACTATGATGCAAGATATGCTAAAGACTTGTATGTTGATGAAGACGTACTAAGTGGCATGAGTTCAATAAATCATCATTTAATTTCTCTGGCTCATGCGCCAAGCATCATTGGTTTGATTTTTTCAATATTAGATCAGTTTACTGGAAAAGCCTCATTTATTGATAATGGTAAGGTTATAAGAGTAGAGACGAAAAAAGAATCCTTCCGATTGCAAGGTGATACGTTCCTTGCCAAATTATCATGTGGGTTATTTAACTGGATAGGTCACCTGCTATCAGATCTTGTGGGTTCAGGTTCTACAAGGGATGCCGATCGTGGTAAGATTGGTAGAGGAAGCGGTTTAGGTATTCCATTTTATGAACTGTTTCAATTATGCAATTTTGGTAAGTTTAAATTAAAAGATGAGTATGTGAATCTTGCTGAATTGTCAATTAAGATTTTTGAAAAGGGTTATGATTTCCGTCATGGAATCACAATGGCGATTCCATTAGCAATAAATGAAATTTCTGTTAGGATATTCTGGGCTATAAAACAAAGATATTATCATCAGAAAGATTGGAATGATTGTATTCCATTTGGTAATCATCCAGAATTAAGAAGAATGCTTTTAGTCAGCCACGGTTCTTTTTGTGCTATTGATGGTATTGATGCTTCTATCAGATCGGGAGGCAATCTGATAAACTTCGCACTTAGGTTAAATGTACTGGAATGGACAAGATTTGCATACTCGGGTTTGATTGAAGTAAGATCAATATATAAGGAAAATACTATTGATTTAATTGCCTTAGAAGGATGCCTAACATTTGAATGGGATAGAATATCTAAGGATTTAGCCATTAGCTAAAATAATATTGCAAATAACGGTTTAATAAACATCTGGAGCCGGGCAATGTAATATTTGGTGCCGGACAATGTAATGGCAAAAACTCTAAAATAGACTTTTAATTCAGTGAAATGAACGTTGGAGTTAAATATAGTTTCCGCAGTTGAGTAGCCCACTGTCAGGTTGAAACCCTATGACAATATGATGCAAGCAGTGGCGTTCTGACTTTTCATTTCATCGCGTAAATGGACAAATACTTCGGGGTAAAGATAAAGTCTAAGCCAGAATGAATTGGCTAATGTGTAAACTGGGTAAGACGGTTGAATTCTATAAGCAATATGTACCATAATTAACGAATTATTATTTTGTTTATCAAAATTAAGCTGTAAAATGTCCAAACATGGAGGAAAAGATAAAACCATGGGTATGCGGTACCAAAACGGCGGAAACTTTTATACGGGGTCTGTGATACAGTGAAATGAAGCGTTGTGGGATTGGAAGTTGAGTTTCCGCTGAAAAGTTACCTGGTACCATGGATAGTAAAGTAGACAAATAATTTAATTAAACTATGCTGTAAGTGCTTCACTTCGATATTCGGATAGGTACACAGGCTACAAAACGGCGGAAACTTAACTTCGGTTGCTGTGACATCGTTTTATCAAGGCTTGTCGAATATACGAGTGAGTTTCCGCCAAAATATACACTGAGACCCATTGGCGACTGTAATGCAGAGTTGATGGGTCTCGAAGGTGAGTGGAGGTGCAAAAGTGTTTAATTTTAAAAGATTTTGGCGAGACGGGCTGATTGCGTTTGTTCCGATCCTACCAGTTTTGCTGATGGTTTACATCTTTATCATCTATCCAAATTTAAGATATGAGATGAGTCAGCATGAAGAGGTGAATGAGATATATAGAAGTTTAAACGCCACCACATTTCGATACGGTTTGATCCTATCTGGGTTGGTCAGTTTGTTTTTGGCTTTTATCTGTGCTGCTTTGTACGATACATATAAAACCAGATTTGCAGAGGTGACTAAGGTGCCTGCAAAACTGATATCTAAACAAATTAATAACAGAATGGCTCCTAGATCGGTCATGATTTCTGTCGAATTTGAGCTTGATTTTGAACTCGAGAATAAGGAAATTAAGCGATTCAATGTGAGGCCTGATCAATTTTCAATGGTTTTTGAAAACAACACGGGCATATTGACTTATAGGGAGCATTCAAAATCGATTTTTGTCGATTTTGATGTTATAGAGATTAATGGGTGATATAGAGTGAGCAATGAATCAGGAAACGAAGCCACCATCGGTTCGCGGTACCAAAACGGCGGAAACTATGGTGTGACCGCTGTGATGCTCTAATTTCAATGAGTATAGAAATTCAATTTGACTGAAATTTTCTCCAGTAACCGTAAGCAAGTGCCTTACAGACGACGGCGTAGTCAAAAGGGGTGTGAAAATAAGAAATTATAGATAAGCTTATGAAATACTCTCAAATAATTGTCTTACATTTACGTTTTCAATGGCAATACTATATGAAAGGCAAGTAAATGGAGGTAATAATGGCGAAGCTATTGGAATGTAAAATTAGAATTAATGATGAAGTTGAAACAACTGTTGAAATTGTTGGAAAATTTGATGAGCATGATTACGGTAAGTATATAATAACAGAAGATGCTAAACTATCAATTAAAATTAGAAATACAATAGAAGCTGATAAGAATTCCTTTACTTTTGGTGATGAAAAGTTTGGTATTATAGAATATAAAATAATTGATGAGTCATACTGCATTTTAAAACCTAAACTTATTTTTGATTTATCTAACGATTTGATGAGCTATGATATTTATTATTATAAAGCGAGGACAAGGTGCGATATCCATAAGCATAATGTGGTCTCAGCAACCGCTATTGTAAGAACATCGAAGTTCGAAAATGTTCCAATAAATGTTGACCATTGTTTAGATTGCAATAAACATTATGTTAACAAAGTTTCACTGGATTGCTATGAATTGAAGTATGGTGAGATTTATGCCTGTAAACAAAATCAGATAAATAAATCTAACTTTAATGAATCTGGAACTCGTTTTTATGATAGAAGAAATGAACAATCGATTCTTGCAAACTATGGATATAGTGTTTCGCGATTAAGAAATTTGAGTTCAAGACAACGAGCAAAAATTCTACTAAGAGTAATAGAAATGGGGGCAATGAGTAAACCTCAAATTATTGATCATATTGAATATTTGATCAAAGAGCGCTCCGATCGTAACAATATGAAAACTGCAATCTCAAAATGGAAAGAGGATCTAAGATTTATAAATAATTATAAAATGAATAATCAAATGGTTGTTTATGGTACGGTAGTTGATAAAAATAAACAGATTATGAAATAGTTTTGCCTTAGCATATTAAACACTTCAATCTTATAAGAAAAGAGGCTTTCTATTAAACCAAATGTTTTTGTGAGCTATAGCTGGGATGACACGCCTACGGATACGCGGTACCAAAACGGCGAAAACTTTGGCGTGACCGCTGTGACTCGAAATCATTTTTAAGTGACTTTGGTTCATTTATCAAACAATATCCGGTGATTCTCAGTACGACGTATTCCATTCGAAGAAATATACCAGAAGGCAGAAGCTTTGATTACCTGATTATCGATGAAGCCTCTCAAGTGGATTTGGTGACCGCGACTATAGCTATGTCATGCTGTAAGCATATTGTTATCGTTGGAGATCCGATGCAGCTCCCACACATTGTCGACGCAAATGTTCAGATGCTTAATAACGTTTACATGGACCAATATCACATCGCGGCTGAGTATGATTATGCGACGTACAGCGTTATAGAATCGCTTGTGCAGGTGTTTGGCGATAGGATTCCAGTAACCATGTTGCAGGAGCATTATCGATGTCACCCGCAAATTATCAGGTTTTGTAATGAAAAATATTATGATAACAACCTAGTGATCATGACTGAAGACGGGGATGAGGATGATGTGCTGAGTATTATCAAAACAGCACCAGGCAATCATGAGCGTCAACATCCGGATGGCGGTTTTATAAATGTTAGACAAATGGAAGTCATTCGTGATGACGTTTTACCTACACTTGACTTTGAGACCAAGGATATCGGAATTGTGACGCCTTATAGACAACAAGCCAACGAAACAAAGCTGCTTATTGGTGCAACAGACATATTAGTTGAGACGGTTCATAAGTTTCAAGGCAGGGAGAAGGACGTCATCATCATAAGCACCGTTAGATCTGTGCCTGATGAGTTTGTGGATGACAAAAAGATGATCAACGTCGCGGTATCCAGAGCGGTTAAGAAGCTCATCGTCGTTGTGGGGAGTGATTTTAAAGCGCTTCATGGCAGCAATATTGGTGACCTTATTAAGTATATCGAGTATGCTGGCAATGGCGATATCATCAAGCAAAGCCACAAAGTGTCGATTTTTGATTGCCTGTACTCTGACTATGAAAAATCGTTGATCCCTTTGATGAGGAAGAAGCTCAATGTGTCCGCTTATGAGTCTGAAAATCTCATGGCTACTTTGATAGCAAGCGTTTTGAAAATGGATCAATTCAATGCCATGAAAGTCGTCATGCATGTTTCATTGAACTATTTGATAAAAGATCAGAGTTCTTTTGAAGGGCGTGAAAAAGCCTACTTGAATCATCCGTTTACACATGTGGATTTTGTGATCTTCAGCAAATTGAATAAAGAGCCCATACTGGTAGTTGAAGTGGATGGCTATAAATATCATAAAAAAGGTACGGATCAGTATGATCGTGATCGGCTGAAGGACGGTATTCTTGATAGGGCGGGAATAAAGATGGTGCGGTTTATGACGAATGGGAGTAGTGAGAAGGAGCGGTTGGTTGCGGCGTTGATTCAGGGTATGAGTGGAGGGGTCAAGCAAATTGACTCAGTTGAATAGCTGGGCACCCATATATTGAAATGTTATAGAGGTTTCACTATTAAACACTGTTTCACAGTTGTGGTGAAACGATATATAAAAGTGAAATATTTACGGGTCAGTTCACTGGCACCAATGACTCAGTGAAGTGACAATATTCTAGTAGTGTTGTATAATATTGTTAGAAAGAGGTGATTAGAATGAATACCGCGAAAGACTATGTTCATAAATTAATTGATGAGTTAACTGATAAAGAATTACCAGAAATACTTGATTATATTGAGTATATTAAATCAAAAAAAATGAAAGAAGATCATCTAGATTTACAAAATGCTAGTCAATCGAGTTTGGCATTCTGGGATAATCAAATAGATGATGACATATTCTGACATGACTTCAATGAAAAAAAGACCAGTTCTAGTTCTTTCAAATGATTTGTATAATAAGCAAACAGAAGATATAATTGTTGCGGCGATAACTTCCAATATAAGAGGCATTGATTTTGAAATACTAATTGATAATGAAAGTATGCTTGAAGGAACACTTCCAAAAGTATCGTGTATCAGATCTGATAAGATATATACATTGTCAAAAGAAATTATAGTAAAAAAATATGGAGAATTATCAGAAACGAAAGTTCAAGACGTGAAAATTAAATTGATTGAAATCCTAAGTAATTAAGTACTTGCAAGAGAGAATATCTTACTAGCTACATGTAAAATTGCATGTAGCTTTTTTTGAAAAGAAAACTATATATGCATTTATTGTGGGAGGTTCATATGAAATCGCTCAACGCGTCTATTAAGCACTATAACGAAGTGCTTCAATGAGTGAGAGTGTTTGACTCATAGGATGGTGTCATTAAACAAGTGATGCTGATTGTACACTTTTTAGGGAGGATTAACTATGAATACTAAAAAAACAGAAGATACCGAGAAGCAAAAAGTAATGACTGAAGTTGAAGGAAAAAAACAACTAAAAAGCAGTGAAAGCAAAGCAAAAGAGTATTTTGAAAATCCTGAAAAAATGAAAAAATTACTGGAAGAAGGGACAAAAAAAGCGCAAGGTATAAAGGGACCGCTCGAAGAAATGGTCAATATGCTAAAAGTGTTATTTTCCTTAATAAAAGATTACCTAAATGGGAGTTATAAAGTAATTCCGAAAGCATCAATAATTGTTATCGTTGGCGCACTGATTTATTTTGTTTCACCATTTGACTTTTATCTAGACTTTTTACCAGGTGGATATGTTGATGATGCTCTTGTAATCGGTATCGCATACAAGCAAATAAAAGCTGATATTGAAAAATATAAAATTTGGAAAGATATCGAATAGGACATTCAAAATATGATAATGGCTTTAAAGGGATATATCATTGACGGGTGTAATAATTCAACTAACTGGAGGCAAATATGATCAAAAAGCTGACAACTGACAATAAAGAAGAGGTACAAAATCTATTTCTCAGCGTTTTCTCAAAGCCGCCATGGAATGATGTATGGGATTTAGAGGAACAGCTACCAAAGTATATGATGGATTTAATGGATAACCAAAATTCACTGTGTCTGGGCTATTATCAATCGGGCCAACTAATTGGTATAAGCTTAGGGTACGTCTTTCATTGGTGGGAAGGGACGGACTATTTTATCAAGGAATTTTGTGTAGATAGTGAGCTTCAAGGCGCAGGACATGGTAAAAGATTTTTGGATGAAATGAATGAACTTTTGAAATCTGAAAGTATCAAAGCCATTTGGCTTATGACAGAACGCACCACACCCGCATATTCTTTTTATCAAAAAAATGGTTTTTTTGAACTCAAAGATAATGTGATGTTTGCGAAATCTGTAAAGGGGACGACAATTGAATAAGTATATGCGTAAGAATTATGTATTAATGTTTATAGTGCTTTTATAGGCGTCCTTTACATTGGAACTGGATGTGTTGGTAGTGTTAACAGCGAAATCGCGAGGACTATGTGTTCAGTCAAAGACCAGTTTATCAAAACGCGGTAGCACAGGGGTTGTATTTGCCTGATGTATATTCTGATGCGCTAAGCGGTCGAGCGATACATACAGTGGCCAAGTCTATCTTGGTGGATGGTGAAGTGGTAGGCGTTATTGGTATTGATGTTTTGGGGGATTAAAGTGGTTGGCTGTACCCCACGGAAAAGCTGACACTTTGGGCACCATGAAGAAAAAGACTGTTCACGTATGCGAACAATCTTTCTACAAAAATTTACCAATGGGTCTCTGATTTATGATTTTATCTGTTTCGCTTTTTGTCTATAAGCGCTTTTCTCAGTTCAACTTGTTGGTCTTTCTTTTTTTCTCTGCATTTTTGACATACTTGATTGCTTTCACTGGGTTTTAGCTCGGCCCCGCATTGTTTACACTTTTTAATCATCCTATTTCCCACTTTCACTTGATTTAACTATTTAAGTTATTATATCAGACTAATACTGTGTTTGTAATTTATTATTGTACTGCTTGGAGCGATAAGAGGGGTAGTGAAAGTGCCTGGCTTGTTTGTTTTACAAGAAAATACCATTATTAAAATAAAGAAAATACCTTTATTAAAAACAAGAAAATACCTTTATGAAAATGCCGAAAATGCATTGATAGTTGTTGTAATTGCTCGTAATGGGATTATAATGGTATAAAGGGGACGTGAACAGTATGATTGAAAAAAAATATTATAGAAGATTATTGGATGATACGTTGGATATCTATATTCAGACTTTTGGCGCAGTTTTACTTGAAGGACCAAAATGGTGTGGTAAAACGACAACAGCTGGCAAACATGCTCGAAGTATATTAAAAATGCAAGATCCAAGACAAATTAAAAACAATTTATTGATTGCGGAAACTGCTCCTGATCTATTGCTTGAAGGTGAAAAACCTCGGCTAATTGATGAATGGCAAGTTGCACCCAATTTATGGGATAGTGTAAGGGTTGCTGTAGATGAAATAGGTGAAAGCGGGCAATTCATTTTAACTGGATCAGCTACGCCACTAACTGAAAAAACGATGCATTCTGGAACAGGTCGAATCGCGCGAATTTTAATGCGACCAATGAGTTTATATGAATCATTAGATTCATCTGGATTAATTTCACTAAAAGAATTATTTGAAGGTAGTAAATTCCAAGGATGTAAGTCTAACTTAGATATTAAAGTGATTGCTTATCTGATATGCAGAGGTGGATGGCCACAGTCCGTAGGCAGAGACGCGAAATCTGCTATGTTGATTGCACAGCAATATGTGAGATCGGTGTATGAAACAGATATAAATCAACTGGATGGTACCTTAAAAGACCCAAAGAGAATACAAGTATTTTTGAGATATTACGCAAGAAATCTACAAACATTAACTAAAAATACTGTGTTGTTGGAAGATATGAAATCAAATGATATTAGTTTGACAGAATCGACTTTCTATTCTTATTTAAATGCCTTAACAAGGCTGTTTATAATAGAGGAGACACCTGCTTGGGCACCTAATATCAGGTCTAAAACAGCAATCAGAACTTCGAATAAAAAGGGATTTGTGGATCCTTCGATTGCAACTGCCGTACTTGGTCAATCCCCTGATTCTTTGTTAAAAGATTTTGAACTATTTGGTTTCTTGTTTGAAGCGCTATGTATAAGAGATTTACGCATTTATGCTGATCAAATGAATGGCACGGTTTACCATTACAGAGATGATCACGGGTTGGAATGTGACGCTGTCATAAGGCTTGACAATGGTGAATATGCTTTAATTGAAATTAAGTTAGGGGGAAAATCAGAAGAAATTGCAGCTAAAAATTTATTAAAACTAGAAGAACTGTTGGTAGCTAAAAAACACCCTAACCCAAAGTTTAAAATGATATTAACGGGTGGAGAATTTGCATACGAAAGACCTGATGGCATTTTTGTTGTGCCAATAGGTTGTTTGAAAGATTAATGGTATATTTGAGTCGAAAGGACACTAAGGGTGCGCGGTACCAAAACGGCGGAAGATATGTGTATACAAAGCTTGGTTTCAGGGAAGTGCGTGTACGTATGAATGACTGGAAGGATCAGTTGGGCGAGCTTCAGTCATCCATCGACTATGAACTCTATAAAGATGACTATTTCAAAATAGAAATCGCTACACCAACATCAGTTGATCGATTAGAGATTCATCAACTGATTGAGACCGTTCTTAAGGATAATTGGATTAAAAATGATCTGATGGACTTCGAAGATGGTTTGACGGAAGAAATCGAAATGAAAAAAAAGTTTTATCGATGCATTTATAAATGATGATGAAAATGCCAGAACTTTCTTGATGGCTAAACTTCATGGGTATCGGTCTTGGCAAACGACTCATGGATGCGATCACAGAAAGACTTGTCAAGCTGGGTGAGACAGCCTTTTGTATCGACAGTGGATATAAAACCGCTCAACCGATTTGGACGCATTTATATGGCGAGCCTCTCTATCTGATGAAGGATTACTGGGGACCTGGTGGTGATCATATGGTATGGCGCGTCGCTATTGGGTACCATGGATACGAAGTCAATATAGGAGGCGAATTTTAAATATGAATATGAGTTGGAGACATGCATTTAAGCTGTTAGTGGTTATGGTTAGCATTGTTTTCATTGGAACTGGCTGTGCAGTAGAAGCGCCCAGCGTGGAAATGACGGCTATGTCAGAAGAAATGACAACTAGTTGATAAGCTTAGAAAGCATTTGCACGGGTATTAATTGAAAAACTTTATCAGTTAGGAGGTGCACCGTGCAAATTTTTGCTGAAACGCCAGATCAATATTTTGAACAAGTTCCTGAGCATCAAAAAGAGGCGATGAACAAACTACGCGAAGTCATAAGAGACCATATTCCAGAGGGGTTCGAAGAAGCTGTTGGCACGGGTATGGTAGGTTATGAAGTGCCGTATAGCCTCTATCCTGCGGGCTATCATTGTAAACCTAAACAGCCATTGCCTTTTGCAGGCATAGCTGCACAGAAGCATTTTATTGCGCTTTACCATATGGGGATTTATTCAGATGAAAATCTTCTTAAGTGGTTCCTTGAGGAATATCCAAAAGCGACTTCGGCTAAGCTAGACATGGGTAAAAGTTGCATACGGTTTAAGAAACTGGAGTTGATTCCATTTGATTTGATCGGACAGCTGATGGAAAAAATGACAGTTGGAGATTGGATTGAGGCTTATGAGAATTACCATTTAAAAAAAGTATAAGTGAGTGACTAAAAACAATGGGTGCAGAGCACCCATTGTTTTTAAGACAAAGTTTGCGCTTAATGTAATCCGATTGATGAAAAGTAGGACGTATTGGTAAATTTTAAAGATTATGGCGTGTCATTGTTAATCAGTTTCAGTTTGGCTTTTATTTGCGATACTTTATACAACGTTTTTAAACTCAAGTACTCGCTGCCAAAGAAAGATGCCTGCAAACGCAAACTGCTTTCTTTTCAAATTCGTTTGGACGATTATTTTATGTTCGCTGTATATCTCGTAATGCTGTCATTTCTAATCTATGGGGTAATTGTATCAGCAGCTCATACAGAGAGGTTAATTTGGGGATTTCTCGGCCTGTTTGTCATGTCAATATTTGTTGGGGTTATTGGTATCGATATTATTGGAGATTGATTTTAAAAATTAAAATTGGAGTGCAGATATGGAAGAATACGGCTACAGAAATCAAGTTGTTGAGCAATATCCAGAACCTGTGAGTATCATGCGGAATGCAATTTAATGGTAACACCAAATTTCCAAGACGGCCAATTTCCACAAGAAGGCGACAATCTACATGCTTCAAGTATTAATATAAAAGTATTATATATATGCGCAAGTTAGTCATGAGAGATGATATACTAATTGAAGAGAAATGACACCATTTGTAGACAGAATAGGGGAACCTTCATATGCGTTATAAGTGCTTAATGGCTGTTGGAATAATTTGTTTAACGATCATATCAACTGGCTGTTCAAATAATTCTATCATTCAATTTGAGATAGAAAACTCAGATATTGAAACACAAATCGAAACACAAATCGAAACACAAATCGAATCTCAGATCAATACTTCTACTGAGTCAGAAAAAGAAGAAACGGCGTCAGATGCGTTTTCCGAAGCAGTTGAATCGTCGGAAAACGCTATTGATCTGCAAGTTATAAAGCCAAACGAACTTGGTCAAATCATGGTCATCATGTACCATGGCCTTGGTCAAAAAAATGGAGACTATATCAGAACGCCGGATAGTTTTAGAGCTGACCTTGAGATGTTATATGAACGTGGGTATAGGCCGATTAGCATGGAAGATTATATCAATAATCGTATCGATATCGGTCCTGGTCTAACCCCCGTTGTTTTGACCTTCGATGACGGCTCTCAAACGAATTTCAACATACTGGATGAAGATACAAAGGAAATTGATCCCAATTGTTCTTTAGGAATCATGATGGCGCTCAATAAAAAATATCCGGATTTCATACCCAAAGGGATTTTTTACTTAACGGGTAGAGTTCCTTTTGGGCAGACACATCTCGTTGAGTATAAACTAAACTATTTGAATGAAAACGGATTTGAAATTGGGAACCACTCATACGGACACGAAAGTTTCAAAGATATGAATGCAAGCATGATTATGGAATCCTTGGGAAAAAATGAACAAGCAATCCTTTCGATAGTGCCTGACGTAAAAATCAGATCTTTATCACTACCATATGGCAGTAGACCCAATAATGAATCCGCCTACGGTGCGTTGACTTTTGGCCAGTATGGTGAAACGCAATATGAGTATGCTTCAGTCGTAAATGTGGGCTGGAGAGCTGAATATCCCTCCATTCACGAGAATTTTAATCCTTTTTCAATCAATAGGGTCAATAGCGGTGATGACAAGTTTGAGTTGGCTTATTGGATTGAACATTTTGACCAAAATTCTCAAAATAGGTATATCAGCGATGGTTTACCGAATATCGTGACAATCAGGGAATCCGATTTAGATAGAATCAACTTGGATGTGATAGGTGATTTGGAAATAAGGACATATATCTTGGAAGAAACTCAGATGCCATAATTGTTGTTTTTTTAAACTCAATCCTATTTAATGATGGTTGAACGAAATGGGTGCAGGGCAGTATAATGGCGAAAACTATGAAATCGACTTTGTAATTAGGAGACAAACATATGAAAAAAACATCTATGAACATCTCAGCGAGTGCCAAGGTTGTGCATGTTCAGAACTTCATAAAACTCAGGGAGATGATTTGGACTCATTTGCAGCACAATAACAGGTTCACCTTCCGCTTCTTAACCTGGCGACTAGTTTGTATTTTGATTGATGAAAAGGAGGTACAGTTTGGTAAATTTCAGAAGATTATGGCGTGATTGGCTAATTGCTTTTGTTCCGATTGTTTCTGTTGTGCTCATAGTTTATATTTTCATTATGTATCCAAATGAGAAAATAGAGATGATCAGTTTTGAAGTGGTAGATACGCTTTACCGTAGTTTAAATGCTACAACATTTCGATTTGGCATAAGTATGTCACTATTGGTCAGTTTCAGTTTGGCTTTTATCTGCGCCGTTTTATACAACACTTTTAAACTCAAATTCTCGCTACCAACGAAAGTTTCGGCAAAGCTCAAATCTAAATACATACGTAATCAACCGATGCTTCGATCGTCTTTCATTTCTATCGTTTACGAGCTGAATTTTGAACTTGAAGATAAGGAAATTAAGCAATTTAACGTGACACCGGATCAATTTTCGTTAGTCTTTGAAAATAATAAAGGTATACTTACTTATAAGGAACATTCAAAATCTCTTTATCTTGATTTTGAAGTGCTTGAGATTAATGGGTAACATCCAACACATATTATTTTAGGGAGTCCTAGATGACAATACAAATTAAAACGGATCTTAGCAAAGAGGCTTGCAAACGTAATCAGAGTCTTTTTGAAGGGCGTGAAAAAGAGTATCTAAATCATCCATTTACACATGTGGACTTTGTGATCTATAGTAAGTTGAATAAGAGCCCATATTGGTTGCGGCGTTGGGGGAAGAGGCAGGAAGAACTGAAAATTAAAAACTAAGGAAGTGAGTGGAAATGATGAAAGTTTCAAATAAAGAAATAATATTATCCCGTGCACAGTTAAGTTTGTTAGAAATAAAACAAGTGTTAGAACTTGATTCTCTTGTTTATGAACCAGAATATTGTTCAGAATTTGATCAAGTTGTTGGAAGGTTTAATAAAAATAAAGATTGCTTCATCACACTACGAAATCAAGATGATATCATAGCTTATATTTGCTTTTTTCCAATAACTAAGCGGTTGGCTAATATGATTAGCTCAGGTAATTTTACCAATGATGCAGAGATATTACCAACTGATGTATTATCTTATGAAGATTCAGAAGGTGTACTTTATATTATTTCTGTTGTTGTCAAACCTGAATATCATAATAGCGATGTTGTCAAACGGATGATGATTGATTTTGAAAACAAAGTCCAAGAGCTATCCGAGTTATATAATATAAAATCCGTTTTAGCTACAGCTATTAGTGAGAAGGGCCATAGCACTCTTTTGAAGTCAAAGTTTCAAGATATCGTAGTCAATCAAAGAAAAAGTATATATATAATGGAAAAAATATATTAAGGAGATCAACTATGCAAGAATCATACTTAAAAAATGAGCTAATTGAAGCAGATGCTTATGTCTTTGTCCCCTGTTATTATTTAAAAGAAGTTACCAAAGTAAATAAAAACAGTAAAAACTATGGAGATGGAACTGATCTTACAGATTTTCTAGAGGAAATTAATAAAAAAGAGATTTCAAAAAATATGAAGGTTGATATTGAGCGTGTATTTATAAACCATATTAAACTAGAAATTATTTCTGATGTTGATGAAAAGGATAAGTCTTCTGTGGATGCCGAATTATACATATCCTATCAGAACAGAACAAAAACAGCGGTTGTCATGATAGCCATTCCTAATTGTGATATTGAACTAACTTATTTATTTGATCAGTCTTCTAGAGATGGAATTGTAATACTTGAAAATGGAAGTTCACATGATTTAAATGACTATTTGCTCGACCACCACAGTCTTATTAAATGTGGCACAAATAGAACATTTACCAATTTGTCTGATAAACCATCATTAGAATATTTAAAGTATCTTTTGTCAAATGAAGTTTTCCAAAGTGAATTAACAAAAAAATCAACATTATGTTCAACTGAAATCACAATAGCAGCAGAGCGCGATATAGCACAATTCACATTTAGTGAGATATACGCCTATGATACAAGTGTCGTTCAAATAGATAAAGATTATAGAGACAATTACGCTGAACGTAGATATGCAGAATGTTTAACTATTTTTATTATCGAGTTTCTGCAATTTCAAGAGGCAACTGTTAGCAGAGTAAACTTCAAGGTCTCTGAAGAATTAGAGAAACAAGATGATTTTAAGATACAAGTTATACTAAAAATAAATCAAGAATTTGCTAGAAGCATCAAATTTTGGAATATAAATATTTATGTGTATCCGACTACTCAAAAGATAGTCGAAAAAATAGCAAAAACATTTGAACTCGATCAGAATATGCGTGTATTTAATGACAATAAAAATGTCTTAGAGCATCTTATAGCTACGCATTCTGTTATTTCAAGTGAACGCGAAAATAAAATGCTCAATTATATTGTATTATTTTTAACGTTGACGCAAGTGATTCCAGTCTACTACGGAATTTTGAAATTTTTGTCAGAAAACACAACAATCAAAATCAACTTAAGTCACGTGCTAATGTTTGTAACAATTATCGCGATTATTGGTATCCTTAAATTTAGATTTAATAAGAAGCTGAGAGAATTTTAACTGAATACATTTATGCTGATAGAAGAATCTCATAAAATCGAATCACTAGACGTATCAGGACTAGATGGAATTGAAAGACCTCTTGCTTTGGTGTTTGCAAGAGGTCCCTGTTTAGATTTTTATATTCAGTTGCTGAATCATCTTTTCAATTTCTTTAGTGGCAACTTCAAGTCTTTCTTTTGAAGGTTTTTCCAATCCGTGAATAAGATTGTTTCTATATTTTTTCAGCTGATCGAGTTCATCTTTCTCAGTTTGTGCCAAACGCGTTGATTTTCGCCTGTCATCTCCGATAAAGGCATTTCTATCTGATTCATTTTGGTCTTCATAATTTTGCATGGCTAGTTCTAGTTCCATCAATCTAGTGTGAAACTCGAAAACGGATTGATTATTGCTTTCGTTTTTTTTAGATTTTTTATCAAGAAAAGGATTTTTATTTTCTAATTCACTTCGAACAATTTGGTATTTTTTATACAGATTCATATCACTTGAGATTATATAATCTACTAACTGGTTGATAATGGAACGGTCTTCATCCAAATCATAGTGGTTTTCTAGATATACCTCCAAATCACAGACACGATTTTTATCTATTTCATTTAAAAATCGAAACAAAATATCAACTCTACCTAGCACAAAGTTTTCAGTGATTTTGCCACTCTTTATGTAGTCTTGCATGAATTTACTGTAGAGATAATTCGCCAAATCGTAATGATTTGGAAAGGCTTGCTTATTTTGTAAGGTTCTATTTCTAAGCGCGATTTGAAGTCTTTCAAGTGCTATCTCACCAGTTAAAACAAGTCCATTGAGTAGGTCGAGAATAGCCAGTTCATCTTCTGAAGCAACACCACTTAAAGGTTTATAAACAAGATCGTGTTCCACCTCTGACCATGCATGCATCAAGATGGATGCGACTTGAATTTCCACATTTTCACTTAGGTATCTCTTATCGTTAGTACTCAAGTTTGCAGCTTTTATAGAACATCGGTAGTGTTTGGCCCAATACCCAGAAAATCTCTTGTTTGGATTATTATCATCTTCTGGAAAATCTTTTTCAGATATAATATTAAAATCCATTTTGATAATTTTTTTGACTTCCTCGGCATCGTTCGGAAAATAAAGTGCAACCCTGACACCAGAGAAATCAATAATATCATCGTATATTTGTTCAACAGAACTATATAGTTTGTTTTTATTTCTGGAAATCAATTTTTGACGCAATCGCTCTGGTCTTTTCGCTCTATGGGTCACAATACTTCTTATACCATTTGATTCAAGTTTTGACTCGATTAAATCGGCACAAATCATTGAAAATTCCCTATAATAATCGTATTCTTTTATATATCCAACCATAAATGTATCGATGATATTCATTTTGACCTCCAATATATATTTAAATACCCATTTTTCAGAGTAATAATATTATAGTGTGCTATCGAGTATCGATACGCCCGTGCTATGGAAGTTTGAAGATCAATTACAAACAAAGGATGACATAGATGACAATACAAATTGTGCTTCAAAACCGAGGAATCAGTCAAAGATATTGGTTTCAAAGAAAAGATGAAAATAACAATAAACGACTCGCAAAGCTTCAGGGTAGTGAAGGGTGTTGGTGGTAGTGGCTAAGGTCGCCCGGTCAAGTTAATCTAAAAGTGTATATTCCGACTAAGAAACGCCACTTGCACGGCCATTTAGAGCCAATCTCACGGAGGGTGAGAGCCACCCTCACGGAAACTGAGCCAACTAAAATTTTTGATACTTATCAGGTAAAACCTGTTAATTATATATTGAACA
>JBGSJR010000006.1:0-146808 GCA_041741755.1 Acidaminobacteraceae bacterium | reverse complement strand
AGATCGCTCTTGCATTTTTTGTATAAACTTTTTGCAAAGTTTATCCGGAAACAACTGTTAAGTTGTTTTTATTACTTTTGACGCTTTCGCATCATTTGGTTTTTTTCATTTGCGCTATTCAATTTTCAAGGTCCTGTTTTTCATTTGTTCAAGCTGATTACTTATAAAGTTAACATCAAATCGATGTAGTGTTTACAAGGGTGACAGCTATTTGATTATAGCAAACTTAATTTTCTTTGTCAATATAAATCTCAGAATTAAGTTTGCCTTTTGACGATTGATTCAAGGTGTATCAGATACGCCCTGTTGGCCTCTTCATTATCAATTTGTGCTGCTGTGTGAAGCGACTTGATTATAATAACATCTCACCTAAAGTGTGTCAAGGCGTTTTACTGACTTTTTTACAACTTATAAAAGAAAGTGTATTCTCAATTTTCAGACGAATCAAGAAATTAAAAAAGAGTTCTTCAAAATAGAAGAACTCTTCTATTATTTAGTTGCTATTACACACTTTCTAGATCACATCAAATATCTCACGAGTCGTTACTTCAAAAAACAAGTAACGGTTGAAGTAGTTCTTCTTTGTAATGAGGATTTCATACCCTTCTTTTTCAAAGATCATACCGCGGCCGTAATGCTTGATGAACGACCAACCCATCTTCTGCATCTTAAGAACAAATTCATTTTCGCAACCTTTGAGGCCAATAAATGCTAGTGATTTCATCGAAATATTTTGAATGCTTTTCTTCTTGCTTGTTTCCAGTTTCAAGATTCCGCTAGTCACATCAAGCCATTTGAGTTCATAGCTTACTTTGACGATTAGACCTATGGTAAGAATAATGATAAGGTATTTGATGATTTTTTTGTTGTTTTCATATGTTTGGCACATAGAAGCGACCTCCTCTAGCTTGTTCTTGAACATATCTTACGTTATACCCATGACAAACCCATTAACACAATAAATTAAACGTTATAGTTTGTTCCATTTGTTAAATGTCAATTTCTCAAGTGCATCGAGTTCTTCGCCTGATTTAGGAATATCAGCTATGCGATATCTTTCGATTTCTTCAAAAGGATGAAACTCGGTTTTGATAAGGGCTGACATGATGCTACCCTTTTTCATTCTAAATACTTGAATACCACGTGTGTTCTTAGTTATTTTTTCTGTTACAAGACTGGTGTTAAATACGATTGCACGCATTTCTTTGCTAGATTCACGTACGGCAGTTAAGTCACCTTCTTCATTAAAGAAGTGAATCTTTACGATTTTAGATTCATCCGAGAAAGCTTTAATCAACTTTTTACGGTTTGTTTTCGTCTTGTAAGCTTCTAAAGGCACTCTGGCAATCTTACCATTTTCAAATCCAAAGATCATAAACCCTTTAAAATCATTGGTTAAAACACAGTATAGTACTTCCTCACCTTGTTCGAGTCCGAGAATATTCGGTAAGTAAACGCCTAAGCTGCTCACTTTATGGTCTTCGATTTCGTACATTTTTAGTTTATAGGCATTGCTCTTATTCGTAAAGAATATGATTTCGTCTTTATTGGTGCCTTCAATTTCTTGAAGAATCTCGTCCTCTTCTTTCATCTTATGGTCACCACTAGAGCGAAGGGATACCAAAGTGACTTTTTTCAAATAGTTGTGGGCAGTGAAGAAGACTCTTAAGTTATAATCCTCTACTTGCGCCTCGGGGATATGCTGGACGACATCTTCTTCTGAAACAAGCTGTGTCATACGGGCTTTGCCGTACTTTTTGATAATCCCTTGTAATTCTTTGACAATCACTTTATCAATCTTTTTATCGTTGTTTACGAGGTCTTCAAGTCTTCTGAGTTCTTCTTCGAGGCCGGCAATCTCTTTGACGCGATTGAGAATATACTCTTTATTGATATTTCTGAGACGAATATCTGCTACAAAGTTGGCTTGAATGTCATCAATCGAAAAAGCCTCCATGAGGTTCGGTAATACGGCTTTGTCTAAGTCTGTTTCACGGATGATTTTGATAGCTAAATCAATGTCGAGTAATACCTTTTGCAAACCGTGTAACAAGTGCAATTTTTCAATGAGTCTGTCTATATCATATTGCGTGCTGCGTTTGACACAGATTCTTCTGAACATGAGCCATTCCATGAGAATCGCCTTCACGCCGAGCACGCGTGGTCTACCATTGATGAGAAGGTTCATATTACACGAAAAACTATCTTCTAATGTAGTAAATTTGAAGATTTTTGAGATTAGTTTTTCATGATCGGTGCCTCGTTTTAAGTCAATTGCTATTTGTAAGCCCTTGAGGTCGGTTTCATCTCGTACGTCATTGATTTCTTTGATTCTACCCGCTTTGATCATGTCGACGATCTTCTCGATAATTTGTTCAACCGTCGTCGTGTAAGGAATTTCTTTGATAAGCAGCATATTGTCTTCTTTTGAGAATTCAATTTTACCCCTTAATTTAAAGGACCCAGTTCCAGCGTCGTAGATCTTTCGCATGTCCTGTTTGTTGTATATCAGTTCACCGCCAGTGGAAAAATCAGGCGCTGGCATAATTTCTAGAAGATCGGCACCTGGATCTTGTATAAAGGCGATTGTCGCTTCACATAGTTCTTTAAGATTAAAGCTTGGAAAGTTGCTTGCCATACCAACGGCGATACCTTTGTTGGGATTGGCTAGTATATTGGGGAAAGTTACTGGTAGAAGTGTGGGTTCTTTCATCGAACCGTCGTAGTTATCCACAAAGTCGACGGTATCCTTGTCGATATTCATGAATATCTCTTCAGTAATCTCGTCGAGCCTAACTTCTGTATATCTCGGTGCTGCAAACTTCATATCTCTTGAAGTTACTTTACCGAAGTTTCCCTTGGAATCGATGTAAGGTAACAATAAGGATTCATTGCCACGCGTTAATCTGACTAAGGTTCCATAAATCGCCAAATCGCCGTGTGGGTTAAGCTTCATCGTTTGTCCGACGACATTCGCTGATTTTGTTCGGCTACCCTTTGCGAGTTTCATCTTATACATCGTATAAAGAATCTTTCGATGTGAAGGTTTAAAACCATCTATTTCTGGAATCGCCCTTGATACGATAACACTCATCGCATAAGGCATATAGTTTTTCTCAAGTGTATCGGTAATGATCTGATCCGTATAAAGTGGCTGCATCTGATCATCACTTTCCGATTCACCTCTTAACTTCTTACCTTTACTTTTATCATTTTCTTTCATTATACACCTCAGTAAATCTATTTATCAAACTGGAAATATTCAATTTCCTCAACTAGCTCAAATCCATCAGTTCGAGATATTGCTCACCTTTTTCTTCGATGAACTCTTTTCTGCCATCTAGATCATCGCCTAGTAATATCTCAAACATCCGCTGTGTTTCATATAGTTCATCAGGTGTAACGCGGATAAGTCTTCTGGAAGCAGGACACATCGTCGTCTGCCACATCATATCAGGATCATTCTCTCCTAGACCTTTTGAACGTTGAATCGTATATTTTTTACTGAGTTTTTTAACGTAGTCGTTCTTCTCTTTGTCGCTGTAGGCAAAAAATATTTGTCCATCTGCCGTAGTGATTTCAAATAAAGGCGACTCTGCAATATAGACGTTTCCATTTTCAATAAGAGTTGGGATGAGTCTATAAATCATTGTCAATACAAGTGTTCTAATCTGATAGCCATCAAAATCGGCATCGGTACATATGATAATTTTCGCCCATTTGAAGTTATCGTAGTTAAAGGTATCAAGGTCTTTATTGTGCCTTGTCTTAATCTCAACCCCGCATCCGAGTACTTTGATCAAATCTATGATAATTTCAGATTGGAAGATCTTTTCATAATCCGCTTTCAGACAGTTTAGAATCTTGCCGCGAATAGGCATCAAAGCTTGAAATTCACTATCTCTTGCGAGTTTACATGAACCGAGGGCCGAGTCACCTTCCAGTATGTAGACTTCACGTCTCTTAGAATCTTTTGTCCGACAATCGACGAATTTCTTAACGCGGTTTGTGACATCCATCTTAGTACCAAGCGTTTTTTTGAGATTGAGCCTAGTTACTTCAGCTTTTTCTCTAGAACGCTTGTTAATAAGAACTTGGTCGACAATGCGTTCAGCGTGTTCCTTGTTTTCGATGAAATAGATCTCAAGGTTTTTCTTGATCATATCGGTCATGAAATCTTGAACGAATTTGTTTGTGATGGATTTCTTCGTTTGATTTTCATAGCTCGTAATCGTAGAAAAACTCGTTGTGACGAGAATTAAGCTGTCTTGTATATCAATAAATGCAATCTTCTTTTCAGTTTTTGTGTATTTGCCAAGTTGCTTGATAAATTTGTCGAGCTCATAGACAAATGCATTTTTAACTGCTCTATCCGGTGATCCACCGTGTTCGAGGAAGCTTGAGTTATGGAAGTACTCTAGGAGGTTGACTTCATTGTTAAACGCAAAAGCCATCTGTGCCTTTACCTTATAAACCGGCATATCGTCTCGATCGCGACCACGCCCTTCATCTTCAAAATAGATGACATCTGTAAAGTTTTTATCTTCTGATATCTCTGCTAAGTAATCGACAATACCTCTGTCGTACTTATATTCAAAGGCTATATCTGAAGCCTCATCCTTTAAGATGAAATTGATGCCTGGATTGACGATGGATTGCTTGCGCATAATATCTTGAAAATATTCTAAGGGAATGACGACTTCTTTAAAGACATCTAGGTCAGGGCGCCATCTGATAGAAGTACCCGTTCGCTTTGAAGTGGTCGGTTTTTTTAAAAATCCGCCTTCTGCCATTTCACCTTTCTTAAAATGAAGCTCATATTCAAAACCATCTCTTTTGACAATAACATCCATGAATTCAGAACTATATTGTGTTGCACAAAGACCTAGTCCGTTTAGACCAAGACTATATTCATAAACAGACGAATCGTTGTTATTGTATTTGCCACCCGCATAAAGTTCAGTGAAAACTAGTTCCCAGTTGAATTTTTCTTCCTTTTGGTTGTAGTCCACAGGAATGCCACGCGCTTCGTCGATAACAGATATCGAGTCATCCTTATGTCTAATGACGATAATCTCTTTTCCGAATCCACCTCGGGCTTCATCAATAGAATTCGACAATATTTCAAAAAAGGAATGCTGACACCCTTCAAGTCCATCGGAGCCAAAAATGACAGATGGTCTTTTTCGAACGCGGTCTGCGCCTTTTAAAGATGTGATACTCTCGTTGTTATAATTGGTTTTACTCATTTGCCACCTCAATTAAATTACTCTCAATCCCTATCATATCAAATGCTAGGGTTATTATGCAAGTTTTTTCGACGGAACATACGTTCCTATGTCATAACAAAAAACTCAGTGCGCAAAATTATGTGCACTGAGTTGATAAATTAGGTATGTTTTTATTCCAACATCGATACAATCTCAAGATCAACGTGCCTTCGTAAGTCGAGATATTCTTCGCCTACACGTACAAGTGGTCGCGCCGGGTCATCTTTATATGTCATGATAATTTCACCTTGCTGGCCATTTGTAAGCGATACTAAATGCCCAATATAGAAATGCGAAATATTTGCAAGAAACGATTTGGATATGGAAAAATCAAGTGCACTGTGACATTTTTCCAAGATGAAGCTCATCGCCTCAAATGGATGCATCGCTACTTTATATATGCGATCTTGTGTCATGGCGCAGTAAACATCTGCAATACCCACTATTTTGGCTATATAGTTGATGTCAGGTCCTTTGAGACCGTTAGGATAGCCAGAACCATCTATGCGTTCATGATGTTGCATAACGCCTTGCAAAACGTCATAAGAGAGTTTAGGAATGTCTTTGATTAAGATATAACCTAAAATCGCGTGTGTTTTCATGACCTTAAATTCTTCAATCGTCAAATGTGATGGTTTATTTAAAATTTGATCTGGAATGTTACATTTTCCAATATCGTGTAACAATCCAGCTAATGCAGCATCTTTGATCTGACTGGCGTTTAGTCCACACCATTTTGCGAGCAAACCTGAAATCATAGATACTCTGACAGAATGATCAAAAGTGTAATCGTCGTACGCATGCATCTGCCACATTTTTCGAGTGAAGTGATCATCATTTAAAATCGCTTCATACAACGGTTCTATTGCATCGTCTATTTCCTGATAGACAGGGATACGACCAAGTTTGAACTCAGTATAAATCGATTTGAATCTGACGACAGTTGCCTTATATTTTTCTTCAACATCTGATAATGAATCTAGTGCGACCTGTTTCTTTTTACTTGTAAAATTGGGAGTCTCTCCAGGTACGGAGATATTGACTTCGTCCACTTTTTTGCGAACGAGAAACTCAACATGGCTCTCATTGAGTTCCGTGCCAGAACCTATCAGTAAAATATCATGTTCATCAAAAATATCATCAAGCAATATCATGCCTGTTTCAATCTCAGAAACTTTTCGCTTCGCCATCTATTCACCCGTCTTTTTTCTTCTTTCAAAGATATTATAATATTTAACAGAAAAAAACGCCAGTCAAAATTTTTTATATCGGCTATAAAGAAGCAAATACAGGACCTGATGCCTAGACATTCTATCCCACAAAACCTATTCGACTTCGCGTTCGACGGAAACTTGTTTCCTATGCTCAGAATTTACAGGTTCCAAGAACTGCACTCTTTCTCCGACAATCTCCGTCATATACACGTTTTCACCTTCAGAATTTTCAAACACAGAGGTGCTTACTCTTCCAACTACGCTGACCATAGAACCTTTCATAAGATATTTGCAACAGTTCTCCGCTTGTTTGCCCCATACGATAACCCTAGGAAAATCAGCAGTCGCCTTTCCTTCACTTTTCTTCTCTTCCTTTTGTGCAACCGCCAGATAACGATCAATCGCTACATTGAATTTTGTTACGCTATTTCCATCTTGCAATACCTTAAGCTCTGGATTTTGAACCATTCTGCCCACTAAACTCACTTGATTCATAACTGCCTCCTATTTGGAATATTTTTCCATATTTAAATATTATCCATTTATTTCCAAAATGTCAACATTTTATTTTTTTTACCTCTTGAAAATCATGGCCGTTGAATTATAATAAGTATGGAAATTGCATAATTACCTTTTAAGTTGCAAAATTCCGTTTATCGAATTTGACAATGGCTCAATCAAGCCGTTTTGACAAATGAAATTCATACAATTTGGAATTATGCAATTTCCTCAAGTATGTATTTCGAAATACGAAATTTCTTGGGGGACTTTATGAAACGGTTCACGACAGCTAGTTTACGCAAATACATAATACCCGAATTCAACTCGAAGAACCTCGGCGTCAACGTCTACAACGGCATTGCATTGGCAGTTGCCATCAATTTAGTAAACCCATATTACGCCAAATTTGCAGAAAGGCTTGGCGCAAATGATTATCAAATGGCTTATCTGAACTCATTGCCTGCTTTTATTAGTTTGTTTGCTCTGATTCCCGGGGCAATTTTTATTGACCTATTTGGAAACAAACTAAAAAGTACGACTTGGATTATGCTCCTACACAAGCTGTTTTTCCTAGTTATCGCCTTCGTTCCTTTGATGAACGGCGTCTCCAAACCATGGTTATTCATTCTCTTGATCGCCTTTATGAATTTACCTGGTTCCATCTATACGATGGGTTATCAATCGAGTATCGGAGATATTTTCTCCCCTTCAGAACGTGGTTTGGCAATGGGTCTCAGAAATCGATATTCGGATATATTTAGATTGTTGATTACATTTATATCGGGCGTCCTTCTTTCTATTCCAAAAGAGGATACTCAAGTCATCTTGCTATACCAGATTTTTTTCGTAGTATCCTTCGCTATTGGGCTACTTGAAGTTTATACGTTTTCAAAATTTACAGTCTCCGGTGTCAACGTACTCTCCGATCAACCGAAAGTACGCGCAAGCAAAGAAAAATACTTGCAAGGTCTAAAAAGCATCTTACAAGCATTTAAGGTCAGTTTGACGTTTTCCTTGACCGACAAAGTATTTAAGCAGTTTTTAGTAGCGTCTTTAATCTTTCATTTTGGTTGGCAGATGGGCTGGCCACTTTTCAATATCTACACCATCACAAAGTTGGGGGCAAATGAAGCCTGGCTTAGTGCCATATCCATCGCGGGCGGTTTTACATCTATTTTAACCGCGACACAGTGGGCTAAGTTTGCGGATAAAAGAGGCAATACACTAGCAGCTGTGCTCGCGACCTTTGGCATGAGCGTCACGCCATTTCTTTACGTCTTGAGCGACTCGCTTTTTATGCTCGTCGTATTCAACGTCCTAATCGGTTTTTCAATTACTGGAACCGTTCTCATTTTGTTTAATCTGCTCCTTGAAGCGACACCTTCTCAAAATCGTACGACGATCATCGCGCTTTACAATACGGCAATAGCTGTGTCAGCGACTGCTGCACCAATTTTGGGTGTTTGGATCATGCAGCAGACATCGCTTGACTTTTCACTCATCGTCACAGGTATCCTTAGATTTTTCGGTTGCTTCGCATTTTTTCTGATGAGTCGCAAGCGCGTCAATTGAGATACTGCAAAAAAAAGGATTGACCATAAAATGATCAAATGTCATTTTTGGGCCAATCCTCTTTTTTTGATAGATTATCTTGGAAATTTTGGTTACTTGCTGCTTCAACCTCGGTGATGTTGATGATCCGTCCGAGATAATGTTGATCTGCATCGTTCATAAGACTTGATGAGAGCTTCAGAAAAGTTTGATCTTTCATCATTATAATCTGTTCCATCGCCTTGCTGATCGTTGGGTTGAACAGCGTTTCAATCGCAGGAAGTTCTAGATTATCACCCCGCATCATGATGTGAAGGATGAGATCCTCGGTTCTCTCGATTGAGACGTCTTTAATTTTTAACAATTGTATGGCTTGACTGTTTATTTTTTCGATAATGTCGTTGTTTCTAATAACGACTATTCCCATCGGGATTCGCTCAACAACGTGCTCAAGTAGCGTTCTAGACTCTTCAAACCGCTGCTTGACGAGCATCCTTTCCGTAACATCTGCAACACTACCAATAGCATATATAGGCAATTTTTCGTCATCATAGTAGACTTGTCCTATCATGTTGACGTAGGATATTTTTCCATGGCTGTGCAACCTAAATATGATGTCCATATTTTCATTGTTCCAAATGAATTTTTCAAATTTAAACTTAAAAAAGTCCAAATCTACTGGATAGATGCTTTCTAGCAAGCTTTCGTAATAAATCTCATCGACGTTTTCTTTATATTGAAACACACTTCCAAACGTTTGAGAAACGGCGAATAGATTCTTTGAAACGAGGAACTTCCAGTGTGCCATATTGGCTATACGCTCGGATTCCGTCAAAATCACGCGACTTTCCACAAGTTTCTGAGTAACATTCTTGATTTCGCTGATATTTTGATTGATGATGACAATCGATGCGCCATCTTCGGCATCAATATATTTGCCGGTGGCACGGAACCATTGCCAACCACCATTTTGAAAATATCGATACTCAAAGTTATAACTCGTGCTCTTTTCAGAAGTAATAATGTCCACCGCTTCATAAACAATGGATCGATCGAGGTCGTGAATGCTGTTGAGCCATCCAAGAAATGATACTTCAAGGCCAATTAAACCCTTTTCAGAGTCGAATTCCCGAAAAATATTGATGGACTTTTCTGGCAATTGAATCTCGAGGACACTATCCTGTATAGAATCGAAAATTTGTGCGTAACGCGATTGTGAATCGATGAGTTTCTTTTTATAGATGAACTTCTCCGAAATATCTCGAACAAGTAAAAGCATCATATCCGAGCGCTCGTGTTCCAAATTCATGGCGATCACTTCAGTCGGAATTTGTACACTGTCTTGACTAAGATAAATCCTCTCAAAATAAAGTGACTTGTGTTGTTTGGTTAAAGCCATATTTCTTGATAGCATTTCACTTGTTAACCCCATAGTTATATCGACGATATTTTTGCCAAGCAGCGCTTTAGGTTCATAATTTAGAATTCTGTGAATCATCTCACTTGCGTACTCTATCTGTCCTGTTCCGTTGACGATTAAGATACCTTCTTTGATGTGGTTCATAATCATGGATCCGATATGCGGCAAGTTAAAGGTTAAAACTTCTGGATTGAGATACTTCATCGAAATACCTATGAGATGACCTGAAGAGGCATAGATTATCTGTTCCACATAAAAATGATGTTGTTCCAAATAGGTAATCGTCTTCGGTGAAAAGGGATGGGTATTATTAATAATTTCTTCAAAATATATTTGATTGTCTTCATTTAGACCATTTATAAACATACCCAAAGATGTAATCTGATGACGAAGCAACATGCTAAGACGCTCTTTAAATAAGATGTCATAATGAATGAAGTCCGCCACTACATACGATGTATTTCCAGTTTCTTGAGATCTCATGTGAATGACTTGGAAGGATGCATTGAGAAGTTCCAAAAAATACTGCTTTGTTACATCTACACCGGTTGTCAAAATATGTCTCTCACCATTGCTCGTAAACACACGTTCTTCACAGTCCATGTAACCCACCGAATGAAGTGGGTAAGTAAATTTCAAGATCCCTTTAAACGATGGTATCTCTTCACTTGAAATTCGAAGATGTAGTTCCTGATGATACGTATATTCAATAGCGCTGTCGTAAATCTCACTAAATGGACGATTCAACAATGACGCTTTCGATTTGTGTAAAAAATGTGCCATAGCGTCGTTAATGAAGACTATTTTGCCTTCCAAATTTCTAAGCATAATTAAACTAGGTGAATTTTCCCAGCTCGCATACAAATCGTTTTTGAGCCTTTCTGCCGACTGAATAGTCGTCGATACATCACTTACGTCCTTTAGGTAAATCAATGCATAGCGTTTACCATAATTGATCAGACGTGCTTTAATTGTGCGCTTTTCATTTTGGAAATTAGTGATTTCTATGTTTTCCTCCCCCCTTAAGAGAGTGGACAAGACATCAGGTAGCGAGACAAACGCGTTACCCGTCCCTAAAATTGCCTGGTAAGCAGGATTTGAGGCCAATATTTCTAAATTGTCGCTTCTAATCAGTGCGACCCCTTCGTCCAATTTCTCGATGATTTCTGAATCAAACAGCGTTTTAATATCGATGAAATTCCTCATGATAGGCGATGACTTTGCCTTCTCACCAATCAATCTAAAGAGGAAATAAAGCAAGAAAAACAATACCGCAAGTTGACCTATGGTATCTTGCGGCACTGTTTTTAACAGGATGTTTCTAACATCCACGATTACTATGAAAGAAATGACAAAAAGAAGCAACGTGTTTTTTTCGCGTCGATCAAAAAGTGTATTTCTAATGAGTTTGTAAAGAATATAGATAGAGATCATCAGCTTGATATAGAATACAACTACCGACATACACACCTCGAATCATTATTTATATATCAACCGTCTTTGTGATAAATAGTGTTAAATAGTCCATCATATCGATAATCTCTTCGCGTTTTTTATCTCTTATGATTTGAACAACTGGACGTGTCTGTGCATCGGGATTTTCTTGTATGATGATGCCAATTTCACCATTTGAGAGTTCGACAATCGTTCCGAGAGGATAAATATTCACGACTTTCAAAAGATGGTAATAAATATCTCGATCGAGTTCATAGATCGCTTCAGCACGAATCGTTTCTAGTGCTTCATCTGCATTTATTCTGCCTTTATAGGCGCGACTTGAGGATATGGCGTTAAATATGTCGCACAGTGTGACAATTCTGACGTGGATTGGTATGTCGTCGCCAGAGAGCTTGTACGGATAGCCAGACCCATTGAGTTTTTCGTGGTGTAACAAAACGATTTGCCTAGAAATTGGTGATATAAAATCGTTGTCTTTTAGAAGTTCGTAGCCCATCACGACGTGGTCCTTCATCAAGCTTATTTCCTCTTGACTTAACGGTTCTACTTTGTTGAGAAGCTCAGCAGGGATATTCATCTTGCCAATATCATGCAAAATAGCACCAACGCCTATCTTTTGAATAAACGTATCATTCAGTTTCATGCTTTTAGCGACAAGCATAGATAGAGCGGCAACTTCGGCACTGTGGTTATAGGTGTACATATCTGTACCCATGAGCTCAGTCATACAATATAACGTATGTGGGTTGTCGTATATAACGCGCATCATATCATCGACAACCTGTTTGATGCTGTCGATACTCTTAATGTTATAATTGGTTCCTTTACGCTCCGCTAAATCTTTAAAAGCGTTTTTGACCGTCATCACAGACTGAATCTTTAAAGTGTCCGATATGATATAAGTGGCTTCAAGCCCTTCTGACAATTCGTCATCAATAAAAATACACTGTATATTTGCTTTAATTAGACGATCTATATAATTTTGAGTCATGACGACATCTTTGGCTAGCAACAACTGACATTTGTCGTCATAGACGGGCTTTCCTAAAATATCGCCAACTTCGACGTGTTCCAAACTTTTAAGTCTCAAAAGGACCTCCGATAGCTTTATAATATGATTATATCAAAAAAATTGTATTCAACCAAGAATATCGGCAAGATGACATAATTACTTCATACTTTACATAATAAATAAAGAAATTAACACATTTATGACTTTTACTCTGTTTTTGATTTTGCAGTGAGTACTCCCAAATATGCCCAAAAAATAAATGCGACTGAGACGACACTGATATTAAAAAATGCTTGCGCCAAGTAACCCATCACCGCAGTAAAAAGCGGTATCGTCAGCTCATCCTTTGTATGGCTCTTCATATATTTTGATATGATGAATATAATAAAGGTTAAGTACGCCACCAAAGAAGGTATACCTGAAGATACGGCAATATGCAGATATTCGTTGTGTGCTTTGTCGACCCCTAAAAAGATGCCAAAAATCTCTAAGCTCTCCTCACCAAAATATTCTACAAACGGGATTTGCAAATTCTCTATTCCAAAACCAAACCACGGTCTCATCTGAATAAGGTCAATAACACGCGTCCAGATATATATTCTATACGATCCTGCGAATTTCGCCTGGTCGTTACGATCTAAGACATTTGAAAATTCTTTCGAGATTGAGGTCAGTCTGTTTGTGAACAAGCCATCCGATTGACTATTAAAACCCACCAGTAGTACGAGCGCTAACGTAAGCATAATTATTGATCGCTTAAGGTACGCATGGTCTTTCTTCTCTCTTATACTTACTACAACAAATACAAACACAGAACATAAGGCGCCTATCCACGTACCACGTGTATTGGTGGCGAGTAGACACCAAAATAAGAGTGCAAAATGTAGGAGTGCAACCTTTTTACCCTGATGTATGAATAGATAATAGGCAAAGGGTAACATTAACACGAGAAAGCTTCCTAGAAAGTTTGGATTTCCAATCGTTGAAAAAGCAGCGACCCAACCTGTTCGTATAAAATCTCTAGGAAAGGGATCAATATTATAGTATTGCAAAATGCCATAAGACGCTATTATTGAAGCACTAATTAAAATCTTACTAAAATGCGATTCACTAAACGCACTACAATTTCTTGCAGCTAAGAATAGTAAAGCATAAACTATGAGCGTGCCAAAACCTTCCTCCCTATTTATGTTGCCTTGAATTGCAAGTGACAAATTACTCGCAAAGAAAAGTGAAATCAACAGTATAGAAAAATAGATCAACAATGCAATATTGATACGATCCGGTTCTATCAATAGACCTATATCTCGCCTGTTTTTAAAAAGCAACCACAAAAAAACAACCATTAAACCAGTTAATGCCAGTACCTTTGGCGCATAAAAAAAATCGTTGAATTCGCCTATTGGCACAAAGATTAGTGGTACAAACGTCAATGTTATAAATACGATACTTTCAACTGTCTTCTTTGAATGCTCTATTGTATGCTCTATTGTATGCTCCATTGTTTCCTCCAGATGCGTTTTCGCTTTCAACCTCAATTTTTTTTGACTATCCAAATGCAAATTGCATATATAGATTTATGAGGTCTTCTCCAAAAATGGAAACAATCCAAGCAGAAATAGCCATATAAGGCGCAAAAGCCAGCTCGGTTTTTCTGGACATTATCTTACCTACAATTGCAAATAGGATAATGAAGATTAGGGCAACATAAAAAGTTAACAAACTTGCAAGTATCCCATGCCAAAAGCCTAGGTAACTGCCTATCGCACCCATGAAAATTACATCGCCATATCCAAAGGCTTCTCTTTTGTAATAGGATTTGGCGACATAATAGATGAGTAAATAAAATGCAAAACCAGTCAATCCGCCCAATACTAAATCTAAAGGTTCTCTCCCATAGATGAGTGAGATGCCTACAGCAAGGAGCCCACCAAGGTAGACTGTACCCGTGACAACAGTCTTTGTCTTATAATCTATGCCACCTGTTATAATCAACAAAGTCGCAAATACAATTTCTGCAATGGGTCTATCTGAATAATTAAATGCTGCGTATAGCGTTGCGACCGTTAAGCATGTGATGATGCCCCCCATCAAACGCGATATTTTCTCCCCTTCAGAAAAATAGCGAATCGTGCTGATATTAAAGGCGCTTAAAAGTGCTGCAAATAGTCCAAATAGTGCAATATAATAGATTCTCTCCATAACAGACACTCCGTATTTTAAAAAAGGATTAAGATAAGTATCTTAATCCCTTTTTATTAGTTTAGGAAATTGATTACAAATTATTTTGATTATCGATTCTACTTATAGAATACAACCATCATATAAGCGGCTTCTGCTTTTGTCAAAGCTGCATTTTTATCTACTATGCCTTGTGATTTTGCAAATTTTTCCGTCAACATTTTACTGGAAATCTCTGACCATTTAACGTCTCTTAAAAGTATAGAACCGAATATTTCTTCTACCTGTAAATAACTCACCGTGCTATTCGGGTTGAAATTCCCTTTTGAATCAAGCGTCATATACTTTTTGCCCACCATATATTCCACTGCATACTTATAACTTCCAAGCGATGCGGCATCAGAAATTGATGGGATTGATGTACCAATTGAGTCTTTGACACCAACCACATTATAAATCATCTGAGCCAATTGACCCTTCGTAATTTTTGCATTTGGCATGTAGGCTACGGCATCTGATACAATGTCACGTCTCATAAGCGAATATATTTCTTTATAGGCCCAGTTAAACGTAATATCTTTTACCGTTTTATAGTCTTCGTCGATGAATATTGCATATTCGCCACCACTATAATAGCCTGCAGGAATCGTCGTGAAAATACTGCCATTTGTTAATGTAGTGAACTGGTAAACCCATTTGTTATTGATCCATTGATAAATCCCAGCTCTTTCAGAGCCAAAGTATTCAAAGCTCAATGTAATTGGCCTCTTGAGTTTAACACTTCCGCTGTCGTTCCATACAGAAACCGTATACTTGCTGCTAACTGGTGTCAGTTTAGTGTTGCCTTTATTGAAACTGTTTTGTGTTTTAAAAGCGGCAAAGTAAGTTGGTTCATATACTGTTGCTTCTGGAATATACAAAGACATTGGCGTGCGCATTTCACTTTCCATATCACCAAGATTGAAATGAACATATTCTTCTTCAAAAGAAACGGTCTCTTCTATCATAGAGATCAACCTAGCATTTTTGCTTCTTATCTCTGTTTCAAGATTTTTGATTTGAAAAGTTGATATATAGTTGCTCATGAAAGCTTCTTTATAACCAGAAGAAAAATAACTGCGATAAGCGGCACTCTCTCTGTCAAGCATATAACGTGTATTTAAACTACCATCTGCAATAAAGGCATTATATGCTTTTTCCCAGTTGTCTTTGTTGCTCTGTGTAAAATCAATCATCGCAGATAGTTGACCTTGTGCTGTACCCGCTAGATTGCCCTGTTCATATGCTGCTGTAATAGGCGTTGTATAAAGTGCGACGTTTACCTCTCTAAAGCCTGTATTGTAGGCTATTTGAAATGCACTACGATATGCATAGAGAAAAGAATTTTGATAAGGAAGTGAGTCCATATTCAGTTTATGTCTCGTTATTATGTCCACATCGTTTGGCATGACGCTTAAAAAATTACTACCTCTATTTGCATTTCTATCTGCCCTACCTGCTGCATCACCATCTAATGTACCCATTGCGGTTCCGTTAGCTAAACCTTCAGAATTTGTTACCTCTGATGGTGACACCGCAAAAACCATAGAGGAACACATCATGGTGAACAATAAAGTCCAAACGAGAACCGATTTACCTATTTTTCTATTTAACATGATTATCCCCCCCTTATTGTATTGGATATGAAACTTGAAGTTGATCAAACAAGTACTTACCCGTTAACTTTTGATCATAGCCAATACCCTCTACATAAATTCTTTGAACCATGCATGGATACGTAATCTCAACAGGCATTTCCACTTCAACTTCCTGCCACTGGGTCCAGTTGACGTCAGGTGTCAGTTCAATTCTATATTCCTTACCCTTCGAATCGATAATCACAGCGCCAATTGCATGGTCAGAAGCTTCATAGGCATATACCCACAAACCGATATAATCTGCTTGCTTGTTAATCATGATTGGGTTTAGATCGAATACGAGGTTCGCTTCGCTGAAGTCTCTGCCCGTAACAAAATCAAAATTCAATTCAGCAGAATAGCCACCAGCTATATTGGTTTTATTTCTCGTCACAAGACCGGTTATATCTGCATTATTAGCAACGAAGAAATTGCTCCCATCTTCAAATCCGTAAATCTGTGTTTTAGGCCTATATGTTTCATAATCGACAGGATCAGTCGTATCCATAGGGTATTCAGGATAATCAGGATACTCCGAAACCACTATCTCCACTGGCATCTCTTCAAGTGACACAACTTCAACATTTTCAAAACCTTCGTACGGCTCAAATGGACTTAATAGTACATCTCTCGTGTTAAACTGGGATTTGACTAACTTATCCGCAGGCTCAGAAAAAGCAGCTATTGCAGTCAAAGCATTAAATTCCATGACCATATTGCCTTTTAGGCCATCGTCAAAGGTATTACTTAATGTAAGTTCTTTTAAAACAATTTTTTTATCATAGTTTCTCATTTTATTGATATAGGCTAATATTGCATCATAATCGCCCACAAACCCAACTGTAGACTGATAACTCACAACATCCTCTTGCTGGCTCGCATTGTCTGTAAATGCCATATCCGTCAAAGATAAAGGTAAACCCTCAGAGAACATTGAAAGCGTTGCAAGCATATCCTCTTGAGTTATTGCACTAAAATAGTTGCTGGAAGAAGCTAAAATAGTTGATTTGAGTTCATCGATCTCTTTGTCAAGATTTCTTTCAGATATTATTTTCATGTCAATTTGACTCTTAAGTGCTTCTTTAGATGCCAGTTCAGTTTCCAAAGCGTCAATTTTCTTTTCTTGAGGCACCATTAAGAAAAAGTAATAAGCTGCAAACAATGCTATAACGCCTAGTAACACTAAAAGATATTTATCTCTGCGACTAATTCTCATAAATGACCTCCGCATTAACGCCAGCTGTTATTGTATACAAAAAGTTGCCATTGCTTTCAGTAATACTTGGAATCATTATGTTATAAAGCCCACTTTCTCTGAGATTATATGCAAATTGAGCGATATTTTTGTATTCCAAAGAGTATCCTTTGATCGTCAGCACCTGATTGGATGAACTGAGGTCAGAAATGAATGCCCCCTCTGGTAGTTGAGCATTGACCTGTTCTATCAGCATGTCATCGAGTGTATCGTTCATCTCAATAGTACTAGAAACTGCAGCTACATTGGCATATACGACACGTAAACTATCTGCCTCAATTTGTTTTGCGTCCACTATTGCAACCTTTTCAATAACGCTAGATGAATTGATATATGCATCGATTTCTGCAATATCACTTTCAAGATTGTTCGCTTTATTGATAAGCATCAACTGATAAAAGACAACCATGGCTAAAAGTAATCCACACAAAAGGATGATGACAATCCGACTTTGATTCGGTTTGCCCTGAACTTTTATGTAAGGATCAAAAAAGTTAAAATCTCTCATCTCAATCCCCCCCTATTTTCGTATAAGAGCACCTGTCGCAAAAACATAGACTGGAAGCTCCTCAACTGGATTTTTTGTCGCCATCTCTATCATGTTATAAGTGTTTATAATTTCTGTACGGATATCAAAACGTTCTTTGAAAAAAGCACTTATCTCTTTGAACTGAGCGCCCCCACCAAAGATATAAATTTGATCTATCTTGTTTTCAGCACTACGACTTGTATAGTATTTAAAGACTTTATCGATTTCATCCGCACACTCGTTGACATAGTTAATCGTATCGCGCATAACAACTGTTTTAATGTCGCTTTCATCGATTTCGTCATCAATTATGGTCTTTTGTATGGCTAAAATACTCGTCTTTTTCTTTCTATTTTCAGCTTCAATATAGTCTATATCTAAATTGCTTATGAGGATTTTATCTAGTGCATTTGAACCCAATCTCAACAATCGATTGAATTTGTATACACCCTTTTCAAATAACGAAATATCTATGAGTTGATGGCCAAAATCTATCATCGCTATCGTCTTGTTTAATGCTAACGAATCAAAATTGATTTCAATAAACTTTTCAAGGGAATTACTATGCATATCCATGTACAAAGGATTGAGTCCACAATCGACAATTAACTCATAAATCGCTTTAACCGTATCTTTGGGTATAGCGCCAAGCAATATTTTGATTTTTTGCGTATTTTCTTCTGAGATTTCCTCTATCACTTTGTACTGTAAGACATACGCTTCAATATCAATTGGTAGATATTGGCCAACTTCAAATGTAATCAGTTCAAATTGATCATTTGGGTCCACTTTTTGAACGATCATCTCACGCTTGATGATATCCTGACTTTCATAAGTAACCACGGTGTCTTTTTGTTTGATATGGTTGTTCTTAATCAAGGATTGGATCGTCGTCTTTAAAGCAAGCGGGTCGTTAATCATACCATTTGTAAAGACACCCTCAGGTATTTCTTGTTTTGCCATAACCGTAATTTTAAAACGATCATTGTTTTTTTGACCCGCAACGATTTTTACACTATGACTGCCGATATCGATTGATAGTAGATTTGTTTTAACTTTAGCCTTACTGCTCATGCGCTTCCCCCCTACCCAATTGTTTTTATTGTTGCTTCTCTTTCTGTAACATTTTCAAGCAAAACACTTCTCTCTATGGTATTGCTTCTATAGAGTCCCATCAAATAATCATCCATGGTTTGCATCCCAATTTTATGACCGGTTTGTATGAAACTGTAAAGTTGATGGACCTTGTTTTCTCTAATAAGATTTCTTACAGCAGGCGATACAATCAAGCTTTCCACTGCTGCAACTCTTCCATGTCCCCTTTTTCGTGGTAAGAGTCGCTGTGAGAAAACAGCCATAAGTGAAGACGCTAGCTGAACTCTAATCTGTTGCTGATGTGGTCCAGGAAAAACATCGATAATACGTTCTATCGTTTGATAGGCGTTGCGCGTGTGAAGCGTCGCTAACACTAAATGACCTGTTTCTGCAGCGGTTATAGCTGTTGTTATCGTCTCGAGGTCACGCATTTCACCGACCATGATAACGTCTGGATCTTGCCGTAGTCCAGCCCTAAGGGCATCTGAAAAATTGTTGCAGTCACGACCTACCTCACGTTGAGTGATTAGACTCTTTTGATTTTTATGAATATATTCAATAGGGTCTTCTATGGTTAGAATATGGCAATTCTTTCTCTTATTGATGGCATCGACAATGGTGGCTATGGTCGTCGATTTGCCACACCCC
This sequence comes from Acidaminobacteraceae bacterium, assembly GCA_041741755.1. Taxonomy (GTDB): domain Bacteria; phylum Bacillota; class Clostridia; order Peptostreptococcales; family Acidaminobacteraceae; genus Fusibacter_C. The sequence continues at coordinate 126,998 of JBGSJR010000006.1, read as the reverse complement.
GTTGGCCCTGTAACCAGTACAAGACCAGAAACAAAGTCTGCAACCCTCTCAATGCTGTCAGGTAACTCGAGTTCTTTTGCTGAAGGAATTTCGTCACTAATAACTCTGCAAGCAAGGCCTATTTTGTCGCTATATCTAAAGGCATTGATCCTGAATACGTTTTTTTCTGGTATTCGATAGGCAAAATCAACTTGTCCCTCACTCTCCAAAATAGAAAACTGTGCCGGTGACAGTAACTCTTTGGCGTATATTAGCGTATCTTCTTCAGACAATACTTTTTGTTCAAGGTATTTCAGTTCGCCATCGATTCGAATCGTTGGCGGATTGCCAACCGCAATATGAACATCTGAGGCTTTCATACTTGCCGCTTTGCTTAAAATTTCGTTCATGTTCATATTCTAATCTCCTGGGTTATGACGTAGTTACAATGTAGTCAGTAAGTTATTGTTCTATTACCGTTACGGTTTTGTCTGAGCTGTTATTTCTAGGTACAGCGACTGTATAAGATTTAGTACAGTAGATGGTTTCTGTCATATTTGTTTTTGATGCTTTTAAAACTAAAGTAAATATTGTTGAACTGCCTGTCCCATTTCTCCTTGTAACAACTGCCGTTTTTCCATCAGATGCGATTACCACAGAAGCATTTGAATTTGTAGTCACCGAATCCAATGTGTATGTGATGCCTCTTAAACTGTCAAAAGCAGGAGCTTGAATAATTGGTTTCCCGCTTGCGGAATTGTTTACATTATCTTGATTCAAGACAGTTAACGTTTGAAATACATCGAGTGCAGTGATGAGTTCTAGATCTGCAATTAGTACCGTTTTCGTTGAACTATCATTGCTCGGAATATATACTTTAAACACTTTGCTTCTTGTAATATCAGTGACACCATTTGATTTTGTAGCAGTCAAAGTAATATTTAATGTATAACTCATAGTCACATTTCTCGTAATGAGTGCAGTTTCATTTCCCGTTTGAATGACTATACTAGTACCATCATTACTGTCACCTGCCGTGAATTTATATGCGATAGATTTTGATGAATCATAACTCGGTGCGTTGATTACCGGTTTTGGGCCTCCATTTGTATTTTCTGCATTTATAATACTCAATGTTGTTATCTTTGCAAGTTCAGCTTCCAACTCTGCACCGATTACACTTGGATCCGTCGGGACTATGACAGTACATGTATCTAGTACAGTTGGATTTGAAACCGACTTAGCTGTGATGGTTGCTGTACCAGGTGATTCTGCTACTATATGTCCTTCGGCATCAACAGATACTATTGTTTCATCGCTTGATTCCCAAACAACATTCAAATTCGTTGCATCTAGTGGTCCGACGTTAACACTTAAGGTACTTGTACCACCTTCTGCCAGTGTCAACGTTGATGGTGTAACGACTACTGATGTCACTGGTGTAGGTGGAACATAAATAACTGTGAAATCGCCGTTTGGTTCATCGCCACCCCATATGCCTATATTTCCATATATTAAAGAGCCAACTGCTCCTTTCGAGAGCTTATTACCAGATATCAATGTTGTGCCATCTAAATCGTCTTCAAATTCCAAAATCAGTTTCTTATCATTTGTTGTAGAACGCGTTGCACTGACTAGGGTTCCAAGCGCATCATTTGTATCAATCATATTGGAATTCACTATATCAGAAATCGATTCTTTGAAAAGTATTTCAACTTGTTTTGCATTTCCACCGTAATAGGCTTTATCAATTTCTATACGTGGCGCTCTGATGTAAATTGGATTGCTTAAATCTTCCTTGCCAATTCTTCCACTGATTGCGTATGGCGTCACAGAATAATAAATAAAACGGTTACCGTAACGATTAATCATTTCTTCGTTTGTCAATCCTAAACCATCTTTAATCTCAGTGAATTTAAGTCTGTTATAATCAGGATCATTTTGCATATTTGCAATCACTTTAAGTGTTTTTGACTGCGCATATGTGACTAGTGCTCTTGCTGCATTCCACTCTTTAACTACCAAATAGTTATCGAGGACATATCCAGATGCCATCTTTTGTTCTGATGATAAAAACCATCTATAGACATTTACTAGGTGAATACTCGGAATGTTTACTTTAAAGTTATTTTCATTCACCAAAAATTCAACAGTTGGATTTAATGTACCTGCCGTAAACATAGATACTTCAGTTGGACGAGGTGACACACCTACAACATCTAAGAGGACATCCGGACTTCCCGTATGACCTTTAGGTAAGATCTCAAGCACATCAAAAGTTACCGTTCTCTGAGGCTGAAACGTGTTGATTTCTCCATGCCCTTCAATATCAACTGATACAACGTGCCCTTTTACATTTACGCCAAAAACGCTCAACTCAAGTACATCGGTACTTCCAACAACTTCTTTTCTTTTTGCTTCAAGTAATTTTTCGACATCTTGTTGTTTTGCATAAGAATCAACTACAAATTTTTCGGAATCTATTAAATATTGATAACCAAAAGTCATCGCAGGAACAAAAGTGACTGCTATTAGCCCAATAAGTGCTATAGCCAGTATCACTTCAACCAAGGTAAATCCATTTTTTCTCATTACCATTGCCTCCTTAATTTGGACCACCAATATGCCATAGTGCTTCACTAATTTGGAATTTAATTTCAGCTAAAACGGCAGCCAATGCGGCATCCGTTTCAGCAACGTAATATTTACACATAACGCCATCGACCAATCCGGCATCTTTTGTGCCATTAGTTGAACCCACAGCTTTCGCTATTCGTGTTAAACCAGTAGGTGTTGCATCTGAACTGAAACCAATGACATAAGTGGTTATCCCATCAAGTCGTGTATTTTTATAGCCTTTGATCAGTTCCCCAATTTCATCAACGTAAAGACCATTTGCAGTTGAATTGCCTGGAACGGCACCGTTAGCATAAAATTGATTGTTTTGAAAAGAACCTGAATGGATATCAAATATTTTCTCGATATTCTGATCGTTTGTAACAAAATTATAACCAGTGGGACCTACATAATCATAGTAAAACTCATTATAATAATCGCTCCAATCATCAAATTCATAATCTTTTCCAGAGTTTTCTATAGTGTGGTAAATAGGGTCATCATTGACTGTAATTGTGCCACTTCCAGATACATTCGTATAAGTAAATTTGTTTGTTCCTCCCAAAGGATCATACCAACTTGTAAAATCATAGAATGTACCACCAACATCAACACGATGTGCTGCTGGATTATTATAGCTTGTAATGTAGTGATTAGTGACATTTTCATACAAACTTGCGCGGTTGGTTTCTCCATCGACGAGGATAATCATAAAGTTCTTTGTCGTCTTGTCTTTATTATCTTCAAGTGCATTGAACGATTCAATTGTTTTAAAGCCTCTTCGCATGCCATCGGCGGTATTCGTATTTCCACTTGGATCAAGATTGTTAATAATACTCCCTGTTCCAATGAAAGTAGTAAGATTTGATTTTAACGCCATCATCTGATTAAGATTGTCACCTGTTGTACTATTTGCAGTGTAACTAAAAGGTGAAATACTCAAGAATACGTTTTCATTATCAGCAAGTCCTTGTATCATTTTTGTTGCTTCTGTCTTGAGGATTTTCATCCTTGAATGGTAAAATACATTGGTACTACTATTGTTTGTATAAGATGAACCATCCATTCTCCAGTCCATACTACCAGACTTGTCGACGACAAATGAAACAGCTGCTTGTGCTACACCGACATCCGCAACTCTTGGATCCTCACGATAAGCAAGTGTATTTGGTATTCCTGCATATGAGCGGTCCATGACCTGTAGTGTATTTAAACTTTCAAGTTCAGAGACGATTTGTTTAGTACCTGTTCCTGAATGTATTGACAATGTATATTCAAGCAAGTTGTTGACATTTGCTGCTTCGTGTTTATCATAGACTAGGTCAAAGGTGACACCATCTAATGCGCCAACGACAGACCGCTCAACATGATTTGTACCATTCCAAACCCATTCAACGAGTGCCGTTTTATCGCCATTCATCATCATGTAGTTCCAGCCTTCAGTAAAATAATCCTCTATAGCGATTGATCCATCTGGATATGCTTTGTCAAGTAGAAACAATCCAGATGCATTTCTAACGGCATTGTTGACTTTTAAAGTCATAAGCCGCACATTCGATTGCATATCGAACTGGTCTATTGTCGCTTCCTGTGTACGCATACCAAAAATCAGTATATTCGTACCAACTGTTATCACTAATACAACTAAAGTTATCGCTAAAACCAATTCAATTAAGGTAAAACCAGAAATTCTTTTCATTTCAATCACTCCTTAATTGTCTTTCCAGACTTTCTTAGTTGGATCATTAGGATCAAAATACATAATTCGCGTGTCTGTGTCACCATTTTTATCAAGTGTAGCTGTAACCGTTATTTTGATCCAATCGACAAATCCTGTATCTGTGGATAATACCGCTTGCGTATCAATCAAACCATTTCCAAAAACGATACCATTTGTCGTGAACGATGGCACAGTCTTATCGGTTAGTGCTTTCATTTTTTCGTTTGTATTGGCTAATAGTGCCGCATATGACATCTCGACACCAGAATAGGCAAGGTAATAGACTTCCATATTGTTTTCTATGCTCTTTGCTTGCACCAAGTTGTTGTTAAATAAAAAAAGTACCGATGCAACGAGTATCGATATGACCATTAGCATGATAATTACAAAGGCTAAAGCACCGCCGTCGTCACGATTCAGTTTTAAATTTTTTATAGAACCATCTCGTCGTTTCACTTAGGGCCTCCATGTAATATACAAATCATATGAATAAAAATTCAATATATGTATGGTCGTCCCTCTGAAAGAGGGACGACCTTTTAGCACTAATCTAATGAATGCAATACACGCATTTAGATTAAAATAAGAAATTTTCTATTACAAAAGTACATTATTTAAAAACATATTCGAAATTTAATGAATTCTAATTTGGATCGTGTGTCGAATTATTCTGAGAATGATATCAAGGTGTAATTAGCGTTTTAGCATCAAGTTGTACTGAGAATTTTGATGTAGCATCTGGGTATACAACTTTCCAGCCTGTACCACCTGTACCAACAGTAACAGTTATACCATTCAAAAATGCACCAATTTCTGTTGCATCAGGTTGTAATTCTTTGCCATTTGCTTGTGCCATGGTAACTGCACTAGCTATTGTTCTTGCTGTAGCTAAATCAGCTTTATCTTGTGCATCATCTGCTACCTTACCAAACCTAGGAATTGCTATCGCTGCTAAAATCCCCAAAATAGCGATAACGACAATCAGTTCGATAAGTGTAAAGCCACCTTTTCTTTTCTTTCTTAACATTTTCATCATAATACTTTCCTCCTTAACTTTTTTAAGTATCTGTGGCTATTTTTGCCAAATTTATTTTAACGTCCTTACAATTACTCTACGAGATGGTTGAATACATATCAAACATCGGCATGATCATTGCAACGACAATAAAACCAACAATTAACGCCATGATAATAATCATCATAGGTTCAAGAACTGCAATCATCTTTGCTATTGCAGCGTCTAGTTCTTCATCATAATAGTCTGCTGTCTTGCTTAACATCTCTTCAAGTGCGCCAGACTCTTCACCGATATTTACCATGGAGATAACCATCGGTGGAAATACACCAACTTTTTTAAGCAAGGAACTAAGCACGATACCTTTTTTGATATCCTCTGTAACGACTTGCATACCGTCTATGACAACCTGATTGCTCGTCACCTGCGCTGCCGTTTCTAACGCTTGGATAATCGGTATACCACTTGCTAGAAGCGTTGATAAGGTACGTGTAAACCTTGAAGTGGCAATTTTTGAAACAGAGGTCTTTAAAATAGGTATCTTCAAAGTCAACTTATCGACAAACCGTTTGCCGCTAGTAGATTTTACCAATTGTCTAAAGAAGTAAATTAAGCCAATGAGTCCACCTAAGAACAAGTACCAGTAAGTCCTTAGTGCATCAGAAATACCAATAACGATTCGCGTCGGCAATGGGAGTTGTGTACCAGAGTTATCAAACATCGTTATAAACGTAGGCAAAACAAAAGTCAACATAAATACAACGACTGTCACAACCAATATACTCAATATCATCGGATACATCATAGCACCTTTGATCTTAGAGTTAATTTTATTCTCTTTGGTATAATGCTCGGACATTTTCAGTAGTACATCGTCCAAATTACCAGTGAGCTCACCTGCTTCGATCATACTGACGAGCAAGGATGGGAAAATTTTGGGATGGCGCTTCATCGTCGCTGACAACACGTCACCCTTTTGTACTTGAGTCGCCATGTCTTTTATCGTTCCTGCGAGTCTTTTGTTTTCAGTTTGTGCGGCAAGAACGTCCAACGATGTTAAAAGCGGCATACCTGCATTGAGCATTGTATGGAGCTGTTTACATAGCATCGCAATATCGTTGACTTTCACGCGTTTCTGAAAAAGGTCCAGCTGCATGATATCTTTACTTTTTTCTTCTTCGACGTTTATGGAAACTGGCCGATGGCCTTTTGTCCTTATGAGATTTGCAATCTCGTTTCTTGATTCTGCTCTATAAACCGTCTCGATGACTCGGCCTCTTAGATCGATTTCTTTACATCTATATACATTGACCATATAAACTCCCCCAATCTATATATACCATCTATATATACCCAATTTGCTTCATAACCATATCATTATCCACGACGTATTTTTTTAGAGTCGGTAAATCAATCAATCGTTTATTATAAAGATCCAACAGTGACGCATCCATGGTTTGCATACCTATATTGGAGCCTGTCTGTATCACCGTTTGCATCTGATGGGTTTTTCCTTCTCGTATCAAGTTTCGAATTGCAGCGTTTGCCACCATGATTTCGAATGCTGCAACTCTGCCAGACCCATCCGCTTTTGGTAGAATTTGTTGCGAGATGACCGCTTCAAGGACCGAAGCCAACTGGATGCGAATCTGCTGTTGCTGATGCGGTGGAAATACATCGATGATGCGGTCAATCGTCTTGGCTGCGCCTATCGTATGTAACGTCGAGAGAACGAGATGCCCTGTTTCTGCTGCCGTTATAGCTGTGGATATTGTCTCAAGATCCCGCATTTCACCAACAAGGATGATATCTGGATCCTGTCTGAGTGCTGCTCTAAGTGCGTTTGCAAAACTCTGAGAGTCGTTGCCAATCTCCCTTTGGTTGATCACACTTTTATCGTGTTTGTGCAGGTATTCTATTGGATCCTCTATCGTCATGATATGTTCGTTGCGTTCGTGATTCATATAGTCAATCATCGAGGCAAGTGTCGTGGATTTACCACTACCCGTCGGACCGGTTACCAATATCAGACCTCTTTGTTTCATCGCAAGTTCTTTTAAAACTTGTGGCAATTTGAGTGCATCCATCGTAGGAATCGTAAGTGCTACGATACGAAGCGCCATCGAATAAGAGCCACGCTGTTTGTACACATTGACTCTAAATCTACCTAGTCCCGGATTGGAATATGAAAAATCCAGTTCGCCGCGCTTATCAAATAAGACGACTTGCTCTTCGGTGAGCATCTGCATGATGATTCGGTTGGTATCTTCTGGAAGTAGTTTGCTGTCATTCATAAGGATCAGTTTGCCGTTGACGCGCATAATTGGTGGTGATGCCACCGTGATATGTACGTCAGAAGCGCCCATTTCTATAGCTGTTTTTAATATTTCTAAGATCTCCATACTCACCTCATCGGCAGAATTAATTTATAGTTTAGTTATCGAAGTTAAATGTCATGCGTAACATTTCATCGATCGTTGTTATATTGTCCAAAACAAGTTGCTGACACGTTTCATTGAGTGTTGTCAACCCTTTTTCTACTGCTCTGAGCTTGATCTCATCCGCGTGTTTGCTTGTACTGATCATATTGCGTATTTCTCGATCGACGACGAGCACTTCGTGTATGGCTGTTCGCCCTGAATAACCCGTGTGGTTACAAGAGTTACAACCCGCTCCCTTCGAGATTTCGATATGCGTATCTTCTGGCAAATTCAATTGTTTGAGTTCTTCAATACTAGCTTGATGAGCGACCTTGCATTTTAAGCATATTTTTTTAATAAGACGTTGTGCGATGATGCCTACAGTCGATGAGCTAATGAGGTAGTTTTCCACACCCATGTCTTCAAGTCTTGAGATCGTACTGATCGTGTCGTTTGTATGGATCGTCGACAACACGATATGTCCCGTAATCGCCGCTCTTACAGCAATCTCCGCTGTATCTGAATCTCTAATTTCACCGACCATGATGATGTCAGGGTCTTGACGTAAGATGGACCGGAGACCACTTGCGAAGGTCAAGCCCGCTTTGGTATTGACCTGAACTTGGTTGATACCTTCGAGTCTATATTCAACTGGATCTTCGATGGTGATGATGTTTTTTGATTCACGATTGAGCTCTTTGAGCAATGAATAAAGAGTGGTCGTTTTTCCGCTACCTGTTGGCCCCGTCACTAATATGATGCCTTCTGGCACCTTCATGATTTTATTGAGAAGCGCAAGATTATGACTTGTAAAACCGAGGTCATCTTTATTGACGACTAAGCTGTTTCTATCGAGTAAACGGATGACGACTTTTTCTCCATATACAGTTGGGAGAATAGAAATACGCATATCGATAGGTAAACCTTCTATGATGGTTTCTATACGACCATCTTGAGGCAGTCTCTTTTCAGAAATATTCATCTTACCCATAATTTTTATACGTGTGATGATGGCTGAATGGGTCGATTTGGCCGGCGTCATCACTTCTCTGAGTTCACCGTCGACTCTATATCGAATTCTTACATTGCGCTCTTGAGGCTCGATGTGAATATCGCTTGCACGGCTTCTAACCGCCTGAGAAATCAGCGTGTTAACCAGTTTAACTACTGGTGAATTCGTAACGTCAGCATCTTCGGACTCTTCTTCATAGTCCTCACTGCCAGTCATGGACTTAAATTCCTCAACTGCCTTTTCAGCTTTTTCTGATGAATCATAATAGCGGTTGATTGCCCTTGCTATATCCTGTTGTGCACTGATGACAATTTCGAGTTCAAGTCCCGTGATGATGCGGATATCGTCTTTTGCAATCATATCTAGTGGATCGACCATAGCAACTGTCAGTACATTTTTATCCAGTCGGATAGGGATGGACATGTGTTTTCTTGCCAGGGATTCACTAATAAGCTTTGGTACTTTTGCATCGATGTAAATATTGTTAATATCCAAGTAGGGTATTTGATATTGTTCTTCAAGTACGACAAAAAGTTGTTCTTCTGTCAACCATCCTTGCATGATGAGCACAGAGCCCAACTTCTGGCCAGTTCCCTTCTGCAGTTCAAGTGCTTTTTGTAGTTGCTCCTCTGTTATAATGTTATGATTAACTAATATGTCACCAAGTCTCAACTTCGATTTGACCATCTATGATTACCGCCTATATTATTATTTATAACACTGAACGACTCTAAGTATTTTATAGGCAAATTAAACCGTTTCAAACATTTTAGGGTATAAAAAAACTGCAGTTCAATAAACTGCAGTTGAACGATCGTAGCATGATTGCCTTAGACTTCTAACTTTGCGTCCTGTATTTTCATACAGTTTGCCCAATATGATTTAATTATCCTGATTATACACCAAATGTATACACTTGTAAATGCAATATATACGTAAGTTTCTTACTTTTTTTAAGTGCATTTTCCACATGTTGTGGTTTTGTATATTTGTCATTGACAAAACATACACAGGTGTTGACAAATAACTATTAACTTAATAAAAATATATAAATATACTTACCGTATAATAAGGCTATCAAACTACCAATCACAATAAAAGGGGCAAACGGGATATAATCCGTTTTGCTCTTTTTTAATATGACCATCCAATAGATGCCAAACAAGCCACCAAAGAAAAAGGCAAACCATAAGCTCATAAGCGCCAGTTGCCATCCGAGAAAGAGTCCAATCGGTGCATAGACTTTAACGTCGCCCATGCCCAAGCCAGGTTTCTTCATAATAGCCATAGAAAGAAGCGCGATTACTAGCATCAAGACAAACGGTACGACGATGCCAAGCAAGGGTTCATAGATGGCGGATGTATGATACATCGGATAGAAGGATGTCAAATGCATGAATACAGGCAACACTCCTAAAAGACAGCCGAAGCGGACCAGTTTGTTGGGTATGATCCTGTGATCGATGTCGATGAAGAACACCACAGTCAAAAAAGCTGCGAAAAGCCATGAGGTCAGCGTCAAGTAAGATAGGCCGAATCTTGTGAATATGAGAAGAAACAATGCCCCTTCAAGCGCTTCGACAAGTGGATAGCGGATGCTAATTTTTTCCCCACAGGTCCTGCATCTTCCCTTTAGAAATACCCAGCTCAAGATAGGCACTAAATCCACCGCCGTTAACGTCCGCTCGCACGACCCACATCTGGACCGCGGTTTGACGATGCTAAGGCCTGCTGGAATTCTATAGATGCAGACGTTTAAAAAAGACCCGATTATAGTTCCAAATATGAAAATTAGACTAAATAAATAGATGGTAATAAGCACGTTGATAGCCCCCTATATTTGCATAAATTCATTTTAGCATATTTTAATCCTTTTTTAATGCAATTTCTGCAGCATTTTCAGAGAACTCGGGTATAATGGTTAAAACAACGCTGTTTTAGGAGGCACACATGCAAGATTTCAGTAAACTCGATGCCCTCGCTAAAGAAATGGCTCAGAGGGATTATCTAATTAAGAAGCGAAAAAGACTTGCTGAAGCATTAAATGCCTTATCACAAGAGGAAATTCGTTTGCAATCGCAACTAAAAAAAGAGACAACGGATTATGTGAAAATTGAAAAGCTTTCGATGAAAAAACTGTTGAAGCTCTTTTCTGAACACTATGAAGAAATGATGGACAAAGAATACCGCGAGATGAAGATCGCCCAGTACAAACACGATGTGCTACTCGTCCGCATGAAATCTTGGCAGGATGAAATCGCAAATATTACCGATTTACTGACGCAATATGAAAATGTTGACGCCGCATACGGCAGCTTACTCAACGCCAAACGCAACTGGCTCACTCAAAATGGCATCATGGACGTCGAAAACTATGAAAATAGTATCCGCGATTTCGAATTCAGACAAAAAGAAATCGACGAAGCGCTGTCCGCTTGTAGAAAACTCATAGCCTCCCTTTCAAATGCCAAAGATGACCTAGCTTCTGCAAAGAGTTGGGGGCTGTTTGAAACGCTCGGAGAAGGATTGATCTCCGACGTCGTCAAGGAAGATCAACTAAAAAGAGTTTCTCAATACATCTTGGATTCTGGGGATAAAGCAAAGCTGTTAACCAGTGAACTCTCTGATCTTAAGCCCTATTTTGATTTTGAAATTTTGGAGATCAATGCGCTATCGAACTCTTACGACATTTTCTTTGATCAAATTTTTTCAGATTCTGCGATTCAATCACAGATTGATGACGCGTATTTGAAAATATGTAAAAACCAAGCGCTTGCTGAGTCTGTCCATAAAAAACTCGAAGCGCTTGGTTCCGATACTATGAATAACTTAGAAACCATCACACAAAAAAGAAACGAAGTGCTTTTATCGTTATAAAAAGCACTTCGCTGCAGCTAGACTCGACCGATGCATGGCCGATAAATAGCTATCTTCTTCAATACTAAGCGATAGATTTTCCGCGTACTTGAGACGCAGGATTGATTTATCGCTATTTTTGTGTTCTAAGACATTTTGAATCTCAATCAATAACCCTCTAAACGCATCAAGCATCTGCAAATCTGCAACGCCACTCTCATGCTTCATTCGGTACATGATCACATCGAGGAAATAATGGGTGAAATCTCTTAGCTCTGATAACGCCGTGCCATACTGTTCATGCGAGGCGCCATGACTGTTGATGAGATCTATATCGGAAAACAAGCTTGAAATATCCACTTTTAGCGCTTTCAGGTCACCAGTTGCCTCATCTTTTAGATACGTGTTAAGGTGTGTTTCAAGACTTTCTACGATATAAACCAAACGCTTTCTAAGCATCGAACTATAAAATACCAGCGAGAAGAGATAGTTATACAATATGGCGATGGCAACACCAGCACCCAGCGCTAAAATACGCAATCTAAAGGTGATCCACATACTCGGTTCACCCAGCGCATCCAGCTGGATGTACTGCGTCATGTAAATCGCTGAAAATATGGCCACTGGCGACACAAAGCGCCAGTTGAATTTGAGTGAAATGTACATCGTGAGTGCGACACCGAGTGGGATCGTAACTGCGTTTAGTCCAAACAGGCTCACTAGAATCGCGGTGACGATACCACCTAATACGGTTGCTTTGATTTGATCGAGGCCTGATTTGATACCGACAATATTTATCGGTTCAAGGGTGAGCATCATACCAAACAGGAGTGAGATCATGTCCTTGCCCAATATTGAATGGTTATGAAACAGGATATAACCTGTAAATATACTGAGAAATCCCTTAAGCACGTATAAGTATGAGTCAAACAACGTTGCCTGTCGGCCAAGCTTGATTTTGTCTAGAATAAATTTCATCGGTTCGATAACTCCTTTGAGTGAATTTATGTATTCATGTATTTAGTTGTTTATGCATTTATGCAATTTGATCAACTTATAATGCTATTAAATTGTACATGATTATCATATCCCGCGCAATTTTTTTAGAACTTCTTCACAACAAAAAAAAATAGAGAAGTTTTTGGCCATCGACCACTTCTCTATCTACTTTATATGTTTTTAAGGTCGTCTACTATCGTCTTTGCCGTTTGCGTTATGATTTGCTGCGTACTAGAGATCTCATTTAGTTTAGATATTTCTAACGAAATATTCTCGTTTTCAACTTTTAACGATTTAAGCAGTTCCGATATTTGTGAGGCAAATTCACTTGTCGAATCTGACATCTTTTGAACCTCAGTTGCAACGACTGAGAACCCTCTACCGTGTTCGCCTGCTCGTGCCGCTTCAATATTGGCATTTAAACCGAGTATTTTGATTTGTTGCGTGATTTTGTTGACAGCACGCGTCATCTCGTCCGTTTTCTCGATGAAGTGCGAAGACTGCTCAGCTGATGCCGCCAAATCATGGTTGATTGCGTTTAAATCTTCTGTGATTCGAACGATTTTATTCATCTCATCGTGAAGTTTTGTACTTGTCGAATTGATTTCTTCTAGTTGATGATTGAGTCTATTGCTCATCTCTATCTGTTTGTCGACAACAAACATAAGTAATTGTGCGACATCCGATTCAACGATTATCTTAGTATCTCCAAATATTGTTTTTATAGATTCAAGGACGCGAGCATTGCCTGTAGCTTCGACGATCATATCTACGCGTCTGTCAATATCTTCTAAGTTTGCCGAACATGGTATACCAAGTTTTTTTGCGATTTCGATGCCTGATGACTGAAGATTCTTGTCGATTACTGTCAGGATATCAACATCTGTGATTCCGTGAAATAATTCAATCAGTTTCGTTCCACCAGTGCCTGCACCTACAACTGCCACTTTCATTTGTTACCCCCTATTGCCTAATCCAATTTTTATCTAAAACACATCCGTCAATAACGACTCATTATAACATATCATGGTTATAAAAATATACTATATGCCAATTATAACTTGTTAAGTTTGTGAATAAAATGCAAAATAAACAGAGCGGCAACCATGGGGTGATTGTCCGCTCTGTTATTGAGATAGAAAATGGGGCTATTTTAATGGTGCGTGGTACGTGGTATGTGGTAAGTGGCTTGATGCTTAAATGTTAGCGTTAATATAAGCTGTCATAGCTGCTTGCAATGCATTTATGTGACTATAGAAGTTAGCATACGTGTGTGTCATACCTGACAAGTAAGTTTGTGCTGCAGTAATCGTTGTTAACAATGCTGCTTTTTCGTCTACTGCATCCACTTTTGCTTCTACTAACCATACTGCATTTGCTGCTACAATCTTAGTAGATAATTCGATTTTAAGTGGGTCATATAAGTCTTTGATGTAGTTTTTTGATGCATCCATGAAAGAAGCAAGTTTAGCTTTTGTCAATGGGTTAACTGATGGTGTTGCAATAATCGGATTTATCTCAGCAATCAACGCAACTAGTTCAGTTAAAGGTTTTGTAACGGCTACATAGTTTAAGTTGTAATAAACTTGTAGTTCGTCACGTAACATTTTTAGATTTAGTAAATGATCGGCACCCAGTACGATGCTGTCTTTAAATACTGTAAACGCTTTATTTAAAGTGCCATATTGTGTGTCTATTTGAGTCGCAGATTCATTGAGGTATGTGCCAGTAAATGTTCTAGCGACAACAACTGCTGCTTCGATTTTTGCGATAGATCCTGCTGCATAGTTGCCTTCAGCAGTGCCTTCAACAACTTTTCTTACTTTGATAGCTGCATTTGGATCTACATATAAGAAAGCTTCGATGTCAGCAATTAAAGTATCCAATTTGTTGATATGGTCTTCGAATTTTTTTGCTTCCATCATAATAGCGTTATATGCGCCAAGTGTTAATTCTTTTGCAGGTACTGCAGTTGTATATTGTGTGATATTAGCTATTAAAGCATCTAAAGCACCTTTTTTAGCATCAGTCAATTTTGCATAGTAAGTTGTTTTATAAACATTCATTTTTGTAAGCAATGCATTTAAATTAGTCATATAATCGCCGCTGACGATTTCACTGTTGTCAAATGCTACCATTGCTTTTTTAAGTGTTTCATATTGAACTTGGATATCTTTAGCTTGAGTTGGAACATAAGCTGCTACAAATGCTTCTGCTTTTGTGATGGCTGCAAGTAATACTGTTTTAACATCTGCTGTATACACTTTTGTGTTTGTTACTTCGAGTTTCGTTTTAGCTGAAACAATCAATTTTCCTAAATCTTCAATTGTCTGTACAGCATGGTAATCGCCATAATGGAAATCTTTTAATTTTTTAGAGAGTCCATAAGGAAATTGACCGTTAAAATATCTTTTTGCAAGGCCGTAGTTCAAATAACCTTGTTTGAACATGCCTGATGGTAAATCAGCCCATTGGCCGTCATCACCGAAGCGAACCATCGTTTGAAGTCTTTCTCTAAGTTCTTCTTTCATTTTCGGATCGTATTCAGTTTTACTTTTGTCCATAATTTGGTCTCTGTCATGGTCTTGGTCTCTGTCTCTGTCTTTATCACCGTAGTCATTGTCGTCGTTTTTATAGTTTTTTTGCTCTATGTTTTGTTTTCTGTTTCCATTATCGTTGTCTGCAAATGACATTGGTGCCACTTGTGACAATATGATTACCGACGACAGCATAACGACTATGCCTGATTTGATAATTTTTTTCATAAATTTCACTCCTTTATAACTAGGGTTTGGTTAACCTTCGCTATGATATACGGAATTGGGTAACATTTTAGGTGACAAATAGTCGATTTTTATTAATTTTATTTCAAGTTTCATCATATTAAAATATTTATTGCACTTTTTAACAAATCTTTTGATATGTCATCATAACTTTTGGATATATAATAAAAAGCACATAAGATTTTCATGACAAAAAAGAGATATAGGAGGGAATACTTTGAATCTATCGCTTAAGAATATAAAATTTATGAAGCAGATGATGATGAGAAAAGTTGTGTATTCGCTGATCCCCATCGTTTTGGCAGGCATCTACTTCTTCGGTTGGCGCGTGCTTTCACTGCTAGCGGTCGTTACCATCTTTGGATGCGCTACTGAATGGGTTTTTGTTCGCAAAACAACTAAAAAAATTACTGAGGCAGTATTGGTGACTAGTATCTTGTTTACATTGACATTGCCACCAAGCACACCTTATTGGGTCGCTATCATCGGCATCATCTTCGGTGTCCTCTTTGGAAAAATGGTCTTTGGCGGGTTCGGTAAAAATCCGTTCAACCCAGCACTTGTTGGCCGCGCCTTCATTTATGTGAACTTTCCAGAATTCTTGACGATGCAATGGACGAAACCTGTCAGCGGTATGCTGGGCGGATTTACAACCTATTTAGGCGAATCCATAGACGCCATCACCTCATCAACACCGATGCTCATCTACAGAGCGTCCGGCAAAGAATTGCCACTACCTGAGATGCTTTTCGGCAATATCGCAGGTTCCATCGGTGAAACCAGTGCCATCTTGATCATACTGGCTGGCATTTATCTCATGTTTACTAAAACAGCTGCAAAAGAAACCATCATCTCTGTCATCGTTGGTTTCCTCGGTATAAGTTCTATTTTCTATTTTATGGGACTCACTGAAGTATTAAACCCTATCTACGGTTTATTGTCTGGTGGCATACTCTTCGGTGCCGTCTTTATGGCGACTGACCCCATATCTTCACCAAGAACATTTGAAGGGCGTATTTTCTACGGCCTTTTGATCGGCGTTATAACGGTGGTCATTCGCAGCTTTGCACTATTTGCAGGGGGGATGATGTTCGCGATCCTCATCGGCAACACGTTTGCACCGATTATCGACGAAGTGGTGGGCGAGCTTAAAGGGGCTAAGAAAGCTAAAGCGGCTAAAGTAGCCAGCAAGTCAGAAGGTGCTGGCATAGTTGAACCTGCCAAGGAGGTCAACCATGGCTAGTAAAAAGCAAATCGTTAAACCCGTTCTCTTTATGCTCGTATTGACCATCTTATACACGTTTGTCCTCGCTTATATCAATGAAAGCACTACTGAAATTATCAAAGAACAAGAAGAATTGCGTATTAAGCGCTCAGTTCTTTACGTTCTTGGTCAACCCTCAACAGGAACAGATGAAGTGGTCACTGAACTTTTCAACGAAAAAGTTGAAGTGAAAATGGATGGCGATCAAACGACGTACATCTATACTGAAAATGACGTTTTAAGCGGCTATGCCTTTGAATTTCAGGGCAATGCCCTTTGGGGTAGTTTGACGGGCTATATCGGTGTCTCTCCAGATATTACCACTGTACTGGGCATCGATTTCGTCTCACATTCAGAAACACCGGGACTTGGCGGTCGCATTGACGAGCCTTGGTTTAAAGAACAATTCAGAGGGATTCCGATCGCAGATACGACGGTTGTCTATAAGCCCAATGAAAATGCAGTCCTCGACGCTATCACAGGTGCTACTCTGACAAGTGATGCGGTCCGCAATACCGTTAACAAATTCATCACGAACCTACTAATCTATGCAGAGGAGGGCAAACTATGAGCGACTTCTTACGCGTCTTCAAAGCTGGCATCTATAAAGACAACCCAGTTTTCAGACAAATCCTTGGCATCTGTTCTTCACTTGCCGTTACAAACCTTTTACTTAATTCATTTGTAATGGGCGTTGGTTTAATATTCGTTACTGCTTTTTCAAGCTTCACAGTATCACTACTAAGGAAGCAAACGCCAAAGCATATTCGTATGATGGTTCAGACACTGATTATTTCAGCCTATGTCATCATCCTCGATATCTTCCTTAAAGCCTATATGCCTGCAATGTCTAAACAACTCGGCCCATACGTTGGCTTAATTATAACCAATTGTATCATCATGGGGCGTGCAGAAGCATTTGCCCAACTCAACAAACCTATTATTTCCTTCTTCGACGGTTTCATCATGGGTGTCGGATACACGATCGTACTCATGATCATCGCATTTTTTAGAGAACTTCTAGGATTTGGATCACTGTTTGGCATCCAAATACTCGGTGAAGGTTGGGTTAACTGGACGCTTATGATTATGCCGCCTGGCGCATTCTTCATGCTAGGTATTGTCATCTGGGCGACTTCAAATCTATTCCCGAAAGAAGATCAAGAAAAAGGAGGGACTAAAGCATGATTGATATCAATCCAGGCGTCATATTCTTTGCTGCAATATTTACGAACAACATGATCATGTCGAACTTCCTTGGCATGTGCTCCTTTATAGCAGTATCTAGTGAAATTAAGACATCCCTTAGTTTAGGGCAAGCGGTTACCTTTGTACTCGCCTGTACATCGGTACTCAACTATCTCGTCTACAAAATGATCCTCGTCCCCCTTGGCCTTGAATACATGCGCTTTATTGTATTCATCATCGTCATCGCAGCTTTTGTTCAACTTGTCGAGATGATCATCGAACGCTATTTCGAATCACTGTATTATTCACTTGGCATCTTTTTACCACTTATTACTGTAAACTGCGCCATCCTAGGCGTTTCACTATTCATGATCATCCGTGAATACAACTTGATTCAATCCTTTGCCTTTGGCGTGGGATCAGGTCTTGGCTGGACGCTTGCTATCGTCGCGATGGCTGGTATACGCAAAAAAATAAAAGGGGCTAAAATACCAAAAGGTCTTGAAGGTCCTGGCATCACACTCATCATAACAGGCATCATGGCACTCGCCTTCTTAGGCTTCTCAGGCATCGTACAAATTCAGTAGGGGGTTCAGATGGAAACCATAGGTGTAACGGTACTAACAATCAGTGGTATCACCGGTTTGCTCGCCTTGCTCCTCTCTATTGCCAACAAGACGATTGCAAACTATGGTGAGAAAAAAATACTCATCAACGAAAAAAAAGAACTTACAGTTGAAGGTGGCGATACGCTGCTCTCAGCTTTGGTGGAACAAAAGGTCTTTATACCTTCTGCTTGTGGCGGCAAAGGCAGTTGCGGTTATTGCAAGGTTGTCGTTATCGAAGGTGGTGGTGAAATCCTCGCAACGGAACTCGGTTACGTCACCCCTGAAGAACGCGAACAAAGTGTAAGGCTTGCTTGCCAATGTAAGGTTCGAACTGATATGAAAATCGAAATACCAGAAGAACTTTTCAGCGTTCAGCAGTACGATTATCAAATAGAATTTATCAAAGACGTCACACCGACAATCAAGCATCTAAGGTTGGCCCTTCCTGCCGGGGAAGAGATTTCCTTCAAGGCTGGACAATACGTTCAAATACTGGCACCAAAATACAAAGGCAATGATGAAGAAGTTTACAGAGCTTACTCTGTTGCCTCCTCTCCAACGGATTCAAAGGCAGTTGAGCTTTACATTGGTTACGTCAAAGATGGTAAAGCGACTACTTATGTACACAATTTCTTGAAACCCAACACAAAGCTGACAGTTGTAGGGCCATACGGTGAGTTCTTCTATCAAGATGGGGATCGTGAAATGGTCATGGTCGCCATCGGTACAGGCATGGCACCAATCATGTCAATCCTTAAGTTCATGCGTGCCAATGGCATTCAGAGAAAGGTCACATTCTACTTTGGCGCCAGAACAGCTGAAGATTTATTCGAAATGGAAACACTGGAACAACTTCAAAAGGATATGCCTAATTTCAAGCTCATCACATGTCTCTCAAAGCCAACTGAAAAATGTAACTGGTCTGGCGAAGTGGGTCGTGTAACGGATATGATCAAAAAACACCTCGAAGATGGCAGTCATGGTGAAGCCTACTTATGCGGAAGTCCTGTCATGGTAGACAGCGTCATTCCACTTCTTATGGAAAAAGGCATGCCAGAAGAACAGATTTATTATGATAAGTTTGATTGATCCAGATCATAATGTAATATAGAATTCGACTAACTAAAAGACAAATTAAAGACGACGATGCGCCTTATCATTTTGGGCGTATCGTCGTCTTTTTTTTAGTCTAATGCTTTATTTAAGAATAGTAAAAGTCGATGGTTGATGGTTGATGGTTGTTGGGTGATTGGTGATTGGTGATGGTTGTTGACATATGGATCATTAGATTTTACTTATAGGAAGGCTGCGTATAAAGCAAATCGTAGATGTTGCCTGTCATATCGATATCCGCTATTGTTTCTGACTTGATGACACTACCTTTATGCGCCTCTACTTTCAGCCAGTATGCCGTATTGCGTCTCACCTCGTCATAACTCAGTGTTTCTCTACATAGCGGTAGAATATAGGTCGCCGTCCATTTGCTAAGATTTGGACTTCCAGTGCTCTCAGAGCTTTTAACCAGATTTAGGGGAAATACGACTTCGTACCCAATTTCATCAATATATTTATAGCGCTGCCCAAGTGAATTGATATACTGCATGGCTTCAAGCTCTGGCGAAAATGTTAATTCGACTTTATCAGGGTTGCCACGCACCATGGCCGTGACGCTGATTTTCTCATAGGACAAAAATCGGTGCGGTTGATTGGCAAGTTTCGCACCAAAAATATCTATTTGACCGCGCCAATGGTTCCAATATCCTTGTACATTTAGTGATTCGACAACCAGCGCATTGAGCCATTTGATCACTGTATCATTTGCACTTTTCCCACTATCCGTCCATGCTGTAAAAAGATGTGCATAGTCGCCTTCAGATATATTGTTGGAAATCAAATACGACGCTTCCCATACAATTGCGTCGTCTGAAGATTGTGATAGGCTCTTTGCAAGACTTACAGTTTGACTAAATTCTGTACCGCTAAAAAGTGTAACCGCTGCAACTTTAGCATATTTATTGGTTGTTGCACGAATATTTACGATCTCTCCCGCTGTCATATCTCCAAGTTCACCGGAAATTGAGATCGGTGTGACTATTTTGAACGGCAAATAGAGTGTTTCCTCTACACTGGGTGCTAACAATGAAGTCCCGACAATTTTCACGTTGTAATCGCCATCAGGATACGCACTACCTGTAACAAACTGAGTGTCAGACCATTTGTGAGAATTCCCATTAATGTTATAAAATGGGATGTCAGTGCTAAATAATAACGCCTTCTCCTGAAGCGTTTGGTTGAATACATTGATTAAACTAATTTTTATTGAATGTGCCCTATGGTATCGCGTGATGTTCTCAAATATCGTAATGCCCTCTGATGCTGGGAGTGCTTGGATAGTTAAGCTATTATCCGTCGCTTTAAGTCTAGCTTCAATGCGCATTGGCGGCTCCGCACTCAGTGTGAAGACTCTTGTGATTTCGTCAGACCAGACACCTTCGATGTCTTTGACGGTATACCTGAGTTCATACGTTCCAATTGTAAGATTATCTGGTATCGCATAGATCCATAGGTTTTCGCCAGACGTTTTTCGGTACATGATTTTGCGGTCTCGTATGCCCTTTTGAGCGTCGGTGTGTTGATGGTCAAGGTCATAGGATTTATCCACCCAAGTCGTTCTATAGGTGCTTGTGGCGGTGTCAAAGTCCCAATCGAGTGTGAAATCCGCTATTGGCTTGCGATGGACATGAATGTCGAGGCTTGCAATATTTGATAATTCTTCATAGCCTTCAAATCCAGCAATCAAATCTTTGATTCGGCTGTAAATCGTAAACTTGCCCGATTTTGAAAACATGGTTTTGACAGCTTGACTCTTGAAATTTGAATCGCTGTATGTGGCTACTGAATTCGCTTCCAAACCTGTGTTGTTGTCGTAGTAGCTTGGGTCATGTACGTACTGAAGACCAAGATTTAAGATGCTGTCCTTCTCTTGATCAAAGTTCATGAAGTACGTGTTAAACGTCTGATTGACGAGCAGCAGTTTCTTGTTGTCGAGCGAGTCATCATTCTCGATGACCGCGTTGATCTGTTCGATGATTGTATCGAGTGTCTGGTTGCGGTCAATCCAGGCATAGTGAGGTGTTTGTGGTTTTACAGCAGCATCACTCACGAGAATGACTTTTGAAGTGGCTTTAGTTTTTACAAAGGCAAGATCCGCAGGGTTGTTTATCGTGCTATTTGTAAAATAAACGATGTACTTGTTTGATGAGAGTTCCAGCGTTGGATTGAACGTCTGCTTTGTCTGTTTAGTCAACGTACCTGTATAATCACCAGTATAGTTGCTCACCCACGTTTCATCTTCTACCCACTCCTTGTGCGTCGTATAGACTCTTGTGTAGCCATCTTCTACATAGCAATTTGATGCTACTGGACCATTTGGCGTGGGCTCCCAACCACAAATATTGCCGTTCCAAATGAGCTTATATTTAGGGGTATCTTCATAAGTTGTGTAGGTGTCCCAATACCCATCGTCTCGCCAATATCCATTGTCTCTAACGTTGATTAGATTTAGAGTACCTTGAAATCCGCCCGAAGTATAATCCCACGTTGCAGGTGGATAAGAGCCGCCTGTGCCTTTGGATGTGGTCATGGGTTGCTGCTCTGTATAGGTGAATAGGTCCCAAATTTGAAGGTTGGCACTAACGCCTTTGGATTGTTGAAGCTTGTTGATCCAGTTCACCCTCGATTCTTTGATGGCATTGTTGAGTTCCCGTGTGATGCCTTGGTCATTTAGTACCATCAAATCCACTTTTGGGATGTTGACTTCGATATCCGTTTCCATGCCGGTGACCGGCGAAACATTGTCGACGTAAAAATAGCGTTCTACGGTGCTTTTTCTTGTGTCTCCTACTGTGATAAACTCCGGAAGCGTTTCTTGACCATAGGCTTCCTCGATGTCGAATACAATCTTGTAAGTGCCGAGTTTGTCTGCCACAAGTCCAGTGTATGCAGGCCATGCGCCCTGCTTGATAAGCTTCTCAGGAATGCTGTCTTTGTTATCGTCATAATAGATTTTGTAGTCGTTCTTTATAATGAGATCGTTATCGAAACTCGACCCTTCATAGAACAAATCAAGGCTTTCTCCTCTGATAAGAACCGTAGACCATATGTTGGCGACGATGACCGGCTTGTAATCTTCCTCGATGTAGTAGCTTTGATCAAAATCATCGGATACGAAATAGCCTGAAGGAATATCAGTTCTGTCCACCAAATTGGAAGGTACGGACGTTTCAAGCTTCATGTTGATTTTTAGCTCTGATGTATTTTTCACCAAAAACATCAACTCTGATGAAGTTTTTGTTCGGTACTTCACATTATTTGGAATGTCCGTTACCGCTTCAAAGTTCAAGACTGTGAAAGTCGAGTGGTCTCTCAGATAGCTTGAATTTCTGCCATAATCGGCTGTCACGCTGATTTTACGGTTTTCTTTATACGAACCAGTGGTGAAGAATTGCGCTTTAGCCTTGGTCGTATACACAGCAATATAGCTGTGGTAGCTTACCTCTTGACTGAGTGAATCGTGATAGGTAATGGTGTATGTGTAGATTTTGTCTTTTCCAAGAAGCGGAAACAGATACTGGCCCGATAAGAACAGATCCGCATCTTCATCGGAAAGCTTGTCATTTCCTAAATAGACCTCACGTGAAGCGCCGATCGGCAGCTCTGTTGCGTCATTTATCTTGAAAAATTCAGTATCAAGCATTTTTTTAGGTGCTGTGATGGCAAGCTTGACGGGTTTGAACAATGTCGGCGCATCGACAACCGGTGGTGTTGATGCATCAGTTGTCCCTGTGTCCAAATTATCAAAGGTAATTTTAGGATCTGGATTTGGTGGGTCAAGAACGTCCACTAGGGCGCCTTCTTTGTCGTTAGTGCTTAGGTTGTTATAGAAATTGACGATGGCTTCCCCTTCAAACGGTACGCTGATCGTCTGGCTGCCATCCGGATTGTTAGTCAAGTAACCTTTGTACTTTTCATATGGGATGGATACTTTGAATGAGGCGGTGCCTCTGTTGCCATCCGATTTGACGTTGTTGATCGTTTGAGTCTGTTTTGTAAACGTGTCATAAAGTTTAAGCGTCCATGACTTGATGTCCTCTCGAGTGTAGTAGATGGATTTTGCGACCTCGATGGGCATGCCTTTGTAGGTTGATTGACCCGAATAAAGGTCATTGTCACGCAAAATTCCTGTCACTTTGACATCGAATGTGAGTGTTGGTTTTAAACTGGCATCGAATGCATCCCCTGTGTAAACGGCATAGATGAACGCTTTGTTTTCTAAGGGCAGTTTGGCTTCTGTTTGCTTGTTCAATGTAAATCCTTGATAGAATACGGTGCCACTATCATGGTACATCTGTCCTTCTCCCGGGAAACGCGTTGTTGGTCGTGTGGCGACGTGTACATAATTGTAGGCATCTTTGTCGGTGGCATTGGTTGAGCTGATAATGTCAAATGGGAGGGATTTTTCAATCCATGATCTGACATATATTGAACTTGGACCAGGTTTAATTGCTTCTTCAAAATACTCACTTTGATCTTTAATTCTTGGTTGTCCAGTCTTTGGATTTGTGTAGTAAGCGCCGGTCTTGTCCCAAACACGATAAATCCATTTCTTTTGTTCAGGTTTTCTACCGCTGTCGGAATCCGCAGGAAAATCAAGATTTAAATATTTATTTCCGTTTGCATCATAGCCATGATAGCGATATTCGCCAATAAGTGCAGCATTTCTATAATAGCCTTTGTTCTTAAGTCCAATGGTGAGGTCGCCACCATTTGGATATCCATTCAAAGTGGCATTCTTAAAATCGTTGCCCCCTATCTTGGTATAATCGCCGTAGGCGACTATATGACGGTCTAGCCATAGTTCTATGTTGAAGAACCAACCGGTGGTATTTTTAAGCTTGGTCTCCGCCGGAACGCCATAGTATGTCTTGAATTCCGCCCACGTCATTTGATTGTATTTGAACGTATCCGAGGTAAAATATTGATCCATTTTATCGTACTTGCTAGTGTCGTTTGTCAGTGCAGTTGAAACGGGAAAATTAATGCTGCCTACCATGAGTACCATAGCCAAAAACAAACATAATCTCTTTCTGATCGTCGTCCTATTCATTGATATCTCCTTTAAAAACAGGTTTAGTGCTTGATGGAAAACTGTATTACTACCTTTAAGTCACCTGATGCAACAGATACATTTCTGTTGTTCGCATTGAAGGCGACATTAAGATAGTCTTTTGAGTAAAAAGCATCGTTGATTGCGTTCATTACCTTTTGAGTATCATTAACAAATAGGAATCCCATCATTTTTTCAACAATGACCTTTTGTCGGTCAAAGGCTGACTTCTTGATACTTAAATAGTATGGGAATTTAGGATAATCAATTGCATTAATACTGAAAATGAAATCCGTCTTTTCTGCCAATACACCTGTTTGATCAGTGGCATAAACATTGTTTTTAAAGATATCAATATATGTTTCTTTATTGGAATAGCCATCAATTCCAAATCCATTTTCTCCAATCTCAAAGTTATAAAAAGTTGATAGTTTGGTATCCTGTGTCATTTGGTTTGCAAACTTACCAAACTCATATAGCTCATGAACGTTGATGCCTTTGTACACCGGCATCTTAAATTCATTGTCGACAAGCTGAAGTTCAGCATTATTGTACAGATCGTCAGCAAACTTCAATTTGCCAGGTGTGCTAGCATGCGTATAATCAATCATACTCCACCACCAATCATTGTCTTTGCTTCCCTGCACCCAAAACCATTCCTTGACTGTCGTTCTGAATTCATAATTCGGCGCCACTCTCAAGGAAGGCTCTATTAATTTACTGATAAGTGTTGCCGCTTCAGCACGTGTCGAGAAATTGAGCGGTCTGAAAGTACCATCCGGATATCCGCTTGTCATGCCAAGCTTATAGCTATCAAGTGCATTTTGCTTGTAGTAGTCGCTAATTTTATGAGAATCTCGAATTTCATTACGAATAAACGCATCATCTTCGGTAGATGGTCTAAGCTCAGACAAAACGAGCGCATTGACAGATATAGATGCCATTTGCTCTCTGTTGATTTCTTTATCGTAAGAATTGAATTGTCCTTCATTAATCAGTTTAAGCGCAAGCGCCTTGTCGATATAAGGCTTCGCCCAATTATTAGCAGGAGCTTCATAATAAAAACCAAGCGCCTTAACTGTCATGGCGATAAACTCATTGATTTTGACATTGGCTTGTGGTCTAAATGTACCATCGGGATATCCAGCGATGATACCACTTGACTTGAGCGAATCAATAAATGAAATGGCCCAATGGTTTGCATTGATATCACTGAATTTGTCTGTAGATGCATTTGCAAAACTCAATGTGCCTAGAAACATCATCGTAAATATGAGCATTAAAATAATACATTTTTTTACCAAGTAAATTCTGCCTTTTGATTTAGTATCAACCTGAACGCGCTTAACTGAATTATTTTCAGAGGTCCATGTTTCATGTTGTTTACTACCACTTAATTGAAGTTCGTTTTCCACAAGCATACCTATCCCCCATTAATATGATATGAATTCCTTTTTCTTACAGTTATATTGTTTTAGTATAACTTAATTTTACAGTATTTGACAAGTAAAAAAATACCATTTCACAACGATATTTTTTTTATCATTGTAAAATGGCATTTTTAATTAGCAATCATCTTAACTATAAATTCTCAACTTCTTCTTTTGTAAGCTCAGTCGCTTCTATAATTGAATCTATAGAATGACCTAATGCCTTTAATCTCTTTGCGATTTTATATTTTTCTAGGCGTTCACCTTCAACCAATCCTTCTGCTTTGCCTTCTGCTATACCCTTTGCTTTCCCCTCTGCCATGCCTTTAGCAAAACCATCAATCTCAGCATTTTGGGCCATGTTTATTAATACAATTTGATCTCTAATCCACATTTCTTTGTTTAAAGCTTCCATACGCATATTCGGATCTTGACTTAACTTTTCCAGTTCTTCAAGGGCAATTAGTATTTCTTCAGGAAGATCTTCTTTTAACTTCAGCTCTGCCATATCGCTTTCACTCCTAACATTCAAAAAAGCCATCCAATTGATAAGCAATGGGTTATCTATAGCCTTATTATACCCTTCAATCTTTGGAAGTTCATTCATATGGATTTCTAAATGTTCTGAAAATGCTGCATGATTGTATGATTGAATCTCAACATCAATTTCAGTTTTGTTTTTTAATTTAAGCCTCAAATCGAGTCTAGATCCTTTTCCATCTACATGACTCATTGGCAGCTCGCTATTCATAATCATCAAGTCTTCAAGTTCATTAATATCAATGGTCAAAATACTTGATAACAGAGAAATAATTAAAGGTTTGCTTTCTTCTCTGCCAAATATGGCTTTAAAAACAACATCATAGCTCGGTGGTACTATTTTATGAGAATAACCCATGATAGCCTCCTATAAATTGGTAAACAAATCATATCATCTCATAAAGTGTTTGTAAATATATTCCATTTTTCCATTGCCACTATGAGTCGAATTGCTTGACACCTTAACTCATATGAGTCAATTTGCTTGACCCCCTAACTCATCCCCTAACTCACAAAAAATGCCATCTCACAATGATATTTTATAATCATTGCAAAATGGCATCTCGGATGAGTCGAATTGCTTGACCCCCTAACTCATATAGAGCGGGAATCGATCACATAATGCTTTTACGCGTGCACGTGCAGGCTCGAGGTCTGCATCGCGGTTGTCGATCGTCCAGCTGATGATGTCAGCGATTTCGATCATTTCTTCTTTGCCAAAGCCTCTCGTTGTAGAAGCTGGTGTACCTACGCGGATACCGCTTGTTACAAATGGGCTAGCGGTTTCATTTGGCACTGTATTTTTGTTGGTCGTAATACCAACTTCATCGAGTAATTTTTCAGCGACTTTACCAGTGATGTCTTTGCTTCTGAGGTCAACGAGCATCAAGTGGTTGTCTGTACCGCCAGAAACGATTTTGAAGCCGCGCTCAGCAAGTGCTGTCGCAAGTGTAGAAGCGTTTTCAACAACGCGTTTTTGATATTCTTTGAACTCTTCTGTCATCGCTTCTTTGAAACATACAGCTTTTGCTGCGATGATGTGCATCAGTGGTCCGCCTTGGATACCTGGGAAGATCGCTTTGTCGATTTGTGCCGCATATTCCGCTTTACAAAGAATCGCGCCGCCTCTAGGGCCACGGAGAGTCTTGTGCGTCGTAGTCGTCACAAAATCTGCATAAGGTACTGGAGATGGATGAATACCAGCAGCGATGAGGCCTGCGATATGGGCCATGTCCACCATCATAAGTGCGCCTACTTCGTCACAGATTTCTCTGATTCTTGGGAAGTCGATTGTTCTAGAATAAGCGCTTGCGCCTGAAACGATCATTTGTGGTTTTTCTTTAATAGCCAACTCTCTTAAAGCATCGTAATCGATATAACCATTTTCATCGACGCCATAAGATACGAAGTTGTAAAGTTTTCCAGAGAAATTAACTGGGCTACCGTGCGTTAAATGGCCACCATCAGAAAGGTTCATACCTAATATCTTTGCGCCTGGCTCAAGAACTGCCATGTAAACGCCCATATTCGCTTGTGAACCAGAGTGTGGTTGCACGTTAGCATGCTCCGCACCGAAAAGTGCTTTCATACGATCTCTTGCAAGATTTTCACTCATGTCTACATATTCGCAGCCGCCATAGTAGCGCTTGCCAGGATAGCCTTCTGCGTATTTGTTGGTCAAATGTGAACCCATTGCTTCCATTACTGTTAAGCTTGTAAAGTTCTCAGAAGCAATCAATTCAATATTGCTCGATTGTCTTTTTAGCTCAAGTTCCATTGATTCATAAAGCTCTGGATCATTTTTTTTAATCAAATCGAAATTCATCACTCAGTCTCCTTAATCATCTACTTCTTAAGCTTTGGTGGCGCCATGTGGATCGCTTCGCCACGAAGTCCAAGTGTCGCTTCAGCGAACGCTTCTGAAAGCGTCGGATGCGCATGGATCGTGTTGCCGATCTGGTCCACCGTCATTTTATTTGCAACGGCAAGTGTGCCTTCTGCGATTAGATCAGATGCATGTGGTCCCATGATGTGAACGCCTAGTACGACGTCGTTCATATCTGAAATCACTTTGATGAAGCCTTCAGGCTCGCCTATAGAAAGGGCTTTGCCATTTGCTCCGAACATAAATTTGCTTTTTTTGATGGCAATGCCCTGCTCATTTGCTTCGTCTTCACTTAAGCCGACTGTTGCAATCTCAGGGAATACGAAGATACAATTTGGAACCGCATCATGGAAGCCTTTGTGATCGATGCCCATAATGGCCTCAACAGCTGCAATACCTTGATGTGATGCGGCATGCGCCAACATGATGATGCCGTTGACGTCTCCGATAGCGTAAACGTGATCTACATTTGTCTTGAATGTATGGTGATCTGAGACGATGCCTTTTTTCGACACTTCGACGCCAGCCGCTTCGAGGTTTAAATCTCTGTAGACTGGGCTTCTACCTGTTGAAAGAAGTACTTTTGTCGCTGGAAATTCAACGGGACCTTTAGGACCATTACCTGTTACAGCTAAGCCATTTTCCGTTTGAACGATTGCCATGTTTTCAATAGACTTGTGAAGGTCGACGCCTTTTTTCTTTAAAGTGGCACCAAAGCGCTTTGTAATCTCAGTATCCACTTCTCTTAAAAAGCGATCGCTTCTTATAAGAACGGAAACTTCAGAGCCCAAAGCCGCAAAAATGCCTGCAAATTCCATACTGATGACGCCACCACCGATGATGACGAGTTTCTCAGGAACCTCAGTCACTTCCAAAAGCTCTTTGCTCGTGATGACTCCTGGAAGCTTAACGCCTTCGAATGGAGGAATCTGAGTCGTTGAACCAGTGGCAATGATGATATCGTCGCCTGTAACTTCGATCGTTTCGCCATCGCTTTTAACGACTTTTAGAGTCGTTGCGCTGGCAAAACTTGCAGAGCCTTCGATGACTTCGATGCCATTTGCTTTGATGAGTTGCTCAATACCGCCGACGAGCGTCTTAACGACGTCGTCTTTGCGGGCTTGAATTTTATCCATATCGATGCTGAAACCATCCACTTTGATACCAAAATCTTCGATATGTGCCAAAGTGTGTAGGAGTTCAGCGTTTCTATAAAGGGTTTTAGTTGGAATACAGCCGTAGTTGAGGCAAGTTCCACCAATTTTGTGTCTTTCGATCAACGTGACTTTGGCGCCGAGTTGCGCACCTCTGATCGCCGCAACGTAACCACCTGGTCCGCCACCAATGACGACTATCTTCTTTTGCATTTATGCCTCCTGAACTAGTTCTTTTCCCATTTAAGGATTGGTGATCTCGCTGCCATAACTTCATCAACGCGGCGAATTTGAGTCGTCGTCGGTGCATTTTTAAGAAGTTCAGGTGTCTCATCAGCTTCTTTGCTGATTTGAATCATGACTTCAATAAACGCATCAAGTGTCTCTTTGCTTTCGCTTTCAGTTGGTTCGATCATGAGCGCATTTGGAACGATAAGTGGGAAGTAGATCGTTGGCGGATGGTAGCCCATATCCAAAAGTCTCTTAGCCACATCTAAAGTGCTGCAGTGGTTAAGCTCATTTTTTAGACCTGCAAAAACACATTCGTGTTTACAGATCGTATCAAATGGCAAGTTGTAATAAGGCTTGAGTTTTTCTTGAACGTAGTTTGCATTTAGAACAGCCATTTCTGAGATGCGTTTCAAGCCTTCTGCGCCCATCGTTAAAATGTACGTATAAGCCCTGACGAGCATGCCGAAGTTGCCGTTAAACGCTTTAACTCGACCGATAGAGTCTGGTCTATCATAGTCCAAGTAGTATTTATCCGAGCCTTTTGTCACCACTGGTGATGGCAAGAACGCTTCAAGATGCTTTTTCACGCCAACTGGACCTGAACCAGGACCACCGCCACCGTGAGGTGTTGAGAATGTCTTGTGAAGGTTGTAGTGAACGACGTCGAAGCCCATGTCGCCAGGACGTGTTTGACCCATGATCGCATTGAGGTTCGCGCCGTCATAGTAAAGTAAACCGCCCGCTTCATGAACGAGTTTTTGAATTTCTAGGATGTTTTGTTCAAATAATCCCACTGTACTTGGGTTTGTAAGCATAAGACCCGCAATATCGTCACCGAGTACTGCTTTAAGGTTTTCAAGATCGACCGCGCCATCTCTTGTTGACTTGATCTCTACGATTTCAAAGCCCGCAACGTTTGCACTTGCAGGGTTTGTACCGTGAGCAGAGTCAGGAACGATGATTTTCGTTCTCTTGAGGTCGCCACGTTTCTCATGGTATGCTTTGATGATCATAAGACCTGCGAGTTCGCCTTGTGCACCTGCAGCAGGTTGAAGTGAAAATGCATCCATGCCACCGATTTCAGCAAGCATGCCAGAAAGTTCGTGCATGAGTTCAAGTGCACCTTGAGTCGTACTTTCATCTTGTTGTGGATGAAGTGCCGCAAATTTTGTTAAGTTTGCCATATCTTCATTGATTTTTGGGTTGTATTTCATCGTACATGAGCCAAGTGGGTAGAACCCTGTATCCACGCCAAAGTTTTTGTTGCTAAGGAGTGTATAATGTCTAACCAATTGATTTTCACTGACTTCTGGTAAGATGAGTTCTTCTTTTCTGCGCAGCGATGCTGGAATCATATCGTCGAGGTTGACGCTGTCCACATTGCAGCCAGGAAGTCTATAGGCACGTCTGCCCTCAGTTGAAATTTCAAATATAAGCGATTCGTATTTTACCATGAGAATTCCTCCATTGCTTTAACGAGACAATCGATTTCTTCGATCGTGCGCTTTTCTGTTACACAGAATAGCACGCGATTTTTGTCAGACGGATAATCTTTATTGAGATTGTAACCGCCCAAGAAGCCTCTTTTCGCAAGTTCTGCGTTGAGAGTGTCAACGTCTATGTCAGTTTCGAGAACGAATTCTCTGAAAAACGGCTGGTTAAATACAGGTCTGAATTTGCCAGTAGCAATCAGTTTTGCTTGTGCATAATACGCTTTTTTTGCAGAAGCTTCCGCTACTTCAGCGAGGCCTTTTTTGCCAAGTACACCGAGGTAAATCGTTGCAGCAAGTGCATTTAGTGCTTGATTTGAACAAATATTTGAAGTTGCTTTGTCTCTTCTTATGTGTTGCTCACGCGCTTGGAGCGTCAGTGTAAACGCGCGTTTGCCATCGAGATCAACTGTCTGACCGACGATACGACCAGGCATTTTTCTCATTTGCTTGTTATTTGCTGCCATAAATCCGAGGTATGGACCACCGAAGTTAAGGCCGTTTCCGAGCACTTGGCCTTCGCCAACTGCAAGGTCTGCACCGTATTCGCCTGGCGTTTTGAGCATGCCAAGAGAGATAGGATCGACGTTCATGATGAATAGTGCTTTGTTGTCATGTGCAATTTCAACCGCTTCAGAACAATCTTCAATATTGCCGAAGAAGTTTGGCGTTTGAATGATCACGGCAACTGCATTGGCATCAACGAGGCCTTTAAGCGCTTCAATATCTGTCACGCCATCTTTTGCAGGCACTTCCACCACTTTTGCACCATAAAAACGCATATACGTTTTAACGACTTCACGCGTTTGTGGATGAACCGTTTCAGAGATGAAAACAGTATCTCCTTTTTGGTTTGCCGCAGCGAGCATCGCCGCTTCAGCTGTTGCAGAAGCACCGTCATACATAGAAGCATTTGAAACTTCCATGCCTGTCAAGTTAGCGATCATCGTTTGGTATTCAAAAATCGCTTGAAGCGTACCTTGGCTGATTTCTGGTTGATACGGTGTATAAGCTGTATAAAATTCAGATCTTGATAGCAAATGGTGAACAACAGATGGAATCGCGTGATCATAAGCGCCTGCGCCTCTAAAGCATACAAGTTCATCTGTGCTGACATTTTTATTTGCGATCGATTTAATTTTCTTTGTGACTTCTATCTCTGAAAGAGGGGCACCAAGGTTTAGTCTTCTCCCGAGCTTGACAGCTGCAGGGATGTCGTCGAACAATCTCTCAATCGATTCTAAACCAAGTACTTCAAGCATCTCTTTCACATCTTGATCAGTATTTGGGATATATGGAAACATTTATGCCTCCTCGTTACAGAATGCTTCGTACTCTTCAGCGTTCATGAGTTCATCAAGATCCGCTTGATTAGCTATGCTGATTTTCATAATCCAATTTTCATATGGCTCAGCGTTAACGAGTGATGGATCGTTTTCAAGATCTTCATTGACTTCTAAAATCGTTCCAGTGATAGGCATAAGCATATCAGAAGCCGCTTTAACAGATTCGATCGTACCAAAACTTTCTTCGCCTTCAACTTCTTCATCCACTTCAGGTAACTCAACATAAACGATAGCGCCTAAAGCGTGTTGAGCAAAATCTGTTATGCCAACTAAAGCTGTATTGCCTTCAACTTTTACCCACTCATGGTCTTTTGTATAGTATAATCCGCTAACAATTTTCATAAAATTAACCTCCTGAATTTTCAATGAGGAAATTGCATAATTCCAATTTGTAGATATTTCTCACATAAAAACAACGTAAACAAGCAATTGCTGCCATGTGGAGATTGATTATCCAACTTATTCGGTAATTATGCAAATTCCATAATAGTAGGAACCCTGTCCTAAAAATAGTATACCTCAAATTAAATCTTTGTAATATTATTTCTTATATTATTTCTTATATTGTTTTTGATAGAATTTTTTAGAAACGACAGTTGCTGGGAATACGTTTTTACGAACTTGTACACCAAGCTCAGAACCCATTTCGCCATAGTTTGCATCGACAAGAGCCAATGCAATGTTTTTCTTGAGCGTTGGTGACATATAGCCTGTTTTGATCACGCCGATGACTTTGTCGCCTGCTAACACTTCATAACCTTGTCTTGGAATCCCTTTAACCATTTCAAGACCGATCGTCTTTCTTGGTAAGCCTTTTTCCTTTTGAGCGACTAGAGCGTCCTTGCCGATAAAGTTTTCTTTACCGAGTTTAACGAAATAACCGAGGCCAGCTTCAAGTGGTGTAATGTCTTTGTCAATTTCATGACCATAAAGCGGTAATGCTGCTTCAAATCTTAAAGTGTCACGGCATCCAAGACCAGTTGGTTTTAAACCGAGATCTTTGCCCACTTCAAGAAGCTTGCGCCAAATTTTCGCGATATCCGCATGTGCTGCATAGACTTCAAAGCCATCTTCACCCGTGTAACCTGTTCTAGAAACGAGGCATTTTGCACCTTCGATCGTCACGTTACGGTTGCAATAGAAGAATTTGATATCTGCTAAATCCACATCTGAAACGAGTTGAAGAATTTCCTGAGCATTCGGACCTTGGATTGCAATTTCAGAAACTGAATCTGAAAGATTGATTAGCTCAAGATCATAGCCTTTTGATTGTTCTTGCATCCATGCAAAGTCTTTTTCTACATTGCTTGCATTGATTACGAGGTAAAAATGATCATCTGCAAATTTGTAAACGAGTAGATCATCTACGACGCCGCCATTTTCATAGCACATCATAGCATAGAGAATTTGATTGTCTTCAAGAGTCGATACGTCGTTTGTCACAAGGTTTTGTACAAATGCAAAGGCATCTTTGCCGATGACATCTACTTCACCCATGTGCGATACGTCGAACATACCCGCAGCATTTCTTACCGCCTCATGTTCCTCGATGATGCCCTCGTACTGAACAGGCAAAGCCCATCCTGCAAAGTCGATGATTTTGCCGCCGCATGCGACGTGCTCATCGTAGAGTGCAGTTTTTCTTACTGAATCCATAATGCAACCTCCTCATAATCGTTAATTTGTGTTGGACGCCTAAAAGCAAATACGAAAAAGAGGTATACAATGGTATAGCAATGCTAGCAGCCATTATATACCTCTGTATTTTTACCTGAGAGTTTCTCGCAAAGTGTAACTTTGCACTTCCGCCTTCGGTGCCTACTTAAAGGGCTCTCCAGAGTTCCATCGGATAACACTACATTTGCCTGAGAGATTCAAAGTTGTCGGCAAACAACCCCTTGCTCCTTCGGCTACTAATTGAATTCCGAAGAAGTCATAGTATCTCGCATTATCGTCATTTGGTACCTGTATTTAGTTATGGAAATTTCCTCATTTGAGAGGTAACCCCTCATCTACTTCATTTTATGCGATTTGCATAGGTTTTTCAACTGATTTTTTTGTTATGCTTATGATATTTTTCAAATGTTGGTGATTTTTTGTCCCATCACCTTGGAATTGCGATTTTTCCACTACAAATTTTTGTCATCGATGTTGTTGAGAATCGCTTCAAGTGCAGGAATGGTCTTTTTAATGGAGCCCATTTCAAACGGACTATCAAGTCCTGCTGACCGCATCAAATCCGTAAAGGCCATGCTACCACCTTTGTTGCATAGGGCAAGATAATCCTGCCAAGCTTTTTCTCTATTTTCATTGGATTTTAGCAAGAACTGGAACGCACAGACTTGAGCGAGTGTGTAATCGATATAGTAAAACGGGTCTGTAAAGATGTGCCCTTGTCTAAACCAGTAGCCGCCTCTTTCTAGGAAATCGTTGGTTTCATAGTCTATATACGGTTTGTATTTTTTCTCGAGCTCACGCCATTTTGACTTTCTCACTTCTGGCGTCACCTGAGGGTTTTCATAAACAAAATGCTGGAACTCATCCACTAAAATACCATAAGGTATAAAGAGCAAAGCGTCGTTAACGTGATTGAACTTGTATTTGTCCACATCCTCCTTAAAGAAGGATGCCATCCAAGGATACGTGAGAAACTCCATGCTCATCGAGTGGATTTCACACGCTTCAAGCGTTGGAAACTGGTATTCCGGGAGCTCATAATCGCGGCTTTGGAAGCATTGGAACGCATGGCCAGCCTCGTGTGTCAAGACGTCGATGTCGCCTGAAGTGCCATTGAAGTTCGAGAAGATGAACGGCGATCTGAAATCACTAAAATAAGTACAGTAACCACCACCCGCTTTGCCTTTTTTCGCTTCGAGATCCATGAGTTCTTTATCGAGCATGAAGTTGATAAATTCGCCCGTTTCCTTAGAAAGTTCCTCGTACATCTTCTTGCCATTTTCAAGGATCCAAGCTGAATTCCCTTTCGGTGTCGCGTTTCCTGTCGTAAAGGCAATTGGTTCATCATAGTATTTGAGGGCATCGAGACCCAGACGATGCATTTGTCTCTCTCTGAGTTTCATTGTGATTGGTACTAAGTCCTCAAGCACTTGTTTGCGATAAGTGGCTACCATATTTGCGTCGTAATCCGTTCTAGATAGTCGCATGTAACCCACTTCAACAAAGTTCTCATAACCGAGTTTCTTAGCGATGCGATCTCTAACCTGAACCATCTCGTGGTAAAGCGCGTCAAAAGCCGCTTCGTTCTCTACAAAGAACTTGCTTGCCGCTTCCTGTGCTGCTTTGCGCGTTTCTCTATTCGTCGATTCATAGAAAGGGACCATCTGAGCGAGGTTTCGCTCTTCACCTTCGAACATGATTTTTGCCGATGTTCTGAGCTTTGTGTATTTAGAATTTAAGATATTTTCTTGCTTTAGATCGTCAAGGATATCCGGGTGAAATGTCTTTAGTTTCACGTCAATTATGTTGAAGATATGTGCGCCAAATTCTGCTTTCAGGGCATCTTTGAACTTCGAGGCATCCATGGCGCGATAATACTGATCCACCATTTCCATATATTGCGGCATCGCTTCGTCAATAAAATCATTTTCTGCATCATAAAACGCATCGGTTGTATCGATGGTATGTCTCACGCCAACGAGCTGCCCCATCGTTTCGATGTGGTTTCTAATTTTATTGATCTCGTGAACAACTGAAATTTGAACATCGACAGTCTCAGCTTGATTGAATTTTTCAATCAGTGCATCAAAGGTTTCTTTAATTTGATCCATATTTGGTCTTTTATAAGCAAAATCTTTAAACGTCATAACAGCCTCCTGTAAGCCTTTACAATGTGATACACACAAATTCGATGTGCGTCTAACTATAACAGCAATTATATTTTATCACAAAAAAAAGTGAACGTATAATTTTTTTTATACGCCCACTCATTATTAACTTAAACGGTCTTCATTAACCTACAATTTTTGCCCCTTCTGGAAATTCAAGTTCTTTATCAAAGTTGCCATCAATCTGAAGGTTTTTAAAATAGTATTCATAGGTTGGTTGGCCATCCACTTCCATAATCATCTTAAGAATCAAACCTTTTTCTTCCCAGACATAATACGTCACTTTTGTACCCATATTATCGTATTCGAAAATTTGACAATCTTTACCGTCCAGCTTTTCTGAGCCTTTATAATTCATTGCCGATAGTGCATCCGCATCTAATTCTTCCGCGAATAGAAAAGGTGATTCCCATTCATTTCCAAGTGTTTCGATTGGCGTTTTTAAGAGGGTATTATCCGCTTCAATATAGATATATGCCTCTTGTTTCTCATAGTCGAAGTACATCGATTGTCCTTGATCTGTCAAATCAAATCTCACCTTATCACCATCTACCCATAAATTAAAGCCACCAATCACCTGTCCCCCAGAGGACATGATTAATTCATAGGCATAACGGTCTGCCTTTGTATCCGTTTTAAAAATATCTGCTGCTAAAAGGTCACCATTTTCAGAAGTTTCACTAACTGCTTCCGTTTGTGCTGCGGTTGTTTCTGAAGACGTTTCAGAAGTTGTCGCCACAGATGCAGTTGCCTCTGTGGTTTCCGCATTTGGCGTGTCCGAACCACAAGCAGTAAGTGTGAGCATCAAAATCAGGATAATGACTATCCAAATACTTTTTTTCATTTAAAAACCTCCCTTAACAGAGTTGAAGAAATTGCATAATTCCAATTTCTATTTGTATATACCCACTAATCACTAAAGAAAGCAAAATTGGCTTTGCCTACGTGTTTAACTTTGTAGAGTGTTTGGTCCGCCATGTCTAATAGTTCGTCGGCGTCACTGCTATCTTTGGGATAAAGGCTAATGTCAATAGAACAAGAAACCGCAAGTGAAAGCGACTCAATTTCAAATGGCAACTCAAAGTGCTTCATGATGTGTATCGCTACTTTTTCGATGTCATTTTTATCAAGAAGGCCTTCCATGAACAGAACAAATTCATCACCAGATAACCTCGTGACAGTTTCCGTACTGCGTAATGAATTTCTAAGGCGTTTAGACATTTCTCTCAATATGGCATCACCGATTCTATGTCCATATCGATCATTGAATGATTTTAGATTTTAGATTTTAGATTTTAGATTATCCATATCGATAAAAAAACGTTTCCTGAGGAATAGACCTCAAAAAACGTTTTTGGTGCGAGTGATGGGACTTGAACCCACACGATAATCTATCATACGATTCTGAGTCGTACCTGTCTGCCATTCCAGCACACTCGCAAATATGCTACAAAGCATATTATACACCAAGTATTTATGTCTGTAAAACAAATATGGAAATTGCATAATTACCTATGGAAATTGCATAATTACCTAATAAGTCGCATATTCAAAGTTTCTCATGGCAACAAGGGCTTGTTTACGTCATTTTCACGAGAGGAATATCTTCAAATTGGAATTATGCAATTTCCTCACCTAATAAGTTCCAGAATAATTTTACACATGTTAATCAAGACTTTTTCACGTTCTTATCATGTGAAAATCTCTTATAATTGGTATTATGCAATTTCCTTGAAATATGGAAATTGCGGGTATGTTATTGTCTGTGAAGGTATGTGTGGGTCTTTGCGATGCAATTTAATTATAGTCGTTCATAAACGTTTCTACTTCTGCAGTTTTAACGAAATTATGGGTTTCTAACAACTCTAAATAAGTTTTAATCAGTGTCGCGAACTCCGTTTGAAGCCCCTGATCAACAAACGCTTTATAAGACGTTTTTGCATCTTCGTCCATCACTTTTGTATCGAAGTCGAAAAGTGGGACATTTGCTGAGCCATTGATTGCTAGATATTCATAACCTTCAAGATGCATACGTGCGCGGTCTTCATAAAAGCTTCCAGGGTAGTCTTCTATATAAGTTTCAAAACCTATTCCTCGATTTAGCACATCTGCCCAAGGGATAATCAGTGCCGCATCCTTTTGGGGTGGGTTATCCGATTCAATCTTCATAAGTTTGTAAAAAGCTCCCGTTGATTCCGTTGCGAACTCAGCAAACGCAGCAAAGTACCCATAATCGATATAAGGTGCTACCGTGCCTTCGATTGCTTCCATCTTATAACCAACCGCTTCAGCTTCTGTTAACAATGCCTGGACTGGCTCTTCTTTAACTTTATTTTGTCTAACTTCTTCAATAGAATAGGTCAACAAAATACCTTGTATTGAGTCGATGAAAAACGCGTCTTGGTAAGTCGGTAGAAGTTGCATTTGAATTTTTTCATAAAGCTGTAGCATCAAATCAGCCGTTTCGGCAGATACTTTATCTATATTGTCGCTTAAATAGGCAGACATTTGGATGAGATCGATATCTTCAGATTCTCCAAGTGCTTCAAACGCACTTAATAGTTCTTGATCCATTGAATTAGATTCTGTTGACTCTGTTGAATTGGTTGATACTTCTGTTTGTTCAGCAGAGGTCTCTGTGCTTTTTGTAGTCGTTTCAGGGTCTTTATTTGAACAAGCCGTAATCACGAATAGAGTTAGTAAGGTCATTGATATAACTGTAAATTTTCTCATTGAATCACTCCTTTTTTGTCAATCGATATAGTCATATGCTCTTTAGACACATAATTGCCGTTTTTAGTTCACTTATGTTTGTCATTTATATTTACTTTAATAGACCGTTTGCGAAGTAATGTTGAAGAATTTTGCGCCAATTGATATAATGAACTGGAATCTCAATTTAAAAGGCAATAGGAGGGCATATGGCTCGCAAGCAATATATGAGTATCCATTTTATGCGCATCATGGCGTGTTTAATGGTAATCTTGATTCACATCTCTGCGACACCAGTCGTTTCATTGACGCCAAATAGCCCAGCGCAGGCATTTTTTGTCTTCATCAACCAGATTGCTAAGCCAGCAGTCCCAATTTTCATTTTTATCAGTGGTTTTTTACTACATAGCATCTATCGTGGAAAATCATTATCACCTTTCGCATACTGGTGGAAAAGGTTGCCAAAGCTCGTAGTACCTTATGTACTATGGTCAATCGGGTACTATTTGATCTATATGAAATTGGGCTATTATCCGCTTGATTTTATGTTCGTCATCAGAGGCATCTTACTTGGGACCTTTATCTACCACCTGTATTTCATGGTAATTATTATCCAGTTTTATGTTTTGTACCCAATTTTGCACTACATGGCGACAAAATTCGGAGAAAATCTTACGTTCGTACTCATATTGGCCCTACAGATTGGGCTGATTACCGTACCATTCGAATGGCGAGATCGTTTGTTCATCACCTATTTTAGTTATTTTGGACTCGGTATTCTAATGAGTGTGCAGTTACAAAATTTGAGCAAGATTTGCAAGCCCTACGCCTTTCATTTTCTCATTTTCCTTTGTGTTGGCGGCCTGAATGCCCTACTGTATTTTAATGGCCAAAATGGTTGGCTTGCATTGCCTTCTATTGTGAATTCGCTTTTTTATGTGATCTTTAGCATAATCAGTATTTTGTCACTGTTATTTGGATTTGAGGGCTTATCAGCTACTGTGTCTCTAAAGGACCATACAAAATTGCGCATTGCAAAGTTAGGTGATGCGACACAGCTCATTTATTATGCGCATCCATTGTTCATACTAGGCAGTGAATTTATGATGAACCAATTGGGCGTGTTGTCGATCAGTGTTCGTGCATTGTCTGCATTTTTATCAATCTTATTTTTACTTGTTCCTCTTTCATATTGGATTAAAGCAAATTTGTTTAAATTAAAAGTTTCATAGGAGAATCAACATGCCAAAAGATACCTTTTTTAACCTGCCAGAGTTAAAACGCGAGAAAATACTCGCTGAAGCACTTTGTGAATTTGAAAACAACGATTTCGATCAAGCGAGTATCAATCAGATTGTCATCCGTTCAGAAATATCCAAGGGAAGCTTTTACCAATATTTCGAGGATAAAAAAGACCTATATAAATATATCATCAGTTTGATGGTTCAGAAGAAAATGGTCTATATAACGCCAGTTATGGCCAATCCCTTGGCACATAGCTTTTTCGATGTCATTCGGGATATGAATATGTCTGGACTTGAGTTCGCAAAGGACAATCCACAGTTCGTTAGAATTGGTAATCGATTGCTTAAAGACACAAAGCACCCTATTTACGCTGAAATTATGGGGGCAAACAGCAATCAGGCGATAGATGCCTATGCTTTTTTATTGAGTAAAGCCATAGAAACAGGTGAGCTTAGGCCGGATATCGATGTACAACTTACTGCACGCATCATTTTTAAACTCAGCGCTGATCTTATTGAATCCAACTCCGATTTTTCTACAGAAAATTGGACAGAAGGCCTAACCGATTTGCTAGAAAAATTTATGAAACTCATCGCCGTGGGCATAAAAAAATCAACTTAAGAAATTTAAGTTGATTTTTTTATGCTATATGAGGAAATTGCATAATTCCAATTTCCATATCTATTGACTATTTCGTTTACTTTATGGCCTTAATTTTATGCCCTACTTAATCACGTCTTTGCCACCCATGTACATCTGAAGTGGTTTTGGAATTCTGATTGAGCCATCTTCTTGTAGGTTGTTTTCAAGGAAGGCGATGAGCATGCGCGGTGGTGCGACAACTGTATTGTTTAGCGTGTGCGCAAAATAGTTGCCCTGATCTTTGCCTCTTACGCGGATGCCAAGTCTTCTAGCCTGTGCATCGCCTAGGTTTGAGCAGCTACCCACTTCAAAGTACTTCTTCTGACGCGGTGACCAAGCTTCAACGTCGATGCTTTTCACTTTAAGATCGGCTAAATCGCCAGAGCAGCACTCAAGTGCTCTTACTGGAATATCTAATGTTCTAAAGAATTCGATCGTGTTGTTGTAGAGCTTTTCAAACCATTCTTTACTTTCTTCAGGCTTACAGACGACGACCATCTCTTGTTTCTCAAATTGATGGATGCGGTACACGCCGCGCTCTTCGATGCCATGTGCGCCAACTTCTTTTCTGAAGCAAGGTGAATAGCTCGTCATCGCTTGTGGCAACTCTTCTTCCTCGATCATCGTATCGATGAACTTACCGATCATAGAGTGTTCACTTGTACCGATGAGGTATAGATCTTCTCCTTCAATCTTGTACATCATGTTTTCCATCTCTGTAAAGCTCATAACGCCTGTAACGACTTCGCTTCTAATCATAAATGGCGGAATATAGTATTCAAACCCTCTATCGATCATAAAATCTCTTGCATAAGACAATATGCCTGAGTGTAGTCTTGCGATATCGCCTCTCAAGTAATAAAAGCCATTGCCACTCGTCTTTCTAGCACTTTCAAGATCGAGTCCTCTGAGTTTTTCCATGATTTCCACGTGATATGGCACTTCAAAAGCAGGGACAAATGGATCGCCGAATTTTTCAACTTCAACATTTTCACTGTCGTCCTTGCCGATTGGTACAGAATCGTCAATGATATTTGGGATGCTCATCATGCGCTCTTTGATTTTAACAGCAAGCTCTTCCTCTAAAACCTCAAGTTCAGCGAGTTCTTTAGAAACAGCCGCAACTTTTTCCTTCGTTTTTTCAGCTTCATCTTTTTGACCTTTTGCCATGAACGCACCGATTTCTTTGCTGATCGTGTTGCGCATGCCTCTTAATTCATCGCCTCGTGTCTTAGCAGCTCTAAACGCCGTATCCATCTCGATGACTTCATCCACCATTAC
Organism: Acidaminobacteraceae bacterium; assembly: GCA_041741755.1. Taxonomy (GTDB): domain Bacteria; phylum Bacillota; class Clostridia; order Peptostreptococcales; family Acidaminobacteraceae; genus Fusibacter_C. Next base: position 84,571 of record JBGSJR010000006.1, on the reverse strand, counting down.
GAGTTTATGGTCCTGGAATTTCTTTTTGATGTTCTCTTTGACGAGCTCCGGATTTGAACGAATCATTTTAATATCTAACATGTTGGTCCTCCTTTTATTACTTACAATTGATTTTTCACATAATTATTGCAACTTGTGTTAACTTGCTGTAACGCGTTGATAGCGCTGTTACACGCCATAAAAAATGGTAAAAAAAAAGCCCCCAATCCCATAATTCATAAGGGACGGAAGATTCCGCGTTGCCACCCAAATTGCCAAGGCCAAAAGCCTTTGCCATCTCGTACCTGCTATAAAGGGCAGACCCTTCGACTCATCATCGATAGCTCCCAAAGTGGAAGGACTTTCATTCGCACCGATTTGCACCAACCATCGGCTCTCTATAGCGACCTAAAAAATCTTAGCTTTGATCAACACTGAAATTTAAATGTTATACCTATTTTAACGCTTTTAAATAATTATTCAAGTAAAATTTTATAATTCAAGCCTATGAAATTTTGTATTTCAAGCCTAAGATCACGTGTGCATATGCCTTATTTTAAAAAACAGCTTGAATCGATCTTTGCATCGACGTCAAGCTGCTGTTTTTATCAATCTGCTTTACTTATACATTCCAATTTTGACGCATCTTGTTCCACTTGTAATCGCGATGTGCTTCAAGGGTCTTGATGTCTTCTTCCTCAAGGTGTTTAAAACGCCCTTGTTGCTTCACATAGTTTTCGATTGGCGTAAATTCTTTTGGGTTTTTGTTGAGCTTGAACGCGCCATTTTCATATTCTGCAAGGTACCAAAGGCCACAATCTACAGCCTCTTTGGCAAGGGCAATCGTGATCTCAGTCGCTGTTCCCCAACCCGTAGGGCATGGTGCGAGAATATGGATATACGACGTGCCTTTGACTTCTTTTGCCTTTTGCACTTTCATCATAAAGTCTTCAAGGTAGCCGACACTTGCCGTCGCAGCATAAGCGATATCATGTGCCGCAACGATTTCAAACATATTCTTCTTCATCGTCACAGACCCTGGTAGGTTTTTGCCCGCTGGTGATGTCGTCGTCTTAGTACCAAATGGCGTAAGACCACTCTTTTGAATGCCCGTGTTCATGTACGCTTCGTTGTCGTTACAGAAGTAGATGATGTTGTCACCGCGATCTATTGCGCCAGATAAAGCCTGTAAGCCGATATCTGCCGTACCACCATCGCCAGCAAAGCCAACAGAGTGAGTATTTTCTATACCAAGTGCTTTAAGACCCGCTGCAACGCCTGCTGCAACAGCACCCGTGGATGCAAAGGGCGTAATGATTGCATTTGTTTTAAAGGACATATTTGGATAAATGAAGGACACCGCGGACATACATCCAGCTGGGAGAGACGCGAAAGTTCTCTCGCCTAGGATTTTCATAGCAAGTCTAACGGCTAAGCTCTCGCCACAGCCGCCACATGCTTTATGACCATAAAACAGTTCATCATTTGTTAGATTTTTTCCGTTTAATCGCTCCATTATAATGCACACCTCACATTCATGTACTGAATCAAATCGCTTGCATTGCCTTCTGCAGTGGCAAGCATCGTTTCATACATTTCTCTAATATTATCCTTTGTCACATCTCTACCGCCAAGGCCACAGATGAAGTTGTGCACTTTTGGCGTCAAACCCGATTGAAGGATCGCAGAGTTGACATTGGTGAAAATCGTGCCTTCATAGCCAAAGGAGATGTTCTTATCGACGATACCAACGACTTTTGCACCTTTAATGGCTTCAGTAAGTGCTTTTGATGGAAATGGTCTTAAATATCTAAGTTTAAGGAGGCCAACTTTCTTGCCTTCCGCTCTGAGCGCTTTGAGAATCATACGACTTGTACCTGTGATGCTGCCTGTAGTAATCAAGATCACCTCGGCATCCTCACAGTCGATAGCCTCTAAAAGACCGTTGTACTGTCTTCCAAAAGCACCTGCAAATGATGCGTCTACTTCTTCAATAACTGAGATTGATTCAAGCATCTCTTCATTTTGCTTGATCTTGAATTCCATATTGTAGTTGTTGCCCGCAGTTATACAAAGGCTCATAGGCTTTTCAAGGGTCATCACGTTTTCAGTGAGCTTAAGGGGCGGCAAATACGCATCCACTTTTTCTTGCTCGGGTACTTCCACGACTTCATACGTGTGTGTGAGTACAAAGCCGTCTAAGTTCACCATAAACGGTGTTAAAACGCGAGGATCTTCTGCAATTTTATACGACTGAATCATCATATCCAGCGCTTCTTGCGCATCTTCGACGTAAACTTGTATCCAACCTGAATTGAGCATGAACATCGAGTCCATCTGATCGCCATAAATATTCCATGGCGTTGCTAAAGCTCTATTTGCATTCATCATGACAATCGGCATGCGCGCACCACTGGCATAAGGAAGGTTTTCTGCCATATATAAAAGGCCTTGTGATGAGGTTGCTGTGAAGGCACGTGCGCCTACTGAGCTCACGCCCATTGCGGCAGCCAGTGCACTGTGTTCTGACTCAACGTGCATGTAAATCGCGTTCAGGGATCCGTCTTCACAAAACTCTGAAAGACGTTCAACGACGATGGTTTGCGGGGTTATTGGATAGGCGGATATGACATGTGGTCTTGCAAGTCTGACACCTTCAGCCACTGCGTCGTTTCCGCTCATGAATTTTCTAGCCATTGATGTCCGCCTCCTTAACCATAGTGATAGCCTTTAGCTTGCATTCGTAGGCGCAAACGCCACAACCTTTACAGAAATCGTAATCAATTTCCAGCTGCTCGCCAGATTTGTCTATGACGCCATCTGGGCAAACAAGGAAACAACGCATGCAGTTGACACATTTATCTAGGTCAATAACGGGTCTATACGTTCTCCAACCTGCGTTAATACTCGTAATATGATCACTTGGACACGTTGCCCCCATCGGATAATCACGTACCGTTTTGGGTTCTGTGAAGTCTTTCATTTTTGGTTTATTCATATGCTGTGACCTCCTTCAGAACGTGTTCAAATAACTTGATATTCTTTTCAGCGAGCTTTGGTGACATACTGTCTCGCATGGCTTCTTTGCAACTTTCTATTTCTACGACGCCCGTCGCTGCTACAAGTGCGCCGAGCATAGCTGTATTCGTTATTGGGATGCCTAGGTATTCGATTGCCAATTTCGTAGCATCTATCCCTATAATTTTATACTCTAAATCCTTTGCATAGGGTTTCACATCTGTCGTATTGACGATGATTAAGCTGTCTTTTTTAAGACCTGCTAAGACATCTTTGCCCCAAAGCGTTTCATCTAATACGACGACGTAGTCGCAAACGTCAAGTTCACTGCGATCGGTAATTTTATGTGCATCAATTCTCGTAAATCCCGTTACAGGTGCACCGCGTCTTTCCGGTCCAAAAGACGGAAATGCCTGTGCAAATTTGCCGTCATATACTGACGCTGCTAGTCCCAACAATCGAGCAACAGTAAAACTTCCCTGTCCACCTCGACCATGCCATCTCACTTCAATCATAGTTTACCCCTTTGCATGATAGTTTGAGTTAAAATCTCTGATATATCAGATGTATATCTAAAAGTTTCTATCTCAAGATTACGATATTCATGTATCGATGTCAATACAATCTGCGATAAAAAAAAAAGCAAATCAGTTATAATAACCGATTTGCTTAGGGGATAACTTAGTCAATATTTTTTTATAATTTTGAGTATTCAACGGCTAAAACAGCTGCTACTCTCGCGTTGTTGTAAACGAGTTCGATATTTGAATCTAAACTGTCTCCACCTGTAAGTTCTTTGACTTTCGCAAGTAAGAATGGCGTCGACTGTTTGCCTTTGATACCAGCTTTTTCCGCTTCTGCAACAGCCATATTAATAGCTGAAGTGATCGTGTCGTAATCCATTTCGAAAGCGACTGGAATTGGGTTTGCAATGACTAAACCGCCGTCCAGGCCTAAATCCCATTTCGCTTTAAGTGCCAAAGCAAGATCTTTTTCAGTTTCTACGCGATAGTCCACGCCAAATCCGCTTTTTCTCGTATAGAATGCTGGCAATTCATCTGTTTGGAAGCCAACAACTGGCACGCCGTTTGTTTCAAGATACTCAAGAGTCAATCCGATATCTAAGATGGATTTTGCACCTGCACACACGACAGCTACATTAGTATGCGCGAGTTCTTGAAGGTCTGCAGAGATGTCGAACGACTCGGCTGCGCCTCTGTGCACGCCACCAATTCCGCCTGTTGCAAAAATCTTGATGCCTGCAAGTGCAGCTAAAATCATCGTAGAAGCTACTGTTGTTGCACCATCTCTCTTTTGAGCGACGATAAATGGAATATCTCGTCTTGATGTTTTGATGACGTTTGGCGCTTTGCCAAGATACTCGATTTCTTCTTCTGTTAAGCCAACTTTCAATTTTCCACCGAGGATGGCTATAGTCGCTGGAATTGCTCCATTTTCTCTAATGATCTTCTCAACTTTAAGTGCCGTTTCTACATTTCTAGGATATGGCATACCATGTGAGATAATCGTCGATTCAAGCGCGACCACTGCTTTGCCTTCTTTTATTGCCTGTGCTACTTCAGGATGGATTTCCAAATATTTTTCTAACATAAGTTTAGCTCCTTTACTTTTTCAAAAAGTGTCTCTTCGGACATCAATGGGTTAATGGTATTTTCATGCGAGAGTGCAATGATTGAGGCTGCAACCGCTAACTTAGCGGATTCACCGGTACTCATTTGCATAACATAGCCTAGCGCTAAAGCTGCCAGGAAAGCATCGCCTGCTCCCGTTGCGTTGACTATGGAAACGTTTGGTGCCTTTATGATTTGTGAGGTTTCTTTGTTACTATAATAGACACCTTCATCGCCGAGACTTATGAACACTTGCTCTACGCCCTTTTCATGACAGACGCCGGCTGCTTTGGGCAAATCTGACATGTCTTTGATCTTAATTCCCGTCAGTATTTCAGCTTCAATCCTATTTGGTTTAATCGTGTGGAAATAACCAATTAATGATTTGACTTTTTGAGCTTTGGCACTCGATACCGTGTCGAGGAAAAATACCGTGTCTTTAAAGGTTGTTACGATATATTCGATGACTTCAATCGGCAAGTTGGTATCTAAAACGCATAGGCTAGCATGTTCAATAACATGTCGCTTACTCTTGATGTAGTCGACGGTCATGCGTTCACAGATGTCCATATGAGAGATCGCGAGGACCATATCCATGCTGTGATCGAGGATGGATAGATACGTTGACGTGTTCTCGCCGTTTAAAACCAATGTGTCTTGCATATCAAGACCGATATGTCGCGCCTCTTCCAGAATTTTGTTGCCATACACATCATCTCCGATGACGCTGATCAAGCGAGTCTGTATGCCCATTCGCACAAGGTTCTCTGCAATATTACGACCAACACCTCCGAGCGACATTTTTACTTTTCCAATGTTTGAATCCTTATAGATGAGTTCAGAATTTGGAAAACCTTGAATGTCCATGTTCGAACCGCCGATGACACAGACGTAGTCATCTTCGCGCACGATGTAACCCTTCCCTAGAATGTGACCCTTTTTCATGAGGTTGGTGATATGCACTGCAGCAGACGATCTTGTTATGCCCAGTGCCTGTGCCAATTCAATTTGTGAGATGAGTGGGTTTGTTCTAAGAAGGGCTAATATTTCTTGTTCTCTATTCGTCATAAAGCCTCCTTATAAAGATATAGACTCTTGAAAACTAAACTTTTGTTTGTTTTGTAATCATTTGTTTACTTGTTTTCATTTTATCATCTTTTAAATGTTGTTGTCAACTTAAAAACGCAAAAAAAAAAAAGGAATTCCAGACGACTGGGATTCCTTTTTAGCGTGCCAATAACTATGAAAAATCTTTATATGAGGTTTTTCTCCACAAACTGCGTCAATTTGCCTAAGCAGTTGACGTAACTACCAAATTCATTGTCATACCAACCAAATATTTTAGCGTGCGTTACAGGTAAGTTAGCATCCTGAGTCACCTCTATACCAAGGCGATTCAGTGTTTTGTGATCAACTGGTAGGAAACCCGTTCGCGTATGATTTTCTTGACCTTCAATGACGATCGCCGCTTGCATGCCCATGAGATCAGAAGAAACGTTCTGCGTTTCACTGAAGTAAAGGAGGCCCTTTTGAGCGCCTTCGCTGGCATTTTTGTAAAGATTGTTAATAAACGCTTTATTGATGACCGGCTCACCATTCTCTGAAAGCGTCGTATGGAATGTTAGATTGAGCGAAATCAACGATACTGTACTTGTAGGAATGCGAATTGAGTCTGCCATGAAGCCGATGCTCTTAATCTCAGGCATAACTTCTTCAAGTGCGATCGCTGCGCCTGTACTCGTTGGGATAATGTTGTTAAATAGCGACCTTTCTTTTCTCAGGTCGCTTGTCCCTGCGCTTGGCGGTGCATCAAGGATGCTTTGGTTGTTCGTTGCAGCATGTACCGTCGTCATAGACGCCGTTACGATTCGAGCGGTCTCCTCATTCGTGACAAGTGGCTTCATCATATGTGAGAGCCCCGTTGTCGTACAGCTCGTCGCCGATAAGATATGGTGTTTCATCGGATCGTATTTTGTATGGTTGATGCCAAAGACAAACATGCCACTGTCTTCTGGCATTTTTTGTGAAGAGTCCTTGATTTTGAACGGTGCACTTAAAATAACTTTTTCAGCACCCGCTTCAATATGACCGCGAAGGCTGCCTTTAGGATGATCCGATGGCACCGTAGGATCAAGGAATACACCTGTACAATCGACAACGACTCTGACACCTTCATTATTCCACTCGATATCTCTCGGGTTTCTAGCCTTGGTCAATATCTTTACCGTCATGCCATTCATCTCAAGGATGCGTTTCTCGCGGTCGATAATTTTTACATCACACGATTTACCTGAGAAACCATACATGAAACGATCAATACTGCCGTAAGTCGAGTCCGTTGATAAGTAGTGCATCACATCTTCCATACTCTTTCCGATTTCTCGTCCAGCATTGATGACGACGCCGTCAAAATGTTTCATGTTCAAATGATTCCAAAGTGTCAATTTCCCAATTCGACCAATACCGTTGATTCCCAATAATCTTTCGTTTTGTAGCTTACCATGTAGATACCCTTCCACTTGTATGCCTCCTTAAATTATGCTTTTTATTCATCGCGTACTAATGTACAGCGTTATGATAATAAATGTTGCCCAAATAGCCATCCAAAGTCATCTTATCTCCAACTTTGAAAACCTGTCCATCAAACGCGCATGTTTTCTCTAGCTCATCAATAATAAGCGCTCTGCAGTTAACGATACAGACTTTACCTAATCCCGCTGCTGTAACTGCCGCGTGGGAGGTTATACCGCCTTTTGCAGTTACCAATGCATCTGCAGCAAATATGAGCGGTATATCATCTGGTACTGTATAAGGACGGATTAGAATAATTGGATATGCGTCAGATTTCAACATGTGGATATCTTCTGCATCAAACGCGACATATCCAGTTATTAGCCCACTATTCACGCCGATACCTCTACCGACAAGCGTTCCTTTATCGAAAATGACCATTGTAGATTCATCAACTTTTTTCTTTTTGAGCTTCTGATTGCGAATTTGCAAGATATAGAGATCTTTCAGATCTTCCGATTCAAATGTAAACTCGATCTCTTGATGTACAAATCCGTGCTGTTCAATCAGTTTAGCAGCAAGTGTACTGAGTTCCGCATAGATTTCAGGAAAATCACCCTCAAGAGATCCCAAACACTCTTGTTTACTGAGTTTGCGTTGGTTTTCGCTAATCGGTAGTGTATTTACGAGCCCTGAGACCACATCTTCACCTTGACTACATCTTACATAATCTCCAAATAGATGGATTCCCGTTAAATCGTTGAATGGACTGTTTGTAAAGACGACACCCGTACCTGACTGGTGCGATTTATTGCCTAAAACCATTTGTTGTACCAAGATGGCTGTTCCCCATTCTTCAGCGATTTCCATATGATCTCTATACGACTTTGCACTGCTTGAAAACCAGGAATCGATCACGTTATAAATCGCTTGATTGAGTTGTTTAAGTGGATTGATTTCAAAATAAATACCTCTCTCCTCAAGAGCTAGCTTGTAAGCTTGAGCAACTGCTTTCATCTGAATACCCGTAAATTCAGCCTTGAGTTTAACACCGTATTTAAGTTTATGGGCCTTCATAATTTGATCAAAAACATCTCGTTCAATTGTGTTAGCCATACCCCAGCTTTGTAAAAAACGCCTGAAGCTATCCCATGATGTCCAGGCATTGTCTTCCTGCCGACTATAACACTCTGCAATTTCATCGTTCATGCCGACGTTTAAAAAAGTACGCATGGCACCGGGCATGGAAAATGTTGAACCCGATCGAACCGACACGAAAAGTGGATTTTCAGCATCACCAAACCGCTTGCCTGTACTTTTTTCCAGTCGTTTTAATTGCTTCAGAATCATCGCATCAAGTTCTTTTTTGATAAATTTGTGCTTTGTGATCGTCACTTGATGTCTAAAAACTTCTGTTGTAAGTACAAATCCCCGTGGTATTGGAAAGCCGAGTTCAAACAATCGCTTCATAAAAAAGGCTTTCGTGCCCAAAAAAACGGGGTTGTCTATCTCCGGTGTCGTAACATCTAGCGCAGTGATGACTGTATTTGGATTGTACGTCATCATATTTTGGATCATATCCGCTGAATAGGTCTTGCGCATCGCCTCTAAAGTCCCTATGATTTCGACGATCAATTGATCGAGATCTTGAACCAAAAATGCAGTGTATAGGTTATCCCTAAAAAAACGCTCGGAAACCATCTGATACGCAAGAGGCACAGAATTTGCTATATCGATTTGTGGCGCGATGATCTTAAGCGGTCTTTCGTACACTTCAATAAAATACTCGTCGATGATGCTTTTGATGTCGCGTGCCATGAACTGGAAAATATTGACGTATTGATCGTATGAAAAACTCGGCGAGGTCAAACTGAATTTGTACATGTTGAGTCTTGAGTTAAATGCCTCATTTACTATGCCGTCGAGTGCCATGCCCTCTTTGAAAAGTTCTAAAATTTCATAAATCTGGCCAAGTGTTTTTGCAGTGATATAGTTGAGGTTAATTGCCCTAATCGCACGCTCCATAAGTTTTGAAGCCGTCTTTTCAAGTCGATAGATAAGACCTAGGGCTTCAAATTTCGGTTCGATATACTGCCCATACATAGAGGGAATTCCAGCGGCTACATGGCGCTTAAAAAAAATATTTTCATGGCTTTTACTCTCTACCTTATCTAATATGACGTGTTTTAATTGGGCCATCAATTTATAAATTTCTTTTAATGCCTCTTTGTGCCGACCTTCATTCAAGCAATTTTCAAGCGCAACTAGGTTTTCACGCTCAAAGCTATTGTTCTCACTCAATGTGCGTATGATATCTTCAGATTCCAAAGAGTATTTTTCTAAAACGAGAAAATAGACGCGAAAAACATTTAGTATCCGGTATTTGTCACGATCAAAATTGCGTTTGCTTAGCGTATTGTCCTCATATGAGATTGCATGGATTGCATTTTCAACGGCATCTATGCCCATGCCAAATAAGCTTGATAGGTCTTTTCCTGTGCGTTCACAAAGTAACTTCATGATGTAATTAACGCCTTCTAAATAGTCAGGTTCAGTGCCTAGCCACGCTTTGACATCTTCAGGTAGCAGCCCTTCGAGATAATGATCTTCTTTACTGAGCCAATACCTTATAATACGCTTTGTCAATTTGACGTGTGTATTGTTACTTTCCGTATGAATCTGCTTTCGCATGAAATGGATTAATCGATCTCCTCGCATAGAAAGCTCATCCACTGCAGTAGAATAATCCCTAAGTCTACCTTCAGCACCGATATCTCTAAAATAGATTGGAAAAATCTTAGCCAATTGTTTAATTTCTCTATAAACAGGTGCAATGTCAGCATTTAGAAGTTTGGTGACATCTCTTTGAAATAAATCGGTATCGGATATAAAGATGCCACCGAGTTTTAGATTTACGATTAGAGCCGCTAAAAGCTCACGCATATCACTTGGCACCGTACCAATAAGTTCAAGCCAAGTTCTAATGTTCTTTACATGCGTCACATTTATGTGCGTTTGCCAGTCTGCATTCAAAGTTGGTAATCCAGGATATTCAAATCCAAAATGGATCAATCGAGTGACAAAATAACGGATATGTTGTTTATCGCCTAAATGAATAATTTCCTTTCCAAGCGTTAGAATACAATCGAGGACTGTACTACTTTGTGTTTCTTTAAGTAGCATTAATTCTGATACAATCACATCGATAAAATCACGCACGTCTTCCTCTTTAAGTTCGGCAAAAACCGATCTGAGGTTTCTGTTCATGTCATATAGCAAGTGCTTTTCAAAATGAACCATTCCAGGTAATCTGAGCAAATAATATAAGTAATGAATCGTCTCGTGATGCGATTCGAATGCCTTCGTGAAACTTCTGAAATAATTGGAAATATCGTTAAAGGTCATCAAATCATGTAAGGCATCCCAATCCTTTGCATTGTTAAGGGACTCACGAAGCGCCTCAAAAAAAGAAGTGCCAATTTCCCCTATGGTTTCCATCGTCATCACATGTAACAACTGTTTTTTTGATGCAAACCAGACTTCGATTTGTGTGGTTTCTTGCCAATAATCATAGCAACTTGCAAGTAATTGCCTTGAAAAGTTCATCGTCTCGCCTGAAAACTGGTCATGCTTGGCAATTTGATCGAAATACGTATTAAAGTATCTGGAATTCCTAAGATAACTCAATTGATCATTATCAAAGTCCTCTTGAATCAATTGCATTGCGCGTTCGATGATATCGCTCGGAAAAATTTTAAAGGAAGCCAGTTGATCGACATAAATATAGAGACATTTAATCAATAAATCCTTTTCAGTCTCGCCTTTCACTGTTTCAAATAAACTTGTGAATACATCCATCAAAACTTTTATAGCGCGATTAGAGGCGTCTTGGGTTTCATAAAACCATAGGTCATTCAGACATATTTCATGTAGTGATTCGATGACAAAAGCATCATTTCTAAGTGTGTGATTGAGTTCCATCAAGAATTCTATCGTGCGCTTATTTATATCCCATTTGGCCTTTGACAGTTCGCCAAACCATCTTTGCTCATCAGGAATTTCAACGCGCTTCACTTGTGTTTGGGCTAAATTTGCCTCAAGCGCTTTAGATGAAAACGATGCTGACATGACTGCCTCCTTCGGGAACAATTAACTTCCGGGATATAATTTGACCCTCAGACGATAGTATACCATAATCTGAGGGCCAGTTTACCTGTAATTTTGTAACGTTTTATTAATACATCTATTGCGTTTTAATCAATTCGCCGCGTTCTTCAAGTTCTCTGATGATTTTTGAATACATCACTTCATCGATTTTATATTTTGCACGATACACGAGGTAACCTGCTAATATGCAGAAAAGTGGAAAGACGAGCATCGCCGTCTTCATCATGAGGAGCCCACCTTCCGTCACATCTGCCGCTGAGTTAGCCTCTTTAATGCCCGAAAGAATGACGATGGCGCCGACGATACCAGTCGCTACTGCACCACCCATCTTGTTGATAAACGGCTGGAGCGAAAAAGTTACACTGTCGTTGCGTTTGCCGAGCTTCCAATGACCGTATTCCACTGTGTCTGCGAGAAACATGAGCATCAGGAGTTGAATAAATGCCTCTCCAATAAAAAGCAGTATGCCAGCGATTCCTATAAACAGCATCGATGTATTCGGTGCAAAGAAAAAAACGATATAGCCTAGAACGACCAAAACCGTCGCCATGAGATAGAAAGTGTTTCGCTTCATCACTTTGCTGATCATCGGAAAAATCACGAGTGCTATAAGCTGTGAAATGCCAAGAATAAGGGCAAAGATTGAATACATATTTTCATCGCCGTAGGCGTATTTAAAGAAGTAGATGCCAAAGCTCGTGGTCGTGACATAGCCTATCATGAACAGTGCCATAGAGATTGCTGTGTAAAGCAGCTGATCGTTCTTAAAGATGACGCCTACCATCTGCTTTAGAGTCGTATTTTCATGCTTTATTCCCGTTTGAGCGACTTCTTTAACACCAAATAGCGTGATCAATTGACCAATCCACATGATGCCGACGATCATGACCGTAAAGGCGAAATACGCCTTTGTCATACTACCAAGTGCCTCTGCTAGGGCATTTGTGATCGGCACTATCCCAACGACCACAAAAAATAACCCAATATTGGCACAGATTCTCGCAAACGCACCGATTTTTTCCCGTTCCTTCTGATCGAGACTTAGCGAAGGAAGCATTGACCAATAACCAATGTCGTTGGCGGTAAACGAAATATCCCAGAGGACATAGATGATGGCAAATAACATGACATAGGTGCTTCCCGTCAATCCAAAATCGGTAAACATCAAGATGGTGACAATACCCGTTCCAAGTGCACCTATCGCAATCCATGGCTTAAATTTACCGTACTTGCCATGCGTGTTGTCGACTATGACGCCCATAATAGGATCGTTAAAAGCATCAAATATCCGCGCTACAAATAAAACAGCAGTAACCCACCAAAGTGTAGACGTCGGCAGATTTAGTACATCTGTCAAATAATAGATCAAGTACATGCTTTCAAGTGTATACAGCATGTCGCGTCCTATGGTGCCAAGTCCAAAAGCGTACCGATTTCTAAGTTTATGCATGGCCAAACATCCCCCCTGTTTATCTAGTATTTCTGGAAATTGCCGCTATAAATTATATCTTTTTTTCCAACTTTTCCGTCAGATAGAGGGATGAGCCAAAATCACCAAGGACGCGGAGCTGTTTGTTGTAGCCTGTCCCCATATACTGATTGTTGAGAAGTATACCACTCTCAAACGCATGGCCTTGCCCTTCATACTGTTCGATGCCATCGCTTAAACAATACACGCGATTTGCAAAACGCAATATTGCACCATTTGGATTTAAAGGCACTGGCAAAATGTGCTTAACGAGCTCTCCAAATTGCTCAACGTAGAGATTTTGTGGTTTCGTCTCAACTGAATACTGTGCCTCTGGGTCCAAACCGAGTATCTTCAATCGATCAAACCCTTCACTTGCCGAAGTCATGGTTTGAAAGAGTCCGGAAATGACCTTACTGCCATCCCTTTCTGCCACTTGCCAAAATACTTTGTTGGCTTTCATAGAGGTAATGCGGCTGAATCTACCGAACTGCAGCGTTTGTCGATGAATTTTATAATAATTGATCTGCGCTTTCACTTCTTCCCGCTCAACTTTAGACAAGTATTTTAAATCCATCTCATAGCCAAGACACCCAAATGCAGCAACATTAAAACGTGTTGATAGCGGGGTCTCTCTTAGCGTCTGTTGATGTGGCGCAGAGGAAACGTGAGCACCCATGGTGGATGGCGGATATAGATATGAGAGGCCGCCTTGTATTTTAAGACGTTCGATAGGATCCGTATTATCTGATGCCCAAATTTGTGGTGAGTAACAGAGCATCCCTAAATCGAATCGATTGCCGCCACTTGAGCAACTCTCAAGAAGGATATGCGGTCTAGGGCTAAAAATTCTATCGAGTACGGAATATAACCCCATCATATACTGGTGATAAAATGCCCCTTGATTTACAAGTGAGGTTGAATAAAGGTCGGTCATATGTCGGTTCATATCCCATTTGACATACGAAACATCCGATTCATCCAACACTTTAGAAACCGAATCAACGATATAATCTTGCACCTGCGGCATACACAAATCCAGTAACAACTGATGCCTACCCAACGTCGGTTTTTTGCCTGGTACAGTCACAGCATATTCTGGATGGGCTCTATATAAGTCACTATTCATATTCACCATCTCTGGTTCAAACCAAAGACCAAAAGATAGCCCCATCGCCTTGAGTTTTTCTGAAAAAGATTTAAGTCCTCTCGGCAACTTTTTCTTGTTGACTGAATAATCGCCAAGACCAGCCTGATCGTCATCACGTTTTCCAAACCAACCATCATCCAGTACAAAGAGTTCAACGCCCAATTTTTTAGCTTGCCTAGCTAGAGCAAGTAACTTCTGTTCATCAAAATCAAAAAAATGTGCTTCCCAGTTGTTGCAAAGGATTGGTCTAACTTTATTCTTCCAATCCCCTCTTACAATATGCTGGTTGATGAAATCATGTAAGTGGTGGCTCACACCGTTGAAGCCTTTGTCACTAAAGGCCATCACAACTTCAGGTGTTTCAAACGATTCGCCTTGATTCAGCATCCACTCAAAACAATGGCTGTTTATGCCCAGTGATACCCTAACCAAATCGTGATTGCTCAGTTCAACACTGCCAAAATGGTTGCCACTATATACGAGATTGAACCCATAAACCCATCCATGTTCTTCACTTGCGCCTTGTTCTGCCAACAAAAATCCAGGGTTGTGGCGGTTTGAACTGTTGCCCGTCGTCGATGCGTTGACGTGCATCCCCGGTGTCACCATGCGGTCGTTTCTATGGGTTTCTTTAATCCAGCCACCATCAAAAGTCGTCATCTGAAAATTGCGGTTTGGCAGATCAATCATCATACTCAGTGCCCTTCGAATCACAGCTTTTGATCCTTGAAGGTTATGATTCGTGATAACAGCCCGCCTTGTGATCACATCCGTCTGTTCATAAACCGTATAAATGAGCATCACTGTCATTTGATTGGAAGCGTCCTCTAGTAAAATCTCAAGTGACATGCAGTCAGATTCACTGCCGTAAGCCGCTGGCAATGTCTGGGGCTTTATATTTCCATCACACACCCGATGGCTCTTATAGACAAAATCGTGTACAAAACTGCTATCTGGCATTTGGATTTCTAAAGGACTAAATCTAAAATCACCTTGTCCTATGCCCGACCACTCAAGACAAAGGCTATCTAAACTATAAAGTTCATCCGACTGGTCATAAACCACACTTGAACCAATAGGTGCAGAACGTTTGTGTCTCAATGCATCTAGTGTTTTTTCCAGATTTATTGTAACGCTTAAAAGCGGCCCATAATAGATGTGTGCCAAATGGCCAAACTTTGTTTTTTCAAATATGTAACTCGAATGTGCCGTATCAATCCAAAAAAAGTTCTCAAAACTACGTATCATCAGTGCCTCCTCATAGTCGCTCGTCCCCTTAATTATAGTGCTTTGAGCGTGACGTGTAAAGATTTTGTAATAATTCTGAACAACCTATCTTTCTATGAAGATACTTTACACATTAACGTACATCATGTAAACTGCAATTGAAAGATTGCAGTTTTACAACAATGTAATGGAGGTATTCATGAAAGTCAACCGCATGATTTTTTCAATTTTATTGATAGTGATCGTCTTCATCGTGATTACTGTGATCATCCAACAGATGAACGCATCACGCTCGGTAGCGTTGATTCCCGCGCCCATCACTGAAAAAGTATTAAATTGGAATATCGGCTCAGAACCGCTTTCTATAGACCCTCAGCTCAATCGCGCACTCGACGGTGGCTCAGTCATAAACAATACCTTTGAAGGGCTTTTTAGATATAAAGGTAAGATTATTGAGCCAGCTATAGCAGATAGTTATACCCTATCAAGCGATGGTCTCACTTATATCATAAAACTCAAGCAAACTAAATGGTCTGACGGTTCTAACTTAACAGCATCAGATTTTGAATATGCATGGAAACGTGCGCTCGACCCTGAGACAGCTTCTGAATACGCGTATCAACTCTATTATATAAAAGGTGGACGCGACTACAACACTGGAAAAGGAAGTCGCGAAAATGTTGCTGTCAAAGCACTTGACGACTATACGCTCGAAGTCGTTTTAACGTCGCCAATGTCCTACTTTCTCGATCTATTGACATTCTTCACTTATTTTCCGACAAAACAATCAGTCGTTGAAGCTTCAATAGATGATGATTGGACGATTGATCCAAAGCAAGTTGTTTGCAATGGTCCATTTATACTTTCTGAGTATAGAATGGGTGAAAAACTCGTTTTATTGAGAAATCAACATTATTGGAACGCGGACACGGTTTCATTAGATCGCATCAACGCCTATATGATTGTAGATGAATCCACTATGTTGACAGCTTTCGAAGCTGGCGATTTAGATATCATCGATTCCATACTCGCCTCTGAACTTCCAAGAATTCAAACGGAAGATGCGTCACTAAAAACGGCACCTTCAATAGGAACGTACTTTTATGCCTTCAACAATAGAGTTAAACCACTTGATAACGTTCTCGTTCGAAAGGCTTTATCACTTGCGATCGATAGAAAAGCGATCGTTGAATCAGTGACAAAAGCTGGTGAAATCCCTGCAAGCGGCTTCACACCTCCAGGTTTATATGATGCAAACGGAGAGGCTTTTCAATCCGTTGCAGGCGATTATTATATTTTGCCAGAAAAAGCTGATTTGGATACAGCACGAAAACTACTTACAGAAGCCGGTTTTGAAGATATCAAGCAATTTCCAAAAATTGAAATCGTCTATAACACCAATGAAACCCATAAAGTTATTGCAGAAGCGATACAATACATGTGGCAAACCAATCTTGGTATCGATGTGACATTGATCAATCAAGAATGGGCTGTCCTACAGGAAACAAAACGACTTGGCAATTATAGTGTTGCAAAAGGTGGTTGGTTTGGCGATTATGCGGACCCTATGTCTATGCTAGAAATTATGACGTCATCGAGTGCCATCAATACTACGGGATGGTCCAATTTTGGCTATGATGCTCTTATCGAAGCTGCTAAACGAGAAACAGGGCAAAAGCGTTTTGATCTTTTATATAAAGCCCAAGCTCTATTGATGGAAGAAGCACCTATCATGCCGATTTATTACCATACCGATCAATTTATGGTTTCAGATCGAATTAAAAATTATGAAAAAACAGCCATGGGTTTATGGTATTTCGGAAACACTGACATCACTGAAAATAATTAGTCCGGAGTTTACTATGAGAACGAATTTATCCACTGTCATGAAATCATTATTAAACGGCATTCTCGATCCCTATATTTATCACGGTGGGGATTATTCCAATGTCAATCAGTTAACTTTTTTCACAAGTGTATTGCCGCTGTATTTCCTCAATTCTCCTGAGAATCAACAGATTTTGCAAACGAACAAGAGCAACTCCAGCCGCATATCAAATTTGTTTACAAGGCAACTCGATCCAAAGAGAAAAGAACCAAAATTCAGGGACCGCTTCGTTTCGGCCTTTGATGAGTATTTCATCGATGACATGTTGCTATCTTCTCGTTTTTTGCTTAGAAATTATCAAACGGAAGCCTTTGAACAGTGGATACACACACTACTTTTGACAGATGTTGACTTACTAACAAGCGAGCACATGTTTTTCTACAAAAATATTTCTGCAAGTTACAAAGACAAACCACATCTTGCTTTGACGCTGATTATTTTATGGGCATTTCACGTGGATGATTTTAAACCTTTGATTTCAATTTTCGAACAACATCCAATTATAAATACCCATTCCAAATCTAGTCATTCCATCACTCAAAGTGCTTATCAGCCCATCGTTGAATTACTTCAAAATCATGAGTTATCCGTCAACGATGTCTATGATTTTCTCGAGATAGCCGTCACTTATGGCATATGCAGTGAGATGGGCGCAATCGCTATAAAAACATATGTAGATACACATACACATAACAACCCTCTCATAACATCTGAACTTGCAGATATGTACTACTATGGGCTACATTTCCAGAAGGAACAACTCGAAAAAGCTTTGAAACTATATACTGAAAATGCGAATATGAATTTGGGTTCGTCCCTATGGACCTTAGGCCTATTATGCGATAACGAGACACTAAATATCGATAACAAACCCATTCAAATGGCACTACATTATTATGATCGGGCCATAATGCGTAAACATGCCAATTCTTATAACAATATAGGGAAATGGTGGCTTAGAGCGTTACATATTTACCTCGACAAAGTCATCGGACTGCCTTACATTCGAAATATCTATGCGAATCAAGGTCGACAAGCGGTTACGGATATATACAATATTATGATTGCCAAAGCTGAATTTATGGCATTCTTAGAGTCTTTTGGTCTACATCAAACGATTGAGTTCGACACCTTAGATGCCACCCAAAAAGAACATTTACTCGATATTATTGATGAAGCTGAAAATTACATTGTCGATCAAATTATCATGCAAGCTTACCATCAACAAAAGTACTTTTATGCACTTAGTACTTGTTTAACGCTCTATGAAAATCAGTTGTCTCGTCGCGCACAACTCGCCACATCATATGAATTGATCCGTAATCATGAAAAGGAAGCGCATATTAGAAAGAAAGTCGTCTATTTTGTCACAGAATATGCAAAATTTCAAGTTTCTGAATCTCAGTTCAAATACGCACAATACCTTGAAGACAATCACGCTGAAGAACAAACAATCTATGAGTATCTATATAAAGCGGTCTATGAAACCCCTGGTAACAAGCTAAATTATGAAGCTTTACTCAGCTTCCTCTCCTATCACAAAAATCCAAGAGTGATCTACAAGAAAAACAATATTTACTTTGAAAAAAGTGTTTTAGAATCCATATCCAACTACCGTCTCAACTACCAATCAAAATCACGCCACATGTATCGCGCTGTCAATTTGATTTTACTATACTTTACGCCTGTTCATCTCAATCAAGAAAATTATGAACTTATCCTGTACTTATTAAAAGCGGAATCAGATGCACATCTAGACGTGATTGATGACTATCGTTCGCTTTACGACACTTTTAAATTGAAGTTTAAATCGTGCAATGTGAAAGCAACGGATTAAAAAAATAACGATACTGACAGTTTGCATAAATTATGCAACTTGTTAGTATCGTTTTTAAATAGGTGAGAAAACTATGCAAATTCCAAAACTATGGAATTAAAAACTAATAGCACAAAGCTTTTGAGTATTCAAGTTCTTCTTTTGTCATTGATTGATTGACGATTTTCTTCAGCAGTATAATATTTTGATCGACGGTGTCAAGTGTGTCAACTTTGTCAATCAGGCGTAATGCGTTTTCAAAGTCTTCATCTTCCAAACAGATCATCGTATCTTTAATAAGTTGCTCGATGGTGACATCTTCATTACCTTTTAACTCTAGATTTATACGATGCTCTAAATTATCAGTGATAAACTTTGTATGATAATCAACTGCTTTATTTAAAACAAGAAGTCTGTAAGTCATGTAAATAAAAAGTAACCCGTACTCCATTTTAAAAACACTAAGGATAGAAAAACCTATGTTTATGGACATCAAGCCATATATTAAATAAAGCACTGAAAAGAAAGTAGAAAGAACAACTAATCCTATTCTTATTACCCTGTTTCTTTTAGAACACCAGGCTACTTTATTGTTCAGATGCACTAAAACAAGTACCAAAGTTATAAGTGAAAAAATATGACTGATCATAAAAACCTCCTGTTAAACATATGAATTTCTAAAGCTATGTATGATCTGCAGGATTTGAAGGATTTGAAGGATGCCTTCGAGCAATATATGAATCAGTTCTTAGAAAATTATCTAATATCATTGTATAAGAAGTCTATTCTTAGAGTCAATTCAATTTTTTCTTAGAGAGAACTGCAAAAAAATGTAAAAAATTAAGTTATTAGTCTCGTTTTTCTTATTATATACTTATTTTTTTTGATTGTATCAAATACAAATTGTGATTTTTATCATAAATTTAGTAATCCCTCTAAGATGACGGACGTTTTATGGACATTATCCAAGGTGTATTCCAAACAAAAAAAACCGCTTCAAGGATTCATAAATTTCTGAATCTCGAAACGGACGCAATTAATAACTTATATGTGATTCTTTAACTTTTATCCTTATGCAATCCCAACACAAAGACTTTCATCATATGAAACAGTATCCATATTTCTTGCTTTTGTAGCAATGATATCTGGTTTTACTTCAGGCTTCTTTTCAAGTAACTCTTTTACTTTGCTTTCAATAAAACCTTTAACATCATTTTTTGCGATGCCAAGTGCAACTGCAAACTCACCATGAAGCATATCTTCTGCTTTTTTCATGTAGAATTTGTCTACTTGTCCCAATTTCTTCCCTATTTTTAAACCCCGTTGTTCTTTGGCATAAACCGCTTTGATAATTTGTATCAAATCCTTGCATTGGTAGGATTCAAGCAGCGTTTTATAGTGCTCTTTAAGCAAGTTTAAGTTACGGTTGTCATAGATTTCATCACTGATGTCAGGAATCTTGCCAATAAGTGTCATCGCATCATCACGAGACATCGTGTGACGCATGAACGCTTGCGTATTTACCGGGATGTAAATCATACCCGCTTCAAATACTGGTTTAAGCGTATAGTATGATTTAGAGGGATCAATGCCGCCAATAGCTGGCACGCCAATATCCGTCACTTCACAAACGCCACTATTTCCGTAGATAATAATTTCTCCTTTGTTGAACATTTTAATGCCTCCTTTATCACGATTCGCAATTCTTTCAATAAAAAAGAGCGCCTGTCCACAAACTGGACTTACGCTCTTAAGCTACACGTTATACTCTATTTTACCACTTTTTTGACCATAAATGTAATCTAAATTTAATTTTTTTTTTGTTTAGAATTGAATTTCATGCAAAAACAGGCTCCAATCGGCTCTGGACCTAGTATACGATTTTTTATATGCGTGCTTTACAATGCAAATCACCACGCTTATAATAGTCTTACTTATGCAATTTTCTCAGTCAGGAGACTTACTCATGAAATATTACCTCGCACCTTTAGAAGGTATCACGAATTATATCTACCGGAATGCTTATCACAAACATTTTAGTCCCATGGACAAATATTTTACACCGTTCATCTCAACCAATCAAAATAACAGCTTCAGCACGCGAGAAATGAAAGAAATTCTACCTGCCAACAATGAAGGGTTATTTACGGTGCCTCAGATACTAAGTAACAATGCACAGGCATTTGTAA
This sequence comes from Acidaminobacteraceae bacterium, assembly GCA_041741755.1. GTDB lineage: Bacteria > Bacillota > Clostridia > Peptostreptococcales > Acidaminobacteraceae > Fusibacter_C. The sequence continues at coordinate 63,527 of JBGSJR010000006.1, read as the reverse complement.
ATACCGCGCACGCTATTGGCGCTTATGGCTATGATGAGGTAAACCTCAATCTCGGTTGTCCTTCAAACACTGTCGTCGCAAAGAATCGAGGCTCGGGCTTTCTATTCCATCCGGAACAGCTAGATAGATTCCTTGACACCATTTATTCGCAGACACAGATGAAGATTTCCATCAAGACGCGATTGGGCAAATTCGATCCAGACGAATTTTATGCCCTCGCTAAAATTTTCAATCAGTATCCCATGGAAGAGTTGATCATACACCCGCGCATTCAAAAGGACATGTACAAAAATAAACCTAGGTTAGATGTTTTTAGTCAAACACTGGGCGAATTTAAATGTTCTGTTTGTTACAATGGTGATATCTTTAACACTTCTGACTATCATGCCATAGAATCGATGTTTCCAACAGTGGACCATATCATGCTCGGCAGAGGTATCATCGGCAACCCTTCTCTCGTTGGTCAGATCAAGACCGGTATGATGGCTGACAAAGCGACATTCAGAAGTTTTCACGATACGCTTTACTATGACTATCAACAGATCATGCACGGCGAGAAAAACGTCCTCAACAAGATGAAAGAACTGTGGTTTTATATGATTCACATGTTTTCAGATGGCAAGAAAATCGCCAAAAAAATAAAAAAATGTGAAAATCTTTACAACTATAATCTCATCATCAACGACTTATTCGAATCACATGAATTGATCAAAGACTCTCCAGGTTACCGCATCGTCGCAGATAATCTGTGAGTTATGAGTTGTGGTGTCAAGCAATTCGACTCATGAGTTGAGGTGTCCATGAGTTGAGGTGTCAAGCAATTCGACTCATAATTATCCTTATAGATAATACGCGCTAACAATCTCACCGTAAAAAAGAACATGAAAATCATTTTGAGGATAGTTCATCATACGAATTTCTTCCGTTATGTTGCCCGGTTCCATCGCTTGTTTGTATACGACTTTGCACTCTATATGCAAATCACATTCACCGATAATAGGCGTTTCAACAGCTTGTGAATCGACTAAAGTGAGGCCACATGCCTTGATCTTATCAATGTTTTTTCCTGATTTTGTACCGCAAAGTGCCAAAGCGTCTTTTAAGTTTTTAGTTACAGGAACACTGACCGTAAACGTCTCCGCATGATTAATCAGGGTGTAGGTGTGTCTTGAATATCTAACTGGTACCATGAGTATCGGTTTATTCCAGATATAACCTACTGAGCCCCATCCGATTGTCATCGTGTTGACGTTTTTTTCATTTTTGACTGTTAAAAAAGCCCCTTTAGCGAGTTGATGCAACAAATCTTTTGATAATTCCTCAATTTTAATCGATTTCATGGCAATCCCCTTTCTATTCATCCATTGTTAACTAAAGTTTCAATTGTTTCATCACGCCTTGTTCCGTAAGTCGACTTAAGAGTTCAAATAATTCTTTACTGGAAAGACGGTCTGGTTGTTTAAACCAATAACTCATGATGCCAATCATAGACGACAGCGTATATTCAATTATATAGTCCAGTTCTACCAGATTTACGTCTGGTTTGTCAACAAACACATTGATCAGGTTCGGTTTTATTGCATTTTTCAGCTTACTTGCAAATGCAGGATCCCCGTTATCACCAAGCAAAACACTGTAATACTGATTGTTTGTTTTGTAAAGTTCTAAAAAGGACTCTAAAGGCATGCCCAAATTTTCCGATGCTATTGATACTGGTGGCAGCTCATCGAGTTTCGGTATCAATGAATTTTCAAGTTCTTCTAGAACAGCATATACATCTGTGAAATACTCATAAAAAGTCCCTCTGTTATAGCCCGCCTTATTGGTGATATCCTTAACGGTTATTTTCTCGATTCTTTGTTCACAGTACAAAGACCAGAAGGCCTCTATTAAATTTTGCTTTGTCTGTGCAGTGATTTGTGGTTGCTTTTTCATTTTTGTTTCTCCATAATCCGACAATCCGACATTAGTAGCTACATTGTCGGTTGATAACCAACAATATCTGCATTATATTTATTACTATACAACACGTTGTTGGACAAATCAAGATGATTAATTTCTCATATAATTGGAGGACAAAAAAATGATAACAATACTTTGTGCGGGTTCACGTGGTGATTTCCAACCCTATATTGCGCTCGCTCAACAACTTAAAAAACTCGGCAAAGATGTTCGAATCACCGGAAGTAAAAGTTTTGAAAGTTTCATTCGTGGCTATGGCATCGATTTTTATCCCGTAGATGCGGACATAGAATCCCTAGGTGTTGATCCAAAGTTATTGGAACAAGCTGGTTCTGCTGATAATCCTCTAAAGATGCTTTTAGCTTTTAATAAAATGAAGGCTTATGGCATATATATGGTCAATGACTTCTATGCAGCTTGCGAAGGCAGCGAACTGATTATCTATCATCCTGGCTGTACCATCGGCTATTTTGCGGCACAAAAATTTGGGATTCCTTCTGTCCTAGCTTCTCCATTTCCCATGCACAAGACAAAAGAGTACTTATCCGTCGTCTTTTATGGCAAAGCAAAATCAAATCGCTTGACTAAGAAAATCAGCTATGAAATGATCCAAGGCATGTTGTGGATGGCCTCTAAAAGTTCTGTTAAAGGTTTCTGGAAAAAGCGGTTTGGAACAGTCCCAGAGCACTTTGGTTCCCCTTTTGAACGCCATACAGATCAAAAGCACCCTGCAATCGCCTCTTGTAGTAACTTTGTATTTAAAAGGCCTGAGGATTGGAACGCGCATATCCATCAACATGGCTATTGGTTTGTCGAGGAGTCTAGCGATTATAAACCATCAGAAGAACTATCCAATTTTTTAAATTCTGGTGAAAAACCTGTGTATGTCGGCTTCGGTAGTATGACCTCTTTAATGGGACACGATCATCTTGCCAATGTTGCTGTTGAAGCGATCGTAAAAAGTGGAAAACGTGGCATCATCTGCGGCATGGGTAAACCTTCAAATCTCCCCGATACGATCCTATCCATTGACAGTACACCACACACATGGTTATTTGAACGCGTCTCCGCAGTATGCCATCATGGTGGTGCAGGAACAACCGCAGCAGGATTTAAAGCAGGCATACCGAGTATTATTATCCCCTTTTCCAACGACCAATTCGCATGGGCACATCGTTCCTTTGACTTAGGCGTTGGCGCAAAACCTATTTCCAAGAAAGCGCTCACCTCTGATATACTTGCCGATGCCATACGCTTTGCTTTATCAGATCCAATTGTTGCAAACGCTAAAACGCTAGGCGAAAAAATAGCCACTGAAAACGGTGCTTTGGACTGTGCCAAAATAATCGTAAAGTGTCTTGAGTGTTGATGGTAGGGTATGATGTTATATAAAAAAAACTTTACAGCAACTTAAATATTGTTTATACTTTCATTGTAAGAAAATTTTGACAATGAGAAAAGGAGCACTTTATGACACCTTCATACTGCTAATTGAACCCATTTACGAAAACGTATGACACTGTTACCAGCCTATACATATAGGCTTATTTGTTGAACGATTCGTGAGGTTTAGCAGTCAGAAAGTTGAATAAAGCGCTATTTTTATGTCCATAAATCAAGAGCCCTGAGCTTATGTAACTATTTCTGCAAACCTTTTACGAATCACATGTAGAAGGAGAATCACTATGTTTGAATTATCATTTAACCACATCATGAAATATATGGGCACACACCTGCTCTTTAAGGAGATGAACTTTCAAGTTTTCTCGGGTGAACGCGTCGGAATCGTTGGACCAAACGGTTGTGGCAAAAGTACCATCTTGAAACTCATCGCAGGCATAGAGCCTCTAAATATCTATATTGGCTCTTGGAGCGTCGGTTATGATTTTGGGTGGATCTACAAACCAAAAGACGTCACAGTTGCTTATCTGGATCAAATGCCCAAGTATCCTGAAAACTTTGCGGTTAAGGACGTGTTGATGGATGCATTTAAAGACATCTTAAGCGTAGAGCTTCAAATGCGCGCTTTAGAGCACGATATGGCCACCTTGGACGGCGTAGAACTAGAACGGGCAATCAATCGTTACGCACACGTTACAGCAAGATTTGAAGCTATGTCAGGTTATGATATCGAAGAAAAATTCAGTAAAATATGTACGGGGCTCCATTTTGACATGTGCTTTTTAGATAGACCTTTCAACTTGTTAAGCGGTGGTGAACAAACCAACGTCATACTGGGAAAAATACTATTGGATAAACCAGATATACTCTTGCTCGATGAACCGACCAATCACCTTGACACTTCAGCCATCGAATGGTTGGAAAGTTATTTAAACGCTTTTGGCGGCATCTTAATCATCGTATCACACGACCGGTACTTCCTCGACAAAGTAGTCAATAAAATTATTGAGATTGAGGATATGCAGGCACAAGCCTTCAAAGGAAATTATACATCGTACATGGCACAAAAAGAAGAACAGATGCGCATCCAATATGCCGATTATCTCGAGCAACGCAAACAAATCAAACAGATGGAAACCAAAGTGAAGCAGCTTAGAGACTGGGCACACCAAGCAGACAACAACAAATTTTTCAGACGCGCAGCGAGTATGCAAATCAAGCTTGAAAAGATGGCGCAAGTGAAGCGACCTGTATTTAACAAACCAAACATGAAGCTCGATTTGAGCAGTTCAACGAGGTCAGGTGAAGAGGCACTCATTTGTCGCAATATTACAAAACACTTTGACGAACGAGCGATTTTTCACGATGCAAACTTGACCTTAAAATATGGTGAACGGGCTGCTTTGATCGGTCCAAACGGCAGTGGGAAATCCACTTTATTAAAGATGCTCTTAGGTGAACTTCCTGCAGATTCTGGAGAACTGAAAATCGGGAGCAATGCTAAAGTAGCCTATCTCCCGCAACAAATTGCGTTTCCAAATGAAGATCTCTCATTGGTTGAGAGTTTTCGAGAAGGCCTTGATATCAGTGAAGGAAAAGCGCGGGAGCATTTGGCTAAGTTCATGTTCTACGGCAAACGCGTCTTTACGGACGTCAAAGCGCTCTCAGGCGGTGAACGCACAAGGCTTAAACTCGCGAGACTCTTGTATGAAGATGTGAATCTATTGATTCTCGATGAACCGACAAACCACTTGGATATCGATTCAATCGAAACACTCGAGGAGGCACTTGAGGACTTCGAAGGCACGATGCTCTTCATCTCTCATGATCGTTACTTTATCAATAAAGTAAAACCTTTGGTCGTTGCTGTTGAAGGACACAAACTTATCAAGTACCTTGGGGATTATGATTATTATAAAAGCGAACAGGCCAAAATTTCTGATAAGAACAATTAACACTACATTTATCTACACGAACTATAGAAGAGGATAGTTTCGATAACTATAAATTATCGAAACTATCCTTTTAATCATTAACAACTATTTTATCTTTATAATCTGTAATTAACAGCGATATTTCCTCAAGAATACGTTCAATTTCAAGCCTATTATTATCGGTCGTATAAATTTCAGCGTCTGATGCGAGTTGCATAATTTTATGCGCTCTCACGTTTCCAGATGAACCTTTGAGTTTATGAAAAAGGTTCCCTATTTCTTGTAAACTCTGTTCAAAGACTTCAAATCTCAAAAGATTTTTAAGATGACTTATCAGTTCTAAGGTTTGCGTGATATAGATCTGGATAACATATTCAGACGTTTGTCTATCAAAACTGGATGCTTCGCAGAGTGATAAGACTATCGTTTCAAAGTCTGCCCCTTCTTTCTCGTCGCGTTTTAATTGTTGGATTTTGTATGGCGCTGACATTCTCCCCTCCTCAAATAAATAGTGAATCTTTTTATATAACACATTAAAATCTACAGGTTTAGTAATGTAATCATCGACACCAAATGAAAGACAACGTTCTCGATCGCCTTCTGCAGCAAATGCAGTTATTGCAATAATTGGTATCGGCGTTGCAACAGCATTTAACATTTTTAGTTTTCTAATTTGTTTCGTTGCATTTAAGCCATCAAGTTTGGGCATGTTGACGTCCATTAAAATCAAATCATAAACTTTCTTGTTTGCTTTTTCAACAGCGATTTTGCCGTTCTCTGCAACATCTACTAAAGCACCTAAATTCTTAAGCATAGTCAACATGACAAACGCACTCGTCTCGTCATCCTCGGCAGCTAGAATGTTAATCCCTCTAAGGTCTAACTTATTTTGCACAATTTCTCTTTTCTCTTCACTTTCACTTAAATGTTGCTCGTAACTTACTTCAAAGGGCATTTCAACAATAAATGTACTACCGGAATTCAAATCGCTGATTAGTTCGATTCTGCCATCCATTAGTTCGACCAACATTTTTGTGATTGCCAGTCCCAAACCAGTGCCCTTTATTTTTGCATTTGAGTGGTTACTGCCTTGTTCAAAACGATCGAAAATATGCTCTTGTTCAACTTTTGCGATGCCTATTCCCGTGTCGACGATTGAAAACTGTATTGTAATCTGGTCTAAATCACTGTATACAAGTCGACTTGAAATATTTATACCACCTTGATCCGTAAATTTGATGGCGTTTCCAATTAAATTGGACAGCACTTGTCTCAGTCTCGTTTCATCGCCTAGAACATATTCAGGCAAATGATCATCCGTTAAGAATTCTAAATCGATTTCTTTATGAGCGGCACTTGAAATAAACAGGTTTTTCAAATCATTTAGTGCATTTTTAATGCTGAATAATTCCTTACGTAAAGTCACTTTTCCCGCTTCAATTTTTGAATAGTCAAGAATATCGTTCAAAATAATCATTAACGTACTTGTTGAAGCATGTATGGTGGCCAAGTACTCACGTTGTACGTCGCTGAGTGTGGATAATCGCATTACATTGATCATACCCAATATGCCATTCATCGGCGTCCGAATTTCATGACTCATATTTGCAAGAAATTGACCTTTGGCTAAGCTCGCTTCTCTTGCAATATTGAGTGCATGCTCAACATCCATCGTACGATTTAAAATAATTAGACTCATTTTGTTGAAATCATCGGCAATCAATTGCGTTTCAGCATATTGGCAGTTGGCTAAACCCCCATCGAGCGCCCCCTCTGACAAAGCTTTGGAATGCGAGGATAAAAGTCGAAAGTCCTTCATAATCTTTTTCATTAAGAAGGTTATGGTCATGAAGCTGATTAAGAATAATATTGCTATTGAGATCAGAAGTGAGAAGTTGAATTCATTGAGATCTTTCTGCAAGTGATCATAATCTTGTTCAACAACTAGGTATCCGCCATTATGAACGCCAAGTTTTTTTGCAATGATCATCTTGCGTCCTGTATTGTCGTTAAAAATAAACCTGGTGTTGTATTCACTAATCTCTTTGACTTTGTCAAATCTCGGATAACTAAGTCTTTGTTCAACTTTTGTATGATCGTTGTCATAAAGGTAACTACCATACTGATCTATGAGAGAGAAGGTCGTCACGGATTCACTGTACGACCTAAATAGTTCAGTATGTAATGACTCTAAATTCAAATCCGCCACCAATAAATAATTATTAAGGTTGACACTCATCGCTATAGTCGGCTTATGTGTCAACTCGGATAAATAGATATTTGTCCATAGGACTTCATCACCTGATGGTTGATTGAGAAAAAATGACTCATTCGTAAAATTAGAATCCCTCAAGTTTTCTTTGGCTGGAGATTGAAGTACCAAATTGCCATCCCGATCAATAACCTTGATTTGATCGATAAAAGCGTACGCACCTTCAATCGTGCTTATATACGTTTGGATTGTGTCCTTATTTTCTTGCGTGATGTCCTGAGGAATAAACCCTTTCATTTGACTGATGAGTTCAACAGGTGTTTCAATAAAGTGTTCAAAATTGGCGTTCACTAAGCTTAAAAGCGCGTCGCTGTGTTCTTCAACATCTTCATCAAAATTCATTTTTAAATTCAAGTAATTCAGCAATCCAAAAGTGCCTTGCGTAAATAGGAATATAAGCAGGATTCCTATTATCAAATGTCGTTTTAGGCTCTCTTTATTCTTCATATTATTTAACCTTTTGCAACTTTCCAGATTTTATTTGAAATAGATCATAGCTTCGATGATTATCGCCAAATTCATCTATTATAACAGTCTCTTGTATCCCATCAAAAGTCGAGATTTCAAGCATTTTGTCCTTAATCACCCTTGGCTTTACTGAACGCGTCTCTTCAATAACACGTTTAAGAGCCATAACGGTTTCATAGGTGTATACAGATGCAAACGTAGGTTGTTCGCCATATTGATCATAAAAATCGCTTTCAAATTGCTTTGAAATGTCATGTTCGGTTTCAAAGTCAATTGCGCCAACGAGAATCATTTCTTCGACAAAAGTGCCACCTTTTCTCAATAATTCTTGAGTATTTGCCCATAGTGGCCCATAAAACTGAGTGTTTTCCAGCGATGGTTTCAAATTCCGAGCCATGTTAGCGCATTCTTCAGCACTTGCAATAATAAATAAACCGTCTGGACGTAATACTATGATGTCGTTTATTACCCTTTGCCTCGAATCAAGATCACTCGGATCATACGATATGATATCCACATTAAAGCCCGTTTTTTCTTTGATCGATTTGTCAAAATTCTCGACCAATTTTTCCGTAAAACCTTTATTGCGTACATCGTAAAGCACGAGGACTCTTTTTAAAGCCTTTTTCGCAACATCATCACTCAAAGCAGCTGCTTGTTCTTGTGTAGAAGCTATGAACCTTATAAAGTGATCATCTTTTTGCGATAATTGATCGGCACTTATTGTTGGTCCTAACATGAGTGCATCCACTGAATTTATGTAATCTATAACTCTTAAAACCATGCCACTCGTATAGTGACCTATTATCAAGTTGACATTTTCCTTTATAAGCTCTTGATCTACTTTTAATGCTGTCTCAGGATTGTTTGCGTCATCTTTTACAATGAGTTCAACCATACGGCCATTTATGCCGCCCTCATCATTTATTTCTTTTACGGCAATTTCCGCGCCTCTTCTCCCTGATACTGACAAATCCGACGCTTCACCACTCATTGTACCTACTAGACCAATTTTGATTGGCGTTGACCCTTTGCATGCCGTCAGCAACAAACATGTGGTTAATCCATACAGGATCAATAATTTGATTTTGCCTAATGACATAGAAACGCTCCTTTTTATGAATGACTAACAGTTACCAAACCGAGGACTTTAGTGACAAATGTATCGACCAAAAAGCTGTCAAATTGAGAGCCTGAACACTTGATGAGTTCCATTGCAGCATCCAGAGTCGTTCGTTGTTTTTTATAAGGCCGTTCACAAGTCATCGCATCAAAACTATCACTTATGGACAATATGCGCGCTAAATAGGGGATGTTATCACCCACTAGTCCATTTGGATAACCACCGCCATCCATACGTTCATGATGCGCCAAAATAACATCCATATAATTACGCATTTCTTTTGAAGTGGACAAAATTCTGCACCCAATTTCAGGATGTCTTTTTATTTCCAGATACTCTTCATCCGTTAGTTTGCCAGGTTTATTCAAAATATGCTCATCAATGGCTATTTTCCCGATATCATGTAACAACCCAATCACCTTTAACTCACGAATGTCTTTTTCGTTTAATTTAAGTGCCATTCCCATTTTTTCGCATAGTTCACTGACGCGCCTCGAATGCGCTTCTTCTCTTGGATTTTTTTCGTTTAATGTTTGGATGATGGTCGCGATCATGTTGCTACGTACACTTACATCTTCGAGAATTTTATCTCGAAACATTGCATCCTCAGCGTTGTTAATAAGTTTTGAGAAATCACCAGATTTTTCAAGCAACGTGTCACTTCCGAACGAAACACTTAAGTGCAAACCATGATGATTGATTTTATCGACCTGTTTTTTTATTTTTATACAAAGTTCTTCTGTGGTATTTTTATTTGTATTTGACAAAAGTATTGCAAATTCGTCGCCACCCCATCTTGCGCATATCGCATTTGTAGGCAAACACGTGCTAATTGTATTGGCCACTTCTTTTAAGTACCAATCGCCCCAATGATTGCCATAGGCGTCGTTTAAAACTTTCAATCCGTTGATGTCACACATGAGTAATGAAGTAGGAAATATTATTTGATCCAATTTTATTTCATCCAAATAATTCTTGAAATAATCTCGATTATATAGACCAGTCAGTGAATCGACTTTGCTCATATGGATGATATGGCGCGTTCGATTCATTAGCTCAACGGCATTTCTTACTTTTATAGGCAATGAAATTTTCATTGCCTCATCTGAAAGTGGCTTATATAAATAATCATAAGCACCAAGTTTCAAGACCCTTTCTAGAGTTGGCGTGTCTATTACCCCAGAACAAACGATAACAGGAACATCCTGCGTATCGGGATGGGTTTTAATTTCTGACAATAGCTGGACACCGTCAACATCTGGCATTTTTAAATCCAATATGCACGCTTTTATATTATGTGTTTTGATCAGCTCAACAATATTTCTGCCGTCGGATGACTCAAATATAGCCGCTTCCTTAAAGTTACTGCTTATGATTTTGCTCATGATCTTTCGATCAACCTCTGAATCGTCGACTATTAATATATTATTGCTCACCATATCACCTCTATTTAAATGTCGCCTACTATTAAATGATTTCCAATTTTCCCAAAACTTCCTTGAATTTCTCGATATCGATCGGTTTTGATGCATAGGCATCACAACCATAATCGAAAGCAGTCTTGACGATTTGTGTTTCACCTAAGGCTGTCGTCATAATTATTTTAGTTTTATTTGCTATCTCTACTTTGTTCTGTGCTTCTAAATCCCTAATCGCCTTTAGGACTTTGACACCATCTACTTTAGGCATCATGATGTCCAAACAAATTAAATCATAAGGGTTTTTTTCATTTAAAGCGATCATATAGGCATCTATCGCCTCTAGGCCATCTACTACCATATCACAGTCCCCAAATTGTTTTAAAAAGCGATTCAAAAATTTTCTACTGACCATATCATCTTCTACTATTAAAATGCGTTTCATATGTGCCTCCCAATTTTATAAGCCTCTTAGAATGTTACTACCCTTGGTGTAACATACGTATAATTTTCTTGATGCGACCTAATTGTTCCATGACATTTTCAAATTTCTCTTTTCTAATTTCCAGTTCAATTTTAAATGCAATGTTTTTAAGTTCTTCTGCATTGAACATTTCAAATTTTTTCTTGAGCTGATGCGCCAAAATTTCTAACAGCAAATAATTTTCTTGTTCTAATGCCATTTCAATTTGATGGACACGTCCCAACAATTCGTCTGCAGTTTCAATTTTGATCATGGTGGTACCTTTTATAACATGATCCGTTTTTATTAGACTGTTATAATCTGCATTTAACTCATGGATAATATTATTGGTACTTTTTTTATTTCCAATTGTAAAATGGTGTGCTAATATTTGCATGATTTGAGATTTGTCAACCGGTTTAGAGATATAATCATCCATACCACTGGCTCTAAATATTTCTTCATCGCCTTTTAAAGCAAAAGCTGTCAAAGCGACGATCGGTGTATGACTATTCGTATGACTTTTGGATCTTATGATACGCGTTGCTTCGAGACCATCCATTTCAGGCATTTGAATATCCATAAAAATCAAATCAAATGTAAAATTGTTACATAATGCAACCGCTTCTATGCCATTATTGGCTACTTTTACGACTGCACCTTCCGATTCCAACATTTTAGAGATGACAATTTGATTCACTTTATCGTCTTCCACTAATAGAATTTGCTTATTTTTGCATGCAATGACTTGTGGTAAATTCACACTTTTCAAATCGATTTGATCTGTCTCAATTTGAAGGGGAATCGTAAATTGAAAAGCACTGCCCTCAGTTACATTGCTTATGAATCCTATTGATCCAGCCATCATTTCCACCAATTGTTTAGAAATTACAAGACCAAGCCCTGTACCGCCATATTGTCTGGTATAAGAGCCATCAATCTGTGTGAAGCTTTGAAACAACAATGGTTTTTTAGATTCTTCGATGCCAATCCCCGTATCTTCGACAGACACCGTTAAAAAAATCGTTTGATGATCAAGCTCTGATACTTCTTGAGATGCACTGATTTTAATTGACCCCTTGTTTGTGAATTTAATTGCATTGTTGATCAAATTGTTTAATATTTGCTTAATCCTTTTATTGTCGCCAATCAAATTCGGCTTTAAGATGCCGTCAAAATCGATTTTTAAATCGAGATCCTTTTCATTGATATGAGGCATATGAATTTTGAGTGTCGATTCCAAAAGATCTATGAGGTTGAAACGTTGCTGATCAAGTTTCAATTTACCAGCTTCGATTTTTGAAAAATCAAGTACGTCATTGATAATATCTATTAGCGCTGTGATACAATCTTTTGCAGTTATCAAGTTGTCTATTTGTTCAAATGATAGGGCATCCATCATCGTTAAATCAATCATCCCAAGTATGCCATTTAAAGGTGTTCGTATTTCATGACTCATATTGGCTAGAAATTCACTTTTGACTCTATTGGCTTCTTCAGAATTTTCTTTTTCCTTTAATAATTCAATCTCCGCTTTCTTCTTAAAATCTATATCCGATAATAAAATTGCAATACTTCCTTTTTCAGGACTATAATAGGAAACCTCCAGCCATTTGTCGAAGCTCGATAAATAGTATTCTTCAAGATGAAAGCTCACGCCAGTTTTTAATACTTCCGCAAACCGGTTAATTATTTTAGACTTCTCATTTGAATCTAAAAAGTTGATTTGTGAAATCTTACTTCCAATAATTTTATTCTTAGTTAATTTAAAAAGTGAGATTGCAGATTGATTAAGTTCAGTTATTATGGCATCATTGACCTGACCATTTTCATCGTGGACCAAGGTGAAATAACAGATGCTATCATCCATATTTTGAAACAATGAGAAATACTTTTGCTGACTTTTCCTATACATGATTTCTGATAGTTTAGCCTCAGTAATATCTAGAAGGATGCCAATCAGGCCGATATAAACGCCATCGTGATCATAAATCGGCTTTCCAATAGCAAGCATAAAACATTTTTCTCTTTTTTTGTTTTGTACTTCAAGTTCTATCTTAAAAGAAGATTGGTTTGTGATGCTTTCATTAAGTGCAACCATAAACTCTTTGAATATTGCTTTTGTCATGTATTTTCCAAAATCATCAAAGAAACTATTTTCTTCTATATCATAATTGCTTTTAAACGTCAAATTGATAAAGTCACAGGATTTACTTAGATTAATCCTAAAAATCATGACAGGCAGGCTATTTAAAATTAATAGACTTGACTTCTTGGCGGCTTCAAGCGCTCTCTCGTGATTCACACGTTCTGTAATATCTTCAACAGTTATTATATAAAGCAACGCTTTAACTTGATCTAATGGCATAAAACTGATAGCAAGCCATTTGGATAGCTCCTGGCCATTTGATTTGAATTTCACTTCTTCGATATGATCTTTTATCAATACACCTTCAGCAATAAATTGTTTTACTTTGTTTCTAAAGCTGCAGTACATGCAATTTTCCGATCTGCCACACCCTAACTTGAAACTCCATATGCAATTGATTGCATTGCCAAATGGTTGACCAACCACTTGACTTTCAACTAAATCAAATATACTTAAAAAAGCTTTGTTCACTTGTTGTATGACAATATCATCATCTGCGAGAAGCATTCCAATTGGTAGTTCACTAAACATTTTAAGTAAATTGTTTTTTTCATTGATGCTTTGTTTTTCAATTGAAACCACGCGCGTTATATCTCTTAGAACGAGCACATAACCACTTTTTTCAAATGTGGATGAATCAATATTGGTCAAATGAACAGAAATATACTTTTTATTTCCATTAGGCGTCTTGATATATGAGTTTCTTTTAAGTCCATTATCAATAATCGAATGATGTTTCGTAATCTCAAAAAGAGTCTCAGAATCATTAGAATCATTTGAATCATCATTATAAATTTCAAACACATCTTTTATAGAACTACCTTGTAGATCTTGAAATGACAGCTCAAGTATTTCACATGTTTTGTTATTTACAAATTCAATCATCCCAAAATTGTCTGTAATTACAATACCATCGCCCACACTTGCAAGGATGGCGATTAAGGCATCTTTATCATATTCATTCAATACATGTGATATATGAGTCACTTTTTTCACCTCATTTATTAATTAGTCGTTGTTATAAATCAATCCAAACTGTTGCAAGTAAGTTACCTCAACATGCTACATATACCGTTTGGTATTTGACTAAGAGACAATTGTTTTTCAACAGCACCAACCTCAAATGCTGACTTTGGCATACCATAAACAACTGAAGAGAGTTCATCTTGACCGATCGTTCTGGCACCCTTTCGCCTCATTGACAAAAGTCCTTTTGCGCCATCATATCCCATCCCAGTTAAAATGACACCAATTGCTTGGTTTCCACATTCTTTGGCAACAGATTCGAACAATACATCCACCGACGGACAATGGCCATTTACTTTGTTTCCTATAAAGGATTCAACTTTATAACGCTCTCCAATTCGATTAATACCAACATGCATGTCGCCAGGTGCAATAATCACTTTACCTGATTCAACATACTCTCCAGATTTGGCTTCAACGACATCAAAGTGTGTCTGATTATTTAGCCGCTCTGCAAATAATTTTGAAAATTGCGGTGGTATGTGTTGCACGATGACAACTCCTGGAACAGTATTGGGTAAGTTTTTTAGGATTTGAAAAATCGCTTCAGTTCCACCAGTAGACGCTCCAATGACTATTATTTTTTTTGAGTATGGCGCGAAATAATCAGGTACTTTTCCTGCTATAGTATTGGATATCGCAACAACTTTTGACTTTGAGACTTCTTTGATTTTTAAAATCAATTCTCTTATGAATAACTCAACGTTAGTGGGTGATTGAATATTCGGTTTTGTCATAAAATCTACTGCTCCAGCATTCATTGCATCAAAGACTGCATCCGTAATGGCACTTATAACGATTATTGGCACAGGATGCTGGGGCATCAACTGCCTGATGAACTCAATACCATCCATCTTTGGCATATGAACGTCACATGTGATAACATCTGGTTGGAATCGCTCAATTTTATCAATTGCGTCAAATGGATTTTCAGCTTTCGCAACCACTTGAATTTCTACATCTATTGACAACCCTCTTGAGAGCATTTCGCGAAACAACATGCTGTCATCAAGAATCAACACTTTGATTATTTTTCCCAAAAAAATCACCACCTATCATGACTACCTATATTTTCCTATATACTGCTGGTCTAATGTATTTAAAGGCTGTCGTTTCTCTATTAAGCGATTCAGAATGACCGATAAAAAGATACCCACCGACTTCCAATAAATCATACATTTTATTGATTAATGTTTCTTTCGTATTAACATCAAAATAGATCATGACATTTCTGCAAAAAATAACATGAAATTTCTTTTTAAACGGAAACACTTCATCCACTAAATTAAAACGTCTATAAATGACTTCCTGTTTAATCTTATCTTTTACAACCATATTTTCAGCGTCAAATTTAGTGAAGTATTTGCTTTTCCAGCTTAACGGCAATTCTCGGATGCGTTCGATCCCATATACACCTTTTTTTGCACTATCCAATGCCACTTGAGAAAGGTCTGATGCAAGTATTTTATGATCCCATGTTGTAAAATCACCTTCGAAAAAATCTGCTATTGTCATAGCGAGTGTGTAGGGTTCTTCACCAGTGGAACTGGCAGCACACCAAACTCTAAGATCGTGATTTTTAATCGTCGATTTAAGATAAGGCAAAACATGATCTTTGAAAAAAACAAAATGATCTGCTTCTCTCATAAAAAAAGTGTGATTGGTTGTTATCTTGTCTATTAGTACCGCCAAGGCTTCGCCAGTTGTATCCGTATTTAGGTATTTGTAATAATCGGTAAAGTTATCAAACCCTAATTCAGTTAAAACCTTGTGTAGTCTTCCAGTAACTAGAGTTTGCTTTTCCTTTTTTAAATGAATCCCGTAATTCTTTTTAATGAACTCTGTTAATAAATTAAATTCTTTATCCGTAATATTGATCATTGTATCACAACCTTTATGAGGAGGAGAGGGGAATCCCCCCTCTTTTTTTCATTGTATATTCTTAATACTTTCCAAATTCACTTTCACTTAGTACAATTTTTTTAGTCTTTGGCAATTCAGTTTTTTGCTTTGATTCTACAGGCTTAAAAGAGCTACCATTCTTCATCATTTCGAGCATTTTCATAACCTCGGGATTCAATTCTTCCATCCCTCTGGCATAACCCATTTGAGTCATTCTTTTCAATTTAAATCGAGTAACCTGTTGCTTGAGCATGTCTGCCTGACTTGATAATTGCTCACTTGCAGCCGCTGATTCTTCAGAGGTTGCAGAGGTTGTTTGTACAACGTCAGCGATTTGACCAATACCTTGGTTGATTTGATCGACACCGATTGCTTGCTCATTTGAAGCCACTGCAATATCACCAACTAAGTTTGAAACTCTCTCAATACCATCGACGATTTTGATAAGCGCAGATGCCGTTTCATTTGCGATTTTAGTGCCACCTTCAACCTTTTTAATAGAGCCCTCTATCAAATCAGTCGTTTCTTTTGCTGCATTTGCTGAACGTGCTGCAAGGTTTCTGACTTCTTCCGCAACAACTGCAAATCCTTTTCCATGTTGACCCGCTCTTGCCGCTTCAACCGCTGCGTTTAATGCGAGAATATTCGTTTGGAATGCAATCTCATCTATTACTTTGATGATTTTTGATATATTATTTGAAGAATCGTTGATTTCATCCATCGACTTTAGCATATGCTGCATTTGATCATTCCCTTGTACCGCATTGTGCTTAGCATTTTCAGCGAGTTCATTGGCTTGTGTCGCATTTTGAGCATTAAGTCGCGTCTGAGAAGCAATTTCTTCTACAGTAGCTGTCAATTCTTCTATTGAACTTGCTTGTTCTGTTGCACCTTGTGAAAGTGCCATACTTGAATCAGAGACTTGTCTTGCACCAGATGCCACTTGTTCAGATGCCGCGTTGATATTCGTCATAACTTCATTCATATTATCGGCCATTCTGGTAAATGCATCTGCCAAAACACCAATTTCGTCTTTAGAATCGATATCGATTTGTACATCTAAATCGCCATCTGCAATCCTTTTTGCCGCATCGACCATTTTGTTGATTGGCTTTTTAATCGAGTTTGATATGAAAAAGCCAAGAAGCAATGAAATAAACATAACAAGCGTTAAAATGACAATTGTCATAATTGAAGAAGAATTTGAAAGTGCTGTATTATCATCAGATGTAAGTTTTGCACTAGCAACTTTTGTGTCTTTTAGTCGTCTATAATTTTCTTCAATTTTTATTCTAAGAGCATTTCCTTCAGTACTCATCAATTCAAACGCCTGATCAATCTGTCCTTTTTCTGCATAATCGATAATTTTCATTGCAACTACATCATATTTTTCTTTGTTTGTCTTTATATCTGCAACAAGTAGTTTTCCTTCATCAGTAAATAAGGTACTTTCATAACTATCCAAATTTGTAGTAAATTCTAAATTTCTTTCAACAATTCTCGCTTCATAATCAGCGATTTCTTCTGGTGTTGTTGATAATAATATGTCTTTTAAATTGCCTCTCATTCGTTGAAAAGATTCAGCAATCGTAATCAATTCTCCCATAGGTACCGTCATATTTGTATAAAGATAAGTATCTGCTTCTTCAATCGTTTTTATATTGACGATTCCTAGAACGCCAATACCACCTGCTAATAATGCAACAATTAGAAACCCTAAGATCATTTTCATGCCAATATTCATATTTCTATATAATTTCATATTCAATCCTCCACTAAATAGTTATTTCCGTTATAACGTCCATCTCATGATGCGTCAGCAATTTGTCACAATCCAATAGCAATTTTACCTCTGTTCCCACTTTACCAATACTTTTGATATATTGATTGGTCATGCCCGAACTCAACATGGGTTGATCTACAATATTGCCGTCAGAAATATTCGTGACTTCTGAAACACTATCTACGATTAGACCGACTGAATTTTCTTTTATGTCTACAACAATAATACAGGTGCGTTCATTGTAACTCACAAAATCCTTCTTAAATCGAAGCCGCATATCCATGACCGGTATAATTCGCCCTCTTAAATTCACAATCCCTCTTATGAAAACAGGCAGTTCTGGCACTTCAGTAATGGGCAAAATACCTATAATCTCAGTTACATATTCAATTCCAATGCCATATGACTCATTGCCAAGTACAAACGTTAAATATTTGCCCTTCTGCGTATCTTCTTCTAAAAAATCATCTTCTAGCGCTTTTGCCATTTTTCCGCTCCTTTCAAAACTTCATCTAATTCTTAAAGCAGTCAAACCACTAATATCCAAAATCAAACTGATGTTGCCATCGCCCAAAAGAGTACATCCTGCTAGTCCGACAATCTTTTTGATACTATTGATATAATGCGGTAGGGATTTTACGACAACTTGTTGTTGTCCTAATAATTCATCCGCAAATATACAAATCACTTTTTCATCCTGTTCAACCATAATTAAGATGCCTTCATTAAATTCTTTAATAGCGGTTCTAACATTGAATCTCTCATGCAGCCTGATTATCGGGTAACATTCACCACGTACCATGACCATTTCATTCTTATCTGGATCAATAATACAATCTTTAAAATTTGGTCTAAATGATTCTTTTATGGAAGTTATCGGTATTGTGTATCTCGATTCGCCCACCTTGATGTTCATGCCTTCAATGATAGCAAGTGTTAATGGAATTTTTAATGTTATCGTCGTGCCTACGCCTTCTTCACTTTCAACGACAACCACACCGCCAACTGCTTCAAGGTTTTTAGATACGACATCCATGCCAACGCCTCTTCCAGAGAACTCTGTAACAGTATCTTTAGTAGAAAAACCTGGAAGTAAAATCAAATTGAAAATCTCACGATCAGACATTTCACTTAGTGGTTTATAGATAAGGCCATTTTCAGAAGCTTTTTTGTAAATCTTTTCTCTACTTAAGCCTTTGCCATCATCTTTAATGATAATGAGTACATCCCCACCAGCATTTTTTGCACCCAGTGAAATTGTGCCACCTTTCACTTTTCCACTTTCCTTGCGTTCTTCTTCAGATTCTATGCCATGATCTATGGCATTTCTTATGAGATGCATTAATGGATCGGAGATATGTTCGATTATGTTTTTGTCCACTTCTGTTTCTTCGCCAAACAACTCAAGCGTGACCTCTTTATTCAATTTTTTACACATATCTCGAACAATTCTGTGCATCTTAACGAACGTCGTAGACAGAGGGACCATCCTGATTGACATGACTGTATCTTGTAATTCTCCAGTAATTTTATGGAGTAACCTTGAAGCCTTTTGAAAGGTGTCCGAATCTAGTGTGGCAACTATTGGATTTTGGGTCACCATCGCTTCTGAAATAACGAGTTCGCCTACCATGTTCATCAGTTTATCAAGTTTGTCAACATGTACACTGATCATCGCACTTGAACTATTCGTCACTTGTTCCTTCACTTCTGTATCAAATGTCGGTATTTTGATGGTGCTACTATCTATTTTGATAGGCTCTTCTGTTGGCGTGATTAAGTCTAAATAAGAATCCTCAGATATTTCTTCAACGATATATTCCCTTAAAAAGATAGCATCACTTAATTGTTTTTTGAGATCGTCAATTGACATTTTTGTTTTGATGAGCATTTCAAACCCATTGTCCTGAATCCATTTTGATGTATCTTCATTTTCAGTAATATCAGAAGGCTTGTATATCATTTCTTCAACATGTTCCGTCAATCCAAATACGATGGTGTAAGCTCTAATGTTTTCCATTTCGCATCCGTTTTCAAAATGTATGATGGCTCTAAACCTATTGAAGTCTTCTTCATTAATTTTCTTTACTTGAGGAATGTAGTATTGGACAACTCGATCTGAGACAGGCTTTTTTATCTCACTTGTAACGTTGTTTGTCGATTTAAGTAAAACGAGATACGCCTTAAAGGATTCCACAATTGTTTCAGAATTGCCATCTGCTGGATCGCTATTCTTAATTTTATTGACTTCTACCTTAATAAAATCGACACCACTTAGCACCAAATCTGATAAGGTTGAGTAATTGATCGATGCTGGTTTATTTTCCCTTATAAAATAGAATACATCTTCCATTTGATGCGCTATATCAGCGATACTATTAAAAAGCATCATTGCAGAAGAGCCTTTTATCGTGTGCATAAATCTAAAGATCTCGTTGATCGCTTCTTCACTAAAGATTCCAACTTTCTCACTATTGATGATTACTTGTTCCATTTGATCCAAAAACATGGTTGTTTCGAATATATAAATTTCCAACATCGGTTCATTCTCAAATGTATGAGCCATCCTGTTCCCCCCTTTCTTTAATAAATCCACATCCAAACACCAAATTTAGTGCTTCTCTATAGCGCTGCAATAAATCAAAACCATATTCTTCCATGCGCCATTGTCTAATGATGCCACTTACTGTGCCCATAACTATGTCTGCGTATGTCTGTGAATCATACTTGCTAGAAATATCCCCTTTTTTTTGTGCATCATGTATTATTATGCGTAGACATTCATATCTTTTAGTAAGAATCTGTTTCGCTTTTTCGGATAAATCATCTATATATCTTAATTCATCGATACCTTGTGTTATGGCTGTAATGGCTGGGTAGTTTGCATAATAATTAAAATATGAGTCCAAATAGTATTCTAGCGCTTGAATGCCACTTAAATCTTTTAACCTAACGGAAGAACAAATATCATCGTCATATTGGCTATAAAAATCAAGCACAGCTAAAAGTAATGCAGACTTGTTTTCAAAGTGCTTAAAAATGGTACTCTCAGCGATCTCTTGCTTTTGTGCAATTTTTTTTGTCGAGAGTGCTTGGATACCAAGCTCATTAATGACTTCAATAGCTGTAAAAATTATTCTTTCTTTTCTGTGAATCAAATTATTCATATCATCACCCGTTTCTCGATATTTGGTGAGTGAGTTGTTACTCACCTGCGTGGTTGTAATCTCATTCTAGCTTTTTTTTTTCGATTGTCAAAGGATATTTATCATTTATTAAGTTTATTTATGTTTAATTCTAAAGAAAGAACGATGCAAAATCTCCATCGTTCTTTCTTTAGAATTGTTATAGATTAAAATACAATTATTCTTCTGACTTAGGGCTTTTCATCGCAATTGCAGCAAGTATGCCTTGAGATATAATTGTTATAAATAGAAGACATACCATCAGTAAGTCTTCAAATATATTTTTCTGTAAAGCAAGAATACATCCCTAAATCTAAAGGGATTTTGAATTTGCAATTTAGATAAGGAATCGGAAAGTGAAAAACGAGGTGGTAACGGTATTCAATTCTGTTATTTACTAAAATATTATGTTATATTTAAATACTCATGGAAAGCAAAACCATTAGAATACCAAAATTGAGGAGTGAATAAATGGATCCAGAATTTTCATTAGAAAAAACGTATTTAAAGCGAACGAAACGTATTGCAAGAAAGCAAATTCGTTTGTTTAAAGAGTCTTCTGAAAAGGCTAAGGTAGATATCATCCTTCAAAAAAAAGAGATGCGCGAAGAAGCCAAGCACTCAATCTCTTCCAATCTCAATTCCAGTGATAATTTTGAACAACTCGTTGCATTAAGTCAACTTGCGACACAAGCATCAGAAATTATCAACAAGTACGAATCAGACATAAAGAAAATTGAACAACTCGAAAAATTTATGCACCGCCCCTACTTTGCACGTATCGACTTCAAGTTTGATGACGATGATTCCTTAGAAAAAATATATATTGGACGTTATTCCATCATGGATGAACCAAATTTCGACCGACTTGTCTATGACTGGCGTGCACCGATTTCAAGTCTTTTTTATCGCCATGGAACTGGCTCTGCTTTTTATGAAGCACCTGTTGGCACCCTCACTGGTGAGATTCAGTTAAAACGACAATATGAAATTAACGATGGTGAATTGGAGTATTACTTTGACGCCGATATGCAAGTGCTCGATGATTTCCTTAGAAAAATGCTAACCCATAACACATCACATCAAATGAAAAGTATCGTTGAGACCATTCAGCGTGATCAAGACTTAATCATTAGAAACATGTCCAGTGATTTGATGATGGTACAGGGCGTTGCAGGCAGTGGCAAAACATCGGTTGCCTTGCATAGAGTCGCCTATCTCATGTATCACGGTTTGACACACCGTCTCGCAAGTCAAAATATCATCATCATCTCACCAAATGTACTATTTGAAAAATATATCTCTCAAGTTTTACCTGAACTTGGCGAAGAAAATGTAGCCTCATATATATTTGATGACTTATATGACATGATTCTTGATAGATCGTTTCAAACTAAAAATCAACTCTACGAATCTTTACTTTCAAAATCAGAACATGCCCATCCATCTCTTCTGAAAGATAGCCTACTATATAAAATGAATCCTGAATTTATCAGTGGACTCGATCAGCTTAATTTGCAATCAGACTTGTCTTTGGAAAAAATAATTACGTGGTACAAGCAACTCTTCAATGAAAAAGCTAATTTTAGGCCTTTTATAAACAGAAGTGATGACAAGTTACACCTTGAGGCTATCCGTACTTATACAAAAGAAAACCTGACTGCAAATAAGTTGCAATATGAAGATGCCTCTGCTCTCGTCTATCTTTACCTAAAATCCAATGGTTACAATGACTATCGCCACATTAAACACGTCGTCGTCGATGAAGCCCAAGACTATTATCCCATGCACTTTGAGATTCTAAAGCGCATGTTTCCAAGTGCACAATTTACTATTTTAGGTGACATAAATCAGACGATTGAAAAACATGAAAAACTCACTTTCTATGATGTGATCAAGGGCATACTGACTAAGAAAAAGTCTACTTTAGTCGCAATGGATAAAAGTTTTCGATGTGCCCATGAAATACTTGAATTTAGTGCACGCTTTGTTGATATGAAAATTCAAAGTTATAGCCGTCACTCCGAAGTGCCACAAATCGTGAAACGCGATCATGCAACGGATTATAACGGCTTATTAGAAGAAATTAATTCCTGTAAAGAAAATGGTTATAGCTCTATCGGCATCCTTTGTAAATCCGAAAGGGAGTCCATTAAGCTATTTGAAACGCTGCGCTTGAAAACGGATGTCAATTTGATACAAAGTCATTCAAGTACGGATATAAAAGGCACCCTAATATTACCTATCTACCTATCAAAGGGGTTAGAATTTGATGCAGTCATCGTCTGGGATGTCGACGACAAACACTATAACACCTTGGAAGATAGACAACTCCTTTATATCGCCTGCACGAGAGCCCTTCACAGACTAAATCTTTTTTATTCTGGTCGTGTTAGTCCACTTTGCATAGATCGTCAAGTTTAAATCTAGTTATGTATCGATAACGCCATACTCACAACCCACATTTCGTATCTCAAATTGGTCAATCATATGATTGCCCTTTTTTGTTTTAGCATAAAATTCTATACTACCTCTGCCATCGCCACCGCTCCAAAGTCTGTTGTGGTTTTTTGTGCCATCTGGCGCTTCATAGTTTAAAAAAAGCATCTCATTTTTTAAAAAAGACAGTTCGAGAATAAGAACGGTCTTTTTGTTTTCCGCTTTAACTCTCCATAAATTTTTCGATTCACCTTCTTCAAAGTCTACAGATAACTGGTTATATTGTTGCATTTTACCTTCATAGCATAGTCCGCCATATAACTTTTGAGATCGTCGCCTACCAAATCTATGTTGCAAGACGCTTTTAACTACAAACGCTGCGTTTTCTAAAGTCTTCCCGGTCGTCGTGCTTATCAAATGACAACCACTAAGCCATATCCACGGCGAAGTAAATGTACTGCCCCAGTTTTTATCAGCATAGCCAAAGGAACTTTCAGGAAATACATCGTACTTAATACCATCAAATTCGATGCTTCCACTATATTCTGTACGCACACCTTCTGCATGCCAAAAAGTCTCGAGTGCATGAAATTTTCGCGAAATTTTTGACAAACCTTTCCCGAAGTTGACGGCAATTTTTTTGTTGATTTGAAGATCCCATGTCATAACACCTGCATCACTCATATACTCAGGATGATGGACAGAATCACTCTCAGAAACGCTACAACTGCCTTTCAAATGACGCTCAGACAATTCACAACTCCCAATTGTTAAATGAAGATAATCATTTGCATATCTGACGTCTGAAAACGAGTAAAAATTGTGCAGCTGTTTTGCTTGTTCACCCCATGCACCAACTTTTACTAATGCATATGAAGGACGTCTGCCGATCGCTTGATTCGTTGGCAGTTGTCCCATGATTGGATGGCCATTTCGGATTGCTGGATTTAATACAAAATATTCTACAAAAAATGTCTTTTCGGCTCCTGTTTCCTTGTTATAACCCGTAAACTGATGACGCCACTTATCATACCCCATACTGGCAAGTGGTCCCTTTAGCATATTCAAATTCAGACTTAAATCACTTTTGTTCATTTTAGCCATCCTTCTACCAATATTAATTGCATTAATACAATTATATTATCATTGGTAGGATGCGAATCTCAATACCCAAATAACCTATCTTAAGTACTATCTTTATAGTGCTTATGGCGCAGAACTCATGAAATTATTAATCAAAGAAAAGAGGCACCAAACAAAGCAATAAGTCAAGATAACTATATTCGCAAAAAAAATCATTAAATAGGTGATATATTTCTTATGAGGGGGTATAGTTTATGATACACTTGCTCTTATAATAATGGAGGTAAGAAATGTTTAAGAAGAAAATGAAGGTCGAAGCTTCGACGCCTATTAGCGATGTTGGTGATCCTGCAAATACAATATCCATCATCTCACATGATGATAATAATCAGGTTTTAGGCGAAACATTGATGTCCATCAATGAACTTCTTCAGTATATGACACAAATGGACTATGTTAAAGATATGATGTTAGATGTGGATAAACAAGCCAATATGATTGAAAATATTGCTGCAAGTTCACAGGAAATAAGTGCATCTGTCTCCGATATTTCTGAGTATGTTGTGAATTCAAGCAATAAAACCAACGACACTTTGCAACTGACAACTAAAACGATTCAAACGATCAATACATCCTTTGCTAAGATTGATAGTGCCTTTGAAAAAACGCATGAGGCACAAGCTGTTATGCACCGTGTCAACGATGAAGCTAAAAAGATCGCAACCATGGTTGAAGTGATTAAAGGCGTCGCTGACCAAACAAATTTACTAGCACTCAATGCTTCGATTGAAGCTGCACGTGCGGGAGAATCCGGACGAGGTTTCGCAGTCGTAGCTGATGAAATCAAGAAACTTGCAGATAGTACCAAAACAAACGTCGCTACAATTCAAGGGATTGTAACTGCTTTGCAACATGAACTAAGTAGCACCGCCAAGGCGATTGATGAGGCTAACACCACATTTGAAGAAGGTAAAACATTTATTGATGAAGCCGTAAAATCTATCGATGTTATGGAAAATGCCCTAACAGGGATCGGTGACACCTTTATTGACATCACCTCCAACGTTGAAGAACAAACAGCTGCGACAGAAGAGATGGCATCAAATTTGAGTATTGTAAATGAACGTATAAAGAACTTGCAAAATGAAACCATGCGTACAGGTGAATCTTTTTATAAAATTAGCGCGATTGTTGACAAACTCCGCTTGGCAACCTACAAACACGTAAAAAACTTATCAGTCAGCAATCAACTTGAGCTTTGTATCAGTGACCATTTAATCTGGCGCTGGCGTGTCTACAATATGATCCTGGGTTTTGAGAAACTCAGCAGTTCAGATGTGGGTAACCATACACTTTGCCGCTTAGGTCAATGGGTAGCTAGTACAGGCAGAGGCGTCGAGCGATATGGTCAAATTTTGACTAAACTGGAAACACCGCATAAAGCACTCCACGAGCAAGCTGGACATGCAATAGCCGCCTATAATAAAGGTAACGTCAACGAAGCAGAACGTATTCTTGTTCTTATGGATGCAAGTTCTAAGCAGGTCGTTGGTTTGCTCAATGAACTAAAGCGACTTTAAATGACGTCAATACGCAACACATCCTGCCTTCCATACATTTGAAACTTGAGATAAAAAAATAGCGTGAGATCAGAAACATGATCTCACGCTATACTATTATACGCACAAAAATTTCTCAAGTGTTAATATGCCAATTATTTAGATAAATTGCAAACACAATTTTATCATTTTATTATTTTTATATTCAACTCTTCTTTAATAAATTGCTTTTCAATATACATTTTATCGTCTGCATGTTTTATTAAATCATCGACTGCTGATTTTTTAGAATTATCGTATTCAACAATACCATGACTTACACTAACAATATAAGGGTTCGCGTTACTGATATTGATTTGGTCATACTTTTCATTGATTCTCTTCCAAACAGATTCGGAAGTAATTTCATCAACTTCCTTAAAGACGATTAAAAATTCGTCTCCACCCATGCGTATGACATAATCTTCGTCTCTAATCTCATTTTTAATAACATTGATTGAACTGACAATCAGTTCATCGCCAACCTTGTGTCCTAGAACATCATTCACTAATTTTAGCCCGTTGATATCTATAAAGCACAAACATAGATGCATATGACGTCTGTTATCTTGGCTCATATATTTACTCAACTTGGCTAAGCCTGCTTTTCTAGTGTATGCCTTTGTGAGATGGTCGAACATCAATTCATTGAAGTATAGAGACATTTCAGAGAATTCACTGGTTTCAATATTTTCTAGTTTTTTTGAAACATCTTCATCAATAAGTGCAAGTTCTTTCAGCTCATTGATCAAAGCCACCATAGGACGGCGAACATGTTTGTTCGTCGATTTGAATGAGTACGTTGTAACTAGTATTATGACGATTACCAATGCCGCATTGATCAGCAAAGCTTCCATAACTTTTTTCTGAGAATAACTTGAATATTCACCAACCATATTATTAACTTGAATGACAAAAGCGTCGATTTTCGAATTAATCTGATTTAAAATATCCGTAGAGCCATTGTCTTCAAGTATTGACACGAACAACGGTTTAAATAGACCTTCCCATTCCTTTATAATGTCATCCAATTTTTCATGTGATGTGTCATATTTTATGCCATAAGACGTTTTATCATCCAGATGTCTGACAATCCGTTCAAATTCACTCATTTTTGTACGAAGATCTGTAAGCAGTTCGGCTTGACTATCCACAGTTTCATTTTGATGGATTCGATTTGCTAACAAGCCCATGTTATAGCTCAAAGCTCTCATTCGACCTGATTGATTAATAATAGTTGCATCATTTTGCATGCCAATATAGGCAAACCCATTTATGATGACAATAAGCACAGATAAAGCCACTAAAATCCCATGCGTCAGTAACAATTGATGTTTTATTTTCACTAGCTCACCCCTGCTATCAAAAAGCAGCCTCATCAAAGAGACTGCTCAAAATCAAATAATAATCTATTCACCAATAGATGCTAACATATTATAAAACCCAATACAAGTGGTTTAGCGGTGTGACCTCATGATCAATGACATCCTTTTACAACCTAGATTCACAGATGTAAGCTTTTAATCACAAAATATGAAATAACACAAGTGGCGGCTGTCACAAAAGATCCCCAAGTCAAATCGATCAAAGTAATAGTGATAGGCCAGTCTTTTACAGTGGCTAAATTAGTTAAATCATAGGTGGCATAGGTGACAAGTCCAAAAAATAATCCTGAGACTAAAGCGTCTTGCCAACTGGACTTATCCAAAGCTGGTGTAATTACGAAATAAAGCATACCTGCAACAAATATCAAATAAAAAACCAAAGCCGCTAACAAATTTGGATTTTTAGCCATCAAGTAACCGAGATATTTGCTATATAGATTTTTAGCGACCAACAACAACCATATTGCATCGATCGTCAAGAAAATAACAACAGCAATCCCATACTGTTTGAGTGTTTCTATCGTCATAGTCCCCTCCAGTTAACATATTTCATTTTTTATACCCCAAAAAATTGATAAAGCGACTACAACTACTAATTTATTTATTTATAGGTATGAAATGCAATGGATGATAGAATATATATAGTCTAGTATACATTGCAGTATGAAAGGGGTCGTTATGTCTAAGATTGCATTATTCATAAGTTTAGATGTGTTGAGATATAAAGTGGAAAAGACACTCAATCAGTTTGGCATCGTTGATATTCAAAGCGTCGGGGCTAACATGTTGACGTTGGCATCACGAAATTTCATCTATCACGACATTCAGTTGATCATCGTAGATATTGATAGTTCTGATTTTGATGCCTATGCTGTGATCGCCAACTTAAAGAAAAGAGAAAAAAGTGCCCATATACCAATACTTGTTCTTGGAAATCAAGTCGATAAAAAGTTTATTAATCGAATACTTTTACTTGGTTGTGCGGACTATATCAATAAACCAATTGACGATATGACTTTTGCCAGTAAAGTACTACAGATTATACGTGAAAGTGAGCTTCCTATACCAAATGAGGCAACCTCTCAAGTTGCGCCATTAGAGGATGTAAAGTTAACATGGAGCCCCGCTTTTGAAACGGGCGTTGAAGCTATCGACCGAGACCATCGCAAAATTATTGAAAATTACGAAAAACTCTATCAGCTCATGAAAGCTGGAGCAGGACATACTTTTTATGAAGAATTACTCTTATTCTTAACAGATTATATTAACGTTCACTTTGAAAATGAAGAGCGATTTCAAGTCGAAATTGGTTATAACCTATATGAAGAACATAAAAAAAGACATGAATTTTTCAAAGAAAAAATCACATCTTTTATTAATGCCAAACACGAACCCGTTAGTAACTATGATTTGATCAAACTCAATTTGTTTGTAAAAGATTGGTTGATTCAACATATATTTGTGGAAGATATGAAAATTGGTGCCTTTTATGAAAACATGAAGTAATTATGCAACTTCCTCAATTAAGGCTACTACTTCATCTTTTGCGATATTTCTTTGAAAATCACGCCTAGCGCATGTGCACCTGCATCCGGATGACCGACGCTTCTTTCACCTACGATTCCTGCTCGACCCACACGCGCCACGATATGTTCTGTTGACACAGCACCTAAAACGGTTGCATATTTACGATGATGATACGACTTCTTGATTAGACCAGTTCGCTTTTTTTGCATCTAAATGATAAAGGATGACACCTAAAATGGACCATACAACTAGCGCTAAAATCGATGGCCCTGATAAGAAACCTGGAGAGCCTGGTATGACAAGTAGTGCAAGAAACACCGTACTAAAAATTGTCGCAACGAGTCCAACGATTTTTTCGATGCCCGTGCTAATTTTATAAGCTGTGAATGCGGTATAAAAGAAGACCAAAGCACCTCCGAGTGCTGACATATCAACAATCCAAGTGAGAACCTGTCTACCGAAAAACGGCGCGGCGATGACGATAGCCAATATGAAAAATATTGAGATATAAGGTGTGCCATACTTTGGATGTTTTTTTGAGAAGGCTGAAGATAATAATCCGTCTTCACTCATACTAGACATGACGCGAGTGGCCCCCATGTAAAAGCTGTTAACGCCTGAGAAAATTGCAAAGGCTAACCCTATGGTAATAAAAAACAACCCTGTTTTACCGAACAAGCTTAAAATAGCATCACCTGTTGCCCAACCTTTATACCCTACGAGCGCCTCAGTACTAAATCTTGTTGCCGTTAAAAGAAGCAACATTTGGTAGATGAAGAAACCACAAATTAAGGACAACACTGTGATCGATATGACTTGCTTATAGGGCAGTTTTGCATCACTGGCTACCTTAGGTATGTTTGAAACACCATAGTATGCCCAAGGGGTGATGACTAAAATCGAAATGATGGCCTTGAGGTTAATCTGTCCTGCGTCCATGTAAGTCATAAACGGCGAGTTTGATAAATCAGTCGATAACATTGCCATAAAGAAAATAGCAAAGACGATAATAATCAGTGCAATTGTGACGATATTTTGAACGACAATCACTGACCTAACGCCTCTAAGTATCAGCCAACTAAAGGTGCCAATGACTGCTATACTTATCAATATTTCCCCCAACGTCACAGGTGAACCTGCGATAGAATATAGGGTTATAAAATCCGTATTTGGATAAAGAACATTTTTGAATATAAGGGCAAATGATGTGGTGTTTAATGCGGCTATGCCAATAAAGACGATGATTAAGAACCATCCTACCACGAAACTATGCGCTTTCGAAAAGGCGAGTTTGCTATAGGAGTATTCACCACCTTGAGATTTTGGCGACTTATTTAAAATTATGCCATAACAGGAAGCGATCGTACCAACCATAATAAGTCCAATAAACATCCCGATCATGGTATTTAGAACCCCTGCTCTTGGGAGGAATTTTAGTCCAGGTTGCATGAATGCGCCCCATCCGATCATTCCGCCTATGGACATGGTCAGTAGGCCCAGCTTAGAGACTTTAGTATCCATTTATCCTCCCGTCACTTGTCGCTGCGGTAGATTTGTGATTCGATCGCTTTGACTTCTTCTCTTGCCTTTTTCAAGAAATCTTGACGCCATGGTTCTAATCCTTGGGTGAATTCAGTCTCTAAAAATTTATTGGCTATTTCAGCGCCAAGCATATCCGCGATGATCCAGCCGCCCATGGTCAATATGTTTGCATCGTTGATGGCACGGCATTTTTCAGCTGCATAGACGCTTTCCACGACAGAAGCGTAAACGCCTTCAAATTTGTTCGCTACCACAGCCATGCCCATTCCTGTGCCACAGCATAAGATCGCGCGATCAAATTCACCAGACTGAATCTTCTTCGCCGCTATGGGTGCAACCTGATAAAACGGTACCGGTGCGTTGAAATCCAGCGTACCGCAATCTTCCACTTGATAACCTTTCTCTGTAAGGTCTTGTTTAATAAATTCTTTGAGTTGAAATCCCGATTTATCTGATCCGATCAGTATGCGCTTCATTTTTGTACCCCTTTCATAATCATAGCTTCTTTACAAGCGCTCACAATGGCTTCAGCTGTAAGGCCATATTTTTGTGCTAAAAAATCTTGCATGCCCACTTCGCCGAAATGGTCTTTTACGCCAACCCGTTTAACAGGAACCGGATACTGTTCTGATAGTGTTTCAGAAATAGCGCTACCAAGGCCATTTATAATCGAATGGTTTTCAGCAGTGACCACTGCGCCAGTACGTTTCGCCTCTTCGACAATCGCTGTAACATCTAACGGTTTAATCGTGTGTATGTCTATTACTGAAGCAGAAATGCCCGCTTCAGCAAGTAACTTTTCTGCAAGAAGCGCTTCTTTGACCATAATGCCGCTCGCAAAAATCGATACGTCCGTTCCTGATTTGATTTGCTTTGCTTTACCTAACTCAAATGTCTCACCTTCACTGTAGACAACAGGCGCTTCACGTCTGAGTAAACGCAAATATACTGGGCCATCATGTGCTACGATTTGCGGGAAAAGTGCTGCCAGTTGAACGCCATCTATAGGTTCGACAATGCACATGCCTGGAATGTTACGCATGATCGCCACATCTTCCATGCTCATGTGCGTTCCGCCATTAAGCATCGCCGTAATCCCTGGATCACTACCGATCATCTTGACATTGCTCTTCGCATAACCCACCGATAGGGTCACTTGATCACAGCAGCGACGGGTCGCGAAAGGCGTAAAGGAATGTGTAAATGGAATCATGCCTAACGTAGATATACCAGCTGCAACGCCGATCATATTTGCTTCTGCGACGCCTACGTTTACGGTTCTATCAGGAAAGCGGTTTTTGAATTCACGTGTACCACTCGCTAGCATCAAGTCGGCTTCTAGGTAACAGATTCGCTCGTCACGCTCTGCCTGCTCAATCATTAAATCAACTAAGATATCTCGCATCCATCTTCCTGTTAATTGCATAATGTCACCTTCAATTCATCTAATTTAGCAACTGCTTGTTTCCACATGTCCTCAGTGACTGGCATGTTATGTGATGAAACTTTGTTTTCACAAAAGTCTGCGCCTTTTCCCTTGATGGTATCCATAATGATCATCGAAGGACGACCAGAGGTCGTTTTAGCAAGTAAAATTGCATTTCTAAGCGCATCGATGTCGTGACCGTCCACCACTTGTACGTGCCATCCAAAGGATTCCCATTTTAGATGTAAAGGATAAAGGCCGTTTATTTCTTCAATACTGCCATCGATTTGAAGCTTATTGTAATCCGTGAAAGCCACTAAGTTGTCCAATTTTTGACTACTTGATAACATCGCAGCTTCCCATATTTGACCTTCTTGTGATTCGCCATCGCCTATACATACATAGGTTGTAAAGTTCAGTTTCTTCATCTTAGCGCCAACAGCAATACCAACCGCACACGAGAAGCCTTGTCCAAGTGATCCTGTGGTCATATCAATACCTTCCGTTAAGTTCATATCACAGTGACTTGGAAGATTGGTATTTGGACGATTTAGCGTATCCAGTAACGCTTTATCAAAATATCCCCTGGCAGCTAATGTTGCATACACCGCAGGGCCACCATGTCCTTTTGAAAGCACAAATCGATCACGATCTGGCATTTTAGGGTTCTGGGGATCGATAGTCATAATATCGAAATATAGTACCGATAAGAGATCACAGATGGATAAACTGCCGCCAATGTGTCCAATACCAAGTTTTCCGATACTTTCAAGAGTAAGTTTTCTAATTTCAATCGCTTGCTTTTTAAGTTCTATTGTATTTGTCATGATTCACCTTCACAGAATTGACTTTAATAGTTCAAATAAATTATCTTCCGTTATTTTTACGGGTGAGAAATTGATAAGCGGCGCTTTCATTGAAACCTCAACGATATGATGAAGATCGCCTTCATTGACATTGAGCGCACTTAAAGTTACCGGTAAGCCAATATTCGTCATAATGGTTTTGATCGATTCTACAAATGTATCGATGTGTGTAAAGCCTAGAATTTTCATCAAATAATCCATTTTTTCCTGATTGCCTGAGTAAGAAAACTTCGTAAATGCTGGCAAAGTTATGCAGCATGCCATGCCATGGCTTACACCAAAATCAGTTGTAAGTGGGAAACTCACCGCATGAATCGCCGTTGTTTTCGTTTGGCTAAAAGAGATACCTGCCATTGCGCTCGCTAATGACATGTTTTTCCGCGCATCGATGTTTTGAGGGTCTTTGCATGCTGTTTCAATATTTTCTAAAATTAACTTCAAAACGGAAACTGAAAGCGCATCCGAAATCGGGTTAGCATTTATGCTCCAGTATGCTTCGATGGCATGACAGAAAGCATCCATGCCAGTGGTTGCCGACATCACTGTGGGCAGCGTATACGTGAGTTCGGGATCAATTAATGCGATGTCTGGCCAAAAATACGCGGAGGCAAATGGCATCTTAATGCCCGTTTCTTTATTTGTATAAACCCCTATATTGGTTACTTCACTACCTGTTCCAGCCGTAGATGGGATACAGATTAGTTGTGCTTTTCTTGGCATGAGTGGTGATTGTCCTGAACTATAATAATCAAATATACTGCCTGGATTATCCACTAAGCACGCCACCATTTTGGAAGCATCCATAGCACTACCGCCGCCCAAACCGATTACGACATCGACTTCATTTTCCCTGGCAACTTTTGCTGCTCTGTCGATGGTTTGGCAAGAGGGATTCGGTTCTACGTCACTAAAGTATGCAACTTTAGAAATTCCAGTGAATCCAGCAATCTTCTCTGCAGTGCCATTTTTAAATAAAAAGGAATCTGAAACGATCAGTAAACTGTTGCCCTTTACATACTGCTTAATTTGCTCAACTGCGCCGTTATCAAAAACCAACTGCGTTGGCATGTAAAAGTTAAAATTAGTGCGGTTCATATTTTCCTCCTAGTATGAAAGCTAATCAGCCCTATAGACCGTCGGAATCTTATATGCGTTGCCATTTACATGACATTCTACATATTGATAGTTTCCTGTATATGTCATGAACTCGAGACCACTTTCTGTGACGAGAACGGTCTCTTCACATTTTGCGCCCTGTAAAGACGGGTTAAAGGCATAGACTTCACCTGATCTGACAATGTGATTTATGCCAATATTTGCCCTAATTTCTCTAGGTACAAAACCTGTCAAACCGCCCTGGTGGTGTTCTTTAAACTCCATTGGATAGCCCTGATTCGCATAACTTAAAATACCTTTTGCGTAAATGTCACTCAAGCTTTCCCCTGGTTTGAGCGCTGCTAAAAAAGTTGCAAAGACTTGCGCACATTTAGCATGCTTTTGAAACATAACTTCATCTGGACGTAACATAACATCTCTCGTTACAGAAGCGATGAGGCCATTTCTTCTGCCGCATACTGCAACGAGTGCGTAATTCTCGAGTGATTTTTCCGTCACCACAGGGTGTCGATACTGAAGGGCGCGGTCGTCAAAGGCAATAAGGAGTGTGATGGGTTCAATATTCGCCGACCACAACTTCATAGATAATGCGCCAGCTAGCTCGTATTCAGTGATGCCAGGTTTGATTTCCATACAGATTTTTTCTACGATTTCTGCTGTCGTTTTACAAAGGCTTCTATAGTCGTTGAGGTCATACGGTGTCATAACCGTTCTTAGGTTAAAGAGCTCCGATTCGAGATCCGCCTCTGAAGCGACTTTTAAACCACCAATGATATCCGATAGTAAATCGTCTCTCTTAGACGGTTCATCCCAAGGAAATTCACAGACGACTACAGATGGTTCACTATCCAATTGTTCAATGTGAAGCCTACTCGCCTCAATATTTTCAGCTACTAAAAATATTTTCTCCATCGTAACGATCAAACTCGCACAAGCCATCACAGATGCTAAGCCGATGAACCCTCTGCCGCGTGTAAAGTAGCTAAAATTAGTTTGCGTCTTGATTTCGACAGCCTCGAAACCTCTATTTTGGAGAATTTCTCTTAGCTGCGTTATTTTGAATGTAAAATTGTCTGATCTATCCATGGTGCTCATCTCAAGATATACTTTCTGATAATTTGGACAAGCTCATCATACCCTTGATAAAACTGAGTGAGGGTGTCAATGACTGCGCCGTATTGATCAAAGTCGCCAACAGTCATGCCATCTTCGTTATAAGCTTTAACGAATGCATCCACCGTCATGAGTTGTTCAAGATACTTAGCATTTACAGGTTCATCAATCATACTCACGACTTCGATATTGCTACCATTGATTTTCTTTTGAAAGCCAGTAGGGATTGTGGCTAATAAATCGCCGCCCACTAAAGCTGTCCAGTGATGGATATTTCTAAAGGCTGCAGTCAAAAGTTTTGTCTTATAACCACGCGAAGTCGCAATGCCATAAAATTTCTTTGCACATGCGATACCAGCCCATTCAAGTGCTTCTGGGTCAATGAGTCGCACTTCATCTTTCGTCACTTTCTTGATGTAATCATCGGTTCTACCAATCATGATTGTACACACTGGGTTGATGTTCGTATTGCTTAAACCTTCACTATCACGTCGTGCAAGTCCACGTTCCACGGCTTCAGCCACAGCGACCGCTTGTGGCACAGTAAAGCAAACCGTTGCGTTCACTGATGCACCTTTATACGTCACTTCTTCAATGGCTTCGATGCCAGCCTTAGTCACAGGCAGCTTTACTTGGATGTTGGGTGCTAGTGTATGGAAATACAAAGCTTGCTCGATTAATTTGCTAGGGCTTTTACAGTATTTCGTATTCGTTTGGATGGAGATTCTACCCGTTCCAGTTGTTGGATCAAAAATGGGTTCCAGCTTTTTCGCGCCATCCACTGCCATTTTCTCAATCATCATCCATGCAATTTCGTCCTCTGTCAGGGATGCGTGATCGTTTATTAGCTTTATAATTTCTTTTTCATAGGTAGCGAGGTTTGTCTGTAAAACCTCTTTGACGATAATGGGATTGGTAGTAGCCCCTACGCATCCATTGGACATGGCATAATCCATTCCAACTAGATCACATGAATCGTTCCAAAACTTTGTTGGAAACTTTTGACTGGTCTCACTTAATATACTCAATGGTATGCCCCCTTAATATTCACAAACTTCAAATTTCATAAACTTTGCGAGCGTCTTTAACGCTTCGCTAATATCGTCATAAACGACAACAAAATGTGGCTCCCAGCCTTCTCTAACACTTTTGTCTACGAACTCAAGCGAGGATCCTTCACACTGAAACACCAGTGACGTTCCTAAAAATTGCTGCGGTTTATCCAAGATACGTCCTTTTGAAATAAAGAATCTTACAGTGCCATCTGGTTTACGACCGATTCTAAACACCGTCGCTTTTTCAGAAGGTTTACAACCAAACTCCATCGTTGGACCGATTTTTCGATTCGGATGAACCCCCATTTGAGCACCTAAACTTGGATGTGCCAAGCTGGTAGCCGCAGTGCCACAGTGCCAGAAAGTAACGGTGTTTTCATCACAATCCAGTGAGACTGGATCTCCGAAAAACACACTTTGGTTTGAAAGCCTCATCCCTATGAGCATAGACACTGCACCATAAGCATCGGATTCACATGAGGCTGCGATCAATTTGTCATTGAGCATCCCCAAAACGGCACAAACTGGTGTGCCATATTCGACAAAGTAGTCTGGCCAACATCTCGACGAAAGGGCAGAAACATTGTTCTCAGAAACAAAATCTGAATACGCTTTATATAGTTTCACGAAATCTTTTACATTTTTTTCTGGTATGACAGTCAATCCGACCGTCTTAGACGCTGCATCAGCCATAAAACTTAAGCATTCTTCATCCGTGTACTTATTTGCGCGATTCATGAGTTCTCTGACTTCTACTGCGATATGCTTCATGCCAAAGTGTCTGCCGATTTCAGCATCCATGCCGCGACCGAAACCAAATCCTTGCGGTGTGTGACCAATAGAAGCGAGTGTCATACTCTTTAATGCATGCTTCATTTTTGAAGCGGCA
This sequence comes from Acidaminobacteraceae bacterium, assembly GCA_041741755.1. Lineage (GTDB taxonomy): Bacteria > Bacillota > Clostridia > Peptostreptococcales > Acidaminobacteraceae > Fusibacter_C. The sequence goes on along the minus strand of JBGSJR010000006.1, from coordinate 26,402 downwards.
AACGTCGCACGAATCTTTTCTATGACACGTCCATCGATGGGTGAACCCCAAATATACTCAAAGTTTTCTCTGCCAAAGTGATGCATAAGGTTGCCTGCAGAATAAGCGCCAGTCAAGGAATTAAGTCTAAGTCTACCGCCATCGATAACAGGTTCCTGAAGTGTCCATAAAAGAACATCGCCATCAAGTCTACGTAATATTTCTGAGGTGTATTCTGAATTTGCAAATGCGTTATTTTGTAGGATGATGAGATCACATGGCTGATCCTGAATAAACGAAACCAGTGCATCAATCGTTAATAACGGTTCCGTTGGGCACACTATTTGGCTTGATATTTCAGACATTAAAGCGACTGAAAGTGCGAATTGTTCATCGATGCTCTCTTTGTGAAACGTTGGAACACCTATTGGTAAAAATAAAGCTTTAAAGTTTGTCATCTGATTACTCCTTCGCTGTATTGTCCCATGCTTGTCTAAATACTGAGAGGCCATAGGTCGTAAACGGGTGTTCAACTGCGTCTTTGTAAACCTGAAGACCGCACGTTACGATATCTGCTCCAGCTACTGCTGCGTCTTTAATCTGTTTGCCACTTCTAAGTGCTGCAACGATGATTTCTGTTTTAAAATCGTATTGATGATAAATGTCTACAATTTCTTGGATATACTGTGTACAGTCCTCGCCACTATTCTCTTTCCAACCAACAAATGGGGAGACGAACATACAGTTCAATTTTCCAGGCATAATTGCTTGAGAAGTTGAAAATACTAATGTCACATTTGTTCGAACGCCTTTTTCTTCTAATTTTTTAGCGGCGATTAAGCCTTGTTCCGTACATGGTATTTTTATGACAAAGTTTTTACAAAGGCCAGAGTAATAAATCCCTTCGCTCACCATATCTTCCCATTTTTCTAAATGGGGGTTGATTTCGATCGAAATCGGAAACACTTCAGAGCCTTCAATACCTTTAGTTTTAACCCACTCAGCCAAATCCTTTATAACTGTGTTAAAAGGCTTCCCACTGAGCATAATGTGTTTAGGATTTGTAGTGACGCCATCAATGCCAAGGAACTCATAAGCGTATTCAATTTCGTCGAGTTTTGCGCTATCTAAAAAATATTTCATTTTAATTGCCTCCAATTATTTTTTTATGGCTTCGAATAAAGATTCAAAAGTTGAACCTCTTCTATAGAAAACAGGGATATTTCCAAGTTCAGCCGGTACTTTATGCCAGCCGCATGTGTAAGGCATTTTACTGAATAAGTGAATCCATTGATCGTCTGGTAAAAATACATCCCAAGCCGTCACGTTTTCTTGATGCACAGGTGCCACCAAAAGATCTCTTCCAAATAAATACTCATAACTGATATCTAAGCATGCTTCTTCGTCGTAATGCATAAATAAAGGTCTTATAGCAGATAGCCCAGTATTGGCATTTTCCTCAAGCACATGCTTCAAGTAAGGCAAAAGTTGTTTTCTTAAGTTCGAAAAAACTGCGAACTGTCTTAAGCAATTGTCACTTTGATCATACTGAAAGTTTTCATTTGGTCGATTGCCTTCATGGGTTCTCATGTAAGGTGTGAATGCTGCATATTCAAGATAACGTAGCATCAGCTCTTCAGTTCTCACATTTCCAAAAAGCGACGTATAACCACCGATATCGAAATGCGTCAAACCATTGCCCATGAGTCCAAGTGAAATCGCTGCAGGTATGGTAGAGGCTAATCCATCATGCAAGGTGAAGTCAACGCTCTGATCACCAGCCCACATCATCGTGCAATATTTAGAATTTCCAACGCCTCCAGCTCTCATAAAGTAGAAAACTTTCCCTAAATTATCACTGTCACGTACCGCTTCATAGTTGCACTGTGCCCAAAGCGCGGGATACTGATTGTGCATTTCAAAACCTGTTTTGCCATTATAGAACACAGCATCTACTGGAATATACTCACCAAAATCGGCCATCCAGCCTTTAATCCCTATATTAATCATGTTGCTAATGATCAGTTTTTTGTACCAGTCCATGGCTTCAGGATTTGTAAAATCTATCGTGCCACAGTGAAACTCGCCAAAATCATCAATGTAATCGTCCCCATTTGGGCGTTTTATAAAATAATTTTGAGCGCAGGCGTATTCAAATAAATGCGTGCCTTCCAGCAAATAAGGGTTGATGTATGCCATAAACGCTATACCGTCACGATTTAGATCCTCAATCAACGTTTCAAAATGTGGATACTGTTGATCATCTTTCTCCCATTTCCAAAATAGCCTTTTTCCGAAAGAGGTAATTTTTTTGCCGACCCAGTCCTGGCACCACACTGCGTTTACGTTGATGCCGTACTCTTTTGCAACGCGGACTTTATCGTAAACGGCTTCTGTACCACCTTGCATACCCAATGTGATGCCATCGAGCATCCATTCTGGCAACATTGGCTGTGTGCCAAATTTTTCTGTGATGATTGCCATGATGTCCAAATACGTCTCACCTGTATCGATGGTGATCGCTTTCGGGCATCCCCAAACGGTAATCTGAGTTTCTTCAGACTCTGTGAAATCAAAATCCGAATAAAATGTCGTATCTAAATGAAACAAATATTTTTGATCCGATATAAAGGTTGGCTGAGGAAAATTCGTCGTATAATAGTCGCCGCCCCCTATGCCCATTTGATCTGCTTGAAACGTGATCAGTGTATTTCGATCGCGTCCTACACCAGGCTCAGAAGTCCAAATTGGAAAATTTCTACCTTTTAGATTTAAGTAGGAAAACTGTTCGCCGCAGCCAAAGACTCTTTCATCTTTTGAAGATTGGAGTATAAAATACACGCGGTTCACACGGGGATCCATTTCAAAAGAATCGATTGTCACGCCGTGTTCATTGGTTACGATCTCAAATGAAATAGCATAACCACAATTGCTGAACTTTACGGTATTACCATGAGTGCCTTCAAATTTCATCGGAATCTTTTGGATGACTTTATCTTTTATTTTAAAATCGCCATAATGTTGTTTTATCGTCTCTTTGCCAATACCTAAGAAGATAAAGGGCTTTTCATCGGTATGCTCTATGATCACTTTGTCATTATGCTTGATAATCAGCGCCTTTTCATTTACGTTATATGTCATCATTTTTCACTCCAATTCACATCTAATCTGCTATCATTTCCTCTTCATGTACTTTATTGATTGCATCCACTTTTTTATTGACTTTCATAAATGACCAAACCAAAAAAGCAGTTAGAAGTAAAATCACAAGACTTATTGGTCTTTTAAAAAATATGAGCATATCATTATCATAAATCAACATACTATTTACAAAGTTTTGCTCCATGATTGGTGCGAGAATCATACCCAACATGATTGGAATGGTAGATATATCTAAAAACAGCAATATATAAGAGAATACGAGAACGCCCATCATCAAGATGACTTCATAAACAGAACCATTTGCAGCAAATGCACCTGCAAAACAAAATGCAGTAATCAATGGGCCTAAGTAGCTATATCTTACTTGAACGATTTTAGCAATTTGTCTTGTAAAGAGAAGACCTAAAAAATAGAGCAATATGTTTGCAATCAAGACGCCAAAGATGATGGCATATGCTGTAACCGCTTGTTTTGTAAACATCGTCGGCCCTGGAATAATCCCGTGAATGATAAATGCGCCTAAAAGTATAGCCGTAACACCATCACCAGGTATGCCTAAAGTCAATAGTGGAATCATAGCTGTTCCAACGATGGCGTTGTTGCTCGCCTCAGCTGCAGCGATGCCCTCTAAACTGCCTTTCCCAAATTCTTCAGGGTGTTTTGAAGCGCGCTTTACTTCGTTATAACATAAGAACTGTGCAACACCACCACCTACACCTGGCATCGCACCAATGACAGAAGCAATGGCTGTGGACCTTAGTATCGCAGGAAATATCGACTTGCGTTCTTTCTTTGTCATACCTTCTTTATCAATTTTGGATATATCGCCGAGTTCACCTTTTGTATTGATATAATCCCGCGCTTTTTTCAGCACTTCAATGAGTGCAATCATCGCAATCATAGCTGGCATGATCGATAACCCTTCATAAAGTAACATCGTTCCGAAAGAGAATCGTGAAACACCAGAAACACTATCAAGTCCAACGATTGTTATAAACAAACCGATAAGACCGCCCATGATGCCCTTAAGTAAACTGTCGCCACTTACACCTGCAATCAGCGAGAGTCCTAGTACCGCTAGCGCAAAGTATTCCGTGGACGTAAAATTCGATGCGAGCTCAGCAAAAAACTGAGACGTGAAAAGAAGCAATAATGCAGCGATGACACCACCTACTACTGATGCATAAAGAGATACGTCTAGTGCTTTTTTAACTTTTCCCTTTTTAGCGAGCGGATAGCCATCAAATGTCGTTGCGATCGCGGCGTTCGTTCCTGGTGTATTTAGTAAAATTGCACTAATTGATCCGCCATACATGCCACCGACATAAACTGAGAGCAAAGCGATGATCGCAGAAGCGGGTGATGAAAAATTATAAGTAAGCGGGAGCAAAAGTATAATACCAAGGGTAACAGTTAATCCAGGTATACAACCTACAATCATACCGAGTATTAATGATAAAACGATGACTATAAAATTGTAAAATGTTAGTACTTCCATTAAACCACTTAAAATGACGTCCATTTGTTACCCCCCGATCACTGGAAGAAATATATTAAAGACCTCTACAAACAAGTAATAGACACCGATTCCGGCAACTACCGTAAATATATAGATAAATGGTTTTCTTTCACCCATCGCAAACAACATCAGCGGTAATGCGATTACGATGCCGATGATAAACCCAAACTGAATCGTCAATACGCCGAAAAGGATCATCAAGCCAAGAATCACAAAAGATGCTTTTTCGAGTTTTATATCAAAAAATATTATTTTCTCTTTTTTAAAAAATACGCTCTGAATAATGAGTCCCGCTGAACAGATTAAGATGCCATATAGCACCATATAAGGTAACATTCTTGGGCTTGGACCACCATTGTCATAGGCCGGTACTGGTACTTCCGATGGCACGAGTAAAATGAGAATGATACTAATAATTGCAAACAATATGCCACTGACTAAATTTGACTTAACTTGCATGAGAACCCCCATAAAATCCTAAATATTGGGGAATTACAAACATCTCTGTTCGCAATTCCCCTTTTGATTTTCACTATTTTACTTTGTTCCGCTTAATAATTTATAAGCGCCTATAGCTTTTTGTGTCGCATCTGCAAGTAAAGTTACTGCTTCATCGCCATATACTTCAAATCTATTTAAGCCGATTTCTATCATCCAATCGCTGTATTCAGGTGTGTTCCAAACAGCTTTAGTAATTTCGACAACTTTATCAACCCAAACTTGATCCGCACCTGCTCTACCTGCCATAAAACCACCAGCAAGAAGGATTGAACCTGTGTAATCTTTAGCAGGATCGAGTGCAGTTGCTCTGTTTTCAGATAATCCAGGAACAGAAATTGGACCATCAGGACCTAATAAACCTTCGTATCCTTTTTCACTAAATGCAAGAAGCGGAATCAGTATGCCAACTTCGACTTCTTCCATACCAGCTTGTGTCGTACCGACAAATACATCTACTTCACCACTTACTAAGCCTTGCTTTTGAGCAGCGCCGCCGTCATAACCGACAACCGTGACTTTTCCGCCTTCAAGTGCCAACATCGAACCTAAAGCTAAGTGTGGATCTGATAGTGGGTTACCACCAGACATTTTTAAAGTGCCTGCTTTTGCTTTTTCGATAACTGATTCAAGTGTCGTGCCTGGTGCTGCATAAAGAATCCAAGTTCTGTCATCGACTGTTGCTATCGGTAAGATTTTGCTCAAGTCATAAGGCACTTCTTCAGTACCGAATTGCTTGCCGATATCATGACGATAAGCGTTTCCGTAACCCAATACTAAAAGCTCTTTAGTATTGACGTCGACGTTTTGATAATAAGCTGCAGCTACGAAACCATCGCCGCCTGTTTTGTTCTCTACGACGAACTCATACTCTGGGTATAAATCGCCAGCTACTTTTCCATACTTTCTAGCAATTGCGTCTGCTGTTCCGCCTACGCCATATGGACAAATGATTTTAACAAGTTCTTTTTTACCTGATGCTTTTGCTTCTGTAGTTGCTTCAGTTGCTTCTGTTGCCTCAGTTGATGCCGCTAGGCTCTCAGTAGTCTCAGGCTCTGTTTCTGACTGGCATCCAGTCGCTGCAATAACCAAAGATAATATCATGGTCATTACAAATAGAATTTTCATAAACTTTTTCATTATGATCCCCCTTCAAACTCCTATTTAGTTCATTATCTTAAAGTGACTCTATTGGCCACAAATAAGCTGATTAAGCTTTAATACCCCCTACGTTATAAAACAAATTCCTTAGTGCTAAAGCGGCAGAACCAATGGCATTGTTACCAGGATCCAAAGTTGAGAGTTTGATCCTAGATTTCGTATTCGCCCCTAAATAGGCATCCACACGCGACTTAATCATATCAAAGATCACAGATTGATTAAAAATCGCGCCATATACACAAACATACTCAGGATTGAACAATACAATGACATTTGCCAAAGCCTTAGCGAAATAATCATATCTTGGCTCAAAGATATTAGTAATTGCTTGATCACCTGATCGAATCAATTCATTGACACGGCTATAATCTATGATTGAAAGTTTTCGATTGATAATAAGCGATTGATATGTTTCGCCATATTTTTCAATATCTCTTATGATGCCTTTTTCTGAAATTAAAGACTCTAAGCAACCTTTTCTGCCGCAACGACAAGAGGTATCCGCGTTCATGTCAACGATTGTATGGCCAATCTCACCCGCACGGTTTTCAAACCCATCGATAATTCTTCCGCTTTGAACGATACTCATACCAAGACCTGGTCCATACTTTACAAATAAAAAGTCTTCGCTAGACATCTGGTTCGTGAAGTCCATTTGAGACATTGCTAATGCTTTAACATTGTTGGCTGAAACAACATCTAATTTTAACCATTCTTTTAATTTTTCTTCAATTGCGTGAACGTCGATCGTATCCATTTCGCCGATATAGCCTATGCCTAACCCAATGACTCTCTGCTTTTCTATTCCATTATTCCAAACCAAGAGTAAGCTTTTATCAACGACAAGTTCAACAAGTTCATCATATGAGTACTTCTTATTATCTAGAAATTCATAAGCATAAGTGTCAATGGTTTCCCCTAAAATATTAGTCAGCAACAAAGTCAAGTGCGTTTCACAAATAGAGAGACCGAGCACATATCCATATGACTTGTTAAGTTCCAGTTGTATTTTGTTTCTACCAATCGCGCCAGTTTCTTGGCAGCCTGTTTCAATAATGATATTCTCTTCAATCAACTCAGAAATTATGCCCGTTATAGCCGACTTCGTTAAACCCAATCGATCGGAAATATCTTTACGTGATATTTGCCTTTCACTTCTCAAAATCTTAAGAACTTTACTACGATTGCCTATTTTGACATCGTTTGAGTTTAATCCTCTTTTCATTGAGCCTTCCTCATATCTTTCATTATTTTAATTGAGCATTCCAAATGACGCCATTTATTACAAACCCTTATTAGTTAACTTGTTTAACAATATTCTCTTCTAACAAAATAAAAATCACAAAAGCATTCTATTTAAACGGTTTCGTGTTTTTAATCAATTAGTTAACTTCGTGAACTATTACAGTTTTATTATATTCACCCCGATATGCCTTGTCAACAATATCTTTCAAAATTTTCGCACAATTTATCGCGACATTGTCTGTATGTTCTAAAACCAATACTTTCAAGCGAGTGATTGTGTCAAGCTATTCGACTCACAAATCATTATTTGGCATTATTTGGCATCGTTTAACTTTATATAATAAAATGACCGCTATCTCTAATGATAGCGGTCATTTTATTTGTCATGGAATATAGAAATAACACATCTTGAGTATCAAACGTAACATAGTCGCCAATGAGGTCGATGTTAATATATCTCAAATCAATCAATGTAATGGTGCTGTATTCAGCCATTAACAAGGGTGCAAGACTACTGGCAAAGGAATCTCTGAAGATCACAAGAGATTTTCCTGATGTGTTAGAAGCATTTTGGATTTTTACAATGGGCGTCGGTCCAGAAAGAAATAAGTCATAACCGTCAATACCACTAAACGCTTTTAGATCATAGAGGTCTTTGGCTACCATTTCTCCGTTCTCGCCGTAATGAACGACAGCAGCCTCTCGAATCGCTTGATTCGTTAAATAACTGATCGTGTCCGCACCTATAAGGCCATTGACACCGCTATGATAGGCGCCATAAAACGGCGAGAGTGTTTGGGTGGTGTAATTTGATAGATCAAATACCGTTTCAAATGCCATGGCTTTTTCAAGTGTTTGCATCAAAGAGCCTAGGTGATCCTGTTTCCAATGAAGATCACTTTTATAATAATCGTCTAGTGTCAAACTGCCAAATAGGTCAATATAGGTTGAGTGTGTGATGTTTGTATTTAGTGTATTGATCACGGCCGCGTAATCCTTGAACAAATATTTACCCTCTTCCCGAATGAAGTAGTTTTTATCTGGAATGAAAGCGTGGTAAACTTTCATGCCTTCAAGGTAACGCGTATACACTTTTTCGATTTTTTCTGCGATGTCCTTGTACTTCTGCAATTTAAAGTCACGATCCATTTTGAAAGCATGTCCATCTTTGACAAAATAAAGATTGTTGTCATATTTTCCAAAAATCTTGTATTCAATTTGTGCTTTGAGCGTTCTAAATGGCTCTCTATACACCATCTGATCAAGAGCATACTTTTCAAAATCTTCAAAAAATCGACCAATTAGGATTGACTCTACGGAGAATGCTGGAAACAAAGCGAGTTTTCGGCGTTCAGTTTCTGAAATTGCCCTATCTGGCGTAAAGAGGTTCAGTATAAATGCAGCGGCAAGTACTAGTGAAAATAACGCGGTGATCCATTTGTTTTTCATAAAGTTGCCTTTCATTGATCTTAAAATCTAAAATAAAGAAATGGGTTGAACGAAGAATCTACAAGAAATCCAGTGACGACGATAAGTATCATCACCAACATTGCCGGTTCCAATCTTCCGAGTCGACCAGTGGACAAACGCTTCCAAACGATTGCGGTAAGTGGAGTGGAAAAAATCATAGCAACCACTAAAAGAATTTTGTTACTCATAAGGTAATAAAGGGAGGCCTCTGAATATAAGGGGATTCCAGAGAGCCCGAGCATGCCGCCCATGACTGTCACCGCCTCTGTTAAGCTCGATGCGTTGAACAAAGCGAAGCTGAAAAGGATGAGGCTGAGCGTGTAAACATGTCTAAAAATCAAGGGTAGTTTTTCCAATTGGCGGTTTAAAAAATGTTTTTCTAGAATGAGTATCATGCCAAAAAAAGCACCCCATAAAACAAAATTCCAATCCGCACCATGCCAAATACCCGTTGCTAGCCAAACAATCGCTATGTTGCGATACCATTTGAGTTTAGTCGTCCTATTGCCACCTAGTGGAATGTAAAGATAATCCCTAAACCAAGTGCCAAGAGACATGTGCCATCTTTGCCAAAATTCTGTGATGCTCTTTGATACATAAGGAAAGTTGAAGTTTTCCAAAAAGTGAAATCCGAACATTCTGCCAAGGCCAATGCCCATGTCGCTATATGCAGAAAAATCAAAGTATATCTGAAGCATGAAGCCCACTGAGCCTAGCCAGTAAAAGAGCACCGTTGGTTGATCTGCATATTCCGCGAGCTGCCATAAGGTGCCTAGCGGATTTGCGATAACCACTTTCTTGAGTAGCCCAAAAATAAACCGCCTTACACCATACGCGAAATTTTCTGTGGTGTGTTTTCTGTTTATGAGTTCATCTTCTATAGTCTTGTACCTAACAATAGGTCCGGCTATCAACTGTGGAAACAATGAAACGTATAGTGCTAGATAACCTATGTTCTTTTGCGCTCTCGCCTCTCCTCGATAAACATCAATGATATAACTCATGATTTGGAACGTGTAAAAACTAATGCCTATAGGTAGCGCAATGGTCACCCATTTCATATCTGTTTTAAATAATGCGTTAATGTTTTCAGCAAAGAAATTGAAGTACTTGAATAGTGCGAGGATTAGTATATCTACAGTGATCGCCACAGTGAGGATCCATTTCGAAGCGGGCCTGTCCAGATGTTTTTCAATTTCACGTCCAGCGATATAATTGATAATCACTGAAGCGAGTAGCAATAAAATATAGATAGGTTCTCCTACAAAATAGAAAACCAAACTGGCAAATAAAAGCGTGTAATTTTTAAAACGGTCAGGCGTAAAAAAATACCCCACGAGAATCAGAGGTAAAAAATAATAGATAAATGTAATACTTGAAAAAACCATATTTCTCCCTCCTCATTTCCATGGGTTAACTGCTGCTATTCTGCAAGCGTCAAGAATGCATCATGTAATTGTGTCGAATCATTAATCATTATGAGAATCACTAAATTGCCGATATTGTCTACGATGACGTCTTCCTCCTCGACCCCTACGCAAATCCATTTTCTTGGATCCACTTTGGTTTTGATGGTTTCTTTGATTTTTTCAATGTCTGCCCCTTCTTCTACGCGAAGCAATACCACTGAATGCGCTATCGAACTCATCATCGGTTCGGATGCAACCGCTTCAATATACGCCACATCATTTGTCCCAATATAGTAAGCTTCATTTTCTTCTGTGAGTTCAGTGTTCGCGAGACTTGGAAGCTCTATGCCAGACTTTTCATAAATGGTTTCCAAAATCACACTGAGTTCTTCTTTTAAAACAGGATTTTCCGATGATGTCTCTCCACCGGATTGGCTACAGCCAGTACCTAAAATCAACACGACACTCATTATTGTCAGTAAAACTATTTTTTTCATTTTGCTTTCTCCTTTTTTTGTTTTCTCAAGTATGACGCACTTAACATTAATTAAGTTCCAAAATAAAAAAAAGAGTGTTTGTATCTGGCTTTTACACTCATGACGCACAAGAGATTATAGATTGCATTCAGGCACACAATTTGATCCAGAAATTGCCGCATTATTTCTAACACTAATTTGACTGAGGAAATTTCATAACAAGCCATAGACATAAAACAGCAAAAACCCCTTGATTTCAAGAGGTTTTTGCTGTTTTTAAAAGGTAATATTATTTTGCGAGTACCACAGTCTTTCCATCTAGTTTCTTAGACTCATACATAGCACTGTCCGCTTTATTTAGTATATCGCTTGATTCTTTTACAGTTTGATCGCATTCTGCAACACCTATACTGAATGAAGGTTCCCAAAATCCTAACCTTTCACTGTTCTCCATTGTTTGTGTTAATCCTACAAGCTTATTGGCAAGCGTAAAAGCTTGTTCTCCATCACTATGTGGACATAGAATCACAAATTCATCGCCTCCAATTCGACATGGAATGTCAGATTTTCGCGTATTCTCTTTTAGAAATTTTGCCATCCAAATTAACACCGCATCGCCATAATCATGACCAAACGTATCGTTAACCGCTTTAAATTTATTTAAGTCTATAAACAAAATCGAGAACACAGCGCCATATCTTTCAAAATTATTTAGCAGACGCTCTATTTCCGTCATCACAAACCTTCTGTTCGGGAGCCCGGTTAATTCATCATTTATGGATAATTGTTCTAGAAGGCGATTCGCATTTTGGAGTTCAAGGGTTCTTCGAACCACTTTATCCTCTAACTCTTGATTTTTTTGCTCCAACTCCTTATTTTTCTGTGAAATCAAATAAAATAATGCACGCAGCGCCTTTAATAAGGGTTCAGCTGTGGCAACCGATATCGTCTCATCTTGATCATAAGCATTCTCAGGCGAGAGTCCATTTTCAGTGATATATTTAATTTGTCTGGCCATACTTTTATCAGTATTTAAAATATGATACGCTAGCCACCTAATCAAGTATTCAATAATTTCACTCAGTTTATCTGGATCAGATAACTCGGATTTTTCAAAGAAATATGTCTTAACTGTCTTAATGAAATCATTGTGCAACAATTGATGTCTGCTAACATGTCTATTATCGATGCCATATCGTTTCATCAATTCGTATTCTGTATCAAAATGGATAACAACATAATTGGTCAATTTGTTTTCTAATTCCAGTATTATTTCGGATTCTATTTTCTGATTTAAAAAGCTCAATTTCAATAGTTCATTGATTACTTCTACCAGTCCATAATGTTGAGAATCAACAATTTCAACGCCTGTTAAAAAGTCTTTATCCCATTCAAAATAAGTACTCCCCATACACCCCTCCAACAAATTTGTATTCGATTCAAGGATATCATCAAGATTTAAATACGATTTCGATACCTGTGCAGGCGCTTTTTAAATTCAGCGGCTTTAGTCCATTTCGCTTTAGTATGAGGTTAACTTCTCCGCTGAGCCCTTCCTTGATCGTTCTTTGCATCTCACCCATTTTTGGCGCTTTCAATGCACCCGATTCGGTGAGCCTCGCTTCACAGGTAAGTGCTATGTCGCCTTTTATAAGCTCAAATGAAACGCGATCCGTTTCAATGATTAGATTCTTGACTTTCGTGCGGTTGTAAGTGGCAAAGCGATATTCTACCCCTTCGATAAGTAGATTGGCTATAAGACCTTTAAATGAAAAATGTCCGAAAGGGATTGTTGCGATACTGCACATAAAGCTGTACTTATCCTCTTCGAAATGATTGGCCTGGATCCAGATGTATTCCACTGGAAACGACGTGCCCCAATCTTTCTCTATATACCCCTTTCCCTCTCTGAAATCGAAGGTTTTATGATCATTTGGCGTTTTGAAGTTTATATGACCGGCCAACTTATGGTGCATACTAAGGACGCCATGATTGCATTCCATATTTGGAATATAGGCAAAAAATCCCATGATATTTGGCATAAGTAGCGATGTTTTTATCGGTGTAATGTTTGAATAGCGCACTTCTCCAGTGATTGAGATGCCTTGAGACACGACTTGCGATTCATCCAGGAGTGCAATTTTACAACCTTGCATAGTGAAAACATTATCACCTATGGTTACTGAAAACGGCTCTTCCGTAGACCTAAAAGCCTCTAAAGGATATCTGAAATAATAGGTTTTGATGTCAGGTGACATGATAACCTGAACAAAGCTGTGACTGTCTGAACCATCAATGCTAATACCTGGGATTAGTGCAAGAGTATGTTTTTCATCAGCTGAGACATGCTTAAAATACCAGCCTTCAAAATAATGTTTTCTTTTTCGTTTTAACGACATAAGCCTCCGATTTATTCAACTACTACTTTCAGTATAACATACTAGGAAAAAAGATAATCAAGGGCTAATATTATAATATTTTTCACGCCAAGTATCGTCGCCTCTACTTTTATCCCATTTGTTGAAATCACTACTGTAAGCATCAATTTCAAACGTGTACTTCATCCCTTCACTAAAGGCCTCACCTTGAAAAAGTGGCTCAGATTCGTCCCATTTAAAATCAATTTTTTGGACAAATGTGTTGGACTTCCTAGACTTATTAATCACTAAGTTAGCGGCTTGATTCATGGTGATCATATTTGGAATTGCCTCTGAAAATGAATCCCAACCGCTGTCATTAGCTATATCCCATTTTGTAAAAGCCATAGTCCGTGCATTGAGTTCAAAGGTAACTCTTGACCCTTCTTTTAATGCTTCTCCTTCATAATGGGGATCGTCCTCATCATATGTGTATTCAATTTTCTCTATGATGCCACCAAATTTGTTGATAACGACAAGACGTGCATCTGTAGCTGACAGCCTCGAATTTGTTTCAGTTTCTGAGGTTGTAGGTGTATTCTTCTTAATTTTTTTCGTTTTTTTCTCGACTTCGTCTGCATCATTTTTTGAATCATCGTCGTCATTAGAATCGTCATTCACATCTGTGTCGTCGTCTGCTTCGATGTCGTCTTCTGCTTCTGTGTCGTCGTCTGCTTCGGTGTCGTCATCTGCGTCGTCAGCGTCATCTGCATCATCCGAATCGATGACATCGATGGCATCGTCCCCATCATCATTTGTATCGTCATCAATGATCTTATATATCTCTTTGATAGTATCAGGAACAGAGATCCGATCCCGTTCATTACTTTCGATAACTGGACTTAAATCCAATTCCATATATAGTGCTAATCCTACTAGTTGTTCTAGGGATAGCTTTGCAAGTGCATCCGCCTTAAGATTTGGCGATAGAATCATCAAGTTGCGTATCAGCGTCAACTTTCCTTCTGATATTTCGTATTGCTTCGCCATATCTTTAACAGTATTGCTTTGCTCAATAGCCTGCGTCAAAATGACTGGACGTATGTTCTCGGGTTTTAAATGTTGAATAATCACATTCTTGATCTGGTTTTTTTGAACAGTTGCCTTTTCCATATTGGCATTGTAGACAGATACCAACATCAAATCGTCTGTTTTTGAAATATAATTTGATAACACTAACTTATCCACTAGATCGATAGTCACTTGATTCAGTGTTCTGCCTTTAAAACGATAGCCTTCAATTAATAGATCGCCCTCCGGATTAAGGGCAATCATATCAATGACTGTTTCCTGCCTATTGATTTCTATTATAATACTTGGATTAACATCCAAATAAACGCGACTATCAACTGTTCTATATTGAATCTGTAGATTAAAAAGTGTTACAAGAAAAAAAACAGATGCTACAGCTGTCATAATTCTTATTGACGGCATCGATTTCTTTTGTCTAGTAATCGCATCATGATAAAGTTGCTTAACTATCGGCTTCTCTTTTATGGTATCAAGTAATTGGATGGGTACTTGCTCGATACCACTGGACAAATGATCAAGAATTTTCTTTTCATTCATACCGCACCCTCCATTTCTTCTAAGTGCTTCCTCATTTTTTTGATAGCTCTATGGTATTTAGATAATGTCGTTGAAAGTCCAAGGCCCAAGCTAATTGCAATGTCCTTGTGCTTCATACCTGTTACGGCATGCAACAATACAATTTGACTCTCTTCTTGAGTCAATTGGTCAAGAGCGACTTTCAACACAATTTTATCATCTGGGTCTGTAATATAGGAAAAACGATTATCATTATTAATCTGTTCATTATCCATGTGAATGATTCTATAGCTTTTTCTTAGTTGGCTCAAGTAAGTGTTTTTGGTGATTGTAAAGAGCCACGCCAAAGGCTTACCCAAAGGTTTATAAAGATGTGCAGCTGATAACACCTTCACATAAGTCTCGTGCATCAGATCTAAAGCTTCTTCATGATTTTTCGAAAGTGACAACGCATACGTATAAAGCGCGCGTTCCGTAATGTGGTACAGTTCATCAAAAGCTATCATATCCGCGTTCCCAATGCGCCTGAAAAGGCCTTCATCGATATTCAGTTTGTTATACTTGGGGAGTATTGAAACGGAATCCTCCACAACAAAGGCGAACAGTAGCATAGTTTTCTCCTTACATCACATTAACGCATCATAGGCAGTTTTTATTGCAGCCTGTCTTATTTATTTTAGTTTAACATTATAATCCCATAATCCAAAGTAATCGAACACATTCATGCATCAAATTTGCTTATTCGAGTCTACAAAAATTGGCAACAAGAAATAAATTGTGTTTCAATGCAATAAAATGGTTGCCTCAGGTGTTAACCCAGTATAAATGAAACAATCTATTATTATATTTGCTCTGGTTGGCGGCGACTAAACTTAGCGAGAAAAATATAACAACATTTTTAGGGAGGCCTTTGGCATGGAAGCAAATAATTTAAAAATTTTGATTGATAATGATCGTACAACCATTGCAAAATATTATGAAATGTTGGTCACACGTCGCACACGTGAACTTAATATTGAAGTTGCTAAACGAAAATGCCTTGAAATTGAACTCAAAAAAAAAGAAGCTGAAATTGATTTTCTGAGTCATCACGATTCACTAACAGGCATTTATAATAGATTTTTTTATGAAGAGGCATTCAAACACCTCGATACAGAAGAGAACCTTCCCTTTTCTGTAATTATTTCCGATATCAATGGCTTGAAGCAAATAAATGATACACTTGGACATGCTGACGGCGATCGTTCCCTTATTGAAGCGACAAAAATAATCAGTATGCACTTAAGAGAAGGCGATGTATTAGCACGCGTTGGCGGTGATGAATTTTCATTATTGTTACCACGAACAAACAATCAAGAAGCTCAGGAGATTATCAATCGCATCCAAACGTCATGCCAAGCACTCAAACTTGATTTATTAAAAGTTTCACTAAATTTAAGCATATCCATGGGAACTGCTACCAAAACATATGTTGACGAGTCACTATCTTCAATCAGTAAATTGGCAGAAGACTATTTGTACAGAAGTAAACTTCTAGAACGCGAAAGCTTTCATAGCACTTTACTAGAATCGCTTAGGATAACATTGTTTGAAAGAAGTCACGAAACGGAAGAACACGCTGCAAGAATGACTCAACTTTCAATAAAACTGGGGACAGCCATGGGTTTAAGCAAAGATGTACTCAGTGAACTCGTATTGTTATCCTCATTGCACGATATCGGCAAAATGAGTATTGACACGAGCATTCTCGAAAAAGCAGACAAACTTACTGAGAATGAATGGCTAGAAATGAAAAAGCATCCCGCTGTCGGTTACAGAATTGCTATGTCTTCTTCAGAACTCCGACCTATTGCCACATACATCTTATGTCATCATGAACACTGGGATGGTTCAGGTTACCCTCAAGGATTAAGCGGAGAAAATATACCTTTGCTTGCACGTGTAATTTCGATCGTCGATGCGTATGATGCTATGACTAATGATCGGAGCTACAGAAAAGCACTGACGAGAGAAGCTACCATCGCTGAAATCACTAAACATTCTGGCAGTCAATTCGATCCAATGATTACATCGTTATTTCTAACATTAATATAAATAATCGTGCTCACATTTATACAACGAAAAGCACTTAATGAAAGGTTGCCACATTATATGAAGCTCTCACAAAATAAAATTCGAATCATAAAAGGCCTACTAATCTCTAGTGGGCTATTTGCAAGTATTTTAGTTATCGTTTTTTTGGTTATGGTTTCTAGTGTTTACCTTATGGATATTAGTAGCCTTGAAAATCCATTGCCAAAACCCTTGGTTATTTACGATAAAGATGACGTCGTAATATCTGAACGCTCTACGGTTAAATTTACAGCCGTACCTATTGAATCCATACCAGATCAATTTATTCAGGCGATTTTAGCGGTTGAAGACAAACGTTTTTACGAGCATTCTGGAATCGACATTCGCGGAATTATGCGTTCATTATTAAGAAATTTGAAAGCTGGCGGTATTGTTGAAGGTGGAAGCACCATCACACAACAGCTATCAAAAAACTTATTTTTAACAACTGAACAGACCTATACCCGGAAATTTAAAGAAGCTATAACCGCCTTGCGGATTGAAGGCAAATACAGCAAAGATGAGATACTAGAACTCTATCTCAATCAAATCTATTTTGGTGAAGGGGTTTGGGGCATTCAGGATGCCGCTCAAATGTATTTTGGAAAAGACATCGAGTCTGTGACCCTTGAAGAAGCCGCACTACTTGCGGCACTGCCTAAGGCACCTACGAGCTACTCACCCTATAAAAACATTGAAAAAGCAAAAGAACGCAGAGATTTAATTCTAGGATTACTTTATGATGCCGGTAGCATCGATGAACATGCTTATACACAGGCAATTTCTACTGATATTATTCTTAGAACGAAACCGCTCGTCGAAACAAGTGGTGCTTACCCAAGTTTTGTGGATCACGTCATCGACGAAGCTATCAACACGCTGGGCATTAGTGAAGAAATCGTTTTAATAGGTGGGATTAATATTTACACGACACTGGATCCTGTCGTTCAAAATGCCATAGAAGCGACTTATGCCAACGATGCTTTGTTTCCTGAAAGCAGCAGTGAAGAACTCATTCAAAGTGCTGCAATTGCGATAGAACCATCGTCAGGCGCCATTCGTGGTTTAATTGGATACCGTGGTCAGTATTTTTATCGTGGCTACAACCGAGCAACTGAACTAAAAAGACAACCCGGTTCTTCAATCAAGCCGCTTGCCGTTTATGGACCCGCTTTAGAAAACGGTTATAATAAAAATTCTGAACTCATAGATGAAGAGACTGATTTCAATGGGTACGTGCCTCATAACTATGACGGAACCTATCACGGAAGAGTCACCTTGTATCAAGCACTTATCAATTCGTATAATATTCCTGCCGTTGCTTTATTAAATGAGATTGGTATCGATAAAGGGATCAATTTCTTAAAGGCGACGGGTATACCCGTTCATAAGGATGATTACAACTTAAGCTTGGCACTTGGCGGCATGACCGAGGGCGTTTCTCCCCTTCAAATGGCTCAAGCATACAGTAGTTTTGCAAATGCAGGCGTCATGAATACCGCCCATACCATAAGAAAAATCACCACAAATGAAGGCGAGCTTATGGCCAATGGTTTCTCAGAATCAGTGACCGTTATGACACCAGAAAGTGCATATGCTTTGACAGAAATACTCATGGGCGTCATTGACGAGGGCACTGGTAAAGCGGCCGCTCTAGGAAGGCCAGCTGCTGGAAAAACTGGAACGACAGAACTACCCGCTATTGATGTTTTTAAAGGCCTTGAAGGTGTACGAGATACTTGGTTCGTCGGCTATACACCTGAACTTGTGACGGCAGTTTGGGTGGGCTATGACACCCTAGATCCAAAGTACCTCATGCAATCTGTCGGTGGTAGCCACCCTGCAAGTATTTTTCAATCAATCATGTTACAATCTCTAGAAAACACGCCGATATCATCGTTTGAAAAACCGAAAGGCTACAAAGATGAGGGCAAACCTGAGAAGGAAAATAAACCAGGTAAAGGTAAGAAGAAAAAGAAAAATTAAACTAAATTAGATGGCCAAATAAGTCCCCCTAAGCTCTGCATGCATGGGCTTGTTCGTTGCAAGATATGCCTGCATCGCTTCAACAGCATGAACTTTTAATGCACTTCTATTTTTCCCATATTTACATTCGACCCCTTGCTCCGTTACAAATGCAGCAAGGTATGTTCGCGACTTTTCCAAGGGTTCTTTTCCAATAAACACTTGCTGAATACGTTGACCCGTTGGATTTTCAATTTTAAAATACACGTTAAGTCCTAGACCTCTTTTGATGTATCCACCCATTTGGTCAAATGGATCGGCAGCAAACGTCCTCTCCAGATTTTCTTCAAGCATCGTGAGTAGCTCTCCACCAGTCAACTCAACAATTCCAATAGGAGGATTCATCGGGATTATATTGTAGAGATCATTTAATGTAATCGGTCCTGGAATGACTGGCGCACCATATCGCCACCCGTTCGAAAAAGCAAGCTCTGCACCTGAAGTTTCAAGCAAAGATTGAAGCAAAAAGTTATCCATGGTGGTTTCTAACATTGTGGCACGGTTCAGTGCAGTTGCAGTCTCTCCAACAATTGTTGCGAGCTCATCTTTAAAGGGCGAGAGCACGTGCTCGATGATATCCGTCATAGTTGGATCAGGTAGAATACTAGACTCAACTTCGATCAATTGATGGTCATAGCCAATAATTTTACCCGCGCTCAATTCTAGGTCTATACGACCAATAAACGAGCCATGACAGCCCGATTGGATAACCAATGCATCACCTTGACGAACAGGCGCTGCAAGCCGGTTATGTGTATGACCACTGAGGCAAAGATCTACACCCTGCACTTCTGATAGCAGCTTCATATCCTGTGGAAATCCGAGATGAGAAATAAGAATAATCAAGTCCACATGTTCGTCATTGCGCAGCGTGCTTATAACGGCTGGAAGTTCATCTCTACCAAGTGTAAAGCGCACGCCTTCACTAAATGAAGCAGGCATCGTTCTGTCGACAATATTTGATGCAATGCCTATCATACCAATCCTCAAACCATCAATTTCTTTCACTGCATATGCCGGATAAACCAGTTCATTTGTTTTTTCATCAAATAAATTGATTGCCAAAACTGGAAAATTCAGTTCTGCAACGCGCTTTTTAAAAAGTGATGGTCCATATGCAAATTCCCAGTGGGATGACATCGCATCCAAGCCCAAGGCATTTAAGATTGGGACCATAGCTTCTCCCTTTGTCTTGACAGCAGGGTATGTGCCGTTCAGTGTATCGCCATTATCGCAAAAAAGTAAACGATCCCCGACCTTTTCACGTATTTGTTTGACGAGTGTTGCAATTCTAGCATACCCACCAACAGGACGATAAACGGCCTTGCTTCCTTCCCAGAATATTTCTTGGTGCAAATCAAAATAGGCATGGCTATCGTTGAGTTGAACGACAGTCAAAGATTTTTTTATTTGATTCATTTTCAAACCTCCTCGATTGAGAAAGCAGGCAAACTCGCACAGTGAGTCTACCTGCTTTTTTTTAGAGTAAACGGACCCTATACAAAATTTCTGTACATGCCGACGCCGCCAGTTATAACAACGGCATCATACCCTTTTACTTTTAGGTATGCTGCTGCTGTTGTTGCTCTGTTGCCTGAGCCACAAAGAACGTAAATCGTCTTACTTTTATCCAACTTGTCAAGGTTGTCAAAGAGGCGCTTAAGAGGAATACTCACTTTGTTCTCAACTGGATCTTTGTGTTCCATCTCCTTGTCATCTCGAATATCAAGGAGAATAAAGTCATTGCCCTTTTGCATTTCCATATACACTTTAGCTGATATGGTAGCAAGTTGATTTACTTCATAGCCCTTTTCCTGCCACACTTCAATCCCATTTGGCAAGTATCCAACAATATTATCAAATCCGATTCTTCTACAATACCAGTAGATTTCTTCCATCTCACCAATTTGCCCGTCAATTACAAATGCAATCTTGCCCTCTGAAAAGTGCATAGATCCTAGGTATGCTGTAAGGTTCCCCTTTGGTAAATAAATAGATCCAGGAATATGTCCACCAATATAGCCCTCTTTCGTTCTAGCGTCTATCAAAAGGATATCGTCTTTCATTTCAGCGACTTCATCAACGGTCAATGTACTTAGCACAATTTCATTTCCAACAAACGGTGCACCTTTCACGTTAAAAACTTCCATATGTTCAAAATACTTTGGCTTGATTCTCATTCTAGCAAACGACTCAATAAAAACCTCTTTTGAAGGTGCATGTAGCCATTTATTTGTCGCCTTTTCATATCCAAAGGAAGAATAAGGTCTATCCTCCATGGTGTCACCACAAGCAGACCCAGCACCATGTGCAGGACACACAAGTACATGATCACCCATAGGGAGTAGCTTCTCGAATACGCTCTCATAGAGAAGCCCCGTCATTTTATCAAGGTTCTCTTCGCCATAGAAATCAGTTCTACCAAGGTCTCCCATAAATAAACAGTCGCCTGTGAAAACCATATACGTTTTATTGCTTT
Source organism: Acidaminobacteraceae bacterium (assembly GCA_041741755.1). Taxonomy (GTDB): domain Bacteria; phylum Bacillota; class Clostridia; order Peptostreptococcales; family Acidaminobacteraceae; genus Fusibacter_C. Next base: position 4,902 of record JBGSJR010000006.1, on the reverse strand, counting down.
TCGCTTCTTGTACGGCATAGCTCATATGACCCAATGTATGCCCTGGGGTATGAATCGCTTTTAAAGTAATCTTGCCTATGTCAAGTTGAAAGCCATCTTTGATTCGTTCGCCATAAACATGACCAAGATCCTCATGGTCAGAAATATATATAGTCGCACCCGTCTTATCAGCCAACTCCATAGAACCAATAATAAAATCTTCATTTCTATGCGTTTCAAAAATGTATTTGATCCTCATTCCAGCTTTTCTCGCTTCATGCATATAAATATGTACGTCCCTCATTGGATCAATAACAGCTATATTGTCACCATCACCAATCATATAGGAATAATGTGCAAGTCCTTTCGTTTCAAACTTTTTGAAAAACATAACAGTCACCTCAATTTTTTATTAACCTTCTAAACTTTTACCACAAAATTAGAGTTACAAACACTTTGTTGAAATTCATAATGTATTTGCAAACCACTTATAAGGATTCAAATTGGAAATAAAAATCAACGTATGATTAACATAATTAGTTACAGGGTATCACTAGTTGAGTAGACTAACAAATTCAACGGTAGAAAAAGGAGGTCCAAAATATGGATGTATTCGTTCACATTAGGGAAGAACATGTTGTTTTCCACTCGTTAAAGCAAATGCTAAAGGTAAAGATGTTGAGGTCGTACTAGAGATGATAGAAGAGCATAGTCTTGGGAGCTACTAATTTAGTTTATTAGAAAGAACATCGGTTGAAAATGGAACAACTCGGCATCTAAATACCGTACACATCTAAATAACATATACTTTAATTTCAAATAATATGAAAGCGTGGAATTCAGAGGCATATATGGACGCTAGCCTCTGTTATGAGCTAGTAGCGTAACCGGTCAAATATGATCGGTTATTTTTTGTTTACTGTCAAGTCACATAGCGGCACCAATAAAAGGAGGCAATCAATTATGAGTACCGAAAAAAATAAAAAAGCACCAAAAAATGCGAAAGAAAAAGTAAGAAAAACTGCAGAAATTCACCAAATTGTCGAAGGGGATCATGCGACGCTTACCACAAACCAAGGCGTTGTAATCTCCGACAATCAGAACTCATTAAAAGCCAATCCAAAAGGTCCTACACTTCTTGAAGACTTTATCTTACGTGAAAAGATCACGCATTTTGATCATGAGAGAATTCCTGAGCGTATCGTTCATGCGCGCGGCACTGGGGTACATGGTTTTTTTGAACTCACAGAATCGCTCAAGGATTATACTACAGCGAAAATACTTACTGAAGTAGGAGAAAAAACGCCCGTTTTCACTCGAATTTCAACGGTCGCAGGAGGTGCAGGTTCCATCGATACCCCTCGTGATATACGTGGATTCGCTGTTAAATTTTACACTAAGGAAGGCAACTGGGATTTAGTTGGTAACAATGTCCCTGTATTCTTCATTCAAGACGCCATTAAATTTCCCGATTTGGTTCATGCCGTTAAAATGGAACCCGATCGTGCTTTTCCACAGTCGGCTACCGCTCATGATACTTTCTGGGATTTCATTTCACTAACCCCAGAATCTATGCATACGATATTGTGGATTATGTCTGATCGCACCTTGCCTCGCTCACTTCGTATGATTGAAGGCTTTGGTATCCACAGTTTTAGGCTTATAAATGAATCTGGAAAATCGACCTTTGTTAAATACCACTGGCGTCCTAAACTCGGTCTACAGTCTACTATTTGGGATGAGACGGTTAAAATTTCAGGTGCAGACCAAGACTACCACCGCAGAGACATGTTCGAATCGGTTGAATCAGGTAATTTCCCAGAGTGGGAATTTGCCGTTCAGCTCTTTACTGAAGAGGAAGCAAGTAAGTTTCCTTTTGACCATTTAGATCCAACCAAATTAATTCCTGAAGAACTGGTGCCTTTAAAAGTTATCGGTCGAATGGTTCTAGATCGTTGGCCAAATAACTTCTTTGCTGAAACAGAACAAGTTGCTTACTGTCCAACACATCTCGTGCCAGGTATGGATTTTTCTAATGATCCATTGTTACAAGGGCGCCTTCATTCTTATGATGACACCCAGCTTTTCAGATTAGGTTCTCCTAATTTCCACCAAATTCCAATCAATGCGGCTAAATGTCCAGTAACAAATCATCAACGCGATGGTTACATGCAAATGGAACAACCAGCGGGTCGTGTGAACTATGAACCGAATTCACTATCTGAAACGTCACCGCGCGAATCACCTGCTACAGGTTTCCACAGCGCTGCCGTTTCTGAAAATGGTGAGAAAGGCCGCATCCGTGCTGAAAGTTTCGCTGACCACTATAGCCAAGCGCGTCAATTTTATATCAGTCAAACGGTATATGAACAAGCACACATTGCTTCAGCCTTTGTGTTTGAACTTTCCAGGGTTGAACATCTACACATCCGACAAGCAATGGTAGCCCATCTCCGTCATGTTGATGAAGATCTCGCTAAACGTGTCGCTGATGGTCTCGCTTTTGAAAAAATGCCTGAAAAACCAATAGTGACTACCATCGTACAATCACTCGAGCCATCACCTGCACTTCAATTAATCGGTAAGATGAAAGATACGCTTATGGGTCGTGCGATTGGCATCCTAGTTGCTGATGGGTCCGATGGTAAAACTATCAATAAAATCAAAGCGGCTTGTACAAAAGCAGGCGCTACTGTAAAAATCATCACCCCTAAAGTGGGTGGCGTAAAACTCGCCGATGGCTCATTGCTTCCAGGTGATAAGCAATTAGCTGGTTCACCATCCGTACTCTACGATGCTGTTGCTGTTATCCTCTCAGACCAGGGTGTTAAAACATTATCCATGGAGGGTGCCGCTATCGATTTCGTACGCGACGCTTTCGGTCATCTTAAAGCCATAGCAATCGACAAAGGCGGCAAGGATCTCCTTAAGCTTGCAAATGTCGGAGAAGATGCGGGTGTCGTTAGCGCAAATGATGCAGAAGGATTTGTCGCAGCGGCTAAGACGCGTCAATGGGATAGAGAAAAAAATGTTCGGATCTTGGCGTGAGTAAGTGGCTTATTGGCTGAGTTGCGGTGAGGCGCTGAGTGGTGGTGTCAAGCTTTTCGACTCATCGCCTGTAATTTCAATAGTTCCGTATAGACATAAAAAAACTGCGCGTATCCACGATACGTGCAGTTTTTATTGTTCATGTTTACGATGAGTCGAAAAGCCTGACACATTGACTTAGAATTCAAGTTCGAGCCCAACACCGACCTCAACCACCTCAACGACTTTTGACAAGGCTATTTTAGACCCTAAATCGGTGCAGTGACAGGCATGAATCGACTGTATGTTTGATTTTATAAAGTAATCTATGGTGCCACTTAATTGCTTCTCGCTTGGATTTTGTAAATGAAAACCACCGATTACATCTACGATGCGCGCATCACCACAAACTTTTTTTGCATAGTCCATAATGTTGCAAATTCCTGAATGTGAGCAACCTGTGATGATCACCAATCCATCTTTTGACTTGTAACAAAGGGCGCTGTCATCGATGCTAAAATCTTCTTTAGCTTCATTGTCGACAACAATCATACCAATGCTCTCCTTGGACTCAAAGGCGTTTAAACGTGGTACCTCTCCTAAGAAAACGAGATTGTCCGTTATCCAAACAGGTTCTTTAGATAACTTATTCCCCATATATTTAAAGACTTTGTCAGCTCCAACGTTCATACCAAACTCATCCAAGCCGTTGAACGATCTAGGCACGAATATATCTGGATGTGCGATGAGCTGTGGTCTTTTATATGTTCTTGCTTCCATAAGTGTCTCATTAAGTCGCTTAAGTAAAGGCTCCATACCCCATGTATGATCCAGATGACTGTGACTTATTACGATTGCATCTAAATCTAAAAAGTCGATACCCATTTTGATGCCATTATCCAAAAATGCATCCGAATAGCCTAGATCAAAGAGTATTTTTTGTCCATCACATTCTATATAATAACAAACGCCAGGTTCACCAATAAAATAACGATCAATCAGTGTGTTGTTGTCTATTAGAACTTTGAGTTTCATATTTTCACCCTCCTACTCGATGGTAATCATCAAGAATCCGCAGTAAGCACCATTGTCAGTAACAAGTGATTTACCTGTTTGCATTTATAAATCGTTGATAAAAGTACGGTACTTCATAATCACCGTTAAAGTATAGCCCCAGAACCGTTAGAATCGGCCATTTTGCAAGATCAAAAGTCGCCAAAAGCAACACGAGCTGGTTGAAACCTCGCCTTTGATCGCCGTACAGAATCTCCCAGAGTGAATTTGATAACATCTTAAGAGTTCAGTCTCGAGTTGTTTGAGTTTTTCTATGTTCATGATGGCTTCCAAATTAGTATGGTTTGGGTTACTATTCAATACAAAAAAAGCTAACAGATTTGACTGATTGACTCGTCTTATTTGTTAGCACCTTTTGAATGGCTGTTTGAATGGCTATTTGTGAGACTATCCTTTTGAGGGTGGTCTTCATTTTTTAGAAACCAGATGTCCTTCTCGCTACGTCTCAGATTGCTCTCGACGCGTTCAAGAAATTCCTCTTGGCGTTTCTTTCTCTCTAATAGCACTTTATCATCAAGGTCTGAGAGTTCTGACATATAAGACACCTCCTTGACTAATTGATACCCATTTTTCGGTTTAATATGTCGGTTTTCAAAAAATCCTGAGCGGTTATGAGTGGTTGTGTGAGTGGTTGTGTCAAGCATTTCGACTCATTTAGCGTTTCGAAGGCGTGAGTCGAAATGCTTGTGAACTGACCCGTTAATGTTAGACACTTTTTTATGCAACTTTGAGAAACTGTTTCCGGTAATTAACCGGACTCAGTCCTCTCAGTTTTAATTTGATTCTGTCGTTGTTGTAATATTCAAGGTAGCTAACTAACTC
>JBGSJR010000005.1:0-5088 GCA_041741755.1 Acidaminobacteraceae bacterium | reverse complement strand
CATGACCTTAGCGTTGTTAAGCATATCAGTGATAGAATCGGCGTTATGTATCTTGGTTCACTCGTTGAACTGGCAGATAAGAAAGACCTTTACGACAGCCCTATGCATCCATATACGCGCGCCTTGTTATCTGCGATACCTGTTGCAGATCCAACGAAGATCAAGAAGATGGAAGCAATCATCGGTGAGATTCCAAGTAATGTTAACACGCCACTTGGCTGTAAGTTCCATACGAGATGTCCATATGCTAAAGACATTTGCAAAGAAATCATACCACCAACCAAAGAAGTATCGCCGAGACATCTCGTCGCGTGCCACTTTGCAGGTGAAATCTAAATCTCTGATTTAAGACAAATACGGCTATATATTTCTCGAGCTCAAATTTTAATCTAATAGGTTATTACAATTGTACGCACCGTACATTTGTGGTAACCTATTTTTATGACAACATAATGGCAAACAAGCATGACAAAGATAATGGGAACGAAAGAGGTTTAAAATGAATAAAATATTGAATCGACCTTTGATGGTTGATTTTCATACGCATTGTGATTATTCGCCAGATTCGAGTACGCCTATGAAAGAGATGATAGAAAAGGCAGTAGAGATTGGCATAACCGATTTGGCATTTACTGATCATGTTGATCTCGATGCAGATATGGATTCAGAAACCATGCAAAATTGGGATTTTGATAGAGATGACCACGAGCGTGTAATCAATTGTTTCAAACGCGAATACGATGGCAAAATCAAACTATATAATGGGTTAGAAATAGGTATACAGCCACATCTTGGTAAGGAAAACTCTGAGATTGTGTCAAAAAATAACTATGACTTTGTAATCGCTTCTATTCACTCTGTTGAGAGAAAAGATTTATATTATAGAAGGTATTTTGAAAACCACTCAAATAAAGAATCGGTTCAAGTTTATTATCAAGAGTTTTTTCAAAGTATAAAAACCTTCAATGACTATTCAGTTTTAGGACATTTAGATTTATACTTGAGATATAAATCAGAACTTTCATCCGTTAAATTCAGCGACTATGACGATATTATCTATGAGATATATAAACACATTATTTACTCAGGCAAGGGGATTGAGCTCAATGCGGGTGGACATCGATATGGAATAGGGCATAACAATCCACATAACCAGTTACTAAAGCTTTATAAAGACATGAATGGTGAAATATTAACGCTTGGCAGTGATGCCCACAAACCAAATGATCTTGGCTATCACTATAAGGAAAATATTGAACTGATTCGGTCATTAGGGTTTAAATTTATATGTACATTTGATAATATGAAACCAGTTTTTCATAAATTGTAGGAGGATTAAATGTCAGAACAACTTTTGCATGACTTAAAACTGATGGGTGTAGATTTAGGAATCAAAGTAATCTCAGTATTGTTAGTATTAATTATAGGATTCAAAATAGTGCGATTTATAGAAAAACGCATCATGAAAAACCGATCATGGGTGAAAACAGACCCAACACTTCAATCATTTTTAAGATCTTTTATGAAAATGGGTTTAAAACTTTTGGTGATTGTTACAGCGATTTACACTGCTGGAATTGAGATGACGAGTTTTGTCGCTGTCATTGGTGCTGCTGGACTTGCAGTCGGTCTAGCGCTACAAGGGAGCTTGTCCAATTTAGCTGGTGGCGTTCTAATCATTGCATTAAGGCCATTTAGAGTGGGTGATTATGTGGAAGGGGTCGGCCAAGCGGGCACAGTAACTGACATAGGCTTATTTTACACGCATTTAACAACGCCAGATAATTGTGCGGTAATCATCCCAAATGCTAGTATTGCCAATAGTTCTGTCGTCAATTATGGCATCTTTCCAACGCGACGTGTCGACTTAGAAGTGGCAGTTTCACATCTATCGCAGATAAACACAGTCAAAGCAGTGATTCATGAAGTCATTAATAAGAACAAATTAATCATCGAGAGTCCAGAGCCATTTGTACGACTTTCTTCACACAATGCAACGTCTCTTAACTTCGTCATAAGAGTTTGGGTTTTATCGGTTGACTATTGGGATGTACATTTTACTTTAATTGAAGATTTAAAACTGGCGTTTGATCTAGCTGGTATTGAGGTTCCATTTCCTAGACTTGTTATCAATCAAAATGGAGAAATTTAGGTGTTCAAATAATTGTGCAGCCCTTCATATGTCATTGTGGAGGGCTTTTATTATTTCGAAAAACCGTAATAATTTAGCGCTATTGTAATAAAAATGTTAAGATTTGTTCAAAAGTATTTTTGAACATATAAAAAAAACTGTGCATAAATGAAGTCTCTCTTTTTTTATGATAGTGGAATAAACATCGATAACGATATAAAATAAACTATACATAAATTTAGAAGCCTTACAATCTGTGGTGTACAAATAAAACAAAATTATTTCGGGTACAAAAGTATGTGTTCATGCGGGATTCAGCAGTCTCGTATAATTTGTGAAATCAAGTCATATCAAAATGTTGCGAGATTTTAACATTTAAAAGTCGACGCAATTTTATGTTTTATTTTCTGAAAAAGTAGTGTAGAATGAAAAATATCTTGAACAACATGTGAACAAACTTAAAACAAAAGAAGTAAATAATTGGATACGTCATACGAATCGATTGTTTAAAATCATGTTTTAAGTTTTTTATTTTATCCAAGTGCCAATATTAAATTCTAATTAAATACATTTGAACAAAATGTGTACAAAGTATCTTAAACATAAAATACAAAATTGTACAATCACAGTTCAAATTTTCTTTTAAGGCGAATTGTCAAACTATTCAATCAATTCAAACATTTTAACCCGGTTCCTATTTAGATATATGATATATTGGCATCACGATTTACAGATTTAGCTATAAACCGCAAGGTTTATATATATGCATCATGGGATGGCATTTCATCCTGAGTCTAGCATTTTATAAGGAGGATTATTAAATGAAGAAGTCGTTAGTTTTATTGCTTTGCTTAGTTATGGTCGCTTCTGCTTTTTTAGCAGGATGTAGCCCTAAAGAAGAAGCAGTGGCAGAAACAACTGCAGCAGCAGGGGAAGCAACTACTGAAGCAACTGGCACTGAGCCAAGTGGCACTTTAGTAGTAGGTATCACAGAAGCATCAGGTAACTTTAACCCACTCTACTATTCATCAGCTTATGATGGATACGTTGTGGACATGGTATTCCAACGTTTAATCAACAGAAATTTTGATGGCGAATACGAAGCTGATATTGCTGATAGCTGGGAATACTCAGAAGATGGAAAATCGATCACTTTCAACATGAAAAAAGATATCGTTTTCTCTGATGGACAACCATTAACTGCAAATGATGTCGTGTTTACATTCCAAGTACTTGCTGATCCATCTTACACTGGTCGTTACAGCTCATATGTAAAAGACATGGTTGGATACGATGAGTACTATGCTGGAGAAACAACTGAATTTACTGGCGTTGAAGCAATCGATGATTACACAGTAAAATTCAACTACAAAGAAGCACTTCGTGTTAACTTTGAAAACTGCTCTTTTCCAATAATTCCAAAACACTATTATGGTGCTGATTTTGCTGTTGGCAATACGGCTACTATTGAAGCAATTACAACAGATGCAATGGGTTCAGGTCCTTATGTGATTTCACAATTTAAGGAAAAAGAACTCGTTTACCTTGAAAGAAATTCTTTATTCCAAGGCGCAGGCTACATGGTTAAAGAAATCATCCTTAAATTCGTTGATCAAACAACTGATATCATTGAACTTACAAGCGGTGGCGTTGATTTATTAGCTGGTGTTATCGAGCCTAAGAAAATTTCTGAAGCTAGAAATGCTGGATTCTCAATCAACCAATATAACAGAAGTGGTTACGGATATATCAAAACAAACAATGAAGCGGGTCCAACTGCAGATGCAAAAGTACGTCAAGCACTTTACTATGCATTTAACACAAAAGAATTCGTAAACAGCTACTACTATGATGCTGATACAGATCAAGTACTTGCTGTAACACAATACCACCCATTCTCACAAATTTCATGGGCAATCGACGATACATTACTTGGTTCTATGATCGAATACGATTTTGACCTTGAAAAAGCAAAAGGATTATTAGATGAAGCAGGTTGGTTAGTTGGTTCTGACGGCCTTAGATACAAAGATGGAAAAGTTTTCGAACTTAAAATTGCAGCAATGCCAGATCATGATATCCTTGCAACACTTATCCCTATGTGGGAAAGAGACTGGGGTCAAGGTTTAGGTATCCAGTTAACAGTCGCTTACCTTGAATTCAATACAATTCTTGACTATGTTATCTACAACTCAGATGCAAACGTAGAAAACTGGAGCTTGTTCTTCTTGGCAACTTCTATCACAACTCCAGATCCACACACATTATATACGTCATTCCACTCTGACTACATCGGTAGCGGCATGGACAATACAAGCAGATACAGCAATCCTGAAGTAGATAGATTACTTGACGAAGGTAAAGCTATCATGGATATCGAAGAAGCTAAACCTATCTATGCTGAAGTTGCTAAAATCTTAAATGCAGATGCTGTTATGATGCCAGTTTATGCAAACACTTACTTTGACCTTTATGCACCAAAATTAGTTGACTTTAATACAAGCTCACTTTATAACTGGGTTTATGCACTTAAAGACGCTAAAATTGTTGAATAATTTGTAGTTAAAAGATATAGGCGGTCTTAATTGACCGCCTTTAAAAACCAAGAAATATAGAGTCTTAAGGAGTGAAGGGATGCTAAAGTATATATTAAGGAGACTATTACACTTGATCCCAGTGCTACTCATCATTACGATCATATTGTTCGCAATGCTTGAGATTATGCCTGGTGACCCAGTAAACGCATACTTGGGGATAGGTTCAAACGCAACAGTGGAACAACAAAATCAGATTAGAGAAATGCTAGGTCTTGATGACCCAGTACACATTAGATACGTCAAATGGTTAGGCAGAACCTTAACAGGTGATTTTGGTATGTCTTATAAATATAGAAAACCAGTTGCTGACGTAATAGGCACTTATATTTGGAACTCATTCTATCTTAATATTGTCGCAAT
>JBGSJR010000004.1:0-2411 GCA_041741755.1 Acidaminobacteraceae bacterium | reverse complement strand
TGCGTTCGTCAATGAATATTTGAGCCACTCGCTCATAAATTTTTGAGCCACAAGTGCTCATGAATTTTTGAGCCAATTGCTCAACTTATTTAGTTTTTAATGATGATCTGCCAAGATTGTCTTTAGTATTGAGATTAAGGATGTGCGACTTAAAAGTAAGTCTATCAATTAATGCAGTTAACATCATTTCATTTTCAAATAACTCAACCCATTTGGAGAACTCAAGATTGCTCGAAGTAATTATACTACCTCGCTCTGAGCGTTCTGAGATTATTTGAAACAACAGTTCTGACTGAGCTCTGTTGAACCTAACATATGAGAGCTCATCTATAATTAATAAATCTACTTTGGTAAGTGAACGCTCAAGTTTGAGCAAATTTCTCGAATCTTTCGCTTCAGTCATTTCATTGACTAGCCGCGCTGCAGTCATAAATTTTACATGATAACCAGCTTCACACGCTTTAACGCCAAGTGCTATTGATAAGTGTGTTTTCCCACTACCTGGATTTCCTAGCATGATTATATTTTCTCTTCGAGAAATGAAGTCACAACTTGATAATTCATGCACGTAGACCGGTTGTATATGCTGTAGTCGTGAATAGTCATATTCACTTAAAGTCTTCACATAAGGAAATTTAGCGGCTCTCATAAGCCTTGTGTGTCGGTTTATCTCTCTTGCAGCTAATTCTTGTTTCATAAGCAAGATAATGAGATTTTCATAGGATAGATTTGAGTCGTTTTGTCTTAGAATTGATTCGTATTTTGCGAAATTTGGTATCCTTAGCGTTTTAGCTAATAGTTTTATCTGCTGTTTTTCAGCACTGTCTATAAGAATCACCTCCTGGAATAAGTCGGTCAAACGCTGTAAGTGGCATTTTATCAACGATTACCGATGAAATTGTAAGTCCTTTTATCGTTTTGTCTTTATTTATAGATTGCTCTATTTCTGAAACTAAAATATCAAGTGTTTTAACAAACGGTTTCATTACAAGACTTGTTAGAAAATCAGTTTTATAGTCAATGCAAAGCCTTAGAAATCTAACGAGATCCTCTGGTGAAGTAGCAATGGATGTAGCAAATTTCATCAAGGGCTCAGAAAGTGTTTGTTTAACTGGTTTTGCATTTAATATCGCTCGAGGTTTTCGCTCTAACAGATCGATATAATGCGCTAAATCAAACACAGTTTCACCTTTGGTTATAGGTCTTTCATGACGACTCACAATGTCGTTACGAAGCGTAATATCAACTCTTGTAGCATAAAGATTAACAGTAACAAACTTGTCAACTAGCTCGTGTGGCACAGAATAACGTGAACCATCGGCTTTTACAAGACCAAAGGTATCAACTCGAGCTTCACTTCGTTTTGCAGTGTTAAAAGCAAATTTAGGTAGCGGAAGCAAGTTCATCTTTTCATGGGTGAATTGTTCTTTAACACTTAATTTTCGGTTTGGGATCTTGTGTTGATCACCATATTTGATACACCTATTCAAAATTTGATCATTCAGTGATTCAAAAGAATCAAAACGAGGAATCGGAACCAGGATATTGCGTCTAGACCAACCTACAAGTCCTTCAACCAGCCCTTTTTCGTTGCCACTGGCGCGATTGCAAAAATCCATGCGAAAGACATAGTGTGCCATCATTGCATGTAAGTAAGATTGGCTCACAGCCGTTTTTCCATAGCTCTTTTGAACAGCAACCTTGTCATTGTCAAATATCACGCGTTTTGGAACCCCTCCAAAGAACTCAAAAGCAAGTTTAATGCCTTCGAGAAATGTTTCAGCATTTTTCCTTGGTGCTGCAAACACAAAGGGCATCGCGCTATGACACAATCTAGCACAGAAAATTTGGAACTTGATTTTCGAGCCTTTGTAATAACCATATGCTTCACCAAAATCGATTTGCATGGCCTCTCCAGCATCGAACTCGAGAGGTATACTTGCTTCCTTTGTGTCATTTCGTAAAGACTTCACATATCTTCTGATTGTGCTTTCACCACCTGTAAACCCTCGTTCATCACACAAGCGGTCATAAATCCTTTTGGCCGTATGAATCTGCTTTCTATGGTTTTCAGTCAGATCTTCGAAGAGACATGATTTGATAAACGCTTCAATTTCATCAGTAACTATTGAATTATCTCTGTTGTATTCTTTTCGTGTACCAGGCAAAATTTCACCTTCGCAATACTTTGATACAGTGTTTCTTGCGATACCAGTTTCTCTTGAGATTGCACGGATTGATTTTTTCTCAACTAAAAACAGTCTTCTTATTTTCTCATAGTCTTCTATCGTAATTATCACCTCAGTATCCTCCAGCACATTTATGTTTATATTGTACTGGAAATTTGAAGTGGCTCAAATATTCATGAGCGTTGACTAGCAAAATGGCTCAATATTACATTAGCAAACATA
>JBGSJR010000003.1:0-123177 GCA_041741755.1 Acidaminobacteraceae bacterium | reverse complement strand
TTTGAAGAGTTGATACCAAGTTGTCTGTGCGTGTTCATTGCCATTAAGTTGTTATTAATTCTCATAAAATTTCCTCCTTGAGTTTTATAGATCAGAATCCATTCTGATCAAACATAGTTTATAGTATTCAGACTCAGGCCGTAAGTCTGAGCGCACTATCTAATTAGTATATCGGAGATATTCTCAATCACTTTAGCACTTTTTTCGATTTATTTACTTTATACTAAATATTATCATTTTTCTTATTTAGTGCTTTCATTTTATCTGATAGCGCTTTGATGCTCGTACTATTATATGCTGCTTCTTGGTTAGCACTTTGGATCTTTTCAAAGACTTCATTTCTAAAAATCTCAATATCCTTTGGCGCCTCTATACCAATCTTCACTTTGCCTTCTTCTATTGATATAATTTGAATCTGAATATTTCCATTGATGATGATACTTTCATCTTTTTTTCGCGTGAGTATTAACATAGTTTAAGCCTCATTTTTTGTAAACAGTGGATACTTCACATCGCTAAATTCGTTTAATAAAATCTGACGTCCTTTTCTTGCTTCATGGTTAATGACGATTGGGGCCATGATATTAATGGTCGTTTTATCAACATTATCTGGGATGGTTACTATAGCAAATACAGAAATATTCGCCAAATCTTCTTCTGATTTTACTTCTAAAGCTTCTGAATCCACTTTTGAAAGCTCAAAATCATAATTTTCAACAAATAAAAATGGATCTGTAATAATAAACGCTAAATCAGAACTGCAAATTGATTGAAGATAACTAAAAGGAAATTCGATATCGTCTGCAGGAATCAAAATAAAAGATTTCTCTTCCTCATAACCTGGTATACCATGTGCAAAAGTAAGTATGTCCGTTTCTGAATACTGTATGTCTCCTAAATGTTGGGTTGTTAAAAGCATCAAGTGCCTCCTATACGGTAAATTTGAATTGCGATGGTTCATATCTAAAGTTAATGCTGTTGTATTGTTTCACATAATAATCGACTTGCCATGGGGTATAGTTCATCTCAACTTTTCGCTCTGTCGACTGATTATTAACATCACCCGGGCGGAAATTGAAGTTGACTTGACCTCTATCCAGTGTAATTGAAGGTCTAGATTGTGGGATGGCGCCATAATTGAATTCTTTGTCAAATATATCATAGGCATTGTTAAGTGCTTGATCTGGTATAGGATCATAACTAGATTGAATCTCAATAAAGGCATTGCCTTGATCCACTATCCTTGCAATACCTTGCGATACGATCTGTTGTCCATATGACGCAGCATCGTTCATAAAAGATTTCAGCCCTTTTAGACCTGCTTCAGAAAAAGATTGACTCTGATCAATTAGTATCTTCGGTTGTTGTGTCTCAATCTCAAGTAGTGGAGCGGTCGATTCTAAAACTAAAGCACGCGCTCCATTTCCACTTTGATCGAGTTTAGCCTTCTGAACATCCCAACCAATAATAGACGGTTGCGTGCTTATTTGAATAGGCATATGACCGCCTCCATCTTAATCTTGGAAATTATACAATTTCCTTAGTTAATAAAATCCACCAAGCTTGGTTGAATAACCTTAGAACCCACAGAAAGGGATGCTCTATAGATATTTTCAAGGTTTTTAAAATACATAATGGCTTCTGCCATATCGACATCTTGGACCTTGCTTAATAGACCAGTAAATGTGATTTCATTTTCTTTTACGCGTGATAAAATAAACTCGATTCGATTTGTCTTTCCGCCAATTTCACCCATAACAGTCAAAACGTTGTCCAGATGTTTATCCAACTTGCTTAAAGAGGTTTGGATGACTGCACCATCGTTTGTATTCAAACCAGCAACTAGTTGTTGTAAATCATCAATCATCTCGCTTTTTTCTGATACGATATAATCCATTGAAAGTTTATGTGATTTTCCGTCATTTATGGGGTTCAGTGTGAAATCGAGTCGCATTCCATCTATTGCATTTATAGTAATCGTTCCCGCTGGTGGGAAGTTTGTATTAATTTGATCTTGTAAGGCAGTATTAAAATCACCAACTGTATTAAGTGCTGAAAAATCAATCTCAATGCTTTTTCTAACATCATCAAGCTGTATAACGATAGTGTGCTTTCCACCTTCAGCACTAACAGCAGCAGTTGTAAGAACGGTTGAAGCTTTTCCTTCAATAAGACCTATAGATGCATCATCACCTGGTACTAAGGGATCACTAACAATCGGATTCGGAACCGTCATAATTGACGTATTTGCAATAGTAACACCTGCGCCATTCTTTTTTGCCTGTATGACTAGCTTATTATTGGAGTCAAAGTATACCTCAGCAACATCTGACAGATTGTTGGCTCCATTTGTTGCCGCTTTGATTGCATCAACATACCGATCCTTGGTTAACGGATTCGTAGCTGTGTCTAAAAGTAGAGTTTCATCAACTGCATAAGTCGAAACACCAAAACCATCATTGAGGTCAATATCAAAAGATAATGCTTCACCACTATAATCATGTGATAAATTTACTGAACTTGTCAAATAAGACTGCGTCGCTTTTGTGCTTTCAGCGGTGCCTCTCGATAAAAAGTTCTCATAAAAACTGTTGCTACTCACTGTACCAAATAAATCAGTTGGATGAACACCTATGGGCATTGTCTCACCAACCGAAACTTCATATCCCATGACGTGTTTTAAATCGCGTCTTTCAGTGGTCATATCGATATTGTACGAACCATCTGGATTGAATAGTTTCTTGTTTGTTTCGAGACCTGAAAATAGATATCGACCTGCACTTGTTGAATTACCTGCTACGATAATCTCTTTGGTCATCTCATCAACTTCAGTTTTGATTTTTTGTAAATCATCCGCTGTATTCGTACCATTGGCAGCTTGAACCGTAAGCTCACGTACGCGCTGTAAGATGTCTTTGATATTTGTAATGGAACTCTCTGAAACTTCTAGCCAACCCAAAGCATCGGTGATGTTTTTAGAGTATTGCTGCGATTCCCTGATATCCGTCTTGTATTTAAGCACTTGTGTGATGCCAACCGGATCATCCGATGGACGTGTGATCACTTTGCCCGTAGACATTTCGTTTTGGCGCTTCGCCATTTGAACCAAGTTATTGTTCGAATTCCATAGCATGTCTTTGACAAGCATTGAATTGGTTATTCTCATCTAATCAACTCCTATCTGCCGCCTGTACCAAGCCTATTGACAACTAAATCAAGCATTTCATCGAAAATGTTGACCATCCTTGCATTTGCATTGTACGCGGTCTGATACTTGATCATGTTTGCCATCTCTTCATCTAGAGATACACCCATGATAGAATCACGTGCTGAACTGTAATCTTTTACGAGTATCCCTTGATTGGTCGAGACGCGATTGGCTTCTGCAGCATCCACACCGAGGTTGGATACTAGAGACTTGATGAAATCTTCAGGTGCACCCCATTCATACAGTTTGACATTGTGTCTTGTTTCAATCATTTTCAGGATATTTGAACCGTCACCTGGGACGTCTTCAATTCTTGTTGCTGCAGCAAACTTGTTTAAATCTTCTAAGTCTCTAGCAATGGTGACTTGTGATGCTTTCATACGATCGACCACATAGTATTTGCCATCGATATTTTTTATCGTTTTCCCTTCAAAACTTGGATTGTTTGCCAATATATTTTGAATGTTTTCCGAAATTTTATTCTGTTGTTCATCCGCAGGAAGTGTCGATACGCCATTTAAGACAGACGCGGTAACTTCGGAAGCCGGTAAGCCATCGAAACCTTTTGCAAGTAGATACGATTTGTATTCCGATGTCGACATATTATCGATAGTAAACATATAACTGCCCGTACTGCCATCGAGTCCATAACCGCTCTCATGGATGCCGTTAAAAGTATTGGTAAACGTATCAATAAAATTGTTGAGTTTGTCAATGTAGTAAGGAATACCCTTTTTATCACCTGTTAAGTTGTCACGTACGTCACGTAGGCCAAGAAGCTTACCCGATGTGATGTTGAGCTTGTTTCCATTTGCCCACTGAACATCCATAATTTCTTCGTCATCATCTGCGTTGACCTTTTCTGATCTAGCTACCAGTTCAAGTTTGTCACTGCGATAATGTGCAACAAGTTGCTGTCCACCAACGAGGACAAAGAAGCGGTTTTGTTCATCTTCATAGTAGTCGACGTTCACAAGTTTGGAAAGTTGATCGACTAAAACATTTCTCTGATCTCTAACGTCATTTGCAATACCGCCTTCTAGTTCTGATTTGTAGATTGTCTCGTTGAGTTTAGCGATTTGATCGGCCAACGAATTAATCTCACCTACTGCTGATTTGAACTGAAAATTTAGATCTGACTGCAAGTCTTTTAGCATCGTTGATATACGTTGCGTGCCTTCAGAAAGTGCAATTGTATTCTGTCTAACAAGTGTTCTAGCTGTAAGGTTTTCAGGATTCTTTTGTAAGCTCTGTAACGATTCATAGTACTGGTCGAGAAGCTCTGCAATAGAAGAGTCCGATGGTTCATTAAATATGCCTTCGAGTTCTTGAAGGACACTTGCACGTGCATCCCACTCACCCTTTACACTCGTTTCAACTCTATACTTATAATCGAGATAATTGTCTCTAATCTGTTTAACCGCAGTAATATCAACACCGACACCAAGCGTGCCAAGACCACCAGGAAGAACTTGTGGTGTATAGGCTTTGGTGTTCATAACTTGTCTTGAATACCCTTCCGTGTTAGCGTTTGCTATGTTATGGGATACGATGCCCAGTGATCTCTGGTTAGCAAAAAGCCCTGATAGTGCTGTATTGAGTCCTAAAAACCCTCCTGACATGGTATCACTCCTTTATTAATATAAGTCATTAATTACTAGACACGTGCATCAAATAGATTTTTGCGCTCGCCATCTTCGTCAACCGCTTTTTTATCATATCGTCCACTATCTGCGCCTGTTTGTGCAAGTAAGTTAATGTTGAAATTGATCAGTTCTAGTTTATCTTCTATCATCTTGTTATTGAACCTTGATTCATCACTGACGTTCTTAACGAGTACCAAAAGTTTATTTTTCGAATCGATCACTTTATTACGGTCATCTGTGTTCAGTAGTTGAGCCAATTGTGTGACGTTTTCTACAAATTCAATTTTCTCTTCACGCATAATTTTATCGACCACTTTTTCCCTTAACTCTTCCAGTTTGAAGAGCGAAACGACTAACCCTTGTTCAAGGTTGACCATCGTTTCGAGTTGGTCGATATTGTGATTCTTGATTGCTTCTCTTTTTTGACTTGATAAATCCAACAATTCACGGTAGATTTCTGCCTCTTTATCTAATGTCTGAACCAATTGTTCAACACTTTTCGTCATAGAGCTTACTCCTTTAAAAAAATCTTCGCACATCTAGTGCTCATATTTTGTCACAAGCAAGTTGTGACTTAAAAAAATCTTCGCACTTTGAGTGCGCTTATTCTCAATAAATTAATAACCGGACACTAAGTCCGGTAATAGTTGGGGGAAAGAAATCGGCAGTTAAATTTTTGCACGTTCTATTCCGGAAAACAATTTGTCTACGATGTCTTCTGCAGAAGGCTTATAGTTTCCTGAAGCCATGAGCTGCTTGATTTCATCCAATTTTTCAGTTCTAACTTCTGGTGCGTTAGAAAGTGCTTTTCTAGCGACTTGAATATCTCTAGCCATGCTAGAAATCTCAACTTTATCGCTTACAATCCCTGCTTTTTCAAGTACTTCCGCTTGTTTAATGTTCTTGCCATATGTTTTAAGTACATTTTGAACATTCATTTGATTTGTGATTTTCATAATAAAACACCCCCATACTGCCGATTTCTATACTAGGTATATCGGCACATATGAGGGTTAGTTTAGTCCATTTTTATTTTTTTCTATCAATTTCTTTAATATGCATACCTGCTTTGGATCTATTGTCCTTTGTACCAATACCTTCTTTCAATCCATCGGCAAGTTCTTTCACGCATTTGCCGCAAAAGCGCCCACCATCCATCGGCGAACTACAACGTTCGCAAAATGAAATGCTAGAATTTTCTGAGAGTATGATACGACCATCCCTTATCCATTTTAAGATGGTGTCTGCTGAAACACTTGTGCCTTTGCTTACGTCTTTTATACTCGATGTTGGATTATCATATATATACTCACGTACTCGATTGAATCCATCGTCAGCTTTGACATTGCATCTAGAGCAAAGTGTCGATCCATCTACTGAAGAGAACAATCGATTGCATTTTTTACAATTTCTGAGCTCATTTAAAGTATTCTCTGCCATTTGCAACCTCCTGATTATTTCCCCCTTGCTACTGTGATGCAACTGATGCGTTCACAACCCGCTTCATAGAGCACGCGCGCACATGCGTTGAGCGTTGTTCCCGTTGTATAAATATCGTCAACGAGTAAAACCCGTTTGTTTTTTACTAAAGGGGCAGCATTCTTATCCACTATTATAGCATTCTCGAGCATCAATTTCCTAGATTCTTTATCGAGATTCTTAAGTTTTTTTGTGACGCGTTTACGCACCAACAAATCAATAGGCGGTTCAAGGCCTAGATGTCGGCACATATGAGTTGCTAAGACCTCTGCCTGATTGTAACCGCGGTTCAATCGTCTAAGAAAATGAACGGGCACTGGAACCACGCAGTCAAAATCACGCAGTGACGCATCTGCAGATACCATCTTTGCCAAACACTCTCCAAAGTAGACGGCTTGATAAACTTGCCTTTTATACTTAAGACCCATCAAACCATTTTTAACACCTTCATCATAGTGGGTAAACGCTCTATGTTTATGGAAGAAAACGAAATTTTCCTGACACTCCTTGCACCTGAAAAAATAATCCGCATGTTGCGCATACGTAACGTCTATCGGTCGACCACATTTTTCGCATAAATGGCCATCAATCATCACCATTTGACTACTGCAAGCTTCACATATTGGATGTTCAGACTTTGGTGGCAGTTCTGCTTCACAAAAATTGCAATTCAAATGCAACGGCATAAAGAAATCTAAAAGGCCTTTTGTCAGCTTATGCCTATATATCGTCTTCAACTTGATCATTATAGCTCCAACGCTAAATATTTTATTCATTCCCAAACATTTCTTTATAATAGAGTAGCCTCGTTTTAAGACCAGAGTTGCGCTTTGCCTCTTGTGTTCTTTTGATCATCTCTGATAGTGCTCTCTTTTCTCCAACTAAAACGAGTAGTTCACGCGCTCTAGTGATCGCGGTATATAGAATATTGCGGCTCATAAGCATCGGAGGCACAAATGCCATCGGCATGATGATCGCTTTAAACTCACTGCCTTGGCTTTTATGGACTGTGATGGCATATGCCAAAACGAGTTCGTCTACCGTTGGAAAATCATAGATAACTTCGCGTTCTTGATCAAATAGGATCGTTACGGTGCGTTCGATTTCGTCAATTTCTGTGATATATCCGATGTCGCCATTGAATACACCCTTGCCTTCTTCTGCGTACTTCGTCGTCCATTCGAGGTTGTAGTTATTTTTAATCTGCATAACTTTGTCGCCTTCTCTAAAGCGTTTCTTACCAAAAACTTTCTCCGTTTTTTTCTTGCTCGGCGGGTTAACGACATTTTGAAGCATATCATTGAGTGCTTCTACGCCGACTCCGGATCCTTTCATCGGGGATAGAACTTGTATATCTTCCATAGGATTAAGGTTGTAATAATTTGGAAGGCGCTCCATCACCAAGTTTTTAATCTCATTCATAATATCATCCGCTCGCCCTTTGGATATAAAGAAAAAATCCTTATCTGCTTTGTTGAGCATAGGCATTTCACCCTTGTTAATCATGTGTGCGTTTACAGCAATAAGTGAGGCTTCACTTTGTCGGTATATTTCAGTGAGTCTACACGAATCAACCCATTCACTATCTAACAAATCCTTTAATACACTCCCCGGCCCGACGGAAGGCAACTGATCTGAGTCGCCAACCAATATAAGATGTGTGCCAAGTTCCACGGCATCGAGCAGTCTGTACATGAGCACGATATCCACCATAGAGATTTCATCGATGATCAACACGTCTGTCTTGAGAGGGTTATCCGCATTCTTTTGAAAATTGCTCTCCCCTTGAAATTCAAGGAGTCTGTGTATTGTTTTGGATTCGCGCTGCGTCGTTTCTGTCATGCGTTTTGCGGCTCTACCTGTTGGCGCGGATAAGATGACTTTTTTATTCAGCGATTCATAGGCCCCAATGATCGCGTTGATAATGGTTGTCTTACCCGTTCCTGGCCCACCTGTTATAACAAAGACGCCACTGTGTAAGGACGCATCCACTGCTTCCTTTTGACGCGCCGCCAACAAGATGCCTCTTGTTTCTTCGAATTCTTTGATGAAGCCTACTGTATCAAGATATTTTGACTTTTCAGCATTGGCCATCAATTGATAGATTTTATTTGCCACGTGTTGTTCGGCATAAAAAAGGCTTGGTAGATAGACGATTACTTTTTCATCACCCGTTTTTTCATCGACTATCTTTTCAACATGTAAGTTACCTGCAACTGCCATGCTACTAATCTGCATAACGACATCGTCCGCTTTGACAGATAGTTCTTGCGTCGTTCTAAGAACCAGTTGCGTTTGTTCACAGAAAGTATGGCCGTGTGACGCTTCTCGATTGAGTATAAAGTTGATTCCAGAGGCGATGCGAAATGGCGAATGAAAATCAACGCCCATCTTCATGGCGATTTGGTCCGCCTGTTTGAATCCAACACCGACAAGTTCGTCAGCTAAGATATACGGGTTGCCTTCAATGATGACGATCCCTTCATGGCCGTAGCGCTTGTAGATCCGCATTGCGAGGTTGATCGAAATATTCAAACTCTGAAAATACATGATAAAATCTCTGAGTTCATATTGTTCTTTGTAGGACATGACAATCTGCTCGAGCTTTTTAGGTCCAATGCCGGCGATATTCAGAAGTTTTTCCGGATCTGTCTGTAAAATGTCAAGCGCATCACGGCCAAAGGCTTCCACCATCAACTGGGCTGTCGTTTCACCAATACCTTTGATGATGCCAGATGCCAAGTATTTGAAGACATCTTCAACATCCGTTGGTTTTATATGCTCCACATAATCGACATTTAACTGCTCACCATAAAAAGCGTGCATATCAATCCGTCCTACGACCCGCAGACGGTCGCCTTCTCTGATAAAGGGAATACACCCCTTGATACTTAAAAGGTCATCTATGACGTCCATGACGGCTATGACGTAACCGTTTTCTTCATTATAATAGATGATGTCTTGAACGACACCTTCATAAGTCACTTTTTCATTTTGATTGTCAGGCATAACGGTCCCTCGATTTTTTAGAACTGATGTTCATAGTTTAACATAATTTTACAGTAAAATACATGGCAATTAAAAACAAAGTGGGACAAAAGTAGACAAAAAAAGAGATACACAATGTGCATCTCTATTTCATAAGTTGGATTACTTGCCAAATGCTTCAGCACGTAAAATTTCTGCTTTATCTGTTTTTTCCCATGGCAAATCAATATCTGTTCTACCGAAGTGACCATAAGCTGCTGTTTGTCTGTAGATTGGACGTCTGAGGTCGAGATCTCTGATGATCGCGCCTGGACGAAGGTCGAAGTGTTTTTCAACGAGGTCTTCAATTAAATCTACAGGCACTTTGTTCGTGCCAAACGTTTCAACTAATATAGAAACTGGATGCGCAACACCGATAGCGTAAGCAAGTTCAAGTTCACATTTTGTAGCAAGGCCAGCAGCAACGATGTTTTTCGCAACATATCTCGCTGCATAAGCTGCAGAACGGTCAACTTTTGTTGGATCTTTACCCGAGAAAGCGCCACCGCCGTGTCTAGAATAGCCACCGTATGTGTCTACGATTATTTTACGGCCAGTAAGTCCAGCATCGCCTTGTGGTCCGCCAATAACAAAACGGCCAGTTGGGTTAACGAGGATTCTTGTATCGATAAAGAGTTCAGCAGGAATGATAGGCTTGATGACAAATTCGATCAAGTCAGCTTCAATTTGCTCTCTCTTAACTTTTGCGCTGTGTTGTGTTGAAATTAATACGGTATCAATTCTTGATGGTCTACCATTTTCATCATATTCAACCGTTACTTGAGTTTTACCATCTGGTCTAAGGTAAGACAATGTGCCATCTTTTCTTACATCAGAAAGTTTTTTCGCAAGTTTGTGCGCAAGCGAGATTGGTAGTGGCATAAGTTCAGGTGTTTCATCACATGCGAATCCGAACATGATGCCTTGGTCGCCTGCGCCGATAGCTTCAACTGCATCTACCATTGTACCATCTTTACTCTCAAGTGCTTGATCTACGCCTAAAGCGATATCGTCGGATTGCTTATCGATAGCAACGAGTACGCCGCAAGTGTCGCCATCAAATCCGTATTTTGCTCTTGTGTAGCCGATTTCTTTTACTGTTTGTCTAACAATACCTTGAATGTCAACATAGCAGTCAGTCGTGATTTCACCAGCGATGAGCACCAACCCTGTTGTTACAGAGGTTTCACATGCAACACGCGCATTTGGATCTTGTGTAAAGATCGCATCTAAAATTGAATCAGAGATTTGGTCACAGATCTTGTCTGGATGACCTTCAGTTACAGACTCAGAAGTAAATAGTCTTTTTCTTGACATTTAAAACACCTCCATTGATTTAGTGCTGCAAATGCAGCTGAATCCTTTTTCGCATTGATGATCCTAGGCATAAAAAAAACCTCTTCGCAAGAAGAGGACATATTCTTACAACCTCATCTTCCAGGTATCCGTACTACCCGTAGGATTTAGCACCGTGCATAACCGGTTGCTGGACTTCATAGGGCCTATTCCCTCCATCGCTCTTGATAAGGATTACTATTAAATTTACTTGACTATAATAGCATACCATATCCGATATTACAATACCATCTTTATGAAAATTCATTAATATTTTATAGGATTATCTGCTATAATAAAATTAGGTTTTGCCGATATTATCTATAAGATAAGAAAGGAGGTCCTTACATGAATTATATTGAAAGATTGTCATTGGAACTGGAGTCTCTAAAGTCTCAACGTCGTACTTTAAGTGGCCTTCAAGCCGAATACGCGTGTCGTGAAATAGACAGTGAAATTGAACGGCTTAAGCATGAGCTTGACCGATATAGATCTTATGAAGTTGGAAGAATCCATCAAATATATACCAAATCTGAAAACTAACCCTTGATGTTCAAGGGTTTTTTTATTGCGATAAAAAATCAAAAATCGTTTGATACTCACTATTGATATAAGCGTAGAGAATCGGATCGTCCGTCTTAAGTTCACAAATAAACTGAAGGCTGTCGGCATACGCTTGATTGTTAACCAGCATAGTATCAATAAGTTCAAGGTTCTCCTTCGAAAAGGAAGCAATTAACAATTGTCCTGCACGCGAGAAAAAATACATCGCATAAATATCGCCATTTAGATAATAAGGGTTCTGAGAAACATGGGCATTGTCTGCGTTGAACTCAATATAAAGCTGACCTTGTGCATACTCCTGTTTCATCATCTCTGGGTTGTTATCAGCAAAGCGCCGTTCGAAAAACGCATCCTTGAGTTGCGTGACGATCATAAACTCTGGTTTATTCAAGTTGAATGCCGCTTCAATGCTACTAATCATGAGGTCTTCAACGTGTTCAACACTAACAATTTTATGCGTCAATGCATTGACTTTAACTTTAAACACTAATAGCTTATACTTGTGTTCAAAATCGATTAAAGCTTCTGATCGATATGTCATTTCATTTCGATTGGATGCATCTTCCATCAAGTGACACGTATTTTTAATCAATGTGAAAGGCATTTCAAAGAAGTCGGTTTTACGAGGTTGCATCTGATTGCTCCAAAGTGCTACAGTTGATTTCATATCACAACCAACCAGGCGCATAATCATAAAATTGATGGCTTGTATGTCCGATGTAATCGGAGGGTTAATTTTATCCATTAAACGAACAATTTCTGTGGTAGACAGGTCGTCTTGCCAAGATAAAAACGTCTCCGAAAACGATTCAAAATCTACATGTGTTTCAATACTATTTGGATCAACCTCAAAAGCCGATTTTAGTAGATATACCATTTCTCTGAAATCAATTGATACAAAATTGCCGCCAAGTCCACCCGTAACCGCCAAAGTCAGAGAATCTAGCTCTTTTAACCCCTGACCCATCAAGTGGTAGAATCCATCAATGCCGTAAACTTCATAATCCAAATGGAAAATCTGAACGATTTCTCGTTCAGCTTCATCTCTCCAGTGTACGACTATACCGACGACACCCATGAGCCTAGTATTAGTAGCCTCTGCCCTAACAAATATTAATTTTGACGCTTTTGTGGCCTTCATCAAGACAGTACCTTCTCAAGCATAAGCGTCTTAAAGTAATCAAGTTTGCTTTTAGCTTGATCGAACTCTCGGTCGCAAATAGAGAAGTATATTTTTAGCTTAGGCTCAGTTCCAGAGGGTCTAAGCACCATCCAAGAATAGTCATCAAGGTAAAATTTTAGAACATCTGATTGAGGTAGTCCCGTTTCATCTTGAAGGTAATCAATTTTCTTAATGTAGTTAAATAAACCTTCCGAATGATTTCTAAAACGTTCTAAAATAGCCATCATAATTGTGTTTCCTTCTTTGCCTTCAAAAGTTTTGGCGATTGTCTCTTCAATATAATAACCATGTCGCTTGAAAATACTATCAAGCACATCATTTAAAGATAAACCAAGTCCTTTGTAGTACTCTGCCATCTCTATTGCGAGAAGCGTTCCCATAACCGCATCTTTATCCCTTACATGTGGTGCAAATAAATAGCCATAACTCTCTTCATACCCCATAACAAAATGTGCCGCATCGCGTTCAATTTGTTCCCCAATAAATTTAAACCCTGTCAAAGTCTGTTTCAATGTCACACCATAGTATTCAGCTTGCGCTTTCGCAAGATCAGAAGATACAATTGTGTTGACCACATAATGCTGTTTCGTTAATCCCTGTTTTGAAGACAATACATACTCTAAAAATAACGAGCCAATTTGATTGCCATTGAGGGCTTTGTAACGGTTGCCCGATTTAATCATCAAACCGATGCGGTCACAGTCTGGATCTGTTGCAATCAGAAGATCAGCATCGAATTTGTTCGCCACTTTGAGCGCTACTTCAAACGCTTCAACCGATTCTGGATTAGGTTGCTTACAAGTTGGAAATTCACCGTCTGGTTCCATTTGTTCCTCAACTGGAATCAAATTTGAAAACGACATTTCTTTGAGTACTCTCGAAATTGTATGGCCGCCCGTTCCATGGAGCGGTGTATACACCACTTTGAGCATAGAACTTTTAAGTAGTTCGGGTCTAATAGAAACTTTCTTTACCATTTCAATATATGGATAATCGACTTCTTCATTGATCAATTTCATCAACTTAGCTTGAACCGCTTCTTTTCTTCCCATGATTTTTACCATAGAAAAATCTGTGATTCGCCCTACATGCTCAACTAAAGCATCTGCAAGATGTGGCACAAGCTGACAACCCGTTTCATCGTATACCTTATAGCCATTATATTCAGGCGGATTATGGCTAGCAGTGACCATGACGCCTCCCATACAGCCAAGGTGTCTGACAGCAAATGATAATTCCGGAGTCGTTCTAACCTCGTCAAAGACATAGGCTGTAATGCCATTTGCAGCAATTACACGCGCTGTTTCTATTGCAAACTCATATGACATTCTTCTAGAGTCATATGCAATCACAACAGAGTTGTCGAAAGTACTGTCGAGCGTTTTTTTTCTCTCAACCAGAAAATTCACAAATCCTTGCGTCGCCTTTCTGACGATATAGTTGTTCATTCTATTTCTACCAGCGCCGATAATACCTCTCATCCCCGCTGTACCAAATTCCAAATCTTTATAAAAACGGTCTTCAATTTCTGCCGTCTTTCCCTCTAGGGATTTAAGTTCCGCTCTAAATGCCTCATCAAAATACGGATTATTTAACCATTCAGAGTAATACGATTGAGCGTTCATCAAACTTTCTCCTTTCATGCCATCCGGCAAACCATTAACTTTTACAATTTTATCATAGATTAATTTGGAATTCCAGTATCTCCAATACCCTGCATCAATGTGAAATAAATATGTGTCAAGAGTTCAGCTTTCAACTTATGTGGCAACAATAGGGCACTTTTATTTGGAAGTGCCGATATGATGCGGTTTACAACGTCATCTTGAATCCCTTTATAACTCTCTATTTGAGAATAATAGTACCTATTTACCTTTCTAACAAAGGTAGAATAATCCATAATTTCAAAACGATCTATACCAGCTTGTTCTGCCATAAATTCATAATATCTCAAAATAAGTTCACTATAAGAACTGGTTTTATCCACTTTCAACAGTTCTCCAAGTAGTGGTAAAAAATCTTCAAATATGACGCGATGCGTTGACTTATTGGCACCCAAAACATATGCAATGCTATGGCGTGCTGTCTCAGAAATCTCGATCAGCCTGTTTAAAATGACCGTGTCATCTATTAAATTTGATATATAATATTTTGTTCCATGTAGTCCAGTCATGATTTTTAATGTATCAAAATACCCCATCGTTATATTCTTTTTAGCACGATCGGGATCTATTTCAAGCACTTTTCCCAAATCTTCAGAGGGCATAATATAG
This sequence comes from Acidaminobacteraceae bacterium, assembly GCA_041741755.1. Taxonomy (GTDB): domain Bacteria; phylum Bacillota; class Clostridia; order Peptostreptococcales; family Acidaminobacteraceae; genus Fusibacter_C. Next base: position 108,462 of record JBGSJR010000003.1, on the reverse strand, counting down.
GTTATTTTTGTTTGATCTTTCTTCTTGATTCTTCTAATCCTACCAATTGCGTTCAACCGAATCGCAATAATTTCGTCACATCCTCGGTTAAGTAGCATATTAATTGGCAGATTATCAACAAAAGCACCATCTAGCATCTTCTTATCATCAAATTTTTCATCTTTAAAGACTGGTAAATTGGATGACGCAAAAATATAATCGTGCAATTTTCCTTCAGGAATAGCATCTATAAATAATTCAACTGGTTTTAAATCGCTAAGCGATAGGGAAACAAGGCCAAAATCTACCGTTGAATTTCTTAAAATACTCTCATCCACCAACTCTTTAAGTTTTGTCTTAAATGGCGAAACATCTAACCCTCCTTGTTTGAATGTATCCGAAATAAACCCTCTCAATTTGCCTTGATCTAGTTTTAAGTCAAAATTCATAATGCTATAGAACAAGCTTTCATCGACATTGATCATATCCGTTACGCTCATTGACAACCATAATTGTTCCAATAAATCTAAGTTTCCAGATGCGATGATAGCGCCATTGACAGCACCTATAGACGTTCCTGTTATAACTTGAAAGTCAATCCCAAGTTCATTTAGAGCTTTGATTGCACCTATGTGATAAGCACCTTTTGCTCCGCCACCTTCAAGTGCTATTCCTCTCATTTCCGCCTCCTAGTTTTGCAATGCAAAACATATATCTGAATAATTTATACCATAATTCTATAGTCACTAACATAATAAAGACCGAATTCAATATAAATTCGGTCTTACTGGTTATTTTGCTCAGTTTTGTTATTTTCATAATATTTTTGTACTTATCATCAGACTTAAAATATTTAGCCTTTGATGTCGATTGATTGCGGTTGCTCGATGCTGTCATCAACAGTAGAATCTCCGTCATTGTTCGCATAGACTTTGACCATGTTCTTGTAAATCATGTCTGCTAGCCCAAGCCCACCGGTCTTGCTGATTGTCTTTGACATCTCCTCATCGAGCATATCCTCAAAAGTCGTCGTTGCTTGAGATTTTTCAGTGAGTCCACCCTCTTGAATCGTCTTTCTCATCTCTTTAAATAACGTATTGATGAAAAATGCTTCAAATTCCTGGCTCGCCTCTTTGAGTTTCGTCAAGTCATTGCCTTCAGCTGCTTTTTCAAGCATATCTTTAAATCCATCTGCTTCCATCGCCGTTTTTTCTTGAGTAGCCGCTGTTTTATAAGCACCACTTATTACTGAACTATCTATTTTCATAATGCCTCCTGATTATCGAGACGACCTATCGTTTCAAATTGTTTGCTATTTCAAGCATGCTATCTGCCGTTTGAATAGATTTTGAGTTGATCTCGTAAGCACGTTGTGCCGTGATGAGATTGATCATTTCATCGACAATTTGAACATTGCTGTTTTCTACAAACCCTTGCCATACTTCAGTTTGATCGCCCTCTTGCACACCCTCTATCGCCAAACCTGAAGCACCTGTTTCTTTGAATAGGTTTTTACCCACCGCTTCGAGACCAGCTGGGTTGACAAATTTACTAAGAGAGAGTTGACCAATTGCTTCATATTCTTGAGCGCCATCTCGCTTTACTTGAACAAAACCGTCACTGTCAATGCTGATTTCAGATACATTTTCTCCCAACACGACATTGCCATCAATACCTTGAACATAGTAGCCATCTGAGGTGACAAGCTGTGCACCTTCTTCAGTAGTCGCCAATTTAAAGCTACCATCTTTTGTATAGCGTGTATTGCCGTTGTTATCAACGACTTTGAAAAAGTGATCGCCATTGATTGCCAAATCCGTTGGATTTTCAGTTTGTTGAAGGTTCCCGGTTGTAAAATTTCTAAGCGTTGCAGAGATCATGACACCATGTCCAATCTCGATAGGTACTGGTTTGCCTTCTTCTTCAAGTCTATCTGAAGCTGTTAAACTCTCATACATGATGTCTTTAAATTCGACGCGTTGATTCTTAAAACCAATCGTGTTGACATTTGCAAGGTTGTTAGAAATCGTATCGATTTTAAGTTGAAGATTTTTCATGCCTGATGCTGCGGACCACATTGCTTTCATATGTCAAGCCTCCTATACTCTACCGAGTTCTGTTACACTCTTGCCAATCATCTCGTCTATGGTCGTAATGACTTTTTGACTCGTTTGATAGTTTCTATTCATCTCTATAAGTTGAATCATCTCAGTGATAGAATCCACGTTTGAAGTCTCGATAAAACCTTGAACGATTTCACCTTCAAATGGTACTTTTTCACCGGTCAATTCAGTTTTTTCTTTATAATAGCTTGTGCCAATTTTATAGACGTCAGCGACATTCGTAAATGCAGTCATTTGAAGTTTATCTGTTATCTCGCCATCTTGGATGATTTCACCAAACTCATTGACAGCAAATGTTTCGCTTTCGATGATGATTGGTCCATCTAACCCGAGTACTTTATGCCCTTCAAATGTGACAAGCTCACCCAAACCGTTTCTTGTGAACGCGCCATTTCTGGAATAATAGTCACCGGTTTCAGTTCTGATGTTAAAGTAACCGTCGCCTTTAATTGCTAAATCGAAATTGCTGTTTGTACGCTCTAGTTGGCCTTGTTCATGATCGGTAAGTACAGAATAACTGCGGATGCCCGCTGTTATTGTGCCTACGACATTTGGCATTGTCTGCGTGACTAATTGATCTACTTTTGTGCCACCTACGTTGATGTTGCCACTATCATCCATTTCGAAGTCTGCATCACCGACAAATATCGGTCCCTTTTGACCCAAAACGAGATTTCCTTTAAGATTGTCTATAGTACCGCCAATATTTTTATAGATGGTGCGTAAATAACCATCTGTGTCTTTAAAGAATATTATACTTTTTCCATAGTGATCGCCATTAGGTGTATCTACTTTGAAATAGCCGTTTTCTGTAGTCGCTGTAATTGCTTCGCCATTTTTAGACTGAGTGATCGTATTCGGGCCAGTTTCAAATGGATAGTTCGAGCCATTCATTCTAGAATATAAACGCGCGTTAAAAGATTCTACTTCAACACGATCCTTTTTGAAGCCAGTTGTATTCACGTTTGCCAAGTTGTTGCCGATGACATCCATTTTATTTATATTCGTTATCATGCTGGTTCCTGCTATATAAAGCCCTTTTACCATAATTGCCTCCAAGATTCGTTCAAAAAGGTTATCGTCTATTCAAGCTAATAACTTTAGATAAAATCACTTATTATTTTATAAATTATGATTCATGTTTTCCAGTATTCATAAATTGAAATTATGCGATTTTCTAAATTGTTAAATTGTAAACTATCAGATATTCCTATCGCTCAAACGCTTGATTTTTCAATGCTTTAATTGACTTTGCCTATCTATGTATGTTATATTTTAAGTGGTTAAAATACCATACCCTTTATTAATTTCAATTTCCTCATTTTGGGAATGACCGTCCGTTCGTGTCATTCCGCTTTTTTTTTTGCCCATATTAGTGTTTTTGATGTACACAATAATCGTAGACCTAATTGAGCTGTTTACATAAAAAAATGCGCCAATCGTTATAATCGATTGGCGCATTTTTGATTTCATGGATAAACGTGTTTATAAATCTTCTTTTGAGCGAATAGCAAGCCACTCACTCTTTAGCATCCTATAATCGACTCGATCGTGCAACATGCCATTGTAGTACATATGATTTACTAGGTAAGACTCACGCGTCATACCTACTTTTTCCATAACCTTAAGCGATCCTATATTTGCATGAAGACACCCTGATTCTATTTTAATGACGTCCAAATACAAAAATGCATAGTCCATAAGAATATTTACAGCTTCAGTCACATACCCTTTTCCCCAATACTGTGGAAAAATAAAATAACCCAAATTGACGACTCGACCTTGCTCACAATCAATCGTTACAGAAAATCCAATTTCGCCAATATATTCTCCCGTCTCTTTCAAAATGATGGCAAAAAAGAACTTGTTTCTGTTATCAAATTGCGATTCAGCAATCGATTCGTACAGAAATTTCTTTGATTCATCAAGTGAATGCGTTTTTACCTCTGGCATCAAATTCATGACTTCATCGTTTGTGAATAGCTGGTGAAATGCATCGATATCCGTTTCCAAATAGTCGCGTATAATTAGTCTTTGTGAGTCAAACTGGATCATGTTGTCTCTCCTTAAAATGGCATGTGAATTACTTTTAGTATATCACAGAACAACTAGCCTTTTAAAGGCATTACACAAAACGCAAACTGATATCCATAGCTTTGACTGAATGCGTCAAAGCACCAATCGAGATAATGTCGACGCCTGTATCAGCAACTTCTCTAAGGCGCGTCAAAGTCATATTACCACTTGCCTCTAAAATCACTCTGCCAGAATTGATCAAAACAGCCTCAGCCATTGCTTCAGTCGTCATATTATCCAGCATGACGATGTCTGCACCTGCTTCAATTGCTTCAAGCATGCCTGCGATTGTTTCTACCTCAACTTCAATTTTCAACGTATGTGGTGCATGATTTTTACATTTGCTAATTGCCTCAAAGATACCACCTGCAGCTTTAATGTGATTGTCTTTGATTAATATACCATCTGACAAGTTAAAACGATGATTGGATCCACCGCCATCCCTGACCGCTTGTTTATCGAGAATACGCAGTCCTGGAGCAGTTTTTCGTGTATCGACAATTTTTACAGGCAGGTCGGCAAGCGACGAAACGTACTTACCAGTTTCAGTCGCGATGCCTGACATTCTTTGAAGGAAATTGAGCGCTGTCCGTTCGGCAAATAAAAGAGATTTCGTTCGCCCTTCTATTATGGCGATAATCTCACCTCTTTTGATAGGACTACCGTCTTTCGCTAGGACTTCTACAAGTGTCTGAGTGTCGACACATTCAAATGTTCTCTTGAAAATGTTCATACCAGATAGTATACCATCTTCTTTCGCTATCAAATGTGCTTTTGAGTGATGCGTGTCATCAAATAACCACTCCGAGGTCATGTCGTGTGTCACAAGATCTTCATTTAACGTATTTTTTATAATCGTCTCAACGATTGCTGTCTTATGCATAATCTACCTCCTGTAAAACGTGCAATAACATTTCATTCATAACAACTATCGCATTTTGCTTTTCAATTGCTTCGCGATCAATCTGAGAATAATTGTGAGGTGATATAAGCATTTTATCAAGTTTGTCCTTCATGATTGAGATCTGGGGGATATTTTTCTCGATGCCCATGTTGGCATCCATCCATATCGCTAGTTCTGTAAGTGTAACATCATATGTTGGTATTTTAAATCGAGCTTCATCGTTTATTATTGACTCTTTTGAAGCGCCAATTGCATAAGACCAATCATTCAATCTGTCTTCATTGATAGCTTGCGCTGTCTTTTTAGCAAATACTATCGCTTCAAGGAGTGAATTGCTAGCCAATCTATTTTTACCATGTACTCCTGTATATGCGCATTCTCCAACAGCATAGATACCTTCGGATGACGTCTTGCCAAACAAATCGACAGAAATTCCACCCATGGCATAATGTGCGCCTGGCGCAACGGGTATTAAATCTGTATCGAGGTCTAATCCGTGCACTTTGCAATAAGCATAGATCGTCGGGAATCTAAGTGACATCTTAACATTGCCAATATGACGTACGTCCAGCCATACATAAGGGTTAATTTGATTTTGAAGTTCTATATGAATGGCTCTTGATACGACATCCCTGGGTGCTAGCTCGAGTTTTTCGTGATAATTTGCCATAAAACGCTCTTGGTTTTGATTCAACAACATCCCGCCATCACCACGTACTGCTTCAGATATTAGGAATCCCTCTTGTACGCCATCCGTGTTATAAAATACCGTCGGATGAAATTGAATCCAGTCTAGATGTTTAACATCTATGCCAGCTTTGACGGCAAGTGCGACCCCATGTCCAGAGATATTGCGGTTATTACTCGTTCGATTGTAAAGCCTTCCCATGCCTCCGGTTGCGATAACGATGGCTTTTCCATGAATCTGAATCAGTTTACCGCAAGATAAAACATCCAGAATTTTAAATTTTGCTTGGTTTTCATATAAATTATAAGCAAGTGCATCATCAAAAATAATAATATTTTTGCTCTCCTTAATACGTTCCCAAAGGGTCTCCATGATGGCTTTCCCAGTATAATCACCAATTCTTAGGATTCTTGGAAGGCTGTGCGCCCCCTCCAAACCAAATTGAAAACTACCGTCTGGATTGAGATCAAATTTGACACCAAATGCAATTAGTTGATCAATTTCTTCCTTCGCACAAGTCGTTAGTTGCTTCACGGCTGCCTCGAGGTTTAATTGATGACCACATGCCATCGTGTCCTGGTAATGGCTCAACGCAGAGTCGTATGTTCCAACTGCTGCAGCAACACCTCCTTGTGCAAGGTAACTATTGGTGGCATCGATAGAACCCATTGAAACAATAGCAATTCTGAGGTTTTTGTCTAATGAAAGTGCCGTATAAATTCCTGATAAACCTGATCCAATTATGACGACATCAAACGCACAGTTCTCTTTCATGTTTACGACCTTTCAATCATTTTGGCTATCGCTCTAGTCGCATTATCAGCAACTTTCTGATCGATAGTGATTTCTCCCTTTTCTTCTACAAGTACTGTGAGTATATCCTCTAGTGTCGTCTTTTTCATGTTTTTGCATACCATCTGTTCATCTAATATGAAAAACTCTTTTTCAGGCAAAACTTTTCTAAGTGTATCTACCACACCTTGTTCCGTACCTATGATTATTTTTGAAGCTTCTGTAGATTTACATGCTTCGATAATCTGAGCGGTACTCCCGATAAAGTCTGAAAGTTCAAGTACTTCAGGTCGACATTCCGGATGAGCAAATAAAACGGCATTCGATATTTTATTAAGTCTATCGAGGGTTTCAAGTTCCGTCACGCGATGATGCGTCGGACAAAACCCCCTCCAAAGGTGAATCGTCTTATCAGGACACTGCTTTTGAACGTACTGCCCTAGGTTTTGATCAGGCACAAATATAATTTCTTGAGCTTCAATTGAATTCACTATTTTAACGGCGTTTGAAGACGTACAGCAAATATCGCTGACAGACTTCACCGCTGCAGACGAATTGACATATGTTACTATAACTGCTTCCGGATATTGTACTTTCACTTCTATTAGTTGATCTGCTGTGACCATATCTGCCATTGGACACCCTGCTCCCGCATTTGGTAAAAACACGCGTTTTTCTGGTGCAAGCATCTTAGCCGTCTCAGCCATAAAATGAACACCACATAATATAATCATGTCACAATCAATTTTGGCTGCAACTTTTGATAATTCCAGTGAATCACCCACAAAATCGGATACTTCTTTTATCTCTAAACTTTGATAATGATGTGATAATATCATCGCATTCTTTTCTTTTTTTAAACGTAATATTTCTTCAATCATAAGCACCTCTTATATGATAACAACAAACTGTCTTGGCAAGTGTCTTGTCATTAAACCCTCATCAATATATCACACCATCAAAAAAAATTCAAGATAAAAGCTCAGCTTGACATAGGGGTAATCCCCATATCTAGCTGAGCTATTTTGTTCTAAGTCTATCGATCTAACTTTAATGCTTACTATAAATATTTCTTCTTTGCAGAAGTCATCATATTTTTTTCTAGAATATCAAGATGTTCAAGGCTCATGCCAGTCCCTTTTGCAACACAGCTCACAGCATCATCAGCTATATACGTCGGTATACCTGTGCGCTTTTCCAGGAGTTTATTGAGACCATGAAGTAGTGATCCACCGCCTGTCATAACGATGCCTCTTGAACTGATATCTGAAGCGAGTTCAGGTGGCGTTTTTTCAAGAACGAGATGGACAGCGTCTGCAACCGCATTGACAACTTCTTGAAGGGCTTCAAGCATTTCGTCACTTGAAACAGAAATATTCTTAGGCAAACCCGTAATCAGGTCTCTGCCTCTACAGTCCATTTTAATCGCCTTAGTTCTTGGATAGGCTGTTCCAACATTAATTTTAAGTTCTTCAGCGGTTCGCTCACCAATCAATAAGTTGTGCTTTTTTCGCATGTATTTGATAATGGCTTCGTCAAATTTGTCACCAGCAACCTTAATCGATGTGCTTACAACTATTCCACCTAGTGAAATTACAGCGATATCCGACGTACCACCGCCGATATCGATGACCATATTGCCATCTGGTTTTGTTATATCAAGGCCAGCGCCAATAGCTGCTGCAATTGGCTCTTCAATCAGAAATGTTTTTCCGCCGCCTGCCTCCATCGTCGCGTCAAGGACTGCACGCTTCTCGACTTCAGTGACGCCACTTGGCACACATATAATAATTCTCGGCTTAAATAATCTTCTTTTACCACATGTTTTATTGATAAAATATCTGAGCATTCTTTCAGTTACATCGTAATCAGAAATCACACCATCTTTCAGTGGTCTAATCGCAATAATATTCCCCGGTGTTCTACCTAGCATCTTTCTTGCTTCATTGCCAACAGCGAGTACTCGGTCTGTATTTTTATCTATTGCCACGACAGAAGGTTCTCTGAGGACAATCCCTTTTCCTTTTATGTACACCAATACACTGGCCGTACCTAAATCTATTCCAATCTCTGCGCCTACACCAAACATCGCGGTCCACCTTCCATTACAATTTTATGCATCTATTCTTCGAATTTTTGCACCAAGGCTCACTAAATCTTTTTCGATTTGTGGATAGCCACGGTCGATATGATATATTTCGTCGACTTCGGTGATGCCCTCGGCAATAAGACCTGAAAGGACTAATGCCGCTCCAGCTCTAAGGTCAGTCGCTTTCACTTGTGCGCCTTGGAGTTCTTTGACGCCTTGAATCACAGCGCTATGGCCTTCGATTTTGATATTTGCACCCATTCGGTTAATTTCAGAGACGTGTCTAAATCTATTTTCAAAAACAGTTTCAGTAATAACGCTAGTGCCTTCAGATATTGCGAGCAGTGCCATAAATTGCGCTTGAACATCCGTTGGAAAACCTGGATAAGGCAACGTTGTTAGGTCAACTGCCTTAAGTGGTCCTGTCGTATAGACACGAATTGTATCGTCATCATCTTCAACAGTTACGCCCATCTCTCTTAATTTTGCAGTAACTGGCTTAACATGGCTTGAAACCACGTTTTCTATAGTAATATCGCCTTTTGTAAGCGCTGCTGCAACCATATATGTAGCGGCGATAATGCGGTCTGGTATCGTCTGATGACGCGTGCCACTTAATTTCTCAACGCCCATGATTCTAATAGTATCAGTACCAGCACCTTTTACATTTGCACCCATTTCATTTAAAAAATTGGCCAGATCTGTAATCTCAGGTTCTTTGGCAGCATTTTGAATCAAGGTTTGCCCCTTCGCCATAGTTGCTGCCATCATGATATTTTCAGTCGCGCCTACGCTCGGAAAGTCCAGATAAATTTCAGTGCCAACAAGGCCATGCTCTGCTTTTGCTTCAATATAACCATGACCTAAAGTCACTTCTGCACCAAGTGCTTGGAAACCTTTTAAATGAAGGTCGATAGGTCTCGCACCAATCGCACAACCTCCTGGCATAGAGACTTTTGCTATCCCTTTTTTAGCAAGCAAAGGTCCCATTACTAAAAAAGACGCTCTCATTTTTTGAATCAATTCGTATGGGGCTTCGCATTTAAGATCCACAGCTGGATGTATCGCAACAATTTCTTTTTCTCTGTCATAGTCTGTCGTCATGCCCAATGCTTCAAGCAAGGTAATCATGACTTCAACATCGATTAAACCAGGTACGCTTTCTATAGTACATGTTTCTGTGCCTAATATTGCTGCCGCCATCAGTTTTAGTACTGAATTTTTCGCACCTTTTATTTTTACAGACCCTACTAATGGTCCACTTTTCTCTACGAGTAGCTTAGCCAAATTCGTCCTCCATTCCGTTCATGAATCAAATAGTTTCTTCTATATAAAGTGATTTCATATTTTCTAACTCAATTCAGTAAACCAGTTAAAACTGGCCATAGTCATTTATTATTATATATAAAAATGATTGTACTATCTATACCTTTTTGGCTTTTTTTGAAATTTATTTGTGATATAGGACAAAAAATGCAAAAAAATAGTGTGAAATCGGCTAATTAACCATTTCACACTATTTGACTGAATATTCACACAATTACACAATTCGTGCAATTTAACAATTCCGACTACTTTCGTAGCTCTCTTAATTTGATTCTATTGATCGCTCTTTCTAGAGCTGCTCTTGCTCTAACAAAATCGACACCTTTATCATGACCACTCTGAATGCGATTTTCTGCTCTTGTTTTTGCTTCAAGCGCACGTTCTATATCAATTTCCTCAACCCATTCAGCTGAATCAACGACAACGGTCACTCTATCTTCATTTACTGTTACAAAACCAGCTGAGCATGCCGCCCATTTAAAAGACTTATCGTCTTGTCTAACGCGCATACTTCCAATACGAAGCGGTGCAACCAGAGGTTCATGGTCATATAAAATTCCAATATCGCCTTCAGTCGTTCTAAGAATCACCATATCTGTTTCACCTTCATAAAAATTGCAGTCTGGTGTAACAACATCGAGCTTGAATTTATTGCCCATTAAATCACCCCCTACTCAGCTTTGCTTGCTTTATATTTCTCTACAACATCCTCAATACTACCACAGAACAAGAAATATTGTTCTGGAATATCATCGTGTAGGCCATCGAGTATTTCTCTGAAACTTCTTACTGTTTCTTTAACAGGTACATACACACCTTTAAAGCCAGTAAATTGTTCCGCAACATTGAATGGTTGAGATAAAAATCTTTGGATTTTTCTCGCACGGCTAACGACGAGTTTATCTATATCCGATAATTCGTCCATACCCAAGATCGCGATTATATCTTGAAGCTCGTTGTATCTTTGAAGTATTTCTTGCACCTCACGAGCAACAACATAATGTTCTTGCCCAACGACGTCAGGTGTCAAAATTCTAGAAGTTGAATCCAGTGGATCAACAGCTGGATAAATACCAAGTTCAGAGATTTTTCTAGACAATACCGTTGTTGCATCCAGATGCGAGAACGTAGTCGCTGGAGCTGGATCCGTTAAGTCGTCTGCAGGTACATAAACAGCTTGTACAGAAGTAATCGAACCTTTAGTCGTCGATGTGATACGCTCTTGAAGCGCGCCCATATCTGTCGCAAGTGTAGGTTGATAACCAACGGCACTCGGCATACGGCCAAGTAACGCTGAAACTTCTGAGCCTGCTTGTGTAAATCTAAAGATGTTATCGATAAACAGAAGTACGTCCTTGCCTTCTTGATCACGAAAATATTCTGCCATTGTAAGGCCAGTAAGTGCAACACGCATTCTAGCGCCAGGTGGTTCATTCATTTGACCAAATACAAGTGTCGTCTTATCGATAACACCCGATTCCATCATCTCATGATAAAGGTCATTACCTTCTCTAGTACGTTCACCAACACCGGCAAAAACAGAAAGACCGCCATGATTGGTTGCAATATTGTTGATAAGTTCTTGAATGATAACTGTTTTACCAACGCCTGCGCCGCCGAACAAACCAATTTTACCACCTTTTGCATAAGGGGCAATTAGGTCGACGACTTTTATACCTGTTTCGAGCATTTCCGAGCTTGTGCCTTGTTCAGAAAATACTGGAGCGGGTCTGTGAATCGGCCAAAATTCTGCCTGTGACTTATCTATTTGACCTTTTTCGTCAATGGTTTCACCAAGTACGTTGATGAGCCTACCAAGTGTTGCTTTTCCAACTGGAACTGTTATAGGTGCGCCTGTTGATACTGCATCGATTCCTCTAATAAGACCATCTGTAGAACTCATGGAAACCGCTCTTACAGTATTGCCGCCAACGTGTTGCATAACTTCTGCAACAACATGGATATCTTTATAGTCGATTCTTACAGCATCATAAATATTAGGAAGCTGGTCCGCTTCAAATCTAATATCGAGTACAGGTCCTATGATTTGCACGATTTTACCAATCGCTTGATCCATACTCTTCCACTTCCTTTCAAACATTATTTTAGTGCTTCAGCACCGCCAACAATTTCAGAAATCTCTTGTGTTATTGCAGCTTGTCTCGCTCTATTGTAATAGAGTGTCAAATCTTCAATTATTTCTTCGGCATTGTCCGAAGCACTTTCCATTGCAAGTCTTCTAGCTGCTTGTTCTGAAGCAGAAGATTCAATTAGACCGCCAAATATTGTACTTTCAACGTACTTAGGAATGATATATCTAAGCACTTCTTCAGCAGATGGCTCGTAATTGACAATTTCTGTTCTAACATCTTCAGAGAGTGCAGGTCTTTCGATAGGTAATAACCGAATATCTGTCGCTGTTTGAGTCATCGTGCTTATAAAACGCGTGTACACAAAATGGATGGAATCGACTTCGCCTGTTTCAAGTAGCGTCATAGCTGCTTGTGCAACCTGCGCTGCATGAATGAATTCAGGTTTTTCAGAAATATATAAGAAGCTGTCGATGACGTTGTACCCCATTTGTTTCAAAAGATCAAAAGACTTTTTACCAACGGCGATAAATTTTGGATCGTCAAAGGTTCGAGCCGTTTCAAGTGCTTTCTTGATGGCGTTGATATTGTATCCACCGCAGAGTCCACGGTCTGATGTTACAACGATATAAAGTGGTTTTTTACTAACCTCACTTGTAACAAACTTGCTCTTAATACTTTTGTCGCTACTCAAAATATCTTGAACGGCTGTCTGAATCGTATCAAAATACGGTTTTGTAATATCCATTCGATCTCTTGCGCGCTTTAGTTTTGCAGTAGAAACCAACTCAAAGGCTTTGGTGATTTGCATGGTGCTGTTGACACTTCGTATTTTGCGCTTGATATCGCGTGTACTACTTGCCATGTTATTCCTCCTATAAGGAAGCTTACTCTACTACAAAGCTTGCTTTAAATTCAGTAATCGCTTTTTTAAGTTTTTCTTCATTTTCAGAAGTCATTTCGCCAAGTTCAGCTATGCTGCTACCGATCTCAGGGTAGTTTAAGCCTAAGAAATCAAGTAACCCAGCTTCAAATTTCGGTATGTCTTTTGTCTCAACATCTGTCATGTTTTTATTGACGATTGCGTAGATGACCATAACTTGTTGTTCAACTGGAACTGGCTTATATTGTGGCTGTTTTAAGATTTGCATCAATCTTTCACCGTGAGCAAGTGTCGCTTTTGTTTCCTTGTCAAGCTCCGAGCCAAACTGCGCAAATGCAGCAAGTTCACGATATTGTGCCAATTCTAGTTTTATTTTTGAAGCAACTTTCTTCATTGCTTTTATCTGGGCAGCGCCACCGACACGCGATACAGAAATACCTGCATTTACGGCTGGTCTATGTCCTGAAAAGAACAATTCTGATTCAAGATAAATTTGTCCGTCCGTAATAGAAATAACGTTCGTCGGAATATAAGCGGAAACGTCACCAGCTTGTGTTTCTATAATCGGAAGCGCAGTGATTGAACCCCCGCCCAACTTATCACTTAGCTTTGCCGCACGTTCAAGTAGTCTACTATGCAGATAGAATACGTCGCCTGGGTATGCTTCACGACCTGGTGGTCTCCTTAGAAGCAAGGACATGGCACGGTAGGCAACGGCATGTTTGGAGAGGTCATCATATACGATCAAGACGTGTTTGCCTTGGTACATAAGTTCTTCTGCAATCGTTACACCCGCATACGGCGCAATGTATTGAAGCGGCGCAGGATCTGCAGCTGTTGCTGATACGATACACGTATATTCCATGGCACCATGGTCTTCTAATTGTTTAACGATTTGAGCAACCGTCGAATTTTTTTGTCCGATGGCAACGTAGATACAATAAACATCTGTATTCTTTTGATTAATAATCGTATCAATTGCAACCGCAGTCTTACCCGTTTGTCTATCGCCGATTATAAGTTCACGTTGACCGCGACCGATTGGAATCATAGAGTCGATAGATTTGATACCTGTCTGTAACGGTTGATTTACCGATTTTCTATCGATAACACCTGTAGCTTTTGCCTCTATTGGTCTAAATTTCGTCGTGGAAATCGGTCCTTTACCATCAAGGGGTTGACCGAGTGAGTTGACGACGCGACCAAACATTTCTATACCGACTGGAACTTCAACGACGCGCTCAGTACGCTTGACTAAGTCGCCTTCTTTAATTTTTTCATCAGAGCCAAATAAAACAACACCAGCACTATCTTCTTCCAAGTTGAGTACCATACCATATACTTCATGTGGGAATTCGAGAAGCTCCCCTGACATACAGTTTTGAAGGCCATGGACTCTAGCAATACCATCGCCAACTTGAAGGACCGTACCAGTATCCTCTACTTGAAGCTTAGACTCATATTTTTTAATCTGTGCTTTTATCACAGAACTAATTTCTTCTGGTCTTAGATTCATGTCTAACACACTCCTACTTAAATAATTATTTGAGTTAAACCTTCGAGCATACCTTCAAGCTTAAACTTTACGGAACCATCTATGACGCGATCGCCCATTTGAATCGATATCCCTCCTAAAAGTGCAGGATTAATATGATTGCTCAGGAGCACTTGCTTACCGGTCAACCTATCGAGATTCCCTCTTAAGGTTTCAAGCTGTTCTTCAGTAAGTGGAATGACTGATTCCACTCTTGCTTTGACGATATTCTTGTGGTCATCCACACGTCTGTCAAAGTCTTTTTTGATATCCAGTATGTCAGTTCCTCTTTTCTTGTCGATGATAATTTTCAAGAAATTGAGCAGTGTTTGAGATACGTGATTTTCAAACGTTTCAAGAATCACCGTTTTTTTCTCGGAATTCCCGATTTTTGGCGTACAAATGATTTCATTAAATGCTGGGTATTCGATTAAAGTTTGTGCAACGAATTCAAATTCCCTTTGAATATCATCTAAGCGACCTTCTTCAACCGCGACGTCAAATATCGCTTCCGAATAGGTTTTGCTTACTAATTCTGCCATTGAGTCTCACCTACTTCACTTATGAACTTATTGATAAGTTCTTTGTGATCTGCTTCATTTAAGTCTTTTTCAACAACTTTTGAAGCTGCAAGTATCGTAAGCTCAGAAATCTGACCTTTCAACTCATTAACCGCTTTTACTCTTTCTCTTTCAAGTTCTCTATGTGCATTGTTCTTCATTGTTTCAATTTCTGCTTCTGCAGTTTTAACGATATCAAAAGCTCTGTTTTCAGCACGTTGTGTGTATTTCTTAACAACGTCCTTACCTTCATTTTCAGCAGATGCCAATTTTGCTTCATACTGAATTTTCAATTCCTTCGCTTGCTCATCCAAATTTTTAGCATCTTGAATTTGTTTTTTGATTTCGTTTTCACGCTTTTGCATAAATGAAGTAACTGGCCCAAAAAGAAACTTTTTGAGAATCAAATATAGGATGAATGTATTGACTAGTTGGAATACAAAGGTCCAGTTCAGTTCCACAAGCCCGAGTCTCAAGCTCGCGGTTACCATATCCATACTCATGTAATACCTCCTGAATTATCCTATAGAATTAGAGCAATCTTACCAATGGGTTTGCGAATAATAAAATGAGTGCAATTACTAAACCGTAAATACCAGTTGTTTCGGCAACAGCTGCACCAAGAAGCATCGTTCGAACGATATCGCCTTGCGATTCTGGTTGTCTACCAACAGCTTCAGCACCTTTACCTGCTGCATAACCTTGACCTATACCAGGTCCAACGCCCGCGATCATCGCAAGACCTGCGCCGATTGCTGAACATGCTAAAACTAATGCTTTTCCTGTAATTAATGTTTCCATAAGTTAATCCTCCCTTAAAATGATTATTGAAGTGGTATTATGCAAAAACCTATAATTTTAATAACGGATTTGCAAATAATAATACAAGAGCAATTACGAGGGCATATATACCCGTCGTTTGAGCAACTGCTTGACCGACTAGCATTGTTCTGATGATTTGTGTCTGCATTTTCGGTCTTTTTCCTACTGCTTCAGTTCCTTTACCAGCAGCATAACCCTGGCCGATTCCTGGTCCGATTCCTGCGATCATCGCGATACCAGCACCGATAGCTGATGCCATGATAATGAGTGCACTACCTTCCAAGTTTATGAGTGGGTTACCAAAAAGCATGATGAGCGCTACAACGAGTGCTAATATACCCGAGGTTTCAGCAACCGCTGCACCTAGCAACATAGTCATAGTCGTTTCACGAAGTGCTTTAGGATTTCTTGACACGGCTTCCGCGCCTTTTCCAGCTGCATAACCTTGTCCAATCCCAGGTCCTATACCTGCAATCATCGCAAATCCAGCACCGATTGCCGTTGCTGATAGAACAATAGCTTTAGGTTCAAAACTCATCAACCAATTTAAAAAATCGACGATAAAATTGCTATTTTCCATGAGTTCACCCCTTTAAAGTGTATCTTATTCCATTGCGCCTGAAATAAATACCATAGATAACATTGTGAAGATAAAAGATTGTAACAGTCCTGCAAATAAGTCGAAATAGATATGAAGCACTGCAGGCGCGCCTGCTTGGAACAATGGAATTGCCAAACCGAAAAGCGCATCTGTCAAGCCACCTAGTGCACCATATAGTAGTGACATGATAATGACACCGGCTATTATATTTCCAAATAGACGGAAGCCCAACGAAATCGGATTTGCAATTTCACCAATGATATTAAGTGGTAACAAAAACGGCATCGGTTGTAAAAATCCCTTTGCATAATTGCCAATACCTTTGCTCTTTAATCCAAAGAACTGAGTGAAAACAAACGTCGTAATTGACAAACACATTGTTGTATTAAGATCTGCTGTTGGTGGTCTAAAACCCAAAAGTCCCACGAGGTTTGAAACACCAATCAGAATCAATAATGTACCAATGTAAGGTGCCCATTTGTAATTGTGCTCACCCATCGATTGCTTTGTAAGGTTATTAATGACTGATACAATTGATTCCACTATGACTTGAGATCCTTTTGCTTCTTTTTTGAGATTTCTTGTCGCTAAAAATGATAGCAAGAAAACGACAAAAATAATCAACCAAGTTACTGTTACGGTTTCAGTAACAGGAATGTCGCCAATATAAAACGCAATGCGTGGTCCAAAACCTTCACTGCCCACTAGATTCATCCTCCTTTCTTCTAAAAATATTTCTGAAGTAATTCTTATCACTTAGTAAATGCGTTACTAAAATGATGATTTTGATGATGAAAAGTCCTATAATAGTGCCTATTACATTTATATAAGGTGCTATGATGGATACGTAAATAACCACCGCAGTCACTATATACCTTATAAAGTATTTGATAACTGTAAAACTTTGCGCCTTGTCTTGCGGCATAGTAATTGCACGACTAAGCGTATTGGCAAGCTCAATAAAATTTAACGCGCTGATGGCAGATCCAAATATGATCCCAAGCGCAAAAGGCATTGGTTTACTCATAACAACATAACTTATAGCGATTATTAACAAATCTATCAAAACAAGTATTTTTATTATCGTAAACTGCATTTTTTTCAATGATTGCATGGTAACCACCTTTGTTTTTCTCATGCTTATAATTATACCATTAATAAAAGAAATTGATAATTATTCTTTTACAGTTTCAAAGACAAAAAGTTTGGAATACTCTGAATTATCAGAATACTCAGAGTAAAATGTCACTGCTTTTTATCTTCTTCTGACTTATCGCCATGCGTTTTTTTTGTATATTTATTCACATAACTGGATGGTGTTTCACCATTGGAGTACTCCTTGCTTTTTTGTATGGACAAAACATAAAGATTGCGAAACGACGAACCCACACCTAAAATGATGAAAATGATGAGAAAAATGCCATTTGTTTTCATAAACCGGTCCATAAACGCACCAATCACAACACCGCCAATGATAGGAATAATCATCATTATGCCCACTTGTGAAATCAACGCTAAATTTTGGAGAATGCCATTCTTATTTTTATTTTTACCAGACAAATCTTTCACCTCATAATTTTGACAATGAATAAACAATCGATTAATTATATCATAAAGTTAACATCTCGTTTACTCTTTAATAATATTATTTTCGTTGATTCCATCTTTTGATCGCGTCAACAATTCTAGCGCAAGCATGACCATCTCCGTATGGATTGGTAGCCTCAGCCATCCTGCTATATGCTAAGGGATCAGAAATCAGCTGTGCCGTCGATTTGTAAATGATATCACCGTCTATACCTGCGATTATAACCGTTCCCGCATCCACGGCTTCAGGTCTTTCAGTCTCTGTTCTTAAAACGACGACAGGTTTACCCAATGCCGGCGCTTCCTCTTGAATGCCACCTGAGTCAGTCATAATCAGATAACATCGATGTTGAAGATTAGCAAATGCTTCATATTCAAGCGGTTCAATCATATGAATTCTCGGATGATTAGATAAATGCTTATCCGCAATTTGACGAATTGCTGGGTTCATGTGAACCGGAAAAATCAATTCGACATCTATAAAATCGTCCACTAAACGGCGTACTGCACCAAAGATGTTTTCCATAGGTTCGCCCAAATTCTCACGCCTATGAGCCGTCAGTAAAATGACTTTCTTCGAATCAAAATCAATTTTATTTAACCGACTATCATCAAATGTATAACTTGCATCAATGACTGTCATTAGAGCATCAATGACTGTATTCCCAGTTTTTACAATAGCTTGTGGGTTGATGCCTTCACTTATGAGATTGTCCACATTACCTTGAGTCGCTGCAAAATGGATTTCAGCTAATCGCGTCGTCAACATGCGATTCATCTCTTCTGGATAGGGGCTGTAAATATTTCCACTGCGGAGTCCCGCCTCAACATGACCAACTGGTATTTGTTGATAAAATGCTGCAAGTGCACCGGTAAAAGTCGTTGAAGTATCACCATGGACCAACACGATATCTGGTTTTTCATATTTGATTACTTCTTCGACGCCGAGTAAAACCCTCGAAGTAATTTCACTGAGTGTTTGCCCAGCTTTCATGATATTCAGATCATGCTGAGGTGTGATCTCAAAAAGCTCAAGTACCTGGTCTAACATCTGTCTGTGTTGAGCAGTTACGACTACGACGGATTCAATCTCTGGTTCAGCCTCAAGTGCCTTGACGAGAGGGGCCATTTTAATGGCCTCGGGTCTTGTTCCAAATAAAGTCATGACTTTAATCATATTTTTCCTCCATAAGCTTGAATTGAAAAATCTATAAGTTCGCCGATAAAAAAAAGAAGCCTTCGAATGATCGAAGGCGCTTAAACTTTATTATATGATGAAATTGCATACGACAATTTCCATATATCTGCCTATGATGATTTAATCTAAATTATTCTTTTTCTGAGTCAAAACAGATCGATTGATCGGTATAAACACTACAAATGCAGCGAGACCAAGCAAAATTGCGGCATGAATCCAATTCTGTTTTAGTAGAGCAATCGCTCCAGCACCCAGTAAAGCACTAATTAAATACATGGACAAGACCGTTTTTCGTTGGCCGAGCCCCATCCCCATAAGCCGGTGATGTAAATGTCCCTTATCCGCTTCCATAATTGGCCTTTTGTTAATCAAACGTCTTAAGATTGCAAAAGTTGTATCAAAAATCGGAACACCAAGTGCGAGAATCGGCACGACAACAGTTAGAGCGGTTGCACCTTTCAGTGCACCATCAACTGATATCGCCGCTAAAACAAGGCCTAAAAACAAGGCACCTGCATCGCCCATGAATATTTTTGCGGGGTTGAAATTATATGGTAGAAATCCGATAGAACTACCTGCTAAAATCAATGTAATCATAGCAGCGTCATAACGGTGGTTCAATATGGCAATATAGCTGAGAGTAACTGCTGCAATAGCTGATATACCAGCAGCTAAACCATCAAGCCCATCTATGAGATTGACTGTATTCGTAACACCAACAATCCATATTATAGAAATAGGAAGTGCTAATGAATGCAAATAGATGAATTCTGAATCACCGAAAAAATTTGTGAAATAGTTAATTTCAAAGCCTGATTTAACTAGAATAATCGCTGCGATAATCTGCATCAAGAGTTTACCTTTGGCACCAAGTGGTTTAACATCGTCGATCATACCCGTGATGAGAACGACGACAGATGCGAGAAACAAACCGATTAGTTTACCAGTAGCAATATTTGAGAATATGAACATGCTGACGAAAAAGCCAGTAAATATGGCAATCCCACCCCATAGTGGCATAGGTTTTTTGTGCATGCGTCTGTCATCTTTTGGTACGTCAACTGCACCAAATCGATGTGCGATTCTTATGACGAGTGGCGTCATAATAAAAGTGATTAAACCTGCAATAATTGCTGGTATATACATTCTTACACCTCAATATCTATTTAGTGCCAAATAAACGGTCTCCCGCATCTCCAAGTCCTGGAACAATGTAAGCATGGTCGTTGAGTTTTTCGTCGATTGCAGCTATATAGATATTTACATCTGGATGTACTTTTTGTACGGCTGCGATGCCTTCAGGACAACCAATCAAACAAACGAGTTTGATGCTAGTTGCACCTCTATCTTTTAAGAAAGTGATTGCAGCACTTGCAGAACCACCGGTTGCAAGCATAGGATCAACGACAATCAAATCGCGTTCGTTGATATCTGTTGGAAGTTTGCAGTAATACTCTACTGGTTCAAGTGTCTCTGGGTCTCTATAAAGGCCAATATGTCCCACTTTTGCTGCTGGAAGAAGGTTCAAGAAACCGTCTACCATACCAAGCCCAGCTCTGAGAATAGGGATAATCCCTAATTTTCTACCTGAAAGCATTTTTTGCATAGATTTACAAATAGGGGTTTCAATTTCGACGTCTTCAAGTGATAAATCACGCGTCACTTCATAAGCTAACAACATGGAAACTTCTTTCACAAGCTCTCTAAATTCTTTAGAACCTGTATTTTTGTCTCTGATTAGACTTAACTTATGCTGAATCAACGGATGATTCATTTCAAATACTTTACTCATTTTGCACCCCTTATAAATTATTTAGTTCAATATTTTTTATCTTATCAACACGACATGCGTGGCGACCACCTTCAAATTCCGCGTCGAAAAACGCATCGATAATCTTGAGAGCTAAGCCTTCTCCAACAACCCGTTCACCAAGTGCAACGATATTTGCGTTGTTGTGTTTTCTTGCCATTTCTGCACTAAACGTATCACTGACTGGCGCTGCAATGATGCCTTTAACTTTATTTGCCGCGATTGATATTCCCAGTCCAGTACCGCATACTAAAACACCTAAATCACAATCACCAGAAACTATGGCATTTGAGACTATAAGTGCATAATCAGGATAATCTACAGAATCCTTGGTTTCACAACCGAAATCTACGACATCAAAGCCTCTTGCAACCAAGTGTGCTTTAATGACTTGTCTCAGATTGAATCCACCATGGTCAGAACCCATTGCAACTCTCATTCACAACCTCCTATGTTTCGGTTTATAAGTTAATATAGAAAATTATACTTAGGAAATTTCATAACAGTTTAAATTGCCTAATACATTATAAAATTAACCACTGCAAAAATCAAATTAAATTCTCGTTACTTTACCTTCAGAAGCTTTCTTTAAGCGATTCATAATTGCACCTCCAAGCCCGACTTCCTCTACACCACGGACTAATACAACGTCACAACCAATCTCGTCTACTTTTCTCAAGCAATCAAATAATTTATTTCCATACAGCGACCAATCTTTTGCTGACCCCAACTTTATGATGTCGACTTTTCCACAAATCTCTGGCACGTGATCAAACAATTTATATAAAACCTCCGCATCTTCATCAAAAGTCATGATGCCAACGTGAGTGCTTGAACCTGTTAGTAGCGCCTGTGTTTTTTCATAAAAAAACCGTATCACTTCGGAAGTCGTCCCCACATAGACATGCACTTCAGCGTTAGGTGCATAGTGCCTATATTTCATACCAGGCGATTTTGCGACACCTGATGTGTCTATGGCCAAACCTTGAATGGCCGCGTCAATCTCACAAGTTCCTACGCATGCTTCAATTTGTTCCTTCGTGATTTTGCCAGGCCTCAAGATAACAGGAACATCACCTGTCACATCTAGAACCGTCGATTCTAGTCCCACTTCGCAATCGCCACCATCAACAATACAATCAACGCGTCCATATAAATCCGCCACTACGTACTTACTTGCTGTAGGACTTGGTTTGCCCGACAAATTTGCAGAAGGTGCCGCAATCGGCTTTCCAGACAGAGCAATCAATCTTAATGCAATGATATGACTTGGCATCCTTACGGCTATCGTCTCGAGACCTCCAGAAACTTTGCTCGAGATTTCCGGTCTTTTTTGGAGTACAAAAGTAATAGGACCTGGCCAAAAATCAGACATGAGTTTATGCACATATGACTTAATCTCCAACACCAACGCATTGAGCATATCAATTGAAGCAATATGGACAATCAATGGATTATCAGAAGGTCTTCCCTTTGCTTCATATATTTTTTGAATAGCCAAATCATCAAGTGCATTTGCACCTAATCCATAGACTGTTTCAGTGGGAAATGCCACAGTTCCGCCATTTGCCAGAATTTCAGCTGGTTCTTTCAACAAATTATCTATTTCTTCATACGCACAACTTTGTATGTCATTTATGACAGCATCTTCAATTTTGATGATTTTAGTATTATTATGAACATTCATTTACTTTACCTCAGCTCTAATCATATCAATAAACTGACTAAAAACAAATACTCTTTTTTGCAAAACAAAAGCTCTGAATAAACGGGATGATCCGTTTCTTCTGAGCTTTAAAGTCAATTCGATAATTCTAGAATTCGTCAAGCGCCTTAAGTGCTTCTGTTTGAAAGAATGTATGCACTTCATCGATCATTTCGTCTATTTCGCCATCCATATAACTGTCCAGTTTATATAGCGTAATTGGCACTCTATGATCCGTAACACGTGCTTGTGGAAAATTATAAGTTCTAACTTTAGCACTTCTATCGCCCGTACCTACTTGACTGCGTCTTTGTTCTGCAATTTGCTCATTTTGCTTGTTAAGCTCAATTTCATAGAGCCTAGCTCTAAGCACTTGCATCGCTTTTTCTTTATTTGAAAGCTGTGATTTCCCATCCTGACAACTCACGACAAGACCAGATGGCATATGTGTGATTCGAACTGCTGAATCCGTCGTGTTAACACTTTGTCCGCCGTTTCCAGAAGATCTAAAAACATCAATACGCAAATCATTTTGCTTGATATCCAAAACGACATCGTCAACTTCAGGCAATACAGCAACGGTTGCAGTCGATGTATGGATTCGTCCACCTGACTCCGTTTGCGGTATTCTTTGTACGCGGTGCGTTCCGCTTTCATATTTAAGCCTAGAATAAGCGCCACTACCCTTGATGAGAACAGAAGCTTCTTTGATGCCGCCCACACCTGTTTCGTTAGTGTTGAGAATCTCAACTTTCCATCTTCTGCGTTCTGAATACCTAATATAAAGTCTTAAAAGTTCTGAAGCGAAAAGTCCAGCTTCATCACCACCTGCACCCGCTCTAATCTCCAAAATAACATCTCGTTCATCATTAGGGTCTTTTGGAAGTAGTAACTTCTTAACTTCCACTTCAAGCATTGTTACTTGGGCTTCAAGTTCCGAAAGCTCATTTCTAGCTAACTCTTTCATCTCGTCATCGTCACTGTTTTGTAGCATGTCTGTCGCTTCTTCAATGCCCTCTTTAACCGCTTTGTACTCACGGTATCTTGTAACGATGTTGGAAAGCTCAGAATGTTCTTTCATCAGTTTCTGCCAAAGCTTTTGATCGTTAATGACTTCGCCGTCAGAAAGTTTCAGTCCTAGCTCTTCATATTTTTCTTCAATAAAATTCAATTTTTCAAACATTGCTAATCACCCTCCAATTGGTGCCTTTTTACCATATATAAATCTCGGAATCCCATTTAAGTCACAAAAATGGTCTACCTCGACATAACCTGACGCTACAAAAAGGACTTCTATCGCTTCACATTGATCGTGACCGGCTTCAAATGCAAGTAAACCACCAACATTTAAATGCTCTAATGCTTCAGGTATAATTCTATTATAAAAATCTAATCCATCTGCACCGCCAAACAGCGCAATATGTGGTTCATGCACAAACACTTCCGGCTCAAGTACCGATGCGTCACTCATGGGAATATAAGGTGGATTTGAAACGATGATATCAAAATTTTCTTTTTCAATTGAGTCAAACAAGTCACTTCTAACCCATGTGATTCTGCTTGTAGTGTTGTGCTTAACACTATTTTGTTCAGAGACTTTTAATGCATCTTCAGAAATATCAACACCAACGCACATAAAATTCGGAAGTTTAGTTGCTAAGCTAATGATAATGGCACCGCTTCCCACACCTATATCAAGCAGTTTACCACTTTTTCCTTTTGCGTAGTCATAAAGGAAATCTACCAAGCACTCGGTTTCCGGTCTGGGAATTAATACAGATTCATTGACGATAAAATCTAGCCCATAAAAATTTTGGAGACCAAGACTGTACTGCAGTGGGTAACGAGCCAATCGTCGCTCAACGAGATTTTGAATCTGTGCTACCTCATCTGTAGTCATCTCTTTTGATTTTAAAAAAACGAGATCGATGGGTTCGCATTTCAAAACATGACAAAGAATCATGCGGGCTTCTACGTGCCAAGAATCCGTAACAGAGGCAAGTTTTTCTTCTGCATTTTTTAAAACGTCATGTATCGTTTGCATCATTCCCTCACAAGATTGTTTCCACTGTTTTATCAGAATCTAAGACACTTTTAAAAGCTACTATAGCCACTTCAAGTTGTCTATCGTCAGGTTCACTTGTCGTGATTTTTTGCATCATAAGCCCTGGATAGCTTAAAGCTTTAACGATTGGATGATTTGATTTGCCAGCCAATTTGATCATTTCAAACGAAAGACCAGTTACAATTGGAAATAGCAATAGTTTTGTTAAAAGGCGCGTCACAACATTTTCCCAACTGATAAAAGTAAAGATTATGATACTGATCATAAGTACGAAAAATATGAAGCTTGTACCACATCTAGGATGTAAAGTCGTAAATTTCTTTGCGTTTTCGACAGTCACTTCTTGACCACTTTCATAACAATGAATCGTCTTATGTTCAGCGCCATGATATTGAAACACGCGCTTGATATCTTTCATTTTTGAGATAGCAAGGATGTATATGATAAATACTGCTATTTTCATTACGCCTTCTATTGCACTTAAAATCATATTATTATCTATGAAACCTCTTAAGAAGCTCACGAGTGCTGTTGGTAGCGCACCAAATAAGAGCATCGCAAACACAAAGGCAAATAGGATTGATAGCGCTAAAATTACATCATCTGCTTTTTTACCTAACTTTGCATATAACCAAGTTTCAAATTTACCTTTTTCTTCTGTTCCGTCACCTTCTACAAAAAATTCTGCAGAATAAGTCAAGGCGCGAACACCAATAATCATGGAAGAAACAAGCGCAAAAATCCCTCTGATAACGGGAATTTTTGAAACCTTGATTCCTTTTTTCTTTTTGATCAAATCCACTTTGAGGTCAATCTCACCATCTGGTTTTCTGATGGCTATGCCTATTTTATCTGTACCACGCATCATAACGCCTTCTATCAAAGCTTGTCCGCCGATAGAAGTGTATTTTGGCGATTTATTTTCGCTCATTAGTTTTCACCTTTTTTCCTTTGTACTCAAAGTAACAGTTTGCACAAAGCGATTCATATTCCACTTGATTTTCACCATCGATGACAATCTGTTCGCCTTCAAAGACGAATTCCCCATCGATTTTTCTCGCATTGAGTATGGCTTTGCGTCCACAACGGCAAATAGTCTTTAGCTCTTCTAAACTGTGTGCGAGTAGTAGTAGACGCTCGGAACCCTCAAACCCCTTCATAAGGAAGTCTGTTCGTAATCCATAGCATATCACAGGAACATTGCCTGTTACTGCAATTTCAAACAATTGATCTATTTGATCCGATTTCAGAAATTGGGCTTCGTCTACCAAAATGCATTGTGTCGGTCCATTCTTCGAAATCCAATTGTCTACCGCTTCAATGATATTTTCATCGGGTTTGATCAAAAGATCAACTGTTTTTGTGAGACCTAACCTCGAAACGACTTGATCGCCGCCTTTAGTATCCGTGTAGGGTTTTATTATCATCGCCTGCATACCACGTTCGTGGTAATTGTGCATCACCTGCATCAAAGCGGTTGATTTTCCACAATTCATTGCACCGTATCTAAAATATAGTTTCGACATCATTTTCTCCTAAAAACAAAAAAGGCTAGGACTACCCCATCCTAACCTATTTACCAACAACTTATTTAAGATTATATTTTTCCTTGAATTTTTCTGCTCTACCGCCACGTTCAATTTGCTTAGCAGTACCAGTGAAAAACGGATGGCATTCTGAACAAATTTCTATTCTGATTTCGCCTTTAGTAGATCCTGTCTTAAAGTTATTGCCACACGCACAGTGTACGTCTATTTGTTGGTAATTTGGATGAATATTTTCCTTCATATCGTTCACCTCTCTCCTCTAGCTTTATTTATATCAATTTACGATAATCAAATTTCAAGCCTTATCATTATAACACAGGTTTTTAGAAACATCAATGACAAATCCTTAATATTTTCACACCCTGTTTTTGTGCGGCTAGAACGTCTGAACGGCCTTTATTGACAACCATGACGATAATAAAACATTATTTATTTCTCATTCAAACAGGGGTGTTTTATGGTATAGTCTATAGTAGGATATTATCATACTTTTAAATACTTATCAAATGGTGGTCATATATATGTTCAAGAAAAATCTTATTCTTTTATCTTTACTCCTAGCCTTAACCGGTACCTTAGCTTTTGGTGAACCAAGCATGGGAGCCGTTCCAGTTAAAGGCAAAGTGTTTCTTTCCAACCAGGAAATCGCTTTCTCAAATATACCTTTTGTCATCAATGATGAAATCATGGTTCCAGCTAAATTGTTTTGTGAGAAATTAGGTGCTCAGGTTCTTTGGAATGAGGAATCTCGAGAAATGATTAGTTATCGTGACAATATATTTGTCAAATTCAAAAACAATTCAAATATCGCCTATATCAATGGCAAACCCAAGGTTATGCCCGTCAGTTCATTTACTTATAAAGGTGAACTATTCATCCCAGCTTCCTTTACTGCTGCTGCTCACGAACTGTCTTTTAAGACCGAATCAAATCATCATGCCATGTCCATCGATTTTAGAGAAAATATACTTGAGTACCGACAAATTGATTTTAGACATTTCAAACGTGTCAGTTTGACTAATTATGGGATCAGCTTCTACGTGCCCGAATACTGGTCGGCAGTTGCAGATAAAGTCAACACATACGGCGTTTATAATTCGTTTGAATCCTATAGTTTTGAAACAAATGTGATGACATTAAGTCCACAATATACGAGGCCCATACTTACTGAATCTCTATTAGATGGGTTAGTTGCTGAGCACGGCGACACACTGAATCTTGTATCGAGCAATACCATGTTGCTTGGCGAGTATACTTCAGATGCTATCTATTATGATTTAACTGTAAATGGCGTTATAACGCATCACATTCTCTATATTTTCTTTGAACAAAATAATGGCTACGTATTCAAAGCAACTTATCCCGATACGAATGATTTGGATGAGAGCAAAGAAATATTTGATACCATAGCAAGTACATTTGGCATCACTAAGCTGACAATCAACGAACAACTTGAACACTATACAGAAATGACCCGTTTTTCAGAGTATGGCGTATCATTGAACTCAGAAATACACTCAAATATGATAGTAAATAATCATTTTCAATTGAACGGGTCATTATCACATCCCAAAAATATAAAAGGGCTTCACGTAATTGTTTCAAAGGATGGAGACAAGTTTGAATACTATGTTCCCATCACTGAAAATGCATTTGATGTAAAATTATATACGCCGTTTGGTCTTGGTAAGCACAACATCACAGTCATTGCAGACAGCGCTGAATCAAGGATTGAAAATGTTGTGATTGATGCATTTACAACACTTGATGACTACATTGAACAAACACTTTTATCTGACTATACGTTCGATGAAGCAGAAACTATCATGAAATTTAGCGTGTTGAATGCATCAAATGAACCAATTAAAGACTTGCTACCTACGACGTATATTAATTACGATCAAACGAGTATTTACGCTATTACAAACGCAATCACTTTTAATTTGACGAATCAGTATTCAAAATCAAAAGCCCTCTACGAATGGGTTGTCAATAACTACACGTTTGATGATCTTCTAAGACCTACTGGCCTACTCAACGCAAAAGAACTAGTTGAGATAAAAAGTGCCAATTCTTTTGAACTTTGTGTTTTATATACGGCATTATTAAGATCTGTTGATATACCGGCCCGTATGGCAAGAGGGATTACTGAAGATGGCATCAATTATTGGGTTGAAACGTTCTTGAATGGCCAGTGGATTGTAGCTTCCATCGCTCAGGAAACACAATTTAAATTTAATGATTTGACGTATTTCAATCTAAACCGTTTAAAATATTATGAAAACTATAACATCATTGAACAGTTGCCGTTTTAGTTGATGTAATAATTTATGCACTTTACTCGTAAATAACAAAAGGAGATTCCTTGTTTGATATCGATCATATCAAATAGGGCAATCTCCTTTTAATCTATAATTTGCTATTTACAATTTGTTATTTTTTATAATCCTAATATCTTTCTAGCTTCATCTGGTGTTGCCACTTCTCTACCCATCTCTTTTGCAATACGTACGATACGTGCCACAAGTTCTGCATTTGACTTGGCGAGTTGACCTTTTCCATAGTACACGTTATCTTCGAATCCAACGCGCACATGGCCGCCAAGTACGATAGCCATAACGGCAAGAGGCAATTCGCTTCTGCCAATGCCTGCTACTGTCCAAGTCCAATCTTTAGGCAATTGATTCACCATAAACATCAAATCTTCAGGTGTTCCCGGACATGCACCTGGTACACCAAGTACAAAATCGACATGAAGTGGTTCTTTAACGAGGCCCTTTTTCACTAGGGTTTTTGCATTTTCAATCATACCGCGTTCAAACACTTCTATCTCAGGTTTAACACCCATCTCCATCATACGAGCGGCGAATTTTTCCATAAACTCTTCAGAATTCATGAATACGTCAGGACCGAAGTTGCATGTTCCAGCGCTAAGTGTTGCCATCTCTGGAGCAAGCTCAACTGGCCCCAGTCTTTGCTCAGGCGTGTGCCATACAGCGCCTCCGGTAGATGGTTGAAAAATGATGTTACATTTAGCTGCGATCTTTTCTTTAATTTGTCTATATACATCAACATCTTGAGTAGGTTCACCCGCTTCATCTCGTGCGTGAATATGCACGATTGATGCACCTGCTTCATAGCAAGCTAACGCCTCACAAGCAATCTCTTCTGGAGTCAAAGGAAGGTTCGGCTGTTGGGCTCTTGTAACCTCTGCACCAGTTAGGGCAGCTGTTATAATCAATTTTTCCATATAGTCCTCCGAATTACTTTCTTTGTTTGTTTTTAGGAACGACGCATGTACCAACTGCACGGCAAACTACGATCGGCTCAGCTAGAACATCACATGCAGACTCACTGATTTCAGGTCTTGGAACAATAACTTTTCTCGCTTCAAACACCATTTTTCTTGATGAGTTACCTACTGTAGTAATCTCACCCACTGCCTCAATGTAATCGCCTGCATAGACAGGTGCCAAAAATTCCACTTTTTCATAAGCGGCAAATAGCCCTTCGTCGCCATCTTGACGAATCAAAAGTTCTGTTGCAACATCTCCAAATAAATTGAGCATTTTAGCGCCATCTACCAAATTGCCACCGTAATGTGCGTCATGCATACTCATGCGCATTCTAATCATTGCTTTCTCAGACATAATTAAATCCCTCCTGTTTTTGTTTCCCTCGCCTTCTATTTTAGAGCACAAAAGAGGACTGGTCAACATTTACCTACTTAATTAGCGCCTTTAGATGCATGAATGAAAGCTTTAAATAGCGGATGGGCATGTGTAGGTCTCGATTTGAATTCCGGGTGGAACTGAACCGCTAGAAACCAAGGGTGATTAGGCACTTCTATGATTTCTACCAATCGCTCGTCAGGTGATAAGCCACTAAAGATAAAATCATTTGCTACAAACTCTTCTCTATACGCATTGTTGAATTCGTAACGATGACGGTGTCTCTCGTAAATCAACGTTTCACCATAGGCTTCATATGCTAAAGTGTCCGGTTTGATTTTACATGGGTATAGTCCAAGTCGCATCGTGCCACCCATGTCTTCAATATCATGCTGTTCTGGCATAAGATCAATCACAGGTGCATCAGTCAAACCATTGAGCTCAGAACTGTGTGCATTTTCATACCCAAGAATATTTCTCGCAAATTCTACAACTGCCATCTGCATTCCCAAACAAACGCCAAAAAACGGGATATTATTTTCGCGTGCATACTGCGTCGCCAAGATTTTTCCCTCTACGCCTCTAAATCCAAAGCCGCCTGGTACGAGAATGCCGTCAATACCTTTTAGTACTTCCGCCACGTTTTCTGTCTCCAAAGTTTCAGAGTGCACCCATTTGATATCCACTGCGACTTCATTGGCTATACCTGCGTGTTTAAGTGCTTCAGCAACTGACAAGTACGCATCTTTGAGCTCAACGTATTTTCCGACCAATGCGATTTTTACCGTTCTAGATAGATTTTTCTCCACTGAGACTATTTTTTCCCAATCCGTTAAATCCGGTTTGATTAAAGGCATTCTGAAAAACTCGCAAACTTTGTCAGGCAACCCTTCTGCCTCAAGTGTTAGTGGCACAGAATATAATGACTCAGCATCCATGTTTTGAATGACATTCTTAACTGGCACACTACAGAATAGCGCTATTTTTTCTTTCATATCTTGTGAAATTTCTTTTTCCGTACGGCAGACAATCAAATCGGGCTGTATGCCAATTTCCCTAAGTTCTTTTACAGAGTGTTGCGTTGGTTTCGTCTTGAGTTCACCAGCTTTGCTTAAGTAAGGAAGTAACGTCAAATGGATGTACATGACATTCTCACTGCCAACATCGTACTTCATTTGTCTTATAGCTTCAAGAAATGGAAGAGACTCAATGTCGCCGACAGTGCCACCAATCTCAGTAATGACTATCTCAGCATTTGTTTCCTTAGCAGAACGCATCAATTTATCTTTAATCTCATTCGTAATATGCGGGATCACTTGAATCGTAGCACCAAGATAATCGCCTCTGCGCTCCTTTGTCAGCACCGACCAATATATTTTTCCTGTCGTAACATTGCTGTATTTTGAGAGATTGATATCGATAAACCGCTCATAATGTCCAAGATCTAAATCCGTTTCTGCACCATCGTCTGTTACGAAAACTTCACCATGTTGATAAGGACTCATGGTGCCTGGATCGACGTTGATATAAGGATCAAATTTTTGAATAGTGACCTTTAACCCTCTCGCTTTCAACAGTTGACCCAATGACGCAGCCGTTATGCCTTTACCTAATGATGAAACAACACCACCTGTCACAAAAATATACTTTGTACTCATTTGCACGCTCCCTTCGCCAAAACCCAAATAATGGTAATCCAAAAATGCCATAAAAAAAAGAGTGAGAAAGTCCCCAATAGGATGACTAATCACTCTTGTTCCTAAGGCTCAAGTAGCCACCCCTTCGGGTGTCACTATACCGATTCAATTAATAATACTTAGATAGTATATAGACTCACTCTCTTCAAGTCAATACAAAATTATGGCATTTGAACGGTAATTTTGATAACTTCAAAAATTGCATCTGCAATTGTCTTACCATCGATATATAGGTTCATTCCAGGTTTGTAATCGGATGCTTTAAACGTTGATCCAACTGGGAATGTAATCGTTCTAATTTGATTGTTATCATCTGTAACGAGTAAAAGATTAGATGAAAGAAGCACCTGAGATACAGTCACTTTAATGCCCATTGGTTGCGAAACTATTTTTCTACCCAACTGAACTTTTGTGATGCCGCCAATACCAATATCTACTGTAACTTCTTGCGCTAATCTCAAGTCGTAAATTGATAAGGTATTCTCGCCTAATGTATTTATGAGCTTCACTTTACTAGAAAGGCCGTAAGTCTCATTTTTACCTTCAGCTGATGTCACTGTAAGTTCAGGGAGTTTTTTAATGTTTATGCCAGCAAGTGTTCCAATCACTGTTTTTGCTTTGCCAACATACTCCAACTTGGTCAATTCGCCATTTTTAAGGGTTACTTTGACGATGTCACCCACACTGAAGACAGATCCATTTAGGTAAGTAATACCCTTTGCGGTTGTCGTAGTAGAGTAAACATTTCCAGACTCAAGAGTTACTTCAAATTTACCTAGCACTTTAGAATCGAGTGCTCGGCTCATAATCCCAGTAAATTCATAAAGTTCAGAATAGGCAATCAATCGCTTTGCGTCATAACCATCGTATAAAACAATAACTTTATAACCTGCTTTTAAATCTGTTGCCTTAGCAGGAACGCCGTTTATTGTAACGAGTGTATCATCATATACATTTTTAAAATCATGCGATTTTGTAGGCAGCAAAACTTTAATCGATTTTTTTATATTAGTTACACCAATATTGTCTGTCAAGAATACAAAAGTTCCTTCCACACGACTCAATAATTTTTCGAGCGTTGCAGAGCTAACTGTGCCATTTTTTAACGTGAGTTCAATTTGTGCGCCCAATGTGATGCTATCGAAAGATGCTTTGTGACCGCCGGCTGTTATAACTACTTCTTTGAGTGAGAAAGTCTCCGTTTTACCAGAAGAATTGAGGACCGAAATGGTTTGATCTGCATCATTCACCGTTTTAACTTTTCCACTGAATATCTTTTCAGCTTCAAAATTTATTGGCTCTGTAGTCGTTGCTTCTGTGGTCGGTTGAGTAGATGCCTCGGTAGTCTCCTCAGTTGCAGGCTCTGTAGTAGGCTGTGTATATTCACCCGAAGATAGTAGCTTGTATAACCCGTCAATCAAAATGGCTAATGTTGCTCTATTAATTGTACTAGAAGGGTTAAATTTTCCATAACTATCGCCTTTACTAGACATGATACCTTGTTCGATTGCCAAATTGACGTATTTAATTGCGCTCAGAGAGATTTCTGCGGAATCTTTGTAACTGAGCAAAATAATTTTGTTCAAGTTTTCTTGTTTATATACGTTAAGCGCTTTCGCAATGAAAACCACTGCATTGACTTTCTTAACGTTTGTCAAAGTCGAACCACTTATGAAGACTTTAATTTCTTCAAGCGTTAAAATATTGTATTCTAGTGCATAAGCAAGTGCTGGATAAGTATCCGAACCGTAAGGTGCTAACAATTGCGGCATACCAATTGATTTTAAACTAGCTTCATGTTTGGTAGTGATAGTTCCCAATTGTACATTGTCGAGCAAACCGGCGGTTTTAACGGCTCTATAAATAGAAACGATAACTTCCAGACTCGTTGCGACTGAATCGGGTTTGAATGTACCATCGGAATAAACCGGCATGATGATTTTACCAGAAACGCTTTCGATCTGAGTATTTGCCCAATGACTTGTTGTGACATCTGTAGCGGCAAGTGCGATACCACTATTTCCGATGAGCATCATGCTCAGCATCATAACAAGAACTTTACTTAAGGCTTTTTTCGTTTTTTTATGCATATTTTACCTCCGTGTCAATGATCGGTTCTTCATACTACTGACATTATAACATGTCAAAGTGCTTTCCTTTATTAAATTTATTTTACTATCCGGTATTATTCCCTAGTGCTTTTATGATAAAATAAACATGGAAAATTGATGTTTGAATCATTTTCATGCAAGAAATATACTCAAAAGAGGTAAAAAGATGCCTACGTTTACTTATGAAGCATTACAGATAAATTATACGCGCTCAGGGAGTGGAAAACCTCTCGTTTTTTTACATGGATGGGGAACTGATCTCGAGAGTTTTACATGTCTTTCTGAGCCACTTGCTACGTCTTACGATGTCATCTCGATTGACTTTCCAGGATTCGGTAAATCCACAGAACCTAAAACACCATGGAATCTCGACGATTATACTAAAATGACAATTGCTTTCATCAAACACCTTAACCTTCAAAAACCGACGCTAATCGGTCATTCATTTGGTGGTCGCGTTTCTATCAAAGTAAGTGAAAGCTTGGAATTAGATAAAATTATCTTGATCAATAGTGCAGGCATCAAGCCAAAGAGGAAATCAGGCTATTTTGTACGCGTTTATGGCTATAAATTCTTCAAAACAGTCGCGTCACTACCACTACTAAACTGGATTCTAAAAGAACCACTTGAAGCATATAGAGAAATCTACTCAAGCAGCGACTACAAGCAAGCCACGCCTATTATGAAACAAGTGCTCTCAAAAGTTGTCAATGAAGATTTACGTGAGTGTCTAAAATCGATTGACGTTCCCGTTCTTCTCATATGGGGGGATAAAGATACTTCCACACCACTTGAAGACGCCAAATTGATGGAACAAATGATTCCTAATGCTGGGCTCGTTGTGTATGAAGGTGCTGGCCATTTTTCATATCAAGAACAGCCTGCACGCACACTAACCATAATACTAACGTTTCTTGGAGGCCGATAGATGCTTATTTCAATTTTGGGTTTGTGCTTGATCTTCACCGTGACTTGGATGCGTACTTTTTCTGACGTCCACAAATTTCAACAGTACGGCTACTACACAAATCAATACTTAGACGCGATTAAAAAATCAAAAGGGAAACTTGTAAAGCCATATGACGTTCTATATTTTTTAGGTGTATTCTTTACCTTTTTACCAGATAATGTTTGGCTAAGATCTTTTGGTCTCATATTATTGGGCGTTCATGTGTACTTCTATCGTTTAATTGTCAGGGCGTATCCTGCAAAGAAAAAGTGTGTATACACCCCGCGTGTCAAGCGCATGTTGGCCACTTCAGCGGCTTTATTGTTGATTTTGTCCACATTGGCTTTTATCTCACCAACATGGCTTATGATTTTTTTTGGAATACTTGTTTATCCACTTAGTTTTTTAGTGCTTTATTTGGCGAATCTTTTCAATAAACCGATTGAAAACGCTATAAACCAATATTATTATCAAGATGCACTCAAAATTCTTGGTAAAAATCCGAATCTCATCGTCATAGGTGTAACTGGAAGCTATGGCAAAACGAGTACAAAAAATGTGCTTTACACGATGCTTTCCAAAGATTTCAACGTCTTGATGACACCTGAGAGTTTCAATACTAAAATGGGGCTCACGCGCACGATAAGGGAACATCTAAAACCGACGCATCAAATTCTAATTGCAGAGATGGGTGCCAAAGAAGTTGGCGATATCAAAGAGCTCTGTGAATTTGTCCATCCCGCTTATGGCGTCATCACATCTATTGGACCAGCACATCTTGATACTTTCAAATCTTTTGAGAACATCGTTTCCACAAAAGGGGAACTATTTAAATATCTTAAGCCAGGTGGTACGGCATTTGTAAACATCGACGACGAAAACATCCGAAACATCGTCCTTCGCGAGGATGTCCATCCTATAAAATATTCAGTCAGTGGTGCACTAGATCTTTCACCAGATTATTATATTGAGGCGACAACGATTGGTAGCAATGGATCTAGTTTCACACTCGTTCAGAATAAGACGGGTAAAAAAATCAGACTGAGCACAAAACTGTTGGGGAAACATAACTTATCAAATGTCCTTGCAGGATTATCCATCGCCATTTCACTAGGTGTATCATTTGATCGACTTGGCGCGATGACTGTGGACCTCAAACCCGTAACGCATAGACTCTCAACTAGGCGAGTTAACGACCAGTATACAGTACTCGATGATGCGTTTAATTCAAATCCAATTGGTTCAAAGATGGCACTTGAAGTACTCAAGAATTTTGAAGGAAATAAAAAAATCATCATGACCCCAGGGATGATTGAACTTGGCGATCAAGCCTATACACTCAACAAGCTCTTTGGTGAAGCCATCGCGGATGCATGTGATTATGTCATCCTCGTCGGCAAAAAACAGACTGAGCCAATCCAAGACGGATTGAATGATAAATCTTACCCATCAAACAAAGTGTATATTGCTAGCAATCTTAACGACGGATTTAGAAAAATCAACGAAATTGTCGCACTGGGTGATGTCGTTTTAATTGAGAACGACCTGCCAGACACTTTTAACGAATAAGGAGTTCATATGATTAATATTGGCGTCATTTTTGGCGGAACCAGCGTTGAGCACGAGGTTTCCATCATCACCGCACAGCAGGCAATCGCGCAACTGCTGGATATGCCGGCGTACAAAGTCGTACCGATCTATATCTCCAAACAAAATCGTTGGTATACAGGAGATTACCTGCTAGAAGTCGAACATTTCAAGGACTTAAAAAAAGTAATGGACAATTCAACACGGATTCAAGCCGTAAAAGGTGAACGCAACGCCTATCTTATTGCAGATCCTATTAAGAGGTTCCAAGACTCTTTTGTAGATTATATAGACATTGCTTTTCCAGCTATTCATGGTACTGGTGGTGAAGATGGTAGCCTACAAGGACTACTTGAACATCTAGATATACCTTATCTTGGATGTAACGTTCTCTCCGCTGCACTAACAATGGACAAGATTGCCTCAAAATTATTTCTTCAAAGCTCAAATATTCGCGTCGTTGAGGGTGAGTGGTTTTATTCGCATCATTGGCTTAGTTTTCAAAACGATATCGTCGATGACCTTGAAAAAAAACTCAAATATCCAATGATTGTAAAACCAGCTGATATTGGCTCCAGTGTCGGTGTCAAACCTGCCAAGAACCGAACTGAACTCATAGAAGCCATTGACTTTGCGCGTTTCTATTCTACGAGGATACTCGTTGAGCGCATGCTAGTCGGTATGCGAGAAATCAACATTTCTGTGTTGGGAGATAGTGAGCGCCTTGAACTTTCAGTTTGTGAAGAACCAATTACATCAAGTGATTTTTTGACTTACGAAGATAAATACGTTAACGAAGGCAGTTCCAAAGGCATGTCTTCTGCAAAAAGACAAATTCCTGCGAATCTCTCACCCGAGGTTAAACGTGAAATCGAAAGAATGGCTGCTGAAGCGTTCATCGCACTTGATTGCGCTGGAGTGACACGCATTGACTTCATGATAGAAAAAAATACTGGCCTTCCTTATATCAACGAATTTAACACCGTACCTGGTTCTTTGTCTTTTTATCTTTGGGAAGCAACTGGAAAGAGCTTTAAACAAATGCTTGAAGCAATGATTGACGCCGCTTTCAGAGGTTATCGCCGCAAAGAAGGGCTTATGCGTTCAAATACCATCAATATACTTTCAACTGCCGATCTAAAGGGCATTAAAAAATAAACGTTTATCAGTTTTCTAACAGCCATTACACACGTCCGTAGGGGGGCCATCATGGAAAAAATACTTATAGTTGAAGACGATTTACAAATTCAAACACTTATCAGAGATTATGTCAACGCCTCTGGTTATATCGCTATTACAGCGTCTGACGGTGAAGAAGCACTTATGAAATTTGAATCGGAGAAACCACATCTTGCATTACTTGATATCATCCTTCCAAAAATTGATGGTTTTGAACTATGCAGAAAAATACGCAATGAATCAAATATTCCGATTATCATGATTAGTTCAAAAAAGGAAGATACAGACAAAATTCTAGCACTCGGGTTGGGAGCGGATGACTTTATTGAAAAACCTTTTAGTCCTCGCGTTCTAATCGCAAAAATCCAATCTCAATTCAGAAGAGTCAATATCCTATCGGGAATGCCACATAGTGATATATTGACCATCAAAAATCTTGAGATCGACATTAAAGCTAGAACTGTAACAATATCTGGCAGCCAAGTACCATTCTCTGTAAAGGAATTTGAAATCCTTCATTACCTTATGCTTAACAAAAACCAAGCTTTATCCCGCGAGAAAATCTTCGATGAAATATGGGGTTACAACGAGTTTGGAGATATAAACACTGTAACTGTTCATATGCGCAAAATTAGGGAAAAAATTGAGCTAGACCCTTCAAATCCGGAGTATATCGAGACGGTTTGGGGTATCGGCTATAAATTTAAAGGTTAAACTTATGAAATCAAGCAAGTTCAGCTTACGAGGGATCATCATTTTATCAATGCTAGGAATGATTCTTATTACGACAGCACTTATGATCTATATGTTTTTTAGTTTTGATATTATTATCAACGACCATGCCACGATTATTACCAATCCCTATTTGTGGTTTGCCTTGATTATCGTAACCATGGTCGTATTTTTTATGATATTGATTCTACTGATTAATAAGTATATCTTTGACCCCATATTTGCCATGAAACGAGCTGCCGAACATATAAAATCGGGCAATTTAAACTATCCAATCGTTTATAGATCTGATAATGAAATTGGTGAATTCTGTAACGAATTCGACAAAATGCGAATACGTTTAAGAGATACTATCCTTGAACAACATGAAATAGAAAAACGGCGAAAACGCTTATTAGCAAGTATCACACACGATTTGCGCACCCCGCTTACATCTATTAAGGGCTACGTCGAAGCGATACAAGACGGCATCGTAAAAGATCAGGCAACTTACGAAAAATACTTGAATACAATAGGTGAAAAGGCTGATTTCTTAAATCATCTAATTGATGATTTGTCCGTATACACAAAACAAGAACTCGGCGAGTTCACTCTGAACGTTGAGCGTTTAAATTCAGGTCATATTTTGGGTAGTTATTTCGACCATAAATTTGAAGACTTTAGAGAGTCACCCATTCAACTTATCTTATATAAGCCCTTTATAGCCTCTTATATCAGTGTCGATCCTTATCGGTTCAACCAGATACTAGAAAACTTAATTGGCAATGCACATAAATATGCAAAAACTAAAATCGAGGTTAGAACGAAGGTTATCAATTACCACCTTCAAATTCTGATATCTGATGATGGCGATGGTATACCTGGAGACATGCTTCAGAATATATTTGATCCGTTTTTTATGGTCAATAAAATCAAAGATCAGAAGGAAAAGCGCGGTTCGGGGTTAGGCCTCGCAATTGTAAAACAGCTTACCGAGCGCCATGATGGCAAGATCACAGTAGACAGCATACTCGGTCAAGGTACGACGTTCACGCTTGATTTTCCATTAGACATATAGCACGAAAGGAGTGCCTATGAAGTGTCCAAATTGTAGTTTTGTAAATACCGATGACATCAAAACATGTAGGGTTTGCGGTTTTGACTTGACGCCTAAAATAGTGCCAACTTCAGAAGAAACCAATGGAAGCTCTAAATCGATTGACTCAATAGTAACTGTTGAAACACCAAGTACGAATGACATTAAAATATCTAAGCGAAGAATGATCGACGACTCCGAGGATGAAGCGCTCGATTCAGCTTTCAAGTCCATTTTTGGAATTAACGGTGATATAGAGGAAGATCCCCTTGATGTTGCAACTGTTGAACGCCTTCTTCAAAAAAAGAGAAATGTTCAATCACTTGCTTCTGAAGATTTTGAAGAATCACTTGATGATGATGGCTTTGACGCGTTGGATCCAATCACTGACGACGAAGCAATCGTATTACCCATATCAAGAAAAAAAGTCATCTTTATGATGGTATTATCTAGTCTATTCTTGCTACTTTTAGCATTAAAGGTATTTTTGCCCGATCTACCTTGGAAATATGAATCAACGATTGAGACAACTGAAACTACAGAGGCTGATTACACTGAAACTGAAAGTACGACCGAAACAGCCTTGAACCTTGGAGATGACCTCTCACTTGTACCAGTCAACGAATTTTTCAACTTGTTACCAGAATTTATTAACCGTGGCAATTTGACGATACTCGGATTATTTGAAAACTCACAAGAAGCACTTGAAGTGCTCACTAGTTTTGCAGTTATAGGCAACCTTGAGAAAATTGCTGACGTTACTCTCACAGAATCTGAATTTACCGAGGATAGTGCTATGTTCACCGTAACAACGCTCACAAATCGGTTAATTGATGGTCAACAAACCCAAACAGATTCAATATGGGATTTTAGATCGGTTCTCAAAAATGACATTTGGGTTCTTGAATCCGTGGCTATAGAGACTGGGGAAAATGTCACACAAGATACGACTGAAAAGGCAACTGAAACGACTACTGAAAAAGCGACAGAGACTTCTACTGCTGAAACGACTAAAGAAACCACTACCGAAGAAAAGACAACTGCTGAAACGACTACTGAGGCTTCGCTATTAAATGGATTTAGTTCTTCAGGTGATTTTTCAGGTGGAAAATTTGCATCTGGCCAAGATATCGCTTTTGCTAGATATGGCTACCATGATACCTATGAAAGATTGGCTTTTGATCTTTATCTTTGGATTGGTGGCAAACCAGATCAACCTAGTGACAGCGTCACTAGTTACACTGCGAATCTCTCTGATGATGGTCGTACAATAAGCATTATCGTAACTGGTGCAATTGAAGCATATGCAAGTCAATCGACACTCAACCTCACGAATAGTGTTAATATTGATTCTATTTCATACAACTATTTCGGAAATGGGGATGCGGTTGCAATCACAATTAGTCTAAGACAGCGTAGCCAATTCAAGGTATTTAGTCTTGAATCTCCCGCAAAGTTAGTCGTTGATATCGCAACTTATGAATAATTAAGATCTTTTACACATTGTAATAGTGTGCCTATTCATCAAAAACTAGAAGAACCTTCGAAGTATGATACTTCGAAGGTTCTTTTCATTTTGTCACTTTTTCATTTTATCACTTTTTCATCTTACAAGCTTAACAATTACAAAGATAATGAGAAGTGGCACGAGTATGGCTGAAACAATGCCAAAAACAATGCCGATCGTGCCAAACACGATACCAATCGTTGCACCTAGAACACCGAACACTGCGCCAAACACGCCGCCTATCACACCAAATATGCCACCTAAAATGCCGCCAAGTGCACCACCTAGACCGCCAAATACGGCGCCAAAGACTGAGCCTATAATCTTGAACGGCAACGCAATAAGCGCACCAACTGGAATAAAGAAAGCAATAATACCGGCAACCAGCAAATAAGGTAACATGCGTTCAAATGTATAACCTTTGTTTAGTAATATTTTGGCGATTATCGCCATCACGATCAATGCGAATAACATATTCTACCTCCATCTATCTGAGACCTCAGTCCTTTTTTCTAAGACTATCATAACGCAGATTCATGTAAAATGCGTTAGTCTGAGATTAGAATATGGTAAGAATAATCACTAATCTTGTATTTTTTTAGTTAAGTTGATTTTTTTGATTTCTTCAATCAAGAACGGCAACACTTTGTGTACATCACCAACAATACCTAAGTCGGCATATTCAAATATCTTAGCGCCTTTGTCCTTGTTGATGGCAACGATGAGTTCAGCTTCTTCCATACCTGCAACGTGTTGGATTGCGCCAGAAATACCACATGCAAAGTATAAATTTGGGCGAACAGTCTTACCTGTTTGACCAACTTGTCTATCGTGATCCATCCAGCCAGCATCAACAGCTGCTCTAGATGCAGAAACCAAACCATTAAGTTCGTCTGCTAAATCATACAATAAACCAAAGTTTTCTTGTGAACCGACACCACGTCCGCCAGAGACGAGAACCGTTGCTTCTTGAATGTCTTGTTTTTCTTCTGTTTCCTTTTCAAAAGAAAGGATTTCTACGAAATTGTTATTTTTCTCAATTTGTAGCGGGAA
The DNA here is from genome assembly GCA_041741755.1 of Acidaminobacteraceae bacterium. Taxonomy (GTDB): domain Bacteria; phylum Bacillota; class Clostridia; order Peptostreptococcales; family Acidaminobacteraceae; genus Fusibacter_C. The sequence continues at coordinate 66,522 of JBGSJR010000003.1, read as the reverse complement.
GGTCACAATTTCTCCATCTCTTTGTGCATCTCTTTCCATTTTTGTCATTACGCCAGGACGCACTGTCGACATTTGTGGTCTATGATCAGGGCTGATAATTGTCGCCATGATATTGCCACCAAATGCTGGACGCGTCATAAGGAGCATGCGCTCTTCAGAGACATCAAGTGATGTACAGTCAGCTGTAAGTCCAGTCAATAATCGGGCAGATACTCTAGGTGCCAAGTCTCTTCCGATTGAAGTTGCGCCAAAGAGAACGATTTCAGGGTTGATTGATTGTACGGCTTGTACCATCGCTTGTGTATACGGTTCAGTTGAATAAAGCTCTAAAGCGTCATGGTCCATAACGAGTACTTTATCTGCGCCATATTCAACGAGTAACTTTGCATGCTTTTCTACATTTTTACCGATAAGTGCTGCAGTAACTTGAACGCCGAGTTCATCTGCAATTTTCCTGCCTTTTCCAAGTAGTTCTAACGATACATTTTGAACTTCATTTAAGCGTTGCTCAACGTAGACGAGCACACCGCTATAATCATTTATATTCATTGGGATCCTCCTAGATAATAAATTTCTCCTGTAATTTGTCTACGATAGCAATTGCCAATTCTTTTGGTGAGCCCTCAACCATTTTACCCGCTGATTTTGCACCTTTTGTAAATGACTTCTTAACTTTCGTAGGCGAACCTTTAAGACCCATACGCTCGACATCAGCATCGATGTCGCTGAAACCCCATGTTTCGATTTCAAGTTCTCTGTGCGCGTCTAAAAGACCCATGACTGACATGTAGCGTGCTTCATTGAGCTCACTAAGTGCTGTAATCAGACACGGATAAGAAACCTTGATCTTTTGGAAACCATCTTCGAAGCTTCTTTTTACGATGGCGTGGTCGCCATGGTTTTCAAATGCTGACACATATGAAATTTGTGGAATGTTCAAATGTTCAGCGATTTGTGGACCAACTTGCGCTGTATCGCCATCTATTGCTTGTCTACCCGTGATAACTAAATCAAAATCTATTTTTTTAAGTGCTGCTGCAATCGTCGTAGACGTCGCAAGCGTATCTGCACCTGCAAAAACGCGATCTGTTAGCAAAATCACTCTATCTGCGCCCATAGCATATGCTTCTTGAAGGGCTATTTTTGCCTGTGGTGGTCCCATCGTTACAACGGTGATATGGGCACCAAATTGATCTTTTAATCGAAGCGCAGCTTCTAGGCCAGCTTTATCATCTGGATTTATGATACTTGGAACACCATCTCTAATCAGTGTTCCAGTTTTAGGATCCAATTTAACTTCATTGGTATCTGGAACTTGCTTTATACATACAACAATTTTCATCGTTTTCCCTCCAATAATCTTCTTAGGAAAATGCATAATTTCTAATTTTAAAATCCTTCTCACGTGAAAATAACGTAAATATCCCATTCTTAACATGTGAAAATAAATTTTGAAACTTATTAGGTAATTATGCAATTTCCATACTACTTCAATTCTGCTGCTGAGATAACCATTCTTTGAACTTCACTTGTACCTTCGTAAATTTCAGTGATTTTAGCGTCTCTCATCATTCTTTCAACTGGATACTCGCGCGTATAACCGTAGCCACCATGTAACTGAACGGCTTTAGTCGTTATTTCCATCGCCACTTCTGAAGCAAATAATTTGGCCATAGCCGCTTCTTGAGCATATGGAAGTTTGTTTTCTTTTTTATACGCTGCATTGTAAATCAATAATCTCGCCGCTTCGATTTTAGTTTTCATATCGGCGATGACGAATTGTGTATTTTGGAATTGAGAAATCGAACGTCCAAATTGCTTTCTTTCTTTGACGTATTTCACGGTCTCGTTATAAGCACCTTGTGCAATACCAAGTGCTTGAGCAGCAATACCGATACGGCCGCCGTCAAGTGTAACCATTGCTATTTTAAAGCCTTTACCCTCAGCGCCAAGTAAATTCTCAGCGGGGATTCTACAATCTTCAAAAATAAGTTCGCAAGTACTAGAGCCTCTAATACCCAATTTCTTTTCTTTTTTTCCGATTGTAAATCCTGGTGTGCCAGCTTCTACGATAAATGCAGAAATGCCTTTTAAGCCTTGTGAACGGTCTGTCATAGCAATTACGATGTAGGTATCTGCGTAACCTGCGTTGGTAATGAATATTTTGCTGCCATTCAAAATATAGTCATTGCCATCTTTGATTGCCGTCGTCTGTTGTCCAGATGCATCGGTTCCTGCATTTGGTTCAGTTAGGCCAAATGCGCCTATTTTTTCGCCTTTTGCAAGAGGTACGAGGAATTTTTGTTTTTGAGCTTCAGTACCAAATTCATAAATCGGCGCTGCGCATAAAGAGGTGTGCGCTGATAAGATAACAGATGTCGTACCACATGCAACGCCAAGTTCTTCAACACAGTTGATGTACTGCCAGTAAGTACCGCCTGCGCCACCATAGTTTCTTGGGAATGGAATCCCCATCATACCTAAATTTGCCATTTTTTTAACAGTTTCTTCCGGAAATCTCTCTAAGTCATCTACTTCTGCCGCGATTGGTTCTACCTCATTCTTTGTAAACTTTCTGAACAGTTCACGCATCATGAGGTCTTCATTTGTTAATTCAAATCTCATCTTTGTCCCTCCGTTTGTTAATAATTTAACTCTTGTGTGCAAAAAAATAAAACTATCCCATGACAATATTTTAACACTATCTGTTAAAATATCCAACAAGATAATTTTCTTTTTCCGGTCTATTATTAAAATTTAACAAATTTTGCGAGTAAAAACATGATCACTAATATAACGCCCGTAATAATATAGGTTCGATACCTATTTTTACCAAACAAATTTTTATATTTACTTTCATAAAGCGTTTTATTTTTAAATGTCAAGTCTGTATCAAATACGTGATAAAGCTCTTTTGGTGAATCGATAACCGCTTTCACTTCGCCCGTAAAAAGGCCTCTAGCAATTTCATAATCCTTTTGTGGCACCCAAAATGTATACCCTGATCCTTTTTCATTTGGTAAAATTCGAGTTCGAATCCCATGCTCTGCCATGTTTTTTTCAAATTCTATAAAACACGTTTCATCACTCGCCTCACTATCAGTTGTGAGTTCTTGCCATTTGTAAAGTTCTTCGTATTTTTTTTCACTCATAGGTCACCTCCAATAGATTGGATCGTCTAGGTATTATTCTGGTTTATAGATTGATTGCTCGATACGATCGACTGAAGCCTCATCATAGCCCAAAACTAAAAGCATGTCGACGATTGGTTTTACACTTTTACTTGCGTCAAAATAATAAAGGGATCTCGCTGGGATCTTTTCAGTGGTCGTTTTAAGTTGTTCAGAATAGGCAATAGCGCGTTCAGGGTATGAACTCAACCAAGCACATGCTCTATAATATTCTTCAACGAAAGAACTGACTATATCAGGATTTATTTCGATAATAGATTTTTCTATTATTAGTGCCAACTGATAGTCATCGGACTCATCTAATGATAAATATGGACCAATCTCTTTAAAGTTATCTTGGCGCAAATAAATATCTTCTACCATAAAAATTTTGTTACCTTTTGGCATTTTTAACTCTTGTGTATAAGATACCACATAATCTGTATCTTTAAAAATATTCATCTTTTCAAGTTTGTATTCCAAACGATCGAGGACTGATTCAAACTGTCCGTTTAAACCTAAAGGGTCATATATGACAATCTCACTTCCGATGATTTCATCCCACTTAGAAGCGCCAAGCATGACATGACTGTTGCCTTTTACAACTCCAACCATCTGATAGTCGTCTGTTTTAAGCAACATTTCGACTGCCATTTTAAATGGAACGGTTGCGATACTCGCCTCACTGCTTTCAATCGCTTTAAATATCAGATTCCAATCGTTGTAGATTGTGTATTCAAAAACAATATTTTCTTTAATTTGAGGCTGTTCATAGAGAATTTTGGTGAGCGAATACGAAGGTAGTCCTTCAAAAGCAATACAATTAAAGTACAAACTTTGTTCTCTAATCAATGTACCCGTTATCCCCTCTGATCCAATTGTCGTTATAGGATTCTCCAATTGAGTCTGATTAGGTTTTGAACATCCCGTAATAATTGTGATACTTGTTACAATTAACACCGCTAAAAAAATAAGCAATACTGATTTCCCACGCATGTTGTCACTCCGATATATGTAGATTGAAAAAATTGTAAAAAAACAATTCTATGATTGAATTCTAACACAAAAAAAAGGCTGTAACAACAGCCTTAGATGACGATCTTTCTTTTTAGGTATGGGAATTGCATAATTACTCTTATCGAATTTAACAATGCCTCATTCAAGACGTTTTCATGAATGAAGTTCAAACAGATTGGGATTATGCATTTTCCTTAAGTAATCACTTTCTAGTTTCACAATTTCCAGATAAACTTGATCGTTGTTCAATATGAAATTTTTATCAATCAACAAATCTTGCTGTGCGATGATCGCTGCAATCTTATCAATGCTATTTCTTGATCCGAGTTTCGAGCGTACACGGTTTATAAGTTTAAAGCCTTGTGTATTGGCACCAAGCGCGATAAAGAGTCTACCATTTCTCTTAAGAACCCGTCTTGCCTCTTTTAATGTCAGAGACAAACTTGGCCCAAAATCGGTAATCCCACTTATTACGATTTTATCCACACTCTCATCTTCACAATTAAGTTGCTCGTTGATTAAATCTATGCTGAAAATCTGAGAGTCACCATGATGTAGCAATATGTTATTGTTTTTCCATTCAAGAATGATGTCCACTGGTGTAAAGTGATTTGGGCTCATCTCTTTGAAGCGTTCCATAGTCATTATGTACTCCTTAAATAATCATGCCTTAAAAATACCATAGGATGATTGGAAATACAATAAAATCCATGTTAACATTGTCGTACTTTTTATTAATATATTTTAATGAATCGACACATTTAAGTTCAGGGTTGTTAATATGTTTCAAAGGTTGAACGGATTTTTTTTGAAATAAATACGCTCTGCAGTAGCCTTTGTATCTTCTATAAGCCTATCTATGCGATCAAGCTCCTCTTGAATATGGTCAGCGGTATCTCTTGGGACATTGAAGTATAAAAAGAGATCTTCAAATTTTCTGAGTGAAAGATTAAAGCGTTTATTTATATCGATAAAAGCATCAATGTTATGGCTATGTGATGCGTTCTTAAATTGTTCAAGATCAATTTCTATAATTTCTATGAGATCTGTTTCACTTTCAAATTCTCTAAGAGCCAATGGATACGGCTTGATACGTTCTAAAAAATATCTACCTTTAGTGTTAATATTGTATACATAAGAAATTTCGTGTTTTCCTACCATAAATAAAACATAACACATTTTCGAGTTCAAAACATAGACATCGGCACCCATTTGTCTCAATCTAAAATCGTGTTCCATAATTTCGGCATTCATTAATTTTCGCAATTGAACCCCTCCTTATATTATAAATAGAACTAAATAAACTGTTGATATCATGATAGAAACGATCATTAAAGGAAAACCGATTTTCATATAGTATCCAAAAGTCATTTTATGTCCATGACGTGTTAAAAGACCATGCACGATGACATTTGCCGAAGCGCCTATTAGCGTACCGTTACCTCCCAGACAAGCACCAAGTGCTAATGCCCACCACAGTGGTGTAACCTCAAGTCCTGACATCTCACCATAATTTTTAATCAGTGGAATCATCGTTGCAACAAATGGGATATTATCAAGAACCGACGAAGCAAGTGCTGAAACCCATAATATGACGATCATAGTCATCATCATGTTGCCATCAGTAACTTCAAGGAGTTTAGATGCGAGAAATTTCATGACGCCAACTTCTTCTAGTGCACCAACCAACATGAATAGGGCAATAAAGAAGAAAATAGTTGGCCATTCAATCTCAATAAAGATATCTTCAACGTCAACTTTACTAATCAGTAACAAAACTGATGCCGCAAAAAGTGCCACCGTTGCAGATTCATAATTTAATACCTGATGAAACATAAAACCAACTACGGTTAATACAAGTACCACAATACTTTTTTTCATAAGTACTGGATCTTTGATGGCTAATTTTTCGTCTAACAACAGAACTTTCGCTTTATTTTCTTCACTCGCTCGATACTGCAGACGATATATAAATTTGATTGAAATCATAGTAACGAAAAATATAATAACGACCACCGGTGCAAGATTTACCACAAAATCCATGAATCCAAGACCAGTTGCACTACCAATCATAATATTTGGAGGGTCACCGATAAGTGTTGCTGTACCACCAATATTTGCGATCAAAATAACAGGGACTAAAAAAGGAATCGGATTGAGTTCAAGCGTATCACAAATAACGAGTGTTACTGGTACAATTAAAAGTACCGTTGTAACATTGTCTAAAAATGCGGATGACAACGCCGTTATAGTCGCAAAATATAAAATAATCTTCCAAGGATCTCCCTTGGCCATTTTTGCAGCTTTAATAGCCACATATTGAAATATTCCGCTTTTTTTCATGATATTGACGATAATCATCATACCGACCAAGAGACCAATCGTGTTAAAGTCAATATATTCAAGTGCCTTTTCTTGCGCTTCTATATTGAGAATGACCATAAGAAATGCACCGACCATCGCTACTGCGGTCCGATTTACTTTTTCGCTCATAATCATGACATAAGTGATTGAAAAGACGCCTATTGCTATTAATAATTGATTTTGCATTGTAGTCTACACACCCTAACCATTGAATTATCCCCTTATTAATTTTAGGACAAAGTTATCATAGTCCACTGAAATTTTAAAATCAAGTTTTTTTTTTATTTCTTTAATAAACATCAAATTATCGCGATTTCATCTTCATTATTTTAACAAAGATGCATTTTAGTTTATTAAATTAAGTTCGGAAAATGGACTATATATAACATTTTAAGCGATTTGCTCTTGAGAGAATTCTTTTCGCGTCCTTAGAATATGACCAAACCAAATATAGACGATAACACCTTTAAATACGCTACTAATTGTTATACTCCACCAGATACCATTTAATCCGAGTAATGTCATCTGACTAAAATATAAAGCCATAGGAATTCTCAAAAGATTAAAGACGATACCCGTAATCGCTGCAGGCTCGGTCCGTCCAATACCATTAAAAGCGCCGGAGCTCGTAATCTCTACACACATAAAAAGTTGTGACAAACCAAGTATTTTGAGGTAGTCTACACCTAACACAATCGCCTCAGGCTCACGTATGAAGATCATAAAAAGCCATTTTGCACCAAAAAACAACAGCAGCGTGTTAAAAAGCCCAAGCAAAAATGAGACACGCATTGCGGTTCGATAACCTTCAATAACGCGTTTGTATTGTTTTGCGCCATAATTTTGACCGACAAACGAACCTAGTGCGACAGCAAAACCCATAGCAGTCATCCAAGTGATTGATTCTATTTGAGAACCCACTTTCTGAACAGCTATCGGGAGAGGGCCATAGTTTGCAATAATCCTGGCAATTACGATGGATATCAAGGTAAAGAACCCACTTTGAAGAGCAGGTGGAAAACCCATTTTAACAAGATTCTTAATTAATGAAATACTCGTTTTTTTGAGCAATGAAAAATGGTGAAAAAGGGAATGTTTGTATTTTATATTATAGTAAAAGACAATGAATACGACTACCTGTGCGAAAATCGTTGCTAGTGCAGCACCTACAACACCCAACTTTGGAAAAGGTCCAATGCCAAAGATGAGTATTGGATCTAATACCATATTGACGAGTAACCCAATAGCATTGATTTTGAATGGTGTTTTACTATCGCCACGGCCGTTAAAGATGCCAGTAAAAACTTGATTGCAAAATGGAAAGAGCATACCTATTGCGATGATAACGAGATACTTTATGCTCATGCTATCTACAGCTGCGTCCTGCGTATGAAAGAAAGCAATTAAAGGGTTGCGAAGTAACACGATTGAAAAGCTGTAGATCAAAGCGATTACCACTGTAATATGAATACCCGTTCGTGCAATTTCTTCTGCCCTATCATCATCGTTTGCACCAGTCGCCTGTGCTACTTTAATTTCTGTTCCCGTTTTACCTAAAAAAACAAAGGCTTGTGACAGCCAAATAAAAAAACCTGCAATTCCCACTGCAGCCACAGCGCTAGATCCTAAAAAACCAATCCACAACATATCGGTTAAATTATAAGCCATCTGAATGAAGCTTGTTCCCATAATTGGCAATGCCATTTTTACAAGTCCTGATAAAATGGGGCCTTTCGTTAAGTCGTTTGTATCTCGTTTAGTCATGTCTTACCCACTTGTCACTTTCAAATTATTGTTATTTACATTATAAGTTTCAAATTTGCAATAGTCTATATCTTACTTTGAAGTCACAGCAATACTTTGCAATAAATATGATGAAGCGCAGTAAAAATGTAGCATATTCTTTATTGATTTGTAACACAAACGTAAACTCCATAGCGTATAATATACAAGAAGTGCAAATTATTATTTATATGTAACTAACTGTTTATGTACATTTTTAACACGATTTTAAGGAGAGTTTATGAAACCACGTTCAAAACGCATGCTTTCGATTTTACTCATTATAACATTGATCACAGCTACCCCTATGCTTCATACATTCTCATTTGCTGCGGCATTTGGCGACGTTAACGGACATTGGGCAGAAACTTATATCGATACTATAAAACCATTAGGCGTTATCAATGGTTATCCAGATGGAACGTTTAGACCAGATAAAGACGTGACGCGAATTCAATTTATCTCAATTACTGTAAATGCCTTGGATAAGATCACTAGAGCCCCAGCTACCAATGAGTATTGGGGCACTCCTTATGTTGAGGTGGCACTTGAGCTTGGTCTTATCAAAGAATCGGAATTCGGCGGCATGACTATTGCTTCATTAGATAGTGAAATCACGCGCGAAGAGATGGCTAGTATCGTCGTGAATGCCTTTTATAGTACAGGTGCCACTTTGAGCCAACAAGAACTCGAATCTGCGGCTAGATCTCTAAAAGACTTCAACACAGTTTCTTCTGATTATTATAACCAAGCGGTTGCCGCTGTGGCACTAGATATTATCACAGGTTACCCTGACGATACGTTTGGACCTCAAAAGAATGCCAGTCGAGCACAAGCTGCTGCCGTTTCACACAAACTATTAGTAGAGTTAGGCACACTTGAAGCGATTACACAAACATCCCCAAAATCTTCTTACTCTATTGACAGTTTAAGCATTGGTGACAGTTATGATGCCGTTATTAAGTCTAGTGGCGCACCAATTCGTGAAGATGTAAGTGAATATGGCTTTAAATGGTTGATTTATCACAATCAATATCGCGACTATTATCAAGTTGGCATACAAGATGGCAAAGTCGTCGCATTATTCACAGCTTCAGATCTATTAGCTTCTACAAACGGTTTAAAAGCAGGTATGACAAAGTCACAAGTTGATGCCCTTTTGGGAAAACCAATGAACAGCATATTAAAGGGCAATTTTGAATATCTACAGTATAACAATGCAGAAACTGCAACCTATTTAAATCAAAACGTTTATATAACTACCTATTTTGACACGGCAGATGGTGGTAAGTTGCATAGTATCAAAATTGTCGATTATGGTGTTGAGCAATCTTTTAAGAGCCAGTACGGCACACCTACCGACGCACTCAGAATCGCACTGGAGAAACAAATTTTCGATTTACTCAATGTCTATAGAACTAATTTTAACAAACCAATTTTAAAATGGAACGAAAATATAGCAAACGTTGCTAGAAAGCATAGTAAGGATATGGCTGTCCGAGATTTCTTTAGCCACACAAACCCAAGTGGTTACGATCCATTTGATAGAATTCTAGCAGATGGCATCGACTATAGATTGGCTGCAGAGAATATTGCAGCTGGTTATACAAATGCTTTTTCAGCTCACAATGGCTGGATAAACTCGCCAGGTCATAGACAAAACCTATTAAGAGACATTCAGGAAGTCGGTATCGGTGTTTATCTAGGTGGCAATTTATTCAACTACTACACTCAAAATTTCATCACACAATAAACATATAGATCACTATATAATTAGGGCGTTTTTCAGTAAATATACTGAAAAACGCCCATTTTTATTTCTGAGGAAATTGCATAATCCCATATCTAATTTTTAATCTGGCACTTTGGACAAACACCTAATATTTCAAGTCGATGCTCTAGTATTTTAAAATGAGTGGCTTGACTAAGTGATTGCTCATAGCCCTTAAGAGGACATCCTTTTATGGGTGTAATTTCATTACATTTTACACAAATAAGGTGATGGCGGTGTTCCCTTCTATAAATTTCAAATACGGCTTTATGATCATTTCCAAAAGAAGTTTTAGTGACTAACCTATTTTTTATGAAGATTTCTAAAACTCTATAGACAGTAGATAAATTCACTGTTTCAAAAGTCGAAAAATCTTTTTTTAACTCGTCATAGATTGCATCAGCTGTGACAGGTTGATTGCAGGATAACAAATAATCAAATACGCGTTGTCTTTGACGCGTATTTTTTATGCCATTTTTTTTAAAGAGATCCGCAATTTCTTCATTGCTTTTTTGTACATGTCCCATAGTTCATCCTCCTTACCTGACGCGCTTAAATACAAACGCCAAAACAAAAAATACTGCATTGACCATGACGATACTCGCTCCAGAGGGTAAATTCAATGCATATGAACCAACAACACCTATGAGAACAGCAGTTATTGAAATAATTGTAGAAAGTATAATGGTAGATTTGAAACTCTTTGATATCTGGAGGGCTGTGACGGTAGGAAAGATGATCATGCTTGAAATGAGCATCGTGCCAACGACGCGAATGCCTAAAACGATAGTTATAGCGGTTAAAGTTGCTATTAGTGCGTTCATATATTTTGTGTTGATACCCATAACACTTGCAAAAGCTTCATCGTGTGTGATGGCAAATAAATCGTTATAGCATAAAACGACCGTTAAGACGACAATAACTGCTAGTATAAAAGACAAGATAACATCCAACTCACTGATAACTAAAATACTACCGAACAAAAAACTAAATAAATCGACATTGAATCCTTGCGAAACACTCGTTATCAAAATACCCAAAGCTACTGAAAAAGAAGAAACAAGACCAATTGCAGCATCGCCGTGAAGGTTTGCCTTCTCATTCAACTTGAGTATAAACAAAGAGGCTGTTATGACAACTGGGATCGATATGAAAAGAGGGGACGTATTAAGCAATAACGCGATTGCCACTGTAGCAAAGCTGACATGCGCAAGTCCATCTCCAATCATTGAGAATTTTTTAAGTACTAAAAATATACCAAGCATTGAGCCACAAATGGCAATCAACACACCTACGATGATGGCGCGCTGCATAAAACCATACTGCAACATTTCGCCAATAATACCAAAATTATCAAGCATAATCACCCTCCTCATGAAGATGGAAATGATCATGTCCTAGAGACGTAGCAAACTTCTCTACCGCATCGAAAAACACGACTTCGCGATCGAGAACAAGCATCTTTCTCGCATATTTTTGAACGCTGCCAAGGTCATGTGAGACAAGCAGAATCGTCGTACCATCCACGGTGTTGATCTCTTGAATCAGTCGATAAAAATCTTCGCGCACTCTAGGATCCAGTGCACTAGTCGGTTCATCCATGATGAGCAGCTCAGGTTTGTTTACCATAGCTCTTGCAAGAAGAACACGTTGCTGTTGGCCGCCTGACAAGTCCCCGATTCGCTTGTGTTTCAAGTCCAAAATATTGAGTCGAATCAATATATCATCAATTTTGACTTTATCCGCTTTTGTAATCAACTTCGGTATTTTTTTCTTACTTAGTAACCCTATACCGACAATCTCTTTGACTTCTGCAGGAAACAAACTATCACTTGTGAGCGCAATTTGAGGCAAGTAGCCTTTTTTCATGTCGGGGTTTTGGTAGAGGACAGAACCACTCTCAAGTGGTACAAGACCTAGCATGGCTTTAACGAGGCTAGTTTTACCGGAACCGTTTGCCCCAACCAAACCAATATAATCCCCTTTGACAATATCAAATGAGACGTGGTCGAGGACTACGTGGTTACCATATTTAACTGAAACTTCCTTGACTTCTATTTGATTATTCAACATAGCCTAGTCCAACTTTCAACCGTTCAAGATTGCCTTTCATGATATCAAGATAAGTGATACCACCTGTAAGTTCATCTTTCGAAATATTGTGTGCCCCGTGAAGTAATAGCATTTCAACCCCAGATTCTTCAGAAATGATCGTAGCAACTCTTGGATCTATGAGCTCTTCATAAAAGATGGCTTTTGCTTTTGTGCGTTCTATCGTATCAATTAAATCAGCGATTCGCTTAGGTGTAGGCTCTGCATCCGGTGAGAAGCCTACATACGGAGACATATTGTCTAGTCCATATCTCGTTGCAAAATAGCCAAATGCAAAATGACCACCGGAGAGAATCGTCTTTGATTGTGTTTTTTCAAAAGCTGCTGTAAAATCGCGATCCACTGTTTCCAGAGCCAAAACGAGCTCGGCAGCATTTGCTTCAAAAAATGCTTGCTTTTCTGGCATCTTTTCTACTAGCGCATTTTTGATCGATTCTACCATAATCAATGCATTGTTCGGATCAAGCCAATAATGCGGATCGTACTCGCCTTCTTCGTGATCGTCTTCTGATGCGGCTTGTGGAGCAGTTTCCTCGTCGTCGTGATTGGCAGCAATCAATTCTATACCTGAGCTCATGTCAATGACACGTGTATGTTTTGAATCGATCGATTCTAATAATGCATGTGCCCAAGGTTCCATAGTCTCACTCGTATAAAGAAATACATCAGACTCAGTGATTTTGATGATATCTTTTGGCGTTGGTTCATAGGCATGCGATTCAATGCCTGGTGGCAGTATCAATGTGACATTAGCATATTCCCCAGCAATGGCTCTTGCGAAATCATAATGCGGGAAAAGACTTGCTACGATATTGAGTTTTGCATCACCTGTTTCTACTGTGTTATCATCCAACGTATTTGTCGACTGACTCACACATCCTGTCATGAGCGCTACCAACAAATATAGCGCGAAAATTATACTTAAAGTTTTAACTTTATGTCGTTTCAAAAGATCCTCCTAAAAAAAAACGCAAATGCAAGTGATTTGCATTTGCGTTAATTATATCATTTCGAATTATTTTGTCAACTGCTCTTGTGCTGTTCTACGCTTATCAAAATTGACTTCAACAAGTAAAATTGCCACAAATATTAATGCGCAGCCTAGAAGCATAAGTGGCGTCATAACTTCATTCAGCAATACGACACCAAGAAGTGCCGCAAAAACGGATTCTAGAGATAAAAGAATAGACACATGTGATGAGCTCGTATACTTTTGCGCAATCGTCTGTATTGTAAAACATGCAAACGTTGAAAAAATAGCCAAATAGATGATAGCAAACCATGCTCTCGGTGTTAAAGCACTAGGTATCGGTTCAGTAGCTAAAGCAGTTATGACAAACAACACGGCTGCAATGGCTATCTGTAAGAACGCTAACTTGAATACATTCATATCCTTAGCAAAGTACTCTATGGATATAATATGACCTGCAAAAAAGACAGCACAAAGTAAAGTGAGCATATCGCCAGCATTGAGTGACAATGTCGCATTAATGCTGATTAAACCGATGCCTATAATCGTGATAAAACTGCCTATATACGCTTTTATTGGTGGTCTTTTTCTATATAGGATCCAATATATCAAAGGTACCATTATGACATAGGTCGCCGTTAAAAAGCCTTGTTTCGATGCAGTAGTATACTGAAGACCAAAAGTTTGAGCAGCAAAAGCCAAAAATAAAATAACCCCCACAACTGAACCTTTTTTAAAATCGACCCGACTTATTTTTCCGATTTGACGGTGTAAAAACAAATAGAGTACGGCAGTTGCTAATACAAATCTAATGCTCATGAGCATCATCGGCGTCACCGTATTAAGAGCATCTTTGACTGCAACAAAGCCGCCCCCCCAAACAAACGCGACAAACAATAAACTCATATCTGAAATCAAACGCTTTTGGTTTGTTGTCAACTTTCCCATTATGCCCCCTGTGTACTAGTAGTAAAGTGCATGTTTTATAATCAATTCTTTTTTAATGATTTAGATTTGGTTAGACCACCAACTTCAGCTGCGGATAAATCGCGCCATTGACCTGGTTTCAATTTGCCGAGTTTGATATGCATAATACGTGTTCTTTTTAAAGATACGACATTATATCCAAGGGCCTCCGCCATACGTCTAATTTGTCGATTTAACCCCTGAGATAGAATAATTGTAAAGCGCCTATCACTAGTTTTTACTATTTTACAAGGCTTTGTGATCTCATGCTTTTCTTTGACAGGATTAAAGATCTTCACACCAGACATCATTTTTTCAATAAAATCAGCTGTGATTATTTTGTCTACGACAACTTCATATTCTTTGTCATGACTATTTTCAACCCTAAGGATTTCATTGACAACACTGCCATCACTTGTTAGCAATATAAGGCCTTCTGAATCCTTGTCAAGTCTACCTATTGGGAATATGCGCTCTTTATGGCTGACAAAATCAACAATATTCCCCTTAATATGCCGTTCCGTGGTACAGGTAATGCCCATCGGCTTATTCAGTGCTATATAGACATGTTTTGACTTCGTTTCTATACGCTTTCCATCTACTTCAACGCGGTCTTTTTCTTCAACTTTCGACCCTAAATCCGCATATCTGCCATTTATTTTAACACGCTTTCCTAAAATTAATGCATCCGCTTCTCGTCTCGAACAAAAGCCTGATGCACTAATATAATTATTGATTCTCATAGTTACCTCACATAATCTTTGATAATACCTGTTACATTCACTATCATATCAACTGCCAGCAATTGTGTAAATGGACAAAAAAAATTCTCATTTCATAAATGAAGTGAGAATTAAACAAGTGGAGGAATATATGAACTTACGCTTAATTAAATTGGAAGTAATAATTTTATCAACAGTTCAATGAATATTGAATCATCTGGCTCTCTTTAACTAAGTTATATCCAATATAGCCGTCTTCAATCAGTTTTTTTTGTTCGTGAATCCTGTCCATTTTAAGATGTTTTGTATCGTCGAAGCATCTGCTCAAATCCATACTCAAATCTTTATGCAAAATAAACCGCCACATTCCATTTTCATATTCAAGACCGTATTTTCTTTTTAATGCTTTTATGTTCAGACCAGCTGACATGATATTAAAAAGACTAAATAGATTATAGGGCGAAACCGTACACAAAATATGTTTCATATCCATTGGTTCAATTATCTCGATTGCTTTTTCAAGTGTAAGCGATTGAAGTCTATTGCCACGGTACATAGGATCCACAAGTGTCGTTTCAAGATGAACGACTTTATCAAGCTCTGAAAGATCAAGTGCAATATCTCTACCGAGATTCTTTGAAGAATTTCTTGGAAAACTGATGTATCTATATGATATCAATTGATCAACGGAATTAAATACACCGATGATCTTTGCGCCATTATATAAGTCATCTAACATTTCGATTTTCGAGTCTTTATAGAGAACTTCTTTATTCGGTAATCCATCGTATACCAAGTTTTGAAGGTTCACAACTACGTCGATTTCTCGCGCTTCTACCAATCTCATTGTATAGCTTTCCACATGTCTGGTATTAGATTTTCTCTTAACTAGATACCCTTGATTTAGAATCATAAAAGTCCTCCTTTCCTAAACTAACATTTTATAGCTAATGTTTTATAACTAACAACTTGCCAAAATTAGTAAGTTGTTAGTATTATACCACTAACAACCTTAGCGAGTCAATAAGGTTGTTAGTTTTTTTATTTTCGTCTAGAGCAAGTGGTGTTATAATAGAATGTAATCAATCATTGCACCTAAATATAGTGCAAAAATGGAGGCTATCATGAGTGAACAAAGCTCAAAGAAAGTAAAATACCCCGAAGTGACTATAGACAATCAGACGTTTTTACGTATTCCAATTAAAACTCATGTGGTCATGAAAGATGACATTCTTATTGATGTAATACAGAAATATGTCAATCAAATGCTCACTGCAGGTGATATTTTGTTTGTTACTGAAAAAATTGTCGCAATCACACAAGGTCGCGCAATCCCTCTAAAAGACATTAAACCTAGACCACTCGCCACTCTGCTTTCAAAGTACGTAACCAAAACACCTGCAGGAATTGGACTCGGAATGCCCGAAACAATGGAGATGGCGCTTAGGGAGTGCGGCATCCCTAGAATTTTATTGGCTTCTGCTGCAAGTGCTGTTACGAAAGTACTTGGTAAAAAAGGCGTATTTTATGATATTGCTGGTTATAAAGCAACTTCAATCGATGGTCCCACACCGAACACATTGCCACCTTACAACCAGTTTGTCGTTCTTGGACCAGATAAACCGAATCAAGCTGCAAAGTCTATTAGCGAGGCACTAGGGGGCGCAAAAGTGGCTATAGTTGACATCAACGACCTAAGTGGCGCTATTTTGGGTACGTCGCATAAAGATATTGATCGAGGTTTACTTGTTAAAATACTTAAAGACAACCCACTTGGGCAAGATCATGAACAAACACCTTTGGGTATTATTCGCAAGTTATAAGAAAAAAAGTTATCACTAAATAAAAAATGCGCGACACACAAACCATGACGTTTTGTGTATCGCGCATTTTTCACTATAATTTAGGCTTCATCAATCTTCTTACTCATGTATTTTTCAACACGTTCGATGTTTTCGGCTGCATTTCCAACATAATAGACAATGTCTCCAGCAAAGAAAACGAGTTTTGGTCCCGGCGATAGCAACAGCTGCCCTGTACGATTGATTCCAATTATCGTCGCACCTGTATGCAACCAAAAGCGCACGTCACCAATGGATTTACCCACGAGATGACTCGTTTCTGGAATTTTGAACTCCAGTGGGTGGATGATTCCCACATGCTTCATAATCAATGCTTGTTCAATCAAACTATCCATACGGCTTAGAACCGCATCTTCAATTTGACGCTTTTCTTCGATCATATGACTGATATCTTCACGTAAGGATAATATACGGTCTTTGGAATGGTGTTCTTTGATAAATGCTTCAGCTGCAATCTTCGACTTTATCTTGATGCCCTTTTTTTCAATGACCTCAACAACACTAAGATCTTCAAGTAATTTCAATGCACGCCTAATAGTCTCCGGAGATACGCTATATTTACCAGACAATGTTGAACGTCCCTTGATCATGTCGCCAACATGCCATTCTTCATTTAACACACTATACGCTATGTCAATCGCTATTTTTTCATACCTTGGTGCTTTCGCAATCTGAGTATTTGTTGCATTACCAGTATGGGTCAGATTCTTGTCCACTTTAGGCCATCCTTTATCAAACGTCTGTTGAAGTTATTTGACTTTCTTTATACTTAAGAAATTTCTCATGACATCGCAAGTCTTCTGATATTGTTCTTCTGCCAATACCGTAAAATCCATATGGTCATGAACGAGTTTTGTTATCAAAGCTTGATCGTCCAACTTATATTGACCGACAAATCTTAAATTGACACAAACATCGTGAAGTTGCTTTGCAATAACCTGAAAAGTCTCAAGTTGAAAGTTGATTGCAACTAAAGCTAGTTCATCAGGCATCAAAATTTTGTGGATGTAGTTCAATTTTTTTGCGAGAATTCTTTTGGTATGGATATATTTTTCTTCAAAAAACTCGCCACCCTCATTCTCTAAAAATGTATCTATAAGTTCACATTGACGGGAATTAAAACACGGATCCACTAAGACTTTTTCTTTTATCGGTTTCATATGTACTTTGATTTGTTGAAACCTAAACCCATTGGTTTCCTTAAGTTCAGTTTTCATTCGCTCAAGAAGTGGTTCTTTAATCAAGGTTAACTTTTCAAGGGTCTCCGAACTCATAATTGTCGAATATCCACGTTCAAACTCATCGATTTCGCGTATCAAAGAAGTCATATTAAAATATTTTTTTGATATAGACTCAACCATTCTATAATCGCTGGACCTAACAATATCCATGCAAAAAAACATAAGTGCTCTAAACTGCCTAATACTTTCTCTAAAAAGATGTATGCTTTCGTGTTCAAATGACGCTTCAATCATATTATCAAAATTCAAATCTATGGCTTCTAGGTGCTTCTCTAACATTTTTTGTATTTCGTATTCGACAACCATAGCGTCCTCCTCATGAGTTTTAACAATTATAACACGACAAATGTACTTATTCCAGTGTTTCTAGCATTGTCGTGTCAAATAAATTGTATGCAACTTTCATGCCAAAAAATTAAGCACGCTAAAAATAGCATGCTTATACGAACAATAGAATTATACGTTTCCTCAATTAAAAATATAGTTGTTGATGAGAATAAAGTGGGACAATGTTCCAGCTAAGATAAATAGGTGAAAAATTTCATGAAAACCAAATCCTGCAATTCTAATTTTTTCTGATTTGGAAGCATAAAATATTGACCCCACAGTATAGAGAAGACCACCGGCTACCAACCACATAAAACCTGCCGTTGGAAGGGCTTTAAACAGTGGAACAATAAAGAAAATACTGATCCATCCGAGAAATAAGTACATTCCTGCTGACAACCATCTTGGCATATTGATGAACAATACTTTTGAGATGGTCCCAATAATGGCTAGTGACCACACGAGTATGAGCACCGTTGTTCCTAAAGTACCCTTTAAAGCCGTTAAACAAATTGGTGTGTATGTTCCCGCTATAAGAACAAATATCATAGCATGATCGAGTTTACGAAGTCGTTTTATAGCCGTTGCAGCACCATTATACCAATGGTATATCGTTGAAGCGCTATATAGTAATATCATGCTAATCCCAAAAGTGATGCCACCTGCCAAATAAACAGGATTACCTTTCATAATTGCATTTACGATCATGACAATCAGTCCAGCAAAAGCTAGAAAAACACCGATAAAGTGCGTGATGGTGTTAATGGGTTCTCTCATCCCAACCTCCCTATTACAAGTTCAATATTCTATTTTCGAAAATCATAACACTTATGCGTTTTGATAGTCGTTTCAGATGTGGTATCGAATACTACATCAGCTAGTAATTACATGTTATCACTTGGTGTTGTAAAAATCAATACCTCTTTATAAAAACTTCACAAAATGATATAATGATGATAAATTAGAACATCTAAACAAGATTGGAGGCTATATGAATTCACTTGAAAAATTGCTTAAATTTAAGAACCCTGAAGAAAATGTCATCCCAAACATCAGTTTGTATATGGATCAGCTTCAAGAATACTTTGAAACCACTTTAGGTGATTTAAAACGTCAGGATGAAGATGCCGTACTGACAAAAACCATGATTAACAACTATGTCAAATCAAATTTAATCAAAGCACCAGAGCGGAAAAAATACGATAAAGAGACTATCGGCGACCTCATCGTCATTTATCACCTAAAAAAAGCATTTTCTATCCAAGACACTATGCGAGTACTCAGCTTAATGAAAAAAGATGATCGCTACTATACGCATTTTGTTAAAGATCAGGATTCAATCCGAAATGAACTGATATCCAAAATACCAAATGACACATTTGACTTGTCACAAGATGATGCAATTGCACTATTGCTCCAGCTAACACTTGAAGTGTCTATCAAAAAGCAATTATCTGAACAGCTCATTGACTACTTAAGTGCCAAAACTTCTGTACAGAAATGACGTACATCGTCCTCAAATGTCACCTCAAAAGTTGCAACATGATAGGGGTCTTTAACAGAATGTTCTAAGTAAGCGACTATTTGTTTTGAATCATGGTGAATGAAACACTCTAGCTCTTGACCGTCAAACAAGCACCTAATATCAGCATCATGTTCTGAAATTTTCAAAAGCGATGCCGCATCTAATGTCAACCAAATGGCATCCATATTGCCATACAGTCCATGTTCAATTCTTACATCCCATTTTTGACTGGTTTTTTGTGTCGACATCATCATTTTTAAAATACGCAAGTTGTTACGTCCAAGTATTTTTCTTATCGACTCTTTCAGAAAACCACGTTTTATTAATTCTTCGCTAATCTTACCTATTTCAGAAATATCCCGTAAATCGACAGGCATTGTTGCGCCATCAAAATCCGAACCAAGACCAACATGGTCATCACCTATGACATTTACAATATGTTCAATATGATCTACGAGTTCTGAAACACCTGATTCTGCGTCACCAATAAAATACCGACAGAATACGACGTTTACGACGCCACCAAGGTCTGCCACCGCACGAAGTTGGTCGTCAGATAGATTTCTTCCGTGCGTTTTAACCGCTGCAGCCCCTGAATGGCTTGCAATGATTGGTCTTTTGCTGATCTTGATAGTATCCCAAAAGGTACGTTCATTCATATGTGACACATCGACGATGATGTCTCTATTTTCCATCTCCTTGATCATCCATTTTCCAAGTTCAGTCAAACCACCTTGTGAGGGTGTTTCATCTCTATATTGCTCAAGATTCCCCTCACCTATAGCGTTAGAAAAATTCCAAAGTAATGCAATCGCTTTTACGTTTAAGTCCGAATACTGAGAAAGCAAATGGTTTGCATTTTCTTGGCTAAATGCATAACCGCCCTCTATCGTTTGAATGCCGATACGCTTATCTTCAACAAGTGCTTTTTCTAACTGTGCATAATCTTCTGCTATACAAAATGCCTCACGATTCATAATTTCTGTATACTTAAGCGCATTGATAGAAGCAAGAATTGTACTATTGTTTTTCTCAATATTGCCATAGTCTGTGGTATATGCAGCAAAGTATGCAATATTCACTTGGCCTTTCCTCATTTTGGGCAAATCTATATGAAACTTAGTGTCTTGTCCTATATCGACAACGGGGTGTAATGTTTCTGAATCGACGACTTTCATCATCGTATCATTATGCGCGTCAACTATGATTATTCTGTTGTTATCTTCACTGTACATATTTACCTCCACAGAGTAACTATTGTCTTTTATCAAGAATGCATTATTTTCGAATTGCTCATCCTGTATAAAAATTATAACACAATAATAAACATGGAAATTCCATAATTACTGAATTTTATTTATCAAATCCTACTTATGTGGCTTTACAAACCACGAACCAAACGGTATGATTTCTTTAGGGACCAATCGCCATAAGGAGGCACACCATGCACGAACATATTCACATAAAAAATGGCACACTATTTATCGAAGACTGTAGCGCTTTAGAATTGGCGCAGCGTTATAAAACACCACTATATGTTATGTCAGAATCCAGCATACGTCAAAAATGCCAGATGGTTAGACAAGACTTTCTAGACAAACATAAGGATGTACATGCTGCTTATGCAAGCAAAGCGATGTTAACAACAGCACTCGTCAAAATCATCCATCAAGAAGGTCTATACATGGATGTCGTGTCTGGTGGCGAGTTGTTCACCGTCATCCAAGCTGATTTTCCAACGGATAAAATTATCTTTCACGGCAACAACAAGTCTTTAGATGAGCTTGAATATGCCATTAAGCATCAAGTCGGGAGAATTGTTGTCGACAATTTATACGAGCTTAAAGCGATAAACACTTTATGTTCAGCACTCAACAGACGGGCGAGAATTTTATTCAGAATCACTCCTGGGGTAGCAAGCTCAACACATGATTATATTGCCACTGGTAAAAAAGATTCTAAATTTGGCATCTCAATGGACGACGAAGTTATATATCCTGCCGTTCAAGAAGCACTTGATGAGCCTTTACTCGATTTTATGGGTTTCCATTTCCATGTCGGCTCTCAAATTTTTGATAATTCCTCACATATCAAAGCCACTGAAATAGCGCTTAACTTAATAAAGAACATTAAAGAGCGCTTCAATTTCACGATTAAAGAACTAAACACAGGTGGCGGATATGGCATTAAATATACTAAAGACGATTCACCACAATCGATTGGCTACTTTACTGACGCGATTATGGAAACAATTGAAAACTATTGTAAAATTAATCATATGACGCGTCCAACTGTTTTCATAGAGCCCGGACGTTTCATAGTTGGTGAGTCGGGTACAACACTTTATAGAATTGGTAGTGTAAAAGACATTCCAGGTATTCGAACGTATGTCGCAGTAGATGGTGGTATGACAGACAATATTCGTCCAGCACTCTATCAAGCGCAATATGAAGCTCTGATCGTCACAAAACCAGATGCACCTGCTATTCAAACCGTCACATTATGTGGAAAATGTTGTGAATCAGGCGACATATTAATCGAACGTTTGCCATTACCAGAGATTGATGAAGATGACATATTAGCCGTTTTCTCAACAGGTGCTTATAACTACTCCATGGCATCCCACTATAATAAGCATACAATCCCTGCCACAGTTCTCGTCAATGGCAACCAATCATTCGAAATTATCAAGCGAGAGACCTACGAGGATTTAGTACGTTTTGACCAGGTTCCAGACTATTTAAAATAAATTATCCTTAAAATAATGGGCACCTATGTGATTATTCATCATGAATAGTCACATAGGTGCCCTTTATGTGTATAACTCACGTGTTATACACAGGTTATCCACAAAAGTCCTATTATTTATACTTTTTGTGTATAAAGTTGTTGATTAGGAAATGATGTAATAGCCAAAATCATAGCAAATTATAGAGAAATAGCCAATAGACCAAACATAATCCAAGGAAAATTTGAAGTTCATAGATGTAAATCATGAATTTTGACCATCTATAATCTTGTTTTGCACGGCCTATCATGATAAAAGCGGGTACAGACATAAGCAAAGTGGCATAGCCAAATAATTGAGTTCCTTTAACGGCGTTATTGATGCCGTAGATGACATCCCAAATATCATAAGTCGTTGAGATGACAAATATAAACGCAAGGACGCCTGTAATCATCAAACTGTGGATGAGCAATACTATACGCGGTGTATCGTGAATACGATTAACTTTCATATTCGACCAACGTGTCAATAATAGCAAAAGCGCTAGAATATTACATAACGTCATAAGCACTAACATCGCTGCTTCTATGATAATGCTTTGTAAAAATGGCGTACGCTCGTAAATCGAATTACCAACCAAGAGATATTCGAGTTGACCGTTCTCATCGGTTCTAAACTCAGCATAATTTTCCAAATCTTCACAATAAAAAATTGTCTCACTGATAGGAATATAATGATCGTCACCGATATTTATTCCTTCAGAGTCATTGGATATTCTTAACTGATGAATAATACGTGTAAGCTTCTCTAGTGTCTCCGCTGAGGCATTGACAGGTGAAAATGCGCCGTTGAATTTTGAAAGATCCTCAATAAAATAGGGTTCATGTTTCCTACTGGTTTCAAAATCGACAATGAGATCACTAAGTACCGCATCTGTAAGACTCTCTCTCGCTTTTAAACTATTCGAATTATAGGTTAAGAACAGTGCCAGTTTGATTTCTGGTATGACCAAAAGTCTAGAATTAGATCCAGGAATACCGCCATCATGGATATACGCTTCATAATCGCCATATTTGACCACTGAAAACCCAAAACTTCTACCAGATATTAATGCATTATTCGCTATCTGCCTCGTAAACAAGGCTTCATAGGTGGCTTCATCCATAGTGCCAGATGTAAATACTTTGAGCAATTGCGTCATATCATCTATAGTCGTTAAAAAGTCGTCTGATGGCAAATGTTTCGCTTTAAATGGGGCAAGAGGTGTCCTTTGACCACCAAAAACCGCATAGTTTTGAATAACTGACATTCCAGTTGAAAGTTTTCCGAGCATTAAGTCACTAGAAGTTGTCATGCCAAGAGGAGCAAACACAGCATTGGCCATATAGTATTCATAACGTTCACCGGATAGAGACTCTATGAGAACGCCAGATAAGATATAACCAACATTTGAAAAAATTGTATAATCATCCTTTTCAATGACTGGCTTCAATTTATAGTTGTCAAAAAAAAGTTCCGCTTGTTCACCAAAACTTAGACTTATACTCCTTAAAGGGTCTTCTTGTAACGCTGAGTCCGCTTTTAAAGTAGCAAGTCCCGTCGTATGCGTCAGTAAATTCCTAAATGTAAGACTGCCAATATAAGACTGTTCTGAAAGATAAGCTGGAAGATAAGGCGCGATTGCTGCATCGACACTGATGTTTTTGTCTGTCAATAAATTTAAAAGTGCATAAGTCGTCAAGACCTTCGAAACTGAACCAGTTTGAACTACTGAGAAACGCACATCCATAGGCGTATTGGTGATTATATTCGCTTTACCAAATGCATTCTCATAGTATAATTTTCCATCCTGAACGACTGTCACCATAGCACCAGGTACATTATAATTTACCATTTCGACATTGATCAAATGAGCAAGTACATCCTCATTTGCATCTCCGAAACTAGGTATCGTAAGCGACAGTAGAAGAATGAGGGTTATGATTAGTTTAATTCGCTTCACTGTGACCTCTCTTTCATTTGAGGAAATTGCTTAATTCAAATTTTGGTATTTTTTTCGCATGAAAATAACGTAAACAAGCCATTCCTTCCATGTGAAAAACTGAATTTGAAACTTATTCGGTAATTATGCAATTTCCTTATTTGTTGATTCTGTATAATTTTCCAACTTTATCGCGATAAGTTAAGTCTAGATTTATATCTTTACCGACTATGATACTTTCAGCTTCTAAAATGCCACGCACTGTTTCATATGCCAAGTCCGGGAAATTATTTTCTCTACTTAGATGTGCCAACAATATGTTCTTTGCTTTACCAAAATTGATAATCTCTCTTGCTATATAACCGGCATCTTCATTGCTGAGATGTCCATGTTCACTTAAAATCCTACGTTTCAAATACAGTGGATAAGGTCCGACTTTGAGCATCTCTATATCGTGATTGGATTCAATCATCAAAAGATCACAATCCTTAAATTGTTCAATCACTTCATCAGAGATTGCACCTAAATCTGTTGCTATACCAATTTTTGAGTCTTCATGCATGAATGTATAACATAAGGGATCAACAGCATCATGCGTGATTCGAGTACCTTTTACACGAATGTCGCCGATGTATATATCGTCAATTATTTCATACAGGTGCAATAAGTCATGGTCTACATCGCCAATTTTAAGCTTGACTGCTTCCCAAGTTTTTTCTGTAATGTAAAGTGGAATTTTGTACTTGCGCATCAAAACACCCAGTCCACTAATGTGGTCTGCGTGCTCGTGTGTTACCAATATGCCATTGATGGAATCTATCTTCACACCTATGGTTTCCAGTGAGATTTTAATATATTTTCCGCTCATTCCTGCATCCACAAGCAGGCGCGTTGTATCTGATTCGACAAACTGGCAGTTACCAGAACTACCGCTTGCTAAAGAACAAAATGATAAAGGCATACTTTCCTCTAACTAAATAAACAATTATAAGTTCACGACAGCCCGCACATGATAGGCTTCACCCGATTTGAGTACGATTCTATAATAGGGAAGTGCCTCCCCTAAAACGAGATCCGAGACGAGTAAGCTTTCGTCATTAAGTTTGTAGATGACGGAAACACTTTCAATGACATCCCCCGTTTGAAGCTTTGGTAAGAGTGTATACAATATGCGGTCTATTGAGATTATATCATACTTAGAACCTGGTGTAGAACTTATATTTATCGTGTTCTCTCTTTTAAAGCCCACAATTTCATCTTCATAAAACCAAATCAATGTTTGTGATTCTTCAAAGAGGTAACCGTCATGATACTGTTGCAGTTTGACCAATGTATAGTCACCTAATTTAGAGACTTCAATTGCTTCATAATTCAGCGCATAACCACTCACCCTCAAAAATTCATCTACTTTTAAGTTGAGACTTTTAACGATCTCTTCATCATTGACTTTGACAAATCTTGCAAGACTAGGCAACTCATCTTGAATAATGCGACTATGATGCATCTCGTACGCATAAAGTATATGCGTTTCACCAAGCACGACAAATCGATCGCCTGAAGTATATCTTTCACCATCAAATGTATAATCGTTACCAAGCAGGGCATCTACATTGGGCTGACCATAAGTTTCAAAATCTACATTGACGGATTTAATACTGTTTGGGAATTCCAATTTTTTTGACTGAATCAACACGCCTTTGTTTTCAAAGAGTTTTATGACGCCTTCAATATTATTTTTTTCTGTGTCTTCAAAGCGTTGCTGCTCCTTTATATAAGTATACCCCAACATGATGTTGGTGATGAGCAACACGATGATTAAAATACTCTTTATTTTAGGCCAATCCATAAAGATGCCTCCCAATCAAGTGTTTAAATTTATATGCCATATAAAATCAATGTGTTAACCGTTATCTATACGTTTGTAACAAGGTGCCATTATAAGCATTAAATAAATAGGTTCGACCACTTATGACAATCTGCCACACAGGAATCATGTACTGGTCGCTTTCAACAATATATCTTAAATTGATTCCCGTTATAGCGCTTCTGATTGGATAATAATATTCAATCGTATCCATCGTTTTATCAAGGATATTGTTATCTTGAAGATAATAAATGCTGATTTCAATATCATTTTTTGAGATACAATCTTCTCCAGTCAAAAGTCGATCCACATCTTGGTAGGCTACTGGAATAATTTCTCCAGCAAATACTTTTATATCCTTATCAATTGAAACGACTTGATTTTCTTCAACTTCAACGATTATAGGATAATCATTCTTAGAAGTTTCAGCCATTGCATAAGAATTGAGTTTATAATTGAAATAGAACTTATAACTGTGAGTTGCGTTATTAAAAATGTAATTGGCTAAATAAATACCTTCGGGCATAAGTCCAAATTGCTCTAGTTTTCCAGTTGCAAGGGCAAGGGCACCTTTGAAATCTACAATTTCAGAATTTGTTTGGTCAAATTTCTTGCGATATGCAATATTGCCTTCATGTGTAACGGTCAAAGACTTGTCACCATAGCCGTACATCAATATCGTCGAATCATTAACATCTTTTAGTTTTTTCACAAAATCCATTCGATTACCAAAAACGGCACTTGATATATTTGAAATTTCGTCGCTAAATCGCTCTGGATCTAAACTGACTTCATTTTCATATTTGATACTTGGGACGATAGCATCATAAGCATATGGCATCAATTCATAATTAAGCTTATTATAGGTCTCGTCAACTGTGCTCTCCAAACTGAATCTTACGCTAATTTTTCTATAATCAATCCATTCTTCAGATTTGACGATGTCGATTAAAGATGCAATATCATGCAAAACAGTTTTATGTTTAAGGTGATAGTATTTGTTATTTACTTGATCAAATACATATAGAGAGCGCACATTGCCCTCTCTAAGTAGGTATTCCTTCGGATAAATAGATCCAATTTCTTGTTTTAGTGTTTCTTCCGAAAAAATATTAAAATATTGTGAAATTGTCAAATCAAGTGGCATTCTAACCAACAAGCTTCGATCAGAAAATGCTTCAACATATTCATTTCGCTCAATTTCAGTCACAGACTCATAGTTCAAAAAACAACTTAATATAAAAGGTCTTATCTCGCCCCAAATGTTATCCTGCATCTTAAAATCATAGACACGGGTATATGATAGACCCCCAAAGCTAACAAAATAACTTTGGGGGTTTATATATGCAGATAACTTAGTTGAAGATACATCGACTGCTTCAGTCATTCCTTCACTAAGGATTATCCCATCAAAGAGATTGATTTGGGTAAGGGCCAAAGATGAAATAACCAAAACTACGAGTAGAATTGACTTGAGTCTTTCCTTTATCAACGTCATGTTCTCTCCTGGATATTACTATATTTAGGAAATTGAATGTTACAATTTCAATATTTAATTTGATATAGACATTGATTCAATCAATCTAACAGGTTCTTCTTTATCGACAACTTCAAAACTGAACACTTTGATGAGCTGTCCATCTTCATCAATAAATCTAAGCTTATATAAACCATTTGGCAATTTTCCGACCATTTTAAAATAACTTAATGTCTCAATTTTATCTGCCAATAACTGTTTTTCAAAATATCTTAGGTACTGAACCTGAACTTGGGCAAACTCTTTTTTTAGCTCTGTAACGGATGATTTAAGATTCAACCACCTTGTATAAGCTTCATGCGCTTCAGTGCCAAGTTTCGATATCTCCTCAGTATTTCCTACAATCAAGTCAAAACGATATTTTTTATTAATCGTTGAAATCTCATAATTATGATATAAAATCATATCTTTGAGTTCAAAGAAACGATTAATCACTTTTGTTTCTTTATCTAAACTCTCTGAATAACCATTTGGAGACGTATCGTAAGTGATATTATAGGTTACGGATTTGTCTAATTCGCCACCTGCACTTGAAGACAGCTTCATAACAGATACATTTAAATCTGAGCCCAGTTTATCTTCAAAAGGTAAACGGTTTTCAATGCGCACTAAAGAAACAATGATTGGATTATCAGTCACTTTAACATTGGTTATATTTACATTTATATAAACCTGTTTATCGTTGGCTATTTTTTCAGTTGTCGGTTCCGCTATGATGATTTGATCATTCCCAACCGGATGATTGGTAGATGCAAAGCTCATCTGGCCAGAAATTATGATAATCGATGCCAATAATAAAATTATACTCTTGCGAAACATAGTCGCCTCCATAGCAATATATAATAACTAGGTTACACTAACCCTAAGTTTATTATACACAATTCGTGTTACAAAACCATTACACTGCCTTTAAAATGACATTACACATTAAAGGGTTCATATGGTAAAGAAATCGTGACTTTAGAACCAAGGTTGTATTCAGACTCAATTTTAATTCTCCCTTGATGTGCCTCAATAATTTCTTTAGCGATAGATAGACCTAAACCAGTACCACCATGAGATCTTGTCCGAGCTTTATCCACCCTGTAAAAGCGTTCGAATATGCGTTCAATATCTTCATCTGGTATTCCTATCCCTGTATCGGCAATGACTATATCAAATTCATAGTCAATTTCGCCCGCCCTAATTTCTATATCAATCGTACCCGCTTCGCTTGAGTACTTGATTGCATTTGATAAAATATTTAGTAGCACTTGTTCAATCTTATCTTTATCGACAAACCCTTCTCTTTTAGTAACCAAATAGTGTCTGACGAACGCTTGTTTTTTCTGATCTGCCGTTACTTGAAGTTTTAAAAGACAATTGTCTACAATTTCATCCATTCGATACCAGCTCTTTTTAAGTTTGATCGAATTTGAATCGAAGTTGCTGAGTTCAAGCAAATCACTAACCAAACGTGACATCCTATCCGCTTCGGTATTGACAACTTCTAAAAATACCTTTTGAAGTTCAGGATCATCAACTCGACCTTCTAAGATAGTCTCAGTATAACTTTTTATACTAGTTATCGGCGTTTTTAGTTCATGCGAAACATTGGCCACAAACTCACGGCGCATATTTTCAAGTCTCTCGGACTCAGTGATGTCCTGAAGCACAAATACAATGCCCACTTTATTCGAGTGTTCATCTAAAAAAGGTGCAAAATTCACTTTTAAAATGAGTCCTTTTGCGTTAATACTCTTTGAACCTATGCCAGTCTCCACTCGACCAGAATTGTATATTGATAATAGATCCCCAATCAGGTCATCATCGAAATGCTCGCCATCGGACAACATTTTAATTGCTTTGGGGTTAGAATGAATAATTTGACCCTCGGCATTAATCGCAATCAAACCATCTTCCATGTAATTTATGATGGCTTCAAGTTTGCTCTTCTCTCGTGAAATTTCACTAATACTTCTCTTGAGCTCGCCAGCCAAAAAATTAAAAGTACTTGATAGCGTACCAATTTCGTCTTTTGAACGAATTTCTACCAACTGGTTGAAATCTCCTTCAGCAAGTAGTGATGCTTTCTTAGTAACATCGTTGATTGGATCCGTTATACTCTTTGAAATGATAAATCCAATGATAATCGTTATAAAAAGAGAGGTTACTATAGCTCGAAATATAATCATCCGTGCTTTACTTAGTGATTCGTATATGTCGTTTAAATCATAACGCAAATAAATAACACCCAACTGTGTGCTATTTTTATAAATAGGATAGACTTTATCCTTCGTCTTGACATTGTCACCAAGTTCAATATTCTTTTCTACTTTCTTCCCAATCAAACCTTCGATGACCAAACTGTCATTGAGAATCTCTGTGACATCTCGATTGATGTTTTCAGTACTTGTAGCCACAATAACATGTGTTCGACTGTCAATGATGAAAATTTCTTCTCTAAGACCGATATCAACATGCCTATCGAGCGTCTCTTGAATTTCATTTTTAACGACAGACAAATCATCCGTCTCAATTTTAGAAAGCTCAGATAACATAATCTGAGCGATATCATCGAGTCTTTTTGATGTGACAGCAAGATTGTATTCTTCTAGTGATTGAATGATGAATACGCCTGCGATTATCATCGCTATGAACACGAGCAAAAAATATATAATTGTAAATCTGGACCTAATGCTTCTTAACATAAGCCTCCCAAAAAACTAACTGCGTTTAAAGTAATAACCCACGCCACGCTTAGTCATAATATATGTTGGCTCGCTTGAATCATCCTCAACCTTTTCTCGTAATCGTCTAACCGTTACGTCTACAGTTCTGATATCGCCAAAATATTCATAACCCCAAACATCTTTTAGCAATTGTTCTCTTGTAAATATCTGATTGGCCTGTGTTGCCAAGAATTTTAACAGTTCAAACTCACGTAGTGTCAGTTCTATCGTTCGATCTTCTTTAGTGACTTCATATCTATCTAAATCGATAATCAATTTACCTGCATAGATGACATTGTTACCATTTGTGTTACCATCTATATCTGTAAAAGATAATCTGCGGATATTGGCTTTAACACGTGCAATCAATTCTCTCATACCAAAAGGTTTCGTAATATAATCATCTGCACCGAGTTCAAAACCGAGCACTTTATCGACTTCTTCTTCCTTAGCAGTTAACATGATAATTGGCATATTAAAAGATTCTCTGATACGTCTGCATACTTGAAACCCATCGAGTTTAGGCAACATAACATCAAGAAGTACTAAATCAGGTTGAAACTGATATACTTTCTTAAGGGCTTCTTCACCGTCAAACGCAGTTTCAATATCGTAACCTTCTTTAATAAGATTAAATTTAATGATATCAGAAATAGGTTTTTCATCTTCGACAACGAGTATTTTTTTATTCATTCAAATGCCTCCCCTAACAATTTATCTATTGTAACCTGTATTATAATCATTTTGAATATCTTTATCATATATGATTCGAATAAAAAAAGCGAGTCCAAGACTCGCTTTCTAATTAAAAATTAACATAATTTCTAGGATTTTTTGGTACACCATTTATGCGTACTTCAAAATGTAGATGTGGTCCTGTACTGTTTCCAGTATTGCCGCTATATGCAATCAATTGACCTTGAAATACTTTATCGCCTTTGCTAACTATCAAAGAGCTGTTATGTGCATATAAAGTCGTCATGTTGCTACCGTGATCAATTATAATATATCGACCATATGAGCTTGAATATCCGGAATATGTGACAACGCCACCGTCAGCCGCTTTTACGCTAGAACCAACGCTTAAGCCGATATCGATGCCCGTATGTCTTCTATAAGATCTCCACACGCCAAATTCTGAAGTAATAACGCCTCTTGATCCAGGGTAATTAAGTGCTCCTGAACCCATTTTGGGTGGTGGATTTTTAGTACCTTTGTAGACCACTTTTGACTGTGGCTCAGAAACGACATTTTCAGATAAAATCTTTCTGCCAATTTCTCTACCGTTTTCTTTGATAACTTCTGCAACAATTGCGCGTTCACCGTAGACACCGTTAACTTTTGTTTTCGATTCACCTTTATATAAAGAATTAGATTCCTCATATTGAACCTCAAAAGCGATGGCATCAGTATAAGCTGCTTCTTCAACAGTAACAACGCTAATGATAGGCGTTGGAACTACTAAGCTAATCTCTTGACCAATTTGAATCGTCTCTGCTTTTATATCTGGATTGGCCTTTTCTAGATCACTTGGACTAATACCATAATATTGAGCAATAACCCAGTAATTCTCACCCTGTGCAACAACGTGTTTTTTTTCTTCCTTAGTACCTTTGACGATAAAATCCAACGTTGATTCTACAGTATCATAAGCTGTAAAGTTCATAATGTCTACGTAACCAAGTTCAACATTTACATCTTCCGAGAAGTAGATATCTTTTACTTTTGTTGCATCCGCAGCTGAAAATTTTGCTTTCAGTTGATCTAGAACTTGATTAGCTTCCTCATCAGTCTTGAAATTTGCAACCACTTGTCCATTGACGATTAGTTGATGCGTTTTGACTGATGCAAGGCTCATCACCTTAAACTCTGGTAGCTGAACAGTCGTTACTGCTTCAGTTGTTAAGGCTGTTTCACCTGTTAAGGCTGTTTCTTCAGATAATGCAGTTTTAGCAAGATCTGCTGTCGCTTCCCCTGAACTTTCTGCAGCTGCAGTAGTCGTTTTCGGTATGCTGACGATATGTTGCTTTGTCTCTGCTTCAATTTGAGCTTTCGGTTCAAGGGCATTTATTGCCATGGAACCAATGACTGACACTGCAAGAACAGCTGCGACGCCTGCAAGTTGGAACTTATACTTAATTGCAGCCGATTTAATAGGTTCAAATCTAGTATGGTCTATGTTTAATCTTGAATTGTTTGTCTTATGCGAACCTATTTGAACGTTAGATTTTGCGTTTTTAATAAAACCGCTTATTTTTCCCCCAGCAAAATAGAAAGGATACAAGACAGTCGCGATCACTTTAGATGCATTGTCGCTTAAACTGCCGGTTTTTGAACTACCCTTTACATAATATTTTGTGTTAGGTTTCTTATAAACGTGCTTATTAGAAACTTTTTCTCTTTTTTTCCCCATCCTATACTCCTTTAGTAATGGCTGTTGCAATGGTTCTATCTCTTTTGAGTTAAAAATACCTTCTTCATTATAGCATATTATAAAGAAATTATAAATTAAAAATTTTAAATAGACAGATTTCAATTGCTATTACCACTATATATTCGTTGTATTTCCTTCAAATTATCTATATATGGTAGATTTTTTGAAGAATTATTTTTTATTCGTTCGCCACTATAGACCTATTTAATAGGCAAAAAGTCCTGAGTGTTCAAATATCTCTAAAATTTCCATTCAATCAATGTTATAATAAACATTACAAATCCAGCAGAAAATTACGGGAGAAAAACATGGGCTTTTTCAAAAAAATGCCGGAATTCGACCTT
Organism: Acidaminobacteraceae bacterium; assembly: GCA_041741755.1. GTDB lineage: Bacteria > Bacillota > Clostridia > Peptostreptococcales > Acidaminobacteraceae > Fusibacter_C. The sequence continues at coordinate 33,094 of JBGSJR010000003.1, read as the reverse complement.
GGCGAACTAAATATTGAGAATATCTTCATCACAGATTTCATGACTTCAGCCAGTGGCACCTATGTCAAAGTCTACTTGCTAGGTATGTTGTTTTCTAAAGAAGAAAACACAAAATATCACTACGACAACAAGACATTGGCAAACATGTTATCTCTACCACTTCAAGATGTTCATGAAGCGTGGAACTATTGGCAAAAAGTCGGGTTGATTGTCAAACATGCACATGAAGAAGCGACCGAGTATGACATTGAGTTTCTTTCGCTTAGAGCGTTATATATCCAAAACAATTTCAATAAAAAAAGCAGCTCTACCGCATCTCAGTCTAGAAAAGCCAAAGTAGAGAGTAACCCATTTAAAACTGAAAACGAAAATTTCCAAAAGTTGACAAAGTCTGTTGAAAAAATCGTTGGTCATCCACTGACCTATGCAGATTATCGCGAAATTGCCGACTTTTATGAGAACTACTCTACGGATATCGATTGGATTGTGCGCGCTTTTGTTCATTGTTATCAAGAGCGAGGCATCCGCAATTTAAAAGTTGTTAAGTCCACAATGCTTTCATGGATCGATCAAGGACTAAATACAGTTGCTTCAGTTGACGATTACCTTCTCAATTCAAGTGCACGTTATCAAATCTATAAAGAAATATTAAGATTACTCGGCATCGCATTTAGAATGGTCAATCAAGGTGAAAAGGACCTTATAGATAAATGGGTTGATGCTTATAAATTTCCTCAAGACGATCTTTTTGCCATCATCAAAGACCTTTCAAAAAAGACACTGAATATCAACTTCAATTATATAGACAATATTTTGACCAAACTCAATCAGTCTGATGTCAAAACATTTGAAGCCTACACGTCTTTCAACGCTTTTGCACCAAAACAAAGTGCTGAAAAAGCAGATGTGAAACCGAACAATAGACGCAAGAATTACACCATTGAAAAAGACAAGACCTATTCTGACGAAGAATTGGAATCCATACTTTTAAATAAAAACAAATAAGGACGCCGCCGATGAACAATGCTTACCATGAAATATTGGAAACTTACCGAACATTGCAGGAAAAAAACAAATATGATCGGAAAATGCGCCGTATTGCCTTATATGAAAAAATACCGCGCATCGCACAGATTGATCTTAAAATGAGTCAAATCAGTTCGGAGATTTCAAAATCCATTTTAGTATCTCCTGCAAAGGCCGATGCGCTCTTAAACAAACTCAAGAGGGAACTGGATGCCTTGAAAAGTGAAAAAGTCGTTTTGCTAACCGATCACAACATCCCTGCGGATTATTTAGAGTTTCGATACAGCTGTTATAAGTGCAAGGACACTGGCTTTAACACAGAACAGTCCAGATGTAGTTGTTTTAACCAAAAATTGATTAGCAAAGCTTATGAGATGTCCGGAATTGAACAACAACTTGAAAAGCAAAATTTTGATCACTTTAATCTCGAAGTCTTTTCAACTCAGATTTTACCTAAAGAAAGACATTCACAGCGCGAAAACATGATGAAGATATTATCTGAAGCAGAATCTTTTGTCAAAGGGTTTCCAAATGGCCGAAATTTATTGTTTTATGGCTCCAGTGGACTTGGAAAAACTTATATGTGTAACTGCATTGCAAAGTCATTGCTAGATAAAGGGCATTCTGTCATCTATCAAACACCTTTTTCTATCATTAATATTCTGGAAAAAAAGACGTTTACAGATAAGGGCAATTCTTTTGTTCAGATGGCTTATGATCAATTATTCCAGGTTGATCTCCTCATCATCGATGACCTTGGAACAGAATCAGCCAACAGTTTTACAATCAGTGAATTCTACAACATCATCAACGCACGTATTTTGAAAGAAAAGAGCACTATCATTTCAACGAATATAAAACTTTCAGAGCTCGTAAGTTTCTATAACGACCGTATCGATTCACGACTTAAGGGCCATTATCAGCTCGTCAAATTCTATGGCCCTGATATTCGATGGGAACATTAAAAACAGACGCGTTATGTCCAATTGTATATCAAACATATAAACTAATAAACAATGAAACGTAAACGAATTAATAACAAAAGCAACGCGGAAGGACTCCTTCCAGCGTTGCTTTTTTGATTGAATATATTGCATTATAATTTCATATTTAATAGATAGTGCCTCTGATGATTGTCTCAGAACGCTTTGGTCCAACAGAGATGATTTTTACTGGAATACCCGTAAGTTCTTCTATGCGCGACACGTAAGCTTTTGCATTGTCTGGTAATGCGTCAAAAGTTGTACATCCAGAGATGTCTTCCGTCCAACCTGGGAACGTTTCGTAGATTGGTTCGCATTTGCCAAGTACATTTAAACTCGCTGGGAAATTTTCTATTATTTCATCGCCATATCGATAGCCCGTACAGATTTTAACCGTTTCAAAACCAGTAAGTACATCTAAAAGCATTAGGGCAATACACGTCATGCCATTTACGCGTGCAGAGTATTTGACAATAACAGTGTCAAGCCATCCACAACGGCGCGGTCTACCTGTCGTCGTGCCAAACTCATGGCCTGCGATCCTAATTCTGTCTCCGACTTCATTGTCGAGCTCTGTGACAAATGGTCCTTTACCAACGCGTGTCGTATAGGCTTTTGTTATACCGACCACTTCACCAATTTGATTTGGACCAATACCTGAACCTATTGTAAAGCCGCCTGCCGTTGGATGCGAACTTGTTACATATGGGTATGTGCCATAATCAAGATCAAGCAATGTACCTTGAGCCCCTTCAAGTAAAACTTTTTTGCCGTCTTTTAGGGCATCGTAAACGATGACCGATGTATCTGTCACGTAGGGTTTGATTTGTTTTGCAAACGCACTGTACTGTTTTACAAGTGCATCAGCGTCAAGAGCTTCACCACCATAAATTTGCGTGATGATTTTATTTTTGGCTTCGATTTGCTTTCTGAAGATTGTCTCAAACAATTCTTCATCAACGAAATCACAAACTCTGATACCGCTTCTCTCCACTTTGTCCATATAACATGGGCCAATGCCCTTTTTAGTCGTTCCGATCATATCGGCACCACGCGATTCTTCCGCAAGGCGATCAATTTCTCTGTGGTATGGAAACACAACGTGCGCGCGATCCGAAACACAAATGGAATCCGTCGAAATACCTTTAGAACGCAAGCCTTCAATTTCGTTTAAAAAACCTTCTGGATCAAATACAACGCCGTTTCCAATTACATTGATCGTGTTCTCATTTAAAACGCCTGATGGTATCAAATGTAGTGCATATTTTTTATCGCCAACAACTACTGTATGTCCTGCGTTATTACCACCTTGACCTCTAACGACAACATCAGCTTCTTTAGCTAAATAGTCAATCACTTTACCTTTGCCTTCGTCGCCCCATTGAGCGCCAACTATTACAACTGTTGACATATGAACACTCCTCTTCAAACTATATTTAAACCCATGCTGACGCATATGGCTTTATGCATTTTTCTCCATAGTCATCGTATCAGACACAGCCTCTAAAGTCAATCAAATCCGAATTATTATACTTTAACATATTTTATAATTCGTCTTTATTGCGTTTTGTTCAAAACTTCATCTCTATTTGTTGAAATATTTTGATAAAACGACATCAATCCTCGGTTTCGCCTGCCAATTGTTCATGAACGCTTCATAGGCATGATAATCAGCTAATAGCTCTTCACTAGTCTTGTCCGTTTTAAATGCACGAATTAAAATGTTCTTTGGCGTATGTGTCATGTCTATGAACTCTAGCATCTGAACTGTGTAACCGACCGCTTCTAAAGCCTGCGCTCTTAAAGTATCTGTTACTATTGTAGCGAGCTTATCTCGTACGATACCGTGCTTAAGCAAAGGTGCCATTTGAATATTTTTCATTTGATTGAACAATTCATGCTGGCAACAAGGTACCGCATAGATGACTTTTGCCCCCCAGCCGACGGCTTTCCCAAGCGCTTCGTCTGTTGCTGTATCACACGCGTGAAGAGATACCACCATATCGACATTCCCATTGAACTCAAAATCTTTTATATCGCCCATCTTAAATGCAAGACCATGATAACCTAGTTTCGTTGCCGTTGCGTTACAAAAGTCGATGACGTCCTCTTTCAAATCAAGCCCGATGATATTAACCTTCCTATTCTTCAACTTAACCAGATAATAGTAAAGGGCAAACGTCAAATACGCTTTGCCACAACCGAAATCGATAATGGTAAGGTCCTCACCGAGGTAAGGCAAACTGTCATCCACAAATTCGAGATACTTGTTGAGTTGTCTAAATTTATCGTACATTTTTTTGAAGACTTTTCCGTCACCATCCATAACACCAAGGGCAATCATGAAGTCACATGGCGTACCTTCAGGAATGAGGTACTGCTTTTTCCTATTGTGATCAAGGTTCACTTGAAAACGCGTTGGCGCTTTCTTCAAAATCGTCCCTTCGCCCTTTTTATTGAAGAGAATTTGTAGATCTGCCGTTTTCGTATATAGCTGCCCTTGTTTGAAATAAGGTCCAAGCACTTTGGCAAAATAGGTTTTTAATGCTTCAGCAGTTAAATTCTCATGTTTTACTTTTTGATCATAATAACACGACACTTGATAGAGAAGCTCATTTTTAATGATCACTGGTTTGATATCCACTTTGTTATAAGTTTTTTCAATCCCTTTTTTCACATTGCTAAGCACCCCCAATATAAATGCTTGATCATCAATTATTTGCTCTATTTCATTTAATGTATAAATCGACATATTAAGTCCTTTCTAAAAACATATAAAAATTCTACCGGTTGATTCCGGCATACTTATTTTATCTGTAAATCGTCTCGAAGACAAGCCACCATTAAAGCGTGATATTGTATCTATTACATTGTATAATAGAAGAAAGTCATATATTCGAGGTGATTCCTTTGCCAGATTTTTGGAGCCATCATTTTGCTGCACTTAAAGCCAATGAAAATCGAAAGTTCGTTAAGCCCTCTCGTCTGATTTGGTCGGAGGCATTTGATAATCTTTATACTTTTGGCGCACAAGGTCCCGATTTTTTTTACTATATCGGGAAATTCAATCCTCTGTCCAACAAACATTTTGGTGCGGTTGGCAATCAAATTCATGAACTTGGCACTCAGGATTTGTTTCGAGACATGCTCAATTTTATGATTAATAAGCCTTCTGAAGCTTTGATGGCTTATATTGCTGGATTTATATCACACTATATTATGGATGTTCATTGCCACCCCCTTATTTGCTTGCTTGGACCGGATAGTGCGTCACACAAAAGGGTTGAGCTTGATTTGGAAGCATTTTGCTTACATGATTATTGGGGATACGACAAACAAATGCTTGATGTTAGTGCAATCAAATGCTCAACATCACAATTACAGGAGGGTTTTGTTAACTTATGGCAATATCTTCGTCCCCAAAATTATGGTGTTACAATTGATGATAATGCTCTCAAGAATGGGCACTATAGCATGTTGAAACTTCAGAAAATGATAGTCAATGACACCATTGGGAAACTGCCTTTTATAGATTTTTTATCAAAAAGCTTTCACTATGATCTCTCTGTACTGCGTTACCCAGCTGTAGACGATCAATCACTAAAAAACCTGCGCGAGTACGAAAATTTTATAAGTCACTATACTTTAGGCATTGATGAAACAACCAAAGCGCTTATCGCGCTTGACGAGGTACTCATAGGAACTGTAACGGTAGAACAATATATAGAAACATTTATTAAATTTGATTTTTTAGGGGAGGCATAAAACATGTACAGTCAAGCACTAGAAAATGACAAAGAAGCACTCGTTCAATCTTTACAAGAAATCATCCGCATTAAAAGCGTCAAAGAGGCACCGGTTGGGGATATGCCTTTTGGTGAGGGCATTCAAAAATCACTAGAATATATCCTGAATTTAGGGGCATCGATGGGCTTTACTACTAAGAACGTGGATAACTATGCGGGATATATCGAATTTGGCGAAGGCAAAGAAATGCTCGGTATTTTATGCCACGTGGATGTGGTTCCAGAAGGTGAAGACTGGCAATATGGACCATACAGTGGTGAATTAGTCGACGGTAAAATTTATGGTAGAGGCACACTTGACGATAAAGGTCCTGCAATCTCATCTCTCTATGCCATGAAGGCGCTCAAAGACTCCGGATTCAAACCGAACAAGCGAATTAGGTTAATCCTTGGCACCAATGAAGAAAGTGGCAGTGCTTGTATTGATTATTATTTAAAAAAAGAAGAAAAACCAACGGTTGCTTTCAGCCCTGATGCAGATTTTCCAGTCATTCATGGCGAGATGGGCATAGTCGTATTTAGTTTAGAGATGAAATTCGAGGACAAAGATCCAGATGGTGGCATTGAAATTCTATCACTTAAGGGTGGTAACGCACCAAACATGGTCCCCGATTACGCTGAAGCAAAATTACTTGAAACACGTCCTATTAAGGAAATAGTAGATGCTTTTAATTTGACGCGTGGTGCAGATATACGCTACGAAAAAATCGGTGATATTACATTTTTGAAAGCACATGGCGTTTCAGCGCATGGTAGCACACCGGAAAAAGGTATCAATGCTATTTCTCAGTTAGTAACTTTACTTGATTTGATTGATATACAAATCGGCGACCAATCAAATTTCATCAGATTTTTAGCGAACCGGATTGGCATGGATTACGACGGTAGAAAAATGGGTGTCGGGTTTGATGATGCTTATAACAAGCTCGTACTCAATCTAGGTATGATCGATGTAAACGGTGAGCATGGCAAAGCGACAATCAATATCCGCTATCCAATTACTTTTAAAGAATCAAAAATTAAGACATCTCTAGATGGCATCGTCCGTGGAACAGGCATAGATATGACCGATTGGCGATGTGCACCACCTCTGTTTTTCCCACCAACTCATCCACTTGTAAAAACACTCATGGATGTTTATATTGAGAAGACTGGGGATACTAAGGCTAAACCTATTACCATAGGAGGTGGAACCTATGCACGTGCACTACCAAATGCCGTTGCATTTGGCGCATTGTTCCCTGGAGCTGTTGATACCATGCACCAAAAAGATGAGTATATTGTCATAGAAGATCTTTATAAAATGACAGATATCTTCGCAGAGGCAATTCGTAAACTTTCAATTTAAATGATATGTATAAAGAAAGCCCTATCGCGGAATATAACGATAGGGCTTTAAATTTTAATCTAGAGTGTCTTTTTTAAATAATCTCTAAAATCTTCTGAGAGTTCTTCATTGCGAAGTGCATACTCAACTGTTGCGATAAGATAACCAAGTTTATCGCCTGTATCATATCTTTTACCTTCGAATTCATAAGCATAAATTTCTTTTTTTTCATTTAAGAGAATAAGTGCATCTGTCAACTGAATCTCGTTGTTCTTTCCTGGCGCTGTGCGTTCTATCATATCAAAAATATCAGGTGTTAAAATGTATCGACCCATGATTGCAACATTGGATGGTGCTTCTTCAATCGTTGGCTTCTCCACAAGGTTATTTACTTCATAGAGTTTGTCATCTACTTTTATACCGTCGATGATACCATATTTATTGACTTGATTTTTTTCTACGGTTTGTACACCAATAATTGTACTTTCATATTTCTCATAAACATCAGCCAATTGTTTGATACATGGCGTTGTTGAATAGACGAGATCATCGCCGAGCAACAAGGCAAATGGTTCGTTTCCAACAAATGTTTTAGCACAGAGTACCGCGTGACCAAGTCCTTTGGCATCTTTTTGTCTGACATAATGAATATTGGCCATATTCGAGATGCGTTCAGTCATATCATATAGATCTTCTTTACCACTTTCTTTTAGAAATAGTTCAAGTTCAGGCGAACGATCAAAATAATTTGCTATCTCTTCTTTATTGCGCCCAATTATTATCAATATGTCTTCAATACCAGCTTCTATCAACTCTTCCACGTTATAATGAATTGCTGGTTTGTCTACAATCGTCAACATTTCTTTCGGTGTAGATTTGGTTGCAGGTAAAAATCGTGTACCAAATCCCGCTGCAGGTATGACTGCCTTTCTAACTTTCATGAGTACTCCTCCCAAAATTCTTCTAACTGTTTTTCAAACGTCGTTAATTTGGTGTAGCATTTCCCCCAGTCATTTGGTAATGTGCGCCTGTAGTAAGCTGTTTGATAGCGTTGGTCCACAAGTACAACGACCCCTCTGTCTTTTTCGCCTCGTATAACTCGGCCTGCACTTTGCATGACCTTATTAATACCAGGGTATTGATAGGCAAACTCGAAACCGCCGTTCAACTCATAATCAAAATAGTTTTTTATTAAATCGTTTTCAAAGCTGATCATGGGTAGACCAACACCTATAATCATCACACCAATCAGTAAGTCCCCTTTCAAATCGATGCCTTCAGAAAAGTGTCCACCCAGTACGGCGAAACCGATCAAAGAACGATGGTCGACTGCATCATGGCTGATCAAAGAACGTTTTTCTAAATAACGTTCAAATTCATTTAAAAAATCAGCCTTTTCATCATCACTGAGTTCACGTCTCTGCTCAATTATATCATATTTATCACCATATAGAGCTTGAAACAGCCCATATATTTGTTGCATATAGGAATACGAAGGAAAGAAGACTAAATAATTACCATTTTTAGATTGTGCCATACTATGAATATAGGAGACGATTTTGGGAATTGCATCTTCTCTATCTTTGAATCGAACAGACACATCTGTAGCAAATAAAAGCTTACGTCTATTTGCATCGAAAGGTGATGGTAATGCTAATGCTTTTGGTGCCTCTTCACCAGTAAGAAGAGTCGTATAATATCTGAGCGGCGTGAGTGTAGCTGAGAAAAAAACAGTTGCCCGACTATTATCGATAAATCTCTTGAGTTGTGAAGAAGGGTTGATGTTGAAAAGCTTAATCATCGTTTTAGGCGATTCGCCTTCTTTGATATAAAATACATAACCGCTATCATAAAGTTCACTGATTCGCATATAGCCCATAATATCAAAATATAAGTCAAGAACTTCATCATAAAAATCGGCTTGATGATTTTCAGCCAACCACTTTTCAAAGACGACAGCGCGTTTTTTTAGTTGTTCAAAAACATTTGAATTCTCGTTTTGACTGATATACATACCTTTATCGTCACAAGACTTTCTTACTTCCAGAAACATCTTATTGACGCCGTCAATTGCTTTTGATATTGCTTTATCACTACTGTTTAACTTACCTGTCATCTTTTTTTTGACTACATAGAATTTTTCTTTATAGAGCTCAGCTGAATACATATTTCTAGCGCGGTCCACCAAATTATGCGCCTCATCCACTAAAAACACATAATTTTCTGTTGGAAATTCAAAAAAACGCCTAAGATAAACCCTAGGGTCAAATGCGTAATTGTAATCGCATATGATAAGATCAGCAAATAAAGCACAATCTAACGAAAACTCATATGGACAAATCGAATACTTTCGTGCGTAAGATGTCAACGTCTCTTTAGTTATTGCATTTTCATGATTAATCATATCCCATAAAGCATCTAAACTTTTGTCATAATAACCCTTGGCATAGATACATTTTTCAGGATAACAGGTCACATGATCGTTCAAGCAAATTTTATCTTTAGCAGTTAATGTAATATGTTTAAAATTCAATGGTTTTTCAGACTTAGAACGCAAAAGTAACACGGCATCTTCTGCGACAACTTTTGTGATGGTTTTAGCTGACAAATAGAAAATTCGATCCACGAGTCCTTGAGACATGGCCTTCACACTTGGAAAAAGTGTCGACATAGTCTTGCCCGTTCCAGTTGGCGCTTCAGCATATAAAACGCCGCCCTCTTTAACAGTATTATAGATGGAAACAGCAAGTTGTCTTTGACCTGTACGGTATTCATTGAAGGGGAACTCAATCCCACTAAGATCCGTATTACGCTTAAGTTGCCATTCGCTTTTAAATACAATCCACTTCTTATATAAGAGAACTGTATCCATCAAAAATTTCATTAAGTCTTCTGCTGAATAATCGACCTTTATGCGTTTAATGTTACCAGATTCAAAATGGGCATAGGTTAATTGAATTTGAATCGTTTCGAGGTTCTTATCCGAGGAGAATATGGCACCATATACTTTTGCTTGAGCCCAGTGGACCGGATAAGTATCTGCCTCAATGTCTTCAACAAATTGTGACGTGCCTTTTATCTCATCTATGACATAGCCACTTTCTGTTGTTAAAATGCCATCTGCCCGACCACTCACCAGTAGTTCAATTGACTTTTCTTCATCATAGTTCAGTAGAATCGCCTTATTTAAAGACACCTCAGCTTGATAATTTTGCCCCTGTGACTTTTGAATTTTTTGATGCATTTTGATACCGTCCGCCATCTTAGCTTTACCTTGAAAACGCATATCAAGATCTCCAGAGCGATATACGAACTCAACGAGTTCTCTTACAGATATTTGAACTTTCTGAATCTCCATAATAATGTCATCCTTTATGAACACATGTTCGTATATCCATTCTATCAAAAAAATGAAAAAAGAGCTAGTAAAAGCTCTTTAATCATTTAGTGCGACATATATCGTTTCATTTGCAAGTATTTTTCTTGAATAAGACGTAGAATACGTTTTGTTAGCTGCATAATATTTTTTTAAATTACCAGCACCACGGTTGTATTCGGAAAGGATACGGTCATAATTTGAGCCATAATCCCCCATCAAATCATCTAAGTACTTTATGCCCAGTGCCAAATTGTACTCAGGTTCAAAGATACGGTCAGGATTGTAAGTCAATCCAAGTTCTGTACCATACGTATTTGCTAACCATCTTTCAGTTCCTGGAATAATCTGCATGTATCCACGATCTTGACTCGTTCCTACTAGATCTTTAACAAATCCACTTTCAACATCGATAATAGAAAGTACAAGCGAGTAAGGCACGCCATAAAGATCTGCATACTTCACGAGAACCACCGCACTCTCATAATCTAACGGGGTTGCATCCGATATCTCTTTTGCTTTTTCAAGCTGAGTACTTTCAAGTGCATCAAAATCCACAAATTTTGAAACTTTCTTATACTCACTTACCATTGGCTCTTGAAGCTCGATTGTTTCTACCGCTTTTTCTAGTTCGGTCGATAAAACATTTATAGTTTCTTCCTGAGAATCAACTTTCGCTGTAAGTGTTAGATTTGCATTTTCGTAAGCTTCAATTTTTTTATTCGCCTGTACTTGGTTTACACTAAGTAAGAAAACAGCAACAAAGAGACACACTAAGGTTCCTAAAAAAATCTTGTTGTTTAGTTTCATGATATCTACCTTTCTTAAAATAATACGAACATAGCAATATGCGCTATGTTCCCTCATGACTTACAAATTATATCACAGAGTTTGAAGGTGTCAATTACGAAATCGTAACTTATGTTGTTAACCACTAAACAGGTTTTTGTTTTTCCAAAATATGTAACCTTTAAAAGTGTTCTAATAGCTAGTTATATGTTGGTGCTGTAAAAATTGTACGGAATTGTATTGTTACATTCCTACAAACGGATTTCCATTTCAATCCATTTCAACCTCAACACCATCAAAAAAGCGAGGTCTAGGACTTTTTGTCCGACCTCGCTTTTTTGCTCAAATTATTGATTTTTATTGTAAAAAGACCACTCATAAAGTTCAATTAAGGTATACAATGACGACCGAGATGTACTTTCAAATAGGGTTTCTACGTCTGAAATCGCGTAATTATCATTGTATTTAGAGAGAATTTCACGTGTTTTTTCAAGAAAATAGCTATCCATATAGGTCTTTACAATCTCAGATATCGCCTCTTTGACTTCATCTTCTGTTAGATCTTTCTCTATGTTTTTTATTTGACTATACAAAGCATCATGGTGCGCGCCAACATCAAAAATCCGCATTTCTTCAATAAGTTGGCTCTTTACCAATGCCATTTGATCATCTGGTGTTGGCGTTTCATAGGTTGTTATAGGTTCTGTCGAAGTCTCATAAGATTCCTTAATCACCTCTTTGGAAGCGCTACAGCCAATAAGTGTCAACGTGACAAACACTATAATTACACTCATGCAAATATAGTTACTCCACCTCATGTTTTATACCTACTATTTTGATAAGCTTGCATTTTGAGGAGTCGATTTGTGTCAACTTGACTATTTTCAATGGCCGTTTCATCCGATTTTATTACGGTTGACTCTTTTTTTTGTAATTCATTGATCAATACACCAATCGTATCAGATACTTGAGACTGTTTTGCAATTTTATACTTTTTCTTGATAATTTCGATATCATTATTTGCAAAAGCCAAAATAATATTTGCCTCTTTTGAGCTGATTTTCTCATCCAAAAGACTTATAACTTGATCTGTGAGGGACTGATTTGTGACTTTTTTACTAATAAAAGCCTTCGAAAGTTCTGGTTCATCCCCTAAAAGATATGCAGCCATTTGTCGTCTTCGATTTATTTCTGGATCATTTGATTGATTTAAATCTGTCTGTGACTTGAAATTGGATTCATTGTTTGGTTCAGGTTTTACTAGGGAATTTGTTTCAGTTGCTTCAGTGAAAAAACCAGCTTGAAAATCTTCAGATTCTTCTTTCAGCGGTTTGGAAATGCCGACTGCCTCTTCGTTTTTAACGACATTGCTATCTCGCTTAATTGCAGGCGAAGCTTGATAATCCTTTGCCAAATAACCTTTAATGCGCAAGGATTCAAAAGCTCTTTTTGCAGTATTGAGACCACATCCCATATAACTTGCAAGTTGAACCGATGTCAAATGAACGTCTTCTCCTTGACTCATCAAGACTAATAAACACATTTTTTCGTAAATATCAAGACTGTCGTTCTTAAAGATTTCAGTTTCTATTGCATGCCAAAATTCCACATGTGCCTCCTAATCTTATATCCCAATTACAATCTGGAAATCGCTTAATTTTTCAACTTTCTTCTATATAATATATTAATCTTTTAATTGAATTCTGTGAAACACTTTTTTACCTTTTCGAATCATCAATACATCCTCTTTAAAGTCTGAAAGTGTTAATACCTGAGCAAAATCTGAAACCAGCACATCCTGTACAATCAGTCCATTTTGTTGTATCAATCGTTTGCCTTCTGCTTTTGACGGAATGAGACCAATCTCCATCAATAAGTCAAGAATTGGTAAACCTACTTCAAATTTCTCTTTTGAAAATTCTGTTGTTGGAATGCTGTCAGAATCACCACCGCCTGCAAATAGGGCACGTGCCGCGTCAAGTGCCTTTTGAGCTTCTTCCTCCCCATGAACAATTTTTGTAAATTCAAAAGCTAGTACTTCTTTAGCCTTGTTAATTTCTGATCCCTCTAAAGCACTTAAGGCTTTAACTTCATCCATTGGTAAAAAAGTTAATAGTCTTAAACAGTTTTCTACATCTGCATCTTCAACATTTCTAAGGTATTGGAACATCTCATAAGGTGATGTTTTACTTGAATCTATCCAAATAGCCCCTTTTGCTGTTTTGCCCATTTTAGTGCCTTCGCTTGTCAGCAACAACTTAAAGGTTAAACCAAAAACAGATTTACTGTCCATGCGTCTGACCAGATCTACACCAGCTATTATATTGGACCACTGATCATTGCCTCCGAGCTGCATTTGACAACCAAATCGACGTTCCAATTCAAGAAAATCATAAGCTTGCATAATCATATAGTTAAATTCTAAGAAGCTAAGTCCTTTTTCGAGTCGCTGCTTAAAGCACTCTGCTGTCAACATTCTATTAACAGAGAACTTACTGCCTATCTCTCTTATAAATGGCACATATTCAAGTTGGTCTAACCAATCTGCATTGTTTGCAACATAGCCATTTTCACCATCAAGTACTAGATATTTTTCCATTTGTTTTCTAAGCATATTTCCATTGTGAATCAAATCTTCATTTGAGAGCATCTGTCTCATGTCTGTTCTACCTGATGGATCACCAATTTTAGCAGTTCCACCACCTACAAGAGCAATCGGTTTATGTCCAAATTTTTGCATGTGCATCATGACCATTATTTGAATAAAATGCCCTAAATGAAGGCTGTCCGCCGTAGGATCAAATCCGATATAGAAAGTGACGCGCTCTTTACTGAGTAATTCTTTTACCTCTTCTTCGTGGGTTATTTGTTCAATATAACCGCGTTCTAATAAAACATCGTATACATTTTTCATGTGATCACCTCAACTATTATTGTCAAAAAAATAAAAAGGGCTCTCTCCATCGAAGGACGAGAGAACCCGTGTTACCACCTTACTTTATGCTATGCAAACCTTTCCCGCATAACAACTCAAACTAGATAACGCCTAGTACGTAGCGCTTTCGCGCTATGGCTCGTGGTGCGTAATTCAATCTACATAAGCCTCTAGATTTTCACCAACCATCTAGCTCTCTACAGCTTTTTATGCATACCTACTGATTCCACTTTAACGCCAATATTTAATTGTAATTATGCAACGTCTATAATTATTGTAAAGTATAAATAATTTTCACAAAATTGTCAAGTGTATGTGAAAAAATACTTCTACATTAATACTTCTACATTGATTGATCGATCTTTAATCAAATCGACGAACTTGTCACCAACTTGAACGACAGGTCGTGTTGGAAAATTGCCATCGATAAAGACGATTTTGCCCTCTTGACCATTTGACAATTTGACATCTTTACCTACGAAGTACTCCGAAAGACGCTTAATAAATACATATACGACTTCCGCATCAAATAGTTTGCCACTTGACCACGACAGATAATCAGCAGCCAACAGTGGAGAAATTGCTTTTTTATAAGGTCTGTCGGTTGTTAGAGCATCAAAAACATCACATACCATGATGATTTTTGCATAATCATGAATCTGATTTTCTCTAAGTCTAAGTGGATACCCCGAGCCATCGAGCCTCTCGTGATGATGTAATGCGGCATATTTGATATTTGATGAAACACCTTTTGTCTTAAGCAAAATGCTATACCCAAATTGAGCATGTTTTTTCAACAGTTCGTATTCATCCATATTTACAGTGCTTGGTTTTTTTAAAACAAATTCTGGTATATTGAGTTTTCCTATATCAAACAGCATGCCCGCTTCTCCGAGTTCGAGAAGATCTTCTTGTGAATAACCAAGCCACTTCCCAATCATTGTTGCTAAGATGGAAACCCTGAGTGAATGTTGGAACGTATAATCATCACTTTGCTTAAGTTGATTAAGTCGCATGAGAACGTCATTGTTACGCACCATGTCGGGAAGCGCCTCCTCAATACTCTTTCTCAAACTTTCAAGATCTAGCTCGCCTTCCGCTTTAATCTTGGCAAACACAGCTTTCGTCTCTTCAAATGCTTTTTCGTGTTTTATATCAATCGGAACATTGCCTTCACCAGTCAATATATTTACTTCCATATTTCGGTTGACGGCGCTCCTTGGAGCAGGTTCATAAATGTGTTGCTCAATTTCTTCAAGATCGCTCAACAACTTGTCCAAATCGAAGCTATCTCCGTTGTGATCAGCTGTTTTAATAATCTTATTCAAATTTAAAGTAGCTTGTTCAAATGGTTCACCTTCATAATCAAGTATGAAAATGTCCTGCACACCCATGTTACTAATCAGTGTTATCTGTCTTTGCGTCAATTTTGTGCCACGACTTAAAAGTTCTACAACGCCTTCTGCGTCGACAATTGGTGCTCCGAGAATCATGCCTTCAACCAAATGATTACTTTCTACTTTTCTCACAATATTCACCATCAACTTTCTTAAAATATCGTTATTATTTATGCATCAAGTGCTTGATTAATCAGTGCAAAACGACAATGATCTTCCCATTTATCATTAATTTTTAAATACTTTTCTGAGATGCCTTCTTCTTTAAAACCTAATTTTAAAATAGCTTTTCTAGATCTTATATTATGCGGCATGATATTAGCTTCTATACGATGTAACTTTAGATCTTTAAAAGCAACTTCAATCATTTTTTTAATTGCCTCTGTCATATAACCCCTACCACCATATTTTTGTGAAAGTTTATACCCCAAGAAGCAAGATTTAAAAACACCTCTGATGATATTTGTGAGCGCAATTGAACCTATTGGACCGGTTCCATCTTTAAGGTAAATCCAATATCTCAACATTTCCCCGCGTTCCATGGCTTGTGCATCTAACTTTAAACTTGTAAACTGCGTCTCATAGGTAAAAAAGCCATCATTTCGTTTCGGCTCCCAAGGTTCAAGAAACGTCTTGTTAATACAATAATACTCTAGGACGCTATCTGCCATGGTTGCATCGAGTATCTTTAGTGTCAATCTCTCTGTTTCAACTATAGGCCTCATATCATTAGCCTCCGTTTTTAACCTTGTATATCGAATTAGCTAGTGTGGCAAATTCATCAATTGATAATGCTTCACCTCTTGTATTTTCTGGTATACCAGCCAAATCAAGCGCCATTTTTGCCTGTTCTTTTGAAATTTTAAGAAAACCACTAGACAATGCATTTAACAATGTCTTTCTACGTTTTCCAAAGCCATCTTTAATTGTTAGAAAGAATAGACTTTCATCAATCAGCTCCACAGGTGGGTTGTTGCGAACTTTTAGTCTAATAACAGATGAATCGACATTTGGCATCGGCATAAATGACCCTCTTGAAACTTTTGTTACGATAGATGGTTCCGTAAAATATTGAACGACGACAGACAATGCGCCATAAGCTTTTGTAGAAGGTTTTGCAATGATGCGATCTGCAACTTCCTTTTGAATCATGACTATTAGGTCCGATACAGGTATCCTCTCTTCGAGAAACATCATGATAATCGGCGTCGTTACATAATAGGGAAGGTTGGCAATCAATTTTGGTTTTTGTTCTCCAAATTCTTCTTTAACCAGTCCGAGCAAATCAACTTTGAGTACATCTTTATTGATAATTTTTAAATTTTCATGGTGTCCAACTGTTTCACTCAAAACTGGAATCAAAGATTTATCAATCTCAATTGAGACGACTTTTTTTGCGTTTTCACATAAGATGTTTGTCATAACCCCAATTCCAGGACCAATTTCTAAGATAACATCATCACTCGAAATATCTGATCCATCCATGATGCGCTCGAGCACATTGTCATCGATGATAAAATTCTGTCCTAGCCCTTTGCTAAATTTGAAACCATATTTTTCCATGATGTATTTGATCGTTCTTGGCGATGTCAATCGCTCCATAATGTGCCTCTTTCTATAATTGTAATGATTCGATGGCTTCGATAAATTCTTCTCTTGTAATACCATAATGATTCAGGCGGTTAAGAAACTGTTTTGCATTGCAATAGCCAATACCCAGCTTCTTTCCAAGTAAATTGCGTCGTCTAGCTGAATCTTGAAACCCTTCTAAATCAAGCGCAATCAAATCTTGCTTAGTAAACAAACTTTCAGTAGTTTCTTTAAGCGTTCTCACTTTGGAAAGTGCCTCGATAATACTTTCAGGCGATGCGTTTTCAATACCAATATTTCCATTAAATTCAGCATCTTCGCGGCTCAAGAAAGCGTGTTTACAGTTTTTTACGCGTTTTGAAATACGCTCTCTAATGCGTTCGCCTGCAAAATCAGGATCTGTAAATAAAATGACCCCTGTCGTTTGAGCAGCATACTCTATACGTTTGAAAGTGGCTTCTGAGATACCAAAACCTCTTGTGATAATCACTTCGCAATTTACAGCCTGTTTTAAAGCCGCTTCATCGTCTTTACCTTCGACGACGATCGTTTCTTTTATAGCTTCCATAATCACTCTTTCTCTATGTTTATTGTCTTTTCTTATTCTCTTTAATCACGCAAATAGATCATGGCTTCAACCCAATCTTGAATAACCGTTTTGCGTTTTCAAGCGTTGCATTTGCCACCTCTTCATAGGTGATGCCCTTGATCGTTGCCATCCTCTGACAGGTATGCGTAACGAACATTGGTTCATTGCGTTTCCCTCGATTCGGCTCTGGTGTTAAGTAAGGTGCGTCTGTCTCAATCAATAGTCGATCAAGCGGAACCGCTTCGACAACTTCTACCGTTTTACGTGCATTTTTATACGTTACAGGTCCTGCAATAGATATCATAGCGCCAAGTTTGACATATTGCATAGCGAGTTCCCTACTACCCGAGTAACAGTGCATAAGGACACCTGTTTCAAATGCATGTTCTTCCTTTAAAATTCTAAGTACATCATCATTGGCATCACGATCGTGTATGATAACAGGCAGCATTTGGCGTTTAGCCATGCGAATTTGTTCGATAAACCATTTGATTTGAATTTCTCTTGGAGAAAGGTCTCTATAATAGTCCAAGCCAATTTCTCCAATTGCTCTAACGACTGGATTTAACGCCATTTTTTCTAACTTCATAAGCATATCATCATCCATCGTTTCAGCATCGTGTGGATGAACGCCTACTGCCGCAAATATGAAATTATATTGCTCAGCGAGCGATACTGCTCTGACACTCGATTCAAAATCAGCACCAGGATTGAGTATATAAGTAACATCATTTAGAAGGGCACGTTTGATAACTAAATCCCTGTCATAATCAAATTGTTCAGCATCTAAATGTGCGTGTGAATCAAATAACAAATCTATCCCTCCAAACAAATATCGGCAATGTTGCATAAACTTTCATACCTCTATTATGCCTTATTTACGAACAAAAAGAAATACCCTGTGTAATCACACAGGGTATGGTTCATTAAGATACAAGACTTCCGTCTTCAATGTCTGCCGTTAGCAACATGAGTTGCTCGCCGCTAGTTGCTGCTAAAATCATTCCTTGAGATAACTCACCTCTAAGCTTGACTGGTTTTAAATTTGCTACGACTATTACATCAAGTCCAATGAGCGCTTCAGGCGTGTAGTGTTTTGCTATACCAGATACAACTTGTCTTTGCTCGTTGCCAACTTTAAGCGTGAGAATCAACAACTTGTCTGCACTTGGATGCACTTTACAATCAATTACCCTAGCCACTCTTAAATCAATTTTGGCAAAGTCATCTATTGAAATCTCAGGTTTGAGAGCCTCCGTTTGTTTTTCTTCAGATGAAGACTGTTTAACTTCTGATGCTACACGTGTTGAAGTAGCCTCTTTCTGTTGATTCGAAAGCGCCTCAAGCGCTTCTAGTTCGAGCTTTATATCGATTCTAGGGAACAGTGCTTCACCTTTTTTCACTACAGTACCAGCCGGGTATACACCGAATAGAGTTGAGGTATCCCACGACGTAGCCACGCCATCATCAAGATTAATTTGCGCCCAAATTTTTCTAGAAGTATGAATCAAAAATGGTTGAATGAGCACTGAAATGATACGTATGCTTTCAATGAGCGTATATAGAACTGTATCCAGCTTGCTCGCATTAACTTCCTCTTTTGCAAGTACCCAAGGTGCCGTTTCATCGATGTATTTGTTGGTACGTCTAACGACCTTCCAAATTTCCTCTAAAGCGCCTGAAAAATCAAGATCATCTAAACGCTTATCTACAAGAAGACTTGCAGTTATGGCAATCTGTTTAAGATCTGCATCATAATCGGTTGGTTCACCTACTGGAGGCACGATGCCCTCCCTATATTTTTCGACCATAGAGATCGTACGAGAGACAAGGTTACCAAGGTCATTTGCTAGATCAGCATTGATTCTGTTTAATAATACTTCATTTGTGAATAGACCATCTTGACCAAACGTATACTCTCTTAATAGAAAGTATTTTAAGGCATCTACGCCGTATCTTTCAATAAGAACCACAGGATCGACAATATTGCCTACGGACTTGGACATTTTTCCACCCTCAAGTAGAATCCAGCCATGACCAAATACTTTTTTAGGTACCGGGATATCTAGTGCCATTAAGAGAGCAAACCAGATAATTGTGTGAAATCTCACAATTTCCTTACCAACCATGTGAACGTCTGCTGGCCAATATTTTGCAAAAGCGCCATCTTTAATTTCGGGATAACCCAGTGCCGTGATGTAGTTGCTGAGTGCATCAATCCAAACATAAATAACATGTTTTTCATCTTTTGGAACTGGAATGCCCCAGTCAAATGTAGATCTTGAAATACAAAGATCCTCGAGGCCTGGTTTGATGAAATTATTGATCATCTCATTGACTCTCGATTTTGGTTCAAGAATATCTGGATTAGTCTCTAACAATTCAAGTAGCTTATCCTGATAGTTTGAAAGTTTAAAGAAATAGGCTTCCTCTTTAGTGCTTTGAACATCTCTACCACAATCTGGGCATTTGCCATCCTTCAGTTGTGAATCTGTCCAGAAAGATTCACAAGGGGTACAATACAAACCTTCATATTCTCCCTTATAGATATCACCTTTTGCTTGTAATATCTCAAAAATTTGAGACACGCGTCGTTCATGATCATCATCGGTTGTTCGAATAAAATAGTCATAGGAAATTTCCATCGTTTCCCATAGCTGTTTGATTTCATCAACAACGCCATCTAAATACGCCTTGGGGTGTAATCCCTTTTCAGACGCGACGTTTTGAATTTTCTGGCCATGTTCGTCAGTACCCGTTAAAAACATGACGTCATAACCTGTAACACGCTTATAGCGCGCGATTGCATCTGCAGCCACAGTTGTATAAGTGTGCCCGATATGAAGCTTGGAGCTTGGATAATAAATAGGTGTCGTTACATAATAAGTGCCTTTTGACATATTCATAACCTCCTAACAAAAAATATAAAAACCCCGACCCACCAAGGGACGAAGTCAATGTCGTGTTACCACCCTAATTCAAAATTGCATCGCTACAATTTCCTCATGTTGATCTACTAATCAACTGTACGGTAACGTGTACAAATCCGTAATGCGCTCAATTATTTCACGCATTCAGTTCAAGGGCCATGTTCACTGATTCGCCATCATCGACTTTCACCAACCGCCGACTCTCTAAGGATTTCAATCAATTACTCTTCCTATCACTACCTTTATACTATCGAATATGCAAATTTTACCACATGAAAATAAAAAGTGCAACGTAAAATATTTGTAACATGAAAAAAATGTGTTGCACCTGTCTATATAATATGATATTAATATACTAGTTTGAAAGAGGAAGCATCGTGACCAATTTCGCTATGATAAAAGAAAGAGGTGTTTATGTCAAATAGTTTTCACCCCCTACTCAACAGTTATTCAAAAGGGAAGATTGATTCTATCAACTTTGATATGGATTTAGATAAAATATCGGTAGCAATTAGTGCAAATAATTCTTTTGATGCCGCAGAGATAATATTCGAAGACGTTAAAGCATTCTATTACATCGATCACGATCTACCCACAGAGATTCACTTGTCTGATGACAATCTTAATACGATTTCCTATGACACATATGGTTTCGGTGAATTTTCAGCAGCTAGCCCACAAACGGAAGATGAATTGTTTGTATCAATTCCAAATTTCGCCGTTAATATCAACGATTCCTCCTTATTTATTGATGCAAACAAAATCCGTATCAATGACCAAGAATTCACTGTTAGATAATTATAAGCTTAACAAGACTTTAAAGGGGCCAACCTGCGATGAATTTCACGCATGATGGCCCCTTCGCCTTTTAATATTTCTTTATTTGATGTATAATGACTTTAATACACGGAGCTTAGGAGGCGCTATGGACAGTCAATTGGTCATAACTTTAAAAGATTTTCTTCTATTCATATTATGGGGTGGTATTGTTACACTGTTTATCTACCTGATCTTGATCTTGAGACGTGTGCTGAAAGTCATAAAAGCATTTAACGAAGTGGTAGATGGCAATCGCGAAAATATTGATGCCACAATGAATATCGTACCTGATTTAACAAAACATGTCGAGATGATCACTGGTGAAGTCGCGCACGATGTTCAGGCATTCCGTTCTACCATCGACAATATAGCTGGTACCACTGAATCCATCACAGATACTATCAAAGAAAATCAAGGATTCATGAATGGCCTTTCATCGTTGATGCATACAGTTGCAATTGGAAAGACATTTTACGACAAGTACTTCGCGTCAAAAATCAAAGATTTTAAAGATACTGTGAATGAAGCAAACGACATATTTAATGACAATCAAGACGAAACAAATAATTAGATTTTACTCAAAGCACACTTATGCATGGTTGTATTTTTCTAAACACGCACGTTGACATTTGGAAATATATATACTATCATGAACCTAAGTAACTTACAATATTTGTCTTAGGAGGTAGTTTAAAATGAAATCAACGGGTATCGTACGCAAGGTGGACGAGCTTGGAAGAGTAGTAATTCCAATCGAGTTAAGAAGAACACTAACAATTGGTGAAAAAGATGCCTTGGAAATTTTTACAGAGGGCGAAACAATCATACTAAAAAAATATGAACCTGCATGTATTTTTTGTGGTCAAGCCAAAGGCGTTAAAAACATTAAAGGAAAAAACATATGCCCATCATGTGTTGATGAAATCAAAGTATTATAATAAATTATAATAGAGAAAAAAGCACAGACCTCTGATGGCCAGTGCTTTTTTTCCTTTTACAACACTTTTCTAGTCTTCAATTAACACTGCATAAACTTCCGTTTTTTTAATTTTTCTTTCAGTTGCTACTATCTTCATTGCTTCTTTTTTGTCTATTCCTTCTGCAATGAGCCTCTCAACATGTTCTTTCACCGACTCATCCGGATTGTAAATAATCAAATCTGATTCCGTTTCTTGGTAACCTTCAACAACTAAAACAATCTCACCTTTTATTTCATGCGTTTCGTAATAAGTCAAAACAGATTGAATCGTGCCCCGCCTAAATTCCTCAAACTTCTTAGTCAGTTCACGTGCAAGGACAAGCTTTCGATCGCCAAAAACCTCGTGCATCACTTTTAGAGTCTCTTTCAGCCTGTGAGGCGATTCATAAAACAAGATTGTGCGTGTTTCTTTCTTGATTTTTTCAAGAAGTGCACGTTTTTGCTTTTTATCTCGACTTAAGAAAGCTTCAAATACAAACCGTGACGTATCTAGTCCTGAGCCAACCAAAGCCGTAGTAAAAGCCGTAACACCAGGTATGACTTCAAAGTCGAGCTCGTTTTCAATACATAATTTAACCAATGCTTCACCAGGATCTGAGATGCCAGGCATACCAGCATCTGTTACGAGTGCAATTTGCTCACCTCGTCTGAGTTTTTCAACGATTTCTTTTCCCGCAGGCACCATGTTGTGTTCGTGGTAACTATGAAGGGGCTTGCTGATTTTAAAATGATTGAGTAGACGTATAGAGTGGCGTGTATCTTCTGCATAGACTACATCACAGGCTTTTAGTGTCGAGATGACTCTGTAGGTGATATCCTCTAAATTGCCTATTGGTGTACCACATAAAAATAATTTTCCAGACATTATTTCACATCCCTTTTAAATACAGTAATATTCTCCATCCCATATATCTCATGAATCTCAGCTGTATAACTGCCATCCTTTTCATAGACGATCAGTGGGTCAAGAAATTTTAAATCTGACTGACCACCTTTAGAACACATGATTAAAAATATATTTGGTCTTTTATCATAATAAGGCTGAATCATACGAATTTCCTTAGGTTCTAGTTTATACTGCCTACAAAGAGAAACAATATCAACCAATCGATTCGGACGATGAATCATATAAAACTTACCTCTATGCTTTAACAGCTTACTGGCATTTGCGATGATATCTTCAAGGGAACAAAGTACCTCATGCCTTGAAATGGCTTTCAGGCTGTGGTCATTTTTTATGCCCCCCTCACCAGACATATAAGGTGGGTTACTAAAGACAACATCAATTGTGCCACTCTCAAAATACTTGCTCGACTGTGTCAGATTGTCTTCAATAATTTCAATCTTATCACTTAACTTGTTGAGACGCACACTTCGGCTTGCCATTTCAGCAACTTCGTGCTGAACCTCAAATGCGTGTATTTTTTTAAATGATGATTTGCCCGTGAGTAAAATAGGTATGATGCCTGTCCCCGTTCCAAATTCAACGATTTCATCACTGGGCTTGAGTTTGATGAAATTGCTTAGTAGAACGGCGTCGATGCCAAAGCAAAATCCTTTTGGATCTTGAATAATTCGAAGACCACCTAACTGCAAGTCATCCATTCTTTCATGTTCTTTCAATTCAATTTCTTCATCCATCTATAGCCTCACTCATAAAAAGACGCTTTGAAATGCTTAAATTTCAAAACGTCTTTGTGTTTAATCTTCAAGCTTTTTAAGTTCTGCAAAATCAATCGGTCCTGCATCAACGATGACCGAGGGAACTGGTGGTGCATTTCTATTGACTTCAACGACTTTAACTTGATCTTTCGTATATGGCACGATATCTTCGCTGAGTTCATTTGGCTTGTCTTTCAGATAATGCCTGACCCTAACTTGTTCGAGTAAAATATTTGTATCAACAACAACAGCATTGCCTTCAGGTGTTTTAACTTTATCGCCTCTATTAGGCATACCCACTCTAATTTGAACATAAGTGTCATATTCATATTTCAAACAACACATTAAACGGCCACAGAGTCCCGAAATTTTTACAGGATTAAGCGACAAGTTCTGATCTTTTGCCATCTTGATAGAAACGGGCGCAAAATCACCCAACCAACTGCCGCAACATATTTCACGACCGCAAGGTCCCAATCCTTTGACCATCTTTGATTCATCACGTACACCAATTTGTCTAAGTTCGATACGCGTTCTAAAAATAGCTGCAAGGTCTTTAACGAGTTCTCTAAAATCGATACGTCCATCGGCTGTAAAGTAGAAGATCACTTTATTGTTGTCAAAGGTATATTCAACATCTATAAGCTTCATATCAAGTTCATGAAGTTTAATCTTCTCATGACAAACTTTCATGGCCTCTTGAGCTTTTATTTTATTGTTCTTATGATTAGCATCGTCTTCCTCTGTTGATACACGAAGTACTGGTTTAAGAGGGCTAACAATCTGTTCTTCAGAAATATCTCGCTTGCCAATAACGCACTCACCGTATTCTATCCCTCTGGCGGTTTCAACAATCACATGGTCACCCTGATTAACCGGTACATCTGCTGGATCAAAATAATAAATCTTTCCGGCTTTTTTAAATCTCACACCTACAACTGTGATCATTTATGCCTCCCTTTCAATACATTTAAATAACAGTTTATCCACTGTTAAATCAAAATTCATATTACTCTTGATTCTTTGATCAATTTCTTCTATTAGAAATATTAACTCAATATTCTTCTTTCTTGAAATGTTCATCGCGAGTTTGCCAAGTTGTTCCTTATAATTTAGTATAGAGAAATTCTCTGGACTAATCAATTGATAATTATGTGTTTCTCTAAAAATCATTATATCCCTTAATAGCCCAGTAATTTGAGTCAAAAATACAGTGATTTGAGTTTTTTCTTGCTTCATATAGACGCCAAATTCCAACACGCGCCCAGCATCCTGTTTTCCGATACCTTGAACGAGTTCAAATGCTTTAGATAACAATACTGGATTTGCAAGTTGAGTATATGATGCATCGGCATTGATGATTTGACACCTTGATAATACTGTTTCTAATAAGGATTCCATTTGTTGAGTCATGAGTATGAACACGGCGTATTCTGGTGGTTCTTCTAAAACCTTTAAGATCCGATTTTGAGCGCGCTCAGTCATGAGATGTACTTCATTAAAAATGACTATTTTATGCTTACTCTCAAACGGCCTAATAAAGATAAACTCTTGAAACGCTTCAACTTGAGCATTTTTAATAGATGCACCATCTGGAACGACAATCATAAGGTCAGGATGATTGTCAGAAGCTAGCTTTAGACAAGACGAACAGGAACCACAACCTGTGTGTTCCTGTCTACAAAGAACGTTCTTTGCAATTGTTTTAGCAAGTTCTAAATTTTCGGTTCCCGAAATCAAATAACTGTGTGACAAGTGGCCTTTTCTGAGTGCATCACTGAAAAAATCAACAATCTTCGTCATCAAAAACCTACTACAATTTCAAGTAATTCTCTACATCGACGACGAACACTGTTGCACCGCCTACAGAGATTTCTAGAGGCATGCCCATTACGCTATTATCACCCATAAGAGAGGTTGTGGTTGTTATTTCTTTTCTTGTCTTACAAGTTTCTTCAATAATCTTAATCGCTTCATCCACACGCTCTTTTGGGATTCCGATAATCAATGTCGTATTACCTGACTTCAAAAATCCACCTGTTGAGGCGAGTTTCGTAACACCAAAATCAGAAGCATTCAACTTTTTAACAAGTGAATGTGCATCTTCATCATGTACGATAGCTATAATCAGTTTCATAAAATCCCTCCTATTCGCGGAAATTTTTATTGCTATTCTAATTATACCACAAAAACGACATTTAATTCACAGTTCCAATTTTGTTGAGAGGCATAAACCTGAATATAACTTTGCCAATAATATCGTCTTCAGCAACAAAACCTAAATCTCTACTGTCATAACTAACACTTCTATTATCACCCATCACAAAGAATTTTCCCTCTGGTATCGTTTGAAGTGATACGTTTTTATTGGTCGCTGTACTGATATAGGGTTCATCAATCATTACACCGTTTACTTTTACAACACCATCCGTTATCTCAATAGTATCATTCGGACCAGCAATGACACGTTTAATCAAGTTCTTTCTTTCGCCTTCTTTATGCAAAATCTTTTGTAGAAAATTTAAATTGTCATAATCGCCCTGTGTCAAGGTTAGCTCAGATTTAAATGAAACGATATCGCCATGTTCTATATTACCAAGTTTAACCATAAAAAGCATATCTTTTTCTACAAGCGTCGGATACATGGATGTATTATAAACAGTTGTTGTCGCAAAAAAGAAATTGTAGATCAAAAATATAACCAACGTTATAAGTATTGCTTGAACCCATTCAAAAATCTCATGTTTAACTTTATTCATGATTCACCTCTATCATCTATTTTAGAACATTAATATGTGTTATATCTGTTGGAAATAATAACAGCGTTTCTAACTGAATCAGCTCACCTGGTACCAAAACAGGAATTCCTGGTGGATATGGGATAACATATTCTGCTGATATTTTACCAATACTGGCATCAAGTTTAACTGTGGCTTTCGCTAATCGAACCGCATCATATGCACGCAATCTATAAGTGCCTTTGGACGCAATCGCAAGATAAATCTCTTTATAATTGACACATGGTTGATTTAAAATTATTCCCGCCGCAAATACACCGGTCATTTCTTCAAATAATTTGCTATCAAGCTGTATCAGTGCAACTTTTAAAGATTCAAAATCTGAAGCCTCATTACATATGCTTGTCATCAGTAATACCATAGTCTGTGAGTCATACTCTACCTGGATACCATATTCAGACCTAAGTCTCTTTGATAGGACATAACCATCTAATATACCAGGTTTATAATGCTCCTTTTTTATTGCTAAAACAATTTTAGTCATATCCATAGAGCTAAATCTGTATGTGCCTATGCACTTTAAAGTTTCAATCGTCTCATATAAGGATTCAATTTGATGTTCAAGTGCAATTGAACGCCTTAACCCAATACTTTGTATCACATTAATCATATTATCAACAGATGCCATCAAAACATAAGAGGGGCTACTAGACTGCAAGCTTTTCAGATACCAATCAACTCTTGATAATTGGCGTTCGGTGAGGATTGTTCGCTTAGAAAAATGAAGACCCGCAGTCTGAGTCATTGCAGGCAGCGTTTTATGAAAACTTTGTACAACTATATCTGCACCAAGATCCAATGAGGATTTGGGACCATTTTCATGAAGAAATAAGTGTGCACCATGTGCTTCATCAACTAAAACTGGAATATTTAAAGCGTGACATTTATCAATCACATCTTTAATAGAATAACATAACCCTTCATACGTTGGATAGGTTAAAATACAAATCTTAACATCTTTTGCCAATTCATCAATGTTATCGACACTCAATTCGATTGGAATACCTAAATAGTCATCAATTTCCGGAAATAGATACACTGGAATCAAACCGTTCATTTCAATGGCGTTATAAACTGACTTGTGAGCGTTACGATTCAACAATATTTTATCACCTGGTTCTGTGGTTCCCAAAATCATGCTCAAGATACCTACGGTGCTACCACCAACTAGAAGCCTTGTTCGATCTGCATTATAAATGTTCGCTAGTGCATTCTCAGTCTCTAGAATGCAATCGTGCGCATCGTGTAAATGGTCTGCACCCGGAATCTCAGTGATGTCATATGCAAGAAGTGGCTCTGATTCATTGAAAAGAAGCCTACCATTTTTATGTCCAGGCATATGAAAAGATATCAATCGTTCCTCAATAATGCTATTTAACGCTGGTAATAATCTCATGAAGCCACCTATCGTTGACCATTTCTTTTTCTATTTTTGTTTAAATGTTTTTCCATACTTTTGACATTTTTTTTCTTCTCTTTATAATATAGTATATCGCGAATTAGATCAGACCATGAAAAAATCATGATAACAGAAAAGAAAAGGACAACTACACCAATAAAAAACCAATCTATAACAGACATTTTTACCTCAACTTTAAGCTAATTATATAATTTCGTCAAAAGTGAACAAATCATGTTTCTTTAATATATTGAACACTTTATTGTCAATTCTTATAAGCTCCACTTTCATTTTTTTTAGTGACACCTTTAATTCTTTAGATATCGCCTTTAGCTCCAATCGTTTGCAGTCAATACCATAATGGTATTTAAAAATCATTTCAGATTGTTCGTCAAAAACCGCCTCATCCAAGATGAGACGGAGTTTATCATTTACTAGTTCAATCAATTTAGGATCCATCTAGATACCCTTTCCCAATGCATTTAGCATGTCATATGATTTATTCACATATTCATCAGACTTTGTGTTAAAGATAACCACTGTAGTATTTTCTGCAGGTTCTAAATCATCTGCCAAGCAGTCTTGAGACTCCAATGTGTTTTTAAGTTGAAGTGCCGTTCCAATATTGCCATCAAACAGATCAATTTTCCCATCATAATAATCACTAATGAGTTCTTTTAAAAAAATATAATGGGTGCAACCAAGGACAATATTTCGAGCTTTGGGAATATGTTGTTCTAAAAACGTATTGACACAGGTCTTCATGTAAACCGCATCAGATATATGGTTCTCGACACAATCCACCCATTCTGGTGCTGGTAACTTCACGATACGATAACCATCTTCCATACTATCAACAAGGTTTAGGAATTTTTCTTCTTTTAAAGTCATTTCAGTCGCTATCACAACAACTGGTCCTGAGGTCTGTTTAAGTGCTGGTTTCACAGCTGGTTCCATACCTATAATAGGAATACTATATAAATCCCTTAGTAGTGAGACGGCGGCACTTGTCGCAGTATTGCACGCGATGACTATCGCTTTTACATCATAAACAACCAGCTGATCGCAGATTGTTTTAGATAATTCAAAGACCTCTTCCTTAGTTTTTGTGCCATAAGGCGCATTTTTAGAGTCTCCAATATATATAAAGGACTCGTTCGGCAACAATTCACTGAGTGTATGCAAAACCGATAGACCACCGAGACCTGAATCAAAAATACCAATTTTACTTTTTTTATCCAAAACATGCACCACCATTATTAATCTATATTTAATTATATCATATATTTATCGGTTTTACATCTTCAGGCATGATTGATAAGCTTTCAAATTCGCTGTATAATGCTAAGATAAATGGTTCTATTCTATTTGATTTTGATGAGGGTAAAATGTCTGAAATAAGAATAAATTGCAAGATATGTAAAAACTACTATGTCACTTGGGACAAAAACAACCCAATGGGATGTCGAAAATTTGGTTTCAAATCCCGTATCATGCCATCTGAAGTCGTCTATCGTTCTTCAGGTGCTATATGTAACGGTTTTGAACCGAAGATGAAGTAATCACTTTAATAAAAGCATTGTAAAGCGTTTTGCTCTACAATGCTCTTATTAATCATTTATTTACTTCAAGTTTCATATCGCCAAGTTTAATCCAGTTTTTCTTTCTCATCCACTCACTAATAACTAATGAAATAAGTGCTGGCAGTATAAAATGCATCGCTGCGATCATTATAAAAAAAGTAGCCGTACTAACGGTGTCTGACATTTCTGCATAAGCGCCAAATTGTCCTACTAAGCCACTTGTACCCATTCCTGCACCAACACTATTGCTCTCCATTTTTAGAAGTGTTGTGCTTACTGGTCCCAATATTGCACTGGCAATAATTGGGGGTATCCATATTTTCGGATTCTTTATGATATTTGGGACTTGAAGCATCGAAGTTCCAAGCCCTTGAGCGATTGCACCACCAAATCCATTTTCTCTATAGCTAATCGCTGCAAAACCAATCATATTACAGCAACATCCTACGAGTGATGCACCACCTGCTATTCCAGATAACCCAAGAGAAATGGCCAACGCTGCACTACTTATTGGTAATGTCAAGACAATGCCCATTATAACAGCTACGATAATTCCCATTGGGATAGGTTGCAGTTCAGTTGCGGTATTGATCACTTCGCCGAGTGCCTTCATCATACTTGCGATAACTGGACTTATGGAAATGCCAACTAGACCACCTACAAGAATAGTTGCAGCTGGTACAATTACGATATCAACCTTTGTTTTGCCCGCTATAAGCTTTGAAAATTCGGCTGCTATCAAACCTGATACAAAAGCACCCATTGGTTCGCCTATTGTTATGACCGTCTGACCCGTCTCCAAAAATTTCAAACTGCCTGCGCCAATGACACCTGCTACCATAGAAGCAAAAATTCCAAGTGGCGATGCCTTAACACTATAGGCAACTGCTGCACCGATTGCTGGTCCCATCATAACTTGAGCGAACTTACCAAAGTTTGCCAACATCTCAATTCCCGCAAGTTCACCAACCTGCTTCAAAATGAGTCCAATAATTAATGAAGAAAAGAGTCCAAGAGCCATACCATTTAATGTTTTTGTTAAGTAATTTCTAATTTTCATAAATTCTACCTTTCTAAACTTTAATTATGTTTATTGATTGAAACCTGATAATTTATGTTAGTATTTGATTGCTTCAATGACTACTCAAGTGTATTGTCACATCGTCTCTAAAAAAAAGGAGAAGCCTCTCCTTATATACAATTTTATCTTATTAATCGACGAAACCCTTTTCTCTAAGTTCATTCATAATCAATAAGAAAACTTTCTCACTTGGGACCTCAATCGTGTGAATATGATCACCTTTTGTGAGTGATGCCAATGGTTTGGAATCCGTAGATTTTACCTTTTCAACAAATTTAGAAACATCTTCGCTGCTTGAAATAAGTAGAGTTCCTACAATTTCACCATAAACGGGATGTTCAACGATTACATCAATTATTTTACCACCATAATCGATTATAATCAAAAGTTCCTCTTCCATACGTTCAAAACCATTATGCTTTGATACAAAGGTCTTAATCAACCTATCTTTCATAATTTTACTTTGAATAAGATAGCCATTTGATGTCGCGAGTACAGGTACACCTTTCGCCCTAATAATAGCTATATCTTGAACGATTACCTGTCTAGAAACCCCAAAAAACTCTGCCAAATCCGAACCCGTTATAGGATCACTCGTTTGAGTTAACTTCTCGATAAGCAAGTGTCTTCTTTCCTCAGACATAAATCCTCCTAGATAAAATAATGAGTCCTCAGCAAATTGATAAAGTAAATTTTTTTGCTCGAGCACTTTATATATTTTCTGCCAAATTTTTTATCTTTTCTTCCTCTAATTTGACAATCTTTTTAATGTTCTCATTGGAATTAGAAATATGGTTTATAAGTGCTTGCCTAGTTGCTTCTATGTCATGGTGCTTTATTGCTGCAACGATGATCCGATGTTCTTCAAGAGCATCTTTTAGTCTACCTTCAGATTTCAACGAGTTATTACGCGCAGTTTTGATAAAAAGCTGAAAATCATTTAATACACTTTCAAGATATCTACTTTTTGTAATTTGATAAAGGGTTTCGTGAAATTTCGTGTTAAGTTCAAACAACTTATCAACATCACCTTTGGTTGAATAAAACTCCATTAAATCAAATATCTCTTCAAGTTCTTTAATTTCTGGATCTGTAACTCGTTCAGCTGCCCATTGACCAACCAAGCCTTCGATACATAGTCTTATTGTAAGTATATCATCGATATCTTCTTTGCTAATTCCTTTAACAACAACACCCCTATTGGGAATATTATCAACCAAACCATCTAACTCAAGTTGCTTGAGTGCTTCTCTAACCGGTGTTCTACTTACGCCAAGTTCATCAGCCAATTTAATTTCAACCAATTTATCACCAGACACATATCTACCATTGAGAATGTCCTCACGAATTTTCTCGAAAATGAGCGATGTTAAAGATTTGTTCTCTTTCTTTTGATCAAAAAGATCCATAGTTTCCTCCGAGGTTTTCATTGAAGCCTGATTTCATGAGATATGAACGCAGTCTGTCATTATCATTTTAACGATTTAAACATAACCTGTCAAATCAAATTGCCTAAATGCAACACTTTCATTTGTCCTTATCTCTTTTCTTCAGGTTTAATGAGAAAATGCGTAGCATTTTTCTCACCCGATGTAGGCAACAACAAGTTTGTTTACAAACTTGCCCCGACATGAGCAACGAAGTTGGTAGGAGGGTTGCCAGGAGGGGCGTATGTATTTTTTTCGTTTTGTCCAAGTAGTTGTTTCTCACCCGACATGGGAAATGACAAGTTTCCAATGCAAACTTGCCCGACATGAGCAACGGAACGTTGGTAGGAGGGGTTCTAGGAGGGGCATGTTTTACATATGTACTTCTTGATTTTCTTATGTACATAATTATCTAATAAGTAAAGAAAAAGAAGTCCAATCCTAAGATTGAACTTCTTTTTTTTGGAACCAGCAACGTTCTACTCTCCCAGGCAGCTGCCCGCCAAGTACCCTCGACGCTGGAGGACTTTACTTCTGTGTTCGGTATGGGAACAGGTGTGGCCCCTCCGCCATCATCACTGGATATGAGAAAAAATCG
>JBGSJR010000002.1:0-13185 GCA_041741755.1 Acidaminobacteraceae bacterium | reverse complement strand
GTTTTTGACACCAACAGTATCGTTGTTCATGTTATATGAGTTAAAATCGGATGTTGAAACTGAGCTTAAAAAAAATGTTGATCTAGTACATTTGCCGATACCTCCGAATTCTATAATAAAAATTAACAAGGTAGTGACTTTATATGAAAATTAGAGACGAACAAATTGTTAAGAAAATCCTTTCGGAGATTGATGTTATAGATAGCTTAATTGTGGATTACACTCAAGAGTTATTCCTTGATGATGAAAAAACTAAACGCGCAGTATGCATGACTCTTATCAATATTGGAGAGTTGGCTAAGAGTATTACTGATGAACTTAGATCTGAAACTGCATATATTTCGTGGAGGGGCATCTCTGGAATGAGAGATGTGACTGCTCATAAATACCAAACACTTAGAATGGAGGATGTTTGGCACACTGTAATTATTGAGATTCCGAAACTGAAGAATCAGCTTGATTCTTTGATGAATGAAGATTAAATTTTTAAATTATATTCATTATAAACTATAAAGCGTGTAACGCTTTTTATAGGCCTCACTGGACTGGACGTGTCTACAAACGGTGACGCCCCATCTCCACCAATAAAAGGAAAGGCCCATGCATACGCATGGGTCTTTCCTTTTATTGAGTGGAAGCTGTGGGAGTCGAACCCTGAGAGAGTGAAGCCGGGAGAAATTGCGCAAGCAATTTTGACAGCTGAACTCGAGCGAAGCGAGAGGCGCAGACACGCTAGTGGCTGCTCGACTCCCAATACTGCTGTGATTGGAGACTGTTACAACGGAGCGATTACCGGTGGATGTGGGAGTCGAACGGACCGTTAAGAAAAACGTCCGGGGGACGTTTTTTAGGCCCTGGCGTGATAGCATCTGAGCCGCGTTAATGCGGCGACGGTGCGGAGCGACTCCCGTATGTATATGTTGGGGTATTGTAGGGGCGGAGCGACCCTGGGTGGAGATGGGGGGAGTCGAACCCTCATAGCCGAGAGCTTTGAAAAATCTCCAAGGAGAAGGTGAAGCATAAAGAAACAGCGCAAGCTGTTACGACTGAGACGATTGAGCAAAGCGAGAGCCGCAGACACGTATTGGCTGCTCGACTCCCCATATGTATGTGCTTAGACCTTAGATTTACGGAGCGACTGGAAATGATTATTGTGTAACGCAAAATTGTCCAATATATTGAAAATGCATCAATTAAACGAGTTAAGATTACTTATGGAAATTGCATAATTACCGAATAAGTCACAAAATCAAAGTTTCTCACGGTAACAATGGCCTACTTACGCCGTTTTCAAATGAGGAATATCATAAAATTGGAATTACGCAATTTACTCACATATCAAAACCTACAATGTTTTATGATATAATAACATCAACGACTACCAACAATTTACAAAAAACGAGGTGAACCATGCTACTATTCTTAATGGCCATAGAAGATACCGAATCAAGAAACTTACTAGAAAAAATTTATCGTGCATACCACAAAGAAATGTATTACATCGCTAATAATATACTAAACAATACGCATGATTCAGCTGACGTGGTACAAACGTCAATAATCAAGTTAATCCCTTACATAGAAAAAATAAATGATGTGAAGTGTAACAAAACCAAGTACTTAATCGTTACAATAGTTAAGAACACCGCAATTGATCTTTATAGGAAAAAGAGTAAGCAGCCTTTGATAGATATTGAAGAAGCCGAAGCTATACCAGATATAAATTCACAGTACATGGAGGATATAGTCATTAGATTGGGTGATGCCAAAATGCTTGCGGAGAAACTGGCGAAGCTGAAGAGTGAATATGCTGACGTGCTTACTCTGAAGTATTACTTTGAGTTTGAAGATGTAGAAATCGCTGAAATTCTCAAAATATCCATTACAAATGTCCGTGTGAGATTGAGCAGAGCAAAATCGCATCTCAGAAATCTGATGTGTGAAGATGAATCTTATAATCAAGAGTTAAGGATGTGTGCAAATGAAGGAAAATGAGAACAAAATCATGGAAAGCTTTTATCACTATATTGGTGAAAATCACATAAATCATGTAGCTGATGAGTTTGATCTTATTTCACCAGAGGCATCAGAAATTGCATATCCGAGTACACTAGATACGTGGTTTGATGATTACAATAAACAACGTAAAAAACTAGATCTGAAGAGAAAATTTAGATATAGGTATCAATTGCTGTCAAAACGAGTCGCAATCTTCATTGCTATCGCATTGGTGGGCATATTCGTAACGACAATGAGTGTGGAAGCCTTCAGAATCAAGCTGTTTAATATCGTTACAGAAGTAACTGACAAATATACCAAAGTGAGCATCGTTGAAACAGAAAACGGTCTTGAATCACAAATAGATTGGGACTCATACTATGCACCAGAGTATATTCCTGAAGGTTATAACTATTCAAACAGCGAAAATTTTGGAGAAATAAAAATCATCTTTTATTCCGATACAACAGGTAAAGAAATTCAATTTTCTCAAACTCCTGTGAATCCAGAATATCAGATAGACACAGAAGACGCTGTCGCTACAGATGTAATAATTAATGCTGAGAATGGTATTCTCGTTGAAAAAGAAGGTCTTCTAACGTTGATATGGACGACTGACGAGAAAACATTCCACATTATTGGTGAAATGGAAAGTGATGAAATCATAAAAATGGCAGAAAGTTTAAAGTATTTTTCAAAATAGTGTAATAAATCCGCCATCCCATTCGTTACTTAGTATGATGTGTCTTTGGTACATCGAAAGGAGTGACAGATATAATGAAAAAATGTTTTTTGATTATAGTATTAATATCTATGATTGTTCTATTAGGTTTGACAGGTTGCAAAAACGAGAATGAAGAAGAAGCACCAAATATATATGTAAGTTTAAGACATTCTACTACTGATAATATTCCATCACTTACTTGGATTGTAAAAAACCGTTCTAGAACCAGTACCATAATTTTTAAAGAAGGTAATATCTTAAACTACAAAATTACGCATACTAATTCAGGAAAAATAGTCACATTAGATGAGAAAGAAACTAATGACATTATTTTAGAGCCTGACGGAAGCTATGAAACCACAATAGAATTTCGAGATTTGTCTATTGGACATTATGAAGCTACATTCTGGGCAGATTGGAATGATGATCAGAAAAGTAGTATGACAATTCAGTTCGATGTTGAACATCGCTCAATCAGTAAAATCAACTTCTTTAGAGAATGAACTTCCCCTTGCGGACCTTGTAATAGTTGGAAGTTCTAATTAAAACGTCCTGATATTCCACTAGTGGTTATATCAATATATGAATGAAAGGAGTGCATATCTTATATGAATCAAATATGGAACAGTATACTTAAAAAGTTAAAGAAAGCACTAATATTTCTTATATTGTATTCAGCGATCATATTCGCTGCAAATTTGGTAGTTGGTGTTGTGTCTCTATTTTTGAAATTGGCCTTAGTTACAGTGCAAGGTCCAACTGTTGTAAGCGTATTCATTGAAATCACAGTATTCTTTATCTCAGTTGCAATATGTGCAGGGTTTGTTTTCAAAGGAATTGGGAAACGCATGCTATTTACAAGCTTTAATGAGCTGTGTTTCCATATGTTGATTCTCTTCATAATTCAAATTTCAGTTGTGTTCTTTGCCGATTTTAATACATTATGGCTTATCGAATTAGGCACGCTGTCGCTAACCGAATATATATATTTGGGAGGTATCGGTTATATCGAATCTCTACGAGAAATACCTAGGGTATATTATTTAATAGCATTGATTATTAAGGATGTCGTTTTTTTATCGTTTTCAGTATTAGGTATGTTTATTTTTGAAAGGCAGAGGTTATCTTGAATATTTTAGTCGCGGAAGATGAAAAAGATATTAGAAACCTTTTGAAGCTAGAGCTTTAGCAGGAAGGGTACGGTGTCTTTGTTTCGAAAGATGGCTTAGAAGCATTGGAGGTCATGGAAAGCAATAAAAATATTATCTCCACGTAGATAGGACTATTTTCATTAGTAGTATATGTAAGCCAGATATTGGAAGCGATAAAGAAGATTCAGTAATATACAGCAGATGGTAGAGATGTCTTTTACAAGACCGTAATTATTCAAGATGCTGTCATGAGAAACTTTGAGATTTTTGGAGAAGTAGCCAAGTGAAAAATACTTAATGAAATAGATGGAAAGTGCAGTGAAAAATGAACTGATGTATCTTATTGATAGTATGAGATTACCCCAGAGTCAATGACAATAAAACGTCAATGTAGTATAATGTCTATATGAAGTGAATAGAATAATTGGAGGTGTCATGATGCTTTCTCAAAATCAGATAAGAGATGCTTCGATTAAAACGGCTAATAAATATCAAATCAAATCCGTTTCATTATTTGGATCATATGCCGATGGAAATATGAATGAGGATAGTGATGTTGATTTATTAGGAGTTACATATGTATATTTTTAATAATAAATTGTTAATATTTGTGATAAGTGTAGTTCTACTTTTTATCATATCAAAAAATATAGTAAAGATTGAATTTTTAGATGTCGTTGACTTAAAAAAAGATGTTAATGTTGATTTATCCAAAAAACAGATTTTTAATGATTGTAAGTATTTATTCGACATTATTTCAGACAATTATCCATATATAGATGTAAGTCAAAGACAGTTTAATTTCAGTTGGAATGAAGATAAAGATAATTTTTTATTGAGAGCGAAAGAATGTAATAATATTGATGATTTGAAGTTGGTAATATCAGAACAATTAGATAAATTAGGAAATGCACATACTAGATTATTAAATGAAGAAGAAGTTTCTTATATTATTGATACATATGATAAAGAACTCTCCAATTCGCCAAATTCTTGGCAAAATATTATTTTGGAAAAAT
Organism: Acidaminobacteraceae bacterium; assembly: GCA_041741755.1. Lineage (GTDB taxonomy): Bacteria > Bacillota > Clostridia > Peptostreptococcales > Acidaminobacteraceae > Fusibacter_C. The sequence continues at coordinate 8,293 of JBGSJR010000002.1, read as the reverse complement.
TAAATGCACCAAAAGTAAATAAGCGTTATAAATTAGATAATACAAATTTGTTTACAAATGAGATAAACAATATAATGAGTCGTAATGTTATTTGTGCAGATTTGATTCATGGCAAGTTAGGCTACATATACATTCCTGCAATGAAACAAAAATCAAATCGAAGTGTTGATGAAAAAATTATCAATCAGTTTCTAGATAAAGTAAAAAAATATAATGCATTAGTTATTGATATACGATATAACTCAGGGGGAGATACCTCTTATTGGCAGGAGTATTTAGTTCCCAATTTAGCAGATAGACAATACAATTCTAAGACATATAATTTTTATAAAGATGGAGTTGTATCAAAAGAGTACATTGATTTTCAGGTTAATAATTCTGATTATCACGCAAATAATGTATCAAATTTGGATACTAATGTTTTAAAAACATTTTCTAATGAAATCATAGAAAATTTTAAGTATTATGAGGAAACAGATACTGTAATAGTACCAAATAATGATTCAATAAAATTTTCGGGGAATATATACCTTCTAGTAAATGATTATGTTTACTCATCATCAGAAGCATTTGCAATATTTTGTAAGCAGAGTAATTTTGCAACATTAATCGGTAGTAAGACTGGAGGCGATGGTATTGGTTCAGATCCTTGGGTCGAAGTATTACCGAACAGTGGACTAGTCATTACATTTCCTAAATCTCTTGGCGTAGATGAACTTGGTGTAATAAATGAGGAGTTTAAAACATCACCTGATTATTTTATAGAATCTGTACCAAATTGGAGTAATATACTTGAGGATTCTTGTATCAAAAAAGTAATCGAACTTGAAGATTTAAACTAGATGAAATAGTAATTAAGATGATAACTAATATTAAAGGGTGGAAATATGATGATCATCGTCAACAGCTTTATAGCGATGCTTTGCTACAATTACATAAAGGATAAAGCTTTGCTTTCTGAAACGACACATAAGCAGAATCTAAAACAATTTTTGATTGGAACGTTAATGGCTACCCTTGTGGTGGGAATGATTTATAGCTTGTATTTTACAGTTAATGGACAGTTAGAGGGGGAACAATTATTTAGAATACAACTACTGGAAATTCCCCTTGCATTTACTCATTATTTTTTCGTTGCTTTATTTGAAGAGGCTTTTTTTAGAGGAATTATTCTAATGAAGCTAGCCAAGAAAATACATGCAGTATTTGCTGTAGTTATAAGTGCTTTAATTTTTGCGCTGCCACATCTGGTCTTTCAACAGTCGATTATGTATATAATAAGTGTCTTTTTAGGCGGCATATTACTTGGGAGCATGGTGATCAGGTATCGTTCACTTTGGTCTGCGGTTGGATTTCATCTATTTTGGAATCTACTTGGAGTGGATCTGTCCAATCAATTCCTTTGGGATAAGATTTCTTTAATGATACTGCTACTAACTATTGGTATTTTTGTTATATATCATGTGTATAAGGATAAAAATAGAAAACCAATCGTTATTCAGTCATAATTATGCCTCATTAAAACATTTTCCTAAGGTGGACTAATAGAAAACCAAATTGAATCTTGGTGTTTACTGTATATCAAATCACGTGTAGCTATTGCAATTGGCTTTATTGGATTGGACGTGTATATGAACGGTGGCAGCCCATCTCCACCAATAAAAGGAAAGGCCCATGCATGCGCATGGGTCTTTCCTTTATTGAGTGGAAGCTGAGGGAGTCGAACGGACCGTTAAGAAAAACGTCCGGGGACGTTTTTTAGGCCCTGGCGTGATAGCATCTGAGCCGCGCCAAAAAGCGGCGACGGTGCGGAGCGACTCCCGTATGTAAGTGCTAGGGTGTTGTGTGGTCGGAGCGATTGGAGGAGAACCTTTTGTATACATAAAAACTTGATGCAGGCTCAGTTATACTATAAACGGATTTGATTTTTTATAAGCATGGACTGAGGCAATATATGAAGGTATAATTAAGGTACAAATATGAAGTGGCTAATGAATTCTATGACGAAAGGAAGATTAAAGAATGACAAAAATAGAAAATAAAGAACTTCAGATCCGCAACAGCACTGCTGAATTTTTAATCTTCACATCTCAGAAAGGTGAAAATTCAATAGATGTATTAGTAGCAGATGAGAATGTTTGGCTCACTCAAGAAATGATAGCAAACCTTTATGAAAAGGGCAGAACAACTATTACTGAACATCTAAAAAATATATTTAACGAAAGAGAACTTGATGAAAATGCAGTATGTCGGAAATTCCGACGAACTGCTTCGGATGGTAAAGAGTACAACACGAAATTTTACAGCCTAGAAGCTGTAATTGCAGTAGGATTTAGGGCAAATTCGGATAGGGCGATTCAGTTTAGACAATGGGCGACTACGGTGATTAAAAATTTTTCTTTACAAGGTTATGTGCTTGATAAAGAACGACTTAAAAACGGTACTTTCTTAAATGAAGAGTATTTTGACCATTTGCTTGAAGAAATTAGAGAAATTAGATCGAGCGAACGAAGATTTTATCAAAAGATAACTGATATTTATGCAACTGCGATGGACTATTCTTCCACGGCCAACACGACTCATGATTTTTTTAAAGTAGTACAAAACAAACTACACTTTGCAATTCATGGAAAAACTGCAGCCGAACTTATTGTAGATAGAGCCAATGCAGAAATGAAGAACATGGGACTTACAACGTGGAAAAATACGCCAAGAGGTAAAATTTTAAAAAGTGATGTATCAATTGCAAAGAATTATCTGACCTTGGAGGAAATGGATTCTTTAAACAGGATTGTAAGCATGTACCTAGACTATGCTGAGAACCAAGCGAAAAGAAGGATTCCTATGACTATGGAAGATTGGGCGAATAAACTGAACGCTTTTTTACAGTTTAACGAATATGATCTTTTAAATAATTCGGGGAAGGTCACAGCAGAGATAGCAAAGGTCTTCGCAGAAAGTGAATTTGAAAAGTATAGGATTGTTCAGGATAGATTGTTCGAAAGTGATTTTGACAAACTGTTAATGAAAACGGAAGATGAAAAATAATATTCTATGGTCCTGGATATACATGCACCAATTTAGTTCGATGTTGAAAATAAATGTTGATCTAGTACATTTGCCGATACCTCCGAATTCTATAATTAAAATTAACAAGGTAGTGACTTTGTATGAAAATTAGAGATGGAAGATGTTTGGCACACTGCTATTATTGAGATTCCGAAACTGAAGAATCAGCTTGATTATTTGATGAATGAAGATTAAATTTTTATATTACATTCATTATAAACTATAAAGCGTGTAACGCTTGTAATAGGCCGTACCGGATTGGACGTGTCTACAAACGGTGGCAGCCCATCTCCACCAATAAAAGGAAAGGCCCATGCATACGCATGGGTCTTTCCTTTTACCGGCGGAGCTGTGGGAGTCGAACGGGCCGTTAAGAAAAACGTCCGGGGGACGTTTTTTAGGCCCTGGCGTGAAAGCATCTGAGCCGCACCAAAAATCGGCGACGGTGCGGAGCGACTCCCCATTATGTATGTGCTGAGGTATTGTAGGGTCGGAGCGATTGGAGGAGAACCGTATGTGTGTGTATTGCGCGAGCAATTTTGACTGCTGAACTCGAGCGCAGCGAGAGACGCAGACACGTAGTGGCTGCTCGACTCCCCTTACTGCTGTGATTGGAGACTGTTAGAACGGAGCGACTCCCCGTATGTATGTGTTGGGGTATTGTTGAGTTAGAGCAATTGGTGGGCGAAGCCGAAATAACAGGTGGACGAAGTTGCAATGTGCTCACGAGCTTTAATAGCCACAGCAGTGACAAGCATTGTATTTTGATGTATAATATTTTTAGGAAGAGGTGATTAGAATGAATACTGCTAAAGAGTATATTCATAAATTAATTGATGAACTTTCAGAAAAAGAAATACCAGAAGTTCTAGATTATATTGAATATATTAAATCCAAGAAAATGAAAGAAGATCATTTGGATTTACAAAATGCAAGCCAATCAAGTATTTCATTCTGGGATAATCAGACTGACGATGAGGTGTGGAATAATGTATGAGCAAGGGGATATACTTTTAGTGCCAATACCGTTTTCTGATTTAACTTCAATGAAAAAAAGACCAGTATTAGTTCTTTCAAATAACATATATAATAAACAAACAGAAGATATAATTGTTGCAGCGATCACTTCTAACATAAGGGGTGTCAATTATGAGGTATTGATCGATGAAGAAGATATGATCAAAGGAACACTTCCTAGAATATCTTGCGTCAGATCTGACAAAATTTATACATTGTCAAAAGAAATTATAGTTAAGAAATACGGCAGATTAACAAATTCAAAAATACAGGATGTTATTATTAAAATAAATGAAATATTGAGTAACTCATAAAAACATTATAGTTGTTTATTTTCTTTGAAGTAATCATAAACTATAAAGCGCTTTGCGCTTGCAATAGGCCGCACCAGATTGGACGTGTATACGGACGATGTTAGCCCATCTCCACCTATAAAAGGAAAGGCCCATGCGTATGCATGGGCCTTTCCTTTTATAGGTTGGAACATAGAGAAACTGCGAGAGCAATTTTGACTGCTCGACTCCCCATATGTATGTACATAGACCTTATATCAACGGAAGCGACTGGTGAAGATTTTTGTGTGATGCAAAATTGTCCAATGTATTGAAAAGGCATCAATTAAACGAGTTAAGAGTACTTATCAAAACCTACAATATTATATGATATAATAACATCAACGACTACCAACAATTTACAAAAATGAGGTGAACCATGCTACTTTTCTTAATGGCCATAGAAGATGCCGAATCAAGAGATTTACTAGAGAAAATTTATCGTACATACCACAAAGAAATGTATTACGTCGCTAATAATATACTAAACAATTCGCATGATGCAGCTGACGTGGTACAAACGTCAATAATCAAGTTAATCCCTTACATAGAAAAAATAAATGATGTTAAGTGTAACAAAACCAAGTACTTAATCGTTACAATAGTTAAGAACACCGCAATCGATCTTTATAGAAAAAAGAGTAAGCAGCCTTTGATAGAACTTGAAGGTGCCGAAGCTATACCAGATTTAAATTCACAGTTCATGGATGATATAGTCATTAGAATGGGTGATGCAAAAATGCTTGCGGAGAAACTGGCGACGCTGAAGCGTGAATACGCTGACGTGCTTACTCTGAAGTATTACTTTCAGTTTGAAGATGTGGAAATCGCTGAAATTCTAAAAATATCCCTTTCAAATATCCGTGTGAGATTGAGCAGAGCAAAATCGCATCTCAGAATTCTGATGTGTGAAGATGAATGTTATAGTCATGAGTTAAGGATGTGTGCAAATGAAGGAAAATGAGAACAAAGTTATGGAAAGCTTTTATCACTATATTGGTGAAAATCACATAAATCATGTAGCTGAAGAATTTGATCGAATTTCAGCAGATGCATCAGAAACTGCATGTCCGATTACACTAGATGCGTGGTTTGATGATTACAATAAACAACTTAAAAAACAAGATCAGAAAAGAAAATTTAGGTCTAGGGTTCAACTGCTCTCAAAACGTGTGGCAATCTTTTTTGCTATAGCGTTGGTTGGCATATTCGTAACGACAATGAGTGTGGAAGCCTTTAGAATCAAGCTATTTAATATCGTTACTGAAGTAACTGACAAATATACCAAAGTGAGCATCGTTGAAACAGAAAACGTTCTTAATACACAAATGGATTGGGACTCATACTATGCACCTGAGTATATTCCTGAGGGATACACCTATTCAAATAGCGAAAATTTTGGAGAAATAAAAATCATCTTTTATTCTGAAGCATCTGGTAAAGAAATTCAGTTTTCTCAAACGCCTGTAAATCCAGAATATCAGATAGATACAGAAGACGCTGTCGTTACAGAAATAATAGTAAATACCGAAAAAGGGTTTCTGGTTGAAAAAGAAGGACTTCGTACTTTAATATGGACCGCTGGTGAAAAAACATTCCATATTATTGGTGAAATAAAAAGAGATGAAATAATGAAAATGGCAGAAAATTTAAATTATTTTTCAAAATAGTGTAACAAAAACGCCATCCCATTCGTTACTAAGTATGAAGGGAGGTGAGGAAGATGAAAATGCCAAAATCCCGACATTTGCAGATGGCGATGAACCAAGTGTGTCAGAATCGAATGACAACTATGAGATAGTTACACCATTTTTCACGAACATTACTCTATTTCAAAATGTATTTGATATTTCAACTGATGGAAAAGCGTCCATATCAGTGTATTTGACAGCTCGAAATGTTGATAGTGTAAAAATTGACGCAAGCTTACAGCAATTCAAAAATGGAAACTGGTTGACAATCAAAAGTTGGACAAATACTTCAGCAGGTACATATGCAGGAGTGAGCGGAACGTACTATGTCGCAAAGGGTTACAAATACAGATTTTTATCTTATGGCTATGTTTATCAAAATGGAATTGTTTGTGAAAGCACAGCATACTTGAGTGAATCGAAAGAATACTAACTTAATTGGAGGGCTTTATGCAAAAAAAAATAAAGAAAATTCTGACAACTATACTTTTGGTAGTACTACTGGTTATTGTCACGGCATCAACTTATGCTACAACCAATTTAACAAGCGAGACAAATCTGATTCAGGCACAAGCAGAAGTTTTAATAAATTCAGTTGATGAAGAATCATTATTGAAAGATGCATCAGAAAATAAAATTGATTACTCTGTGCCTCGTTCAATAAGAGAAAATATACTTTTTAGTGCTGATTTTAGTCCGTTTGATGGCGTTAAATATGACGCTGTTCAACTTAGAACCAGTTCAACAGTTCAAAAGGTTGGAGAAGTAGTTGCTAAGAGCGGAGATGTTTCAAATTTATACGTGGCTGTAGTGGTCGCATCAGATGTGAAAGTAGATGATAAATATAGTAGCAATTATGGTGTTAAAGCTTGGGCGACTGTGTATTGGATAGATAATTTTGGTGCAAATAATGAATTGTATGCAGCAGGTGCGGATTGGGATCCTATGGGTAATACAGTTGGAAATAGGCAAGTTCGATATGGTACGACTGATATTTTCTGGGTTACATGGACAAATGGGCCAACAACAAAGTATCCTACATCAAATAGCGCTTATTATCAAGATTCTAGTTATTCAGGTCTGACTTTAAGATGTCAAACGAAAATAGATGTAATTAATGTAGGAACAGTTACATGTAATGTTGGCAGTAGACCGGTTACGAAATGAGTGATATCGTGAAAAAAAACAGTTCAAATTATAAATTCCGTAATTTAGTTTATGCTTTCGTATCATCTATTTTTCAATGTTTTATTTTTGCAACTTTTTACATTATATATATTTATTATTCGCCCTTGACTCAATTTCTTTGGGGAAGAATATTTAATTATTTAGCAGTACCAACCTTGATGGCGTTTTTATTTTTGGCAATTGTAAAGGGGCAAAAAATTAAACTTAGAGTTCAACTCCAAAAATTAAAACTGCCAAAAATTAAACTTTTCGTTAGGATACTAGCCGTAATATGTTTTATAATTATTGGATTATGGTTAGGTAAAAATCAAAGAGCACCAACATTTGCTTTGAATTGGTTGAACAAATTTGGAGAAATAGGAGAGGTTTATTCATCACTATTAACAAATTTCTCCATATATATCATTGTGGGTATATTTCCAATTGTATATGCAGTTGGGGAGTATCTATTTGTTGCTGACACAGAGTGAGCGGTATATTGATCCTTAGCTCCAGTAATTTATAAGTGTTAGCTTTCATGTTCGGCATATACAATAAAAGGAAAGGCCCATGCATACGCATGGGTCTTTCCTTTTATTGAGTGGAAGCTGGGGGAGGGAGAATCCTCATAGCCGAGAGATTCGAAGAATCTCCAAGGGAGAGAGTGAAGCCGGGAGAAATTGCGCAAGCAATTTTGACAGCTGAACTCGAGCGAAGCGAGAGGCGCAGACACGCTAGTGGCTGCTCGACTCCCGTATGTATGTGCTGGGTATTGTGTGGTCGGAGCGATTGGAAGTTCTTTAACGAATGTAAATTTCTATGTTATAATAACAATAACTACCAACTATAGTGAATGTGCAACCAATAGCAGAGTTGGAAGAATCTTTGAAAATACATATAGTAGCAATTAGGGAGATTATATGCAAAATATAAAGAATAAAAACAGAATGAAAACTATTCTAAAACTAATAGTCGTAATACCACTTTTCTATTTTATAGGTATATATATTGGTAAAA
>JBGSJR010000001.1:0-51392 GCA_041741755.1 Acidaminobacteraceae bacterium | reverse complement strand
GTTTTTGACACCAACAGTATCGTTGTTCATGTTATATGAGTTAAAATCGGATGTTGAAACTGAGCTTAAAAAAAATGTTGATCTAGTACATTTGCCGATACCTCCGAATTCTATAATAAAAATTAACAAGGTAGTGACTTTGTATGAAAATTAGAGACGAACAAATTGTTAAGAAAATCCTTTCGGAGATTGATGTTATAGATAAACTAATTGTGGATTACACTCAAGAGTTATTCCTTGATGATGAAAAAACTAAACGCGCAGTATGTATGACACTTATCAATATTGGTGAGTTGGCAAAGAGTATTACTGATGAACTTAGATCTGAAACTGCATATATTTCGTGGAGGGGCATCTCTGGAATGAGAGATGTGACTGCTCATAAATACCAAACACTTAGAATGGAGGATGTTTGGCACACTGTTATTATTGAGATTCCGAAACTGAAGAATCAGCTTGATTCTTTGATGAATGTAGATTAAATTTTATATTACATTCATTATAAACTATAAAGTGTGTAAGGCTTGCAATAGGCCGCACCAAGTTGGGCGTGTATACGGACGGTAGCGCCCCATCTCCACCAAGTAAGTACACAAATATTAAAACAACAAAACTTCTTGATTTTAAGCGTTTTGTTGTTTTTTTTTTGAAAAAATAGACTTGAAAGCTAATAGTTATCAGCTTAAAATTTAGCTAATGACTATTAGCCATGGAGGTCTTCTTGAATAAACGAACTACTCGACAGCGTATACTTCAAGCTGCTCTGAACCTATTCGCTGAAAAAGGTTATGGGTCCGTTCGAGTCGCTGAAATTGCAGACAGGGTCGGAATTAAAGCGCCCTCTCTTTATAAACACTACAAGAGCAAGCAGAGCATTTTTGATGCTCTATTAGAAGAAATGGCACTTCGCTATAAAATCCAAATGGAAGCCATTCAAATGGATGGACAGTCTCCCGAAAAGGATGTATCAATATTTGCAAATATGGATGAAAATCATCTACAGGCTACCGCAAAAGGATTATTCAACTATTATCTGCACGACGAATTTGCTGCGCCGTTCAGACGGATGCTAGCTATCGAGCAGTTTCACAATCCTCATTTGGCCGCGTTATATACAAATCAGTATATTGAGGATCCACTATCTTTTCAGGGTTCATTGTTCCAACTACTGATCACGGCTGGGCATATGAAGCCAGAGAATTCTAGAGTGATGGCAATGCAATTTTATGGCCCAATATTTATGTTGCTCACTTTATGTGACTGCCAACCAGAAATGGAAAAAGAAGCGCTTTCACTGATAGAAATGAATATTACACATTTTGAAAAGCTATATCGAATAAATAAAAGTGATACAAATCATTCATAAGGGGGATTTCTCGTGAAAAGAAAATTAATTAACAAATTAGGCATCCTTGGGGTCATTAGCTTTTTGTCCTATACTTCAGCTGTAGTCTTTGCCCCACTAGCTTATCCTGGTTACAATTGGATGCAGCAGGCTGTAAGTGATTTAAGTGCTGCTGATGCACCTTCAAATGTATTATGGAACCAACTCAGTTGTTTATATGGGGTATGTGCTATTGCTAGTCTAACCTTACTTTGTGTGTATATGGAAGGACGGTTAACTAGAACTCTGAGAGCCTGAATCTATATCTTTACTATTATGAATTGGATTTCTTTTGTAGGATATGCCATGTTCCCCCTAACTAGTAGTGGTTATGCAGGCACTTTGCAAGACATCATGCATATGGTGGTGACTGGCCTAGTGGTTTTGCTTTCCATCGTTTCTTTGGTACTTTTTATTACTGGCGGAATAAGAGCAAAACAATACCGAAAATTTGCTATAGTCGCTGGAATTGCATTCTTCTTTATGATGACTGGTGCTATTGGTGTTGGTCTAGCGCCCAAGGCTTTATTTGGTGTTTTCGAGAGATTCAGCGCTATGTCAGTGGCTGTATTCACAATGTATTTGGGAATTTGTTTAATGGCTGGAGACCGGTATATGATGGACGAAAAATTTAGATAGGTCTTGTAAACGGGTAGAAAAACAGCAGGTGATGAATCTCCGAATGCGAATCTGAATTGTAATTTAATCAAAATAGTATTAATGATTTTGCGTTGTTAAACGCAACGGAAAATGCAACGAAAAATTTTGCGTTGCAAAACGCAAATTGTACATGTATACTTTAAACAAGGTAGGTGATATTGTGCAAATGAGAGAGAAGAATGATTTAGAATTCAAAATTGATGTTTCGAATACTTTTCTAAAAACGGTAAGTGCATATGCAAACTATGGGACTGGAATCATAATATTTGGAGTTGATGATCGTGGAAATGTAGTAGGTATCAACAATATTCAAGATACATGCTTGGTTATCGAGAACAAAATAAATGACAGCTTAGATCCACTTCCCAAATATTATATAGATATAGATACTAAAAGAAAAACAATAACACTTACAGTCTACGAGGGTATTCACAAACCTTATTTTTACAAGAACAAAGCTTATAGAAGAAGCGATTCGTCTACAGTAGAAGTTGAAAGATTGGAATTAAATAGATTGACATTAGAAGGCTTAAACCAAAATTATGAAGATTTGCATGCTTTCAATCAAAATCTAGATTTTAAATACTTAGAAGAAAAATTAGTTGAAACACTTAATATCAAAGGAATCAATAAAGATATATTAAAAACTTTAGATCTATACTCAGATACTGATGGATATAATAGGGCTGCAGAATTATTGGCAGATAATAATAAATATCCTGGTATTGATATTGTAGTGTTTGGCGAAACTATTGATGAGATAAGGGATCGACAAACCTTTGAAGGTGTGTCATTAATAGCTCAATACGATGATGCACTAGATTTATACAAAAAATATTATCAATATGATCTCATAGAAGGTTCTGCTAGGAAACGATTTGAAAAAATTCCTGAAAAGGCATTTCGTGAAGCAGTAATCAATGCTATTGTTCATCGTGTATGGGACATTAATGCCCACGTGAAAATTTCCATGCATCCTGATAGAATTGAAATTTCTTCGCCTGGCTCACTTTTAACGGGTATATCAATGGAAGAGTATTTAAATGGACAAGTGTCCATGTTTAGAAATCCTAAAATGGGAAGTGTTTTCTTTAGAATTAGATATATTGAGAAATTTGGAACGGGAATATCAAGAATAAAAAATGCTTATTCTGAGAGTCTGTTAAAGCCAGAGTTCAAGTTTTTTGAAAATTCTATATCAGTGGTACTACCACTAGTAAAAATCACTTTAAATGATTTAGATGAGGATGAAGCGATAATATTAGATGTTTTGAAAGGCAAAAATCTTACGCGGATTCATATTGAACAAATGACAAAGTTTAGTAAAGACAAGTCTATTCGCTTATTAAACAAATTAATCGAAAAGAATATAATCATGAAGAATGGCCAAGGAAGAGGCACCCGATACCAAATGCTATAGATTACATCGTTGTACAACGCAAATATTTTGCGTCGGATTAATACACGATAATATCAACGCAATCAAGCAATAAATAGCCCATCTCCACCAACAAAAAAAAAGACCGCGGGGTCTTTTTTTCGTTGCTGGAGGCTTGCTCACAGCGAATGCATGTGTTTTTGCAAAAGGATGTGAAATTTAGGTCAAAGTAATTTCAGTATCAAGGGGCAATTCTGTTTATGGTTTAGCATTTGTATTCTTTTTATAACTTAGGCAATTTCCTAGCATACCTGATAATTAGAATCAGATGAACGACTTCTACAGCTGCTGCAAAATACATGTGCGCCCAAGCCACGCCTACTAAATTAAACAACATATAGGGAATATACACCGCAGCAACAATGGTATTTACCATGCGATTCACTTTATTTGGAAGGGCAATAGAAAGAAAAATCATAAATGCTGGTATTGCAACTAAAACCATTACTATCAGTAGAAAGACTTGTGAAATGTCAAATGTAAATACTTTTCCTGCCAAAAGATCTTCCAACATGCCAGGCATGTATAAGTGGAAATAATCAACATAAATATAGAGAAACATAAAACTCGCCCAGAGCGCAGCAAGTTTCAGTTTCAAACTGATGGTGACATATTCCAATGCATTTTGAGGTCCATTTTGAGGTTCTTTTTGTGTATTCATATTAATCTCCATTCATAAATTAAATTTTGAGTTCCTAAATTCCACGTCATTATTTGATATTTTGGTTCATGGTTCATGGTTCATGAGTTCATGGTTTTTTGTTCATGAGTTGCTGGGTATATTTTAAGTTTACTCAAACGGAGTGAGATATGGTACCAACTTAAGTTGGTAGTTTGTGAAGAACCCATTAATCATTACTCTATATTCATCATGTAGATTCCACCCGTCATGTGTAACAAAAACTTGGATTGTAGAAAACCGTTCTAAAACCAGTATCGTAATTTTCAAAGAAGGTGAGATCTTGAATTACGAAATTAAGCACACAAGTTCAGGAAAAATACTCACAAATGATGAGGAAGAAACTAAGGACATAATTTTAGAGCCTAACGAAAGCTATGAAACCACAATAGAGTTGCGAGATATGCCTATTGGCCATTATGAAGCAACATTTTGGACAGATTGGAATGATGATAGGAAAAGCAGTATGACCATTCAGTTCAATGTTGAATAGTAAATAGTACACGCTTAAGGTTGCCAACAAAACAAATGAAAAAAAAGCTTGAAACCATTATTTACAATGCGTTTCAAGCTTTTTTATGTTTTGAAGTGTAGAAGATGAGATTATACTTTAAATTTGCCCATCTCAGTTGACAGTTTTACAATATCTTCGTTGAGCACTTCTATGGCGTGTCCTATTTCTGTAACGCGTGATAACTGCTCCTCCGTGGATGCGTTTATTTGTTCAGTCGATGCTGCTGACTGTTCACTTAGAGCCGCCATAGATTCAAGTGAAGTAATCAAATCGTCTTTTAGACTATCAATGCGTTCTGCCTCAGAAGCAAACGCTTTAATCAGACCATCCACGCTAGTGACACTGCGGTCTACATTATCAAATACAGCAACCGTTTCTACTAGATTTTTCTGAGCGGCACCAACTGACTGTTGTGTTTCATTTACTGTTTCGTTTGTGTTATCGACGATACCGACGATGCCTTCAATAATGCGGCTGATTTCCTTAGCAGAATTAGATGATTGCTCAGCGAGCTTTCTGATTTCATCCGCAACCACAGCAAAACCTCTTCCAGCTTCACCGGCTCTTGCTGCTTCAATAGAGGCATTTAAGGCAAGCAAATTCGTTTGCTCAGAAATACCTTGTATCGTTACTACGATGTTTTCAATTTCTTGAGAACGTTTTGTCAATGTGGTGACGTTTGAAGCTACTTCATTTGTGTTGTCAACTGTTTCAGCGAAAACGCTTTGAAGCACCAATATTTTTTCTCTACCTTTTTGGTTCTCACCCATCATTTTATCTGATTCAATCTGCGCTTCAGAAAGTTTGACAAAAATTTGATTGATGCTTTCTCCGAGTGCTTGTCCTGTTAAAAGTCGTTCGTTGACACTAGAAGCCATTTCAGTAGAACCATGGGCAATTTCCTCAACGGCTTTCGTGACTTCATTTGATGCAGTCGTTAAACCGTCTACGTTTTCAGCTATTAATTCCGATGAATTTGCCACGGACTTGATACTGCTGGCTGTTTCGTTGATAAGTCCCTTTACATTTTGATTCATTAATGAAAAATCTTTTGCAAGTGCGCCAATTTCATCTTTTGAATCATATTGGATAGTTGTTGAAAAGTCGCCTTTTCCAACAGATGACATCCCACTTTGAATCAGTTTAATCGGTTTTGATACCCATTTTCCAATAATCAATTGAATAATCATAACAAGTACTGCTATGGTTACAAAAATAATAACCACATCACTGATAATAATTGATCGCACAATAGCCAATACCGATGCTCTTGGATAGGTGACTACCAAAGTCAAATCACCTGATGATTTTGCCATAGCATAGGCTGGCATATCAGAGTCATCCACAATTATTAGAGTTCCTTTTTCTGCTAAGACCTTTTGCATCCAAGGGATGTCTGTACTTGGTTTTCCAACAAACGCCGGATTTGCATGATTTCTAATCATCCCGGTGGCATCGAGAATAATACCATAGCCACCATCACCAATATCTAAAACCTCTAATGCCCGTTGAATATCCAGTTTGCTCAACAACTCTTGAACTGCAGTTGGCTCAATACCAATTTGAACGACACCGGATTCATCCACTCTCGATACACCAATATATTGGAACAAAGTGTTATCAGTACCTCTTAAAGAGGGTTCTTGAGCAAGTTCGCCATTTCTAGATTTAGCAAGATCAACAAACGGTAACGTCTGTTCGGATGTTTTAAAGTCAAAACCATAAAATCCAGTGATATTACCGTAGAGTAAAACAGCATCACCATCAGTAACATGGATTTCTTCAACGTTTAGAAACTTCGCCAAATCAATCATTCTATCGGTCTCCAGTATGCCTTGATCTAAAACAATCATTTGAGCGATGGCTCTTGCTAAAGCAATGTTTTTTTCATTAATAGCATTTTTAGTTATGTCTACAGTTTCTACAGCTTGTTGCATTTCGTTCTCAATGTTTCCGAGTTGATCCTCAAGTTGCATCTTCACAACTGCTTCAACAGAGCTACTGGTTTTCAATATATTGAAAACGCCTAATGCACTCACGGCAATAACAATAATTATGCCTGTAATCAAAACAATTTTCCCTTTCAGTTTCATCCTTATACCCCTTTAATTATACAGTCCTAATTTCCACGTCAATTTTAAAATGCTTTTTAGATGCACTATTCTCGTGTGCTTTACGAGGAATTCAAGTGGTTACTTGTACAATTTAACTTTATGTGCTACTTTATCATACTATACCCATTTGGAACAATAGAATCACATTAATAAGTTCAATCATACGAAATGCCCATCCTTAAGCACAGGAATCTCCGTTTAGATGCCAGGCGCGCGTAACGTATGTATGGCACTTGACTTTACTAAATAGGAAGAGTAATCATCACTAGTCTCCGAAGAAAAATGTGTGCGAGATGAGCTGCACTCAGCTCTTGGGCTATTAGATAGGCCCAAATGGCTTCGTGCAGGTTACATATGGGGACCTGGACGCTTTTGTGTCGTATTACCTGTGCGCAGCACATTTGCTCCTTAATGATGGTCTAGGTTACTTTGCGTCTACTGATTTTAACCTAGATAAAGATCTAGACATGGTGACCATGGTCAGTTAGATATTTTAATTGTTCACATGACTGGGGGAAATATGATTTATTATTATCAACAAATGCATTTTCGCCATACAAAACGGACACAAAAATGATGATTAAACACATAAAAAAAGCTTGAAACCATTTATTTACAAAGGATTTCAAGCTTTTATCACTGACCCAAGTAGGTCCTCATAAAGAGTGCGGAACCTGTGGTGATGTCTTATATAGTGTAGAAGAAAGGTTTGTTGCAGTTGAATACAATAGGCTCATCCTCGAGCATGTTCGTTAATTCAAATTCGACAACGGTTACAGCGGCCGCTTCAGTGCCACTTTCACCTTTTATCTCAACCATGTTGTTAAATCCGCATTCGCTTCATCAAAAGGAAGTGTCATGCCCATTTCTAAAAGAGGCATTTTGAGTGGATTGCTCACGGTATATTCAAATTTTGGCAATGATAATGCTAGGCGCGTGTTCAACATTTCTGAGTACGATGTCAGATTTGAAACCGCCACACTATCATAGTTCTGTATAAAAGCGCTTAGATTTCCTTTTTGTAAATAGATCACCATGAGGGGTAAAATCCCTTATAAATAGTGCCTATCGACCTCCTAGTACCCTAGATATTAGATGATGAAAGGCATGAAAAGTTCCATTATTAGTTCACAGTATTGTCTGCAGAAAGTTTTTGTGATAAAACAATAGTTAGTATTGATAAAATTGAAGAATCAAGGCTTGAATTTGAAGTAATGCGCAGATGGAAAGGAAGTGGTTGTTTTGAATATTTTAGTCGCAGAAGATGAAAAGGACATTAGAAACCTTTTGAAACTAAATCTTGAGCAGGAGGGGTACTGTGTCTTTGCATCGAGTGATGGCATAGAGGCTTTGGAAGTCCTGCAAAACAATGAAATTGATCTTGCTATCCTTGATGTGATGATGCCACGACTGGATGGCTTCAATCTGCTTCGAAAAATTAGGTTAACAAGCAATTTGCCAGTCATATTTCTCACCGCTAGAGGTGATGATATGGATAAGATTTTGGGGCTTGGAATTGGCGCAGATGATTATCTGGTAAAGCCATTTAGCATGGTAGAACTGGTTGCAAGAGTGGCTGCTCAGCTAAGAAGGAACCTCGAATACGCTTCCCCAAACCTGAAAAGCGTCACCAAAATAGAGTGTGGCAGTTTGTGCTTGGATATGGATGCCTGTTGTGTCTATAAAGACGATGTGCTTGTGACGCTTAATGCAAAAGAATATTTGCTTCTCAAATACTTGATGCAGAACATGGAGAAGGTATTTACTAAGAAACAACTATACAAGGCAGTATGGGATGAAGATCTCTATTATGATGACAATACGATTATGGTACATATCAGTCATATCAGAAATAAGATTGAAACGGATCCAAAGAATTCGGAATATATCAAAACGATTCGGGGTATCGGCTACAAGTTTCATAAACATAAGGAGGCGAGCTTATGACCCGAAAAATCAAAAGTCAATTTTTAGCGGATTATGTCCTCATGATTATTATATCCACATTGATAGGACTATTTTCGGTTATGCTTTTGGGTTTTGCAGGCGATGTGATAGCCAAGACACTTGTTAAAAACACGCATACTGCAAAAAGCCTAATGCAGGATGATTACAAAATGATAGATCCAACACCGGTTATTGAAGACCATGGTGGCGTCCAGGTAATTAATATTAATCATGAAGTGGTATATTCTGCTGGGCTTAATACGTTAACCAAAGATAAACTTACCACAGCGGAGTTTACTGAGTTTTTGATAAAGAGTAAAAGTATAAGAATACCATTTAGCTATAGCATTGAATACAATGAAAAAGAACAGTTTTGGCTCATCGTGACATTTCCCACTTCTATTAGAATGGACTTGGATTTTGCATACAATAAAGACTTTACATCGGTCGATAAAAAAGGCGTTGTTGGTGTTATTGTTGCTGTTGTTCTATTTTACTTAATTCTGCTTGCATTATGCACCATAATCTATTCTAAAATATCGTCTAGTAGTATTATAAGCCCTCTTAAAAAACTTTGTAACAGTGCACGCTTGCTGAAGGATGGTGATTATTCCTCAAGAGTTGACCTCAATCTGAAAAATGAGTTTGGAGAATTAGAGTCTATCTTTAACGAAATGGCACAACAAATTGAACAGCAAATGTCGCTTAGAAAGCAGTCAGAAGAAAATCGCAAAAATTTGATACTTGATATTTCACATGATCTTAAAACCCCTCTTGCGAGTATAATGGGCTATGTAGAACTAAGCTATAACACACCTGATTTATCAAAAGAACAACAGGACGCCTATATGAAAGTCATCTATGAAAATAGCATGCGCGCCAATCATTTAATTACCGATCTTTTTGAACTATCTAAAATGGAGAGTTCGGAATATGTATTGAGTAAAACCAGCGTTGACATATGTGAATATATGAGACTCTTAATGGGCGGTTTTATAGCTGCCTTTGACAATGCAGGATTTACGTATTATTTTGACATACCGGAAGATGAGATCTTTATGGAAATTGACGTAAAACAGATGGATAGAGTATTTCAAAATCTTGTAGAAAACAGCGTGAAATATAACCCAAAAGGAACCAATATTGGAATCAGCTTAAGCGAGCAAAGTAGCGTCATTGAGATTATCTTTAAGGATAATGGAATCGGAATCGCGCCAGAAACAGCAAAAAATATTTTTAAATCCTTTGTAAGAGCAGATCGTTCGAGAAACTCAGAAACGGGTGGTACGGGCTTGGGTCTGGCAATCGTTGAAAAAATTATTGTTGCACATGGAGGAAGCATTTCTCTAGACACAAATGAAAACTGCGGGTGTGAATTTATGATAAGCATCCCTAAAATTTAAGGTTGATTTAAGATTAGAAACAACGCCATTTAAGGAACACTTAGTATAGTAATATTAAGAGTCCCGATATGGCGTTGTTTTAATTTTATGAGAAATACAATTTGGAGGTTTTTATTATGGAAACATTTGAGAGTCATTATTACAATTGGTTAGGCGTGTTGTTCTTTGTAGTCATTTATAGTTCGGTGCTTCTTTTTATCCCTTTTTATAAAAAGATGGATAAAAAGCCTCGAGGCACTTATATAGCATTTATAATAGCATTTGCGATTGAAATGCATGGTATACCCTTTAGTATGTGGGTTATTTCTTGGATTATCGGAAAAAATCTCCCAGTTGGTATTCTCTGGGGACATACGTTTTTCTCATCTATTGGGTTTTGGGGCATGTATATCAATATAATGTGTGCGATTTTAGCAATTTCTTTAATCATAAATGGTTGGTACAACATTTATAAAAAATATTGGTCCAAGGAAACTGGAAAAGGAAAACTTGTAAAGACAGGAATCTATAAATATATCAGACATCCTCAGTATGCAGGTCTCCTACTATTATCTTTTGGAATGATCGTTGAATGGGCGACACTGCCGATGCTTATTATGTTTCCAATTATGATCGTCATGTATGTACGCCTTGCAAAGCGTGAAGAGAAGGATATGATCCTTGAATTTGGTGACGCGTATCAGGCTTATATGAAGGCTACAAAGATGTTTATTCCATTTGTTATATGAGGGTACTTGCACCGTGAAGGTGCGAATTGAAATTTAGGAGTATAATATGAGAAAATTAATGATCGTTTTATTGATATTTGTTATGGTATTTTCGGTGAACACCACTGTTGGCGCTGCAGAAGCTACTGAAATAATTGTTCCAGATACATTAGAGGTAACGAAAGCTTTTGATCAAGCCATTCAAGAAATCATTGATACGAAGAAGGCAAAAGGTGCAACGGCCACGCTCATTATCAATGGTGACGTAACTATGACAAAAGGATATGGTTACGCAGATGAATTATTGAATCTTAAGACTGATGGGGAACGCATTGGGTTTAGAATTGGGTCCATTTCTAAAACATTCGTTGCAGTTGCAGCACTTATTGCGATGGAAGATGGTAAAATAGATTTAGATATAGATATATCTCAGTACCTGCCTAAAGATTTTCCGAAATTTAAATACCCCGTCACTATGAAAAATCTTCTGACACATACTGCAGGCTTTGAAGAGCAAATCACAGGTATGGCCGTAAAAAACGTTAGTGATACAGAGCCTTTGTCAGTTTCAGTAGTAAAACATATGCCAGCGCAGATTTTTGAGCCAAACGATACGGCCTCCTACTCCAACTATGGCATAGCACTTGCTGCTTATGTTATTGAAAATGCCACGGGTGAAGACTTTGCAGATTATTGTGAAAAAAAAATATTCCAGCCTTTGAGTATGGATAGAACCACTTTTGCCTTCATGCAGGATACCGTTTATGTGTCTAAAGCCTATTTACCAAATGGTGAAGAAACAATGGACGTATATATGAATCTTTATCCTGAGGGGTCTGCTATATCTACTGCTGAAGATATGGCAAAATATATAGAGTGGTTACTCAGTGATGATGACGTGCTTCTTGGTAAAGCTAATAAAGAACAGCTTTTCATAAAGCAATATGCAATGAGTGATGCATTTGAAGGAATAGGATATGTATGGAACAGGAAAATAAGAAATGGCACTATTTATTATGATAAAAAGGGAGAAACCTTACATTTTTATTCAAAAGTCGTGCTTTACCCAGAACATAAATCAGGACTATTTCTCTCTTTTAATACTTATGTATCTGATGAAGATATTGATGCTTTAATTGCAAGAGTTTCGGATTTGTTATTAGGCGAAAAAGAGCGCATCACCCCACAATCGGGTGGGACAATGGATATAGCGGGGCACTATGCAAATGCATGGTCAAGTTTTAGAACCCCAGAAAAAATACTGAGATTATTTATACCAAGTAAAATGGTAGATATATCTGGATCGCTTACAAATGGTTATACCTTTGAGGGCGAAAAGATAACGCATTTAGGCAACAATACGTACGACACACCTATAGGGCGAGTAAAGTTTATGGAGAATGATGGCAAAACGCTCTTAGCTACAGATTTCTCACAAACCTATATAAGAGTAAACCATCTGGAGAGCAAGGGTGTTGCATTTATAGTGACTTTAAGTTTTATGATCAGTACATTAATCAATGTAATTGCATTACTAGTTTTACTATTTAGGAAAAAGAGCTGGTCAAAGCTATCTGCTTTTGTTCTATTAGTTCAAATCATTTCATTTTTGGTGATTGGAATTCTAATTTTCAAAGGAATAATGGCGTATGCGCTTCTTGTAAATGTGATTTATCTAAAAATGGTTGCATGGGTTTTTCTTGTTACAACGTTAGTAAATCTTTCTAGCATTATCACAATGAAATTTAAAAATCGCAAAATACCTTTAGTCTATATAAGCTTAATACACAATGTTGTGAGCATAGCTTTCTGCGCGATTTTATTTAATTACAACTTGTTGCTATGAATTTGTTATTGAGAATTACATTGAAATCGAAATAAAATATAAAAGCCGGAGGTGAAACTGTGGACATTGTTGAGCAAATAAAAAAACGACGCAGCATACGTAAATTTATGAAAAAGCCTATTCCAGCAGAATTAATTGGCAAGTTACTCACGTGTGCGGCAGCAGCTCCAACAGCTGCTAATTGCGAACCATGGGAATTTATCGTGATTACAGAGGAATCAATCTTAAGAGATATTTATAATAGTCTGATGTTTGCTAGATTTGAAGCACCATTAGCAATTGTTGTATGTGGGAATATGAATTTGGCATTTAAGGGACCAGGAAAAGAAATGTGGGTTCAAGATTGTAGCGCAGCAACTCAAAACATGTTGATTGCTGCAGCGAACCTTGAACTAGGAGGCGTTTGGATTGGCATTCATCCACTTGAAAGAAGCATCGCAACCTTGAGAAAATTACTTGACATACCAAGCTATGTCGTGCCCTTAAATGTCGTCTATTTTGGTTATCCAGCTGAAGAAAAGGAATCGAGATCACGACTCAGTGAAAAAAGGGTCTATTATAATAAATATGATCCGAATCGAAAACACAGAAAAAAAGATAAACCCAAAATTGGTCATTATTGAGTAGAATTTCGATGAAGTAGTAAAACTGTAAAAGATATTTATTATATTATGTGAGGAGACGATTATGTGGGAATATAAAACGGAAACATTTATTTCGATTTTAGACAATGAAAGGAAAATTAAAGAAAAGAGCAATATGATATTAGAAAAATATGGAAAAGATGGTTGGGAACTTGTCAATTTCCAATGTGTTGGCGCTCTTGGTTCAATGATGATATTTGTTTTTAAGAGACTTAAAGCAGAAAACAGAAAATAGAAGGAGAAATTAAATATGTCAACTTTACTCCTGATTTTTTTGTGTTTCGTAGCGATTCTAACGGGAATATTCTTCACAGTTAGTCCTGGCAAACCGATGCCTTTTCTAGATGAGAGTGGTATAGAGATTGCTGGAAGCCTCTCTGAAAAACGTCATGTAGATATCAATGGTGTGCGGATGGGCATGTTTATCAAGGGGAAGAATAAATCAAACCCTATTCTCTTATTCCTTCATGGTGGTCCTGGCATGCCAGAGTATTTTCTTGCTGAAAAGTACCCAACTGGACTTGAAGATTATTTTACAGTTTGTTACTGGGAACAGCGTTATGCGGGAATTTCTTATAGCAACAAAATTTCAATCGAGACATTAACAGTGGAACAATATATATCTGATACAATTGCGGTTACAAAATACCTTCAAGAGCGCTTTGGGCAGGAAAAAATATACCTTATGGCACATTCCGGAGGATCCTTTTTCGGAATCCAAGCCGTAGCTCGTGCTCCGGAGCTGTTTAAATCCTATATAGGCATCGCCCAAATCTCAAACCAAATGCAATCAGAAAAAATGGCATATACTTATATGATTGAGCAATATTCAGCATCTGGTAACAAGAAAATGTTGAACAAACTGAAAAAGTACTCGATTTTCAAATCAGAAACTTCCATGAAGTCTTATCTAAACTCTTTATTGCGTGATGATGCAATGCATGAACTTGGTATTGGAACGATGCGTAAAATGAGATCCGTTAAAACGGGTATCTTTTGGCCGATATTGAATTGTAGAGCATACACAACAAGCGAGAAAGTCAACGTATGGCGTGGGAAAATGGTTTTAAGAAAATGTATGTGGGATAAAATATCGAAAATTGACTTGACTAACGTCGTTACTAAAATTGACATCCCTGTCTATTTTTTTAGCGGGGCATATGATTATACGGTATCCAAGAAGTTGACAGCAGATTATTTGGAAAGATTACAAGCTTCGGTAAAAGGGTTTTATTGCTTTGAAGAATCAGCTCATAGTCCGCAGTTTGAAGAGCCGGAAAAGTTTTTAAGTATTATGGTAGAAGATGTTTTGAATGGAAAAGCTGACCAAGGAGATATTGAATATGAAAATGCCTAAAAGTGATCTGAATATGCAACATAGGAGAACAAAAAACTAGAGAATATACGCTTTGGGATGGTGTTGACTATGGTACAGCAATACAAGGAAAAGCGAGATATAAAACTGTGGATGGATATTGGCGATCAGGAAAAAGAACTAAAAGACCAGATGACAAAAGTAGGAAAAGCTATGTTTGAATGTGGCTATAAGCACATTGATGATATTCTATTGTTCTATTATGGACACACTCAAGTTGAGAAAGATGGTTATGTGACGACGTTTGAATGATATTCATTGTGAGCGCTTAATTTCAATTATAAAAGGAGAAGAAAAAAATATGAGGACGCCGAAAATTACAATTGATCTAAGGAAGATTGAGCATAACACCAGAATCATTTACCAAATGTGCAGTAAACACAATATATCGCTTGCTGGTGTGACAAAAGGAACATTGGGTATGCCAGAAGTTGCAGAGGCTATGATACGTGGAGGTGCCACATATTTGGCAGAATCAAGGCTTGCAAATATTGAAAGGCTTAAATTGAATGGTATCAAAGCACCGATTATATTGATTCGCTTGCCTCACCTCTCGGAGATTGAGCGTGTTGTTGAACTAGCGGATGTTAGTTTCAATACAGAGTTCGAAGTGATCAAGGCACTGTCAGAGGTAAGTATTCAGAAGAATACTATCCATAAAATCGTCATAATGATTGATTTAGGTGACCTTCGAGAAGGGGTATGGCCCAATGAATTGTATGATATTTTGGAGAAAACATTGTCTTTGAAGGGTGTAAGAGTGATTGGACTAGGCACAAACCTCACAGACTTGAATGGTGTCATACCAACTTCAGAGAATAATCAAAAGCTTGTAGATCTAGCAGATGAAATGGAAAAAGCGTTCGGAATTAAAATTGAATTGCTGACAGCGGCCAATTCGAGTTCCATAAAGCTTTTAAAAGATGGAGGAATCCCAAAAGGCATTAATCATTTCCGAATCGGGGAAGGCATCTTGCTTGGATGTGAAACGATTGCGCGTGAAAAGATTCCAGATGCTTATCAAGATGCCTTCGTTCTTACAGGGGAGATTATTGAGAAAAAATGGAAGCCATCTACGCCAATAGGTGAGTTGGGTCAAGATGCGTTTGGGAATACCCCTGTAATTGAGGATAAAGGAATGATGCTAAGATGCATCTTGAACATAGGACGTCAAGATGTCAATATTGCAGGCCTAAAACCACAGGATAAAAACATTTCAATCATAGGTGCATGCAGTGATCATCTTATCCTGGATATCACCAAAGCCGACTATCTAGAAGTAGGGGATATGGTTTCTTTTGAGCTGGAGTATTCAGCGTTACTAGCTGCGATGACTTCGCCTTTTGTTGCTAAAGCGTTTGGTCCCACAAGTTGATGACCAAAGTTGATTTGAAATATTTATTTAATATTCAAGTTGTGAGAATATTTGCTATAATTGAGTTGCCGTAACGGCAATTGAGAAAATTACAATGAACCAGTAGAAAGGAGTTCTTTTATGTCTAAAAAATTAAGTGAGTGTGCAGTAGTCCGGGGGACTTGCATAAAATAATCTTATTCAAGTCTCCCATAAAGCATAAAACACTTTAGGAGGCGCTTAAGTTGAAATACTCAAGTAGAGATAAAAACAATTATCAAAAAGAATCATGTTATGAAAGTTTTACATGTAAAAGCTGTGGGTATCTAGTTGTGCCGGAAGGCGCTGGTAGTCACCACAGAAATCACTGTCCAAACTGTTTAAGTAGCGTTCATGTCGACAATCTGCCAGGTGATAGAGCGGCAAATTGTGGTGGTATCATGGACCCGATTAGCGTTTGGGTCAGAAAAAATGGCGAATGGGCAATCATTTTCAGGTGCAGCAGATGTGGTCATTTGAGTTCAAATCGAATCGCAGCGGATGACAATCCTGTGAAACTGATGTCGATTGCACTTGGACCGCTTGCAAGACCGGCGTTTCCACTTCACGAGATCGGAGGTGCCCGCCATGAATTATGAAGCCATGAAAAAGTTTGGACTGACAGTGTCCATGTTTAATGAAGCTATCCAGTACGAAGGACATTATATAGGAAGGGTGCTGTCGCAATCGAAGGATGTGTACCGTGTGATCACAGAGGCGGGAGAGCTCTTTGCAGAGGTTTCGGGAAAATATCGTTTTCAAGCACAGACAATCAGTGATTATCCAGCAGTTGGCGATTTCGTCATGTTGGATCGCGCGATTGGAAATGCTGGCAATGGTATCATCCATCAATTACTTTCGCGGAAAAGTGTCTTTATCAGAAAGGCTGCCGGAAAAGCCAACGAGGGGCAAATCATTGCTACTAACGTCGACACCACATTTATCTGTATGTCGGTGAATAACGACTTTAATCTGCGTAGATTGGAACGCTATCTGGCACTGATTTGGGAAAGCGGCTCTACACCGGTTGTTGTTCTCACAAAAGTAGATTTGTGCGAGGATATCCACAGCAAATTCAGAGCTGTGGACGCTATAGGAAACGGCGTCGATATACTCGGTATTTCTGCTGTCACGAATGAAGGGTTTGAAGATGTGATGTCTTACATCACGTCTGGCACAACTGTTGCACTTTTAGGATCTTCAGGCGTAGGCAAGTCAACGCTGATCAACTGGTTGACAGGCAAGGAAACTCTTGAGACTAGGGAAATCCGAAATGATGACAAAGGCCGTCATACCACAACACATCGAGAGTTGGTTATACTGCCGGATGGCGGGATGGTAATAGACACACCTGGCATGCGGGAGCTAGGCATGTGGGATGCGGATCAAGGACTGGATTTGGCATTTAGCGATGTGGAAGTGCTTTTCGATAAATGTCGCTTCAGGGACTGTACCCATACAAGCGAACCGGGATGTGCCATTTACGACGCAATAAGTGATGGCGAATTCTCTGATAAACGTTGGCAGTCTTATTTGAAGCTAAAGTCAGAGGATGCATACGCTGAAAACAAGGCGGATTATCTGAAAAAGAAGAACGAGAAATTTAAAGGCATTTCAAAGTCAGCAAAGGCAAAACGATATAAATAATAATTAAGGATATGGGAGCCAATGCTTTCATATCCTTTTTTGCAACATATGGATAGTGATACCGGTCATTTTAATCTTCCGATATTGATTGCGAAAGCAAAAAACGACGCCATTGATTCAAGTCAATGGTCGTCGCTTTGAGTTCATTTCCATATCTACATCTTATCTTGGTGCTTTGCACTAATCTTCTCTCTAAAAACAGTCGACAATCGATTGCTATCAAAGCCGAATAGAATCTTGATAACGGCCACAAAAACGATGAATACTACTATCGGAATCACACAAGAGATAATAATTAGAGTTGCGATCGCATCTAAAAATGAAGCGAGCATATCTTCGCCCTTTGTGATCATGGAGGTAATATCAGCGCCTATTTTAGAGGTCACATTGGAAATATAGGATTCGATTTTTTCCATCCAATTTTTATCTTCTTCGGCAAAATCTTTTTTCTTATCTTCAATGTCTTCTTTGTTTTGGTTGGCTGTTTCAATCGTCTGCTCTATCGTGGATTGATAAGACTGATAGATCAAGTCGCTAGCCTGGATACTTACAGGGATGACCGCAAATAGAATAATGCCAAATAATGCGAGTTTTATGGCCAGATTTCTTATGATATCGTTTTTGTTGTATAAATATAGGATGCCCAAAACACAAGCAAACGGAATGATGAATGTAAATGACAAATAACCAACGACGGAAAGTAGTATCTTTTCTAATAAAATGGCGCCTAATATGATGATGAAATAAGACGTGATTTCTGCAATTTCATTGGCGATCGGTGTTGCAACATCACCGGGTATCAACGATAGGGCCGTTGATGAAGCAGCCGCAGTAGCAGCAAGTTTCATAACGGTGACTTTTTTCTCATCGAGTGATTTTATGGTTGCTGCATTAAAATCGGGTGCGGTTACGAATTTTGAAACAACGAATAGCGAGAATAATGCTATAATGATTAATGTGATCAGCATTATTGTCCGTTTAGAAATCTTCATTTTTGATTCTTCCACCATGATTTTTTCTCCTTTGTATAGCCTTTGATAGTCGGGTTTATGCAATTTAATAAATGAATAACCTAAATACATATTACCATAATTATACCTGAATATAAGTTATGCGCTGCTAAAAAAATACGAAAGAGTAGGAAATCAATCATGAGAATTTCACAAGAGAAAATATTTTGGCGGTATGCATTTATTAGAAAAGTTTCCTTTGTTACATATTTGTCCGTAATCTTGATATTACCGTTAGTGGGGATCGCAATGTATGTATTTGGTGACGAAGGATTTATAGGTAAAATAGTTATGGCAGTTGGCTTTTTTTATTTAGGTTTCGTTATCTTTGTAATGTTTGTATTAAGACGATGCCCGAGTTGTTTGAGCAATTTTTCTAAATACGTTATCGATCCGATTAATTGTCCTTATTGCGGTGTGCAGCTGCGCAGATAATTTAGTTCATAATTGAGCAGAAAAAATTCCCCTTGTATTTATTGACAAAGTTAAAGCCACTTAAAAAGTGGCTTTTTATTTTTTACTGCCCCCAATAGGTCCCCATAAAAAGTGCAGCTCCTGTTGTGACGTCTTCTATAATGTAGAAAAAAGGTTTGTTGCAGTTAAGTACGATCGGCTCATCGACGATTGGCATGCTCGTGACGGCAAATTCGATAACGGTTACAGCAGCGGCTTCCGTGCCGCCTTCATCATTGATAATCCTAGCGTTTTGAAAGATATCGCTTATGAAAACATTTTCATCATTAATCTCAACCATGTTGCTAAAATCAGCATTTGCTTCATCAAATGGGAGTGTCATGCCCATTTCTATAAGAGGCATTTTGAGTGGGTTACTCACGGTGTATTCGAATTTTGGCAATGATAATGCCAACCGCGCATTCACAAGGTGTGCATCCGATGTCAAATCGGCCATCTTCTCATAATCATAATTTGCCATAAAATCGTCGAGAGTACCTTTTGGCAGATAGATCACCATGCGCGTCTTATCTTTATAGGGGAGCGTAGCCACTTGTACCTCGTTATTTTCATAGTACTGAAAAGATGTGGTTTGCGTCATCATTGGCACCGGATTTGATGCACCATCTTCTAGATAAAAAGGTAAAGGTGACGTGGATCTTTCATCAAATGCATTTACCCATTGCCCTTTAAAGTAGACCGTGTTCATCAAATAGGCAATGGTAGCGGCGTCAATTTCGGTTAAAGTGTCCTTTAACAAGCCATTTGTTTTTTCTTCAACCCAAGCGTTTATAAGGTTCACGGTATTATCCGCGGCAAAATCTGCGCTGTGAATTTCTGCATTAAATTCCTTTGATAAGGTATCCACAAAAGTCTGTTTTGCTTCTAAAGTGTCGCGAATCCAAAAGCTGTTTCCGATTTGAATTTTATCTGTGTCAGCTTCGCGATTCAGGTGCGCAATTAAAGCGTTATAATGGGGATTGATCATCGCTGGATCAGTATCACCCATGATTTCTGCGATATTTTTTGCCGTTTCCCCAGATGCCGCATTATATGCCATCGCAAGTGCCATGGATAAGCTCACGGGTGAAAAAAGCGTATTGTCGCCTGATTTCATATGGATTAATAAGTTATACCCCAATTGGTTTGAAGCGTTAACGCTGTCTTTAAACGTGCTGGAGACATTTTCTAGACTGGTATCCGCAAAAGAAACATTTGAGCCTATTTGTGACTTCGGTTGGTTCATGGTGCACCCCACTAGCAGTGTAAGTATAAGTATGATGGATAAAGTACCTTTTAAATAGTTCATATCGACCTCCTTTGTACCCTATAGATTAGACGAAGAAATGTATCATATAGTTCCACAAATCCAAACCAGTCGATTTGAGGTATACTATTTATATATGGAAATTGCATAATTACCTAATACGTTACAATATCAAATTTTCAAACGTCAACAATGGCTTGTTTGCCTAATTTTCATGTGAGAAATATTACAAAATTGGAATTATTCAATTTCCTCATGTAAAATGTAGATTCAACTGTGCAAAAATAGTCGAGCGGATTCAGGGCGCATTTTGTTAGAATGGGTTGAAAGGTGGTGGACGAGATCGAAAGCAGTGTAGAAGCGGTTAGGCGCATGCAGGATTATATCGAGACAAACCTCGACGGCGAAATTCCCATGGAGGCACTATCCAGAGTTTCCTATTTCTCTCCTTGGTATGCTATGAGGTTGTTCAAGAAATGGACGGGATTTACGCCAGCCGAATATACAAGACGGCTTAGACTGTCAAAGTCGGCGCTTAGGCTCATGGACGAATCTGTCACGAATACGGATGTGGCGTTCGACATGGGCTTTGCCACTTTATCTATTCACGCCATTTCGTGTGAACAATGAATCGAAAATAAGGGAGCGACGAGAAATGAATGCTATGAATACCGTGAAGACTATTTTGGTACAAGTTATCGAAAAACCGGCGTGCAAAGTGCTGATCAAGAGGGGGGTAAATGCCACTGGATTATTCAGACCCTGTTCCAGATGAACTAGACGTCATCGAGCTACCTGCCGCAACGTACCTGATGTTCCAAGGGGAGCCTTTTGAAGAGGCATTCTATGACGAAGCTATCAGAGAGGTTTGGCAGGCGATTCAAAAATACACCCCCGCAAACATCGGCTATGTATGGGATGATGAGAATCCGAAGATTCAGCTTGAGCCACGTGGAGAGCGAGGATATATGGCGTTTGTGGCGGTGAAGAAGCTGTAGGTCACATGTAAAGGATGCTGAATTGTAGGCATCCTTTTTATTTGTTACTATTATTAATGGTTAACGCTGTAACTCTTTCGAATGCTTCGCCCTCAAAAGGGGTATATATTGAAAAGTGCAATTTGTTTGGTGAAGTTGATTTAAATTTTGTTACGATCATGCTTTTTATAGAACTTGGTGTCGGCATGACGATAGGAGGCAGCAATGGCACGATACGAAACACCGACATATGAAGTCACATTGAAGGAAGGAAACTTCGAACTCCGGATGTATAAGGACTTTTACATTGTGGAATATGAGAATCCAAATGACCCAGACCTGAATTATGGATTTGGTACACTCTTTAGATACATCAGCAAATCCAACGATAGAAGCGAGAAAATCAGCATGACCATACCCGTTATCAAAGAAGTGACAAACAAAGGGCTCAAGATGGCCTTTGTTGTTCCGCATAGCTTTTGGGACAACATCCCGCTACCAACAGACGAGAAGCTTAAAATTGGAAAATTTGAGGAAGGTCTGTTCGCAACGTTGACCTATTCAGGCAGTTGGACGACCAATAAAGAAGAAAATCAAATTAAACGGCTCGATGCATGGGTCGCTGAAAAGCAACTGTCCATAGAAGCTAACTACATGGTGGCCGCCTACAATGGGCCTTTTATTCCACCCATGCTTAGACGCAATGAGGTTATGGTTCGCGTAAAACCAACGTGTCTGGCCGTTCCAAGGCTTCGATAATTTTTGCCTATGTTCTTTAATACAATGCCCCCCAGCCACTTCAGAAGCCACGCCCAAGAATCCTGAGAAAGCGTATTTCCAGGATTTTTTTGTTTTTTGTCGTATGCCGACCAAAACCAGTGCGGTCGCAATGGCAGCTTGAGTTTATGTGATAATTCTAATATACCCAAATAAATCAAAATGAATTTTCACTTCCTGCTACTTGTCTCATGAAAGTTTATGCTTATCGAGATACAAAGCACTCAGAGTATATAGAAATGAGTAAATACCCCTATTGATAATAACATTAGTAGGGGGGGATAGTGAATAGTGGATTCTTGATTAGAAGATTCATTGTTATAATGCAATATATAGTTTGCATTGTGCAATATATGTGATATACTATGCAATGTAAGGAGGTGTCATATGAAAAACAAACGCATGAAAATCGCGCGTATGGAATGCGATATGAAGCAAGAAGATTTGGCAAAGGCTGTTGGGGTTACAAGGCAGACGATTGGTTTAATAGAAGTAGGCGATTACAACCCAACGTTAAATCTATGTATTGCGATCTGCAAAGCATTGAATAAAACATTAAATGACTTATTTTGGGAGGAATCAATATGAAAAGAAAAAATATGCAGGATGAAAGAGTGTCAGCGCAACAACGTAAAATAAATAGTGAAGCATACAGCATTTTAATGCTCGTGCTACTCGTATCAATACTTGTTCAACAATTTTTCCTTAACGCACCGTTCGAACAATATGCTGCGGAGTTCATATGCTTTTTCGGAATGTCCCTATACATGATAATAAGGTACATGATGGTCGGCCTTAACTTATATGGCGAAGGTAAAAGCGCAAAATATTTACCTATAGTAAACAGTCTTGTAGTGGGTATAACTGTAACGATGATTAATGGTGTGTTAAACTATAGTAAGTATGGGGACCATTACAAAGAAGATGGAATTGGCTATTTTATAGCAACATTATTTGTAACGTTTTTCAGTGCAAGTGTCTCTGTTTTTGTTTTGATGTCACTTCTTGATCATCTGAACAAGAAGAAACAAGCTAGAATTCAAAAGCAACTTGATGAAGCGGAAGAAAGCGATTAATCGTGGTGAGTAGCCATATATTAGAGCGTGATAGCCTGCCATGAAAACTATGGCGGGCTATTTCTTTTTTTGCGATGTGACATAAAAAAGTATTGCGAAGGAGGTTTTGTTGTGATATCATTCACCTAGTGGTATATACAACTATACCAATAAGCATTTTGACACTATACCACAAACTATACCTTTACACAAAACATGAAAGGACGGATTATTATCGAAAAATCATATATTCCACCGTTATATATTCAAATCAAAGATACTCTTATAGGAAAAATTAATTCCGGAGAGCTTGAAGGCGGTAGTCAACTGCCATCAGAAAGAGAATTGAGTGAAACATACGAGATAAGTAGAATGACAGCAAGGAATGCGTTAACACAACTTGTCGATCTAGGATACGCATATAGAGTCAAAGGCAAAGGCACTTTTGTAAGACTTCCAAATTTTGAAAGAGATTTTGTTAAACTCAGTGGTTTTTCACAGATGCTGATTTCTAGAGGCATTAGACCGAGCAACAAAGTTGTGAAAATAGGTATCATAGAAGTGGACAAAAAAATTGCGTCACTATTGGAAATATCTATTGGCACTAAAGCTTATGAGATTGTGCGTGTACGATATGGTGATAACATCCCTCTTGCACTGGAGTACTCATATTTACCAATGAGTCTTTTTGATAATCTGCTTCAATACGATTTTGAAAACAACTCCCTTTATGAAGTGATTGAAAATAATTACAACCACAAACTAAAATTTTCAAAGCAATGGATTAAGATAACCTCTTTATATGAAAATGAAGCAAATTTTCTTGACGTTGAAGAATGCACACCTGCTTTCTTGTTGGAGTCTATTTCTTACGATGTAAACGATAGGGTTGTGGAAGCAACAAAATCGTTAAATATTGGGGATAGAACCACATTCTATACCGAATTATGGCCGAATCCAGGCGTATAACCTATCACGTGAGTAATTTTAACAAGTATGGAAATTGCATAATTACCTAATAAGTCACTAATCATAGTTTCACATGACAACAATAGCTTGTTTACGTCATTTTCATGAGAGAAATTTCTTAAAATTGGAATTATGCAATTTCGTCAAGTAACAATTCATAAAAGTTCAACGATAATTTATGAGGTGAGAGATGTCTGATTCTATTGTGACTTTAATTGATGTTGAGAAAAGTTTTGGGAAAAACAAGGTTGTAAAAAAAATGAATGTTGAAATTAAGCAAGGCGAATTTCTGACACTACTGGGACCTTCAGGATGTGGAAAAACGACGACGCTTAGAATGATTGCTGGATTTGAAGAGGCCACTTCTGGAACGATTATGGTTCAAGGCGTCAGTATCGAAGATAAAGAG
Source organism: Acidaminobacteraceae bacterium (assembly GCA_041741755.1). GTDB lineage: Bacteria > Bacillota > Clostridia > Peptostreptococcales > Acidaminobacteraceae > Fusibacter_C. The sequence goes on along the minus strand of JBGSJR010000001.1, from coordinate 26,724 downwards.
CCATTTGAAAGAGATGTTAATACTGTTTTTCAGAATTATGCGCTTTTTCCTCATATGAACGTATTTGACAATATTGCTTATGCACTTAAAATCAAAAAGAAATCAAAAGAAGAAATAGCGAGTAGAGTCAATGAAATGCTCAATCTTGTCCAGTTGAAAGGTTATGAGAAGCGAAAACCAGAAGAGCTCTCAGGTGGGCAAAAACAAAGAGTTGCAATTGCTAGAGCTCTTATAAACAATCCGAAAGTATTACTTTTAGATGAGCCTCTTGGTGCGCTAGATCTTAAACTTAGAAAGCAGATGCAGGTAGAGCTAAAAAGACTGCAGAAAAAGCTTGAAATCACTTTTGTCTATGTAACGCATGATCAGGAAGAAGCACTTACAATGAGCGATCGAATCGCAATAATGAATGAAGGGGTCATAGAGCAACTTGCAACGCCTAGAGAAATCTATGAGCGGCCTTTAACAAAATTTGTAGCAGGATTTATCGGGGAATCAAACATATTTGATGGTGAGGTTATCGATTGTCATAACGGGATTTTAGACGTAGCAACTTCTGCAGGTACCATGAGAGTTAAGGGAACTGGATTCACAGTAGGTGAAAAAATCCACGTTTCGATAAGACCTGAGTACCTTGAATTAGGCACTGACCCAGTTGAAGGATTTAATCTGAAGGGGTTGGTTAAGGATTTCATTTACATGGGAACCGTAGTTAAAACGGCCATTGAATTAAAAGATAAAAGCGAAATTAAAGTGTCACGCTTTGAGAAGGATGATGCCTATACAGAAGGCGACTATGTCAATATAGGTTGGAATCCTGAACGAGCAGTTGCGATCAAGGCTAATAAGTAGTAGGGGGGCAATATGAATCGAAAAAATAATTTTAAGCGGAAAACATTGCCAGCTCTAGCAATGGCAGGACCGGTTTCGATATGGATGATATTGTTCGTAACATTACCTATGCTGTATATCATCTACATTAGCTTCATGTCTAGGGGCGTATTTGGCGATGTCGTTTATAAATTTTCGCTGGAGAGCTATCAGACATTACTGGACAGTACCTACTTTAAAGTTATTACCAAATCATTGAAAGCGGCGGCATTGACAACGGTATTGTGTTTATTGATAGGGTATCCATTTGCCTATTACATCGCTAGTAAACCAAAGGAAGTGGCTTCTAAGCTGATCATGCTTATTATGATCCCTTTTTGGACAAATTCTTTGATGAGACTTAATAGCTGGCTACTATTGTTTCAAACAAGTGGACCAATCAATAAATTTCTTGTATTTACAGGCGTTACTGATACTCCAATAAACTTTGTTTATACTAACGGTCTTGTCATGGTTGGACTTATCACGAGTATGTTGCCGTTTGCAGTTCTGCCAATGTACAGTTCAATAGAAAAATTAAGTAAATCCCTTTTAGAGGCATCCGCTGATCTTGGTGCATCAAGGCGAACGACGTTTTTTAAAATAACATTGCCACTCACGTTTCCTGGTATCTTCTCGTCCATAATATTAGTCTTCATTCCATCACTTGGCATGTATTACGTAACTGATATGCTAGGTGGAGGAAAAGTCCTATATATTGGCAATATTATAAAAAATCAATTTGGCGCAATAAGAAATTGGCCACTTGGAGCTGCTCTTTCCGTACTTTTGATCATCATAACCGGACTTCTTATTTATATCTACACCAGATTTGCAAAGATAGAAGACATGGAGGTTGTATAAATGAGTCTTTCGAAAATACAAAAGAGAAAGAGATTGGGAGAGTTAGTCGGTACAATATACTCGATTGCCATATATACAGTGTTATATATTCCCGTATTGGTCATGATGATCTTTTCATTTAATGATCAGAGGTATAACTATTACTGGAATGGATTCACAACACAGTGGTATTCAAAATTATTCACAAATTCAACGGTCATTGGTAGTCTGTGGTACTCTGTCATCATCGCTGTTTTAGCAACGGTTATATCCGTTACGATTGCCACAATTGGCGCACTGGGGCTGAAAAAATATGAATTTAGAGGTAGAAAATTCATTAATAACATGCTGTTTATACCGATCATCGTACCAGAAATCGTACTGGCAGTTGCGCTTCTGATCATATTTATGAAAGTTGGCCTTGCACTGGGTATGGGAAGCATATTAATAGGACACTGTACATTCTGCATACCATATGCCGTCGTTACAATAAAAGGCCGTATTAGCGGTGATGGGTACAGTCTTGAAGAAGCCTCTATGGATCTTGGGGCAAGCAGGATTCAGACATTTTTCAACGTTACGCTTCCGAGTATTATGCCAGGTGTAATGAGTGCAGCCTTTCTATCATTCACACTTTCTATAGATGACGTTGTTATGAGTAATATGCTTTCAGGCGCAAAAAACTCGACGTTACCCGTTTTAATTCTTTCAATGAACAAGTCAGGCATTACACCTGATATCAATGCACTTACCACAATCATGATTCTAGTCATTGTAATAGTGATGATTTTGAATAATGCAATTAAAAACGCGTTAAACAAGCGCAAAAAGGCGGAGGGGATAATATGAAAAAATCAATTTCCATTCTTTTGACTATGGTTTTAATCGTTGGTATGTTAACAGGTTGTACAGGTGCAAACGGTGATTCTAGCAGTGTTAATGACAAATCAACCGCAAGTACAGAATTAAATATCTATATGTGGCAACAGTACATCTCAGATGATTTGGTTGCTAAATTTGAAGAAGAAAACAAAGTAAAGGTGAACTTGTCCTACATGAGTGACAACGCAGATGCTATAACAAAGCTTACAGCAGGCGGTGGACAGGAATATGACCTGATAATGACTTGTGATGCTTATATGGAATCACTTGTAGATGGTGACTATGTCGAGAAAATCAACTTTGATAATGTCCCAAATGCATCCAACATCAATGAATCCTATTGGACTGCAAAAGAATACTGTGTACCTTATCTTATGAACTATATCTATTTGATATACAACAAAGATACAAGCCCAGTTGAAATAAAGAGTTACAATGACCTCATAAATCCTGCATTAAAGGGACAGATTGCTTCAATCGATGGCGCTCGAAATTTATTTCCTATCGCACTTGTAGCACTTGGCTATGATCCAAACTCTATCAAAGAAAATGAAATAAAAGAGGCTTATGAGTGGCTAGTTAAATACAATGAAAACGTTGTCGCTTATGGAAATGCTGAGCAAAACCTTACAAATGGAACCGCTTCAGTGGCTTTCACATACGATGGAAATGCATCGTGGGCTATGTCAGAGCTTGGTGATAAAAACAATCTCGTAATCGCTGATTTTGAGAATGATCCTGTACAACTTGGCTTTGACCTTTATGTTATCCCTAAAGGTGCTAAACACGTAGATCTTGCAGAAAAATTCTTGAATTACATCACAGATCCTCAAGTTATGGCTACAAATCTTGTAGAATACCCTTATTCTTGTCCAAATGATGCCGCTGTGGAAGCCGCTTCTGACTCTTACAAAAATGACCCTGCAAGAGATTTTGACTACAAACAAAATGTATTTTTCCAAAAAGATGTTGGTGAAGCAATGACAATCTATAACGATTATTATCAAAAATTAAAGGTTGGGGAATAAATTTGACAGCTAGGAGAGCATATTCATGTTAAAATTTGACGAACAAAAACAGTTGAACAGTGTAAATGGTGTACTTGCCATAAGAGGTGAAATTGAGTCTATTGTAGATGGCATATGTAAAAATGGATATAAGAACATCTGTTGGCTTGGTATCGGTGGCACCTATGCCTCGTGTCTACAGGCTGAAGTACACATGAAGGAACGGTCCTCTATAAACTTCTTTGTAGAGAATGCAGCGGAGTATATTCAGACTGGAAACAAAAGAGTTGGAGAGGGCACAATCGTGATTATCTCCTCTGTTACAGGTAGAACGTCAGAAATGATCGACGGTGTGAAAAAAGCAAAAGAAGCAGGCGCAAAGGTAATCGGATTTATTGATTTTCCGGAAACGGAACTTGCTAAATTGCCTGATTATTTGATTTCATATCCTCAAAATGAGCAACTTAAGTTTTTTATGGTCGCCGACAGATTCATGTTTAATGCTGGAGAATTCGACGAATATCATGCACTTTATGCTGAGTTGGATGCACATCTTGCACGTGGTCTTGTTGAAGTCGAGAAATCGGCGGATGCACTAGGAGCACGTATAGCGAGAAAGCATATGAACGACAGCATCCATTACTTTGTTGGTGCTGGTAACCAGTATGGCGCAACCTATTCCTATGCAATGTGCTATTGGGAAGAGCAACACTGGATTCGAACAAAATCCATTCACAGTGCGGAATTTTTCCATGGTATGTTTGAAATAATAGACAGAGACACTGCAGTCACAGTATTTGTTGGAGAGGACTCACAACGGAAGCTCAGTGAACGGGTCGCGAATTTTCTACCACAAATATGTGCAAACTACAATATAATCGATACAAAAGAGTATGAACTTAAGGGAATCAGTGATAAATTTAGAGGACATCTCTCTCATCTATTAATGAGAGTCATAACAGCAAGGATCGATGTTCACCTAGAAAAACTTAATTGCCATCCTATGGAAATAAGACGATACTACAGACAGCTTGATTATTAATTGCAGTTACTGAGCGAATAGTTATGGAAATTGCATAATTACCTTTTAAGTTGCAAAATCCCATTTATCGCATTTGACAATGGCTCAATCACGCCGTTTTCATAAATGAGATTCATATAAATCGGAATTATGCAATTTCCTCAGTTAAATAAGCAGGCTGTTTCTCAATTCTGAAGCAGCCTGCTTTTTGCATATGGAAAAGAGGACACTATGAAGGTTGGCATGTTTACATCGGGGTATCAGAGAAGTGATCTGGAAGATGTCTTTAAGGATGCTAAGCGGTTTAAGTATGATTATATCGAACTCTGGGGAGGACGGCCACACGCGTATCCTTACGATTTAAAAAGAGGGCAAATAGAGCGACTATTACATCTTAGAGATAAATACGAAATGCCTATAAAGGTATATACACCTGAACACAATGCCTATCCATTTAATTATATGATTGGTGATGACTATCAAAGAAAAGAATCAATCGACTATCTAAAGACGGCAATAGAAATGGGAAAAGCACTTGGTGCTGAGTATACAGTCATATCAGCGGGTCATGCTGGTTATGCGGCTACGAGTAAGGAAATATGGGAAAGACTGTGCAAAAGTATTGGGGAGCTAGTGGATTATGCACAAGAAAAAGAGCACATTCTACTGATTGAGGCGCTTACACCGTTTGAATCCAACGTATGTACAACGGCAAATGATCTATTGGATATAATAGACTATATTGATTCGCCGAACTTTGGTGCCATGTGTGATATTGTCCCACCTTATGTACAGGGTGAAAGTATTATGAGCTACTTTAATAAGCTTGGAAAGCATCTTAAACATTTGCATATCATCGACAGTGATGGGAAAAGTGATAGCCACCTGATGCCTGGTGATGGCAATATACCACTAAAAGAACTAATGGTAGAAATAGTTGAGCGTGGTTATGATGGCGGCGCAACAATAGAGCTCGTTACAGCCTATATCAATGAACCTGCTTTCTATGCAAAGCGCGCAATAGACAGATTTAATAAAATAACTGACCGATGAGGATATTATGGAGAAAACAATTAAGATAGCCGCAGTTGGTGACAATTGCATAGATGTCTATGACAATACCGGTGAATTTTTTCCCGGTGGAAATCCAGTAAATGTGGCGGTGTATATCAGGAGAATGAATGGCATTTCGTCCTATACAGGTGTCGTTGGCACAGACGCGTATGGGAAATTTATGATAGATGCCATATCCGCAAAAGGTGTAGATACCTCTCATATAAAAATGCAAGAGGGTAAGACGGCTGTGACACATGTTGAAATCCAAAATGGTGATAGAATCCTTGGGGATTACGAAGAAGGCGTCATGGCGGATTTTAAACTGTCAGATGCCGATATCGATTTTTTGTGTAGCCATGATCTCGTTGTAACAGGCATATGGGGCATGATAGCCTCACAGCTTCATAAAATCAAAGACAGAGGAACACGGGTTGCCTTTGATTTTGCTGATAAGCCTGATCATGGGATAACTTTAGAGGCTTTGCCTTACGTGGATTATGCTTTTTTTTCGGATGACATCAAGAGCGATGATTTAGTGCGTGAGTTTATGATTGCGATAAAATCCAAAGGACCGAGTGTCGTCGTTGTGACTAGAGGAAAAAAAGGAAGTATGGCTTATGATGGTGTTACGTTCACTAACTTTGGCATTATAGAGTGCGACGTCATAGATAGCATGGGCGCAGGAGACAGCTATATAGCTGGATTTCTTATGGGCATACTCGAAGGAAAATCAATTGAAGAATGTATGCAACAAGGTGCACTAAGTAGTAGCTTAACAATAGGGTATCATGGTGCTTGGTAGGTGTAAGTTCTAATTTCTAAAACACTGAGGGGGATGTTAATCAACCATTGTTTTTGATATAATGATTACAATTATACAAAACGTTAAAGTTTGAGGCGATTAGGATAGGAGTAAAACCATGATTAGTAATAATGATCTATTAAAAAAGTTTAATCAGATAAAGACTTTCAAATTAATTGCAGCAGTCATCATTGATCTAATTGGTTTAACGACTTATTTACTCCCTGGAGCAGCTGAAGGTGGCGATTTGGTATGGGGTCCAATCAGTGGATTTTTGATTTACATGTTATTTCCAAATCGCAAGAGAATGGCTATCGGGGGCGCTATTGAAGAAATGCTCCCATTTACGGATTTTATTCCAACTGCGTATTTGGCATGGCGACTCGATTATGTGAAAGATAAAAATAAAACGTTAGCTGAATTTCTCAACCATAGAATGGACGAGGAACAACTTGTTGGTGAAATCCTACGTTCAAAAAATAAAGAATTGCGGTGACATCGCGTTAACGCAACGAAGGTGGTGGCAATATGCCAGACAAAAAAGCACATCATTTGCTATTTAACAGATTGGCTTCTTACTATGGCCTTTATTTTGAGAGTCAAAAGCGAAGCTTTAACGCCGCAATAGATACTGCCAAGCGCGAGTTGGATTTGTCTCGCTATCAAACGGTTCTTGACGTGGGGTGTGGGACTGGCGCGCTATGTTCAGTATTTTTTGACCGCGGTTTTACCGTCACAGGTTTGGAACCTGCTGAAAAAATGTTGGCCATTGCAGAAAGTAAAACGAAATCACAAAAGATTTCATTTGTATCGGGCAATGTCCTTGAAGGGTTGCCTTTTGAAGATAACGCGTTTGATGTTGTCACGGCGTCGTTTGTGGCACATGGTCTTGTTCCAGAACACAGAAGAATAATGTATGAAGAAATGAGCCGCGTCGCAAAACACTATGTGATCTTTCATGATTACAATCAAAACCGATCGATGCAGATTAGCTTTCTAGAGTGGTTAGAGGGTGGGGATTATTTTAGGTTCATCAAAATGGCAAAGAACGAGATGCTCAGCTGTGAATCTCAATCCGCAAAATGTTTCTCCGAAGTCAAGATGATTACCGTAGATAAACATGCATCTTGGTATGTATGCACACCGAATATATGAGCTGTTAAAAGTCAGTGTCTATTTAGAATAATTTCTAAATAGGTGTTGACTTTCTTTTTTTATAGTGATATTATCTATTTAGAAAATAGTCTAAATAGATAGGTGGAAATCAATATGGGATTTGCTGAAACATTTAAAGCATTATCAGACCCTGCGAGACGGGATATTCTCATCATGCTGAAAGATGGAAAGATGTCTGCAGGTGATATTGCAAGTCGTTTTAATATGACAGGCGCAACGGTTTCATATCACCTTTCACAGTTAAAAAAGGCAGGATTAGTTTTCGAAAGCAAATATAAGAACTTTGTATACTACGAAGTCAATTCCTCGGTCTTCGAGGAAATCATACTGTGGGTTTCACAGTTTGGAGGAGGTATCAATGAAAACAAAGATTGATAAAACACTTGTTATAGCAACTGTTATATGTCTTCTTCCTATTGTTTTAGCAGCATTCATATATGAAAAATTGCCAATGCAGATCCCTGTCCATTTTGATAATGCAGGAAATCCAGATAGTTATTTGCCAAAGGCCGTGGCTGCATTTGGGTTGCCAGTGATTTTCACTGTGCTTAATTGGTATACACATTTCAGAATTAATCATGATCCTAGGGTAGATAATACTGCCATAATATTTAGGCAAGTGGCAAAATGGCTAGTGCCCATATTATCAATTGTTTGTATTCCGGCATCTATGTTCATCGCTATGGGTGTGGAAATTCCAATAAATATGATCTCAAGTGCAATGGTAGGCGTCATCATCATGATTAGCGGAAACTATTTACCTAAGAGCAGACAAAATTATACAGTGGGAATTAAGCTTCCTTGGACCTTGGACAGTGATGTTGTATGGAACAAAACACATCGCTTTGCTGGATTTTTATGGGTCATCGGGGGTGGCATAATCACTTTAGGATCTTTTATCTCTGCGTATTTCCTGACCATACCTATCGTTATTGTGCTTGTGTTAGTACCATTAGCATATTCTTACTATGCTTATAAAGCTGTGAAAAGAGGCGTTGAATAAAGTGAATCTCTTAAGTTGCATCTTTACTATATCAATTGCATTGATATTGCCAATTTCTGCTGCTGTGTGGCTTTCTATAAAAAACATAAGTTACCTTAGGGTCATATTGCTTGGAGCAATGACATTTACAGTTTTTCAAATATTAATTCGCATTCCAATGATACAGTTGGTTTTACAGAATCAGCAGTGGTATATCGTTATGAACTATACTAGGCCTATTCTGGCAGCCATGTTGTTAGGCGGTTCTGCAGCTCTTTTTGAGATAGGTGGACGCTATCTGGTGATGTACTTTTTTATGCGGAATAGACATCAAATCTCGGATGGAATAGCATTTGGAATAGGTCATGGTGGCATTGAAGCTATTTTGTTGGTAGGTGTGAGTGCATTACTCAATCTAATTTTTCAAGGAGGCACAGAAAATACCGCATTGACATTTGCAGCTGGAGCAGAACGCATGTCCGCCATGATTATGCAGATTGCCTGGTCGGTAATGGTGCTTAGAAGTATCCGCAGCAAAGAAATCAAGTGGCTTATTTTAGCATTTACATTACATGCATTTACAGATACTGCAATCGGTATTGCGACACTTTATAGAGTTGCACTACCAATAATTGAGGTTAGTTTAGGCGCTTTAGCTATTATCATGTTGATCTTTGTATTAAAGGCAATCAAATATGAGAGGAGAGTAACATTATGAAACGCGTGCTAATATTGGGAGCCGTTATTATAGGTATTATCTTATTATATGCCTGTTCTGGTTTTGGCTCAGGTTCTGGTTCAAGTTCAAAGTTATCTGACAGCTACAACGAAGAGGATGTAACAGCAAAGGCTAAGGAAGCCATCTTAGTAATCCAAACAAAAGACTACGATTCGATAAATGGACTTTTGAGAGAGGACTTGAGAGATCAACTAACTGCGGATAGCATAAAACAAGCATGGGATAAAAGATTGACTGATGCAGGTAATTTTATAGAGTACAAATCTATAACAACTGTTGGACAGAAAAGCAAGACGACAGGTGAGGATTATGCAGCAGTATTATTAACTTGTACTTATGAAAAAGATACACTTGTTTATACCATTACCATGGATGCCAAACTCGAGATTGTAGGCATGTATATGAAATAGAGTTGAAGTGTCAAGCTTTTCGACTCATAAAAATCGCGTCAGTCAACTAGGATTGGCGCGATTTTTTTATATTCAGTTTTTGCGTGGTATAAATGAGTCGAAAAGCTTGACACAACCACTCACACAACTACTCACAACTGCTCATACTGAGTCTTACTTTGTTGCAATACAAAGGATTCATATATGAATTAGCTCTTGTTTTTGATATAATAAATATAATTACAATTTCGAAACAATTAAGCGCGATGCTTATAAATCGGGAGGCGTTATGTGGATCCTTTTTCTTGAGGAAGTACTGTTTAGTATACTCAACATTTTTTTGTATAAAAAAATGTTAGGAATAGCCCATTTACCCAAAATGAGAACCTTTCTAATGCTATCAATAAGCACCATAGCAACTGTTTTTGTTTTCACAAATTGGCCTGAGAATATTGTAAGTATTGTTGTGATTGCATTTATTGATATGGGATTATATTTATACTGGGTAAGCTATTTTGGACTTTCATATAGGGATAGTTTGCTACTAATTGCAATAGCTTCCATCATAATTAAACCGCCACTTATGATCCCATCAGGAATCTTATATACGGCTATTGGTCATGCTTTTGGGATAGCGCCCATAATGAAACCGATTCAATTCGTCATCGCTCCTTTTATTTCAATTATCTTATTGTGGGGCGCAACTCAGATTATTGATCTAAGTAGAATAATGAGATTTATGTTTTTTCAAAAAATATTTTTAAAAAATACATTTATCACTATATTCTTTTTATTAGTATTGGCTTCGATTTTACCTATTGAACAGATGATGATGAGAGGCACATTGATAAATATTGTGGATGTTATTGGATATTGTATTTTTCTGGTACTGATTGTATTTGAATTCGTTTTTTTCAAAATTCATCTCGATAATAAGCGCACAAAAGAGAATTATGAGCGCCAAATGAAATACATTGAGGACTTTCAAAATGTGGCTAAGACATACCAAAGTAGATATCTTCATAACAAAGAGATGCTGAATGCTTTAATAAATGATGAGGTGAGTGCCCCCTCTCATGATAACAATCATCTCTCTATAATGAACAATCTCAGTAACTTAGATAATAGAACTCTTGCAGCATTTGTTTATTCTCAATATATGATTGCATGTCGTCAGAATATTCAATTTTCATGCGACATTGAGTCCAAATTAAGTCGAACACATTTCTCAGATTACAAATTGATAGAAATATTTGGCATTCTTATTAACAACGCAATCGAAGCCACACTTCAAACATCATCTCCCGAGGTCCATATTCATATCGCCAATCGTTCAGAGGGAACTACAAATAATCTCAGTGTTCAAGTTGTGAATATAAGCAAGCCAATAACACCGAACTTTATTCAAAATCTGTTTGTAAAAAAGACGACGACCAACAGCAACAACACCCTTCATAGAGGGATTGGCCTCATAAAACTCAAACAATTGATTTCAAGTTATGGCGATATCTTTGTCGACTATAATGATCAAACACAACGTTTCACAGCAACTGTTGAATTTAAGGTATCTGATTCATATAAATATGCGTCGTTGGGGGAGGAAATTGAAGCATGTTGAAATTATTGGTTGTTGAAGACAATGTAGTCATGAGGAAGTTAATCAAGGAGAGCGTGCTAAGAGCATTTAATACAGAAGTGATTTACGAGGTAGACAATGGGTATGATGCTATAAAAATCGGAAATGAAGAGAGCGTTAATCTAATCATCGCAGATATTGGTCTTCCTGACATAAGTGGTATTGAAGTGATTAAGAGGCTGCGCTTGAATCCCTTGCATTATACGACGCCAGTTATTTTTATAACGGCTGATCCGACGAAGGAACTGGAAGCTTATAGGCACACGCATTGTCATTCTTATTTAACCAAGCCTTTTGCAGAAGAGACATTGATAGATTTGATTAATAGACTGAATCAATCCAGTCCTGAGGCAGAAGTCATCAAAGAGAATAAATTGTTATTAAAATTTAAAACGCATGGTCAATGGGTTTATGAAAAAGATATATATTATGTTGAATATGTGAATCGGAAAGTTCGACTTTATTTTAACGATAGTTATGTGGATTATAAAACAATGCCTCTGAAAGAATTTTCTGCTTTGTTATCGGATCAGTTCATTCAAATCCATCAGTCCATTATCATCAATCGCAATAAAATAAAATCAATCAACTGTTCAGACAATCTAGTTTGTTTATTCGATCAACCAATGGCACTTCCAATTGGAAGAAACTATATAAATCTTGTAAAAAAGCTTTTGTCATGTAAATAATTAGTCAAGCAATCAAGCCAAAAAATGCAATCCCAAATTTTTACGGGATTGCATTTTTTAATTAAGTTTAAAAATAGTAAGAGTAGCGGTTATAGAATAACGAGTTGTACTGTATCTGCATCAGATATTTCCATCCCAACTTTATAATAGGCATTTCGCGTTTTATGATGTGTAAACGTTTTCAGCTCTTTTGGTATCGTACTATATAGCGCTTTGTTAAGTGTAATTACGAACGCTTTCTTTTGTCTCATTGGTCCTTCATCGATAGCAATCACTTTGGCATACATAGGTAGCTTTGATTCGACTTGTATTAAGAATAATAAGAACTCATTTAAATGAACAATTGGTTCGTAAGCGTTATCATAACTGACGTCGGATTTAATCGAATCGCTAATCTGAAGGGAAAACCCATGGGAACTTAAACGCGTAGACCAGGAATAAAGAAACATCATCAAGAAGGAGCTTTGCATGGCGCTCATATGGTCCCACTTAAACGTGTTTTCGATTTCAGAGATATAGTCTTTATACACGTCATCAGTCGCATATAGGGTTGGATTTTCCTTCATCAATTTTATGGTGTTAAAATGATTGATAAAATCGTGGTTTAATTTTCTAAAATCCTCAAAGGAAGCTTCATAAATTGGAATATAGGCTTCAAGAATTTTAAGCTCTCTTGATTCGCTTTTATCCCTTACTTGATTCACGGCTATAATAAGTAATATTAAAACAAAAAATAATATCAAAAGCAGAGCATAAAGAAGTGTCATGGGTCACCTCAGCATTAGGATTTTCGCACAAAATTCTCATTATCTTTATTGTAATCAATAATTATCTGATTGCATAGACAAAAAAATGTAAATTTGGAGGTCTTTAAAAGAAGAGTTAAGGTGATTATTTATTCTCAATATATTGTTGCATGTCTTCATAACATTCAAATTTCTTGTGATACAAACCATTTAGCAGACTATTATTTTCCATAGGCTGCTTTTGTTTACCATTTTTGCTTGCAAGTAACTAAATAAACAAGTAAGAGAACCGAATAGACGAACCATATTGAATTAAATAGTATATACACTAGAATTATGATGTAAACATACAACGTCTATCCATAAAGGAACGTTTTGTGAAGCAGGTCTTATGTTTATGGTTATTATAGAAAGAAAAAAATGATGTGTGGAGGCAAAGAAAATGAAGAAAAATTTAAAAAAAGCAATCTCATTAATACTTGTTGTTGTAATGGTTATGACTATGTTGCCTTTACAATCATTTGCTTTTGAAGGCGGTGATTCTATTATCTTGCCGATCGGCGATAACCTAGAGGACATTTCTGAGTCGGATGCACTTGGATTCAGAAGTATGCTTCAATCTAGTATAACACCAATATATATTTCTTATGGGGCGGTTAGCACGACATTACCTGAGATTAATAAACCCGAAACTATGACTTCATTTATAGAGGGTATTCGCATTCAAGCTGTTGATGATTCTGGTCAGGTTGTCGCACAAACAAGTAGCTTCAATCTTAATGGATACGAGGAGAGTATCGGATATTACAATAAGTTGTTTTTATTAGACGTCCTGAATGAGGGTTCGTATAATCTTCAAGTGGTATATGGCGATGTTCAAAATCCGACTAAAATTACATTAGACTATGCTTTAACCGTAGTTGATGCGCCTGTTATAACTTATGGTAGCCTATTAAATCTTTCGGCTGGCATCAATGAATTCCAAATTGATTTGGGAATTACAGGTTATGATGGAAATGCAGACAATTTTTCATTTTCACTAATTGACGAGAGCGAAAATGAAATTGGATGCACAGTGCTGAGCAATAACGTCACAAGTAATTACGATAGCGTTACTCGAATTACCTATTACTTAGTACCGCTGGACACGGTTATCGCAGACGTTGAATACTCACTTAAACTTTCAGTAGCTAGTGGCAGCTTATATGCCAGCACTAACAGTATATCGACAGTTGCAGATGAAACAAGCCAAACAGAACTAGCAATTTTGGAAGTGGTTCCAGATGATAATGTCGTTGGCGGCATGATAATTAAGGTTGGTGGTGTAAATAGTGAATCGAACTGTTCAATTAGTGTCGTTTATGATTCAACAAATACATCAAGTAGTGAAAGTGCAGATTATTCTTATATTGGGACTGTTACACCATTAATGGAAAATGGAAACGGAATCTTCAATATCGTTTTATCCAAAAATAACCTTACTCTACCTCTCTCGGCTTATGGTACATCGAATTTTTATATTAAGATCAGTGACAATGAAGGCAATGAAGATGCGTATACGTATCGTAACGAAAGTTCTTATTATAGTCAATATGCCAACTTTTCATTAGAAAAAATGACAGATACTACTTATAAGTATGTACTTGTTGGCCACAATATTTTATTGAATTTGTATGAAACGAGTGATTTAACATTTGAACTAAAAAAGGTGATTAGTAATGAGTATACTCAAGTCGGTATAAGTGACATAACCGTTAATAAAAGGAGTTTCACCGATAATAATACTGTGTCATATGAGTTTTCTGGAATTATGAATACTGAAGAAGCGCTTTCAAGGGATTCTTATTATATTTTTTTTGAAAATGAGAATATAACAGGTACTTACTATAAAGCAGATGAAACAACAGCAGGGTTACAAATTGATTCTTTATCAATGCCTTGTTTCGATTATAGTACAAATAATTTCTTTTTTAACTTTGATCAATTTCCTTTAGATGTAACGCTTATTGATAGCTCAAGTACCGCGGTTGCAAAGCTTTATGATTTGACAACCTCTCAAGTCGTATCTGAAACAGTGGCGGTATCGGGCACACTCAATAGTGATGGGAACTATGATTTCTCATTTATTCTTTCCAAGCCAATGGCAATGGACATAAATCACGATTATACGATACAATTTGTGACGCACATGGATACAAATCCTGAAATGATTACAATAAGTGAGTATGTAAGTAACAACGGTATTATTCATTATGATGATGAAGTGATTATTCCAAGCTATTATCGTTTAGTAACCCCGATCTTTGTCGGTGACCAGACACTGTCAATTGATTTAAGCGGTTGGGGTAATAAGAATATGTCATTTGATTATTTTCGAAACACACCAATGGACATCGTCAATCAGGCAAATGACACCTCTTTGGTTTATAGCATTCAAACTGCCATATATCAAAATAATAATAATAATTGGCTACTAAACCTAGATTTAGATAAGCCAATAGCTTTTGGAAACTACAAATACTTTGATTATAATGAATTTCAAACTATTTTGTTAGGAACAAGTCTGTTAGGCGATACAAGAGTTGATTCTTCTACAAAAATCATCTCTATTAGCAATTGTGAGAATTTAAATGCAATGGCTTATACCGCTGTTCTTTATGATACTTCAGAAAATGGATTTGGAAAACTCACTGACTTAACATTGACACAAGAAGATGCTACAACGTTAGTTGTTTCTGAGGCATTGCCAATTGGTCTAGCAAACGGCACGTACACGATGAAAGTATACGCTGATGGCGTTTATTTGGGTTCTGAATATGTCTATGTCAGTTGGAACAGTGACGTTTCAACAACAGCGATAATTAAAGGTTATCACCTTCAAACTGTAGAGGACTATGTCACTTTAAAGGAAATCAACTATCAAACAGATAAGGATCAAATCTTCTTGTATACTCATTTTCCTGGATATTCGCATGTGCGTTATTCAGAGGATGAAAGTTTTGAGGGTGTCAACTATTCGAGCATCCAAGAAAAAAATCGTCAACAGTTAACACTTAGTGCGGGAGATGGTTTAAAAACTATATATGTTCAGTTTAAGTCTCCAACTGGCGTAGAAAGCAAGATTTATGCGTTGAATTGTGAAAAAGTGACTCAAGTAATAGTCCCGAAAATTATTGAAGCTTGGGTTTCAAAAGATCAAACAGAGGTTATTTTTGTTCCGGATAATAGTGAATTTACTATTAATCTAATTGCATCTTCTCAACTATCGCATGCTTACTTCAAATTTACTCAAACTAATGGCAATATTTATTATACATCTTACCCATTGACCTATATAGGTTTAGCAGAAGGTGGTTATCTATTCCAGAAAACGTTAAACAGCAGCACGAGCCCATTTAAAGATAGTTACTATGAGTTTGACTCTGTTGGCATCTACCTTGAGGACTTAACTGGAAAAGAATATGACTTTGAATCACTTCCGATTTTCTTTAATAATCTAGAAAATATTTATTTTTCTGGATGGAGCTCGTACGGAGGCGTTGAATATACCAATCAACCAAGCTACGCGGTCGTAGGTTATGCGACCCCAAATTCAACGGTTGTTCTATCTTACGATGGCGAAAACTATTCAGGGCAAACGAACGATGTCGGAAGATTTTCAATAATGGTTAATAGTGATACCGAAGGTACTTTCAGAATCACCGCGCAGGATAGCAGTAATCTTACTTCAAATAATGATGCGTCTTACTATTTATCTTTTGATCAAACAGCACCAACTATTGATACACTTAAAGCAACAACCTCGGATGGTAATGTTGTCCTTACTTGGACGACATCTTCTAATGACGTTGCCTATTATCTGATCTGGAAAGATGGTGCCGCTGTAAAACGTGCGAGTGATAATTATGTGCTCAAAAGTTATATGTCTGCAGGTGCTTTCGGGTCAACTTTTAAGGTCGTAGCAGTCGATAGAACTGGGAATTTATCTGAAGCACTAGAGGTCAGTGTAGGCGATGAGGTACCACCAACTAAACCAGGCATTCCAATCATTTATACGCAAGGCACGACGAAACTTTCATTTGGATGGACACCATCTACAGATAACGTTGCAGTGTATCAATACGCGGTCTATCGCAATGATGTGTTGATAGACACCTTAAGCTATGCATTTTCAAATTACACAGATACTGGATTAAGTGAAGGCACAACTTATGACTATAAAATTTACGCCCTAGATCGTGCAGGAAATCAGTCTGAAGCGGCGCATGCGCAACTATCTACTGCGACTCTAAATATTTCATCTAGCATAAGTTTCTCTTCCGAGTATGTTAAAGAAGAGCGACCAAATGGTGTTTCAGTGAGTTTGAGTTTAAGCAATTCAGATAGTAGCTATTTGGATGATGTCACTGCAAAGCTTCAATACAAACTAAACACTGAAGCCGATTGGTCAGAGCTGCCACTCAGCGGTTTTTCGACTTCGAGAAATGGCACTTGGATAATTGAGGACCTGCTTGTTGGGACCTATACTGTACGTTTTTACGTGGTTGATAACGAAGGTACTGAAAAGACATCAACTGAAGCAACCGTTGCGATTAGTCAAGATAGTGAACCTCCAGTTTCGACACTATTAGTCCCGACTGACGGTAGCACAATTGGAGGTAGAGAACTGAAAATTAGTGGCAGTTCAACGGATAACGTTGAAGTTGACAGAATCGTTTTGTCCTATTCTTTAGATGGGGGAACTTCATTTACTGGCATCACCACTATGACGAATGAGAATACCTTTAACCGTATAAGCTATTCTTGGAATTACACGTTTGATGCTTCAACGCTTCCGTCAGGTGATCTGATAATCAAGGCACTAGCTTACGACGGTAGAGGTAATACTGCGGCTGATTTTGTAACGGTTGATCTTGACAACATAGCGCCAGTAGTACCTGAAAGTTTTTATGTGAGCGGAGATAAGGATAAAATTACTGTTTTGTGGCAATATCCAGACTTAGAGGGTGGTAACGACTTTAGCCATTTTAGAGTCTATAGATCAACTACTGCGTCGGGAGAATTTACCTTAGTAAAAGATGAGCTTGCATCTATTGGATATCATGACACAGTGAATACAGGGATTGTCAAAGAGTTAGCTTATTTTTATTATGTGACCGCAGTCGATGATTATGGCAATGAAAGTGCTAGAACCCTTGTTATGTCAGGTCAACTCATTGACGACGATGAAAGTCCACTTATTCGATCAATGATACCAGAGTCTTTGAGTCGTCTGCAAAAAACAGCGATGATAAAGGTAAGTGCAACCGATAATTATATGTTAGATAAGTGCGTTATCGATTACAAACGCAGTGATTCTGACACGTGGATACCTTTAGTGACTTTGAAAAACGATACGATCTCTAGAAGTCATATTTATAGTCATACATGGGATGTTGCTGACCTGAGTGCAGGTTCGTATGATGTTAAAGTTTCCGTTTATGATAAAAGTGGGTATATTGCAATCGAAAATAAATCTTATATAGTAGCTACTTATTCAGCCCCTGAAGTGCCAGTTCTTACAGCGCGATCAGGTGGTCATAAAACGGTGCAATTAAATTGGAATTATAGTGGTGATGAAACGACCTTGGAGAGTTTTATTCTCTACCGTTCTGAGAATGGCGTAGACTACCATTATATCAGTGGATTTTCTGCGATGTCGAATTCTTATCAGGACAAAGTTAACTTTACGGGGGAGAATAATGTCTATTATTATAAACTCAAGGCAGTGGATGCATTTAGTGCATCAGCCGAGAGCCATGCAGTAAACGTAACCGCAATTGCTTTAGATAGTGAAAACCCTGTTGCTGTGATTATGCCAGATAAGCACATTTATGCAGCTGTTGGAGAGCCCCTTGCATTGACTGCGTCTGCATCAACAGATAACGATGGTATTGCCACATACATGTGGAATTTTGGGGATGGTAAATCCAATTCAGGCTTAGACGTGACGCATGTTTACGATGCAGAAGGTAACTATACCGTATCATTGATTGTAACGGATATGTATGGGAATACGAATAAATGTTTTGTATCAGTTGTGGTAGTTGATCTAAATGATGAAACAGCAGATTATACAAAATTAGTACTAACCATTTGCGATGCTATTGACCAAACGGCTATCGCGAATGCAGAGGTCGTTATTAATTCACCCGATATTACTGAAACCATGAAAGCCGATCAAAATGGTAAATTGACCGTTATTGTTCCAAGCGATGATTATACGATTGGAATCTATGCCGATGGATATATCGTTCGTACGATTACTGTTAAAGCACAAGGAGGGCTAGTTGAACATACTATAGGTCTAAGCAATGGTAGCATTATGGGCAGTTCATTTACTACATCAGAAATGACCTATGATGAAATTGTTGCTGCTGGTATCGATGTTGAAGCAGAAGGGAACCAACACGTCTATAAGTTTGCAGTGGAGTTGACATTTGTAGCGGGATTGAAATCGTATTCTTTACCATATACCGTTTATAAAAATGAAAGAAATGAAATTGTCGGTAATGGTGGGGCTGGTTTTACAAGTTTTGGTGGTAATGGAGGAGGATTCGGCGGATTCAACATCGGGATTTTCCCAATCACAGAAAATTTTGTCCTTGTTATTTATGGAGAAGCTCGCTGGTTGAAGGAGATGTACAATGTTGAGTTAGTTGTTATCAATCATTCTAGTACGGATACTTTAGACCAAGTTGCAGCTACGTTAGAACTTCCAGACGGTCTTTCGCTGGCGTCTATGGTAACCAATGCGCAGAGTCTAACTCAAGAGTTAGGAACTATCGGTTATTCTGACACCGCGACTGCACGCTGGTATGTTTGTGGCGATAAAGAAGGTGAGTTCAATCTCACTGCAAAAGTCAACGCAGTTTCTATGCCTTACGGTGAAGTCATCAATAAAACGTTTACAACGACGACACCACTTAAGGTTTATGCCGGCTCAGCACTAAAACTTAAAATCATTGCAGATGATGTAGCTGAAAGAGGGAAAGACTACACGGTCAAATTCAGACTAGAAAATGTTTCGGATAAATCATTATATAACCTTTCGTTTGGTATAACAGGTTCAGAACAGTACAAAGTTATAGGAATTGGCGATAAAGAAGCGAACTTACCGATAGACAGTGCGGATTATGGTGAGAATTTTACACATAAAGTAGCCGAACTGGCTCCAGGTGGCTATTTTGAAATGACATTGAGCACGACAATTTGGTTTAACTCCGTATTAGAGCTTGTTGAATTTTCAAAATTAGGGGCATTTGTCGACGTTGCCTACTATTTGACAGATGTTTCAGTTGTTGCACTGGAAGGAAGCACGACAGTTATTCCACATGAGATTGTGGTAAATAAAACTGAAAAAAAATCATTTATAGGGAAGTTAGTTTTTGATACTGCAAAAGAAAAATGGGGTATACCAAGCTTTTCACTTGCAGATACACTAGTAGAAGTAGTTGGTAAGGCTTTGGACCTTAAATTAGGTAAATCAGCTAAAACAATTATAAAACTTATGCAGGGAGAAACCGATCATAAAATGGTAATCAGTATTGATGATGGCATCGGAAATCATGATTCGATTTACAATGAAGTGGTCGAAATCACTACAGGTAGTAAATCTCAAAGTGCAATTGACATGTTGAATGGGACCAAATTGAAGATTTCCGATGATGATGTCTATATTCAAGCTAAAGGACCAGGTAGTACAAAACTTAAAATTGGTATCGAAAACCTTATTGGGGAGATTGAACGCGAATTTGACGTAGTTGTAAATGTCGAAGATCAGCGGTTCAATCAAAAACTTACACTTGTTCAGGATGAAATAACAGGTGCATTTATGGTCAATAAAACAACACTTAATTCAATTCTGGAAACTATGCAAAAAGAAGAGAAAGAGGCATATACTAAGAATCCATATGTTTGGTTTGATTCACAACTCATTTTTGATATAAATGACACTGCTAGAAAAGACATCTTTGAGTTCAATATATCAGGAGATAGTTTAAAACAAATTTTGTTAGAGACGGTGACCAATAAATTAACTATTGATGGAAGCGTTGCTGACTTAGATTTTGACCGGGATGCTTTAAAATTGATTTCAAATCAGATTGAAACTATGGCATCGAATCCAGAAGTAACAGTTATAGCTCGCCAATTAAGTGAAACAGAAGCTATAGCTTTGGGAAGTAATCGCCCAACCTACCAATTCCTGGCAATGGTAGCTGAAGAAGTTGTATCTAACTTTGGTAATGGTAGTGTGACTGTGAGTTTGCCATATCAGCTTCAAGCCGGTGAACTTAGTAAGAATCTCTTTGTTGAAAGGGTTCATGAGAATGGCACTGTTGATAGACTCAATGCAACTTATGAAGAGGGTGCTGTGACATTTGAGTCAGATAGTTTCTCATATTACCGAATTGGTTATACGAATAAAATCACACCTATGGGAACACCAACCGTTTCAGGTGAGATCACGAATGGACAACCATTGTCAAAGCTTTCAATAGCAGTAATTATGAAAGATGGGCAAATTATCGTGCCAGGTACGATCAAATGGTCAAATCCTGACGTCATACCTCTAGTAGGATCGCATACTCAAGACTGGGTGTTCACACCGACAGATACAGATAAATACAGTGTTGTACAAGGAACAATACTAGTAAATGTCTCCAATATTAAAGAGCGTAATAGCGATGAGACGTACAGTTCATCTAGTAACGATGAATCCGTTAACATGAAGCCCGAAGGTGAGATTAGAATTAACGATAAGCTCAGTTTGAATGTACCTTCTGGAACAGTTGTTGATAAAGATGGCAGTATGGTTATTCCAGCTGACAAGGATCTTGAACTAGTACTGTTGGAAAGTGGCGCAAATGTGGTCATAGTGGGTGGATGTTCTATATCAACAGATGGCACAATTACAGTGGGTGAAGGCACTGCCTCTATTACAACTAAAAAGGACAGTGAAGTAATCATTTCTAGAGGCAGCACAATCAGTGGCGCAATTGTGACATTAGGTGCTGAAGGCGCAAAAGCACAAATTAGAGGGACAACATATGCCTATGAAGAGAATGATATTCTAATTCTTGATGAGGATGTGCCACTTGGTTTTATAGTTATGTATCAAGAATCTTATTCCGATGTCAGTGAAACAGATTGGTACTATGAAGCCGTAAAAAATGCATATGAACATAGTATCATGCAGGGAACAAACAAAGGTTTTGAACCGAGTGCTAAACTCACGCGTTCAATGCTCGTTCAAATGCTATACAATTTGGAAGGTAGACCTAGTTCTAGCAAATCAGTATTTAATGACGTTGTGGATGGTTCTTGGTATGCAAACGCGATTGCATGGGCATCTGATAACATTATCGTGAAAGGGAATGGCAAGAACCAGTTTGCACCAAAACAAGTGATCACCCGTGAACAAATGGCCATCATTTTGCACAATTATTGTTTATATAAGGGCATCGTTTTACCTGTCTTGTTTGAAGGTGAAGTATTTACCGATAAAAATGAAGTAAGCAGTTGGGCTGTTCAGGCAACAGAAGCTATGTATAAAGCAGGGATTCTGAGAGGTAAGGGCAATGGTAAGTTTGATCCAAAAGGGATGGCGAGCCGAGCTGAAGTTGCTCAGATGTTTATGAATTTTATGAATGTTATCAAGTGAGGAAATTGCATAATTTCAAATTGTATGAATTTCATTTATCAAAACAGCATGATTGAGGCATAGTCAAATTCGATAAACAGAATTTTGCAACTTAAAAGGTTATTATGCAATTTCCATAAGTAAATAAAAAGAGGGTCGCTTTGCAAAACGACCCTCTTTTTATTGTCAATTTTTAAATATTTATGGAATTATGCAATTTCGTCATTAAATTTATTAGATCTAGTTCTTTTTAATATAAATACTTCTCGTATCGCTTTTCCATTCCACGGTTTCACCAAGTGCTTCACTGATAAATTTCAGAGGTACAAATGTCCGCCCACCTATGATTTGAGAAGGTACTTCCAAGGTCACTTCATTGGCATTTACCAACGTTTTAGTACTTCCAATAACAAAAGAAATTTCGGTTGTCCCTCGATTGGCTTTAACCGTTTTGGTTTCTGGAATCCATTCTACACTAGCACCTAGCGCTTTAAAGAATTCAGCCATAGGGACAAGTGTTCTTCCTGATTTTATGACAGGCTGATTGTCTAAAACAAGTGGTGCATTGTCAATAAATACGCTAATTGGTGTTGGTTGTGAAGCAGAAACGCTATCAAATATCTTCACAGGCTTAAAACGGTTTTCAAAAGTGCCATCAGCAAGCTGACCTTCAGAATTTCTTCCCCAACCCCATAGAGTTCCATCTTTTTTCAACACGTAGGTTGTGCGATCGTTACTGTAGAATTGCTTGACGTCACTCATGACCTTTGTAGCCATTTCAAGTGGGATATCATCATTTTCAGATGTGTTTCCTGTTCCTAGCAACCCGTTAAAATTACTACCTGCAGTCCATAAGCTATCATCTTTTTTAATAACGATAAACTTAAATGAGGCCATTGGCTCATCATCATAAAGCATAAATTCATCGTCATATAGTGTTTTCACATCACTCATATAGGTCTCATATGTTTCAGTTGAACGATCATAGTAAACCAAATCGCCTGATTCTGTAAGCAATAAGCTAAATACAGGTCTTTCCATGTTCGCGTGAATTTTATCGAGTTTATAGTTGAGTCTGTCAGTTGTATCATTGTATGTCGCGGCATACGCATGTAAAGTGTGGTCATTCATTTTAAAGTAAACTTCATTGCTTGTACCTAAAGAAAAAACGTCGCTAACATTTGATAGCATTTTTGTTGGTGTCAAGCTGTTGTTCAAACTGTGTTTGCCCCATCCTATCATGTCGCCTTTCGCATCGATTGCGTATACTGCGTTGTGCGCATTGATAACCTTTACTATATCATCTCCGATTTTAACAAGTGAGGCCTTTTCACCGTCACCTTCAAAACCGATTTTACCATTAGCTGATAATCCAAATTCATCGATACCTGTTGGTGACCAAATCCACAAACTGTTATTTGAATCGAAAATAGCTAATACACTATCAAAATGATGGACGGCTTTAATTTTTTCTTTGATCAATTTGACTTCAACTTTATTATTGTCATTCTCATAAGCATTGTATTTATCCATCCAATAAAGATTGTTATCTGCATCGACTATACAATTTTCTATCATTTTTGAAACTTTTATAGCTTTCTCTCCAGATTCGGTTTTCACAAACACTTTGAACAGTTGTGTGCCATTATATAAACTGCCATCTTTTTTCAAAATCCAACCATCTTGATATGAGGCGACGTCTGTAGCCACTTTAACAGGCTTATTGATGTAAACTTCTTCGCCACCTTTATAGTCAGTTCCCCATTTCCAAAGTGTGCCACTTGGATCGGTGTAATAATTCATATACTCAAATCTTAAAACATCTACCTTGAGTTCTTGTTCAATACCAAATGCCGCCATAGGCAATATTGCCATTAAACAAATTAAAATCAAAATCACTTTTTTCTTCATTTTTGTTCCCCCTTTTAATTGATATTTTTCGATGTTATATGCCTATATTACGATATATAGACAAAGGGTCAAGACATCTTGCTTATTACGTGTGTTTGCATGATTATTTGGTAGTTAGTTTTAGTGCTGAGAATCCATCAATTACATGGGTTGATTTAAAAGATTATTATTGTGGGAGTTGGAATGATTTACTTATTTTTAAGTCCAACTGGGAATTCTATTTACGCATTAATAATGAGACCGGTAAGCTATTTTTAGAGTTAGATGATGGTTACGGTTTAGGTGCAGTTGGCTTAATACCGAAAATCAACCGTTACACGCAACATGAATTGACGAAACAATTTGAAAAATGTGGCGTTAGGACTATTGATGTCATAGCAATGCATGAATCAACCCATGAATACATGATTATCGAACAAAAGGTATGAGCAAAAAAAGACACGACCTGCTCTAATATAATACTTGAGCAGGTCGTGTGCATTTTTTGACTAATTATCCTTGCTTTCAATATCTTCAATTAAAAGTTTCATTTCTTCAATTTCTCTGCGTTGTGCCGCAACTATTTCATTGGCGAGTTCTTGAACACGTGGGTCTTCAAAAGCACGTTCACTAGTTAAGATCGCAATAGAATGATGGGGGATCATCGCTTTCATATATGACGTATCATCAACGGTAATTTGGCTGCGGACTAAGAAAAGAGAAAGACTAAAAACGGTGATACTTGCTACTAAAATAGCTATATTTAATTTTCGATTTGTTAGCATATGTAGCATAAATCCTAACATGACGACAGCCATTGTTGCACCCATTAAAATGGACATATAGAATCTTGTTTCACTAAAGAAGATATGATCAAAACTATAGGTATTTAAATACATGAAAATAAACATGACCACTGTGGATGTTACGATCATAGCGGCAAATTTAACATAATGCTTCATAATTAACGCTCCTCTCAAATATATATTAACTTTCATACTATCTTTAAACGATCATACTACCTTATTACCCTAGTTTGTTTATAGTATTCAGCAAAAGGTACAATTCTCAATTGCTTTACAGTTCCATTAACCCATTTCATAGAGAATTTTCACATAATCCATCTTGATTTATATAACGAAAAGCGTTAGAGTATACTGTACACTCAAGAAAAATCAATGAGAAACAAGGAGAAACAATTATGACTTATGTTTTGCTGATCGCTGGTTTTGCAGCGCTTATAAAAGGTGCTGACTACTTTGTCGATGGTGCATCAGGTATCGCAAAAATCTTCAAGATTCCCTCTATACTCATCGGACTCACAATCGTTGCATTTGGAACGTCATCTCCAGAAGCGGCTGTAAGTATTAGTGCAGCGCTTAAAGGAAATAACGGTATTGCACTTGGTAACGTGCTCGGTAGTAATATTTTCAATATCAGTGTAATTATCGGAATTACGGCATTGATATTTCCTCTAGATGTCCATAAACAGACCATGCGAAAAGAAATCCCGTTCACTTTATTGGCAGGTGTTGCATTGCTTATCTTAAGCTTGGATGGGTTCTTAAAGGATGGGCAAAGTCTCTTGCTCGATCGTGCAGATGGCGCCATCTTGCTTTTGTTTTTTGTCGTGTTCGTCTACTATATTGTCGAAGCGGCTTTAAATACCAAAGATTCACAAGAAAACTACTTACCCGATAACGATCACGAAACGCCAAAACTAGGTTTAAATCTTTTGTATACACTCGGGGGACTAGGTGCGATCCTCATCGGTGGAAACTGGGTTGTGAATAGCAGTATCGACATTGCAACTAGCTTTGGAATCTCTCAGACGATTATCGGCCTTACCATTGTAGCCATAGGAACTTCTCTACCCGAATTAATCACAAGTATAACCGCGGCAAGAAAGAAGAACACCGATATTGCCATCGGAAATATCGTCGGCAGTAACATTTTCAACATCTTTTTCGTACTTGGCGCATCAGCAATGATAAGTCCGATTGCTATAGATCCGAAATTGATGGTAGAGCTTTTCATGAACATTGCCTTAACCATCGTGCTCTTAGCCTTTTCACGCTCGCACAGCAAGATCGTCAAATGGGAAGGCGTGGTATTTATACTACTTTATTTGATATATATGGCGTATTTGCTACTATAGTGAGTTAAGGTGTCAATGAACCGCCCCGTAAATGTTAGACAAAAAAACTAAAATTTGCGGGGTGTTTTTTATGATGAAATTTAGTTACGAAGAAAGACTTGAAGCTGTATTAAATATCAAAGAGAAACATATGTCTATTAAAGCAGCAGCAACAAA